>NZ_JARVHO010000005.1:0-10021 GCF_040459735.1 Bacillus cereus group sp. RP32 | reverse complement strand
AATAAGAAAAACATAGGTTTTATTACTATAATCTGTTTTTTTCATTTAAAAATGAGGAAAATCACTATTATACATGCCTTCACACATATAAATACACTCCATAACATGTTAAAGAAAGTATAAACACACTCAAAACATAAACTAAAAGGAGGCTTTTTTAAATTGAGTGAAAAAGAATATAAACAAGATAATAATAAAAATAAAGATTGTAAGGTTAAATCAGAATCGCGGATTCCACTCAGTGATACTGAGGCAACGCCTGTTCTTACAAACAATCCAAGAATTAAAATTCCAGTTGTATTAGCAGAAAGAACACTTCAAATTGTAGTAGAAGCAGAAATTCCACTTTCTCCACCAGCAGTGGAAATTAAAAGAGTGTTAAAAGATGTATTTTTAACACAATGTAAACTAGTACCTGTTGAATATGAACCAATTAATGAAACAGGATATTTTCAAGTAACAAGAGCAAAATTGTTTGTAGAAGGTTATATTCGTAAAAATATTGAATACGCTGCTAAATACTGCAATGGCGTGATTCATGATCGAATTGCAAAGGTTCGATTCTCTGGTTTTGCTGATTTGACTGAAGATGAATTTCTTTCTTTCCCAATTATAGCTTTTGGTTCGGAAAATAAAGCTCGTTTCATTAATCCGAAAAAGAATGATGTTCCTCGTCTAGACAAATACTTCTTTGAAAATAATGTTTTCTATAATGAACAACCATATTGTGAATTAATTAGTGCGGAATTTTATGAACTTGATTATTCATCATATGATGTTCATCATGATTCAAAACATGATGAATATCAGGACAGAAATCAAGATAGATATCAAGATAAATATCAAGATAAATATTATGATCAATATCCTGAGAAAGAATTTGACAAATTGCGTGAAAAAATTGTTCTTGATCTTACTTTGAAAGTATTACAAACTCAACAAGTACAAATCTGATAAAATAAAACAAGTTATATTTTTAAAGCAAATCAGTTCTTTTTCACATTTCATGCACTAAAAAAGAAAGAGGAATCCTAAAAAATTCCCCTTTCTTTTATTTACATAACATTATATTATCAACAATCAATGTATCTTAAAATATATAAAAAAATCCCTTCAGATCTTTCTTCTAAAGGAACTTTTCATTCACATAATCTGTATTATCAATAATTTTTATTTATCTACTTTAAAATACTCTGGATGTACTGCTTTCATAGATAAAATGTTACCACACTCCGTGCAAACATCAGCAATCACTCTTGAAAATTGATTAAAAAGGTTATTCGTACTAATAAGTCTTAAACATGCTGGGGCATTTAATGAATCTTGCCTGATTTCTCTAGAACCACAATTAGGACATTTCTTATTCATTTTCAATTCCTTCTTCCTAAGATTTAGTTCACATAAAATCAAATTATTAGTAATATCCCAAAAAGCTCAAAATTCTCATATAACTCTAAGCTTTACTTTTGTATTCATTTTCCTATATTTTTTAGAAGTGGCAAGAGATAATTAATTAAATTTCAAAGAATCATTTCCAAAACTCATACCATTTCTTATCTTTACTTGCTGCAATCATCTTCTTAACTTCCTGGACTTCCCTTATTGTTTGCATAAGCATTTCATCGCTTCTTTGATTCTTCGCTACGTCTTCGCTAGTATTCGTCGCTATAAGCGTTTGGGATTCCTGTATCGTTTGTATAGCGCTCAATAACTCTGATTCTCTTTGTGCGAATCGCTGATCTTGTTCAACTAAACGCCTATTTAATTCTTGTAGTAATTCATTTTGCTTTTCAATGATCTCATTTTGATCTTGAAACATCATCTGTAGCATTGTAGCGTTGAAATCCGGTTCTTCATAGCGCTCAATTTCATGTCGCTCTAATGGCAATATCTCAACGCCTTGATGCCATGATACTATTTGTTTTGTAGCGTTTTCTAATGTCATGTCTGTGTCGTTCTTTAGGTTGATAACCTTACGAAACACCATTACATCACTTTCTCTATACTTCCTATGCCCACGTTCATTCTTTATGAAAGTATACCCCTCTTTTTCTAGTACATCAGCATACTTACGTAATGTACTAGATTGGATACCTAATTGCTCTGCCACTTCGCCGGGACTATATAACGTCTTCATAGCGTCTCACCTCAAAAATATATTCGCTATAGCAATGATATACCCTTTTTCCTAATAATTCACCTATCACTTGTTTCAAATTCTTAACTCTCATAATCTTTACATGGGTAATTTGTATAATTCGTATTACAGACCCAACCTTAGGAATACTTATCAATTTTAAAATTGAATACTCATTATATCTCGATACCCAAATCAAAATCTTTTTTATTTATACAAGATTTTATGCAAAAAAAAGAATAACCAGGATCCTCAATATCCCCGCTATTTCAACCATGTATAAAATTATGCATATCAATTTTACTAGAAAAGAAAAAAGAACCCCATAAAAACAGGGGTTCCTCCATTATCCTTGCTACCGATAATAGGACGTTATGTTAACTCTCTACTAATAAATATTCATAGTTTTTTTTGTGAAATTCTATATAGGTTAGCAAACAAGCATTTTCTCTATTAAAGCATAAAATAATATAACTCTTGTTCGAGAGGAGGTATAAAAATGAGTTGGAGTAATGATTGTTGGAAACATAGTAGTCATTCTAATAAATGTGAGGATCATAACGACTGGTGGAAACACAAACGTGATAATGATTCTTGTAAGTGTAGACATCATAGTGACTGGTGGAAACATAAAAAATGTAAATGTTTTATTGTTTGTTGTCATAGTAATCGCAAACATTGGTAAGATTATTTATGTTTTTTAGTTTTTGATAGAAAAAGAAAAAGACTTATCCTTTATAAATAAGGACAAGTCTTTTTCTTTTTCTACTAATAATAGTCTCATATTTAGGATCTTTAATTTTAAATTCTAATATATCTTTTGATTTTTGCCCTTTCCTGGGGTCCCGTCCTACACTTTTTATTCCACGATTCACTTGACCACGAGCCTCTACACCCTCAAACTCCCAAAGATAACCCCAGCGGGCAAAAACCGCCCTTCTAGGGCCACCTCTGATGAGTTTGCATGAGGGTGCCCCTCATGGTCAAGTGACTTTCGCGGCATAAACGTTACGGACTCAGTGATCAATCCTTCTCTATCTATTCCCCCATTTATTCACATCACAAAATCCCCCTAAAAATCACTTATATTAAAATTAATATATTGTATAATATAGTTAAACTATATTTTATATGGTATCACCTATAATCAAATATATATGCTCCCCTACGTGGAGCCCGGTTTATCGCCTTAACGGCTTTAAACCGGGAAGATCAAGAGCATTCCACTCATCATCTTGCCGTCCTACGTCCTGCAAGATTCAAGCAGGGCAAAATACGCCTGCCTTGGCATGATAAAAGCTGACGCTTTTCCATGCCTGCGGTCAGACGCATTCATTTTTGATTCTCGCTGCGCTTGAACCAAAAACAAGCTCGGCAAGCCGAGTGAATGGTCTTCAGGCGTATTTTGCCCTGCGGGACTTCCTGGCCAGAATGCTTCGCATCTGTCCAGATTCTTTTTCTAAATCAGCTCACGCTTCTTAGAAAAAGACAACTAAAATTGCCTTCCAGCATTTTTAGTTGTTTGATCAAAATGTCATGCTTCGCATCACATTTTGTATTCTCCAATCTATAGCTTTTGCTATTAGATTGGTTCATTCAAAACCAGCTTACGCTTTTTTGAATGAAATGAAATAAACATTTTTAAACAAATGTTTATTTAATAAAAAACGAACTATGTGAAGACACATAGCTTCGCTATGGATTCCCAAATAATTAAATGCACAAATATAGCAAAGACAGGAGGCATCCCTATGGCCGCGCCACGAAAACATATAAGGATTCTCAAAACAAAAGAAATTGAAGGCATGGATATGCTTTGGAAAACTGGAACAGCTACCAGAGAACAAATGGAAAGAGAATATAACATCAAAGGAGATCGTCTAAAAAAACTTTGTCATAGCGGATATTTAGAAGAACGCACAGGAAAAATTGTTTTAGGAGAAAAGGGAATAGAAAAGTTTAAAAAAGAGGGAAAAGAATATCAATATAAAACTGGCATAAATAACGCCAAACATGATATTCGTCTCTCTGAAAAATACATCTCTTTACCAAAAGAAATAAGAGAAACATGGAAAACAGAAAAACAATTGCATTCAGAAGCTCAGAAAGACCTCAGATACGACGATTTCAAAAAAAGAATAGTAGAATCCCATCCACAAGGGAAATTCCAACCAACGCCCGATGGGGCCGTCTATAGCGAAGCACATAGCGGTTACATTGCCATAGAGGTAACAACACGTAATTATAAAGAGATTGATATCCAACAAAAACAAGAATTTGCGAAAACATTTTTATCTGGGTATGAACAAGTATAGGAGGAAAGAACATGGCAACACAACCAACATTTATCGTCCCACATACTTTTTATACAGTACATGAAATTATGAATAATACAGATTCACCCTATATCTTAAACTTACATGAAATTCAGGAAAATCCACATAAGAGAAAATTAAATGATGAATTACATTTATTCATCATGAAGCATTATCATAATCTATTTACATTTATGCTGCACCATCAACCCTACATGTTAAAATCTCAATTTTTGGACCTATTTGGCTACCAAAAAGGAAAAAAGAATAAATCTAGAACACTTGGTTATGCAAAATTAAAAGAGTTAGAAGATAAACTATTAATTGGTTCTAAATCCTTTTATGGTGCGGAATATATTTATTTATCTTATCGGGCTTACTATTATTTTGGCCAAGAAAAAAAGGTACTACCAATTGCACCCGGAGAGAATGTACTCTTCCGCCATTTTACTCGTATGGAAGATTATCTCGAATTAAATAAACAATATACAGACCCAATATTATTAACCGCATTACTTTGCTCTCACGAGCATTATTATCTATTACATACAGAACCCTTTTTCCCAATTAAACCAATATCAGAGAAAGATACACGTTATTTTGGAGAATACTTCCCAAACAACAAAATACCTAAAAATCTTGATATCGAATTTGTAACAGATTTTCTTATAAAAACAAAAAAAGAAAATAGAGGATTGTGGTTCATCAATGAAGAGACACCTGAAACTCAACTTCATGTACTCATTACATTCATAGACGAACTCTTTAAGATTCTTACTACACGTTGTTCTCTTAAACTACTTATTAATGATCAAAAAGAATCCTTACGGATCGTAGCAAATATTATCCCAATACCAGGAACATCTTATATCACAATTAATAACCTAATCTCTGATATCTATCATATTGAATTTTTATTAAAGATTTGCTTCCCAACAGTGATAACAAGCTTTACTTTTATTGTGATGAACCAAGATCATGAACGTGAGTTAAACAATGTTATAAGTAGAATTACTAAACTTAGAAAAAATAAAAAGAACTTACAACCTTGGCAATCTATGATTGATCCAAAAAACATCAAAATCCGGAATACAAATCTATTTAGACGTTTAAATTTCAACGATTCCTACGAATCTCAGCGAGAGAAACCACTTCCACAGTAAACACTTACAATTAGTAAGTGTTTTTTGGTTTTCCCCCTACTTTTGAGGTAGAGGCTGGCCGGGGTGTGGGGAGACCCCACGTATTGCGTATCTAAAAATAGAGTAAGAATTCATTAAAGAACGTTAAATCAAGCGGTTTGGCTCGTATAATGAATAGCTCAAGCCGATATGCCTAAATCCCACTTTTGAGTTTATCGGCTTGGCGATGGAAGCAAACGAGCCAAAAAAAGTTCCGCAAGGATGTTAGAAAAAAGAAAAGTCAAAGACTTTTCTTTTTTCTAACAAAGGTGGAGATTTTTAAGTGATCTTTGCTTAAAAATACTACCTGTTCCTTGCGGAACTTTTAGCCCTATATATAGAGTGAGATAGGGAAAATACAAAAAACCAGTAATATCAAGGGTTTAAAGTGTTCGGGGTGTTAATTTTTTTTAACACCTGTGTTAATTTTTTTTAACACCTATTTTTTAACAAAAAAAAAAAAAAAAAAGTGCAATAGTTAATTACACTTTTTTTAAAATAAATATATCGGCAATTTATGCTTTTTTTTGCTTCCTTCAAGTTGAATGTTTCTTAATGATTTTGCAAATATTTGTTGTGTAGCTCTATCAATATCATCTTTTGGTGCATTACATAATATATTAGGGTTAACAAACCAAGTACGAGAAGAACAAGATCGTCCATCTTCAGTAGTTATCCCGGTTTCTGCAACCCCTAAAATCCCTTTAACAAGTAAATCATTCATAATCTTAGAAATAGAAGTTCTTGTTTTTCCTAATTTTTTAGCTAAATAACTTGGAGAAGCCGCATTCGGCTTAATTTCCTCATCATTCTTTTCAACAACAACATTTGATTTAAACTCTAAGAATCTTGAAAGCTCAAATAAAAAAGCTTTCTCTGGTTGAGTTAAATAACCAATCTCACATAAATAATCAATATTCTCCGTTATCATTTGCACGAACTTCACCCCATCAGTTCGTTTTTTCTTCTTACCAATGAAATAATCGTTACCTGTTGTACTATGTAGAATCTGTAGTAAGACTTGCTGCTGCTCAGCTGACAAACCTATATTAGCTTGTTCTAAAAAATCTTCAACTTTATTCTCTCTTACTCTTGATTTTTTTTCAGAATGTCCTATATTGACTATTTTCGTCATAATGTTTCTCCTCTTTTCTAACATTTACAACTAGAGATGAGAAACATTTTATGCTATGATTCTTATAGTAATTAAAAATGAATATATACAATAAAAATCCCTCTTCTCTAATTGATTTGCTTGGTCGCTTTCAATTATAACATGAGGGTTTTTTTATTTATATAAAAGTTCTGTGCAACTTAGTAACTTATCTTTTATTATCATGAAATCTTTTTATCAATTAATTTATATATATAAATTAATTGATTGTTTTCTGATCGAAAGGAGTTTCTTTAATGGAACATGAATAAATTAAACAAAAAGCCTAGTAACTACTAGACTTTTTGTTTGAAAAAGAACACCATTATTCAATCTAATACACTTTTAGTTTCACAACATTTTATACAACTAATAATAAAATGTTCCAAAGTAAACTTTTGAATAGAAGTTTAACTTTCAGTTTCGTCAATAAAAAACCACAGCAATCGCTGTGGTTTTGACCAAAACTATATTGTAAATGCTCATAGCATTGTATGTTGAATTTCAATTGCAAGTTCCAATGTAAACTTTTAAATATTAGTTTACATTCATTTCCCCTTAGTCATTGACTTCTCACCGAATCCCCTGATATCCTCAATTTATATAATAAAAGTATACATTCAAAACACTGTAAATAAAGAGGTCGAAAATCCATGAACAAAAAACCACATCTCATTGATGTCCAACCCATCCGTAGCAAAGAACAAATCGAAGATATGAAATGGGCTCTTAAACGTCATTGTTCCGAACGAGACTATATTCTCTTTCTTATTGGAATTCATACCGGACTACGCGTAAGTGATCTACTTCAACTAGAAACACAAACCATAGTAAAACTAAAACGAAAAAAAAGAAAAGAATTTAAGATCAAAGAAGGAAAAACGAAGAAAGAACGCATAATTAACCTTACTTCCATTTTTGATGAAGTATACTCTTATGCTCAAACTCTAGATGATACCTGGTTATTTCCTTCCCGAAAAGGAGACAAACCCATTAGTAAGATCCAGGCTTATCGACAATTGCAAAAAGCCGGAGACTTTGCCAGTGTAGAGTCCATTGGTACCCACACCATGCGCAAAACCTTCGGCTATTGGTTCTATAAACAAACAAAAGATGTTGCTATGTTGCAAGAAATATTGAATCATAGCACACCACAAATCACGTTGAAATATATCGGTATCAACAAAGAAGAGAAAGATAATGTACTTGATAATTTCCATATTTAAAATCTATCAAAAAAAAACGACATCTAGGGGTACAGCCGAGATACATGTAATTTTGAGTATTAGTCATACATTTATTTTCAAACATACTTATAATCATGGATTTCCTTGTTATTTTTCAACTTATTATCATACATCCTAATCATACAGTTGGAACAAAGTGTTTTCAGTAGCTAATAGATGGATGATTAGGGTGTACCCATAATAGACAAAACAGTATTTATAATCCCTATAAATTTAATATGGAAATAAAAGTAAATACATGATCTATTCTACAATTATTTTAAATTTAATTATCTTTATGTATTATTAAAAAATTAAATTGATACGAATAACATAAATGAAAAAAATTAATACATTGACATTAAACAGTTTTAAAAATCTAAAGTAATTTTAAAAAGGAGTCTAAGTAACATGAGTGAACAACGTCCAATTAATACATCATGTCAGGTGGTAGGACAAACTCAAACACCATTAAATAATAAAGTTAAAACACCCATTGTTACCACAGAAACACCGCTTGTACAAATGCCAGTTATATTAGCCGAAAGAACAATTCAAATTGTTGTAGAATCTAATATTTCATTAGATCCTCCAGCAATTGAAATTAAGCGTATCTTAAAAAACAACGTATTTTTGACACAAGGTGATTTAGTTCCTCTAGCATTTACTCCAATACCAGGTACAAATTACAACCTAGTTACAAAAGCTAATTTATTTTTACAAGGGTATATCCGTAAAAGTATTGAGTATGTATATGATGAATACAATAGAATTATATATAATTCTATTGTAAATGTTCCATTTTCCGGTTCCACAGATCTAATAGAAGATGATTTTCTATCTTTAGCTTTAATAGCTTCTTCCTCAGATACTACATTTCATTTTATTAATCCTAAAAACAGTGATTTACCACATTTAGAAAAATGTTCCTTCGGAGATACAGTTTATTATAACAAACAACCATATTGCGAATTAGTCAGTACTCAACTTGTTGGATTAGACTTTTCCCCTTGTCTAACAAACTTAAAGGAACCATTTAATACTTTTCGTGAAATAATTGTATTAAACCTTAATTTAAAAATTTTACAAATACAACAAGTACAAATTTAAAACAAAGAAAACTTCTTATTTTTCAAACCAACCTACTAAAAAAACACCAATATCCGTTAGTGCTCTCCTAAAGGAAACTATAAAATAAAATGAAAAAAGTGAGTGAAACTTATCCCAATATTTCCTTCTCGAAAAGGAGACAAACCCATTAGTAAGATCCAAGCTTATCTACAATTGCAAAAAGCCGGAGACTTTGCTAGCGTAGAATCCATTGGTACCCACACCATGCGCAAAACCTTCGGCTATTGGTTCTATAAACAAACAAAAGATGTTGCTATGTTGCAAAACATACTCAACCACAGTACACCAAGAATTACACTGAAATACATTGAAATTAATAAAGAAGAAAAAGATAATATCCTAGATCTATTTCATATTTAAAACATAATAAAATATAGCTCAAATAGTTAAATCAAAAAATCCCAAATTACATACACCTTTTAAAAAATAATTTCATAAAATAAAATCGATAATGGCAAATATGTTCTCTCCGACAAACAACTCACAGAATAAACAAAAAGATATTCATAATGAATATCTTTTTGTTTATTCTGAATATCATTATTTTAAGATATATAAATTTTATTTTTTCTGTGATTAACTAGACTTATATACTCATATTATTTTTTTCAAAAAAATAAGTATATTAATCTTATAAAAAAGAATAAATAACATTTTGAATCTATTTAATGTAAAAAAGGGATCTACTAATAGATTCCCTTTCCTTTCAAAGAGACTAAATTTATGAGTGCAAAACAAGTGCCCAATGCTTGTTCCACACTATAAGATATGCTTTCCTATTCAAAATAGTTCTAATGAATTTTATTTAGTACTACCTATTTTTTTAATATAAAAGAGTCTAACAATACTTTCACAAAAATATATGCTACACAAAATCA
>NZ_JARVHO010000004.1:0-36305 GCF_040459735.1 Bacillus cereus group sp. RP32 | reverse complement strand
AATTAGAAATGGTATTTGGCATAAATCTACAAATCTTAAAATACATCTTAAACTTTTTTATTGTGTTTATTATAGCGAGTGTAAACAATATTGAATATAAAAATTCTACGTGGGCCAGAACACTATCGTATCCAGTACAGAAATTAAATGTGTATCTAAGTAAGTTTGTGGTTGTTATGATTGCCTTTATTATTACAACCTTAATGCATATGCTTTGTACAGTATTATTAATTCCAGGTTTAGGTATCTCTTTGGATGCGATTTCAATGCAGCAGGTATTTATTTTTACGTTATATCCATTTCTTATTAGTGTTCCATTCTGCGCTTTGGCGTTCATTATATCCATTAACGTATCGAATCAATCAGTGATTGTAACGCTAGCCCTATGTTCGTATCTTTTCGGCGATATATTAAGTTCAACTAAGCTTTGGTGGTTCCCTATTTCATATCAAACTTTATATTCTCCAATTAATTATGTGAATAATCTAGAGGTTTTTAATACATTATGGGCGTACGATAAATGGTACATGCTAGCGGGAATTCCTATTACTGCTGTTATTTTAGGAATTGGATATATCATATTTATTAAAACCAATAATAAAAATTAAAAAGGAGATTTCAAATGATAAATTTAATTTATTCCGACTGGATAAAAATAAGAAAGCATCCACAACAAATTACATTTTTCATCTTAGCACTTTGTCCGATTATATATTCAATGGTTATGTATACTAAATACGTTGTAGGAAAATATAATCATGGTTTGGATAATGAATGGATGGGCGTATGGATGTTAGTATCTTTTTTCTATGTTGGTTTTTTTCTCCCGGTCATTTTAGGGATGATAACAACTTTCTTCTGCCAGTTTGAAAGTAAAACTAATTGGAAAATAATGCATTTATCTCCGATTACTAACTTTAAAATTGTTTTATCTAAATTAGTATCTAGTTTGTTATTATTTTCTGTAGTACACTTAATCGCTTTAATAAGCTTATATGTATTAGGAAGATATTTTGATTTTACAGATCCATTTCCTTTATTATTCATGGTTAAAGTATTTTTCACTTCTGTTGTTGCAACACTGCCTCTAATAACAGTGCAACTTTTATTATTCTTATTTATAAAAACATCTATCACTTTTACATTTCTTAATATAATTCTATCTTTAATTGGGGTATTTATTTTTTCAGAAGCAAAGTTGGGGTTTTTATATATATGGTCTCTACCATTGCAGTCTATAGAATTAGTTGATCAAGGTATAGTGTCTATTGGTATATTATTAACATCAATAAGCGCATTTACCATTGGTATGATTGTAATTACAGTGCGTTATGTAAAGACATTGAAAAAGACCGTGTAATATGAAAAGTGAATCTTGAGAAATCTTAATAATACCTTATTTTAATAAACAGTAAAAAGAGCCCATCTGTTATGATGGACTCTTTTTACTGTTTATACGCAGGTTATTTTTTAAACAAAACAGAACTCCCAGTCACTTAACGCTCTTACGAGATATTCTACGTGTTCTTTGATACGATTTATGATAATGCGTTTATTATTAAACTCCATATCTAGAAGGAATTTAACTCTAAATTTTTTTGTATTAGTAAAATGGGATCAAAAAAATAAGCATTAATTTGCTGTTTTTTTAATCCTATTTTACTAATTGTTATTAACATTAGGAAGCATTTATATTTTAAGTACAACAAATTATATAGAAAGGAGCCTAGTTGATGTTTAAGAAAAAGGTACCATTTATAGAACAAGCCCAACAGACTGAATGTGGTTTTTGTTGTATAGCGATGATTACCGAATATCATAATAGTACCGTATCTTTTCATGATATGTATGAAAGGATTGGTAATGGTAGAGATGGAACGTCACTATTTCATTTAAAGCATCTAGCTGAGGGATTAGGATATGAAGCAAATTGTTTTAAAATTCAAGAATATGATGAGTTATATAAAATCCCACTCCCTTGCATTATTTATTGGAAGGAAAAACATTATGTAGTACTAGAGGAAGTAGCTGAACATGGAGTAATAATTGTTGATCCCGCTGTGGGAAGAAATAAGGTAAAAAAGGAAGAGTTTGAAAGGGATTTTTCAAAATATGTTATGACATGCGTACCAGGTGAAAGGTTTGTTAAGAAGAAGCCTAAAAGTTTATGGTTACCATATATTAATATATTGAAAGAGAGACCATCCCTATTAATAAATTTAGTCCTACTGTCCTTTGTGTTACAATTATTCACTTTAGGTATACCCCTTCTAATACAATATTTAATAGATCATGTTATTTCACCTCAAAATTTTAATTTGTTAAATATCTTTTTAATATCAATAGTATTTGTGGTAGGATTCCAATTTCTATTCAATATAGTTAGAGGTAAGGTTGTAATTGTAATGGAGAACTTTTTAGATAAACAAATGATGAGTAAATTTATTAATCATTTACTTCATTTACCTTATCATTTTTTCCTCCTAAGAAAATTTGGAGATCTTCTATTTAGGGTAAATAGTCTAAGAATAATTCGAGATATGATTGGATCAAACCTTATTAAGGGTATATTAGATGTTGGTTTACTAATTGTAATATTTGTTTTCATGATAATTAAATCACCAATTTTAACGGTATCTGTTTTAGTGTTCACAGCACTTAACGCAGTTTTATTAATTGCTACACGCTCCAAAGTAAAAGAGGTTAGCCAAGAAGAAATTATGGCGAATAGTGAAGTTCAAAGTATTCAAACAGAGACTTTGTATGGAATATTCAATGTTAAAACAGCTGGAATCGAGGATAAAATATTTACTCGATGGAATAAAAATTTTAAAAAGTTGCTAAAAGCTTATAGAAAGAAGCAAAACCTTAATAATTATATTCAATCAGTAAGTGGTTCTATTGGGAGTTTAGCTCCTTTATTCACTCTGTGGCTTGGTGCATATTTGATTTTAAACAATCAGTTAACATTAGGAAATCTAGTAGCTTTTCATGCTATTTCCAATCAATTTTTTGGGCTAAGTCAGTCAATTGTCCAAATGTTTAATTCTTTCTTTGTAACTGGTACGTATTTAAGAAGGGTACAAGATGTATTAGATGCACCAAAAGAAGAACAAACTCCGGATATGAAAGAGATAACTAATCTTGAAGGTCGTATACGTTTTGAAGATGTAAGTTATCAATATACAAAATATAGTCCAATGTCTGTTGAAAATATTAATTTAGAAATTAAACCGGGCCAAAAAGTAGCGATTATTGGAGAATCTGGTGCTGGAAAGAGTACCATGTCCCGTCTACTATTGGGATTGCATAATCCGAGTGAGGGGAAAATATATTATGATGATGTGGATTTAAGTAATATCGAAAAATCATCATTGAGACGTCAAATTGGTGTAGTTCCTCAGGACGTTACACTATTTAATAAGACTATTTTTGAAAATATTGCAATTTACGATAAGGATATATCGATAGAAGAAGTTGTTGAAGCCGCTAAGGTAGCTCAAATACATGATGACATTATGAAGATGCCTATGCAGTATAATACGTTCATATCTGAGATGGGGTTCAATATTTCAGGAGGACAGCGACAACGTATTGCACTTGCGAGAGCTTTAGTTCATAAACCATCCATTTTAGTATTAGATGAAGCAACAAGTTCATTAGATCATCTGAATGAGAAGAAGGTAGATGATTATCTCAATGAAATAAAATGTACAAGGGTTGTAATTGCACATCGACTTACTACAGTAATGAATGCAGACTTAATAATTGTGATGGATAAAGGAACTATTATAGAATCAGGTACTCATAAGGAGTTAATGCTAAAAGCTGGTTATTACTCTTCCTTCTTCAAGGATATAGAACCGAATTACAAGTTACTAGCAAATTAAGCATATATATTCATGAATCTAATAAAAAAGAAAGAGGGATAGATATGAAAGTTCAAACAAAAAAAGACCGTAATTTAATCAGATATGCAAGTGGGGTAGTTATCCTTTTAATCTTGGCTTCCTTTATATATCAATGGAATAACGGGTTAAATATTGACATTCCTGAAAGATTAGGTCTAGGGATAGCTCTTGTTGCATTTGTTACTACCTTTATGCCTCAAAGAAAAAAAGATGCTAATTAATTTAAATCGCGCTTGAGATCTATTTCTCAAGTGCGGTTTCCTAAAAAATTATATAGAGGAATCATAAATAATCATTCATACCGATACAAACTATAAATTTAACATTTAAGCTTTAAAAATATAAAATGTAGCAATTTAAAAGAGAAATATCTTAAATATTTTCTACGTACTTAAATTCAAACTAAAAAATTATAAAAAAGGGTGGATATCAAATGTTTAGAAGAAAAAAATCAGATGAAATGCGAAAACAAAAATGGAATACTGGTGGATTGATTAGTATAGTTGATGAAAATGAATTAAAACAGGTTGTAACTGGCGCGGGTTCAGACGATATCTATATCGAGACAGTTCCAGCTGCTATAGCTGCATTTTTACCAAATCAGATGAACACATATCCTGATCCAATGATCATGCCTAAATATAGATAACGAAGGACTCAAGATTAAAAAAGAGAACATATTAACACTAAAAGATTTATACTTGAATCTAGGTTGTCATAGGTATAGTTTATTACACTGATCTTATAGCATTTAAAGAAAAGCTATTTGATAGAAAAGGTATTGGGTGTTATCAAGGTACAAAATTATTTTATTAGATATTCATTCTATATTTAGGATATATATCTGTTGACCTAAAAATAGGAATCTAAAGTCTTTAATTATGCTCAAAAAGAAAACTTTAATTTAGAGAATTAGTTTATTTACGATATTGAACTATCCCTATCTATAGGGGAAAGAGAATCCTGTAATATCGAATTTTCGTTCACTATTTTAGTAGGATCAACTCATGATGCATATAATAAAACACATATTTGTACGTTGAAGTCACATGCCTCTTCTCTTATTTGCCTAGGGGAGGCTACGAAATTTCAATAGGCACAGAAGAAAAAATGTCGAAGGCTTCCTATAAATGATTGTTATATTTGAAAAATCAGTAATTTCATTTACTAAATTAAATAAACAATGCTATAATGTGGTGTAGAATCCATTTATTCAGAATTAATGGTCAATTGATATGATGTTTAACATTGTTTTAATTGTAAAACAAAGTGTTAATTCTCTTTTATAGAGAATTATATGGCGGCATAGCCAAGTGGTAAGGCCCAGGTCTGCAAAACCTGTATCATCGGTTCAAATCCGATTGTCGCCTTTTATTTTAGTATATCAATATTTTTCATATGGTGGCATGCCAATTAGGAATGGTACAAGGTTAGCATACCCTTTTATGTTGGTTCGAATCCAACTGTCACCTCATATCCCAATACCCTTTGGGAATGGTTGCTTATGAAAACTTTTCTTTGTAACTCCTCAGTCATTTACATATTGTACTAATTACTTAAATAACCACACTTCGCACTACTACACCTATAAGTCAAACACGATGGATTTATTTCATGGAAAGACTCCAAAAGAATAATTTTTGCAATGGTCATGAATAATGTATGTTATTAAGCATGGTTAAGTTTTCCCTATTAAAATTTTGAATCCTTACTAATGCAATTGAATAAGCTTTTACAGCGATAAATGTGTTAATTATAGTATTCGCAACAAAATAGTTGAACAAGAATTATGCTAAATTTTACAATTAATTTTCTTAATATTCAGACTCTCGTTTGTTTAGTTATTATATAAGTTAAGTATTTTAAAGGAGGTGATTTTATGAAGAGTAAAGGAGCATTAATATCTTTCTTGGTTTTAGTTATATTGTTAGGATTTTTACCAATAGAAAAAGCAAGTGCCTCTGTATCATCTAATCCATTAAATGAAGTAGCAAATCAAATTGACACAAGTAAAAATTATTATATAGTTCCAGCAGATTTACCAACAAGAGGATTACGCTCTCTTCCGTCTTTAAATTTTTCACCATCTGTAGTAGTTAATTCACCAAGTAATACAGTGGAAAAACCATCAGGAACTCCTATGAAATTGTTTTTTTCTGAAGAAAAAGAGAAATACCACATTGGGATGCTTTATCCGCTGCCTGGGATAGGACTTGTTTATAATTTTATAGGTAGTAGCTTACATCTTATTTTGGGTGAACAATACGCGGCTGCTTGGACAATAATTCCTGTAGAAGGAGGATATATACTGCAAGCAGAAGGTGGATACCTTGGTTATAAAGATGGTGAATCGCCACTGTATGGTCCTGTTACATTTGCCCACTTAGGTAAAGAAAAAGTTGTGTGGAAATTAGTACCCGCGTCTTAAAGTTTATATAAGTTTTAAATATAACTTGTTTAAATGATAATACGTGAATAAGTAATTAATAATAAGCTAGTACTAGTAGGCTTTTATGTTCTCAAAATGTTTTTATCTCTATAATGCTTAAGTATGAAAGGACGTGTTTTTGTGAAATTTAAAGGATTATTACTATCCTTTCTGGTTTTAGTTACATTGTTAGGATTTTCCCCAATAGAGAAAGCAAGTGCATCTACCCCATCCGATTCGGTAGATGTGTTAGTAGAGCGAATTGACACAAGTAAAAATTATTATATAGTTCCAGCAGATTTGCCAACAAGAGGATTAAGTACTCACACGTCACCTCGTTATTTTTTCCCATCTTTAGTAGTTAGTTCACTAAGTAATACAGTGGAGGAACCCTCAGGAACTCCTATGAAATTGCTTTTTTCTGAAGAAAAAAAGAAATACCACATTGGGATGCTTTATCTGTTTCCTGTGAAAGGACTTATTGACCACTTTATAACGAGAAGTGGTGATATTCATTGGATTGAAGAATACGCGGCTGATTGGATAATAACTCCTGTAGAAGGAGGATATACATTGCAAGCAGAAGGTGGGTATCTTAATTATAAAGATATCGAAGTAACAAATGGTCCTATTACAAGAGCCTACTTAGGTAAAGAAAAAGTTGTGTGGAAATTAGTACCTGTACTTTAAATTTCATATAAGATTTATAGGATATATTTAATGGGAAAATAAATTAGTTTACTAAACAATTTTTAACTATAGTAGGTTTGACACTCCCACCCCTAAAGGGGCCAGCAGACTAACGCCAGTGGGATTCTTGCTACCAAAGGCAAAATCCATTTCTGGTATCGCTGACGTGCAAGATTACGTTGTTCCATCACCACTCCCACAACAGACCATATAGGTTCGTGGGCTTTCCCGTATCGTAAATTCTGTAAAAAATAATAGATAAGAGTAAGCAATAGTACAAAACATTTTAACTTGCGATATGTACTGTTTTTTTTTGATAGCGTTCCATACTCACTGATCTAAAACCTATTCAAGCGTAAAGATTATTAGTCTCAACTATTCTTATTAGTGGTAAGGTGGTACCTGCGTTACAATCTGTGTTTTCGTAATTTGATGAAAATAATAGGAGAAAGAGGATTATCAATTACTCACACAACAATTATGCACCGGATTCATTGACCTAAATTTGTTATTATACGAGCTAAACTGTTAATAATTTCATTTACCGTATGGGTAGATACGTAATACACAGGGGTTAAACTCAAAAGAGGGAATTAGTCTCTACTCTAAAAGTCAATGAAAATCAATGGAATATATACCTAATTTATGTTAAATTTAATGTAGATTTACTTTTCTTTTTTATTTCTTTTAAACATTCAAGAGCCGTTTCGCGGTTCAGATTCAGACACTAATATGGTGTTTATGACTCTGAGTCCGGAACGGCTCTTTTTATATATAATTATTTATTTTTAATGAGATCATGAAAATGAACGAATGTGTTTTTGAATTAAACAATATAAAAAAGGAGTGAGAACCGCAAGGTACGAAGAAAGCACGGCTATAGCCGTGCCGTTGCGAAGACAAGTGGATTTGCTAAAGAAACGTGGATATAACAGTTGCTCTCCACGCTAAATATGGAGCGACAGGCGTAGGCTTAAATTGAAGTTTTACAGATACATATGGAGTAGCGGATTGACACCTTATGGTGTGCGGCGCATTCGCCGCGCACCATAAGGTGGATTATGCCCGTTTGAGCGTAAGCGAAAACGGGCCGACCGAAGGACGGCGGGAATATGGGAAGACGGCGAGGATCTTCAAAAGTATCCCTTGTAAGGCAAATTGAAAATGCAATAAAAGAAATTATTTGTATTGGGCAATCAAAATATGAGGCAAAAAAAGAAGGGCAGCATACGAGGGGGCTATATTCTTTTAAACATATTCAAAATACACTATCGGTTTCAATTGATTTTGCACGTTTTTGTAGGGAACAGTATGGAATTACACGAATCGTTTATTTTAAAGAAGAATATTATTATGCTTATTTACAGTATAAAGAACAAGAAGGGGCGTCCCACGGACACCTAATGAATATTGAGACGTGCCTAAGGAAGTTACAAATAGCTATGCACAGACAAGCAGAGAAATTGCAAAAAGACCCTGTGAGCTTTTGTTCTGAAAAAAGAGTGTTTAGCTATAACAACCAAAAAAATAAGAAAGCTCCCGAGAATCGCTCTATGAGCTTGAGAGACGTGAATAGATTAATAGAGAATATCCCCTCTATCCATGTTCGGAATGCATTTCAATTACAGTTACATTTGGGACTTCGTGCGAGGGAAGTTATCAATCTGACTTTAGAACATTTTGATTTGAAGAATGGTGTTTTAAAGATTAAGAATGGAAAAGGAATTACAAAAGGTGGACGGGGACGTGAAATTCAGATACCTGAAAGATTGCAAGAAAAGATCTATGAAATGATTAAAGATAAACAGTTACATGAAAAAGTCATCCCAGTTAAAGATAATAATTTGCGGGCAGCTCTCTTAAAAGCTGGAAGGACAACTGGGATTCCTACGAATGGAACGCATATGTTCCGTCATACGTTCGCGAGAGAACGTTTTAAAGAATTATTAGGGGAATCCTATGAGCAAGGACAGAAAGTATTGGCTTATATACTGAAAAATCATGAGCGAGGAAAACGCGCGGATTATGGGATTCGTCAAGAGTTTAAAACTACCTATTGGCAAGTACAAGATGCGATGAATATAGTTCATGAAGAATTAGGTCACGGAAGAGGAAGAGTAGACTTAGCTCAAGTTTATTTAAAATGCTAAGATAGAGGAGTTATAACCGTTATAACGAATTTGAAATACTAAAAAGGAGGTTATGACTATTATGACTCCTATAATTTATGAAAATGTATCCCAAGTTGCTAAAAGATTAAAAGTATCACCGTCTACGATTAAAAAATATTATTTATTAATTGAGAGTTATAACTGTTATGCTTTTAAAAGAGATGAACGAGAACGAGTTATTTTTGATGATTATGATATCGGATTATTACAAAGGTTAGTAGAATTAAAAAGTATGCCCCAAGTTACACTGGAAGATGCTTGTAAATTACTTTTAGAAGAAGAAGGGTTAACAGTTCAGAATATGACTGTTATAACACCTAAATCAGATGATTTAAAAGAATTATTGCAAGAATTAAAAGGTACAGTGGAGTTACAACAAAAACAATTACAGAATCAAAATGAACAAATAGCTCAATTAACAAACTTATTGGAATCGCAACAAAAGTTATTAACTCACTCCGATACCGTAGAGAAACAACAAGTTGCTGATCGTGATAAAGCTGTTATGACTGTTATGCGTGAGCTTCAAGAAGTAAAACAGATGGTTGCGGCAAGTAATGAAAAGAAATGGTATCAATTTTGGAAGTAATCTACTGATTCTTATGCAATTATGCCACGAAAGTCACTTGACTATGAGGGAGAGAGGCTCGTAGTCAAGTAAATTGTGGAATAAAAAGCGTAGGACGGATGCCCCAGTAAAGGGAAAAAACAATGTCTTCGCCAAACTTCGTGGTTCTACTGTTAGAAAAAGGCGAATAAAAATATAGCATACATACAATAAGGGAATGCAGTATAGATTAGTCTACAAGCATTCCCTTGCTATAGTGATGTTAATAATATTTTAATGATGTTGCTACTATATATGTCATGTTGATTAAGAATAAAAAGATTAATATATCTAGTGTTAAAAAAACATATAATATTATTTTTATCTTTTTAGATATTTCATTTTTAATCATATATATAATGAATAGCATTGTAGTTGATTGGAATAGCATGGTGAAAAATAAAAATGTAATAGCAAATAGCATATTTCCTGGTGTAAATGCAGTATTCATAATGAGTAGAGAACTAATTATATTAAGAATAAGCGTAGTTAGTATAAAAATATATTTATAAATGTTTTTAATTTTGATCGCCTACTTTTTAATTTTTTAGTTGGTAATACAGTTGTTTATTTTTATGGTTATATATAAGTATTTTTTTATTGTTTTCATCTACAATGTAAACATCTTTTTCTTCCCAATCTATTCCATGGGGTATATCTTTTTCAATTGAAAATAAAACATCTTTATTTCTAAAAGGAATTGAATTTTGATTAGCATGAATGTTTATTTCATGATCTTTGGTTTCAATGCTATAATCTCCTGAATAATTGGAGAAGAAAGGTGTTAATTTACTATAAATATATAGAATTTCTTTTTTATCGCTCTCTTGATAAAAGTGCGAGTTAATAACCTTTAGATCGGATGTTTTTATGTCTTTTGGTATAAGTAAAAAGGCAATGAGACAATAAAATATAACAACAATAGCGATTAAGGAATATATGTAGAGAGAGGCAATTAATAAGTATCTTTTATAATTGCTTTGTTTTATTATCTGATTTTGCAAATTTGAATCCTCCTTTAATAAAGAATCAATTGAAACATTAAATAGATTGCTTAAGGCTAATAAATTGGTTAGATCGGGAAGACTTTTTCCTAGTTCCCATTTAGATATAACTTGTCTTGAAATAAATAGTTGGCTGGCTACATCTTCTTGTGTCATGTTATTTATTAATCTTAAATGTTTTATTTTTTTTCCAATGTCCATATATGTACCTCCTTTAATTACTTTAATTATTCTAATGTTAAATAGTAAGAAACGCATCGTAGCGTTATAAAAAAGGCATGCAATGATCTGTTGCATGCCTTTTTTTGTTACTAAAGCAATGAATCTCTTGTATATATCTATGAGGGGTGTACCCAACATATCAGATTAGCGCACCTATGTTTTCGTGTTGGTAATACAAGTACGTCCTATTATTCATAGTAATGCCCTTATTAAAGTGTAGAAATAGTCAAACAAACAGAAGCAGAATTTTAAGTAGGTGTCACAAAACGTAAGGAGAAATTCCGTCTTACGAATGCCACCTATATATGAAGAGGTATACCGAATTTCAATTGATAATGCGCCTATCCTTTTGTAACGGTTTGATTGAGTGTGAAAAAGTGGATTGTTGTCTGTATATATCTATGGCTCTAAAAGACAAGCCGGTGCGTTTATAGATGGGCGGGGGCAGTGTGGTCATTTTACAAGAAAAGTATAAGAAATTTTATATTGGCACCTGTATTAATGCTTTATGTCTCAACCCGTATAAGAGAACATACTAAATTTTTTGTAGGGATCTAAAATTATTTGGTTGTTCTTCTATATTACTTATACCAAAGCTTTTATAAGAGAAGGAGTGATATGTTATGAAGAAATTCATGATTGCTGTAACTTTAGTTGGTTTACTTGCTGATATGATTACTATTGGTCTTCTTGTTGCTAAATTTATATGATTCTTGTACAGGCCCTTGCTGAATGTAGGGGCTTACTTTTATATTTAGCATGCGATGATGATAAAATCATATAAAAAGAATTATTTTAGGTAGAAAGTTATTATTTTTCTTTTTGGTATAGGGGTGAGGTTATGAGTTTACCGTATATGGAAACGTATATTGAGAAATTAGAAAAAGAGTTGGATGCTTATACCACTGCTTTGTATGCAGAAACGAAGGTGTTAGCTCAAAAGTTTAAAAGGGATACTGATGGAGAAAATGAGTTACAGGTTGTTTTGAGAGGGCATTTGTATCTTGAGAATGCAGTTGAGAGATTGTTACAATCTGTTTTAGTTAAACCGGGTTCTATTCTTACTAATAGATTTATGTTTATAAGTAAGGTTCAATTAGGAATAGCCTTAGGAGTGATTCCTGAAAGTAGAAAGACACTATACGAGAAATTAAATACATTGAGAAATAATTATGCTCATCAATTGAATTTTAAAATGACTGATAAGCATTTGAACGATATCGTGAGTTGTATGGATAAAGACCTTAAAAGTAGTTATCCTGGTTCTTCTCAGAATAATTTATTGGAAAATATGAAGTTAGCGATATTAACGGTATGGGCAGATGCTTTAGCTAATGTGTATAAAAATGAAACGCAAGTTTATGTAAAAGAAGTAAGAGAGATTAATAAACTAATGAAGTTTAAAATTAGTCCTTTGAGTGATGAGGAGTTGTCTATTAAAGGTGATGAAGTAATAGCGAAGATGAAAAGGCGTATTAATAAATAGTTGTTTAATGTAAAGCCCCCTGTATTAAGTGAGGGGGCTTTATTTTTGTTTTAGTTATTGTTGTTCAATCTCTTTTACAAGTTTATAGAACGATTTATAGTCGGAATGTATCCAGTACATTATCTTTCTCTTCTTTGTTGATACCGATATATTTCAACGTGATTTGTGGTGTGCTATGATTCAATATTTCTTGCAACATAGCAACATCTTTTGTTTGTTTATAGAACCAATAGCCGAAGGTTTTGCGCATGGTGTGGGTACCAATGGACTCTACACTGGCAAAGTCTCCGGTTTTTTGCAATTGTCGATAAGCCTGGATCTTACTAATGGGTTTGTCTCCTTTTCGGGAAGGAAATAACCAGGTATCATCTAGAGTTTGAGCATAAGAGTATACTTCATCAAAAATGGAAGTAAGGTTAATTATGCGTTCTTTCTTCGTTTTTCCTTCTTTGATCTTAAATTCTTTTCTTTTTTTTCGTTTTAGTTTTACTATGGTTTGTGTTTCTAGTTGAAGTAGATCACTTACGCGTAGTCCGGTATGAATTCCAATAAGAAAGAGAATATAGTCTCGTTCGGAACAATGACGTTTAAGAGCCCATTTCATATCTTCGATTTGTTCTTTGCTACGGATGGGTTGGACATCAATGAGATGTGGTTTTTTGTTCATGGATTTTCGACCTCTTTATTTACAGTGTTTTGAATGTATACTTTTATTATATAAATTGAGGATATCAGGGGATTCGGTGAGAAGTCAATGACTAAGGGGAAATGAATGTAAACTAATATTTAAAAGTTTACATTTGAATCAAGTATGTATTCCTTGTTTTTCTGTTCTTATTAATATTTAAAATAATGTAGGAATATCGTAAAAGAATTATAGCGGCAAGAGAGAAGAAAAAGCCGTGGTGGAAGTTCTGGTGGGTGTTACTAGATAAATTACGCATAAGTAGAAAAGTATTCATTTCTACTTTTCTACTTATAATAATAGGGATATTTCTAAATTTTTATATTTTTACATCTCTGTTAAGAGCTTGAATTTCCTTTTCTGCTCAGGTGTTAGTTCGTTTTCTACATAACGATCTATAAGTAAATCTATGATTTCATAAGCGAATTTTGTGTTTGTAAGTTTCATTAATACTTCAAGTTCTTCTTTTGATTGATTAGAAATTTTAATACTGCCTTGCTGATTTTTAAATTTCTTTTTTGTTTCAGTTTTTTCGTTTCTTTTTGCTTTTCGAGTTACTTGTTTTTCTTCTGTCTTAGGTTGAGAAGGAGCAGTTGCTTCAGCGTTATTGTCAATCGCAGCTTGTCCTTGCTTTGGTACATAAGGCTCAGTAGGCTCAAAGTTCCTTTTCTTTCTACCTAACAAACCAGGAGTTTTCGCCATATTACACACCAACCTTCATTTTTTCAAACATATCGATACGAGATAATAATTCATCACTAATCGTTTCGTATAATTCAATTACATTCATATCATGTCTATCTTTTTCAGTAATACCATTTACATCAAATCTTTTAATACGCTCCATTTGAGGAACGACATTTTTAAATAGGTTCTCTTCACCAAAGATTTCACGAGCGTTTTCCATAATGTATTCATCAACTTTACCATTATTTTTTAATAAGACAGGAAGAATACCAACTACTTCAATATCAAGATCATATTTTTCTTTCAACTTGATGAGTTCATTAACGTAGTTCTCTGCACCAGTAAGAGAACGTTCTTGTGTTTGTAAAGCAATTAGAACATAATCAGAAGCTACAACGGCGTTCTTCGTAACTTCTAGTGACATAGGAGGAACATCAATAAATATGTAGTCATATTTATGTTTTATCTTTTCAAGTAATCCTTTAAAGTAATGATCTTCCTCTTTTTCAGAAGTGCAAGTCTTATAAAGGAACTTTGCGAAATCTTGAAAATCAACATAAGAAGGAATTAAATATAAATTCTCCATGATTTCCACTTCTAAACCATCTAAATTCCCTTCTTGTATCCCCTTCATTAATGTTTTTTCAACCGTTACAATTTCATCTGGATTAAGAATGGATTTCGTTAACATTAAAGACTTCGTTGCATTACTCTGCGGATCAAGGTCAACGAGTAACGTTCGCTTTCCTTTTTTCGCAACTTCATAAGAGTTTAATACAGCATTTGTGGTTTTACCAACGCCACCTTTGTAATTCCCAACCGTAATTGTAATAGCCATTTTTAACACTCCAGTAATATTTTTTAAAATTTCCCTATATCCCTTTATAGAAATAGGGAAAAATAGAAATAGGGAAATAGGGATATTTCTAATTATAGAAATAGGGATATTTCTATATTATTAAATGAATTATAACAATGATGTTCTGTATATGCAATAGAATGATAGAGTTAATAATTTATAACAAAAACGTTGATTTAAAAGGGAATTTTTAATCCGAGTCGGGTTTGAAAAGTAAGTGAGAGTGAAGATTTTCAAGGAGAGGTTTAAAGAGAAAAAAAACTAAAAAATAGGGAAATAGGGAAATAGGGAAAAATAGAAATATCCCTATAGGGATATAGGGAAAAATAGAAATAGGGAAATAGGGATATTATTTAAACTACGCGTAATTTCACTGTTTACAAACAAAAAAACTTGCTGTAATGTAAGAATTAGCAAGTTTTTCAACAAAAAGTGATTTAATTTGATACTGTACATAAAGGGCTTATTAGATAAATAAATGGTAAAAAAATAAATAAAAAAAAGAACGGCTGTCTAATTGAGATTTCTCAGGTCCCAATCTGACAGAAAAAGTAGAGTTACTGACAATAACTTTACTCCCCGGTGAATACACGTTGCTGTCAACAACTTGTATTCCATTTACACACTGCAAGACCAGTATGTAAAATTCTCCGTCCGTTCTAGTTAACTATGTTATTAGAGATATAAAAATATCTGTATTTAGTATAGTTAATTAGAGCTAGATTGTAAAGGTAGAAATCCGTATTTAAGTTTGTTCGAATACGGAGAAAAGTCTGTCTTTTATCTACTTTCCGGAGAATTTTTGAGGTGAGCAGTGTTATAACTGCTCACCTTTTTTATTGTCAAAAATCTAGTGGAAAGGAGATTTAACATGGATAAAGCGCAGCAAGCAATCGAATTGATTTTACATGATGGGTTACGAAAATATAAATATAAAAACTCAAGAGCTAGCATATCCATGTTAGATTCTCAGGATTCTAGTATCAAAATGGATGACAGATTTGTATTTATTACACGTACAAAAGAAGATTTAACGAACTCATATGGTACAAAGGGAGTTGTATTGACTTCTCAAGAAACAGTACTGGACCATATTGGACAAGCTACACATTGGACTCCGAATATTTTTAGAGTGGGAACATACATAGATAGAAACAGAAAAATCATTAAAGGGCATGAAGAACGAAATCTAAAACAAATTAATTGCTTTACTGTTGATATTGATACAAAAGATCTTAATCCAGGGGAAATCGTACTTGCAGCAATGGACAAGCAGTTAGGAATGCCTACAGTTATTGTTGAAAGTGTGAAGGGATACCAGGTTTATTTTGTGTTGGATAAACCATTATTTATTTCGAATAAGAACGATTTCCGGGGATTACGTAGTGCAAAAAGAATCAGTGAGAACATCAGAAAAGCTCTAAGCGACCTTTTACCTGGTGTTGATTTGACATGTAATGACTTCGGGTTCTTCCGTATGCCAAATGAAGAGAACATAGTATGGTTTGATGCAAACAGTACATGTAATTTATCTCATTTAATTGAATGGTCTAAAGATCAAGATATCGGCCATCGTAGAAGTTTATTTACGGTTATTTCAAATAAGCAAATTAAAACTACGCAAATTACTGAAGGATGGGTGCAAAAGGTATTAGCATGCACACATATCAGAGGTCAAAAAGGTGTATTTGGACGTGATAATGCTGTATTTACGCTCGCGTTAGCATGCTATTCTTCAAGAATGACTCAAGATGAGGCATATAATTTACTGGATGAATTTAATACAAGCCTAAAAAGCCCTTTGAAAAATTCAAGTATTCAAAAGGCTATTCGTAGTGCTTTTTCAGGTAAATATAAAGGCGCAAACAAAGAGTACATCAATCAAATTTTAGAAATTTGGTCAGATAGAAAGGTAACATTTTCAACTCTAGTACCATCACAGTATTGGTATAAACATAAGAAAGCACGCAAGGATCGTGTGCGTAGTCATTGGTATGAGTGGGAACAAGATATCATTGACTTCTTAAACGTGCAAAAAAATACCGAAAAAGGATTCTTATATTTTACTCAAAAAGAAATATGTGAAGTGTTGCGAATTCCAAGAAGTACGTTAAACAATGTGCTAAAGAAATCAAAGCAAATATATCTCCATGTGATCGGTAAAGGTAGTCAACGACAAACTGGACTGTCTACTTTGTTGTTGCTTTTTAATAATGCTATTGGTCGTACAACAGAACAAAAAGAGTTGTACTTGGAGTTTATTCAATCAATCGTCCCTGGAGCTGCAGAGCGATTATATGATCTACTCCCAAGGGATAACAGTGATTCTATCACACTAAATACGGGCTAATTTGGTACTTTGTCCACTATGCCAATACATATTTCTATTATAGTTTTTTCCCTTTTGGTTTTTCTGTATGAACTACAGTACGTGAAATTATTTGTTGGCCTTTTATTTTGTTTGGAGGCTGTTTAGATTTTATTTTTATGATCGATTGTTTGTTCTTTAAAAGGTGTATTCTTATTGTTACTATAGTATGTTCTGTTTAAATTACTGGATTTTTTTATTAGATGCTTTTTTAGACATCGGTAAAAAGAGTAGTGAGCGTTCTATTAAATTGTTTGTAATAGGGAAAAATTGGATGTTTTAAAATGCATGGTGAGGTGCGAGAGGATATTCGAAGTTCTGATGGTTATCTTTGTTATTTGTTAGAAACGTTTTTTAACATGGGTTTAAATAATAAAGAGGAAATTAATAAAGTTTTGTTGGGATTGATAGATTTATTATCTAGATGCAGTGTGCTGAAAAAAGTGGACTAAACAAAAGTAACTTCAAAATATACAATAAAAGTTGATTTTGAAGTTACTTTATGTTTAGTTTTCTTTCGGAATAACAATGCCTTTATACAATTGAACTGTAATGAAGTAGTAAATTGAGTAAATGACTATGAAAATTATTATTGGAAGCCAAATACGGAAATATGGATCGATTAGGATAAACGAAAAGATGTTCATACCAACTAATACGTGTGCAATCCCTACAATCGCTGGGAATAGGAATATTAAGAATACTTCTTTATAAATTGACTTTGTTAATAATTCACGGCGCACACCGATTTTACGAAGCATTTGATAACGCGTAATATCGTTTGATGCACCAGATAGAATTTTAAACATTAAACAGCTTGCCATCATTGCTAAGAAAGCAATTCCTAAGAAGAAGCCCATAAATACTGTCCCGCTCGAAATGCCGTAAAAACCAGTATATATCGCGTATTTACTTGGTATATCATCAATTTTTAGATTTTTATATTTGGTTAACTGTAACTCGTCAATTTTTTCCCATTCTTTTGTGTATGTTAAGAAATTATCTGTTTTTCCAATGAATACACTACCTTCTGTATCTTTTAAGCTATCATATATTTTTTGATCGACAATTTTAATTGTTTGATCGGGATGCACATAAGAGGGCTCCAGCGTTCCGAAGGCATCTTTCCACTCTGCTGAAATTAAATTATCGGTATTTTTCGAAATCTCTCCTGTTGGTAGTTTTTCAGAAGCTCTTTTTTTCACTTTAGCAGGATCTTTTACTCCTTCTTTAATATATTTAACATCCTTTACGAAAGGACGGTGTTTCTCTAAATCTTCTTTTACATAATAAACGTATTTATCATCTGTTTTATAGCGATATTCGCTTTTCTCTTTAAATGTAATATCATTTAAGATTTTCTTTTCTTCAGTCGTTGGATTATGAATCGTAACATCATAAATCGCAAGAGTATCTACATTCATCATAACGTTATTTTTAAATGCCATACCACCTGAGATTGCCCCCGCTCCAAGCGCAACTAACATTGTTACTGTCGCTAGTACTTTTGTTAAGCTGTTAATACGGAAGTTTAACTGTGCAAATGTAAAAGCATTAAGTCCTTTTTCAGTACGTTTTTTATTACTTTTCATCTTTTTAATAATAAGAGGTAGGAACGTTCCAAATAACATGTAAGTTCCAGACGTTACAGTAATTAAAGCAATAAAAATCCCAGCTAGCTTTAACTTATCCATGTAAATCATAGAAGCATAGCCAATTGCTAATAAAATAATCCCCAATACTGCAAAGATAACAGTCTTCGCACCTTTTACAGAAACACTATCTGTTTTTGAATCTGCATGTACAAGTTGTAGAACTGTAATACGTGATAGTTTAATACTATTCATAATTGCTGATAATACAAATAGCACAAAGAAGAAAACACAAGTAACAATCATGGAAGAAACATAAAACGCTTCATAACCACCTGAAGTAAAATCCAGTTGTTGCATAAGTAGTTTACCAATTACTTGTGCAAGCCCTACACCTACTGCAATCCCGATTACAAGGGAGGCCGCACCTAAAACAATTGTTTCGATGAACATAAGGAATGTAACCTTAGATTTTTTTGCCCCTAACATCATATACATACCTAATTCTTTTTGACGAAGCGATAATAAGAATGAGTTTGCATATAGAATATAAAAGAATGTAATAATTGCTAATAAGATTGAACCAGCTTGGAATACTATTCCAATTTCACTAATAATAGAGTTTGCCTTAAGAAAGGCTTCGTTTAACGCTAATGTTTGGAACATATAAAAAATTGAAATGGACATGACAAGACCAACAAGTAAGACGATATAGTCCTTTAGCTTACTTTTTAGTCCTGACATAGAAAGTTTAAATAACATGCCTGAACCTTCTTTCTTATGCTTTTTGTGTACCTAAGTCTGCAAGTACATCTAAAATCTCTTTATAAAACACTTCACGTGCACCAGTGCGGTGAATTTCTTTGTATAACACTCCGTCTTGAATGAATAAAATACGCTGACAGTAACTTGCACTATATGGATCATGTGTAACCATCATGATTGATACGTCTTGTTCTTCATTTAAGTTTGTCATCGCATCTAAAAGACTCGTGGCATTTTTAGAATCAAGCGCTCCTGTTGGCTCGTCTCCTAAAATGATAGCTGGTTCATGCACAAGCGCACGCGCTGCTGCTGAACGTTGCTTCTGTCCACCAGATACTTCAGATGGATATTTTTGAAGTATAGCTGAAATTCCTAACATATCCGCTACTTTCTCTACTTTCGGTCCAATCTTACGTGATGGAACACCTTGAAGTGAAAGCGGAAGTGCAATGTTTTCATAAATAGATAAGTTCTCTAATAAGTTAAAGTCTTGGAAAATGAACCCTAATTTTTGCGAACGGAAATCAGAAAGTTCACCCTGTTTCATCTTTGTAATATCCGCACCGGCAATTTCAACAACACCGCCTGTTGCTTTATCTAATGTTGAAATTACATTTAGTAACGTTGTTTTCCCTGAACCAGAGGGTCCCATAATTCCAACAAATTCCCCCTCTTGAATCGAGAACGACACACCTTTTAATGCGTGTGATTGGTTTTCCCCTTTTTTACCGTATACTTTTTGAACGTCTTTAACGACTACAACTGGTTTGTTCATATATATCCCCCTACACTCTCTTTTTTCCTATTCTATATTTTTATTAACCTTATATTCGCCTAACATCTTTGTAAGGTAAACGAAACGGCTCGATATGTTATTTTAAAGTATCTCAAAAGACGATATTAAAGATATGTAATTTTTCCAACACTCGCATTTGAATCTGGATTTAAAAATGTTGTAGATACACTTCTTACCGTTACACTAACTGGTATCCTAACTTCCAATATCAATAATAATATTTCTATGACATTTCAAGCAGGTGACTGTATTTCATTAAAAGTAACTACAGGAAGCTCTAATGCTACAACAGATAATGTAGTACAAGTTGATATTTTTTAATGTTCTATGGTATCTAAATAAGCGAGAAATTGTACGCTATATAAAACAGTAAAATAAATATCCGATCCCTTAGCGTACAAGGAACCGGATATTTTGTGTCTAAATTGTATCCGAATGTACAATTTTCTTTCTTTGATATGGTGACTCCTATTAGTTTAACTTTTGGCTATAAAAGCAGTTTAATTGTTATATTTTCAGTTACATAATCACGAGTGATAGAAATATCTTTAAACTTACGGTAAATCTAAACTTAACACGGAAGGAATATCAGGGTTATTTAAACGTAATAATTCAAAGCCTATACCCGAAGTTCCGATCATGAATCCTAAGATATTTACATCGCCGTGTTGATCTAAATTCCACTGTTCATTCTCTTCTTTTTGTTTTAATACATGTTTACCGATTTCTCTTGAGATTTCTATATACTCATTATTTTTTGTAACTTGAGCATAAGTTAAAAGAAAATCAAGATTTCCAAAGTCACCATGGCATAAGGTATTACTAGTACCAAATCCTTTAGTCATGATTACATTAATACATTTTTGTAAATCACCGCTAATATTAGTATTTGCAATAATTTGAGACATCATTAATCTACTTATGCCTATTCCACCGGCCCCATGACACCAAAATGCTGGCGCGTCAAAGCTTTCATTTTCTCTTAAATCTAACCAATTATCTTGATTATCATTTACTTTGCTATTTTCATAATCTAATATTTCTAATATATCCTTTTGTAAGTGATTCTGATTCATTTTATAAGCATATTCTAGTAATGGCCAAGCGTATCCAGAAGCACCATGTGCTAATCCAGTGAGCAAGGTATTATTCTTTATTTGTTCAGAAGCCTGATTTAATAATTTCTGGGATATTAAATCGCAAATAGGTTTTAATTCAGTAAAATTAAACTTTTCATATAGTCGGACTAATACAAGAAGGGAACCACTTAATCCACCTACAAAATCATATGTGGTCTCATTTTCAATTAATAGCGAATCAATTTTATTGATATATTCTCTAGATTGATTAATGAGTTTTTGATCGCCCCAAATTTTTCCTAAATAAGCGTATACGTATGAAAGGGAGCTATACCCTGAAAATGCTGAAGTCGATTGTAATTTTGTATGAGCTAACTTATTTTCAATATAATTCAATCCAGCAACAGCATATTTCTTATATTTTTCATCATTAGTTTCTTTTGCTAGTACTCCAAGGAATAGTACTATTCCTAAGCTACCGTTATATAAATCAATACTTATAGGGGATAATTTAAATTGTTCATTATTATCTAAGTTAAGCCCAAACCACAATGCATCTTTGAAATTATCACCTACAATAGCACGATTCACTATTTCATCGCCTATTTTTTTTGCTTCATTCAGAAATTGATCTTTTTGATATTCTTTGGTATCTAAAAGACTCTTTTCAACCTCTCTATAGCCGTACGGAGTGTATTCTTTTTGTTCGTTTGTAGCAATTGCGCCAAGAGATTGCTTTATAAATTCTACTTGTTGATCATGTTCTAGGTCACTTAATTTATTTAGCTTTTCTTTTATTTCATCTATCGAAGTTTTTTCGAAAAAGTCTTTAATTTCGATTTTATCTGAACTAAATAAACTTGTTGAACCAACTTTGAAGGTAAAGTAAGGTATATCAGTTCTTAAAAGGTCTTGTATTTCATACTTTGCAATTCGGCTGAATTTCGGTTGATGGTTAATACCATGCCATAGATAATAAAATAAGCCTTCTCTATCAATTCCATTTTTTAAGTAATTAGGATGAATACTTGCCGATACAAATCTTGCATACGCCTCAGTCGCTCTGAAAACTTGTCTTGCAAAGGTATTTTTAAACGAGTATAAAGGCCCATTATCTAATGTGAATTCTTTCTTATTATTTAATATTAATTTATACATATCCGTGAACCCATTAATAATTTCTTCAATATAATCACTAGCATTTGTTTTCTTTTGTTTAATTCGTGGGGTATTATTGAATTCTTTTAATTTAACTTTTTGTTTAACCATTTTAATCTGATCACTATATACATTATCCAATGCATTTACTGCAGAAGGCTCTACTTCTAGTTCACCACTTATTCCTAAACCGCTTAGATCATAATCAATAAGAGGATCATCACTGAATTTTACAGGCAGCATTAACGATTGAAAAACAGAATCTTTAATGTTTAATGATAATTTTAAAAAAGCACTTTTATTATCTGTTAGTTCATTATTAAATTCAATTGAATTACTAAATAGTGTTTCTAGGTCTATAAATATAGGATACTCACCATCAGCAATAATATTTTCATGGTGGAAATCTGTAGAATTTAGTATATAAAATAAAGCTATATATCCACCTTGTCTATAATAGAAGTTTTCAACGTCCTGCGGGGTATTACACTCACTTCCTGAAATAAACTCCTGATATCCATATTCATCTCGACTTAATACTGTTAAGTTTTTTAATGGTTTTTTAAATCCTTTTTTATTAATCCAAATTAATAGTTCATTAAATAGTTCATCTGTTTTTAACGAGCGAGGTTTATATACTAATTTCCCTTTATTATTAAAGTTTAGCATAGCTACAGTTCTTCCATTTTGGTGAGTGTCACCCGCGCCCAAGTCAATTGATGTTAAAATGTTGAAATCTCCACCAAAAATTTCAACTAGTTGATCTCGATCTTCCGCATAATGATAGACTATCTCAAACATTGCATCTACAGTACTATGCACAGTTTCTACCATTAGTCTTACCATTACAGGATAAGAGTTAAATAGGTTCTGGATATACTCTTTATCTTGAAGAAATTCATTAATAAAGCTAGCATATCTTTCCTTTTCAGTCTCACCACTTAGTAAATCACCAGTTCTCGCCATATTAATCTCTGTTATTAATACTTTTAATCCAATTTGGCCAATTCTATCAGCTACAGTTAATAGAATACTTTTTGTAATGTTTTCTATATTAATAGAGAATATTTTTTCTTCATGAACCCCTTTAAATTTATTTGATATTACTTCCAAACTATAGTTAAAGAATGGAACATAAAATGCGAAAAATGGAATATTTTCAAATCCCTCTAAGTATTCGATATCTTTATTGTAATATGTATTATCATTTATTAATTTGTTGACAATAGCGATCCATTCTAAAGAAGTATTTAACTCAGGATTCTCTTTGTTTGATAAAACAGTTTTGAAATATTCTAACTCTATATTGTTTTCCTGAATTAGAGTATCAATAATTGATTTATTTAATCCTGTCTTACTTAACCATTTCTGATATCGCTCTTCATCAAATGTATTTTCTTTATTTTCTCTTTCTAATAAATATGTGCCATGTTGTAACGTCATATAGCATTCTCCTTCAACGTATTTTTATAACATGTTTCAGCAATAAAACAAATATCCATTAAAATTTATACCAATGTACTAATATAAATAAACGAGTAAACTGAAGTGATAGATTCTTTAAGAGTTTATAAATATAACGTTGCTTATCGTATTTATAAAAATTTTTTCTAACATCAGAATAACTCTCTTTTAACTAATCGAATTTCTATATCTATAATGTACGTTTTAATTTATGTTAATAACAATTAGTAAAATTTGATAAAAAAATTTGCGGATTTTTAATAGTTTTTTCTGTAGTGTTTTACATGTTTGAGTATTTGAGAAAATTTTTACAACATATAAAGTCTTGTAAGTGCTTATCGTTTTTTGACACAGGGCTTTTATCTCAAAAATTTGAAGGTATAAAAGATGCATTTTTTTAAGCATGATTATTATTAAATTGGTATAATATAGAAATGTAAGAGGGGGAAAAGGAAAGCCAATAGTATAAAATAATCGTTAAACATTTCAGTTGCATTAAAACAAGTATTGATAAATAAAGTAATTAGTTACAGCTGTATTGTATTAATCTTGTTTTTCATATTTGGATTGATATGTATAGGGGAATATACAATATTATTTCCCTGTTTAAAATCAAATAATGTATCTATTGTGGTAATTCATACATATAATATTACTCAAAAATAATTCAATTAAGTTATTAGAAGAAGGGATTGGAAATATGAATATTGGTGAACGTATTCGACAAATCCGTATACATAAAGAATTTACGCAAGGGGAATTAGTATCAGGAATATGCTCTATAACGTATTTAAGCAGAATTGAAAATGGACAAATCAAACCTTCAGCTTCCTTTTTAGAAAAGGTCGCTGAAAAGTTAGATGTTGATTACAATTTTCTTGTAGATGCAGATTATGAGGATATAGAACCTATGCTTCTTGAAATATGTAATAAGTATAAAAATGATAAAATTATAAGTGAAAAAGACCTATCTTCTTTAGAACTGTATGTTCGTGATATAGACTCTATTCTTTTATTATTAAAGGCTTATGGTGTTTTAATATACTATCATTCCCGAAATAATAACTTAGTATATGTAGAAGCAATTGTAAATCAGGCTGTGCAAGTTATTCCAAATCAAATAGACCCCCAGTATACTGAAGATTATATATATTATTTAATGGCTCGAGGTTATTATTTTTATAATAAACAAGATTATATGGCTGCACATGAAATCTACGTGAAGATAGAGAGTTTACTTGATCTAGAAGAAACTACTCAACACGCCAGTGTATATTATAATCTGTGTCTTGTAAATAAAGCGCTGTATAAAGATAAAAGCATTAGTCGTTTGTATGCGCAGAAAGCTTACAAAATATTTTTGAGATTTAATATAAAGAATAAAGTAATAGATACTTTGTTAATGCTCGCAATACTGTATGATTTAGATGGATTATATGACAGGGCTCTTGAATGCTTACAGCAAGCAGAATATGAATTGGGAGATAATGACAATTCTGTATATTCGCCTATCATTTCATACAATTATGGTAAAATTTACCAAGATTTGAAAGACTATACAAGTGCTATTAAGTACTATGAAGAATGTTTGCAATTAAGTGAGTTTCTCCAACAAGAACATCAAAAGGTATACGCATTACGAAGCTTAATAGAGATTCATATAGAATTTAAAGATTGGAAAACTGTTAATGAATTTATGGATGAAGCGTTTGAGTTATTATCAATTTCTGATGTACCTTACGCTAATGTTCAACTATATGGATTGAAGGGGAAGATATCTAAATTAAGAGGAGATGATTATGGATATGAAAAACAGATGCAAAAAGCAATTGAAATCGGTTTAGAAAAGAAACAATATCCTTTAGTAAGTGAACTGGCTCATGAACTAGGAGACTATTTTTTTGATAATCGTGCTTATAAAATGTCAGCAAAATATCTAAAAATATCAATTGAAAGTTCGACGAATTAAAACAAACTAAAAATACATATATAGAGGGAGATTAATCAAGGATCTTGGTAATGATATCCGCAACATCCCCTCTATGTGATTCTATAGTAATAGTAGGTATTGGATTAATAGGATTTAACATAAGGCAAATTACAAATAAAATTGGTTAAATAGGTAACTTGTTTTTATAAAAAAAATGAATTATAAATCAAAAATTTTTACTAATTCCGTTTAACAAAGGACATCCATTAGTATTTAAATTAACAAAGCAACTACTAATGGAGGTTGGAATTATGAAAATCAAAAAAATTTATGTCATTCTTACTACAGCTATTATGTTATCCGGCATTGCCTTATCTGAAAATATAACTAGTATAGATACTACACAAAATGTAGCTGCACAAACTAGTATAGAAGACATCCCAACTTTCTACGCTGATATTACTCCAGATGCTGATTAATTAACCCCCCATATTCAAAATTCCCTTCAAATACAAATCCTTTATTAAACAATACATAGATAAAAAACAGGTGGAAAGTAAGTTCCACCTGTTTTTTTTATTATATTAACTTTGTTTGAAACTAAATTAATCAGTTAACTTTGTATTCAAACAAGGTTAATATTTTTATGTGTACAAGGTTAATTTTTCATGAGACAAGTTACAAATAAAATTGGTTAAATAGGTAACTTGTTTTTATAAAAAAAGTGAATTATAAATCGGAAATTTTTACTAATTCCGTTTAACAAAGGACATCCATTAGTATTTAAATTAACAAAGCAACTACTAATGGAGGTTGGAATTATGAAAATCAAAAAAATTTATGTCATTCTTACTACAGCTATTATGTTATCCGGCATTGCCTTATCTGAAAATATAACTAGTACAGATACTACACAAAATGTAGCTGCACAAACTAGTATAGAAGACATCCCAACTTTCTACGCTGATATTACTCCAGATGCTGATTAATTAACCCCCCATATTCAAAATTCCCTTCAAATACAAATCCTTTATTAATCAATACATAGATAAAAAACAGGTGGAAAGTAAATTCCACCTGTTTTTTTTATTATATTAACTTTGCTTTAAACGGAACTAAGTAGTTAATTTTATTTTCAATGATAACAAAATTTTTATTTGTACCAGGTTAAATTCTATAGAAACTTCCCAGAATTACAAAACATGTAAAATAATATAGAAAAAAACAACAATAATTTTAAATATTTTTAACTGAATTTTACTAATTGTTATTAACATAAATTAACACGTATATTTTAGGTACAGAAAGTTAGACAGCAAGGAGGTAGTTAATCTGATGCTAGAGACAAAAAATTCTATAGATATGATAAACAATATAAATTATCATTTGGATCTTGGTAGGGAAAATAATCAACTTTTACAAGACTTTTCGAATGAACAAGACGTATTGCCATATCATGTTTACAAACAACTATTGAATAAACAAGCATCCCAAAAAGAATCGATTAGTCTAGCTCAACCATTTATTCATATTGATACCTTAGCACAAATTCTATATGAAGCATTTCACAGTCAAACATTTACAGCTTTGGTACCTATTCTATTTGTGTTCCAACCGAATATTGTAACTGGTCTATCTACCCCAGGTGCTTATGCAATAGATTTTCATAATGATCATTTTATTCATTTAAAAGCCATCAATATTCAAGAATTTAAAGCAGGAATAGGTGAAAAAAAAGGGCCTATAGCTATTGGATATATGATAAACCAAAGTACAAGCATTCATCATTCAAAAGAATTTATGTATCCAAGGTTACAGGATCAAACTACAGAGTGTATGTTAGCCTTACAAAAGCAATTACACATACATGGAGAGTTAGAAGATCAAATTCAGTTATCATTTGATTTCAAGAAAATAATGATGCCTTTAATAGTCTTACAATGGATTAAACAGACAGCTTTATATTAAAGGTATAAAAAGGATAGTGCCGCTGGGATAGAAGGCAATATAAACTACTTTCTATAATATCTAAACCCAGCAGTAATCGTTATTAATGAAATTAGGAGTAATCCGATGATTATTTTCGCAATATTCGAAAATAATCATCGGAAAATAAAGAATTAGCTAAATTACGTAATTAAGAGTTTGATATACAAGAACTAATTGGTGTAATCGATGCAAATGAACTAAAAAAGATAGCGGGAGATGTGAACCCAGGAGCAATACCAACTGAGGTTATAACTATCGCAGTTAATCTTGAAGTAAGTATTAATTTTTGCACCATAAAGTGAAATGTATAACTCGTTATCCAGAATAAATTAAAAATCGAGAGGATGTTCAATATGTCAAAGAATGAAAAATTAGCTAAACTACGTAATCAGGAGTTCGATACGAAAGAGTTAATCGGTTCAATCGATGAAAATGAATTAAAGAAAGTAGCGGGGGCGGGGGATGTAAATCCAGAAACGACACCAGCAACACCAACAATCGTTGAGGCTACTATTGCAGCTACAGTAAGTATTTGTCCAACAACAAAATGTACAAGCCGTTGTTAATAATAAATTAAAAAATTGAGAGGATGTTCAATATGTCAAAGAATGAAAAATTAGCTAAATTACGTAATCAAGAGTTCGATACGAAAGAATTAATTGGTTCAATCGATGAAAATGAATTAAAGAAAGTAGCGGGAGCGGGGGATGTAAATCCAGAAACGACGCCAGCAACACCAACAATCGTTGAGGCTACTATTGCAGCTACAGTAAGTATTTGTCCAACAACAAAATGTACAAGCCGTTGTTAATAATAAATTAAAAAATTGAGAGGATGTTCAATATGTCAAAGAATGAAAAATTAGCTAAATTACGTAATCAGGAGTTCGATACGAAAGAATTAATTGGTTCAATCGATGAAAATGAATTAAAGAAAGTAGCGGGGGCGGGGGATGTAAATCCAGAAACGACACCAGCAACACCAACAATCGTTGAGGCTACTATTGCAGCTACAGTAAGTATTTGTCCAACAACAAAATGTACAAGCCGTTGTTAATAATAAATTAAAAAATTGAGAGGATGTTCAATATGTCAAAGAATGAAAAATTAGCTAAATTACGTAATCAGGAGTTCGATACGAAAGAATTAATTGGTTCAATCGATGAAAATGAATTAAAGAAAGTAGCGGGGGCGGGGGATGTAAATCCAGAAACGACACCAGCAACACCAACAATTATTGGAGCTACTATTGCGGTTACAGCAAGTCTTTGTCCAACAACAAAATGTACAAGCCGTTGTTAATAATAAATTAAAAAATTGAGAGGATGTTCAATATGTCAAAGAATGAAAAATTAGCTAAATTACGTAATCAGGAGTTCGATACGAAAGAATTAATCGGTTCAATCGATGAAAATGAATTAAAGAAAGTAGCGGGAGCGGGAGATGTAAACCCAGAAACAACGCCAGCAACACCAACAATTATTGGAGCTACTATTGCGGTTACAGCAAGTCTTTGTCCAACAACAAAATGCACAAGTAGATGTTAATTTCTATATAGATAACATAATTTAATTAAAAAATATATTTTTATTTAACTAATAATATATATAAAACAATAATAAAATTTAATAGGAGTGTTAAATATGAGTTCATCAAAAAAAGTAGTAGAAGCATGGAAAAACCCAGTAGAACGTTCTAAAAACGAGGATGCACCAAACCATCCAGCAGGAGAAGTTGATTCTAAAGAAATTCAGTCTCTATTTGGTGCTGGTGAAGGAGATGTAACGCCGGAAGGTTTAAGTAGCTGGTTAGGTAATAATGGTGGATACTGTACGTTAACAAAAGAATGTATGCCTTCTTGCAACTAATTATTTATATAAAACAATAATAAAATTTACAGGAGTGTTAAATATGAGTTCATCAAAAAAAGTAGTAGAAGCATGGAAAAACCCAGTAGAACGTTCTAAAAACGAGGATGCACCAAACCATCCAGCAGGAGAAGTTGATTCTAAAGAAATTCAGTCTCTATTTGGTGCTGGTGAAGGAGATGTAACACCGGAAGGTTTAAGCAGCTGGTTAGGTAATAATGGTGGATACTGTACGTTAACAAAAGAATGTATGCCTTCTTGTAACTAATTATATATAAAACAATAATAAAATTTATAGGAGTGTTAAATATGAGTTCATCAAAAAAAGTAGTAGAAGCATGGAAAAATCCAGTAGAACGTTCTAAAAACGAGGATGCACCAAATCATCCAGCAGGAGAAGTTGATTCTAAAGAAATTCAGTCTCTATTTGGTGCTGGTGAAGGAGATGTAACGCCAGAAGGTCTAAGTAGCTGGTTAGGTAATAATGGTGGATACTGTACGTTAACAAAAGAATGTATGCCTTCTTGTAATTAATTATCTTTATAAAATATATAAGAGAAGTAGAGAATCTACTTCTCTTATTAATGAAAGGAGTAGTAAAGTGTCTGTAAAGCATAGTGCATTTATTGATGAAATAAAAACTAATGATCAGATAGTTCCATATTCTACGGATTACATAAATTATTGGAAAAAAACATTTGAAAACAATGAAAATAAATTTGAAGGGATCTTAAAGGATCTTTCAGGTATTCAGTTATCAACTCTATCTCAATTAGAACATGATGAATACAGTGTAGATAAAGTAGATGCACTGCTATCATTAACCTTCTCAGAGTTTGACAGTTTCCAAACATATGAATTTCCCCCAACAATCGAAGAGCATTTATCAAAAGCAACTTTTTACAATTTTTTTAAAAAATTTATGAGTTACTCATTTTCTAAAGTTCATAAATCATTGAATACATATTCGTTCTTTGAAGAGTCACAATTATTGGCACCACTAGAATATATGTATAAAAGATTATATGAATTATCCCACAAAACATTAATATTAGAACTGAACATTCAACGCGTTCTTGAAAATTTAAAAGGGGAAACCTCGGAAGAGCGTTACAATCATTTTTGTTCTTACATTAGTACAAATGAGTTTTTTGTTTATTTTAAGGATACATATCCTGCTTTATATAGAACAATGTTAACTACATTAATCCATTGGTCAAATAATATTATTACTCTTTACTATAATCTTGAACAAGATAAGGTACAAATCCAAGAGACATTTAATATTGATATTCAGACAAATAAACTAATGACCATTACATTAGGGCTTGGTGATGAACATAATGATGGCAAAACGGTGTCATTAATTGAATTTCTTCCTAATATAAAACTTATTTATAAGCCTCGATCAATTGGTGTCGAAGCGGCATTTAATGATTTAACTGCTTGGATAAATAATCAAGTTAATAATAAAGCTCAACTGTATTCACCAAAAATCATCGATAAACATTCTTATGGTTGGGTTGAATATATTGAGAATATAGAATGCAAAACGGAAGAACAACTTAAATCATTTTATTTTAAAATGGGGAGTCTATTAGGCGTTTTATATAGTTTAAATGCTGTGGACTTTCATTATGAGAATATTATAGCGATGGGTGAGTATCCAGTTCCAATTGACCTTGAATCTTTATTCCACCATGCAAAAATATTAGAAGAAAAGAATGGATCTGCTCATAATAAAGCCCTAAATATAATTAATAGATCTGTTAGATCTACTGGAATTATTCCATTTCTTGCATTTAATAGCGATAATCCTAACTATAAAGGTCTTGATTTAAGTGGCCTTAGTGATAAAAATGATCAATTATATCCATTAAAGGTACCTTCAGTAGAAGCAAAGAATACAGATGTGATGCACGTAGATGCAAAATATAAATATGTTAAAGTAAATGAATTTGAAAAAAATAAGCCGATTTTTAAAGGTGAAAAAGTTTCATATAAAGATCATGTAGACGTTATAATAGATGGCTTTAAATATATTTATGAATGGATTTTAAATAATAAACAACAGTATAGCAATTATATATCAGATAAATTTAAAAATACGATAGTAAGAATGATTCTAAGACCTACCGCTGTATACGGTGAATTACTAAGAAAAAGTAAACATCCTGATTTTTTACAAAAAGGATATAACCGAGATATTTATTTCCACACTCTGGCATTGGAACCAGAGAACAAACCAAAAGAAATTATTAAATCCGAAAAAACTGATCTACTCAATGATGATATTCCATATTTTTATACAACGGTGAGTAGCAATCATTTATATCATAGAGAGCAAATTTGTATTCAAAACTATTTTGAGTCATCTCCTTTAGAAGCTGTAATACAGAAGATCGATGACCTTAATATTGTAGATTGCTCACAACAAATTCGAATTATGCGAATGAGCTTTTTAGCACATTCAGCTACATTTGGTGCAAATGAACAAGCTATTGATCCATATCGCAAGGTCAATATTCATGCTAATAAATCTAAGGAATTTTTAATTGAGGCACGTCATATAGGTGATTATTTAATTGCTAATGCTATAGAAGGAAATAATCAATCTGATCTTTGTTGGATTAGTACCGTAATATCTGCCTCTAATGAATATAAATGGGATATTTATCCTGTAGATTTAGATTTATATAATGGCTTAAGCGGCATTTCTCTATTCTTTAGTTATTTATATCATTTGACGGGAAGAAATGATTATAAACTAACGGCTGAGAAGTCTATTTATCCTGTAATTAATTCACTCCAAGGATTACCTGAGCAAAGAATGTTTAATATTGGTACTTTTAGTGGCGTTAGTGGTTCAATTTATGCTTTAAATCATATTAATCAATTATCACATACTAAACAATATGAACAACTCATACTCGATTCTATGAAAATAGTTGTTAGTAAATTATCGCAAGATAAAGTATTTGATATTATTGATGGAACTGCAGGGGTAATCGGGGTACTAATAGCTCTTTATAAGGATAGTGGTAATAAGGAATATCTAAAACTTCTCAAACAAGCGAGTGAATACTTAATAAATGCTGCATATCATCATCCTGGAAAAGAGGGGCATGTCTCTTGGAAACAAAGAGACGATATTTCATGGATTGGATATTCTCATGGAACGGCAGGTATTATTACTGCTTTGGTAGCAGCTAATCAATATATAAATAATCCCAATATTTTAAAACTAGCAGATAAAGTTTTATCCTATGAAAATAGTTTCTATGATCCAAAGCATAAAAATTGGAAACTTCCTTCTAAGGATAATCACTCTGTTGCTTGGTGTCATGGTGCACCAGGGATCTTATTAAGTAGGCTAATGTTAAAAGAAAGTAATTATGAAAGTAGTATACTTGATCAAAATATATATGCTGCTCTAGATACCACTATTGATAAATCGTTTGGTCATAATCGTTCACTATGTCATGGGGATTTTGGAAATTTAGACATTCTATTGTATGCAGCAAAAGTGTTACAAGATAAAACATCTTACGAACGAGCAAATTCTATTGGTATACAACTTTTAGAGTATTCTAAAACGCATAATTGGAAACAAGGGGTCAGTACGGGAACTGAATCGTTTGGTTTAATGACAGGCCTTAGTGGGATTGGAGTAGGTCTTTTACAACAGTCTGACTATAATTCAATTCCTTCTATTTTAAGGTTAGAAGAGGCTAAATTATAAAAGGAGACGGATACATGAAACAGCTAAAAATTCTTGTAACTATACTTTCCGTATTCTTGTTAAGTTTAGTTACACAACCTGTAAAAGCGGAAAAAGTAGAGACAACGGATAATTATAAATTTATTCTTTTGGATAACGAAATTCAAAAGAATAATAAGGAAAATATTGTAAAATTTTTAAAGGAAAATAACGCGATTGAGATTAAATATACTCCAGAAATTCAAATGATTTCATATAAAGAAACTAAGAGTAATATTCAATCCGATTTAGATAGTAAAATACGTACTAAGTTTAAAGCATCTATAGAAAATGTTGCTAATAGTGCTAAATTAACTTTACAAGATCCAAAGGTTTTAAACCCAAATGAGCAGTTTGCAAATAATAAGTTTAAATATAGTTTATCTTCGAAACGAACATTGAATTCCATTACTATTAATGAACCTGTCTCGAACGTTTCGCCACCTTGGCAAATTGCCAAGGTAACTAATAATTATAAATCTCACGAAATAACTTTAGGAGAAAAAAATGTAAACATCGCTTTAGTTGATAGTGGCGTAGATTATAACCACCCTGAACTTAAGGATAGTATCAGGTATTTAGAAGGGAAATCCTATGTTCCCAGCGAGCCGGATCTGTTAGATCAAAATGGCCATGGTACTCAGGTTGCAGGAATTATTGCAGCTCATGATAGATTAAAAGGGATTGTTCCTAATATAACTATTACTCCATATAAAGTTATAGGGAAAAAAGATGGTGAATCAGTTTGGACTATACAGGCTATTATTGATGCAGCAAATAAAGGAGCAGACGTAATAAATTTAAGTTTAGGAACTTATAAGGCTATAAATTTAGATGATGAGAACGCAATTATAAAGGCGTATGAAAGAGCTATTCAATACGCGAAAGAAAAAAATTCTATAGTAGTTGCTTCAGCAGGTAATGAAGGAATAAGCTTGGATAAACCATTTGAAAAAGTAGATGATGAGAAAGGTGTACTATATAAAATTCATGTACCTGGTGGATTAAGTAATGTATTGACAGTATCAGGAACAGACAAGAACGATGAATTTGTAAATTACTCCAATTTTGGTCCAGAGGTAGACTTTAGTGCACCAAGTGGTTCGTATGGAACAATTATTGATAATCAATTCAGATTTGATCCATCCTATTTAATTGGTACTACCTATCCAACTTATTTAGAACCTACTATGTTGGACGCTCAACTAAATACACCGAAAGGCTACACGCTAAACCTAGGGACTAGTTTATCTGCTCCATCAGTATCTGGTACATTAGGAGCTATTATCTCAAGGTATTATGAGCTTCATTCTACAAAACCTTCGGCAGATATAACTATCAAGTATTTAAAAGATGGTGCTACCGATTTAGGTACAACTGGTAAAGATGATCAATATGGATATGGATTAGTTAATAGTTATAAGAGTACAAATAGTGTTAAATAATTTTGTTCTTAATTAACCTGTGTTAATGGTATTTTGTAAATTTCACTCACTATTATTTTACTACATGATAATAGTGAGTGAATTACTATTATCATGTAGTAAAAGCGTGTAGTGGAACGACAGTTAAATATTAAAAAGGACATGTAGATTATAGAAACTGGGTATTAACCTTTGCTTTATATTCTATTTGGAGATTTTAGTAAAAAAATATTAATAATAAGTAAATATAAGGATGAAATTTAAACTTATAATTGATTTAAAATTCTAAATTCAGGTGGTTGATATTATGAACAATCAAGTTTTAAATATTAAAGGCTTGCATAAAAAGTATAAAGACAAACATGTTTTAAAAGGAATTGATTTAACTATTAAAAAGGGCGAAATATTTGGATTATTAGGTCCGAATGGAGCGGGTAAATCTACTTTTTTTAAAATCATACTAGGATTAATAGAAGCAGACGAGGGAACTGTAGAAGTATTAGGAAAGGATATCAAAAAAAATAGAATTGAAATCTTATCTAAAACAGGTTCATTAATTGAAGCTCCGACCTTTTATGATCATTTATCGGGGTACGAAAATTTATTAATTGCTTCTAAATTGAAGAATATTAATGATAAAGAACATATAAAGGAACTTTTGAATTTATTTAAACTATATGAAGACCGAAACCGTACCTTTAAAAAATATTCACTTGGTATGAAACAGCGTTTAGGATTAGCTGCTGCATTCATGAATAACCCTGAATTATTAATATTAGATGAGCCCACTAATGGATTAGATCCACAGGGAGTTTATGAAGTAAAAGAATTTATAAAAAAGGCACCAAGTATATTTAATTCTACTATAATTTTGTCAAGTCATATTCTAAGTGAAGTTGAACAAATGGCCGATCATATCGGGATTATTCATCAAGGAGAAATAAAGTACCAAGGTTTATTATCTTCTCTACAAAATAAACAATCATTAAATATTGTTGAATTTACAGTTAATAATACAGCTCTTACTCAGAAATTACTTGAACAATCTAACTATATATTCCATGTAAATAATAATATCTTTAGTGTTGAATATTATGATGATAAATCACTTAATGATATTCAACACTTACTAGTATCTAATCAGATTTTCATTCAATCTTTCCAAACTAAAAAGCAGAATTTAGAGGAAGCATATTTAGATATCGTTGGACAAGGTGCTGTAAGTGTATGAGGAGTGTATTAGCTACTGAGTATATAAAATATAGAAAAAGTCATTTACTGTTTTTGATTATTTTAGGGCCTATTATACTTGGATTGGGTGAATTTATCGGATTAAATTATTATAGTAATTATCATGCTATTA
>NZ_JARVHO010000003.1:0-54055 GCF_040459735.1 Bacillus cereus group sp. RP32 | reverse complement strand
TGCGAGTAGGGAAAACACTTGTCATAAGTCTCATACATAATTATAACACACATCTTAGATATAGTGACGCGTTTTCCTTAAATGTAACAAACTGGGTATAACGTGTCTTTTGTTCCGAAAAAGGGGAGCAATTTCATGCAAAAAGTGTTAAGCAAGATATCAGATGATATGGATAGCAAAAACATCAATAGAACTCAACTTGTAAAAAGAATCGACATAGATGGCGCTACACTATCAAGATTCTTAAAAGGAAAACATCAACTCGTTTTTAATAAGTATGGAGTAATTTTAAAAGAAGTGTATCCTGATGATGTTAATGCAAGAAGGAGTTTTTGCCGTAAATATTCTAGTGTCTTGAAGAGACAAGGGAATAAAAAGATAGCTGTATATTATTTATTAGCACACGGGGAATTAGATACCGTAGCGGAACTGTTAAACGAAACAACAATTAAACACGATTGGGAAAAGGCGTGTAGATTAATATATCTACGTTATAAAGGTGATCTATCTGGTGATGGACTATTAAAGGTTTACAAAGAAAAAGTAGAGGGTATTAAATCAAAAAATGTTGAATTTGAGATTCTCAAGGATATTGTACTTCTTCATATTAGATATGATCAGAAAAACTATAAGTCGATGATTCGACTTTCTGAAGAATTACATGAGAAGGTCGAAGAGTTGGAAGATAACTACGCTAAGGAATTTTTGAAATTTAAAATACAAGAAGCTACTATTTACGGATTGTTAACGTGTAATGAGATTCCAAGATTAAGATGTGTATGCCATGAAATAATCAACGATGAAAGTTCGGACATGTTATTTCCTATCTTTAAAGCAACAGCGTACGGTGTGTTGGGAGAGTCGTATATCTTTACGGATTACCATAAATCATTAGGATATTTAAATGCTGCTGCAAGTATCATAACGAACGGCCCTGGCAATCAAATGATGAAGAGGAAAAATATGATATTGAATACGATTGATTTCTTGAAGATACATTGGAAGGTAGATCTGGATAATATCAACCCTAAGGATAAAGTTGAAAAGGCCTATTTAGAAATACAAAAAGGTAATTGTGAAAAAGCAATAAGTATACTGGAAGATGTAATTGAAAATAAAGGAAAACTTAGTGCTTTTGGTTTAACTTATCTAGGGATAGCGAAGGAAAATGATCCACAAATACTAAGTGATGCCTTAGATTTATTTGAGCGATCTTCTGATATTTTTTATTCTTATTTAGCAAAGAAAAATCTAGGAATAATGTCCCAAAAATGCTATAATTTAGTTGGGTGATGTTAAATGAAAAAAGTACTATCGCTAATCACAAGCGTAGCATTAGCTGGCGGTTTCTTATTCGCTCCAGTTGATAATAAAGAGCAACCAAAACAAGTTGCTAAAGAAACACAAAACGTAATTTTATATGCAGAGGATCCTGGAACAGGGATCTAATTTTATAGATATATAAGAATGACGTCTTCTCTTGCAGAAGACGTCATTCGTCATTTTTGGGGTTATTGAACTTTTAATAAAAAATATAGTAAAGTTCAACGAATGTGAATCGATTCACAAACTACTATGAAGATATCGGAGGATGTTGGGGATGAAAAAAGAGATCGTAGAAAGCTTAGTAGTAACAGAGGTAATGGAATTTGAATCACAATTATTAGAGGTTATTAAAGCAGCGCATGAAGGTGATGAAAAGTCACTTGAAATCATATCAAAAATGAAACAGGCAATCAGTAGCTTCTAATGCTATCAATCGCCTGTTATCTTCATTAAGTCTTTAAATAATTTCATAATTTCCTTTTGCTTTTCTGGGTCTTTTTCTCTAAATTGAGTAATTAGTTCTTCAAATTCATCTTGAGCACTTGTAATAGGGTTCTTTTCATCGGATTCTCCTAGTACATAAGCTACAGAGACATTTGCGAGTTTTGCTATATCTAAAGAAGTTTTTCTTGATGGGCATTTATCCATTTCTTCGTTCTCCCACATAGAAACTGCTGATTTACTTTTTAATCCAAGCGCATTAATGAATTCAGATTGACTCATTTTTAGTATTTCAGTCCTGATTTCTTTAACCCTCTTGCTAATTAATTGGTGATTCATTTGTTTTCTCCCCTTTATAACGTTCACATATACCATTATCTTTTGCGTTTGTATATTAAATATATACCTAATATATATTTAAAATGTAACAGAAAAGTTCACTCAAAGACAACCTTTTTAAGTTTTTTTAAAGAGAATTAAATTTAAGGGTTCACAAATAGTGAACGTCATGTTATTATCAAATTAACGAAACGAACAAAGGTGATAAACATGAAATTAAATATAGGAAAAGCCAAAGCGTTACGCAAGAATCGTGGCTATAGTCAGGTTTATGTAAGTGATTATCTGGGGTATTCAACAAAATCTGCGTATTCACAACTTGAGTCAGGTAAGAGGCAACCAAGCTTATACAGATTAGGTTTACTATCTAAATTGTATGGAGTTACAGTCGATGAATTAGTAGAAGGTTAACGAAAAGTTAACTATTATTTTTTAACCAAATGTTCACGAAACGTGAACGTGAAGGGGGAAAGAAAATGAATCAATTACAAGTTTTCAATAATGAAGAGTTCGGCCAGGTTCGAACGGTAACACAAGGTGAAGATGTTTGGTTTGTAGCAAAAGATGTGTGTGACATTTTAGAACTAAACGACACAAATAAAGCATTGATAGCTTTAGATGATGATGAAAAATCTAAACACGAACAGTATTCGGGTTCAGGAAGAAAGCCAATGATTATTAATGAATCAGGACTTTACTCTTTAATACTTAGAAGCCGCAAACCACAAGCAAAAGCATTCAAAAAGTGGGTAACAAGTGAAGTACTTCCTTCTATTAGAAAACACGGAGCATACATGACAGATCAAGTCCTGGAACAAGCGGTGACTAACCCAGACTTTGCAATCGGTCTTCTCACTAAATTAAAAGAAGAGAAAGAAAAGCTTGCAGCAGCGAAACAACAAATTGTACAGCAACAACCATTGGTAACATTCGCAGCAGCGTGTATGCAGTCCGATAAATCACTAAAAGTGAGTGAGGTTGCAAAGCTAGCAGCTAAACACAATATCAAGATTGGACAACGTCAGTTATTCGCAAAACTTAGAGAATGGAATCTACTATTCAAGCGATCCACTGAACCCACTCAATCATCTGTTGAAAAAGGATACTTTGAAATCGCACAAGGTGTTAAACAGAAACCAAGTGGAGAGCCATTCACATGGACAACAACATACGTAACACCAAAAGGACAAGCATACATCATAGACCGACTGAAGAAAGAACAAGAACAGAAGGCGGTGTAAACGATGGAAGAAAGCACATTCTCACACTTAATGGTATTAGTTGTATTTCTCATCTTTGTAGGATTGAACTACAAAAGCATAAAGCAGTTGATAAAGGATGAAGTTGATGGATAAACAGCAGCGGGACAAAGAAGAGAAAGTAAAGATCATCAAGATGATACGTGATTTACGAGCTAGAGGGATACATAACAGCGCAGAGAAGGTTGAGGAAATGCATAAGGAGTTTATAACTCTAGCTAAATGATAAAAGCCCTGCAAGGGGATGCAGGGCAAGACTAAGGGTATTGAAGAATTGTCGATTCTAAAAGTAAAGGACTTCTTGGATTGTTATAAGTTTAACACGAAATTCCTTTAAATATTATATACAAATGTTACAGAAGTATGAATGTGAAAAACTATGATGAAAATTATGAAAAAAGTTGATAATCCAAAGAATCTATAAGGGCTTATGTTTGTAATAGCGTCTTTATAGAGTTAATAGGACAAGCTCTTGCTTGTCGGAATATTCAGGAATCTAATGGTATCCCCCACCTAGTAAATGGGTTCCTGGGTATTCCGATGCGCGAAGCATCAGAAAGGGTGAGAACAATGAATCTGCTAGTTAAAAACTAGCATTAAAAATACCTGTACGGGGAGGCACAGGTATCCAAGAAGGGTGTTTCAACAGGTTGATTCTATTTTATCAGTAACTCAATGAAAATGACGGGTTAAAAATTGAAAATTCTGTCTATTTAGTTGAGAAATAAAAAACCGCCCCCACCAATAGGACGGTTTTAGAGAAACAAATAAATATCTGTACCTACATTATAACATATTTTGTTTCTCTTAGTAAATAAGGAGGAATATGGAAATGATTGAAAATCCAATTACTTATGGAAATCATCACGATTCATCAGCTAGAGATTTCATGGATTACTGCGAAGACTGTGATGGTGAGCTGTACTTTGGGATGACTTATTACAAATTCGAAGGATCACTCATTTGTGAGGAGTGCTCCTCAGGATTTTTAGAAAGACACGCAAGAAAGATGGTGGCTGGAGAATGAAAGAACAATGGAAGCCGATTACTGGTTACGAAGGTCATTATGAGATTTCAAATAAAGGTAATGTAAAGTCACTTAAATATAAGAAACATAGAATTTTAAAGCCCTTCGAATGGAAAGGGTACAAGAAAATTAAGTTAGTACTAGAAGGTGTTGAGAAGACATTTAAGATTCACAGACTTGTAGCTAATGCCTTCGTTAATAATCCAGAAGATAAACCTATGGTTAATCATAAAGACGGGAATAAGGGCAATAACATCTATACAAATTTAGAGTGGACTACAAATGCAGAAAATATAAAACACGCTTACGATAACGAATTAATAAGCATTAAAAAGAAGATGCGAAGCGCTAAACCAAAAGCTGTATTACAAATAGATAGAGAAACAGGCGATATATTAGCGAAGTTTGAATCTGCTGGAGAAGCTGAACGTGAAACTGGAATATGGGGATCTCATATTCGTAGAGCATGCCTTGGAGAATTAAAACAAAGCGGTGGATATGTTTGGAAGTATGTAAAGTCTCATTCTACAGAGAAAGTAGCGGGTGAATAAGATGGGCCTACAAAACAAAATTGAAGCTGAAATTCAAATTATGAAGAGTTTAGTTGAACGATACAAACAAAGTAACGAACCAAATGCTGCATCGATGGTTGTGGCTTATGAATACGGATTACAGTCACTTATGGAAGTGTATGAAGCTAGTAAACAAACGGAATTAGCACCATTTTAAAAGAGAGGGAGATTCATATGACAACTGAAAATTACTTTTCTAAATTAGCTCAAATAGATTGCACGGAACATGTTGAAAAGAAAGGTCGGTTTAGCTACTTATCATGGGCGTGGGCAGTTAAAAAGCTTCGCGAAGTAGATCCAACAGCAACATGGGAAGTTAAGCGATTCGATGGAGTGCCATACCTTAAAACGGATTGCGGTTACTTTGTAGAAGTTGAAGTAACTGTACAAGGAATACCACTAAGTCAGATTCACCCAATACTTAACAATCAAAATAAGCCGATTGCAGAGCCTAACAGCTTTGACATTAACACAAGTATTCAACGTTGCTTAGTAAAGGCAATAGCGCTTCACGGATTAGGATTATACATTTATGCGGGCGAAGACCTGCCGGAAGTACAAGAAGAAATGATTACTGCCCAACAAGTTGGCGCGATTAAATTAAACATTAAAAAATTAGCCACTCTTCGGAAAGTGGATGAGGAAACAATTAAAGGGCATTTAAGCATTAAAGAAGTTGCAGAACTAACACTAAAGCAAGCTGAAGAGGTACTAAAAAAATCAACGAAATGGGTTAAACAAGCTGAAAAAGAAATTGCGGAAGCTAAAGAAAAAGAAACAATCGAAGAGGTAGAGCAAACGAATTAAGGAGTGAAAACCTATGTTAGATAAAAATCAATCAAAAGTCGTCCTTCCGGCGTGGGTATGGAAGGGCGCACGAAATGAAAAAGAAGCGAAAGCAAAGGCGATTGAGTACATTACTCCCGATCGCTACCCAGGATATAAAATAATCAAAATTCAAGGCGATATAGCGGTATGCGAAAGGGAGAATGCGTGATGTTTCAAGTGCCAGTAAGACGTGGATCAATGAAAGAAATGTTAACAGCAGTTCGTGATTTAGAAGCAAGGGGGTATGACTACGTAACACCAATCAAGCGAGTATATAGAGCGGAAAAAACGTTTCATCATGAAGGTAAATTCAGAGGTAAAGATAAGGTTAGGTTTACAGGGATGGAAGATTTAGTGAGTTATGAATATTGGATGAAGAAGGTGAACTAAATGAGTAGCAACATATTTCAACTAGAAACATTTGCAAGAAGCGGATATATGGTGCGACTCGCTTATGTTGATATCACGGAAGATTTAATTGCTGGAATTTTGTTAGGTCAAATCGTTTATTGGTACATGCCTAACGAACAAGGAAAAAGTAAATTGCGGATTAAGAAGAACGGAGAGTTTTGGTTAGCTAAAAGCCGTGAGGATTGGAAAGATGAAATTCGAATTACACCTAAACAATATGATCGAGCTATCAAAATACTAATTGAAAAAGGATTTGTAGAAGTTAAGAAGTTTAAATTCAACGGAGCCCCTACAAATCACATTAAGTTAAATATTTCCGAAGTTACCGAAAGGGTTAATTCTTTAACAGAGATTACTACAGAGACTACAACAGAGATTACTACATTAAAAGATAATATGCCTTCTGACCAAAAAGAACGGTCAAAAGACTGCATCCCTTATGAAGATATCGTTTCGTATCTTAATGAACAAGCGGGTAAATCTTTTCAACATAAAACAGCGAAAACTAGATCGTTAATCAAAGCTAGATTCAAAGACGGTTTTACTATAGATGATTTTAAACGGGTTATTAATATTAAAACAGCACAATGGTTAAAAGACTCCCATATGAACCAGTATTTACGACCAGAAACGTTATTTGGGACTAAATTTGAAGGTTACTTAAATGAAAAAGTAAAAGGAGTGGATTCTAATGCAAGCAGCGGCAGTGTCAATGGCAAAGATAATAGCTTCATCAACAAATATGACTTTACCAAAGGTCGCAAATGAAAGATGTGATTTATGTAGACGTAAAAAGTTCCTTGATGAAAATAACAAAGCCTACTGCTGGCATTGTAAAGAGATTGCACCTCAGGATATTCAATTGGCCCAGGAAACGCTTGTAATACAAAAGAGGAACCAAGTTATTAGTTTATACGATTCATTTGCTGACAACAGTCTAATCAACGACAAGTTGAAGAAGGCTACTTTTGATAACTATGTACCTCCTACAAAAGAATTAACTGATGCAAAAAAGACTATTATGAATTTCGTTTCTACATACAGCAAAGAGGAGCCAACAAGCATGATTATTACAGGCGATTACGGGGTTGGTAAAAGTCATTTATGTGTAGCGGCCACTAAAGAACTAATGAAACGTGGATACAGCGCAATGTTTATTCAAATGAACAAGTTGTTTACCAAAATAAAATCTACATGGAACAAAAACAGTGATTTAACAGAGGACAAGCTAATGTCACTCCTTGCTAAAGTGGATGTTCTTATTATCGATGATTTCGGAGCGGAGTTCACGGAGAAAGATAAAGAAGGCGTTACTTGGAAACAAACGAAGACGAATGAAATTGTAGATAGTCGGATTGGAAAGAGTACCTTATTCACAACTAATTTCAGTGTAGAACAGTTAGCTGAGATGTACGGAGAACGTGATTTTAGCAGAATGATGGAAAACGCAGAAATGCTAGAAATGTTTGGTGATAATTATAGATTACGAAACTTCAAGAAGGGGGAATGAAAATGTGTGCGTGTAATGGAACAGGAGTAATTCAGAACGACATTGGAACGGGCATGTATCAGTTTGGGCCATGTATTTGCAAAGCGGCGAATCAAACGCCTGAAGAGGTAGATAGAAAGCGTCATGCTGTTATGGCGGAGCTAAAAGAGATTCATCAATTACAACTGGAGGGGAAATGGGATGCCAAGACTTGGAACGGATTTGGAAAAGGAAAATTATACGATGGCGTTGCAGCAGAGAAAGTACATGAAGAAATCGCGTCGTAATTTGTATATCGCTTTAGAAGAGCTGGACCTGGTATTTGATGAAAGTGAAGTTATTCGATTGCAAGAAATGTGGAAGGAAGGCAAAGGAATCCTTGAAATCGCAAAAGAGTTAGGAAGACATCAATTAGAAATCGCAGCATTGATTATGGATCAGGCTGATAAGAATAAAATCAAATCTCGTCCGATGGGGTTAGGGGCATGAAACAACTAACACTGGAGGATGTTGTAGGCAGTTTTGTTTATACGGTAACAAGCACGGCTGATAGGTTCTTACAGCATAACGTCATAACGTATGAAGTTCACTTTTATGACCAGGACGAGCGACAAAAAATAGATTGGTTCGATGTTGAAACAGAAGACGAAGCATGGAGCATGGCGGTGAAAGAACATGGTAAAGGTGTTCAGAAGATTAGGATAACTATTTCTAATCGTACACGAGACGAAATTATGTCACTGGATTAGGAGGCAGCAAATGGAGAAGCCAACATTAAAAGATTATGCAAAGGCTGCTCAAATTGGCGTTAGCAAGAAGAATGTAGATCAACGAATGGAGGGACTGAATTGGAGCTTGGAACGTGCTATAACGACACCAGTCGGTACGAGCTGGGAAGGAAATGAAAAGAATAAAAAATTGCTGAAATTAGCTGAGAAAAATGGGATTAGTGAATCCACCTTTTACAGACGAAAACGTAACGGCATGACGCCATACGAAGCAGCTACTACGGCAAAAGGATTTGAAAAGTACATTCCTTTGGCGGAATCGAATGGGATTAGTAATAAGACCTTTTACCAGAGAGTTAAAAGAAAGATGGATCCATACGAAGCGGCTACAAAGCCACCACGGAAATATAAGAAGAAACAAATCAGCTAGGAGGCAAGATGGATAGGAAACAAATTTACATCGATGTGTTACTACATAAAGGGATTTATAAGGAAGAAGATACAGGACGACAACTCTATGAAATGAGTGAGCAGGAGTTATTCGAATTGATAAAAGGAGTAGATAAAGAGTGAATTTACGAGTGAAGATTAAGAGATTAAAAGATGTGGATTTACCAAAGTACGCCAAACCTGGCGATAATGGTTTTGATCTTGTAGCTGCGGAAGACACAATTATATGGCCGGGAGAAACAAAGGTTGTGCCAACTGGATTAGCATTCGAGATTCCACCAGGATACGAATTACAGGTGCGCCCACGCAGCGGGATTTCACGTAATACCAAGTTAAGGGTGATTCTCGGAACGGTGGACAGTGGTTTTAGGGGAGAAGTTGGAGTGATAGTTGATAATACTGAAAGACCAACAAGTTTAAATATGAAAGCTCATGTAATTGAAAAAGGAACACGAATCGCTCAAGGTGTCATAGCGCCAGTGGTAACAGCTCATTTTGTAGAGGTGGACGAGCTATCGGATAGTGAACGCGGCGTTGGTGGGTTTGGATCAACGGGAGTAAATTAAGACAAAATTTGAATTTTGTACAGAAATGGGGAATAAGAAATGGATTCAAATAAAAAAGTGCGTTTTACATTAAGCATTGGTTATGCAGGCGCAAAACATGATGAAACATTTACATTAGATGAATTAGGTTATGATCCGAAAGTAGATAAGGATGTAGAAAAGTTTCTTGAGGAACAATGGCGAGAGTGGTCAAACAATTACATTGATGGTTCATGGAGTTTTTCAGAGGAAAACTAAACAAAAGCGTTATTTGAATAGAAAAGGGGCAAGCAAAGATAAAATAAGACCGCTCCTTTTGTAGGAACGGCCGTACAAATATCATGTGCTGGAGGTCGCTCCAAATGGCATAAGATGTTTTCTCTAAAAAGTATGGACAAGAAGTTTTACGATTATACGTAAAAAACGGCAGGCAACTAATTAAGTTACCCGCCTGTTCTCAAGTGGTACGGAGGAGAGAGCTCCGTTTTGAAAGAGTACAGCCGTGGGAAATCGGCTTGCAGATAGTATGTACGATATAAAAAAGATTATTCGTAAAGTGAAATATGAATGATTTTTAATGAAAGTATTATTTTGTAAATGAAAAAATAGGAGTGCTTGACCAAAGCACCCCCATGACGCTAACAACAACACCCTATAAAAATATATGCTCGTGTTGCCTAAAAATGCTTTTTATAATGAAAATTTAAACAAAATAGTTATTTTAATAAAAAACGAGGAAATGAGGGGAGTGAAAGGAAAAGAACCCTTTATATAAAGGGTTCTTCTGGTGATTTAATCTATCAATTACATTCGTGGTAATATTCATCACATGAATCGTTATTATCGTTACAGCATATACAAAATGTTTTTTGAACAAATAAACTAACTTCACTATTAGAACCTTCCTGCTTTGTAAGAGTAAGACTTTGAAAATCTTCAACTTGAAATATTTTTGTTTGAACAGGTTGTAATGTAGTAGTAATTGGTACGCTAGATCTTCTTGTTAGAATAGTTACTTGAACGGGTGCACTCATACCGACAACGAATAACTGAATTAATGTTTTATTATGATTGTTTGTAAAATCCTCAAATACAGTTTGTGGAGCGGTGGTTTGAAGGAAAACAGACACAGGTATATTTCCATTTGTATTTTCTGCAAAACCAGCTATCGTATGAGTTTCAATAAAACAGTTGTTTTTTTGATTGTTGGAATGTGATTGGTTTTTATAATATTTTTTACCATCTTTATAAAAGTAATCAGCCATATGAATTTAAAGCTCCCTTCTTTTAGATATCTATATAGTCTATTTAATAAAGTGAAGTAGTGCTTGTACAACATAATAAAATCCGCTCTCGTAATTACCTAAAAATTTTATTATTTGGAAATTAAAGAGCGCCATTCAAGGCGCTCTCGGATAAACAATAATATTGAAAAAGAATACCACATTATATTTTATACATGTTCTTAATAAATGTGCAGTTTTTTAACAAAATCCTTATTGTAAATAAAAAGAGATAGGGTTCACAACCCCATCTCTTTCAACAAAGCCGAGTGTAATTTTGCTTCTTCACAATTTGGATTAGTACAGTAATGAATAAACGAATGTTCATCGTGTTGTATGAGAGGTTGATCACAAGATACACATGTATATGATGAGAGCATTTTAAATACCTCCTTACAAATTATGGGTTAATTTTAACACAGTTTTATCTGGTTGAGGAGTAAGACAAAATCGTTATTTGAAAAAATACCAGCTTAAATACTGAGTACATATATTTAAGCTGGAACAAAGAAATAAAGTTATTGTTTGTGTTTTTCCTCTTTATCAAGGAAAAATACAACGAATATTGCTAGGAGAATAGGCAGCCAAACTTCGTGTGGCATATTAAAACCTCCTTAAAATATGAATCTACTATATTTTACCATATACAAGAGTTTCAATGTAAGGCAATTAAAAAGATGAGTTTATAACCAAAACGCTATTTTATAAAAAAAGAACCCGCTAACTGCAACGAGTTCTAAAAAGAGTTTAACTCTCTGTGAGTGTTTCTTTTCTATAATTGTACAGGCCAGATATTGATCCAAAAAGAAGTGAGATGGAGATTATCATGATGAGATACTGTCTGAAATAGATAGTATTTGTAGGCATCCACAGAATAAAGATGGCTAATAAGACAAGTAGTGAAGTACACATTGTATAAGATATTTGGAGCTTGATTCTAAGCCTTTCTGTGTTGTTGGTACCTATTTTCTTAAATGTTATAGAGAATAAGATGACAGATGCTAGAGTAAGAAAGGTTGTTATACCTACAAATAAATTAAAATGAAGAATGTCACTAGATAACCAGGATTCTAACCATTGAAAAATAACCATTTTATCATCCTTTCTTAAATGTCTAAATGATAAATATTGTTAATCTATGTATATATTAACATATTGTAGGTTTTGAGAGGGAGTATAACAAAAACTTCATTTTACACAACAAAGCAGTTAACTGAAGTAGCTAACTGCTCTATTGTACAATTTTAAAAGTAGCCGATATATGTTGTAACAAAAAGTTACAACTATAGTATAAACAAATATCAAAATAATATGCATGAAAGAAAACTAAATAAAAACATTATTAATCACAACAAGCAGCCAGCCTAATTGGCTAACTGCTTGTTGTACAAAAGAAAATTAGGCCCTACAAGTAATGAATTGTAACTTTAAGTTACAGTTATAGTGTTAGCGGGACTGGAAATGTTATACGGGGATTAATGCAATAAAAATTTCATTTTATTATAAATAAAAGAGCGCCATGTAACAGCGCTCTTTGACCAAGACTCATTGTAAATCTATGACTTGTGAGTGTTCTCGAAATTAATATATGATTCAACAATTATTTGGTGTAGGGAATATTAAAAAAAGAGCACTTCGGAAAGTGCCCTTCTGTAACGACTATCCACTCTAAAAAGAAAGGATGCAATATATCATATGAAGTTACGTTTGTTTAATTGTGTGTCTTTTGTATAAAAATTTCGTTTTATAGAAATAAGGAAACTAAAAAAGAGCACCATGCATCAGTGCTCTTTAAGATAGGAGGTAACACTTTGAGCTGGATAGTTAGGTTAAAAGTATATGATGTAGAAAAGGAATAAGACCTAAATTTTATTATTAACTCAATATAAAAGAGCAATTAGCTTTTGCTAATTGCTCGGCCCAAGGTAATAGACATAGAGTGGGTATTAGTAAAATTGGCTATTCATGAGCCTGTTTACAGTGTAACCAAGATTTTTTAATGTATTCCCTCTTTAAAAACCTTATTCAAACAGTGTTATTTAAAGGGGGAGAGGAGTAATGAAAAAGAATACTTTTCCTTTAAACATGAAATGATTTTTTAATTCTCAGTATTATATGAGTGTTAATACAAAAATGTGTAATTAAAAGAGCAGCTAGCAAAAGCTAACTGCTCTCCAGAAAAACATTAAGAAGGAAGTTCAGAACTCAAGTGTATTTATAGTATGAACAAGATTTGGGGATTTATTCAAGGAGGAATTGATATGATAGATGACTTATTTGAAGCGATATTTACAAAAGTAGCCCAAGTTCAAGAGGGACAAGATTTAACTTGTAGCTGTACGGAGTGTTATTGGAACATGTACTTTCCTAATCGTCCTAATTCAAAGGAATGCGTATCAGAAAGTTTAGCAGACTTCAAGATGACACCTAATTCAACTGAATGTAAAGGGTATTGGGATTATACAGAAGCGTGTGGTCATTCAAAACGATAAAAGAGCAGCTAGCAAAAGCTAACTGCTCATCTCCAAGGGGGAACAAGGAGAAAAGATTACCGTGTCATCTATAGTATTGACGGAATATTGAGTTTTATTCATGAGAGATTATATTCTAAAACTTGGATTATGATAGTCGATATTCTCCATATTGACCAGAAAAGAACTAAAAGTTCTAGTGAAATTCCAAGGGTTCTTTTCTTAGTTTTTTGAGATTCTTTTATCAAATAGCCAATAGCACAAATTGCTAGAAGAATGAAAAGAATAAGTTCGAGTGTAACTGGCATTCTATCTACTCCTAAAAATAAGTTTGCATATAACGATTATAAGATATTTTTTTGATGATTGGTAGTAAAAAATTCAACAAAATAATCCTTTTATTAGAAAGCGAGGTTAAAAGAATGGAAGGTAATGTAAAGCTATTAGGTGCAGATGGAATGTGTGGAATGGAGTTTGCAGGGAGTAAGGTTAATGTTTATAACGATGAGGGACATGTGATCGAGAGTATGACAACAAGGGAGCATGTTCAGGAAGTTATCGACTTTCTTGAAGAGTGTAAAGAACAAATGGAATAGAAAGTGAGGTTACTAGTTGGTTAAGAAAAGAAAACAGCAAAAACGAAAGAAAGCAGCGAAGCCAAAGATTAGAAGTAAAGAAGTTATATATGATGATATAAAATTCGATAGCAAAACAGAATGTGACTATTATAAGTACCTAAAAACAAGGGATGACGTCTTGAAAATAGATGTTCATCCCGAATATGAACTAATTCCAACATTCACGATTAAAAGCAGCATAACAAAGAGTGGCAAGTCGAAAAAGTCAGCTATGAGGTTTACACCAGACTTTAAAGTGACGTACTCAGACGGACGTGTAGAAGTGGTTGATGTGAAAGGCCATAAAAGAGCAATCAACGAAGGATTCCCGATACGTAAGAAGTTATGGGAGTACTTAAACAAACAGGAGTTAATCGTTGTGATATGGGACAAAGATGCAAGTAAGTGGACAAGATCATAAAGGGGTGAGCGTTATAAAAAGATACGAGGGTACACGAGAGTATATGTTGTTCCGAAAAGAACCAGGGTTTGGAGATTGTCAGTACGTTACGATATTCGATGTATTTAAGTATCAGGAGTTAGTTGACCATTTTAATGACGGCTGGAGGATTCATGATGAGGACAAGAAGAAAGCGGCCATAAGTAAAAGAGTACCAGCTTAATGGAGGGATGGAAATGGGTAAATTCAATGGTCAAAAATTGAAAGAAATAAGGTTACTGTTCGGATTGTTCAACGAAGATGTGGCGGAATTACTCGGAATTAGTTTTCATCAAGAATTTGAAATGGAACAATCAAGGGTAGCGCCAAACTTTGAGCAACTTCAAATATTATGTAAAAAATTCTATGTGAAACCTAAATATTTTTATAGTAAATCAGAGTTACCCGATGTCGTTGATGAATCATCGATGTCATTACGTTAAAAATGGATAACGGAACCATGCAGAGTAGATTGGTGGGGGCTACTTTACTAAGCATCGTTCCCTTATTCAACAAAGAGATAGTAAAATTTCACGTACCTAATGTGAATGTAAAAAGACAAATTTAGAAATAGGGGGATTACAGATGGAGCAATTAGCATTCTTTCCGGAAATCGACGACAAGACGCAAAAGACAATTGAAAAAGAGGTAATTAAGGTACTAAAGGAGTATCGCGCTTTAAAAATCAGAATGGAGAACCAACAGGAAAACAGAATGGAAGGAATCAGCTTATTCCCTGAAATCAGAGATACGAGAAAGATAAGTGATATTAAGTTCAAACAAATAGATAAGGCGCTAACGTATTGTTTGGATGAAGATGAGAGCGAGATCATCAAGAAGAAGTATCTAAGTAACAAAAGGTTAAAAGACGAGGTTATATATGAAGAAATTGGGTTGTACAAGAATGCGTACTATGCGAAAAAGAGAACAGCATTGCGCTTAATCGCTACATCACTAGGAATGATTTAAATAAGGAAGGAAGATGAAAATGTTATATAGACACTATAAAGGCGGTTTGTATCGTACATTATCAGAAGTTGCGTATCACAGTGAAACAGGTGAAGAAATGGTTGTATATATTTCCGTTGAGACAGGAAAGGTTTGGGTAAGGCCCTCTAGAATGTTTGATGAATCAGTTTTAGATGAAAATGACGAAATAGTACCTAGATTCAAGGAGGTTTCCGAATGAAAAAGTGGGAGAAAAAGAGGACAAAATTAGAGAGGTTTTTAGAGAACTTTGATAGTCAAATCAACAGTATTCTTAATGTACAAGCCCTTTGACAACCGCATATCGAAGAGGATTAGTACACCTATCAGTGAAACGTTCTTATGCGAGAATGTCACGGTAACGTATACCGCATAGTAGGGCGGGCAAGGCGGTACGAACCCGCGTTAAGACGAAAAGACCAATTAAAACAAATGAAGACATATTCCAGTGTGGCGGGTGTGAGATGACTCGCATTCGTCATGCTGTTTCTATTGTATTTACCATTCAGCCCAGAATGCGTCCCTGGGTTGATAGTGAATATAAGTCTATTACTCTCTGTTATTTGTTTCTGGAAATGGAATGGGGTGGTTGTTCATGATTGAATGAACATCGTATTTATGGACAGTAAACAAAATTTTAAATAGGCTTGGACGATATGATTTACACTTTTAACGAATTACTCACATCTTTCGTTAGGCAAAGAGTTCCACTCTTTGTTTGAACTAACGTAGTGGAGCCTCCTCTCCATCCCCTTGAAAATACGTTAGTTCAAACAAGGCGTCGGAATTAACACATACGTCTTGATAAAAATTAAAAAAACTTTATAAGAGAGTTACACCATAGCTCTCGAGTCCACGGACTTAAAACGAGAAGATTCTTAGTCTTCTCCAGGTCACCGAACACAGGGCGTGTAGCCAAACTAGTTGATGCGGTGGCTTGGAGAAGGTTGAGAGCACTCAGCCTTGATCTCAGAGAAACTTTGCCATTTGTTTTCTCTCTTTTCTCCCATCCCCTTGAAAGCTGTCACTTCGGTGATGGCTTTTCATTTTTTGGGTAAAAATAGAAACGAAATTCCTTTTAATGTATCATTGAAGGGAAAGGGTGATGAGAGTGCAAACTACTAGAGAAAATTTAGAACATGTAATTCGAAGTAAAGACCCAGATTTCGAGGACTTTGTTGAAAGTTTACTAAAGTGCGGACGATTAGATGGGCAAGCGGTTATTGGAATCGCGAAATTAATAGTTTCAGGGGGAAAATTGAGTGATAAACAAATTAACACATTTATTGAACATGGGTTATTGCCATATAATTATGTAGAAGAATGTAAATGTCCTATTCCAATTCCGTGGTCAGAGATGTTGTATGCTTTAGATGACGGTTGTTGTGACCACTGTCGTAATACTATGGAAGGAATTGAAGAAGATTAAGGGAAAGCATCCATAACGGGTGCTTTTTTCTTTGTTATATAGAAATTACACATTAAACGTGAAGTTAAACAAAAATGGACATTTGGTTAGGAGGGTGATAATTTATGAATGATTTCTTGAATGATGCAGCTAAAGAGATGGCTTCAGTGGAAGACGAAGTAAAAGCGATTTATAGACAACAAGCGAAATATTTTCAAATGCTATTTGAGGAGCTCACTTTAGCGGGGTTCAACGAAGAACAAGCAATGCAAATTGTAGTGGCTGCTGCTGGTAAAAGTGAATAATGATTAAACCAATAGCGACTATCGTAGGCGCTGCCGTGATCTGGTGGGCGTCTTGTTTGTTGTTAAGGAAAGATAAGGAGTGAGGGGATGGTTAATGGATTACTGTATCTCCTTGTAGGGATTGTTGTTTGTTTTGTGATTTGTCTAATAGGTGCACTTATAGACTATATCAAAAAGCAAGACTGGTTTATCGGAATTATTTTAGTTTTACAGGTGGTATTGATTGTTGTTTCATTTCTAATGGTTGTATATGCATTCGGATATATTGCTGTAAATATCGGCAAAGCAATGTTCTTCTAACAAAACAAACGAACACAACGAACGAAAAAAATACCTGAGACTATTGCCCCAGGTAAGCCTGTACGATTAATAAAAATAATTCTATTAATGTACTTCGTTGGATAGTAACTTTGAGACTTAATTGAATTTCGATTTTCATAGTAACCTCTCCTTTGAAATGTTCTCATATATGAAGTAGTAAAACTGTGAGTCATTTCGATAAAAATATAGATAGTTAACAAGGTGAAGTTTATGCAGGAGAAAGCGAGGGTTTTAGGGTGAAAACATCGTAAAATCAACAATGTATAAAAGATGTTGTAAGTGGAAGTTCTCAAAAGTGCTACAAACGTTGATATGAAAGCATATTTCCCGAAAATCTTGTTTACATAAGATACATTATGAGCAGTCATTTGAATAAATATTTAATTTCCCTGTATAAATTAGTTTTGGTTATGGATTTTTTAAAATAAGATTCTTTTGAGGTGATTGAGTGGCTATTCCAACAAAAATAATTTCTTGTCCGCATTGCGAAGGTACAGGAAAGGAATTGAATTACTTCGATCCACCTGTTACTGAGTATAGAAAGCCAATGACTATTTTAGAAACGGAACGTTCACCTAATGGACGAGAGGTATTGAATGATCCATGTCCTGCTTGTAACGGGACAAAAAGAATTATGGTGCCAACTAGATGAGTAGCTTAACTGCTACCTTTTTTATTTTGTGTGAGGTGATTTCGTGCTGATCTATACAGTTATGATGTGGGACTATGCTGATACGGATATTATGTTAGCTACTGCAGACAGAGAAGAAGCATTAAAAGAATTCGAATCATGTGTAGCGTTCTCGCTGCAGGTTTGGGAAAAAGGTGAAGTGTTAATTGAAATGATAAACAGTGAGGGTGAATACTTCGCTGATGGTGGATTAGAAAGATACCCGGAAAAAGGACAACAGTTATTTTATGAGATAGTAGAACAATTACAGTAGCGAATCCGCTGCTTTTTATTTTATAAAGAAAGGAATGAGTAGTGTGGAAGTTATTATAACGGATATAGGCATAGAACAGACTGAAGTGTACCACGGTAATAAATTGAATTATGTTGATTTATCTGTAGTTAAAATATCTTTTTATATACAGGTATACAAAAGCGGGAAAAGGTTATCCGGTGAGCACGAAATGTCATTTGAACAATATAGAGAGATGACACACAATGAATTAACTGAACATATTAAAGAAGTGTTTGCAGTAGCCTAACAGCTGCTTTTTTATTTTATAAAGGGGTGATACGAAGTTGCATGACCGTATACGTTTAACAATTGCGATTGTGTTACTAGTTATGTTTGCTATTGGTATGTATGGAATGTCTTATTAAATTTTATAGAGGAATTACCACAAGGAGGAGTTAGACAAATTACTTCCTATTAAATAGAAGGTGGTGGGTGATGTGAAGTGAGTAGACGAAGCGTAGAAAGAGATAAGGCTTTTGAGATGTACAAAGATTCAAAGGGTGAAAAGCCCATTGAAGAAATCGCTGATGAGTTAGGGAAGAGTATTTCTCTCGTTAGAAAGTGGAAATCCAAGGATAAATGGGACGAAAATATTACCGGTAATATTACCACTGGTAAAAAGGTAATTACCAAAGTGGAAAATCCTAAAACTAAGAAGAAATTGAAGGCGATTTTGGAAGACGAAGAACTTAGCGAGAAAGAGCGTCTTTTTTGCTTATATTATGTGAAGTACTTTAACGGAACTCAGGCAGCGCTTAAAAGTGGGTATACGAAAGAGAGCGCTCACGTACAAGCAAGTCGATTACTAAGGCGTGAACGAGTTTCTTCCTATATAAAAGAGCTTAAAGGTGAGTTAGTTGAAAATGTATTTGTAGAAGCGATGGATGTACTGAAAGAGTACATTAAGATTGCTTTTGCTGATATTACTAACTATGTGACCTTTGGTCAAAGAGAAGTTGAATTAGAACCATTAGAAAAAACATCAGTAGATGAAGAAGGAAATGAAGTGACGGAGTTCATTACTGAAACACGAATGATGAACTTTATAGATCTAGCTGAGTCCGATATGGTAGATGGTTCAATTATTACTGAAGTGAAACAAGGGCGTGATGGTATTTCCATTAAGCTAGCTGATAAGATGAAGGCCCTAGACAAATTGGCACAGTATTTCGATTTAGTTCCTGACAACTTTAAACGCCAAATTGAAGAGGAACGCCACAAAATGCAGATGGAAGTGCAAAAGGTACACGTTGAGAAGATGAGAGCTGAAATAAAAGAACTAACTGATGATAATAGTAACGGTGGTAAAGTCATCATTGTAAACGATAAGGAAGCCATGAGAAAGGCGATGGAAAATGACCAAGACAGTTAATATCATGGACTTGATGAACACCAATTTCTATTCGTTATGGCTTGCTGAACAATCTCATATCGTCGCAAAAGGCGGGCGTTCTTCTATGAAGTCATCGGTCATCTCAATGAAGCTTATAACTGACTTTCTTGAGGATGAGCAAGGTAATGTAGTTTGCTTAAGGAAAGTTGGTAAATACCTTTCTACTTCTATTTATGAGCAAATCAAGTGGGCTATTTATATGCTTGGTGTAGAGAGTGAGTTTTACTTCGGTAAATCTCCTTTAATTATCAGGCATAAGAAAACTAATACTGCTTTTTACTTTTACGGGTGTGACGATCCATTGAAGCTTAAGTCAGCCAAGATTGCTAAAGGTTATGTAATGGCACTTTGGTTCGAGGAAGCGGCGGAATTTGCTGGTGTAGAAGATATTGATATTGTTGAGGATACTTTCATTCGTCAAGAAATTGAAGGCAAGGAAGTGAAAGTGTACTTCTCGTACAATCCACCGCGTAACCCTTACAGTTGGATCAATGAGTGGTTGGATAGTAAAGCAGGGGACGATGACTATTTTATTCACCATTCAACATACATGGATGATAAAAAAGGTTTCTTATCTCAGCAGATGATTAGGAAAATTGAGAAGTATAAAGTATACGACTTGGATTATTGGCGCTGGATGTATGGTGGAGAAGTCATTGGTTTAGGTGATATGGTCTACAACATGAATAACTTTAAGAAAATAAATCAGTTACCTGAAGATGACGATTTAATTCTTATCGATATTGCAATAGATACAGGACATCAAGTATCTGCTACTACTTATCTAGCGTTCGGATTAACAAAGAAAGGTAACGTTATACTACTTGATACGTATTACTATTCACCTGAGAATAAGGTAGTTAAACGAGCGCCTAGTGAGTTCTCGACAGACTTGAATAAGTTCGTTACAAGTGTGACAAAAGAGTTCAGTAGATACATTGATAAGCAAACAATCGATTCTGCTGAAGGTGGATTGCGAAATCAATACTTTAAGGATTACGGTATCAGACTGCATCCAGTAGCAAAAAAGAGAAAAGTCGAAATGATTGAAAACGTCTATGACTTATTGTCGCAAGGACGTTTTTTTATTTTGGATACTGAGAACAACAAGATATTTTATGAAGAACATAAGAAATACCAATGGGAAGCGAAGACGTTAAAAACTCCGAATCCCGAAGTAATTAAAGTAGATGATCATACATGCGATGCGTTTCAGTATTATGTGAATGATAATCTGCAAAAACTAAACCTTAAATATTAGTAAGGGGGTGATGCGTTGTTTAAAAGACTCATCTCCGGCATAAGGCAGGTGTTATATAAAATGGGCCTAATTAAAGGGATTAAGAAGATATCTGATAAAAAGGATATACCTGTTAATGAAGAATCATACAAACATATTGATATGTGGAAGGCGCTATACAGCGGTCATTATGACGATTGGCATAACGTAAAGTACCATACGATTGAGGGGCAGAAGAGTAGGAAGATGGCTTCGCTAAATATGGCGAAAGTCATATCACAGGAAATGGCTGCTCTTATATTTAACGAGAAGTGCTCAATCAATATATCGGATAAAACACTTTCAGATAATATCAAAAATACCCTTGATGAAAATAACTTCATTAAAGAGTTTCAAAGGTATCTAGAGTACTCTTTTGCTTTAGGTGGAATGGTAATTAAAGTTTACTGGGATGAAGGAATCAAACTTTCCTATGTTACAGCAGACTGCTTTATTCCAATCGCTTGGGATAACAAACATATTACCGAGGGTTTATTCGTTAACGAAATCTCTAAGGGAGATAAAAAGTACACACTTCTTGAGTGGCACTTAGTTGAAGGTGAAGAATACGTCATCAAGAATGAGTTGTATGAGAGTAAGAATCAAGGCGATTTAGGTGTAAAAGTCTCCTTATCTACTTTATATCCTGACTTAGAAGAAGAAGTGAGGATCGAGAACTTATCTAAACCAATGTTTGTATACTTTAAACCGAATACAGCAAACAATTTGGATTTAACTTCACCACTTGGAATCTCACTTTATGCTAATGCACTAAGTACGCTGAAATCACTTGATATTGCGTTTGATAGCTTCCAACGGGAGTTTGTTTTGGGTAAGAAGCGTATTATGGTACCTGCTTCGGCAATACGAACTGTTATAGATCCACAAACAGGCATACCACAGAGGTACTTCGATGCTACTGATGAAGTGTATGAAGCGATGAACTTCGATGATGGAGCAAAACAGATTCAAGATATATCAGTAGAATTGCGTGTAGAAGAGCATACATCTGCTATTAATGCACTATTAAACTATGTATCGATGCAGGTAGGCTTCTCTGCCGGGGCATTTAGTTTTGATGGACAAGGAGTTAAAACCGCTACTGAAGTTGTGAGTGAAAACTCCAAGACATTCAGAACGAAGCAGTCCCATGAAACCGTTATAGAAGATGGTATCCGTGATTTAGTAGATATTATTATCGAAATTGCTGCTCTGTATGATGAATTTGAGAGTACAGATAAATACGAAGTTACTGTTACTTTTGATGACTCTATAGCGGAAGATCAGACGGCAGAAATTAATAAGCAAGTTACGCTTGTTATGAATGGATTAACAACTAAGAAGTTAGCCATTATGAAGATTCATGGTGTTTCTGAAGAGGAAGCAGAGAGAATCGTAGAAGAAATTCAAAACGAAAATAAACTGGTTATGCCTGAAGGTGTGGATTTCTTCGGTATGAACAATAAAAAACAGAATAATAGTCCAGGAGATGAAGGGTAATGGCACTCCCTCCTGAGAAGTTACAGCAACTCTCTATGTTTGTGGTAGACATTTACAATGCAATCGAAGAAGAGTTGCTTTTAAACATGGCCCGAATGCTCAAGTATGATAGGGAATTGCTATTAACTGCTGAGAACTTCGAACAATACCAACATTGGCGCATAGTTCAGTTGAATAAGTTAGGTAAGTTAAATCAACAACAAATGAATACAATCTCCCGTCATAGCGGTAAAACGGCTGAAGAAGTGCGGAAGATGTTAGAAGGCGCTGGATTTACAGCGGTGGAACAACATGAACCGTTATACCAGGAAGCAGTACAAGCAGGAAGTTTAGCTGCTGCTCCTGCAATGCATACGAGTGCCGCACTAATTGGCATTCTTAACACTTACGAGCAACAGGCATTAGATACGCTAAACCTTGTAAACACAACCATGCTGAAGCAGTCACAACAGGTTTATCTTGATGTTTTAAACAAGACAGTAGGTAAACTACTAGGTGGCGTTATAACTCCACAACAAGCACTTAGGCAGACTGTTTCCGAATGGGCACAACGCGGAATACCTGCTCTAATTGATAAAGCGGGTAGAAAATGGTCTGTAGAGTCTTATGTAAGTATGGTTGCTAGGTCTACAAGTCAAAATGTCGCTAATGAAATGCAGAGGGAACGTGCTGACGAGTATGACGTTGATTTAATAGAGGTTAGCTCACATAATGGCGCGCGCCCTGGTTGTAGCCCATATCAAGGTCGTATTTACTCAAGAAGTGGGAAAAGCAAGAAATACCCGCCTTTTTCTAGTACGTCTTATGGAGAACCGAGCGGAATCTTAGGAATAAACTGTCGGCATATAATCTACCCTTACATTCAAGGTAAGTCAACTAAACGTTACAAGCCATATGACACTTCTGAAAATGACAGAGTATATAAGGAGAGTCAACAGCAAAGAAGCTTAGAACGACAGATTAGAAAAGCTAAGAAGGAAGTAAAGGTTATGGAAGCGTTAGGCGATGCAGAAGGTGTGAAGGAAGCTAAGAATAAGGTTTCGCAACGCCAATCTAATATGAGAGAGTTCATCAATCAGACGAAGCGCAAACGCCAATATAACCGAGAACAAATTGTGTAGGAGGAATTAAGATGCTAAAACCATATAGATTACGATTAAATGAAATGCAGTTCTTCTCTGAAGGGGGAGACAATCCACCAGCTCCACCGGAAGGAGGTGATACAAGTGTAACAGATCCAAATCCAAATCCAACGCCACCTGCTACTGATTCGAGTCCAGAACCGCCAGTTACTTTTACCCAAGAACAATTAGAGGAAGCTAAATTGCAACAAGAAGCAGCGTTACTAAAGAAACTTGGTGTAGAGAACTTAGATCAGCTGAAACAAACGGTAAAAGGTTGGAATGAGTACCAAGAATCACAGAAAACAGAGCAAGAAAAGACAAATGAAAAATTAACGACCTTTGAGACTCAGTTGCAAGAAAAAAACGAGTCTCTTTTTAATTTGCAAGCAGAAAACGCTGCAATTAAGTCAGGCATTACAGAAGAAAAGAACTTAAATGCAGTTATTACTCTAGCAAAAACAAAGGTTAGTGATGATGTAGACATTACGAAAGCTATTGAAATGGTAGTGGAAGAGTTTCCACACTTTAAAGGTGTAGTGGAAGAACCGCAAGGAACTCCGAAGCCTACATTTACAACTGGTCAGCATCAGAAACAAACTTTGACTGAAGCTGATAAATGGAAAGCCGCTTTCGCGAATTACTAAAATTAGATAATAGGAGATGTTAAATATATGGGAACTGTTAATTATGCTTCATTATACGCTGAGGGTCTTCAGCAAAAATTCACACAAGGTTTAAGCTTTGCAGCGTTATACAATTCACCAAACAACAGCATCATTAAATGGACTGGAGCGAAAACAATCCAAATTCCACGTATTGCTGTTGGTGGTTATACTGATGTTGACCGTGATGTTGTAGGTGGCTACACACGACGCGCTGATAACTCGTGGGAACCTAAAACACTTACACATGATCGCGAATTTAAAACGCTTGTTGATCCACAGGACATTGACCAAACAAATATGGCTTTATCTATCGCCAACATTACAAAAGTTTTCAATACAGAAGAAGCGATTCCTGAGCATGACAAATACATGGCTTCTAAACTGTACTCTGAATACACTTCATTCGGTAAAGTTGCTACTACAGTAGCATTAACAGCGACGAATGTACTCGAAACTTTTGATACGATGATGGAAAAAATGGATGAAGCAGAAGTGCCACAAGAAGGACGTATTCTTTACACTCTCCCTTCTGTTAAAAAGCTACTAAAAGAAGCAGAAGGTTTACAACGACAATTAGATGTAGGTGCCAATAATGGAACTGTAAAACGTTCTATTTACTCGCTTGATGATGTAACGATTGTAACTGTTCCTTCGTCTCGTATGAAAACAGCTTACAACTTTACGAATGGCGCTGTTCCTGATGGATCTGCTAAAACAATGGATATGATACTTGTTCATCCTGCTGCGGTTATTTCGCCACAACAATATGAGTTTGTTGATTTAGATGAACCAAGCGCTGCGACTTCCGGTAAATACCTGTACTATGAGCGTAAATACTGGGATGTATTCTTACTTCAGAAAAAAGTTGACGGCGTACAGATCAACATCCAAACACCTGTAACTCCTTAAAAGAGAAAGCTTAAAGCTTTCTCTTTTTTAAATACGAAAGGAATGATGTAAATGAGTAACTTAGTAAAAGTAAAACGATTGAATAAAACACTGAATATTGATGAGGGTCGCTTAGATAGTTACCTATTAGATGGATATGATCAAATCGACGAAGAGGGTAACGTTATCACTCGTGCCACAGGCGGACGAAATGTTTCGTTGGCTGAGTACAACAAAGCTTTAGATGAAAATGATCATTTAAAAGAAGAAAACAAAAAACTGAAATCAGAAGTTTCCAAGTTGAAGAAGGAAGCTGCAGCTAAGTAGGTGATTTTATGGCATATATAGATGCTGATTACTACAATAGTGAATACAAAGGTACTCCAGTATCGGATGCGATGTTATTAGATAGGTTAATTAATCGCGCTAGTGACCAAATTGACCACATTATTAACTACAAATTAGAAGGTGTCGACTTTGATAAGTTAGCACCTTTTATTAAAAAGCAGGTTCAGAAAGCTACTGCTGCTCAAGTTGAGTTTTTAGCAATCAATGGTGAAACTGCTGCAACTGTAAGTGAAGGCAGTGGTGGTTTTGATGTTGGTTCTTATTCTGAGAACGGAATGAGTGCAGGGGCAGATGATTCCCCTAGTTTCTATGCTCAGTATGCAATATCGGTGCCTAAGTTCTTAAGTCCAACTGGATTACTGTATGCAGGGTTGTGTGTGCATGGCTAAACCAATCAGGCGCTCATTATTAATCCATACAATTCAGTATTTGGAGTATAAAGGTGAAAATGATACTTGGGGTGGTAGCGATAACTACAAACCTGCTGTAACGATTGAAAGGGTTCGGATTGAACCTAAAAAGACAGTCGTATTGAATGGTAATGGTGATAGCACTGTAATGCAAACACTGTTATTTCATGATGTGGTACATTCAACACCAGTAACTTTTAAAGAGAAATCTAAAGTTATATTCAGCGGTAAAGAAATGACCGTTAGCAAAGTCAGTGACTTTTATGATAGAAGCATTCTTCATCATGTGGAGGTGCTTTTAATATGATTCGGGTGAACATTCAAGTTGATGCTCCTGCTATTGAAGGGAAAGTAATTGAAGCTACTGAAAAGGCGCAACATGCACTAGATCAGCAGGTTCTCAAAGATAGTAACTTTTACATTCCGAAAGATACAGGTGAGGTAGAGCGGTCGGGCATTAGATTCAGCAGACCAGGAGAGGGACATATCGAATGGAATACTCCCTATGCAAGGAGGATCTATTATAATCCTCAATACAATTTCTCAACAGATGTCAATCCTAATGCCAGAGGTCTCTGGTTCGAGGAAGCAAAAGCTAGGCATGTTATGGATTGGACTAGAATCGTAGAAAACGAGATAAAACGGAATTTATAGGAGGATAAATATGATATGGCTAATCGAATCGGTCAAGAAGCATTTAATCGCTACTTTGCCACCAGGTATCCTATTTGCTCCTATAAAAGCTGATTTATTGGATATAGGGGTAAATGATGCACCGCGAAAGAGTATTGCTATTAGAATGATTCCATCGGCACTAGGAGAGCAATATTACGAAGGTGAAATCATCAATAAACAAATTCAAATTCTCGCAAAAAGCAGTAACCAACTGGAAGCAAACAATACAATGGAATTTATTACAAGAGAACTAAATAACGTTCATAGGCGTGTTTTTTACGCTTTAGATGGCTCCTATACACTAAGACGACTCAATGTGTATGTGGAGCCTAATTTTGTTGAGAAGACAGCGGTGAATGAATGGATATATACCGCTCTGTTCAGTGCAGAGCTAGAAATAGGAGGTTAACATATGTCATTTTTACTGAACTATGGTTACAAATTTGAAATCGACATAACGCCAGGTGGACAAACACCTACAAAGGCTGTTATCGCGAAAGGTATCACATCAGTCGATCCTGATAATAACGAAGAAACAGATGAAACGTACTACTATGATGGCGGCGGTTCAGCAGAACGTGATGTAACTGGTGGTATGCTTGGATATGGATTTGAAGGGCATCGTTTCTATGGAGATGCAGCGCAAGATTATATCTTTAGTTTGCTGAATAAATTCGGGCCTGCTCGTAAAACGACATTCACAGTAACAGAGCCGAACGGTGACAAGTGGGAAGGTAAAGCAACGATTTCTGAAATTAAAGCTCCTGGTGGAGATGCGAATAGCAAAGGGGAGATTGAATTTACTATTTCCTTTGACGGGACACCCACATTTACAGAAGCGCCTGTAACCCCTGCACCTTAATGAAGAGTCGTTAATACGGCTCTTTTTCTATTACCAATAAAGGAGATATGGATATGACACAATTTAAGTTTGAGTTTGAAAAGACATATAAGGAAATAGACGTAGCTGGTACTGTGTATCAAGTAGAATTTAATGATGAGGCAATAACAAAATATCAAAAAGCATTTAAAAGGTTCGATAAAGAAATTAAAGTGGTTACTGATAGTATTTCAGATTATGAATCTGCTACAGATGAAGTGATTGAAGAAGTAGCAAAAAAACAAAAAGAAGTAGTTAAGGATATTGTAGAAACTTTCTTAGGTGACGGGTCATTCGATTCACTATACGAAAAAGCCGGAAGATCCTCTACAAACTTAATGGGACTTGTTCATTATTTAAATGGGCTTTACGTTGAAGAGGAAAAAAAGAAAGCGGATGAAACACGCAATAAATATCTAAGTAACGTGAAGAAATAATGTTGAAATTAACCGAACGTGAATATGACTTCTATACATGGAATGGCGTTCGTTTAGAGTTGAACTTGGCATTTGATAATATCCTTTTACTGTTCGAGTTGTTCGATGATGAAAGTATTAATGAATATATTAAAACAGACATTGCACTAAATATGTTAGTGGTAGATAAAGTGGCTGTTAATCAGTTGGATATAGAACAAAAATCAATGTTGTTTGTGGATATTTTAAAAGACAGGTTAAATATTGATTTAAAATTATTAATGAATAAGAAGATTAAAGAAATAGAAGAGAAAGAAGAGGAAAAAGCGCCGACAATCCCTACCGTAGATTTTGTAGTGGATGCTGAACGGATTTTTTCCTCTTTTTTGTTTGACTACAATATCGATCTAATTGAACAACAAGGAAAAATGCAATGGAATAAGTTCATCGTTCTCTTCCGTAATCTTTCAAACAAATCCCCAATGGGACAAGCACTTCATTATCGAACATGCGACATTCCGCCGAAAGATAAAAATAACGCTGAGGAACGTAAACGTATTAAGAAAATGAAAGAAATATACGAACTTCCAAAAGCAAAAGAAATCCGAGAACATCAGGAATTCATAGCATTTCAGAAAAGCATGGAAGCGCAAAAAGATAAGATGAAAGGCAGGTGAGATAATTGGCAGATGGTCGCGTTGAGATAGATACCAGGTTAGAGACAGGTAATATACGTCGAGATGTACAACGGGTAAACGATGAACTAAGTCATATTGGTGATGGAGTTGCAGATGCAGCCCGTGGGTTAACTAATGAAGTTGGTGCTCGTTACGATAGCTTAGGTCGTCGTATTCGTTACGCTTATAGAGGGACATCGGAAGAAGCGAGACGGATGTACAGTGAAATGAGAAGCGCTCACTACCAACAAGCAATTGCTATGCGTGGTGTAAAAGATCAAATGATTGGTGCTCAATATCAATATTTCAAGTTGGCACAAGCTTCTAAGAATTATACAGGAACAACCAGAGAATTCATGTCAGAAGTTCAGAAGGTAGGGAAAGCTCAAAAAGCAGCAGCAGATGCGGCTATAAATGCAAATAGATTAGCAATGATGGGGATGCTACAGACGATAGGTTATATGAAGAATATGACTACGCAAGCAACTCGTATCCGTGAAAACTATGCACGAATGGGAAATCCTCTATATACAATCAATAGTGCAGGATTACGCGCGGCGGATGCATTAAATAGGATGGCTAATGCAGGTAATGCTTCAGTATTAGCGCTGAAAATGTTAGGTCCTACTGCAGGTATGAAAGATTTAAAAAATATGACCATGATGATTAACCAAGGTTTAATGAGGTTTCAAATGGTAGCATTAGGGGCTGCGGTTACAGCAGGCCTTTTTTATGCGGCGTTATTTAAAGCGGCAAAAGGTCCTGATCCTTCTGAAATTTATAAACAACAAGAGGAAGCGTTGACGGCTTATCGAGATGCAGTGCAGGAAAGAACAACAGAAATCATGAATGCCTGGAATCTATTCGAAGAAGTTCAAATGAAGAAGACAAGTGGTAAAAAGCTTATGAGTAACTTGGAGGAACAAGTTGGTATATTAGGAAGGTGGAAAGATAACCTTGCTAGTATAGCGCAACGTGCGGGTTCGGAATTCGCCAATTATCTCGCGCAAATGGGACCACAATCAGCTGAGGAAGTAAAGGCTATATCCAAAATGACTGATCCTGAGTTACAAAAGTATGTTGGACTTTGGAAAGAGAAAATGAGTTTAGCAAGAGCGCAAGCAACTACGGAATTACAAGGGTTGAAAGAAGAAACTGACAAGAAGATTAAGGAACTACAGGATTCTTTAACTCCTTTAGGTTTAGCGTGGGAGAGAATGAAAGGAGCTTTTGTTACAGCAATTCAACCTATGGTCGATGCTTTTGGAATGCTCATGACTCCTATAGTTAACTTTGCAGCTAAGTTTTTCGAATTGGTGACTGCGTTCAACCAAGCTCATCCAACAATTGCATTGATTATTCAAGCGATGATGATGCTAGTACCTGCTTTAACTTTATTGTTATCTCCTCTGGCGATAGGTATAGGACTATGGAACGGAATGCTTGCTGCTTGGTCTTCTATATGGATGTTAATAGGTCCGTTAGTTACAGGGTTAATGGCAATGAGCGCTACTGTATGGGTAGTATCAGCGGCAATTGTGGGCTTAGTTGCTGGACTTATTTATTTGTGGAACACGAGTGAAGGATTCAGGAATGCTGTTATTACTGGATGGCAGATGATACAAGCTACCGCTATGACGGTATGGAACTTCATACTTAACGGCATACTCATTCCGGTTTGGACTGCCATGACTACGTATTTTCAGCAAGTTCTATTGCAAATCCAAACTTGGTGGACTGAAAACGGAACGATGATTATGCAGGCGGCACAAAATGTTTGGAACTTTGTACTTTCCGTAATACAAACAGTTATGCCAATTATAGTCTCGATCATGCAAGTCTTATGGCCGATTGTGAAAGAAATTGTAATCGGGACATGGGAAGCGATTAAAAATGTGATAAACGGAGCACTAAATGTCATTCTTGGAATTATAAATTTCTTTGCTGCTTTGTTCACTGGGAATTGGACAGCGTTATGGGAAGCAGTTAAACAAATTTGGAGTGGAGCGCTTGAATTGCTATGGGGCTGGCTACAACTTTGGGGAGCTGGGAAAATCCTAGGTTGGCTAGGTAAATTTGCCGGAGATATAGTCAAACCATTCATTAAATTTTGGAATGATATTAAAAAAGTATGGAATGATGCCTTAGCTGAAATATATGTATTTTTTGGTTCTAAGTTAGAATCGATTAGTTCATATGCAAGTAGCTGGGGAGGAATGATCAAAAATTTCTTTGACGATTTATGGCAAAGTATTGTTGACGGAGTGTCCTCTAAATTAGATGGGCTAGTTACAGCTGTAGAATCAATTTTAAATAAAGTGGTTAGCTTTATAACTGGATTAGGTCAAACTTTCTTTAATGCAGGTCGCGGATTAATAGAAATGATGGCAAAGGGGATAAAAAGTGCAGCTAGTTGGGTTACGGATGCAGTAGGTGACCTAGCACAAAAAGCACGTGATTTCTTGCCTTTCTCTCCTGCAAAAACAGGACCATTAAGTGATTTAGACCACTTGGACTTTGGAGGACCAATCACTGACAGTATCAAACTCGCTTTTCCTCAGGTGAGCGGGTTAATGAGTGATTTACTAGACCTCCCTGACATAACAGCGAACACTCCTGGGCAAGGTCAACAAACAAGAACTGTAAACACTACAAACAACAACACGCCAGTATCAGTGGTATTGAATTATAACGGAAGTGCAAATGAAACAGATATGCTACGAATGGTTGATTTTGTTGAACAAGAATTAGGTAGAAGACTTGGAAACCAAATGTTTATATCGGGGGTGAGAATGGGATGAGTTTATTAATTCAAAGGCTAAATGGAGTTCAACGTGATACTGCTGATTTCGGTCTACGATTAATTGAGTTTGACCCTGACTCACCTGATTATAATACCGAGTATGATGATGGTGTAAAAGGGCGTGACGGGGCAATAGATGTCGGGACGACCGTAAGAGTAAGGAAACTAAATGCAAGGTTCAATCTATCAGCGAGGGACATGTATGACATTGCGTTGCTTAGAAATGAGATATTTCAATTATTTCATAGTAAAGAAGAGTTTTATATTATAGATCAACGTGAACCAGGTAAACGGTGGCGTGTTAAAGTAGATCCTTATACGATTCGAACCTTGAAATACGTGAAAACAGAAGTGAACTTAAGGTTTACCGCTGCTTTTCCTTATGCAGAAAGTATTGGTAAAACAACTGATCCAATGACTTTTGACTCAAACCTCTGGCAAATAGGTCAAGGTTTAATCGCGGAAGATACAAAGTATACGCATAACACAACATCCTTCCGTATCTATAATGCAGGAGATGTCACGATAGATCCGAGGTCAATTCCATTTAAAATCACGTATACAGGATGGTCAGATCAGTTAACGATTAAAAACGTAACAACAGGCGATATATGGAGTTATAGCAAATCAACAGCAGTTTCTAACTCACAAATCATATTAGATGGTGTAAAATCTTATCGACCAAGTGTCGGTAGCATTTTCAAAGATACAAATTGGGGATTGATTACATTAAAACCTGGTTGGAATGACTTTGTATTAACGGGGGCATCAGGTGATTTTGAAATTAAATTCGACTTTAGATTTTATTACCTATAAGGAGGTGAGTTGATGTTAGTTGTCCAAGGATTGAATGGACAATCTGAAATGTTAACGGATTATAAAGAAGTTAAAAGAAAGAGACGTGTGAATGGTGAACACTCTCTTTCTTTTTATTTATTAAATACTCCCAATGTAGCACATGCTTATAATCTCGTAGATAAAAGAGCTAAAATCATAGATAAAACTAATGATGAATATGTAGCTCTAGGGATTAACAAACGTGGTCATTTCGGTAAAGCGATAACTGCTCCACATATATTTTTTGATGACATGATGGATTGGCAATATAACTTATACAATGGTTATGCCAATTTTAAACAGTGTATGGACTTCATTTTTAATGGGAGTGGTTGGACATACATTAATCAAGGCGCTTTTGCGACAACGAGATTTGAGAATTTCGGGGATGATACAAGGCTATCACTCTTGCAAAAAGCGTTAAATCGATACGAAGCTGAAATGAAGATTGATAACAAGACTAAAACAGTTACTTTCAAGAATCAAATTGGCGTGGAAACAGAAGCGCAATTCCGTTACGGCCATAATCTTAAAACATTGGAAGAAGACACAGATATGACTAATTTCGCTACCTATATTAGAGGTTACGGAAAAGATTCTGCAGGTAACGAATTTATGGTTGAATACGAGTCTCCGATGGCTAGTGTATATGGTAGGATTCATCAAAAACCTATTCGAGATGAACGTTTTACTACACGTGAGACATTATTAGAAGCTTGTAAGAAGGCAATCAACGATATTCCTGATACGCGGTTTAAAGTAAGTATTGCTAACTTGATAGAAAATGGATTATCTCCACTTCATAAGTTTGATGTTGGCGATTATGTATATATGTTTTACGAGAAGGCTGATGTAAAAATAAAGATTCGTGTCATTGAAATTGAGGATGATCCGACGGACCCAACGAAAAGCCCGATAGTCGAATTGAGTACTTTCAAAGAACTAAAAACAATGACTGCAATACAAGCGCAGTTCCAACAAACGCAAAAACAAGTTCAACAATTGTTAGACGATGGTGGTAATTTAAGTCTTTCTTTAAAGCGACTGTACAGAAACTCTAATCATTTTTCTGATCATACTGGAGATTGGTATATATCCCCTGATGATCCAAACGCATACGTTCATATTGGTGCAGGAGGCCTCGATGTTCATCGTGGTCTTATTCGTGTTGAGCGTGATGATGGTTTTGCGACTATTATTGGCGGAGCTATACAGTATGGGTTTGATATTGCAGGTCATTATCCACCGTTCCGGGGGATTAATGTTGTAGAGGACGGTTGGTGGTTAACCTCTACACATGACGTCTTAGACAGCTGTCAATTTTACACATTTGAACATAAAACAAGATATGTAAAATTAAAAGCGCAAATTTTCACTGAAGCTGGTGGAGAGGTTGAACTCGCAATGGTTTCGAGCGATAGCGGTCAACAAATCATGAGCAAGATTTCATCCACACAGACTTCTGCGCCACCGTCTAACGATGATGTAGAACTTGTGTATGATTTAGGCGTTCCGAATGGAGAACTCAAAAGTTTTTATTTGAGAATGAGAAACAAAGTAGCAGGAAAGAAAGCATATGCGCGGATATTCCGCGTGTGGTTAGAAGGTTAATAGAAAGCTATTAAAAAACGAATTTTATAAGAGTTTTAAGGAGGTGCAAAATAATTGGGACTATTGAAATTAAGACGCTTTGGTAATACATGGCTTCAACGTCTATTTCGGAATGAATACAATCAAAATTTAACAGATATAGAAAATGCCGTTAACGGACAATATTCATTTGTCGATCAAGTATCCAAGGAACTACAAAGCCGTGTGGACAATCTTGTAATCAATGCGAGTGGTGACAGTAATCCAGAAGTTATTGATGCACGAAATGACGTATTTGGAGTTACATCAGTTAATTTACGAGAACGTTTAAATAAATCACAATTAAATGCAGTAAATCTTGCAGAAAAAATCGAAAAACTGGCAAAAGAATCTCAAAGTCACGGGATTAACATTTCATGGTATGGGGCAAAAACAGTTCAGGAAGATCAGGCGTTTGATAATACAAAACCATTTCAAGACGCGATTGATTATATAGCTAATACTGTCCCTAATTTCCCTTTTGCTGGGGGTACGGTCTTTATCCCATACGGTACTTATTATTTTGAAACAGTTTTAATTAAGTCGCCTCATATAACGATAACAGGACCGGGAACTCTAAAAGGAACAATTAAGATTAAATCCGTAGAAAGACCGAACCCTAGTTACGATAATAATATTATTGATTTATTTACTAGAATTGTCGGCCTTAGATTTATACATGATAAATACAATATAACGGATGCGATTGTAATTCAAAATACACGTTGCGTAACAATTGAAAATTGTTATTTTGAAAACTATCATCGTGCCGTCTATGGGGAATCACTATTTGAAGATGTCCCTTATCAACAAACAGCTAGAATTCAAATAAAGGATTGTTTTTTTGTTAATGTAGAGTATTGCGCGAAAACTAGTTGGAAACCATGGTACGAAGGCGTTTCATCTAATTGGCGTTACAATCAGCACGGTGATTGGCAATTTATGGGGTGTCACGGTTATTTAACGTTAAGAGGTATTACACACGTTCATTTTGAAGGACAAGACGGATTTATTATTTCAGATAATTTCTTCTTCCATCAGTTGTATCGTCTAAAGTCAGATGCCAAATGTCATAATATTTATGTAAAACAAAGTAACTTTGGTATTATCTCGGACAACCAATGCTTCGAGGCGGGATGGAATTCAATTCATATTGAAGATCCGAGAACATTGACTGTAACTGGAAATAATATTGCATGGCCTGGTCAACGAATACCTGGAGATGGTGTTTATATAGAAACAATAGACAAATCCACATACCCGGAAGCTAATATTATCGTTGCTAACAATCCGATTACTTATCCAACGCGTTGTGGTATTAATATGGGATATCGAGTAATCAATGCGAAAGTCCATGCAAACAGTATAACGGCTACAGGTAACGCTAAATTTTATTACGGAAATGATCCATTACCAAACGCCTACTCTATTTTCATCGCTGAATTACCAGAAGACTTTGAAGGCAAACAACGTGTGACTACAACTCTTAACAATTATGATGGTTCACTTTTCCAAATTCGTGGAATATCATTCGGAAACATGCCTTTATCATTTGTCGACAATCAAAGAACATTTGGGAATATAAACGTTACTCCGCGTACTATAAACGGTGAGTTTAATGTTTCAAGTCTCATAAATAAAAATACGAATCCGATTAACGAAACGTACCCATTCATGTTTAAAAATGTACAAGGCAGTATCGATAAGATTACCGGTGCAAAGTTAGGGCAAGAAATTACACTCATCGTTGCTGGGGCGGGTAACCTCACTTTAAATAATACAGGAACAGGACCTGACCTCTTAAACATTGGTTCAAAAATTGAGTTAACCCAAAGTCAATATGTACGATTGAAAAAGACAGACACATATTGGATTAAAATTTGAGGTGAATGTTATGAAAAGACGATATTATGTATGGGATAACAGCAAAATATACATTAAATTTGTTGATATAGAAGAAATTAATCAGTATAAAACACAAGATGGACAATTATTCATTGATCTAATTGAAGCACTGGTCCATGATCCTGACGGCAATATCGAAACAGTAGTAACTTATGAGCCACCACCAAATTCAACATTAATTGCGCCAGTAGATTTGACAAGGGTTTGGGAATGGACAGGACAAGACTGGAAAGAAAAACAATCAAAACCAACTGCGCTTGAGCGTTTAGAAGCTGTAGAAAATGCATTAATGGAATTAATAATGGGAGGGAAATAATAATGTATCAATTTATTTTAAATATGTGGATTATGAAAAAGGCTGATGAGGTGTATGTAAGAGCTTGTGCCACAAAAGGATATTTAACACAGCAAGAAGTGGATGCAATCTTAATCACTCCACAAATAACGTTATAAGTGTAAATTTGAAATTAAAGCGTGTAGCAACAGGCTTTTTTATTTTGCAATAAATTGAACACATTAAATTCACATAGAAACCATTAAGATTTAACAATACTAATATAATCTATACGAAACTTATCTAAGCGAGGTAGATATTATGAATATGGTTAATGAAAATAAATTTGGAAAAGCTATCGTGCTAGGCGGGATAACATCAGCAGTTCTTTGGATGATTATAATAGATACAGTATTTGCGGTAATGCAGTAAATTAAATACGGTTTTTGCAACAAAACGAAGCGTGCTTATAGCAGGCTTTTTTATTACGTATAAAAAACCAAAAAATATAACTCCCATAGACGGTAGCTAATCTTAGTCATGTATAATAAACTCATGAGAAAGGGGAGGGAGTTTGTTTATGGAAGACCTATTTAATGAAATCGAAAGAGGCTTAGATGCAGGAGTATACCAGCTATCTTTGGGGATGGCTTTGTGCATACCGGATATTTGTGCTGCTTTACAGTCTGATGATGGAAAGGCTAGTGGAAGAAAATATAAAGAATGGTACAACAAATATGTAGGAGATAAACTTAACATGTCTGCTGAGGATTGTTACTATTTTAGGTGTTCTTTCTTACATCAAGGAAGTACACAACATGAGAAGTCAAAATATAAAAGAATTATATTTATTGAACCAAATTCCAATTTCTTTTTCCATAATAATATACTTAATGATGCGTTGAATATTGATGTAGCACAATTCTGCAGGGATTTAACAGAGTCCGCTAGAGAATGGCTAGAAGATGTTAAAGAACAAGAAAACTTCATTCGAAATTACGCTAATTCATTCAAAAGGTATCCAAACGGGTTAACACCATATATAGGAGGGATTCCTGTATATAGTTAAACAATCTATTTTGCGGGAGGTGTGGATTTGACTGTTGAAGAATTAATTGCGAATTTATTGAATTTGAATCCTGATAGTGAAGTTTATATATCCTGTGAAGGTGGTTGTGTAGTTGATAATGAAATAATAGTTAAACAAGAAGGTAACAAAGCGATTTTAGAAATTGAATAGTTACAAAAAGAGGGGTGAAAATCGCCGCTCTTTTTTATTTTGCATAAAGGAGTGAAAAGATGGATCGTATTGATGTATTAATGAAAACATTTATAGCTACCTTCGGAGCTTTTTGCGGGTACTTTTTGGGAGGATGGGATACAACATTGAAAGTTCTAGTTATCATGGCAGCTATCGACTATATCACAGGAGTATTCGCAGCAGGATATAACGGAGAGTTGAAAAGTAAAGTTGGTTTCAAAGGCATCGCCAAAAAGGTGGTGCTTTTTCTTTTGGTTGGAGTAGCGGCACAGTTAGATTCAGCGTTTGGAAGCAATAGTGCCATTCGTGAAGCGACCATCTTTTTCTTTATTGGGAATGAGTTGTTATCTCTTTTAGAAAATGCAGGGCGTATGGGAATCCCTTTACCTTCAGCATTAACAAATGCAGTTGAAATTTTAGGTGGTAAACAAAAACAAGAAATTAAAAAGGGAGATGTTGAATAATGAGAGTATCAAGCCACGGAGGACACAATGATATTGTACCAGGAGCTAACTGGGGTAATCGTAAAGAACATCTAATGGATCGCGAGTGTAATAAAGATTTTATTAATAAATTGTGCTCTCTAGGTCATTCTGTAGAGGACGATACTGATGATGTAGGTCGCACAGCTAATGCTATTGTAGGTAACCAAGTTAGGAATATTAACGATAGACCTAATGATGTAGGATTCGCGTGGCATCTTAACGCTTCTGATGGAAATGGACACGGAGTAGAAGTGCTTTGCTACTCTGCAAAGGAAGCACCTATGGCAGCTCGTATCTCAGCAGAAATCGCTAAACGTACTGGATGGAAAGATCGTGGAGCTAAAATCCGTCCAGACATCGGAGTAATTCGTTCAAGTAACTGCCCATTCTTCCTTGTAGAAGCAGGTTTTATAGATAATGATGCAGATATGGCCAAGTGGAACGTGGATGCAATTACCTCAGCAGTAATTTTCGCTTACTTTGGACAAGAAACTAGCGGAGATAGCTCAGGAATTACGCCTATTCAGAAGACTAAACAAAACATTATTCAAACAGGAGCGTTCTCACCGTATGAGGTCCCTGATGTAGCAGGAGCTATGAAATCTCTTAATATGACAGGTACGTTTCTACTTCAAGGAGATGGATTAATTTTCGTAGTAACAGACCCTACGAGTGATACGCAATTAAATGCAATGAAAGAATACCTTGACCGTAAAGGTTGGTGGTATGAAGTTAAGTGAAATATACTAAGTAACTACAAATGAATCCTATATATGTGAAATAGTAGACAAAACCTCCTATCAAAAAGGTGGTTTTGTCTACTTTCATGATTTAGATTTTCGTTAATCCCCACATACTGAATTCATAATGATATTCCGTTCTTTCGATACATACGCCGAATTCTAAATCATCACCAACTAATACAAAATCCGCATACCCAGTTAGAAATCTTGATATGGTTGATAACTCTTCTAAATTATCAAATACTTCAGCAATGTTTAGCTTAACTGCTTCAATTTTACCACCCTTAGAGAAAAAGAGTCTCCCTTGATTAACTGGAAATTTAATAGTTTTAGCTGTTTCTTTTAACAGCGCTATTGATAGTCTTCCGTTTTCTTCATAATCAGTGCTACCAAATTTTTTTATGTTTGAATTTTGCTCTAGCGTATTAAATAATTCTTTACAAAATAAATCATTAGATTCTGCATCCATAAATGAGTCCATAGAAATCGTAACAATATTAGAAAGTTCATCTATCAGTTCTTTTCTATTAGCGTTTCTCTTTGCTTTCATTTTTAGAATTTCGATTCGGCTTTTATTCATATTACTCAAAACTTTTCACACCTTTAGTTTCTTATTTTTTTCCTTTTTTCTTGTATCCTTCAAAATCTTCCGGATAATGTCCAGGGTGTTGGTTATATCTTCCTTTTTCCAGTGGGCTTCCTTTTTCATCATCTGCAGTATGGAAATGGGAACCCCTTCCCATTTTATCTTCTCTATGCTCAATTATATATACTTTTTCATTCTTAATATTAGAATATTCTTCTACCCACCTATGTTCACTAGTTCCATCAAAGATTTGAGTAGGTTTTTGGCGTGGAGTAGAGTTTGGGATTCCAGCGTTACGTCTAGCTTTACGATATGCGCCATTACTAGTTAATAATTTGTCCTGTCTCTCAAGATGAGCTTTATAATTTTCAGTAGCTCTAGCAGTTTTAGCGGCTTTAGTAGCTTGAGCTGCATCTGCAGTCATTTTTACACCTTTTCCAACTTTAGCGAGTTTTCCGAATGGTGTAATACCAGCTACGGCCATTCCGCCTGCAAAAATTCTATCCCAGGTTGACAGTTTTTCTCCAGTAGAAGGGTCAACTCCATCCCAAACTCTTTTAATATCATACTCACCAGTTAATTCACCAGCAATATCTCGAGCTAGTTTGCCGCTATCAAATCCTGTTTCTTCAGAAGAAGGTTTACCACACATTGCGCCTTCTTCCAATGTAACATCTTGATCATCCGCATTACGGAATTTTTCAGCAATTCGTTTTAAATCTTCTTCCACTTTTATAATCGAATTAATAGATGCAAAAGCTTTTGGTCTCGCGTCATTGAACATTTGAACGAATTGTTGATTAGAGGCACCGATCCATTGAAAACATAAACGATCTATTTCATTACATAGATTATTATGTATAGATTCTAATGCGATTCTGGTATTACTTGCACGATTAGCAACTTCTTCTAGCATTTCCGGTGTCACTTTGATTTGAACCATTTCTTTCCTCCCTTTCCCCAATTAAAATTATGAGATAAAAAGAAAAAAATGTAAATACAGAAACTTTAGATTAATATAATAATATTTATATGAAATAAAGAAAATCCTCCCTATTAGGTGATTTTTTATTTTACACCAATAATATCGATAAATTTCAACGTCATATTATTATAAAATGCATCCGTTGTAGCGTTATGCGGTGAGCTATTTATTATGGTTGGTAGCCAGGAACGGGGATTCTCCCTCATTTCAAGGGCAGGGATTGGTTATATTGTAGTCCAAATGATTCCGTTATTTATGAGGTTGCTTGTTGAAATCGCTAAAGCTATTTAATTCTATTAACGGGTTTATTATTGGAATAAAAATCAAAAAAATTCCTTCTTTTACTAATTACAAAATAGTTATATAATGATTGTTGGAATTGTATTATTGACGTTTAAAATAAAGGGGAGAGAATAGTAATGAAAAAATTATTAATTTCAGGTGTATGTGCAGCAGTATTTGGTACAACTTTTTTTGCAAATAACTCTATGGCTGAGACATCAGGGAATACCACAAATCAGGGAATACAAGCAGCGAGTGCTCAAACTAGTAAATTTATAGATGTGCCCGATTGGAATTGGGCATATAATGAAATTAACTACATGGTTGACCACAATATAATGTTGGGATACCTCAATGGTTATTTTGGAGCTGTAGAAAAAATAACGCGTGAAGATTTAGCGGTATTCTTATATAGAACGGTGAAAATTCCGGATTATGATATGTCACAGCCGATTCCTTTCAATGATATAAACGATTCAATGTTTAAAAAGGAAATTGCAGCAGCATATAAAAGTGGAATTTTTTCTTCCGCGTCTGATGGTCGTTTTAATCCAAATAGAGTTGTAACCCGAGCAGAACTTGCTCAAACTTTCAAAAACGCTTTTGGGTTAAACAAGAAGTTTGATCATCAATTTAACGATATGCAAGGGCACTGGGCCAATGAAGCCGTAGAAATTTTATATAGTAATGGTATTACTGGTGGTGTAGGTAATAATAACTTTAATCCAGACGGTACAGTAACACGTGAACAATTAGCGGTATTTCTATATAGAACTATTCCAATGTCTATCAAAGATCTACGAGATAACGCTAAGTAAAAATAATTAAAAAACTGACTCTTATGAGTCAGTTTTTTTATTTGCAGTAATTTCTTAACTGCTGATTCTATCATATCCGTTGTAGCGTTATGCGGCGGTTTTTTATTATGGTTGGTAGCCAGGAACGGGGATTTCCCCTTATTTCAAGGGCAGGGATTGGTTATATTGTAGTTCAAATGATTCCGTTGTTTATGAGGTTGCTTGTTGAGATTGCTAAGGCAATCTAATAGTAACTCTTCCTTGACTAAACAATACAGTCGAAGCTAGGGAGAGTTACGAGGGTAACAGACAAACTCTATGCTATGTAACCAAAAATGAATATAGAATAAAAAAACTGATTATTCAGGGCTTTTTCAAGTAAATTTTCATATTTAAAAAATACATCTTAACCATATACACAACTTAGTTAAGATGTATTAGAAAAGGGGGGTGATTTAACTTGCGCTACCTGCCCTCAATTCATCTTGAAGTAGTTTGAATAATGCATTCTTTAATTCGTCTATTTCATTTTTTAATATTTCATTCTCTTCATTTAAATGCGATAAAAGATCAGGATCCCCTACAAACGTAAAATCTGGATCATAATTAACCCATAGAGAGTAAATTTTATCTAATAACTCTCTAGATTTATCGCTAATTTCTTCAGAGAAAAACAAACGGTGCAATAAATAAAAGTTATGTGCTGTTGCGTAATATTCATTAGCTTCATTGTAGTCAACATATTGAAGTATACGTCTTAAAACTTGTATCGCTTGTTGTTTGTTATTATCCCAATTAGAACATATATATTCTTTATCAGATTCGGTAAATGACTTTTCCGCCATATAATTATTTATATCTTCTTTATTAACATTGTGGAAATCGATACTGCGTGTCACGCCCCTTAACCCTTTCACTTTACCAATACACAATTCGATATTTTTATATAGTTCAGGATAATGCTCGTGCTTTTTCACGACAAACAATTCGAACTCTTTAGATATCCTGCTTAATTCAGATTTTTGTTGTTCCATTCTTAATTGAAAGTCTGCTTTGATGACTTCTTGGAGCCTTGTTATTTCTTGAATATCTTGCTTTGTTGCAATGTTTTTTCCTAGTTCCTTAAGCATTGAAATTTCTTCGCTATCTTCAATGTCCGCTCGATTTTTTCCTTTCGTTTTTAAATATGTAGTACAAAAGGCACCTATTACCAGTGTATTAGCAACGCTTAGAATAGCCGTAACATAATCCATTAAAAATTCCCCCTTAATTTATACTTTTATCTATTTTAATTATACCATAACAAGTAGTTGTGACTTGCAGTGAAGACCATTCACTAGAGTCGCCACCAAGGTTTCTTATTAGATGCTTCCGTTTTTATTTGCAGGATTTTTTTAACCATCATGGAATACTGTCACTAGGAGGTGTTGTGACGTTATGACGGACGAAATTGTTTATTCCGCTAGTGAAGTATACAAACGACTAGGAATAAGTGATAGCACCCTTAGAAAGTACATGGAAGTATTGTCGCGTGAGGGATTCGCTGTAAAGAAAGATAAGCGCGGCAGACGGGAATATTCAGAAGGCGACATCATGGTTATTGAGAGATTAATTGAGCTTAGCAAGCATGACGGTATGACGCTAGAGAAAGCAGCGAAGATGATTGCGCAGCAAATAGAAAAAGTTAATCCGGATCTAATTAAAGAAGATCCAAAGGAAACAGACCTAATACCATTCCACATTCAAGAACAACTCCAGCAGCAGTATGGCGTTATGGCGCAAGAAATGAATCAAAGCATGTTAGCAATGGAGAAGCGATTGAGTGAGCAGGCGAAGCAAAGTAACGAGGAAATCAAAGCGAGTGTAGAATCGCATAATGAGCGAGTAGAAAAACGATTAGAAGCACGGGATGAGACGCTTATGAAAACATTGCGTGAGATGCAGGAAACGAAGAGACTGATGCAGGAGTTTCGGGATGAAGTTGCTGCTGCGAAAGAGAAGAAAAAGCCGTGGTGGCGGTTTTGGTGAAAAAGGAAGATGAAGCCCTACAAAAAAATAGGGCTTATTTTCTAATGGATATTATGTCATTGAGATTGTTTTGTTCATTTGAACTCAACTTATTAGCGATATAGTAATCTAGTATTTCATCAATAAGTTCGTAATTTTTTATGTCTTTCATTGTGCTAATGGCCTTTATTTTACTAAGTGTTTCAGGTGATACTTTTATATTTTTTCTGTCTGTTTCTGACAAGGGACTCTTTTTATTTGTTACATGATTATCTAGAACGGGCGTTACAGTCACCAAGTATTTTTTATCCAAAATGACCACTCCAATTTAAAATGTTTTATTTATTCTCTAACACTTCATAAAGACGTTTGTACATATCTTTGTATGCCTTAGAATGTCGATTCGCTAGCTTAGTATCTACATAGTTTTCAATAAGCATATCAACGATGTTGTTAATTGATGTTTTATCCATACCTTCTTTTTCTTGAATAAATGGTTTAAGAGTATTTAGCTTTAGCAAAACAGCAGGTGAAATTTTAGCTGTTTTAGATGGGACTAAACGTTGATCCGGCTTCTCTGGTGTCTGTATTTCCTTTTCCGTGTTAGTCTGATCACTTTGAATAGTTAAAGATGAACTATCGGTAATAGGTGTCACAGTTACTAAAAAAGATTTACTTTTATTTTCCAAAGGTACCACTCCTATTTTGATTTTTATAATTTTATAAAAGTATAACTTTATAATTTTATAAAATTATAAACACGTTTATTTAGATAGGAATAAAGTTTAACTTCATTCCTATTCTCGACTTTTCTTTGATTCAAGCACTTGTTTTACAGCATTTTTTACTAACTTTTGTTTTGGTGTAGGTAATGAAGCAACTTTTTCTTCGATTAACATATTTATTACTTCATAAATTTTCATATCTTCAATTGTAGCGAGTGTTGATATTGCTGTATGTGTTTCTAATGAAACACGGAAAGATTTTGGTAATTCTTTTGTAGTGAGTTTTCTCTTGGGTTTTTCAAAGAGCTTATCATCGTCAGGAAAACTACGTTCTTGATTTTCTTTACTTTCGGGTGTGAAGGTTACTGACCCTTCAGTTTTCTTTCTTCTCATACCAAGTTGTTCTTTGTCTATATTCAATTTGTTATCCATTTACTGTTGTCATTCCTTCCAAAATCTCAATTCGTTTTTCGACTTCACCTGCAATATTTTGGTATACAGTATGAACGTTTTTATCATGAACATCTTTCAGATTATAAGTGATTCCTGTTCTATCAAATCTCTTTAAACGCGCCATCTGTTTAATGATGTTATTAAATACATTAGCTTTACCAAAAATCTCTTCGGCTTCTTGAAGAATATCTTTATCAATTTCATTACCGTTTTGCATTAGTACAGGTAATGCCCCAATAATTTCTAATGGTAAATTGTAATCATCTGCTAACGAGAATACATGTTCAACGTATTTCTGAGCACCTTTTAATGATCTTTCTTGTGTTTGTAAAATAACCATTACATAGTCACTAGCGACTAATGCACTGTCTGCAAATTTATTTAATTGTGGTGGCACATCGATAAAAATGTAATCATAATTTCCTTTGATTGCACTTAATTGTTTTGCAAAATATGTATCCTGTGAGAAGTCATCCTCAAAATTTCTGAAAAGGAATTTTTCATATGTTTGTAAATCCTCGTAAGAAGGAAGTAAGTCTAAGTTAGGCAGTACATTAATTAGCGCACTCTGTAAGTTTGCATCTATAAGTGACATAGCTAATGTTCTTTTGAATTCTGGTTCGATTGAATATATTTTTTTCATTGTGTTAAATAGTAAATCAGTCGCATTTGCTTGCGGATCTAAATCTACTAATAAAGTTTTCTTTCCTTGTTTCGCGAATGTATAAGCCAACATTACAGCATTGGTAGTTTTCCCAACTCCACCTTTGAAGTTCCCAGTTGTGATAACTTTGCACATTTTCCGTCACCTCGTAAAAAAAAGTTTTTTTATACTTTTATAAATTTATAATTTGATTTTATAACACAACAAACCAACGGTAAAGTATAAATTTATAATTTTATACTTTTATAAAAAGTTTAAAATCAAATTGTAAATAGATGATAGTTTTTAAAACCTATTTTCAAAATGTTGTATTATCAGGATTTAGCAGCGTGTTTTTTATAAAAATATACTTTTATACTTTTATAAAATTATAAAAGTATAAAAAAAACAATCATTCTGTTATTGAAAAACTAGTTTTTTATAAAAGTATAAATTTATAAAAGTATAAAAATGAAATTCGAATTTTATGTAGAGTGGTATATTGCGGGCTTATAGAGGCATTTACAAACAAAAAAGCTTATTGTAACGTAGTACACAACAAGCAACATTCTACAAAACAAAACATAATTTGATATTTTACATAAATGAAGATCGATAAGACAATTGAATATGAACACAAAACAAAAAGCCACTCCCGTATGCTAACGGCTACCAACCTTTAGCGGGAATGACTTGCTCTAGCAAGTGTACCACCACTTGTCTAGAAATGAACTGTATTCAACCACAGTGTTTACGTTTAAGTAGTGTACCATCACTTTCTTAAACAACTATGCCTTTTCACGAGGCTTCTTTGATATACCCATTTTATCTATTGTTTGGATAAATATCAACTAGTAAATACTAGTTTTGATTATTTTGTAGTCCAAAAGATAAATAACGGGCATCTCTAATCCTAGAAGTCTTGTGATTGTACAGGCCATTTAGGGATTGGAGATGTCTTTTTGTTTTTTGTTCGCGTGGAATTGCCTGATACCACGTAAATAAAAACTGATAAGCCGTAATTCCGTGCTTCTATATAGAGGGAACGTGTTACGGCGTGGCTAGCTGTTGGTCGTGCAGGGGGTACAAAGTATACGCCTACAAAAACAGCACCCCTCATTGGAATCCTGTTCTTCTGGTGAGGGAGGGCGAGAACTTGCCTAGGGACTATTCTCTAAAAGGTTCGGGTGGTTATCGTTAGCATTACGGTGCTAGGGAGTACATTCAGTTTGTCGTGTAGGGACGATATTACAAGGACAAGCCATAGAAAAAGGATGTATGCGGTGAAAATCGCTGAGTGAACAGGGTCTATACATACGGATACCTTATAAGTGACCGCATGGCGAAAACAAGACGCTTATCCATCTATTTTGACTGATTACTTTTTTTGTGATCTTTCAAAGTAGGGGATAAATCTGCCTTCCAGCCGTGTTCCATAATCGTTCCCACATGATAAAAACCCTTAAGACCTTCAGTCAAGCTTAATTACGAAGAAAAGATGAAAAACTTGAGGTTGTTTAAGATCTGGGGGAATAACTCATTAAGATAGAGGAATAAATTAGGGATTTATTCCTTATTTGGTTAGAGGATAAGGGGACGGATGGTAGAATAGGCCTTATTGCTGAATATGGTTTTACACATCTGATATAGTACGTGAAATTTAAGAAAAACAGATTATGGGTGCTTTTGTCCATCCCCCGAAAAGGGGGAATAAGAAAATATCATTGTACCCACTTTTTATAAGAGATAGCACCAGACATTTTACGAATTTCATATGATTAGATAACAATAAAACTTTAAGCAGTCCTCCCGAATCGTGCTCTTACAGACAGTTAATCTACCATCTAACATTATATTTGTATCCGCAATTAATTTGATAAATAAAACGCAGAATATTCAAATAATTAAATTGTAATTATCTTGAAACCTCGGTTTTAAAGGTAATAATCGTTGGATTTCATTATTTTTCCACTTTTTGAAGGGTATATATTTTTATAGCTTTATGTATTAAGATAGAGTCGTGCTAGAAAATACCGGTAAAAAAGCATAAATAAGGAAAAAGGGATGGGGTTAAAAATGAAGACTATATTAAGAAATATTGTATCGATGGCTCTTGTACTCGCTTTGTTTACAACTTCTTTCGCTGGAATCTCAAAAGCTCAAGAGATTAATAGTGAAGAAGAAAAATTAGTGCAAGAAGTAGCTGCACAATTGAAATTTGTTGTTGAAGAAGCTGCAATTAAAGATAAACATGGAAGAGTAGTAGATATTGATATTGATATGATAGAAAACAAATATGGTAAAACCGAAGAATTAGAACAATTGAGACAAGAAATCCAACGTGTAAATACACCACCTGGCTATGAAGATCCATTCAAACAAGAAACGGAAGCTGTAGATAACTGTATAGAAAGAAAACTTATAGCAAATTATAAAGAATTTCTATCAGTAGGCTTTATAGGTTCTATTATTGCTAATATTACTAACAAAGAATATGAATTAGCAGCTAGAAAAATGATTAGATTAGGCGTCAAAGGTAATTTAATTGGTTTAGCTGGTCAGCTTGCTTGGTATCTAGGTACATGTATTTATGAAGAAGAAGGCTGGACAGGAAAAACATGGTGATTGATAAAAAACAACCTCTTATTTTCTAGAGGTTGTTTTTTTTGAAGAAAATAACCACATCATAATTTCAAAGAACATTACTATAAATAGTGTTTTTATAAGGTTTTCAAACCAATTAAATTGATTATGATTTGCGTAGTTAAAAGCTACCAATACAATATACAGTAGGACTATAAAAATTAACGGTCTCTTATATGTGAAACTCAAATTATTCACCCCTTAAATACTTACTTAGGAAAGTTACCTTAATACTATGTTAACCCAAAGTGCAATCATTTTCAGTGATTTTCTATATTTCTCCACATTTGTAACAGCCCCCTTTTTTGGGGATGGGCAAAAACATCCAATATACAACAGAACGTCATTACCATACACAGGGTGATTCCCATAAATCTGATAAATTCCATAATCGATTTCTTCATTTTTTAGTTTTACGAGGTCTGTGATACTGTATGGTCCATCCAAAAGGATTTGAATTAAACTCGTTTTTGTAGTTTCCATAATAAAAACATCCTTAAAATTTTTTATATAAATTTTAAGGATGTTTTTTTTCGAAATGTTGGCAGTACTCCATAAAAAAAGACACCCAAAAGTGCCTTCTTCCGACTTGAACCACGTTCATTTAGTATAAACCTATCCGTATTATCCCCTTGTTATACGTGTAAACACATCCTATAAAACAGAATCGTCTATATACACCAGATTGTTAGTTCACAAAATTCAAGAGATTTGAGATCAATATGTTACGTCTTTCAAAAGAATCTGCTTTATAGAACGTGTCCACGGTTTATATTTTACTACATGTAATATTTATTTAGTGTAATTTTTACGAATATGTATAATTACATAAAGTTTATGAGAAAAAGAGAGTATACTTTGATATTGTGTAATAAAGATAAGGCCCACCTACGGAAATAGGTGGGCTTTTTTATATTGGTGAGCTTGTACAAGTATGATAAAATAAAAACAACTGTATATTGTGAGGGTGATTGGTTATCCCTTCTTTCCATTTGGAAGGAAAGGGGGTGATATACCTATGGAGTTTTTGTTTGAACTTCTAAAAGAATTTGTGAAAGCCATTGTACGTGAAGTTTCTGCGTATGTTTTTAGGAAACAAATTTTAGAAAAAGAGAACAAAAAACCCACTCCTCGTCGCCGTCGGAAGCAAAAGGGTGGGTTTCGTAAAAAATAAATGATATAACCACCACCCTGACGGTAGCAGTTACTAGAAGAGATGTGTCGAGCATCTCTTCTTTTATTATATACACAAGGTATTACTGTAATACTAATACAGTAATTATAACAAAAGTAAAAACAAATGAAAAGCCCACTGGATTTCCATAACAGTGGGCTTTTCATTTGTTGGTTGGGTATTACTATCTCATTGCACAAAAGGGAATTTGCATTAAAATAATAGCATATTTTTATAGCAATTATATTGAGAAAAAGAAAAAGCCCTTATATATAGGCGCCTTTTCCAATAGTTTTTAGCAGAAGCAACTGCATCCGATAATGATTAATAGTATAAAGAGTACAACGATCAAAGCAAATCCTCCAGTAAAACCGCAGCCTTCGCCGCAACTACCACCAAATCCCATAATAGATCCTCCTTTTAATAAGAAGAGAAAACAAGGGTGTACGCATGTTTTTTAACGGATATAATATACTTTATGTTTTTACGCATGAATTGAGCAGGTCCTTTTGAACATAAAGAAAAGACACCCTAAGGTGCCTTCTCTTGTTGTGGTAAATAAGAAGTAAGGTTTCCATTTTAACTGAAAAAATAGAACAGGTGGTTAGAGTTTATCACATTCTTTTGCCGAATGAACATGCATTATTACATACCATCATAAATCCCTCTATTTTCCATTTGATAAAATGTATTACCAATATTAACAAAATTTAAATAAATATTTCTACAAATTCAAAATATTTACAAAAATAGAAAAGGTGATACATTTGAGGTGCAAGTTATAAAAAAATATTTAAGGGGGATTTATTATGTTCAAGAAATTAGTAGTAGGAACATTAGCAACTGGTATTGCATTAACTGGAGGAATTGGAGCTGCATCAGCAAGTACGGAAGGTATAGATAATACTAAAAATTCAGCGCCAATTATTCAGCGTACTCAAATACTTAAAGATAATTTCAGTCTGATAAATGGAGAAAGAGAAGTATCATTTGTGCATGTAAAAGATGGGAATATGAGAGTTCATATGACAAACAATACTAAAGGCACGCTTGACTGGTCTTTAAAAGACTCACAAGATAATACTATTGAAAATGGATCGTTAGAAGCAGGAAAGGCTTTTACAAATACGCACTATAATCTTTCGGAAGGTGAATATAAGCTTAAAGTTACTCACAGAAATGGTGGTTCTGGATCATTCTATGCAGCTGCTCGTACTTTAGACTAATATAAATTGAACCATCTGGAAGCTTGAGGATGAAGGAATTTTGTTATAATTTCATCATGCACGAGTGCAAAATCACAAGTAGCCCACCTACGGAAATAGGTGGGCTTTCAATTCATAAAAAAAGACACCCAAAGGTGCCTTCCTCCGACTTGAACCATCTTAATTTTAATAATATAGTGCTAAGTCTAAAAACTATGGGGATTTGTAAGTAGTTTTTACGAAATTATGAGTGTTTTTTATTTTGTATCTCAATAAGTTCATCTGGTATCATTTTTGTATAATATTCTTTTTCGGTTAGTTCAAATATAAATAATGCTTTTTTCCAGTTATAAACAACATCTTCTACATTGTGTTGTTTAATCTTTAATAAACACTGACCTTTTAAATAGAATAGTTCACCTAATAGGTATAAAGTATTTAGATTAATTGCTAATTTGATGCCCTTATCAATGTATTTTATTGCCTCTTCATGTTGATAAGTGGAGGCCAAAGTTTTTGCTAAATTGAAAATGATTTTTAATTTAATTTCTTTATCTCTAGGAAAATCTAACTTATTAAAATTAGTTAAACATTTTTTTGATATAGTAATACTTTTTTCATATTCTTTATTTTCCCCATGAAATATAGCCATTGTCTGCATAATATCTATTTCTCTTTCTGATAAACAATCAACATTCGTTACAGTTAGTTTTAATGCATTATTTAAAAGAGTTAAAGCAGTTTTTGTTGATCTATTTATTTCAAATATAGCAATTGCTTCATTCCATAGTAGAAATTGTTTCTCTTCTTTTGTTTGAAAATTATTTAAGTTTTTCTCTTTTTTTACTATTTCATAAAGTTCTTTATATTGTTTTTGCTTTAAGCAATCTTTTATTACGTATTTTACATTTTCTACATATTTTATTTTTTTATTTCGAGTTAGTGCAAATATATTATTTGGATCAGTACCAAGTCTTTCTGATAATTGATATAACAATATGCTAGATGGATAAATCACACCTTTTTCGATCTTGCTAATTTGGCTTTGTGAACATATTCCATGACATAATTCGGATTGAGATATATTTTTTTTAATTCGAAGTTCTTTAATGGTAATACCCAAATCGTTAAATTCCATTTTTTCCACCTACTATTTAGCGCTTTATTAGTATAATATTCTCTAACCTTAATGTAATGTAAAGTTAATATAGTTGCAATTAGTATTTGTTGTAAAGGCCTTATCCTTTCTATAGGAAGATGAGGCTTTTTGTGCATAAAAAAAGACACCCAAAGGTGCCTTCCTCCGACTTGAACCACTTTAATTTTAATAATATTTGGATTCCCATCCAAATATTATTTTAACACGTTAATTAATATTCTATAATTTGAATAACATAAAAACGATATATATTTAAAGTTTTATGCTATACTGTAATTACCTAAGTTATTATTGCACATGGGATTCCCTTTCCCTGTGCTTTTTTTATTTTAAAGGTTAATGATAACTTTTTTCTTACTCCAAAAATTAGGTGTAAATTGTAATTTCAATTTCTCTCCAATAGGTTGTTCAAATACAACAGTTCCAGCTACTTGTCCTTTTGGTGCTAATTGGCCAGAATTTAGCGCGGTGTTTTGATTGATTATTGATAGGGTCGGTCTAGTGATATTCCCTTGGCTATTTCTCATTTCGAAGTCAAGCGTATTGTATGAGATATCCTCTTTCCCACCATTATAGATGTTTACTGCTACCAATATGTATTCATGCCCTTGTCTCGGTTTATCAAATTCTCCACCAGGAGATTTTTTAACTTCGGTTACAGTTAATCTGTGATCACCTAATTTAATAGTCTCGCCAATCGAATATTCCTTGTTCGAATCTTTTTCAGCATCTTTAACTTCTTGCCCTTGAGCTGTAACCTCTTGAGCTTGGTATTTAGTTTTCGGATCACCAAATACTAATATCAAAGCACAAAAAAATAAGAAAGAACCGACTAAAATGAAGCTCCCCCATCCGATATACTCCCAAATCTTTGATTTCTTTTCAACTTCCACCCGTATTTCTCCCCTTATATATTAGATTTTAATAATAAAATAGTATCAAAATTTCCAGTATTTGAGTACAAGATATTTAGAATATACAAAAAAAAGAGAGCTTCGCCCTCTAATTTTGATTACCATAACGTATGATTAAGCAGATACAGCAGCTTTATCTTTACGGAAGATACCCATTAATCCGCCAATCAATAATAATACTCCTGGTAATAAGTAAACGATAGAGATACAGATGAACCCGCCAATAGCAGCAACTGTCATCATGATACCGCCAACTTTAGCGTTCTTTTTAACTACTACACATCCAACGATTCCTAAGATTGATAGAGCAACAGCTCCCCATCCTAAACCGATGATGCTGTCTGCACCTTCTGCTTCAAACGCGGCTCCCATACCACCGATCATTAAAGCAATAAACGCACAAATAATACCAAAAATACCACCAATAAGTCCTAATACAAATTCAGTTGTTCTTTTCATTCTAAGTTCTCCTTTAAAGTTTATTCTACTTTTAATTTAATTTCTTTACCCATCATACCGCCGCGAGCTTTTAATACTAAACCTTGTGCATCAGCAGGGACGTCAAAGATAATTTTGCCGGTTTGAGTTAAACCAGGATTAAGTTGTTTTAAGAAGAAATCCGTTTTACCACCATTTCCAATATCATAAGCTGTTTGAGCTTGTGTAGAATATGTAAATTCGCGATCTTGGTTATCCATTAATTTGAAGCTATTTGCGTCTACAGTGATAGCGTCTTTTTGATTGTTTGTAATAGAGATTTCAACTACTTTAAACACACCTTGTGCTTTTTCATTTAAGTATTCACCGCCAACAGAATCAATTGATTCAACAGATCCTACAGCAATTTTAACTTTTGAAGACTCACCTTCTTTAGAGAGTTCCTTTTTAGGTTCTTCTTTTTTAGGCTCCTCTTTCTTTGGCTCTTCCTTTTTCACTTCTTCTTTTTTTGGCTCTTCTTTTACCTCTGTAGAAGCTTGTTGAGTTGTTTCTTTAGCTTTAGGTTTCTCTTCTTTATCTTTTGTTGGTATTAATATCATAGCTAACACAAGGCATACAATCGAACTAATAAAAAGTTTCGCCTTAGGTTTTCTTTTAAACAGAGCAATGATAAATAATACAAACAGAACAATTGAAGCTAGAAAAATCAGTACTGCTAGTGTTTCCATATCCAATTCCGCCTTTTCTTATTTTTTGGTTCAGTATGTAAGATTTCCGAGCTTATCATAGCAAACAACTAATTTGAATATTGTCATATTTTGTCGAAAGGAAATAAAAAAAGAGAGCCGAAGCTCTCACTGTAAAATTTGGTAATATTATGTAAAAATTTACCTCTAGTAAATGGAAATGATTTCTTCTACAATGAAATCAAATCACAGTATATCCTTGTTGTTTTGCAACATTTTCACGTACAATGAAACTTGTTTTGCAAAACGCCCTTGCTGACGCCCATCTAGCTCCTCATAAGCTCGTTGGATGTCATTGAATAGTAATCCTAATAACGCATCTTCTTTCCTGTTCTCGAAGTTAAGAAGAGCATCTGTGGAGGTGTTAAAAAACGACGCAAGTACCTTTAAACTTTCAAGATCAGGTTCATGACGATCAGTTTCCCAATTTTTAATTTGTCCGCGTGATAAACCTGTTCTCTCAGATAATTGTTCTTGCGTTAAATCGAAAGACTTTCTGAGATTTTTAATGTTTTGTCCGACTGTAGTTTTCATAGTTTGAGTATAATAATCGCCTTATCACTATACCATAATTGGTCGATACTCTGACTTTTAAAAAGTATTTAGGTATTTTTGCAGACTTTATAAATATGTATAGAACAAATGTTTGTTTAGTGGTAAAATATGCATGTGAGGTCTTCATACGTTTCATTCTCGATGTATATTTTTATTTTTATGTCATGCGAAAAATGTTGATATATAGCGATTTTAAAACTTTCTCAACATTTTTCTGATAACCACACGACTGAATTTTGGAAAAAATGTGATATTATGAAAATAATAAAATAAACGGACGTAAAAAAGACCCATGACTGTGCAAGTAGTGCTGGTAACACTCTTACACCGTCCTCCCTAA
>NZ_JARVHO010000002.1:0-374930 GCF_040459735.1 Bacillus cereus group sp. RP32 | reverse complement strand
ATGGAAATGATGAAAATCGCCATTAAGTATAATGATGCTGATGAGTTTTCTTATCAAGATCTCTTATTCCATGAAACGATTATTCGAACCATTGAGCATTCCTACATCCTGATGATTTGGAATAATTTAAAGCCTGTTATGGAAAGCTTAATCCTTTTATCAATGCGTAATCGTTTCAAGGAAAAGTACGAAGACTTTGAACGGGTTATTAAAAATCATGAGCTTTATATAAAAGCAATCGAATCAAAAGATCGGGCCCTCATGATTGAGGCCTTACATCAAAACTTTGATGATGTTCAAGGGAAAGTTGAAGATCTCTGGATGTCACAACAAATGTTATCTAAAGGAGTAGAGCAAGGACATGAGTAGCTATATGTTAGGTATGGATATCGGTACAACAAGTACGAAAGCAGTTTTATTTACTGAAAAAGGCGAAGTCATCCAAACCGAGAATATTGGTTACCCACTTCGCACACCGGATATATCCACAGCGGAACAAGATCCAGAAGAGATTTTCCAAGCTGTTTTACAAGCGATATCAAATATAACGAAACAGCATTCAGATAAAAAACCATCGTTTATTTCATTTAGCAGTGCTATGCATAGTGTCATTGCTATGGATGAAAATGATCATCCGCTGACACCTTGTATCACTTGGGCAGATAATCGTAGTGAGACATGGGCACATAAAATCAAAGATGAACTGAATGGCCATGAAGTTTATAGACGAACAGGAACACCTATTCACCCAATGTCACCATTAAGTAAAATTACATGGATTGTGAATGATCATCCGGAAATTGCTATTAGAACGAAAAAATATATTGGAATCAAAGAATATATCTTCAAACAATTCTTTGATCAATATGTTGTTGATCATTCCATCGCCTCGTGCATGGGTATGATGAACTTAAAAACACTAGATTGGGATGAGGAAGCTTTAAAAATTGCTGGTATAACACCAGCTCAATTATCTGAACTCGTACCAACCACCCAAATATTTGGCAACTGCAATCCAGATTTAGCCCAAAAGATTGGTATCGATTCACAAACACCGTTTGTCATTGGTGCCAGTGATGGGGTGCTTTCTAATCTAGGTGTGAATGCAATTCGAAAAGGTGAGATTGCTGTCACAATTGGGACAAGTGGTGCTATTCGGACCATCATTGACAAGCCACAAACAGATAAAAAAGGAAGAATATTTTGTTATGCCTTAACTGAAAAGCATTGGGTAATTGGTGGACCGGTAAACAATGGCGGAATGGTCCTTCGTTGGATTCGTGATGAACTTGCTTCATCAGAAGTAGAAACTGCGAAAAGACTAGGAATTGATCCATACGATGTATTAACTAAAATAGCTGAACGCGTGAGACCTGGTGCAGACGGATTATTATTCCATCCATACCTCGCAGGTGAACGTGCACCATTATGGAATCCAGATGTACGTGGCTCCTTTTTCGGTTTAACGATGTCACATAAGAAGGAACATATGATTCGTGCAGCTTTAGAAGGCGTTATATATAATTTGTACACTGTATTCTTAGCGTTAACCGAATGCATGGATGGTCCTGTAACCCGTATTCAAGCAACAGGCGGCTTCGCAAGGTCTGACGTTTGGCGACAGATGATGTCCGATATTTTCGCATCTGAAGTCGTTGTTCCAAAGAGTTACGAAAGCTCTTGTCTAGGTGCATGTATTTTAGGTCTCTATGCCACAGGAAAAATTGATTCTTTTGAAATCGTTTCCGAAATGGTTGGCAGTACCTACAAACATACACCGAAAGAAGAGGCAACAAAAGAATACAGACAATTACTGCCGATATTTATTAACCTATCAAGGGCGCTAGAAGATGATTATACACGAATTGCAAATTATCAAAGAAATTTAATAAAGTAAAACTTTCATCAGTGATCCCCACGCCTCGATTCTATCTAAATCTCGAGGTGGGGGCCTTACTGCCCACGAATAGCGGGAGAAATACAAATACAGCTAAGATTAGGGGGGAACTACGATGCCATTAGTCATTGTAGCAATTGGGATTTTAGCATTACTTTTACTGATTATGCGCTTTAAATTAAATACCTTTATTTCATTAATCATTGTATCGGTCGGGGTTGCTTTATCACTTGGAATGCCACCAGAAAAAATTTTTAAAACCATTGAAGCAGGATTAGGCGGAACACTTGGTCATTTAGCACTCGTTTTTGGACTTGGTGCGATGTTAGGTAAGTTGCTTTCAGATTCTGGGGGCGCACAACGTATTGCCATGACCCTTGTGAAAAAATTCGGTGAAAAGAACATTCAATGGGCTGTTGTGACTGCCTCATTTATTATCGGTATTGCATTATTTTTTGAAGTAGGATTAGTATTATTAATTCCGATTGTATTTGCGATTTCAAGAGAATTAAAAGTTTCTATCTTATATCTCGGTATTTCGATGGCAGCAGCTTTATCTGTAACACACGGATTTTTACCGCCACACCCAGGGCCAACTGCTATCGCAGGTGAATTGCATGCAAACATCGGTGAAGTATTACTTTACGGTTTTATGATAGCGGTTCCAACAGTTGTATTAGCTGGACCTGTATTTACTAAACTTGCAAAAAAACTAGTACCTGAGGCATTCACAAAAACCGGTAATATCAAATCTTTAGGTGAGCAGAAAGTATTTAAACTTGAAGAAACTCCTGGCTTTGGAATCAGCGTTTTTACCGCTTTACTGCCTGTTCTTTTAATGGCAGTCGCTACAATTATTACTTTACTGCAAAAAACAATGGGATTTACAGATAATAGTTTACTAGCAGCAATCGAGTTTATTGGGAATGCGGATACAGCCATGTTGATATCCTTACTAGTTGCGATCTATACAATGGGATTGGCAAGAAATATTCCAATCAAAAGCGTGATGGAATCTTGTACAACAGCAATTTCAAATATTGGGATGATGCTCTTAATTATTGGTGGAGGCGGAGCTTTCAAACAAGTATTAATTGATGGCGGCGTTGGTAACTATGTAGCCGAATTATTCAAAGGAACTTCATTATCACCGATCTTGCTCGCATGGATTATCGCTGCCATCTTACGTATTTCATTGGGGTCTGCTACGGTTGCTGCATTAACAACTGTCGGTTTAGTGATTCCGATGTTAGGTCAATCTGATGTTAACCTTGCTTTAGTTGTCCTTGCAACAGGGGCTGGTAGTTTAATTGCTTCACACGTAAACGATGCTGGTTTCTGGATGTTTAAAGAGTACTTTGGTTTAAGCATGAAAGAAACATTTGCAACATGGACTTTACTTGAGACTATCGTTTCTGTAGCTGGATTAGGATTTACTTTATTATTAAGTTTATTTGTATAGATCTTTCTAAACAATACAAGGGATACGGAAGCTGTTTAATGTAATTTTTCATGATTGATTAATAAGGATGAAAATTTCTCTTTATTTTTTAACTTGATAGTGATGTGCCGTGTCCCTATAACCTTTCGCACGAATACTGACGGAGCCTATTGAAATGAAAAAGATTGATTATTTGATTAAAGTGTTATTTTAGGTATATATACTATAATACAGAGTAGCATACATGGAAAGGAACGATGGAATATGGCAAAGTTACAAATTGGAGTTGTTGGTGTGGGCGTTATGGGAAAAAGCCTCGCACTTAACTTTGAGAGCAAAGGGTATTCTGTTGCCCTATATGATATTTCAAAGGAAAAAGTTGATGAAATCATTGAGGAAAACCGTGGTAAAAACTTAGTTGGTACTCATATAGTTGAAGAATTTGTTAACTCACTTGAATCACCTAGAAAGATTTTATTAATGGTTAATGCAGGGGAAATTACAGATAAGGCAATTGATTCTCTAGTTCCTCACCTCGATAAAGGTGATATTTTAATTGACGGTGGTAATACATACTTTGTCGATACAATTCGCCGAAACAAACGTCTTGCCGAAGAAGGAATCAATTTCATCGGGGCAGGTGTGTCAGGCGGCGAAGAGGGTGCATTGAAGGGACCATCTATTATGCCAGGCGGACAGAAGGATGCATACGAAAAAGTAAAGGATATGCTTGAAAACATCTCTGCAAAAGTGAATAACGAGCCTTGCTGTTCATATATCGGACCTAATGGGGCAGGCCACTATGTAAAGATGGTTCACAACGGTATTGAGTATGGAGATATGCAATTAATTTGTGAAGCATATTTCTTCTTGAAACAAACACTTGATTTGACAGCAGAAGAGTTCCATGAAATATTTGCTGAATGGAATAAAGGTGAACTGAACAGCTATCTAATTGAGATTACAGCCGATATCTTCAAGAAGAAAGATGAAGAAACTGGTAAGCCATTAGTGGATGTTATTCTTGATACTGCAGGACAAAAGGGTACAGGGAAATGGACAAGCCAAAGCGCACTTGATTTAGGTATCTCTCTCCCTATTATCACGGAATCTGTATTTGCACGTTGCATTTCTGCTTTAAAAGAAGAGCGCGTGAACGCAAGCAAAGTTTTATCTGGCCCTAAAGATAAAACAGCGATTGGAGTTGAAAAAGCTGAATTAATTGAAGCGGTGCGCCAAGCTTTATATATGAGTAAAATTTGTTCTTATGCACAAGGATTCACGCAATTGAAGGCAGCTTCTGAGGAATATGATTGGAACCTTGATTTTGGCAGCATTTCTATGCTTTGGAGAGGCGGATGCATTATCCGTGCTGCCTTTTTACAGAACATTAAAGAGGCCTATGAGACAAACACTGACCTACCGAACCTTTTACTTGATCCATACTTTAAAGAAATTGTAGAGTCATATCAAGGCGGATTACGCCAAATTATCTCAATGGCGGTACAACAGGGCATTCCGATACCTGCATTTTCAGCAGCAATTTCTTATTATGACAGCTATCGTACTGCCAAACTACCTGCAAACTTGTTACAAGCGCAGCGCGATTATTTTGGAGCGCATACGTATAAACGAGTAGATAAAGAAGGTACATTCCATACAAAATGGATATAAAATAAGAAATGGACTAAGATTAAATTCTTAGTCCATTTTTCATAACACAATTCGCAGGCTATAAGACTCCAACTGATGAAAGTTCACTTTAAACGGATGAATGAATAAAAGTGCGTTTATTTTTCCCATTTAGCTGAAAAACCACATAACCTTTAATCTGAAATATTATCTGAATAACCTGCACAATTATTAATTTTTATACGTTTTATTGTGAATCATTTAAATCCTCTTTACTTGTCCTTAATTATATAAAGCTGCTTGTATTTGTAAAACCACTACTTTACAATACAATTTCAATTTTTAAAAGTAAATTAGTTAAACACACTGATTTTTCGCATAACGCCTCGATAACTTGTTACTTAAGGTCACAACTTAAATACCCCAGCTGCTTCTTATTGAAACCACATAGCCTTATCATGGCTATAAGCTCTTGTTTGAAACTACATAGCCTTATCATGGCTATTACTTCTTATTTAAATTTACATAGCTTTATCATGGCTATTACTTCTTATTTAAATCTACATAGCTTTATCATGGCTATTACTTCTTATTTAAATTTACATAGCTTTATCATGGCTATTACTTCTTATTTAAATTTACATAGCTTTATCATGGCTATTACTTCTTATTTAAATCTACATAGCCTTATCATGGCTATAAACTCTTATTTGAAACTATATAGCTTTATCATGGCTATAAACTCTTATTTGAAACTGCATAGCTTTATCATGGCTATAGACTCTTATTTGAAACTATATAGCTTTATCATGGCTATAGACTCTTATTTGAAACTGCATAGCTTTATCATGGCTATAAGCTCTTATTTGAAACTGCATAGCCTTATCGTGGCTATTACTTCTTATTTGAAACTGCATAGCTTTATCATGGCTATAAGCTCTTATTTGAAACTATATAGCCTTATCATGGCTATAAGCTCTTATTTGAAACTATATAGCCTTATCGTGGCTATTACTTCTTATTTTTAATAATGAATAGCTATATTGTGGTTACAATTTCGTAATTTATGAAACGTTATAGCTATATGATGGCTATAACTTTAAAAAAATGAAACGAGAATATCCTAAAAATCATTCGACTAAAAAATTTTTTATTCTATGTAATTTACTAATAAACGTTGATATAAAGCCATTTCATTAAATATGAAAGAAAACGCAATAAAATCATTATAGCTATATGATGGCTACAACTTTCACTTTAAAACTTCAAAAAACCTATATATACCAAGGGTTACAGCAGCTTTCAATAAAATATAACTTGTTTTAAAAACATGAAACGTTATAGCTATATGACGGCAGGAAACATGAAACGAAATGAAACGTTTATAGCGGTATGATGGCTACAACTTTTCATTTAAAAACAGTTATAACTCCCTATATATCAGTGTTTATACGAAGTCCTTAGAAATTTCTTAGTCAATCCAAAACATGAAACGTTATAGCTATATGATGGCTACAACTTTAAAACGAAATTAGCGTAAAACCCTATAAAATCAATGGTTTAGTAAGGTTCACCCCACAACATACTACGTTTCATATTCAAAAAACTTCATAGCCCTATGGTGGCAATAAACTTTTTTTTATGAAACGTCAAATCCCTTGTCCCCCAAGGGATTTGGGCACGTTTCATTTTTTTATTTTTCCTCTTAAAGGGACAGATTTCACCAGCATTCGATTTGATATAATCAAAAATGAAATTCTATATCTAATTGTGGGGAAAACTGCAACTTAACATAAAAGGAGGTGAAAAAGATGGCAAAACCTTTCGTTATAAAGAACAAACGTAGTTTGAATGGTGAAACAACAACACCGGTAATTGTAACAATTAAATCGTGGCAAAAGTTAGTAGAAGCTTTGGAAGGTAAGTATTACAGTTTTAAAGATACCTATCTAGAAGACATTGTGAGTTCAATGTCCTATGAAGAACGAATTGCAGATGAAGAGGGATTTGTTGAACAAGCAAAGCCGTCTTTTTCACTGAAAATGAAAAAGATTGTAGATAAAGTAAGTGGATTTGATAAAAATGAGGGCAGAAAACATAAGCTATATGGTATTACAAATGCTGATCTAGAAGTATTTCTATTTCTTCATAAAAAATGTAATACATATGGTGAGCTTTCACATGTATCGATCCACATGCTTTGGGAAGATTATAAAAATTATAAAGAAGCATTTGCACATATTCATCACTCACAATTTTATGTGGCTTTGAAGAAGTTAAGTTTCCATAACATCATTACAATTGAAAATGAGTACAGTGGTAAATATAAAATCACCTTAACTGATTTCATGAATAAAGAAACAAATAAAGCAAATGCATATACATTTATTAGCCCGATAGTATTTACCAAAGAATTCTTTGAGTTATCCATTGCAGCTAAGAAACTATTCATGGATGTAGCAATGCAGCAGAAACGCGAAACTACCCTGAAACGTTCTTTATTCAAAGTTGATGAACAAGGAAACTCAACACACTTTGGTGGTATGTATCGTTACTTACATAAGAAATACCCACATCAGATTCGTGCTGTACTTGAGGAATTAGAAACAAAACTTTCTGCTACTGGATCTCCTTTATTTAAAATTTGCAAGTTAGAAAAAGGGAAGAAGAACAAAAAGCAATACACAACATTGCATTTATCAGTACATCCTGATTTCTTATGCGCGAAAGAAGAAGGAGCAGAATACCGTGATCCATTTACACCACGAGATACATATAAGCGTAAAGCTAAATTCATAGAAAACTTGTTAGTTGAAATGAATATTGCTGAATTTGCAAAGGATATGAACCAATTCATTAACGTTTTAAAACACTCTTGTCATCGTCAAATTCGCCAAGTAGTTCGTGGCTTACGAGAAATGATTGATCGACAAGAAGGGTATCCGAAAAAGCTTGTTTATACACTAAGTAAATTATTAAAGCAATCTTCTCAATACCGTGTATTAGATACAGCTGCTAAAACTGGTATTTATCCTTTAATTACACACAATGTACCTAGACATGAACAAGAAGAGGCCATTTTTAAATTTGGTACTCATTTTGCTATATACTCTTTACGCAATGTTCAAAAGCTATTCCGTAAAGCGCATGACCTGCTTCATGCGAAATATGCTGTACCTGTAACCGTAGATGCTTACCATCGTAACTACATGCAGTATCAAGAGGAATCACTATTTAGAAAATATGCTTATGAGCAAGGAGTAAATATTAACGCATATACAGCATTAGAAATTGAAGTTCGCGAACTCTTAAAGTCTAGTGGCCATAAAGGAAATCAAATCCCTAGCGATATTCGTGAACTGTTCATTGAAAAAATTGATAAATTGCCGAAGGAAAAGATTCGTGTAATTGAGGTCCCTGAAGACTTTAATTTAATTCAGTTTCTACAGTCCTTAGAAGCATATTACCGTTCAACAAGTGAAGTACCACATACGGTTGATCAGCTGCTTCCAGCAATGTAATGATACAGCTCTCTATTTTTGAAAAATAACAAAAGTGGAGGGCTATTCGTGTTGGAAATAACATGTAGAGTGTATTACTTCAAGCAAAATAGAGAGTCAGTTTTCAATTTTAATGATCACAACTCTCTATTTTTTATGCAATTATATACAGTGCATGTGAAACAAAATAAGATATTCACAATTTCTAAGTTATTTATTTTGAATCATCAATCTTATTGCGTCATTTTATCTACAAAAAAGCAGAAATATTTTTTAGTATTCTGTTGATATCTTAATTATTTTGACCTGATGTGTATAATATAAACCCTTAAGTACTGTTCTTATCATGTTCTATCTCTAAATCTACTTAAAATCAGAAAAACTTCTGTTAGTTATGTTTAAAAAGTGGATTCTGTTCCTAACTTTGACCTATTTGTTAATAAATTGTGTGTAGTTTTTAAGAAATGTGGAAAGCTTGTTCATAAATCAGCAAAATTTGCATTTATTATTTATTCATTCACTCGCATCAAATTAACGATGATTATATGTAGTTTTTATATACCTACTTTACGATATTTTGTAGTTTTTAATCATCATCCAGCTCATTATGTACATTCCCAGTATTTACTTTTTATGATTTTTTACGGCTAGAGTAATCATGAACCCTTAGCACAGCAGTGTTTTAAGACGATTTTTTCTCTGTATAAAAGTTTTATCTTTTTTCTTTATATATATTAAAGATATATATTATATTAGGTTTTTATATTGTGTAATACTTACTATAGAGAATAAATCCTATGTAAAACCAATTTCATTTCTTAATGGAATTGGTTTTTTTATGTACTTTAATAAACATTATATTTAGTTTTAATCATTCTAAAAAAATTTTGATATAAAACATAATTTTTTTTATTTCTCTTAGATTTCCGAAAAAAGTAAATCATACTTAAAGTAGATAGTTGATTAGTGGAAATTACAATGAAATTTGTAATCTCCTAACCATTTAAAAAGAGAGGTGAAGACATGGTAAAAAAGAAATTTACATTCTTTAAACAAGCAAAGAATAAAACAACTGAAATATTAGATATGCAACAAGAAAATTCAGAAGCACTTAAAGAAAAGAAGAAACGTAAAACAAGGGAGAAAGTTCCAGCAATAACAGGAAGGAAAGTAGGTAAGGTTACATTTTGGTGTGTGATGGGATTCATGATTGCAGGAAGCTCCCTTTCATTTATCCAACTTGCCGGTCCTCCTAGAGCAGTAGCTGTTCAGGAAAAGAAAGAGGAACCCGTAAAAATTAAAATGTCAGAAGCAGAATTAATTGCATATGCGAATAGTTTTGCCGCTAATTATTTTAATTGGAAAGTTGATATGAATGTAGCTGAAGAACGAAGAAAACGATTAGAGAAATTTCTAGTTGAAGGATCCGATGAGCAAGGCGGATTAAATAGAGATACTTTAAAAAATGCTGCTAGCACTTTAGTTAAATCGGAAGCAGTAGAAGTCCGGCAAAAAGGAATTGAAGCAGAAGTTACATTGAAAATCATTCAGAAACTAGAACCTGTAAATAATCCTGCTCCTGGAACGACACAAGCTCCAGACACACCAAAAGAAGTTACAAGGTACTTCTCTATACCAATTTTAATGGAGAAAGGGAAGATGGTAGTCCCTAACAATCCTACAATCGTTCATGGAGAGAGAGAAAAGGCACCTTATAAAATAGCCACTTTCAAATCAGAAGGACGAGAAATTAATACAGATGCAGAAATTAAAAAAGTAGATCAATTTTTACAATCTGTATTTAAAGTGTATACAGAAGGAACACCAGAAGAAATTGCTTACTACTTTGAAAAAAGTAATATAACAAATGGGTTAAAAGGTATTATGACATTTAGCAAATTAGAAAACCTACGAATTTATGAAGATAAGAATAAAGGATACAGAGTCTTAGTTGATGCTAAGTTAAAAGACAATGATAGCAGCTTAGAGTACACATACTCATATGATATAAATCTTGTAAATAAAGATAACAAGTTTTCAATTAGCTCTATGAAGAAATTTGAAAACACATTAGAGAAAGTGGAGGGTAAATAATTATGGAGCTTTTGGGATTAGATATGGTTGCTCAGCAATTACCTGCTATTACGGATGCAGCGGTCTTAGGCAACATTAATTTTGGAGTGAATGCAAAAAACTGGTTAGTAGCTCAGTTAGGTCCCATTTTTTTAGTTGTAGCAATCATCGGTGTAATAGTTTTACTTGTTAAAAGACAAATGGCTGGTCTAATTGGTTGGTTAGTACTTTGTGCGATTGTATCTGTGTTTGTATTCACTCCAGATGTATTCAAAGACCTTGGAACAAAATTATATAATTTATTATTTAAATGATCATTTGTAAAAAATAGAAATTATAAGGAGTTGGTATAAGTGACTCAGAAACCGACTCGTAAGGAAGTAAGGACTTACAACTCTATATGGGATATTCCTAAGAGTTTATATGGGATAAGGGATATAACACTCCCTTTCCCTGTACCTTACAGACAGCTGGGGATTTTTGTTGGAACACTATTAATAATAATATTCTTAGAACAGATTTTACCATTAGGAAACAACGTCTTTTTTAAATATCTAATATTACCTGGTGGTATAGCGTACTTCTTTGGAAATGTAGAATTGGATGGAAAAAGTCCACACAAATTTATATATCGATTCTTTGTATTTACATTTGAAAAAAAGAAGTTGAGTCGTTATAAAGATACAACTGGCAATATTGGAAGCTATCAATATAAGACAGTAGTTCGATTTAAGGATGATTCAATTAAGAAAAAGTAATTAATTAATCTATACGGAAGAATTAGTTTAGTCTCATATTCTTCTCTAAGGAGGCACAAATGAATCAGGTTGAATTTCCAGTCAAATACTTTGATGAAAATTTGATTTTTAACCAAGACGGTTCTTGCTGGGCGTATTATGAGGCATACGGGATTCCTTATGAATTTAAAGGAGACGATGATAAAAATACGTTGTTTATGCGACAACTCGGCTTGTTTTGGAATTATGAAGAAGAAAAACATCTATTAATGATACCTGTTTATCAGAATTTCAAAGAAAAAGCCGATGAGTTTAAAGAAACAGTAAGCGGTGAACTAAAAGAGCTGGCAATCGATCATACTGATGACGTTGTCCATGAGTTAGAAAGAAAATTTGGTAAAAACGCTGTAGAATATCGTTATTTTATAGGTGTGAAATTAAAAGTAAGACACATACAAGAAGGACTTAAGGAAATGCTTTACACTGCATTTCATACCTTTAAAAACACTGCAGAACAGTTTGGATTACTTGGTGATACCAAAATACTAAAAACTGATTTGGAGATGTATAAACGGGAAGCTAGCGCCTTTAGAAATAAAATAAGAAAACATTTAGCAGTAAGAAGTTTAGAAACAAATGAAACACAATGGATTGTATTACGCAACTTCTATCGTACATTGGAAGCACCTGTTACAGCAGGATGGACGCCACCAGTAGTTGATGACGATTCAGCTCTCTTTCCGAATCAAGAGAGCTTGTTACGCCTAACAGAATCGGAGATAGACGTTAAAGGAAGACATATAGAAATGTCCCAAATCGGTTCTGATGGATTAGAGTATCCAGCGTATATGAGTTTCTTATCGGCATCGAAGATTCCATACACAATGGAATTTCCAGACCAAGAGTGGATGTATATGATCCAAAATATAGATTTCCCAATCGAACTAAGTATACGCACAGAAAATATTAACCACCGTAAAGCTCTATCTAAACTAAATAAAAAGAAAAAAGATTTAGAAGATCAAGAAACACATGCAAGGGAAAATTCACAAACTGTTGGACTAAACGTGTATGAGGGTGTTCAAGAAGCTACTGAATTACAAGCCCTTATACAAAAGACACGTATGCCACTTGTTAAGACATCCGTATCCTTCTGTATATGTGCTGAAGATTTAGATACAATGCGTCGAAATACCAATTCACTCATTTCTATTTATACAGAGATGATGATTGAACTAGTAAGACCATATGGAGACCAGTTCTTGCTGTTTAATGAATTTATCCCTGGTGCCAAAAGATATGTAAATGATTATATACACTTTATGGAGCCTGGAGTTCTGGCGGCCGGAATGTTTGGTGCAACACAAGATTTAGGAGATAATATCGGGTTTTATATAGGAACAACTGGTATTTTAAACAAAGCGGTTTATATGACACCTTCTCTCGCAGCGACAAATACCGTTGCAAATCAAAAAACGAGCGCACTTTCAGTTGCGGTAACAGGAAGTACTGGTTCTGGTAAATCATTTGGAACGAACTTAATTGTTTACCTAGCCGTACTAGGAGGAGCTCAAACACTGATAGTCGATCCAAAAGGTGAGAGGGGGAACTGGACAGAAGATTTACACGGCTTAGAAGGTAAGGTAAACGTAATTACACTTGGGACTGATAGGCGAGATGAAGGGAAATTAGACCCATTTATAATTCATAAACATAGCCGAAAAGATGCAATTGAGTTAGCGATGACAATTCTTACTTTCATTACAGGTATTAAACCAGATAACTCGGAGAAATTCCCGCGCTTAGCTTCAGCCGTAGAATTCGTAGCAGGAATGGAAGAGCCGTGCTTAACAGCTGTGTCTCAATACCTTGAAGATAGTGACGATAAAGTGGATCAGCAATTGGCCGCTCATATTCAAGCATTTGAGAATTTATCATTTGCACACTTAATCTTTGGAGATGGAACAAATAGAGATATTGAACTTGATACAGCAGTAAATATCATACAAATCCAGCATCTTGACATGCCAGATATTCAAAAAGATCCAAAAGATTATACCTTACAAGAAAATTTATCAGTTAGTATGCTGATGTCTCTATCTTCATTTGCAAGAAAATTCTTTCAAAAAGACCCTACTAAATTCAAAATTGTTTTATTGGATGAAGCATGGGCAATTATGGGAACTTCTCAAGGGCGAGAGTTGGCTCGTAAGCTAGTTCGTGAAGGTCGTGCCTTAAACTCTGCAGTATACTTTGCAACTCAAAGTGCAAGTGACCTTGGAGATGAGACATTTAAGAATAATATCGGTATGAAGTTCTCATTCCGTAATACCGACAGTAAAGAGATTTCTTCAATCTTAGATTTCTTTGGATTACCTGATAATGAGGAAAATCATGCGATTATTACTAATTTAGAAACAGGACAATGTTTATTCCAAGATATCCAAGGAAGAACAGGTGTTGTCACAATGGATGTAGTGTTTAAGGATTTATACGATGCATTCGATACAAGACCAAATGCAAGAAAGAATTATAGAAAGTCAAATGATGATGAAAAGCAGGAAGTTAATGCAACCTTTGTCGAAGAAGGGGGAGAAAAAATAAATGTAGGAGTGAGTTAACATGGTAAAAACTAAACTAAAAAAATTAATGCTATCTAGCCTATGTGCTGGCGCTCTAATTTTGAGCGCAGCATGTGGAAATAGCGAAACAAATGTAGGAGAAGAAAAAGATCAACAGGGGCACACTCCTAGAGAAATGATGCTAGATTTCGTAAAGGCCGACTTACAACATGATAATAAAACAATTAGAAAACTTATCGTCGATGGAGATAAAAATAAAATTTTAGATCCGAATCAAGGACCACAAAATAATTTATCTTACAAAGATTATACAGTAAAAGAGTATGTGGTAGATAAGGATACAATTATGTATAACTTTATTTCAAAGAAGCCCCCTAAAAATATCGATAAAGCAGTGAAATGGGTAAAAGTAGTTCGTACAGAGGATGGTTTCAAAGTTCGAAGTTATGCTGCTCCTTATCGAAATGAAATCGATGAAGTAGCAAATACTAAACCGACAAATGAGTTTAGTTCGAAAGATTAATAGGTTTCCCATAAAGGGGGAGTAACATGTAATGAAAAAGTTTATCACCCTATTGTTATTGGTTTGTACCTTTCTTTTAGCATTTAATTTACTTTTTAAAGCTGCACCAGTCTATGCAGATGAAGAGCCAAGACCTTCACTTATAGACGACATTATTCCTAAAAATAAAGAGAAATTAAAATATGAGGAATACCCACCAAGTAGCTATGGAATTGATGTTTATAACCCAGAAGGTGGGTTTGGAGAATCTCTTAAATTTTGGAAATGGAAAGACAATATTAAAGAACAAATTGTAGCAACTATTTTTATATTATTTAGTATTGGATGGACTATTAATCTTGCAGCTAGTACTTTTATTACAAGTATGGTTGGCCAATCTATGAGTCTCAATATTGTTGCTGATGTAGGAGATAAATTAGGCGATGTAATTTCTAAAGCAGCAGGGTTCAATGGTTCTTGGGGGAATGGAATATATAGTGAATTAATTGGACTCATGTTAGCTTTATTAGCTTGCTGGGTTATCTGGGTAGGTTTTGTACAACGACGCCAGTCAGAGATGCTAGGAGGATTGTTAAAGGCATTAGGTATTTTAGTTTTCACTTTAGCTTTTTTCGCAAATTCAAGTTATATTATCAAAGGATTGAACACTTTCTCTGAACAAGTAAATAAAACTGTTCTTGATTCAACTCAAAGTATTAGTGGAGCAAGTGAAGGATATTCAAGTGGTGTCGATTCTATCACTGATTTAACGCACACTCTATTAATCAAACAACCTTATACGTTATTACAGTTTGGTACAACAGATATGAAGAAAATCGGTGATGAAAGAATTAAGAAAATGCTAACAACGACAGATCCTGATGAAAGGCAGGAGCTATTAAAAGAGGAAGTAGAGCAGAAGAAAAATACGACATTAACTTTGGATGCTACTTTTGAGCGTGGCGCTTTAGTAGCATTACTTTTCTTAATCAATGGACCATTATGGGTTGTCTTAGGCTTGTGTAGTATGGCGATGTTATTTTATCAATTAATGTTTATCATAGTAGCGCTAATGTCACCAATAATGTTATTGATGGCTTTAGTACCTGCGTGGACTGGGACAGCTAAGAAGTTTTTATCTGAATTGTTCCGAACGCTGCTTATGAAAGTTGCAATTGGCTTTCTTATAACTTTAATGTTTTGGGTTTCTTCAATCTTGTTTAGCGCTACCGATAAATATGGATATTTAGTTGTAGCTGCATTACAAGTACTTTCGTTCTTAGGTGTTTGGTTATACCGTAAAACAATTTTCGATGCTATTACTACAGTACCAGCAAGTGCAGGAGCAGCAAGAGCTTCAGATGCTATGAGTAATATTAGGCAGAAATATCGTGATGTTAAACAGGGGTCTAAGGAAATTGGAAAAGGTGTAGCATTAGCTGGTGCGAGTGCTGTGACAGCAGGGAAAATTGGGAAATCAGGTTATAGTAAGTTTAAACAGTTGAAAGAAAACTATGCAGATAGAAAAGAAAAGGTAGCAGATGGTAAACGCAAGGAAAAAGAACAAATGCAAGCAGAAAAAGAAAAAAATATAAATCAAATGAAAAAAGAAGAAAATTTAGGTGTTCGCGATAGAAAAGGAAATCAGGAGCAAGAAAGGGTTAAGGAAGAAGTAGCCGCGACTAAAGAGAATCCAGAATTAGCAGTACGAGGGAATCATGAAGGTAATGACACTGAAATGCAACAGGCAGAACTAAAAGGTAAAGAAGAGGATGTAAAAGCTCAAGTTAGACCAGTAGCAAGTCAAAATAATGGTGGACTTGAGAATAAGCAAGAAGATGTAAAAGCGGAAGCAAAACCAGCAGCGACGATTAAAACACCAACAGGTCAAACAAAGCCAGTCACAACACCACAGTCAGTCACAACACCATCGCCGGCGAATCCGATGGAGAGCAAACCAGTCACAACACCACAGTCAGGAACAACACCATCACCAGCGAATCCGATGGAGAGCAAACCAATCACAACACCACAGTCAGGAACAACACCATCACCAGCGAATCCGATGGAGAGCAAACCAATCACAACACCACAGTCAGGAACAACACCATCACCAGCGAATCCGATGGAAAGCAAACCAATCACAACACCACAGTCAGGAACAACACCATCACCAGCGAATCCGATGGAAAGCAAACCAATCACAACACCACAGTCAGGAACAACACCAGCGCAACCGAACCCGATTGAGAGTAAACCAGTCACTACTTCACATGTAAGTACACCGCAAAAACAAGTAGAGGTAAAACCGGTTAATTCACAACCAACTAAAAATGTCCCTAAAGTAAATAATCAACAACAAGTAAAAGAAGGGGCAGCAATTAAAAAAGTTGAAACGAAAGCACAAACACAACAAGAAGCTTTAAAAAATGTAAAAGCGAAAGAAACTATAAAACCAAAATAATTCAGCTCGTGAGGGAGGGTTTATACATTGAGTGCGGAACCAAATCGCGACTTTGAAAATGAACATCATCCTGAAGCTGAACTAGGGAATGCTAAGCCTGCCTTGAAAAAGGCAGGCCATTCTTTAGGGAAGGCGGCTGGTAAAGGTACAAAAGTAGCGGGTAAAGCAGTTGCACAAGTAGGTAAGAAAGTGGCAGTTAAAGTAGCACAGAAGGCAGCTATAGTTGCTGTTGCAAAGCCATTATTAATAGTAGCCGGTATTATTTTGGCTGTTGTTGCAGGTTTAGGTATAGTGATATTTTTATTAACCGCCACAATGAGTGAAGATGAAGTCAGTCCTGGAGGAATTGGTGGTCCTTTTGCACCAGGTACTGCAAGTGTTAGTCCTGAAGTAATGAGATGGGAGCCGTTGGTACGGAAATATGCAGCCCAACACGGCATAGAGGCAATGACTTCACTAATACTAGCTCTTATCCAACAAGAAAGTTCTGGAACCCAGTTGGACGTTATGCAAAGTTCCGAATCACAAAATCATCCTCCTGGTTATTTTACAGATCCAGAAGAAAGTATTAAATATGGTTTAATGCATTTTGCAGATTGTCATAAAAAATCCAACGGCGATCAAAATATTACATTACAGTGTTATAACTACGGAACTGGCTACGCTAACTATGCAGTTTCAAAAGGTGGATATACTCACGAGAATGCAAGGGCATTTTCTGCAGAGCAATCAGCTAAAAATGGGTATAAATGTGGTTCGTGGCGAAGTGCAGAGGCAGTAGCTAATAATTGGTGTTATGGTGATCCAGACTATGTCCCACATATTATGAGATACTATCAACCTGGTCAAACCCCTGGTGGTTCTGGTGGAATTGCTGGTGGTAGCGTTTTAGGTGATGATGTATTCCAAGCAATTATGACAGAAGCACTAAAGTATCAAGGATGGCCATATGTGTTTGGAGGGCGAACACCAAATACGTCATTTGACTGTAGTGGAATTATTGAGTATACGTATTCAAGAGTTGGTATTAATTTATTTGGTACTGCACAAACCCAATGGGATAAAACCCAACGTATAACAGATCCTAAGCCAGGAGATTTAGTGTTTTTCCATAGTACTTATGCTACAAGTAACTATATTACGCATGTTGGCATTTATGTAGGAAATAATACAATGTATCATGCTGGTGATCCGATTGGCTATGCTGATTTAGGTAAACCATATTTTCAACAGCATTTTGCGGGATATGGTCGTGTAGTTAGATAATAATGCATGTAACATCTAGCAACTTATGAAACTGCGAAAAGGAGGTAAATCATGAAGAAAATCACCATTATAATAGCAATTTTATTAATAGCTAGTGTAGGGCTTTTAATAAAATATCAATCTGATAATGAAAAACTTAAAACTGATAATATAGAATTAACGAAAAAAGTGGAAAAGGTGGAGGCACAATACAACGATACGAAAAAGGAATTGTCAGCTCTAAAGAGTAATAATCAACAACAAGTAAAGGAAGCTGCAGAACGATTTCTTAAAGCTTTCCGTACTTATGATACGGGTAAAGGTGAATCATACCTTGCTAATATAGATGCATATATAACACCAAATGCAAAGAAAGAATTAACACCACCAGGTGGACCAACTCAATCTGCCCCTGGGGCTGGAGATGAGAAGGAAAAGAAGAAAGTTTCATTTCAATCTGAATACACAGGTGGTGAGTTGTATTATGCATTTTTGGATACCACAAAGGCAAATGTATTAGCAAAAGTAAAAAGTAAAATTACAGTTAATGGTGTTTCATCTGATAATATGTCATTAATGCAGATAAACCTTATCTATGATGGAAATAAGAAGTTATGGCTTGTCGACAAACTTATACCTTTAGCAGATTTAAAAGATCGTATGCCTTAGGATTTGTACACAAATTACATGTAGAGTAAAAGAAAACCCCTCTTAGCATTGCTAATAAGAGGCGTTTTTAGATGTTTCCGTTCTTAATGCAATGAAGATTTCTCTCTTTTTTCTCGCATATAAACAGCAAATTGCATCATTTCTTGCTCTGTTGTCGCTTGTAAATAAAGTCACGATGTTTATAAAAAAGATGCGATGTTTTGAATAAAGTCGCGACGTTTATAAGAAAATTGTGATGTTTTTATAGCGAATAGAAGATCTGTACTGAAAGGCGGATTAAGGAATCGTTGAATAGCAATAAAGTTCCTGCACTAAAGGACCATATTGTGGAATAAGAGGAAAGGTCTCAATTTTGATAGACATTTGGATGCGCACACTGATAGAATAAGCAGAAATATAATAGAGGTGGAATGGAATTGAGAAAAAGATTAGGGTGCTTACACGCCCATTATTCGAATATAGAATATATAGAAAACGCATTTTCCCTATTTAACATTGAATTAATACATTTTGTTGACCCAGCTTTAATGTATCGAGTTACATTAAATGAAAATTTTCAAGAATCAGATGCTCAATTTAAAGTTAAAGAGCAAATAGAATGGATTGCCCAATGTAATGTTGATGCTATCCTTATTACTTGCACAAACTATATTGCAATTTTACAGGAAGACCAACTCTCAATTTCAGTGCCAATTATTAAAATTGATGAACCATTCTTTGATTACCTCTGCAATATACAGCAGCCTCAGACCATTCTTTTTACAAATCCTGCAACTGTTGAAGGTACGGTAGAACGCCTTAAACATCATGCTAATAATCATCAAAAATCTTTAGATTTAGAGGTTATTGTTATAAATAGTACTTTTGAATTGATAATGCAAGGACTAAAAGAAGAATACGACCAAGAAATTGCAAAGTTCTTAAATCAAATCATTAAAGATACAAAGAAAGTTATCTCCGTTGCTCAATTATCTATGGTTGATGCATCTCAGCAAGTTGAGTATAAAACATCTAAGACTATTATTAATCCGTTAATTACATTAGTATCTTACATTGTTAATCAATTAAAATTAGAAAAGAAAAATCAGTGATAAACTGATGTGCCCTTCTTCAGCTAAAGGGCGCATTAATTGAGTAAGGATCGCAAAAATTATCAAACTTTTTTATAAAAGGATGATTCAATTGAATATAGAAAAAGTGTGTTTTGATCAATCTTTTTTCAAAACACACTTTTTCTATTTGCATCTTTTATCAAGGTTTATTAAGTTAATTTAATCCAACTTTATTCCAAGGATACATCTGTTAGAATATCTTCTTGTATTTCCTTTTACGCTGCCGTACCTACATATACTAAATCGTCCCATTTTGAGAATGGCTTTTCCCCTTTAAAAACCATCTCGCTATACCGTCTTAATTCTCCATCAATGTTTACTACATTAATTCTTCCTCCATTATTTAAGAAGCCTAATGCAAACATCTTGTCAGAGTAGTAAAAATCACATTCAGTATTAAGGTCATGTAATTTCTTTAAATTTAATTGATAATTTATATCTTCTTGTGGAATCTCTCTTTTTTCAGTTATCATTTTTTCATATGAGGAGAGTGGTAGGTTATCCAATTCATCTTCAAAGACTTCTTTAAAAATCCAGCACTTATCACTTGTATCTAAAGAATAAAGTTGATACCACTCATCGTAATGTGTTTTGTATAAGTATGTATGTTGCCCGTTAATTGTTTTTTTGTATGATTCCACAATGTAATGATCGGAAAAGTAATGGGTTTGATCATACAAAGTAACATCATCATAATGATCTTCAGTTTCAACAATGAATTTTTTCTTTTCTCCTGCGGATACATATTCATACCCATCTACAATAGGGAAATCTTCTGGATAAACGTTCATACACTCATTTTTAATTAAACAATTTCTTACTTCTTCTACAGCTGCTACTGGTATTTTTGCTATATTCAAAAATCATGTATTCGTATTCGTTAGGTTTAAATTCATTTAGTAATACGTAAGAATCCAAAGAATGCATCTTATAAGTATTTATCCACTTCACAGGTTCATGAAATTCTCCAGGTCGTATTAGATATCCCCAAAGTCCTACGTATTTCTGGAATGTATCTTCAGGCAATATGAAATAAAGCGAACCTTCCTCAGTTTCTTTTTCTAATATCCTTTTTTCATTAAACAGTTTACGCATCCTTTTTCCCCTCGCAATCAAAGTTGAAAATAATAAAATAGTCCATATAGGATTAGTTTTTGATGAAAATTTAATTGATTAAATATACAACTATTTTAACATTAACTTTTATAAATAAGATAAGGATCAGAGCTAGTTTTAAAAATTTTAGAAAACATTTCTAAAACACTTAGTTTCTCAGTTAAAAGTAACAATAATTCAAGTAGAAGTATTATTTTTGAACTTTATAAATATTGAACAAGAGAGAGGAGATATTTTTATGGATTCAAAAACTTATGAAAAACTCCAGGCACTACGTAGATATAAAGAGCCAATTCAAGCGGTATTGAGAACGGTTAAAAGAAACGATAAAGACGATCCAGATACTGAATATGCTGAGTTTGCCCTTGAAAACGGTAAGATTATAGGTGTTTGTAAAAAAGAGGACTTCTCTGATTACTCTTTTAGAAGTATTACACAATTCACAGGTAATATTTTTAACGTAGTAATTACTCAAATGTCTGATGAACTAGATGTAAATAAAGTTCAGGTTTCAGTAAAAGAAGCAAGTAGGAGATCTGCAGATGCTTTAATTCGTGAGTTGATAGAATTGGAGCAAGATGAAAGACTGCAAGAGCCAACCTACGAAGCAGAAGTAACTGGATACAATATGAATGCTCAGGTTCCTACTATATTCTTACGCATTAATGGTGCGGAATGCTTCATGAAGTTACATGAACTAAACTATGGAAGAGTGTATAAAAACGCAGTGGATCGCTATGCACCTATTGGTGAACGTATTCCAGTTAAGGTTCTACAATTTAATCCGGAGCAACGACTAATTCACGTTTCTAGGAAAGCAGCAGTGGAAAATCCTTATCAATTATTATCTGAATTAGCTGAAGGGGATACAATTGTAGGGAGAGTTGTAAATGTTGACCCGCGTTTTGGAGTTTTTGTTGAACTGGACCAAGGCTGCACAATTAAAGGAATTGTCCCTAAAACAATCGAACAGCCAGTATTGGATGAAGTAGTAAGTATGAGAATTGTGAATGTGGATGTAGAAAAAGAGAGAGGGTCGGGGGTTATCTTCAAGTTTCCTTTTGGACGCAAAAAAGTTAACGATCCAACGGCGTTTTTATATAACTAATGAGTGCGCCGCAGGTTTCCGTACAAGAGAATGGAAAAGCGGTTCAATATTGGCTTAATAGGGACCAATCTTTATCACTTTGGGATGACCCCTCTCTACAGGGGGGGCCAATTCTTCCAGATAAATTCAAACCACTTACAGATTTACGTAGTATTTATGACAGAATTAATTCCGGTTTTATAAATGAAAAAGACAATTTAATACTAAAGCTTATTTGGGATTCATTAGCTATTACTGAAGCTCAAATTAAAAATTTTGTGGAGTCTAAAATTAGTAGGTCTCAGGTTTCGGAATCGCTGAAAAAGCTGGTACTGTATGGATTTGTTAGTCGATGGGAGATAAAATCGGAGCTATTTCCGGATCAGCCCAAAACCTCTGCTCCAATCACTTTAAATACTGCCGGTCATTTGATGATGTGGGCTTATCATAACCGTAATACAAGCTATTCTTTAAAGCCAGAACAATGGTTAAAACTTGGAGTAGCAGGGGTACAAAGATTTGTCACTATGAATCAAATAAAATATGAGTTTGCAGTAGGCCAACAGTTATTAAAAAACTGGTGCTGGTATCCAAAGCTACAAGGTACTGGTAATGGGTATAATCCAATTGCTGTTGGAGAAATTAAAACTCCAATCGGAAATCAAAACTTTATATTTGAAAGAGTACAACAAGGCCAACGATATGCACAGCATTTAAAATCACGATTGAAAATTTGGGAAGATCGAATTCAAAATGGACCAAATAATTTATTGAATTTCGAAAACACGAAGAGTTTACCAGGTATTTTTATTTTATCTATATCTAATCTTTCATTAGCAGAACATGTTAGAAAGGAGCTAATGTTAGACTTACGCAAGATTCCTATCATGCTCGTAATAGACGAATGCATTCACAGTGAGGGATTCGCAAAATCTTTTTATATCTCAAATCAAAACGGAATTCAGCAAGCACCACTACCATTTTTGAGATAACAAGAGCTGCTTCAGGTAAATATGCTGAAGCAGCTTTTTGTTGTAATAACGATGAATCGACGTTCACAACTCAACCCTTATTTGCAATATATCTAATCTCATCTTTTATAGATAGCAATTAGGGTTTTTTTTATGAAAAAGCAATGTATTGAGTAGATAATTACAAAAGGCTTTTCTATTTTTCTCTAGAATGAACAGTAATGTATAATCTAATTTCCTTAAATGTAGCAAGGAGGGGGGAAAATTTGAATAAAATAATTTGGTTTATATTTACTTTTTTGGCCGTTTTAGTAGCTGGTTATGTTGTTATCCAATATTTTATTATGGATGGATTTCAAACAGGACTTGTCAAAATGAAGGTTATGTCTGTATCTAAATTAAGTAGTTTTTGGTACATTATGTTATTTATACATATTACAACTAGTATAGTAGCATTAGTAATTGGTCCGTTTACATTATCCACAAAATTTAGAGGAAAGAATATCAACCGTCATCGAATAGTTGGGAGAATCTATATGGCTGGTATATTATTAGGCGGCGTTTCAGGACTGTACTTATCCTTTTACGCTATGGGGGGATTGGTAGCAAAGCTTGGTTTCGGTTTGTTAGCCGTATTTTGGCTAACATCAGCATATCAAGCATTAAATAGAGTTAAGAATAAAAAAATTCAAGATCATCGGAATTGGATGATCAGAAATTATTCCTTAACCTTTGCGGCAGTTACATTAAGAATTTGGCTACCTTTGTTTGTATTGCTATTTGGATTAGAGCAGTTTGAGCTTAGTTACGCTGTTATTGCTTGGTTAGCGTGGGTACCAAATTTAATTATTGCAGAATTATTTATAAGACAAAGACTTGATAAAGGACAATATCAGGGAAATGATGATTTACATTTTTGATGCAAATCTTATTTAATGTTGAGGGAGAAATTCCCTAGCGATTAAATGTTTTTTTTATAATTGTTCTCGTTGAGATTATTGAATTTTTTTGATTTAATGAAAATTTCATTTTGTACTAATACTTTTAAACCGTGAAAAAAGGCTCTGCTGTTTCCGGCAGAACCTTTCTTAAAATGGCAAAGAGTAACTCTTACCTTACTCTTTGTTCATATAATAAAGGATTGTTAGCGAAAATCCAATACTCTATATGTTGAGAAATAAAGAATAATCATTATAAAGAATCTTATCTTTTTTTCATAAATTAAAGAGCAGCTAGCAAAAGATAACTGGATATGTTAAACATAGAAAATTTAGCATTTTCATTTTGATAGTAAAAGAGTAATCAAGGAAGAGACGAATAATAAAGGTTGTGGCACAAAACGATGTTATTTGCAATCGCTTTTAGTCGGAATCACAAGTTTTTATGGGTTTAGGCAAGCTGATAACATAAGAGTCTGTTTGCATGTTCTACCTTTTTTTATGTACAATAAGAATAAGAGATGATATAGACAGGGAGAGGAAATCCATGTCCACTAAATTAGTAAATTTACGCATTGATTTTGCTTTTAAACAGTTATTTGGAACAAAAGGAAATGAGGAAATTTTAACGGGTTTCCTAAATGCAATTCTAGAGGAATCTTTAGATGCGCCTATTACGTCACTACAATTAGATGATCCACATCTCCATAAATCTTATGAAGATGACAAGTTATCGATTTTAGACCTATTAGCAACGCTAGATAATGGAACGCAAGTAAATATTGAAATTCAGCTTCGAAATACACATGATATGGTAAAGCGATCTTTATATTACTGGAGTAAACTTTATACATCCCAAATGCAAGAAGGAATGCCATATCGTTCACTTCGGAAAACTATTACCATTAACTTACTAGATTTTATTTTATTTTCTCAGGATGATGCATTTCATACCATCGGACAATTATGGAATACTAAAATGCAGCAACTCCTAAGTGACGACATTGAAATCCATTTTGTAGAGATACCGAAATTGGTAAAACAATGGCGTGAAGAAAAAGTAAACCCGTGGGAAAATACATTTGTTCGTTGGATGTTATTATTACCAGCACATGAAGATGAACATTTAACTCAAACATTGGAGGAGATTGCGATGAATCAAGATCCAATTTTACAAAAGGCAATAAATAAATGGGAAAATATGAGCCATGATTCTTCTTTCCGAACAGCGTACGAAGCTCGGGAGAAATTGCTTTTAGATGAACAAGCCAAGCTAGCACATGCAGAACAAGAGGGCATGGAAAAAGGCATTGAGCAAGGTAAGATGCAGATGATCCGAGGAATGCATGAAATTGGTGTACCACTTGAAACTATTGCAAAAGCAAGTAAGTTGAGTGTGGAGGAAATAGAACGTATCTTAAAGCTAAAATAAATATATATGAGTATACAGAACTTATGTGTAGAAAAAATTAGACGTTTATTATCATAGTACGTCTAATTGAAAAGCATTGCTAAAGGTTTCAGCAGTGCTTTTTCTATATCATTTAAGGCAATTGATCTTTTGTTAAAAAAGTCAATTGCCTTTTTAAGATTTAAAAATATTTTAACTTTGTAATAAAGGAACCTAAATCATAACCTGTTTTTATTATAGCTATAGCTAGAATTACAATTAATGGATATTTAATATATGGATTGTTGAGGAGTTCCATTATGTTTTTCATGTTGTAAACCTCCATGGCATTATTTATATCATCGTATTTATTATCCTGAATATAATGATTAATAGTCAATATAATGTAAAGAAAGACACTTAATTGAAAGAGAACTAAACGAAATAATGGATAACAAAACCTTCATTTTTATCATTCCTTCTACAAGTAATTAGGAGTCAGTATAGCATATAGAAACAGTTCTTAGGAAAGAAACTATTAGGCAATTGAAATAAATCTCTACTTTCACCATATTTAGTTTAAGAATTAGATTGTCCGATTCTTTTGAAACATAACTATAATCATTCAATATCAATATTATAAGCAACCCAATTATTATATAGAAATACAAATTCAATGACTTGAATTCAATGTTTTGTTACGCTATAAATAGCTTGATTTGTTTTTAACTTAAACATATTAAGAGTACTTAATAATTTTTAGGAGGCTTTTTGAATGAAGTTATGTAAGGCGAAAACCTGGTTACCATTATCTGCTGCAATGATTACAGTAGTATCAAGTCCAGTAGGGACTGCGGCTTCAACGGTTTATACGGTTCAAAAGAATGATACCCTAGAAGCAATAAGTAAACAATATGAGGTGTCCGTACAATCACTTAAACAAGAAAACAATAAAGCAAATGATCAAATTAATATTGGAGAACGTTTAACAATTCCGGTAGCGTCAACTGCAAACGAATATGTTCAAAAAAATAATTCAACAGTTTCAACTAATACATATCAAGCAATTTACCAAGTGAAAAGCGGGGATACATTAAGTTCTATATCACAACAATATAAAGTTTCAATACAGTCTATAAAACAAAACAATAACGTAGATGAAGACCATATTTTTGTCGGTCAGCACTTAAAGATTGATACCGGTATTTCATTACAAGAAGTGGACTTAATGGCTCGATTAGTAAATGCAGAAGCAGGGGGAGAACCGCATGCAGGAAAGGTTGCGGTTGCAAAGGTAGTATTAAATCGTGCTAACGCAAATGGTTTTCCAAATACAATTACAGACGTAATTTATGAACCGATTAAAAATGGTTATGCATTTACTCCTGTTACAGACGGTAGAATTAATCAGCCTGCTACACAGGAAGCAAAAATAGCAGTAGAAGAGGCTCTCACTTCAAAAGGAACAAATTCTGATTGGCTTTATTTCTACAATCCCAAAACCTCGACTGATAAATGGATTACAACACGTCAAACCGTTGCCCAAATTGGAAACCATCTGTTTGCTAAATAAAATAATATTACATTAATAGGTTTCCAATGAGATAAGGAGAGGTTAGTTTTTCGTTTGGTGAAATATTTTTTATCAAAAATTAAACAACTTTATTTTCATTCTACAGTAGATACTTCTATATGAGTATACTAGCAAAAGAGACTCTATAATGGAGTCTCTTTTACTATAAGATATTTTTGACTCAAGTTTCATTTATTATATCTTTAAAATATAGTTTCATATTCTTAGCTTCGGATTCATTTATTTCAAAGGGAGAGCGCAATCATCACATTTAACATTTATACTTAGCATGGAATTCTTTTATTTTACATCAATAATATCCATGAATTTAAGATTAATTCTGTTATAAAAAGCATCTGTACATAGTATAGAACAATTCAATGGATTAATATTAGTTACGGTCATATAGTTAGTAAGCAAATAGCCATCTTCGTAATATGTAATCAACACCTCTTCTTCAGATAGTAATGAGCATAATAACATGTTCTCGATAAGTTCTTTTTCTTCAGAAGTTAAGATTGGACGTGCTACTTTATTCTTTTCCTTTATAATCTCACGTATACCATCAAATTGTTCTGTCATTGCAGCGAATGGCGTCCATTTCACCATTCTTCTTCCCTTTGGCATATTAGTGTTGTTCATGATTTGTGTCCTCCTAACAATGTGTTTCTGTATCTTGCTGTAGCACTATTTGTATAAGAAATTCCTCTTAATATGCTGTTCTTACCAAACTTAGTGCGTATTTCATCCATTACCTTTGTTAATTTCATTTCTTTTTCTCGTTGTATTACATTGTCAAAAAGAGATATTTGTTCTTCACCTTCATTGATTAAGTTGGTTAAAGAAACATTGATAGTTCTAATTGGTTCCCCGGTATAAAACTTATGTAAAAAATATGTACAAATATGATAGATATCCATTGTTAAATTAGTTGGTCGGTTCATAGTGTGAGTTTTTCTGAAACCACCAGCGTAATTTTTACTGTAACCAATGGAAAAATGGATTGTTTGAGCTAGTTTGTTTTGTCTTCTCATCCGATAACAAACTTCCTCGATATGTTCCAGAAGGATAATCGGAAATTCTTCTATTGTGTAATCACGCATGAGTATTTGGCTTTTACCAATTGAAGTTGTTGCTGGTATGTATTTTTCTGCAATGCGGCTAAAATCAATGCCGTTGCTATGTAAGTGTAATTCTTCGCCAATAACCCCAAAACTTTGTTTTAAGTATTTGAGCGGGTATTGCGCTAAATCTCCGATTGAATATATTCCTTTTCGATTTAACTTTGCTTCTGTTTTACCCGAAATTCCCCAAAACTTACTAAGTGGTCGTATTGTCCATAATTTTATTGGTACATCTTCGTACTTCCAATATGCGATGCAGTCTTTTGTCTTCTTCGCTTCCACATCTAAAGCGATCTTACTCATTAAAGGATTAGGCCCAATCCCAATCGTGCATTCAATTCTTGTTTTCTCGTATATTTCACGTTTGAATTTCAACGCGAATTCATATGGCTCATTCGCAAACAGATGGATACTATTTGTAATATCCATAAAGAATTCATCGATGCTGTATTGGTGGAAATCTTCAATCGGAACGTATTGTAAAGCTAATTTTGTTATGTAATTTGAGCATTTGATATAAGTTCCCATAATTGGGTTTACCACAAGAATGTCTTTACGTCGTGGTATTTCGTACAATCTTGCCATTTTCTTAACACCTAATGCCTTTAGTGGTGGTGTTGCAGCTAAAACAATGGAGCCACTCCTGTTTACATCTCCTACTACAGCTAATTTGGTATGAAGTGGGTTTAAGCCCATCTTGATACAGGACACACTTGCATAAAAGCTACGAAGATCTACACATAAAACAATTCGATTTGGCAATATTGAGTAGTCATACACCTTTATTCCCCCTTAAATAACAGAACACTAGTTCTTATTATATGCGAATATACGTTCTTTTATAAAGGGTTTTTTATAAAAAAATAAAACTGACTCTAGTTAGCCAGTTTTTACATATCCCAAAAGTCGGTGGATTTAACGTTGGGTTTTATTTGCCTAATAACTTTTAAAATCTTTTTCATTACAGTTGGACTAGGTATGTATTCTTTATCATTGCACGCCTTTGAAACTGTAGGACGACTTAATTTCGCGGTCTTTTCTAAATCATTTTGGGTGAAGCCATTCCGATCTAAAAAATTACCTAATTTCGTTCGGTTTTTACCTCCGAATTTCCAAAACACTTAAATCCCTCCTGAACCTATTTTCAACATTGTGGACATAAATGTAAAAAACTATTCGCATAGACGGAAAAAATTTTTTACATAATGTACAAGCTGTCCACAATATGATGTATCAAAGCAGCTACCACGTTATTTATTAAGGTAGAAGAATACGAGGTTACCAAAGTAAGTTGCGAATGATTACCACAGTATTTATCAAGATATCTACCAAGGTAAAACTACCACGGTATTAAGTAGATGAAGCTATGTAATATCTACATTCTAAATTCTGTTTATAAAGGGGGCATTTAAATGCGTGCTAGTAAAGAAGCAATTCCTTTTCGCGAGTTTATGGATCGGTTATACAAAGATAAAGAAAAAAAAATACGTAAATACAATTCATTAAGTCCTTTCGCATTCCTTCATATGTCGGATGAGGTATTACATACTTACATTGCATTAGGAGTTATGGGAACGATTTTAATCGGAGCAGTCATGTTAGAAAAATACTTGGTGCGACATGACTATATATCAGCAGCTAAATTTGTAAGTGAAGGTATTTATCATGGAACGCGAATTGGTGGAGTTTGCTTGATTGGGTATTTATTTGTTCGTATTGTAATCATGTTTTAAGGAGGGAAGGGAGTTATGGGGATTATAAAGGAGTGGCTTCGTACGCAAAGGTTAAGGAATCAGCTTATGGAGGTGTTCGGAAAAGCAGGTTTATATACGGAACATCAAACACGCGGGGGAAAAGTGCCTATTTATCCAAAGGTACATACTGTTTCTTCTTCAAAAGAAAGTGTGAGATATGTGTTTACCCTACCAAACCGATTAGATCCACAGAAGATTGAAAAGAAGTGGTTTTGTTTCCAGCAAATATTAGGACGGAATATTACAATTGAAGGGGATGTGAAAAAGTTTGTCCTACATGTATTTCATTCGAATGCTGGGCTAAAGCCGTATATTTATTGTTTTAGAGAATGGCAGACACAATTAGAAGGTTACGGTTTACCTGTTGTGGTCGGCAGGGACCAATACGGAAAAATGATTGCGTACGACATGATTGGTTCCAATTCACCGCACTTATTAATCGCAGGAGAAACGGGAAGTGGGAAAAGTAGTATGGTACGTGTTGTGCTATCCACACTCATTCAATATATGTCTCCTAATACGTTGCATTTGTATCTTGGTGATTTAAAAAACTCTGAATTTCATTTTTTACGTAGAGTGAAGCATGTAAAAGAAGTTTGTATGGAAGAAATCGAAATGAAAATAATGCTTCACAAGTTATGGAAGGAAATCAGGGAACGAAGAAAACTTATGGAAAAATATGAAGTTGATCATATTGATGCGTACAACAAATTAAATCCAAATCATCCAAAGCCATATATCCTACTTGCTATTGATGAAGTGGCTATGCTTAAAGATGAAAAAGAGTGCATGACTACGATTGAAAAGATTTCAGCAGTCGGGAGATCACTAGGGGTTTTTCTTTTGCTTAGTATGCAGAGGCCAGATGCCAAGGTGTTAGATGGTAAGTTAAAACTTAATATGACTGTAAGAATGGGCTTTAAATGTGATAGTGTGATTAATAGTAATATTATGGGTACTTCTGGTTCAGAGTATTTAGAGCAATCTGGCCAAATGATTTTTAAACGAAATGGATTAAAGAAAGTGCAAGCTCCTTATTTGGAACTAAGTAAGGCGAAACAAATTGTTGAACCATATTGCATGTCTAAAGAGGAGAGGGTACTCAAGTATTCATCGCAAGTAGAAATTCCATTATTTGGGGTGTTAGATGATGAAGAGTAGAGATAAAGGAATTCTGAATGATTTGAAGCAATTTAGATGTATGTCCCGAGACGATATTATTGACTTGCATTTTCAAGGCTTAAAGAATGCGATAACCTGCTGTAATACCGTTATGAAACGATTAAGAAGAGACGGTCATGTTGATGCTAACGTATTGCAACACCCATACATTTATTTTCCGCGACCCAATCCTATCAGAAAAACGAGTCAAAAAATTCCTCATTTCCTTGGTATTGTGGACTCATATAAACAACTCGTTCATTATGAACATCCTGAACTATTCGATGTTGAACCAAAGTATGGGAAAGAATTCATGGAACCCGATGCATTTACAATTTGGCGTAGATCTCCATTCTTTATTGAAGTTCAAAAGTCAGTGTACAGTAAAAAAATAATGCAAGATAAGATAAATAGATATGAATTATACTTCCATAGCCAAGAATGGCATAATGAATATTGGCAACCGAAAGCTTCTAAATTTTTTCCATCAATCCTTATCATTACTGACAAACATTACGATATTCAATCTCCGTATTTCCGTATATTCCAAGCAAATTCTATAGAGAGTTTTATAAATAATTTAGCGGTAAAATCATAAAACAAGATACTTTGTTCTCAATTCACATAATTTTCAAAATTAAAACCTTTGGATGTTAATATTTGTTATATAATATACTTATCAAAGCATTACCCCTGTAGTATTTATGATAAATTTTCAAGGTAGTTTGTTTATCTCGTATATTCACCTTAAACTGAAAAGAACTTGTAGAGATTCCTACAAGTTCTTTTTGTTGCTCTTATAAACACGAAAATCCCCTTCTTTACTCCCAGTAATTTTACTTTATGAAGATTATCTCCTTGTTGAATTACTCCCACAGTTACTTTGTATAGAAGAAGGAAATTAATAAGTAAGGGGCTCAATCGAGTCCTAATTTATTAGTAGGTTATCACCATAGTTATTGTGGTTAGAAGCCTTATCGCTTCATTCTTCCAATTGATACTTGCGGAAATCTCCCGATTATGGTGTGTACAACAAGAAGAGTAATCCCATTTTCGTAGGTTTAGATTAGTAACGTCTTGGTTTTGATATCCATAACAAAAACATAATTGATTTGAAGCAAATGTTTCCGATACGACAATGGTTTGTTTGCCATACCATTTCGCTATCAAGCTAACAAAGAGACTAAAAATATTAAAGAAGGATTTTTCCAAAATGGAGACGCTCTATCAGTAAGAGAAATATGTAATTATACATATCCTTTTTTTATAATGTTTTTATATATAAAACCTCTTACATATGGGTTATCGATTATATTCGAAATGTCAAAGGCCTTGATATGTCTGTAAAAACGTATCAAAATTTTATTTTAAGACACACAGTATATAAATTTTTGATTAGGCATATTTCTCTTTTTTAGGAAGAGGAAAAACACCTACTATAAAAATTTGCACAACAGAGCCAGATAACGTGATAAAGTATGTATTGCTGTGCATGTAAATATCAAAAAAAGCCTTACAAAATGATGTTTGTAATGGTTTAGCTTATACGATTTTAGGAAATTAATAGCATTTTATGACGTTATTATTAACCTAGTTTCCAAGAAATAGAGGTGAATGTAGGATGACTAAACCTTTTAAAAAAAATAGTCGTTATATGGTAGGGTTGGACAGTCTAAGGGGTCTAGCTATACTAGGTGTTATTTTGTATCATATTAATTTTAATTGGATGCCTGGAGGGTTTTTAGGAGTTACAGTATTTTTTGTACTTTCAGGTTATTTAATTACAGATATTCTAGCCATGGAGTGGAAGAGAAATAAGAGAATTGATTTGAAAAAGTTCTGGCTTAGTAGGGCAAGAAGATTGCTTCCAGGAATGCTTGTTATGCTCGTTATAACATTGGCATGGATTACGATTTTTCATAGCTCTTTACTTGAAAAAATGCGTGGAGATTCATTAGCGGCATTATTTTATGTTAGTAACTGGTGGTATATTTATCATAAATTATCGTACTTTGATAATTTTAACCAGATTTCTCCATTAAATCATTTTTGGTCGTTAGCAGTTGAGGAACAATTCTATGTTGTCTGGCCGTTTATTATTAGTTTAGGACTTTACTACATAAAAAAACAATCTCGTATGATTTTATTGATTTGTCTAGGAGCATTTGCTTCAGCTTTGGCAATGGCAATTTTGTATGAACCTGGAGTTGATCCGAGCAGAATATATTATGGTACAGATACGAGGGCCTTTTCCTTACTTATCGGGGCGGTACTTGCTTTAGTTTGGCCAAGCAATAGGCTTGCTAATAAAATTATCCCGAAGGCGCGTTTCATCCTTGATGTAGTGGGGGGCATTGCTCTTATTATTATTTTGGTTATGTTTTGGAAGACCAATCAATATGATCCATTTCTATACAAGGGAGGAATGGTTCTCTTATCAATTGCAACAGCATTGTTAGTGGCAAATCTAGCTCATCCAGCTAGTCGCATTGCTCAATTTTTACGATTTAGACCTTTACGTTGGGTAGGGGTAAGATCGTATGGCATATATCTCTGGCATTATCCAATTCTCACATTAACGACTCCAAAAGTAAATACGGGGGATTTTTCAATAATAAGAGCAATCCTTCAATTTCTTCTAATAATATTGATTGCGCAAATTTCATGGAAGTTTATCGAAAAACCAATCCGACAAGGTGCGCTCCGCAACATTCAGTTTAAGAACTTAAGACTTCAAAATGTCACTTTAGGTGTTAAGTTAGCTTTAGTTTGTTCATTATTCTTTACGTCAATAGCAGTTTTAGGCTTATCAAATGCTAGTAAGGCTAAGGGGAATTATCAACAAGATAAGGTGGAAGCAGTACAAACACAACCGGCGCCACATCCAGTTGCTGTATGGGAAAAACCAAATCAAGAAACGCCTCTAAATCAAGGGGAATCAAAAGAAGTAAATTCTGCACACCCTAAAAATCCACTCACAGTTACTGCGATAGGCGATTCCGTTATGATTGATATTACTCCATATCTAAAAAATACTTTTCCTGATATTAGGATTGATGCGCAAATTGGCCGTCAGCTGTCAAAAGCGATTCCAGTAGTTGAACAGTTAAAAAATGAAGGGAATTTAGGAAACTATGTCATTATCGGATTAGGTACAAATGGAGCCTTTACTACTGAGCAACTTGTTTCATTAATAAAATTAATTGGAAACGAACGTAAAATAATATTTATTAATACGAGAGTGCCACGTCCGTGGGAATCAATTGTGAACGAGAGACTGAAAGTAACAGTAACTAAATATCCTAATGTAACTCTAGTTGATTGGTATGCAGCAAGTGCTGGAAAGAAAGACTACTTTGCACCTGATGGTGTGCATTTAACCAATGTAGGTGCAGAAGCATACGCAGTCCTTGTGGCTAAAGCGGTTAATCAATAATTAATTATATTTGATCAAATTCTTTTGCAAAGTTAGCTGAATTGAACTACCCCCACTTCTAAACGAAGTGGGGGTAGTTCAAGAAGAGGATAATTTGTTACTACATTTGAAAAATCACAAAAAATACCCATTTCCTTCAGAGTTCAAGAAGGTTTTACAAAAAAATACATAGAAGTATAAATATATGGTAATGAAATGAGTCGAATTTTCATCATGACTGATATCCATAATATGTTCATTTCAATTAACATGAAATACATATAGAGGAGAGCGATTATGAAAAGAAAAATCGGTACAGCAGTTGTAAGTTTATCTGTTTTAGGATTTGGAATTTTTGGTGTTACTCATGGAAATGGCGGAGGAATTGTTAAAGCTGACTCTGTAGGAGATCACGGAGGAGCACCTGCATATGCACATGGAAATCATGGTGGAGTACCCTCTTATACTCATGGAGAGGGATGGTCTCCGAGTTATGCACATGGACATACAGGGGGAGCGCCTTCCTATACTCATGGGCACACAGGAGCACCAGTTTATGGATATGGAGATTATCCAACACCTTCTTTTAATGGAGGAGATACTCCTTCACCTAAGTTAGAAGCTGATGGAGATCATGGCGGAGCACCAACTTATACTCACGGACATTATCCTGCACCGAAGTTAGGGTCGGATGGGCATACAGGAGGGGCTCCTGCTTACAATAAGGGAGATACACCTGCACCCAAGTTAGAATCACATGGAAATACTGGAGGAGCACCTGCTAACACAGAGCTCGGTGGAGGGATTTAACTAATTCTAATATGAAAGTTGAAAGTTTATATAGAAGAAAAAGACTTTGTAATTTACAAGGTCTTTTTTCTTTGTAAAAAAGTTATTCGAAGGGAGAAATGAATGAGTTATTTCCTAGGAATGGGTGGCATATTTTTATTTTGCTAACTTGATTTTGATGTGACGGAACCGTAAATGTTTAAAAATTTAAAAAAGCCCCTCAATCATGTTAAAGGGACCTTACTCACGCAAATGATCTGTAAATCAATTCATTTTTGATATACAGATCATTTGTATGATAATATTTATAAAGAATTGCTAAAGAATGAAATTACATAAATGCTTTTAGAAGTTCTTGAATTAATGGGATTGCTCCACCAATAAATTTTAAAACTGCCATTGCGATTTCCATAGTATTCTCTCCTCTGTTTTTGTATTAAGATGTGTGAATCTTTATAAACTTATTATAGTAAGCGCTTACATTTATAACAATACATTTTTGTATGCAATATTGCATATTTATACGTTTGGACAAAAATTAGGCCCTATTAGTCATTCTTTAATGGTACCATAGCGAGGTGTGAGTCTTTAAGGGTTTTCCCTAATAGGAGGAAATATGGAAAGAGTACAAGTGATTTACAGTAATCTGAAAATTAAAAGTTGGGCTAAACAGGTATTAGCTGTAGGAGGAATATTAGGGTTCTGCTACTTGGTGTTATACGTTTTTAGTTTCTTAGTTGTTATGTAAATATTATATAACTAACCTAGTAGAGTCTTGCCTAGATAGGTAAGACTCTTTTGTTTTTATCTGTGATGAGCAAACTACACACAAAACCTCTCAAGTTTGTCAGATGCTATGTATAGTGCCTTATTTCTCTATGTTTTAGAACGGCTAGCTCCTATCATAGAAAGTAAATAAACTTCTATTAAAAAAATAAGCATAAGTTATATTACGTTTTGGTAAAATCTTTTTATCTTTGAAAAGGATTTAAATATTACTAATAGATTTGATTCCTTTTTGTATACCATAATTTCAATATTAACATATGAATATAATATACTGAAAATAATTTAAAAGCAAGAACATTAGTAGGGATCCGCTACATGGCCATCAACTTAAGATTTTAAAGTAGACCTTAAACGAAAATTTTTCTTTTTTAAATTGATTGATAGTAAACAAGAAAGGTTGGCATTTGCAGATACAAGTGGATTTGGAAGCAATCAAATAAAAATTTTTGAAGTTTTACGCAAAGCTTGTGAAACATTTATGCTTTCTACTGTGGATTTTAAAAAAAATTAACTATTTATAAAAAAAGTTGCATCACGTTATCTCTTTATATAAAGGGATATTTTTCATCAGTATTTTAAATTTCAAGAAACCTTTTGTCAAAAATACTTTACGAATTGTAAGAAATAAATTACAAACTTTTTAAGAGGTGTTGCTATTGTTACATAATAAAATTGTAGTTTGTCGAGCGGAAAAAGGTTGGACTCAAGAAGAACTGGCAAAAAGAGTGGGGGTTAGTCGTCAAACTATCGCTACTCTTGAAAAAAACAAATATAATCCTTCTCTAATTCTTGCTTTTAAAATTGCAAATATATTTGAAAAGTCAATAACTGACGTGTTTGATTATCAGGAGGAGTGAGACTTATGTTATGGTTAACATCTTTATCTTTAGTTATAATATTCATCAGTCAGATGTATGTAATAAAATTTCAATCAAGTGATGAAGCCAAAGATGAAAGAGGGAGAGAAATTCAATATAAAACAAATAATGTGTTGTACAACATCCTATATTTAGGTATCATTGCTATTATTATTTTTCAATCGATAGATATTGTTCCTTTAGAATTTTTACCAGATTTATTGTTATATTTTGTGCTGGCATTAAGTGTGCTAGGCTGTATTTTTAAATTTATCAACAGAAACAGGAAAAATTACTAATATGAGTTAGGCTTTTTCTCTCGTCCTGTTAGGCGTTTGGATAAAATGTTTCTTTTAAAAAGTGAAATTTATATACTGATTATAAAGGATTATAGTTAAAATGACAGCTGCGTTTATTTAAGTGAATCACATAAAATAATCAATTTTTTTTATAAAAACTTAAGGAATCCAAAATTGATACCTTTACATTTTGATAAAGTTTTTTAAAATGTGTGGGTTTCTTCTATTCTTGCCATTTATGCTAGAATAAAAAAATCTTACAAGTATGATGGCTGGCTTTGAAAGACGAGTTCAATTTTGTGATTACTGGCTTGTATAATACTTATGGAATGTCCCATTCGAAATGAAAAGCGTAGACAATATTGAAAAAGGTATTTACGTCGAGCTTTTGAAAATGTACTTCCAGAGGATGTACGTTATCGCAAAAAAGTGCATATCCAAGCACAAAGGATGCCTCTTATCTACAAGGTTTTAGTGATTGGATGTTACATGTGTTGAACAATTCTCAATCATCTATTTTGCCATTAATTAATATAGAAAGAGTTCGTGCTATTGCAGAAGGGAAAGGTAAGGTAATTTCTGGTAATGATGCACGAAGTATAATAGATTATTTACTTCAAGTTAATAGTTGGCTTCAGGAATATATTATTAAATTAGTATGATAGATGTAATTTTTAAATAAAGAGGTTAGATAAACCCTCAACGAACTAAGTGAACCGCACCTCCAATGTATTAGATAGTTATCTAAGAATTGGAGATGCGGTTTTATTATTTTGATTTGCCATAACGTTAGTCAGTTAGTAAATTAGAATCAAATAAGGACCATAGAAAGAACTGGGGGAAATAATTTGAATTGGAGGTACCCAGTAAAGGAGAATACGATGAACCTTTTAATTAGAGAATTAGAAGTAAATGATTTAGACAATTTACCGGAGATTGATGATAGTTTCATAGTGAACTCTAGGTTAATTCTTTCTCTTTCAAAAATAAATAAGCAAATAGAATATACAGTAGAAGACGTTCCAATTTATGAGAAAAGTTATTTACAAGATCAATATGATGATGAACTAGCGTACACTGAATATATAAATAATCCTAATCAAGTAATTTACATTGCAATTTTACATGATCAAATTATAGGAGTAATGGTATTGAAAAAGAATTGGAATCACTATGCTTACATAGAAGATATAAAGGTGGATAAAAAATATCGTTCACTTGGAGTTGGTAGAAGGTTAATTGAGCAAGCAACACAGTGGGCAAAAGAAAATAATATGCCAGGTTTAATGCTTGAAACACAAAATAATAATGTAGCAGCATGTAAGTTCTATGAAAAATGTGGGTTTGTAATAGGTGGGTTCGACTTTTTTATCTATAAAGGAATACATGAAGAAAGCGATGAAGTTGCAATGTATTGGTATTTGCATTTCAAATGAAAGTACACCAAAACGCGGATATATAAATACCTTGCTGTTACATTGGGGATACGAAAATAACTAAAAGAAAAAGGTGTCTACAGAAAAAAATTTCTATTCTTATATTTGTAGGATAGTTTTAGATACAAAAATAAAGAAAATGGTAATGTATATATGTCTTAATGTAAAATATATATTTCATTTATGTATTTAATAATTTAATATATAGAACAAGAGATTTATGATATGAAGTTATCATTTACTAATGAGACGTATTTAAAGTCTATAAGTAAAGAGAAAATTGCAAGAGTTAAAAAAGTCTAATTCAACTGGAGTATATCGATATTGTAAACGCTACACGAAAAACCAGTAGTCATATTGAAAGTAATAAGTTTAACCCTTCTTTAAAACTTTGTATACGTATAGCTAAAACATTAGATAAGAGTTTAGATAAATTATTTTGGGAGGAACTCAAAAATGGAAAAACTAAAAAATGGTTTTCACTCAATACACACTCAGATGAAAGAATTCAACAAATCGAAATGAAAATTTGGGCTCAATCTGGAATTGTTGTCCTACTTTTAGCTTTTATTGATGTTATTATAAGGGGAGCATATCTACACCGCCCTTTCCTAGAATGGATTGCTTCATTAGCCATTATAATTTGTTATATGATTTTCTTCTTTATTAAATCTATTCTAACTGGTGTTTATGAAACAGATATTAATAATAAAGAGCAATTAAAAGAAAAATTAAAAGAAAAAATGAGTGATACCTTTATTTTGTGTTTTGTAGCAATATGTGCTACTACATACAAATATTACTTCCCTGAAGATTTCGGTGGATGGTTAGCAGCAATAGCAAAATTCATTATACTTTTCGTTTTCTTATTTGGTATTCAATATCTTATTACAGTAATAGCTTGGAAGAGATCTAATAAAATTTAATAAATATAGACAAAAAAGCTTATCCTTTAGTACTTAATGATAAGCTTTTTTATTATTTTTGTATCGTTTTTTTGTTTTTGTTGTATTTCCTCCTCTTAGGTTGATAGCGATGGAGTACAGCCAGCAATGTAAGTTTAAAATAACATTATGCTGTTAAAAAAAGCTGTAGGAATGGTGTGTCAAACCATACCACTAGTTAAAGAGAATATATATATGGCGGACCTTTTAAAATAGATATAATTACGTGAAAATTATAGTAAGAAGGGCAAGGAAATGTTTAGTGATTTTAAGCTTATAGCAAATCATTCGATTTATATCCAATTTCATAATCATTTGAAAAAATGATTATGAAATGCCACCTATTGGAGCATCTATTGAAAAGAGGAATAGTTTATGGAATTAGTAAATGATAGAGCCATGTTACGATTAATGCATGTAAATGATATCGAAAGCTTATTTACCATAGTAGAAGGAAATAAAGAAATATGGAAGTATTTAATAGCTAAAATGGATAGCTATCAAGATATGGAGCAGTATGTTCAAGTAGCAATAAAAGGTTTTGAAGGGGGAACTGATTTACCATTTGTTGTTGTGGATCAAAAAACGAATGAAATTGTAGGTAGTACACGTTTGTACAGTATTTCAAATGATATCAAAACGGTTGAACTTGGGCAAACATGGTATCATCCAAGTGTACATCGTACAAGTATAAATACTGAGTGTAAGTATATGTTATTGAAATATGCTTTTGAAGAGTTACATATGTTACGTGTGCAAATAAAAACGGATTTAAGAAATGAAAAAGCACAGCGCGCAATTGAAAGGCTTGGTGCTGTAAAAGAAGGGGTATTGCGAAACGAGAGACAATTGCCAAATGGTTATGTACGGGATGCAGTTGTATATAGTATTATTGCAAGCGAATGGCCGGTTATAAAAGAACAACTATTACAAAAACTAGCAGTATATAAATAAAGAGAATATATATAATGCTTTTATATTATTTATATAAACTTTGCATGATGTGTCCTTAGAAATAATACGTTTATAAATGGGGAGGTATCATCTAATCCATATTGGATGATACTTTTTTGTTTTTTGAACAAAAAGGATATTGAAAGGGTCCTGATATGAATATCAAACCCTTTTCAATATGTATAATTATTTCACTGCTTCTTTTAATTCTTTTCCAGCCTTAAAAGCAGGTACTTTTGAAGCAGCAATTTGCATTTCTTCACCTGTTTGTGGGTTACGTCCTGTACGTGCAGATCTTTCACGTACTTCAAATGTACCAAAACCAAGAATCTGTACTTTCTCTCCATTTGCTAACGCATTTGTTATTGTATCTAATAACGCTTGTGTTGCTGCAGCAGCATCTTTTTGTGTAAGTTCAGCTTTTTCTGCTACTACTTTTGTTAATTCTGTTTTATTCATTTTCTGCACCTCTTAATATGTAATTAGGTGGCTATTATAACGTGTGTGTATTCATGACGCAATTATACTGTACTTAGAAAAAGCCATAGCAAGAGCAAGAGGACAATGTCTGTGTAAAAGGCATAAGAAGGATATTAATTATCCCTTTAAACTCTGTTCATATTTCTTTACATCTTTCATGGTTTTAAATATTAACACATCAAAAACTCCTTTTTCATTCCCACATACGATAACAAAACCATCTGTTGCTTCCAGAACTCTACCGACGCCACCATCTGTAAGTGTAATACTGGTGAGATGTTTTACGTTCAGTTTTTCTTCTTTTTGAATGTAAGTAGTTATGGGTGTTCCTACAGGAAATGCGTCTGTGATTTCTTTTGTTGTATATGTCCCATCATCTATTGACTGAGTTTTAGCTGTAATAGAATCAGTTTGAGTGGCACATCCTGTTGAACATATTAAAAGAATCCCAGTAATCATACTTACACATGCTGTTTTTACCATTCACAAAATCCTCCTATAACTGTTCGTATTGTCAACCCATTTAGGGTAACAAATTATATATACGAAGTTTGTTGGATTATATGAGTCGTAATTCAACAAAGATACAGGTATTTTGGCAGAATGTGTTTCAAACAAAAGAAAAGACACCTAAAGGTGCCTTCTTGCGACTTGAACCATCGTAATATGGTATTGAATGCCAATCTAATTATTATTTTACTACGTTAAGTAATTTTGGTTGTTGAGAAATATAATTTAAATCTATATGTTGTTTACTTTTGCTTTATTAGTTTTTGTTGTGGATTCTTCAATCTGTTTAAATTACTTTTAATTTCATCGGTAATTGCTATCTTGATACTTCCTTGAGCCTTTTTATTTCTTCATACATTTTTTTATATTCTTTTTGATGTTCTTTAGAAGCCTCTGAGACACGTTTTATTTGTTGTTTCATTTCTGTATGGAGTAAATCAGCATGCTTAATCATGGGATCATATTCTATTTTTTAAATGGATTTTTTTGTAGATTCATAGGAGAAGGGAAAGGAAGGCGTTTTTTATTTTTACACTTGCTTATTGTGTTTCATTGTGTGAAAATAACCGAAGAAATTATTGAATACAGTACTGATAAATGATAATAGAAAGTGAGCTTTTGTGATGATACCTTATTATATAGAGATAGCTCATGAGATAGCTAAAACTGCCCATGCTGGACAAGTGGATAAAGCAGGAATTGACTACATCAAACACCCTGAGGAAGTTGCTAGCTTTGTAAATACGAATGAAGAGAAAGCTACTGCTTATTTGCATGATGTTCTGGAAGATACTGAGATAACTGCTAATGATCTGTTAAGTGCTGGTATACCTCATAATATAGTTGAGGCAGTGCAGGTACTGACAAAAGAGAAATACACGCCTTATTTTGAGTATCTGAGCAAAGTGAAAGAAAATTCTCTTGCCCGTACTGTCAAACTTGCAGACTTAAAACATAATTCTGACCGCTCACGACTTGCTAGGATAACAGATAAAGACTTAAAACGGTTGGAGGAGTATCGTAAAGCGATTCAGTTTTTAGAGGAATAAAAGAAACAGTAACTTCTTTAGTAGCAATTTTCTAGAATACTAATTGTTTAAAGAAATTACTTCATGCAAATATTAAATGATCCTTGTATATAATTTTTAACAAAATGTAAAAACTAATATACAAAATGTTAAAAATTATATACAAAATGTTAAAATTAGGATAAAGTGTTTGTAGGAGGTGGGGGTAGTTGTTAAACAACCGGATAGTTGTCTGCCGTGCCGAAAAAGGTTGGACACAGCAAGATTTAGGAGAGAGAGTAGGTGCTAGTCGACAGACTATCGCTTCTATGGAAAGGAATAAATATAATCCCTCTTTAATTCTTGCATTTAAAATAGCCCAAGCTTTTGGAAAACCGTTAGAGGAAGTTTTCGAATTTAAGGAGGAATAAACAAATGGAATTTATAAAGTATGCTGTAATTATTATTATAGTTTTATCATGCTTAAGTGAATTATATATGTTTAAATTTCAAAAAAGCCAAGAGGCAAGAGATGAGAGAGGTTTAGATATTCAGTATAAAACTACTAATTTTTTATATAATACTCTTTATCTGGGAATAGTTATATTATTTCTCCTTAACATGCTTCAATATATTACAGCAGAACAATTTGTGAATATCCTCTTATATTTCTTTATTTCTTTAGGGATAATAAAAGTTGCTTATTCATATTGGAGAAGGAGCTATTAAATATAAAAAGAAATACTAAAAATAAGGGGTCATATTTTCAATATACTTGTTCCTGAATTAATAATAGATTAATTTCTGCGGAGGTATTAGTACTTAATATTAGGAGAAATTGGCCGCAGCTTACTAATATAATTATAGATACGCCTATGTACTTAAAGAATAAATGAAGAGTTTTTATAAGCGTGGAAAAATTACAATTTTTAATTCATCCTTGCCATTATAGGGGAGGGGATTTGAAGTGTGGTAAGATAAAGTCATTTTAGTAAACTTGCTTCATTTTAAAATAAGTTTGAATGAGGGAGACAATTTGCTAAATACACTATGTTGTTCATTTCCTTCTTGATTCATACCCGCTTGATAAGATGAAAATCCTTTATACGTTTTTCTTTTCCATTGCCATAAGCCATTAGCCATTAGTTTGATCGAACTCACCATAGTATTGATTGTAATCAAGCTTGTTTCCTGTGTTTTTACTAAAATTATTGCTAATAAAGATACGACTATTACTTGCATAGATTTGGTTATTGGTAATTACATTATTACGGGTATCATAATTTAATTCTATTTGGCCACTCTCTTGATCTTTTGTATCATTTTTATAAATTACATTGTTCGTAATCGTGTTATTTTCAGCATATCCTTGCTTACTGTCATATCCACCAATTGCAATACCACTCATGATATTATTGGATATTGTATTGTCTCTAACGGTAATTTGGCTTGCACTTTTTCCTGCATGTTCGCTTGCCACCTCAATACCAAGGTCGTTTTCATAGCTTTGATTTTGCTCAATAATAATTTCCTTCCCGCGATCCACGTAAATACCATCAGCTGAATATTCATTATAACTGGTATTATTGATAGATGAATTATGATGGACAATATTGTTACGTACAATTCCATTCCGTGCTTGATCTAAAGAAGCTACTGGTGATACACCTTCATGTCCAATCAGAACAATTCCGATGTTGTTGTTATCATGTAACTTGACCTTAGAACCATGGAGAATGACTTTTTCAACCTGGTAATTTTGAAAATTAATGGGGATTCCTGAGGCACCAGAATGAGTGACACGAACTTTTTGGTTATAAATCCCGCCTCTTATGTAGATTGTACTTTCTTCTTTAGCTACGTTAGCAGCTTTTTGAATAGTAGTAAAAGGTTGATCTAATGTACCAGGGATTAAGGTCGCTTCTTGTTGGAGATACATAGTAATTTGTAACAGAATTTGTATTGTTATTGGATTGTGCAAAGACGGGTACTGGAAGTGTGAAAATTAACATACTGAAAGAAAGTAATAAGATAAAACAAGATTTTTTAATGAGGAGAATATTTCTTGATAGTTCATCATTTTCTTCTTTTTTTTTAGTATTTCTTCTAAACTATACAGTTAAAATTCAGGGTTTATATCTTGCATCAATAATAATATTTAATATGTGAGATACCCAGTTTATTCTATTTAGTATGTAATAGTAATTTTCTGAAACTAGCCAAGATAAATTCCTCCTATAGAAAGTAAGGGGAGCCCCCTTACTTTAAAATTTATTAAAAAATAACTTAATTTATTGATGATATATTATTGAATTGGTGCACAACTCCAAATGTATTTTCCAACTACTTTTATTTCTGGGCAATTTTCTATATCTGTACAATCAAACATTAATGGATGTATACTAGGATTAAAAGAATCTGGTTCTAGGATAATTCGATTATTGGTTTTGTAAATTCTTTTTAAAGTGGCGTCATATCCGTTGATAAGTACAGCGGCTATGTCGCCATTATTTATATTTGTTGTCCTCTCAAGTACAGCTATATGTCCATCATGTACAATTCTATTCATGCTGTCTCCGTTTATACGAAGTGCTAATAGTTTTTCAAATCCATATTTATCTAAAATGATATCAGGTACCTGTATATCACCAATTACATTTTCTATAGCTTCAATTGGTTTACCAGCTGCGATTGTACCATAAATGGGAATATTCCGTTTGGTAATTGCTTGATCTTCAGGATAATAGGATTCATTTTCATCAATAAAGTAGGTCGCAGAGACATTTAATATCTTAGCGATTTGAGATATTTTTGACATTTTAGGGCTTCTTTCACCATTTCTCCACCGCAAAACAGTAGTTCTACTAACAGATAATAATTCAGCTAATTGTTCGTCTGTCATATTATTTTTCTTCATCAATTGAGATAATTTTAAACCGAATGATTTCATGACTTTTTGTCACCTCCGTCTTGATTGATTATATAATTGGTGTGACAAAAATGCAACTTTCTTCGTTATTTGGTAAAAAAATTCTTGACTGTTTTGTCACGTAGTACTATATTTGAATTTGAAAAGAGGTGACAAAAATGCACAAGATGATATTTTTAGAAAGAAAATTAAAGAGAAAAACTATTGAAGAAGTTGCTGATTTTCTTAATGTTTCTCCACGTACATATTGGGCAAAAGAACATAATAAAAGTGAATTCACTCTGAAAGAGGCACATATGTTATCGTGCTATTTAGAGAAATCTATAGAAGAGTTATTCCCTGATCTTTTTTTTAATTAATTTGTGACAAAAATGCACGTATTTATATCTGGATTATAGGATGTTTTTTGGGGATATTTCAAACTAAATATCTAATAATCCTATTATTAAAAGTACTTTATATATAGTTTTTTACTTGGAAAAGCAGGAAAGAGATCAAAAAAATGAAAAGCTAAAGTGTATTTGGTATAAAAAAATTGAGATGAAATATAGCATGCTAAAAATTCAAGTAGATGAAAGAGCGATCTGAAGATTATATTTAGAAAAATTAGAAGAAAAGCTTAAAGAAGTGGATGCAAAATTTGTATTTTGGGATACAAGTGAATTTAAAAAAAGAACTTGCATGTCGGGAATACTAATCAAAAAGAATTCTTTTTTTGATTAGCGCTTTCAAAAATTTAAAGTGGGCGGGAAATGGTATTTTCCGGCTAAAGAAACGAAGGCATTTTTATTAAAATGGCTAACAGAGAATGAGGTGTAAGAAAAGAAAGACTATTGTCTTAAAAAACAAATCTTATAGGAAAGTCTATTGTAGGGAGGAGGATTAAACATGGTTTTTAAAGTAACAAAAAAACAAGGATATGTCAGCAAGAGTACTAATGAAAATGAAGAATTTAGTAATACTAGTTGTTTTGAATCGGAAAAACTTTCGAATAAACAGTTAAAAATGATTTATGCCAAAATGCATATAATAGCATTGAAATATGATGGAGTAATATCAAAAGAGGAAATCAAAAAAAAATTAAAAGAAAAACTTCAAATTCAATCACTGAGTGATCTTACAAGGAAGCAAGCTAATCAAGCTATACAAGTATTAATAGGTTGGGAAATTTAAAGGTTTTGGAGAATAAAACCTTTAACATATAAGAAATTTAATATATTGATTTTAAGAAAAAGTTCTGGAGGAAGATAAAATGAGTAGTTTGCTAATACAGGATGAGCCACTATTAGTATTACCTCGATTAGCAAGTAAGATTGGGTTAAACGAGGCAATTTTTCTTCAACAAATACATTATTGGCTCAAGCGCTCGAAACATTATTATGATGATCGTTATTGGGTCTATAATAGCATTACAAATTGGCATAAACAGTTCCCGTTTTGGAATGAAAGAACGTTGAAACGGATTGTTAAAAATCTAGAAGAGTTTAATTTATTGGTAAGTGGTAACTATAACAAATTAAAGTTTGATAAAACAAAATGGTATTCAATAAATTATAACAGACTAGTTGAATTAGAAATAGATAACGATTGTGACAAATTGTCTCAACGAAAAGAACATATTGTCATAATGGAAAATGAAAATATGTCTCAACCAATACCAGAGACTACACAAAAGATTAACTCAGAGAATACCACTCAAAAAGATATAGTAGAGATAATTAATTATCTCAACAGTGTATGTAATACAAGTTATCGTATTTCAACTAAAAAGACACAAATGTTAATTAAATCTAGACTACAAGAGGGATTTAATATAAATGAATTTAAAGAAGTTATTGAGACGAAGGCGAAAGAATGGCTTTATACAGAACAGGCAAAATATTTAAGACCAGAAACCTTATTTGGAACTAAATTTGAGGGATATTTGCAGCAGAGAAAGATGGTGAAATCAAATGGCTTTAACAAAGGTAACAGATATAGTACAAAGTCTTTCGAAGAGAATGAACTTCCTTTCTGAAACATGTGTGATATGTAATCAGGAGAGGAAGCGAATGGTAAGATTGATGGAGATTCAGGGTGAAACGATTTGTCCAGTATGTCGTTTAGAAGAAGAAAATAGAAGGTTAGAAAAAGAGATGAATATTTTTCGTTATGAAAAAGAGGAAAGAAAACGTAAAAGTATATTTTACGATCATAGTCTTATTAAAGATGAAACTATTAAATTAGCTAGATTTTCGACATTTATATCAGAGTGTGAAGAGGATGAAAACAATTTAATTTTAGCTAAAAAGGCTCTTACAGACTATTTAAATGATATTCGATTTAATTTGATTCTCGTGGGTAAAGTTGGAGCTGGAAAAAGTCATATTGCATACTCTATAGCTCATGAAATGAATGAACAAAGTTCCGATAAAGTTATGTATGTTACAAGTTCAGAACTTTTTGATTACATACGTTCGACATTTAATACGCAATCATGTGAAACAGAGCATAGCATAACAAATATGCTAATTTCTATGGATTTATTAGTCATTGATGATCTAGGAGCAGAGCTAGGGGATATGGATATTAATGATCTAAAAGCAACAGCATTTGTAAATCGTGTGTTATTTAAACTGTTTGATGGACGACAAGGGAAAAAAACAATTATTACAACGAATTTAACAGGTGAGGCAATTATAAAAGCGTACGATGAAAGAGTTACATCTCGTATGTTTAATACATATCGACACATAGAATTTAAAAAAACAAGAGATAAGCGTAAGAGAAAATTACCTTTTTAAGAAAAGAATATATATTGTGTAGGAAATATAGATGCACATGAAAACATATTGTTCAAGAAATTTGTACTGTATGAATCGGTTCTTTTAATTAGCAAGCAAGTGAAGTGATTCGGAAGTAAAGAAAGAATATGAGGAATGGAAAGAGCATTTGATCAGAAATTACACGTATGTACATTGAAAGCAGTTTTTAAGTTTATTAATATGTTTTAAATAATTAAATGGAGGTATCTTGAAAATGAGAACATATAAAGGATTTGAAGCAATTAAACGAATGAAAACAAATTGGATTACAACAGTACAAGAGACACCGATGTGTTGGAAAATAGAAGGTGAAAGAGTAATTGCTGATTATTTAGGTAAAAAAGAAAGTTATCAACAAATTAATTTCTTTTTTGAGAATGAATTTATAGATTGTAGAGAAACTATTCGAAAAGGAGAATTATTGTATATTGAAAATGAAAAAAGTGAAAAATTCATCGTTGAATTTTGTAAAGAAAATGAAAAAGAAATAAAGCATGGTAGTTGGTTCTGGATTAATGGAGAGGAGTTCTCTAATAATTATGGTCATTTTGAAAAGAGTACGAAAATAAAAATTAGGAAAGCTGAAAAAAGTGAAAAATTATTATTTGAACGGGCAAAATTATTCGCTATCAAAGGGCGTAAAATAAATGAGTTTAGACTTGGTGATGTAGTTGAAAGAGATAATAAATTGTATAAAGTAGCTATTGTAAAAAGTGGAAGTGAATCTCAAATAGTAGTAGGGTGTGTTCCGATTAATGGGGGCGCAATTTGTTATTATAATTCAAAAGATATAGAGATTCAATTTTTCGTTGAAGATATGGTGGTGTAGCAAGATGAAGTTATTTTTAATTAATCAACTTATTGAAAATGGAATTTACAAATATAAGGATAAACAATTATACGAATTAAATAGTGATGAGTTAAAAAAATTAATCAAAAATCATAAGGATAAGAAAATAAATGTTAGCAATACAATGTATGAAATAATACATAAAGGCTAAAAGCCTCAATAGCAAATCATTGTAATGATTTAGAGATATGTAATTCAAATTATGATAAATGATAAGAAAGGGGCTTAACATGTTAAATATAGAATTACCAGTATTAAATAAAGAAGCTACAAAAGAAAATGTACTGAAAGCTATAAAGAAATACAGATTATTTATGAAGTGTAATTATTTTAACGAAACGATACTCTCGAAAGAAAATATATTCAAAGAAAATGCGAAAGAAGAGCGGATCAATTATATTATTGCGATGAACAAAGGGTTAGAAAAACTAGATATTGAAAGTGATAGAATAATTATTCAAAAATACTTGTTAAAGAATCGAGTTAATAGATATGAGATTATGAAAGAGCTGAATTTATCCGAGGGAGATTATTATAGAAAAAGAAATACTGCTTTTTACAACTATGCATATGCATTAGGGATTGAGGTTGAGGAGTGTTAAGATTACTACTAATAATAAATAAGTTTTTAATATGGATTATAACCACCTGTGTAAACAAGCAGGTGGTTATTTTTATGTAAAAAAATGATGAAAAAGAGATAAAAATGAATCGTTATATACATATATCATATAAGTACAAAGTAGCAATGACAAATAGTATTAAGAAAGATTTTTTTAATAATTTTAGTTTTTTGGTGAGAAAAAACAAATGGAAATTAAATGTAGATTTAGAGGGTCTCTATTTTTAACAATTTTGCTTTGTTATAAGGGTGGGAATGGTATATGCGAGATTTAATTATCCAATATAAAGAAACGTTATGTAGGTTAGAGAATGCCAAAATAAGTGCAAAAGAAGAAGAGATTAAAATATTAACAAGTATGATTAGTGATGTCACATATGCTTTGGAGTGGATGAAGAATGCAAAGATGCCGGGTAATCGCAGGGGAATGGAACGTAGAGCTGCTTACCAACGAGAAAAATCATATGATTCCTTGTTAATGCAAAGGTATTTTCGTAGTACTGATACAACATATGAATGGGATGATGAAAACAAGGAAAGTGTCATTTCAGAATGGGAAAGAATAAAACTAGAAGATGCGCTCTCTACTTTGACAAAATATGAAAGAGAAATATATATCATGTCAAGAGGAAGAGGAATTACACAAGAGAAAATCGCTAAATATTTGAATGTTTCAAGAAGTACAATTAAAACGATTCTATATAGATCTGAAATAAAAATTGCTAAACAAGTAAGAAAAAGTCTTTTCTGCGAAAGTAGTTAAGGCTTTTTTTTATTTACAAATACATTCTTGTCACCATAGTGCCACCTATAAATAGAGAGTAATAAAATAAGTTTAAATGAAATATAAAAAATGAAGCATGGATACTAGCAAAAAGAAAGAGTGATCCAAAGGATATCTATAAATTAAATGAGAGATTTTAAAAGTGACGGCATCTTTTTATTTACTACAAAATAGGCAGTAGTACATGAAAAACTACAGAAGGATGCGATTAGATGTTAGAACAAGATATAGATACTATGCCAATATGTTCAATTTGCCTTGAAAAATGTTTGTGGGTTTTGAAATTTCCAATCACAATTCAGTATTGTGATCAAATGTTAATTCGTGAGGTAGTTGACGACAATATAACAACAATATGTATCGAGTGTTTAGAAAAAGAAATACAAATGATGAGTTAAAACGGGAGGGAATGCTAGTGGCGCGACCAATGAAATTGAATGATGAGCTGATAAATAGGTTGACCCAATATATTAAAGTAGGGAATTATATTGAAACCGCATGTGCGTTAGTTGGAATTAGTAGAAGTATAGTTTATGTTTGGTTAAAACAAGGGCGTAGAGCAATTGAAACGAGTGAAAAGACAGGTGAAGTAGTACCGAGAAAAGATAAGATTTATGTGAAGTTAGTCATGGAAATTGATCAGGCATTAGCATTTAGTGAAGCTAGAGACGTTGAGACAATTGGGGAGCATGCAAAATCTAATTGGAAAGCCGCAGCATGGAGATTAGAAAGAAAATTCCCAACTAAATGGGGAAGAAAAGATCAATTGCAAGCAAACGTAAATCATTCAGGAGAAATGAAAGTAGAGCATAATAAAATGGCTATGAAAATTGGGTGTGATGAGGAAATGCTTGATTTAGCTATGAAATTATTTGAGAAAGTTCAAGGAGGAGAATTACAATCATGACACGGATGAATGTACATAAGTTAATAGATGAAAATACATTTAAGGAATTGGCAAAAGTGAACTACCCCTTTCTATGTTCAGTATACACATAAGGGATTCTATAAACATGCAAAGCATACAAAATTAATAACAAAGATTTGCCAAGATTTAATTGAAGAGAAATTATCGACTAATAGATTAATGGTGTTTATGCCACCTAGGCATTCAAAATCACAGTCTATAACAGAAACATTGCCAAGTTGGTATTTAGGAAATTACCCAAATAAGAGAGTTATAGAGGTATCTTATGCATCAAGTTTAGCTGAAAAGTTTGGTAGAAGAAATCGTGCTAAGATTGAAGAGTTTGGTAAAGAAATATTTAACATTAGAATTGATGAGCGGCAAGGTTCCGTAACAGATTGGGCACTACATAACCACTCTGGTGGAATGTTGTCTGTAGGAGTTGGTGGTTCGATTACAGGGGAGGGAGCAGATTTATTAATTATTGATGACCCTATTAAAAATCGCCAAGAGGCCGAATCAATTACATACCGAAATAGACTATGGGATGAATGGGAAGATACTTTATCTACACGTTTACAAAAAGGTGCAAAGGTAATTCTAATTTTGACGCGATGGCATGAGGACGATTTAGCTGGTAGATTGTTAGAGAAAGAACAGGAGAAATGGACTGTGTTATCAATTCCCGCTATAGCAGAGTCAAGGAATGATCCATTGAACAGAGAAATAGGAAGAGGCTTATGGGTTGAACACTATGGCCAAAATTATTATGAAGATAAAAAGAAGTTTTCCTCTGCACGTTCATGGTTATCATTATGGCAACAAAAACCATCAAGTGATATAGGGAATATTTTTAAAAGGAACTGGTTTCAACATTATGATGTATTACCAAATTGGGAACAATTTGATCAAATTATTACTTCCTGGGATATGGCTTTTGATAACACCACAAATAAAAGTTCATTTGTGGTTGGACAGATCTGGGGGAAAATAGATGGAGACAAATATTTAATTGATCAAGTGAGGGCGCAAATGAATTTCCTTGAAACAAAGAAAGCATTTGTTGTTTTTCATCATAAATATGAGTCGATCCTTCGGAATTCTGGGTTTAAAAAGTCCATTCCGAAATTAGTTGAAAAAAAAGCAAATGGTCCTGCGATTATTAGTTCATTGAAGAATGAAATAAGTGGTATTATTCCTATAAATCCACAGGGTTCAAAAGAAACACGTGCTGAGGCGATATCCCCTGAATTTCAATCTGGAAATGTATATATACCTAATCCTAAAATACAATCTTGGGTATATGATTATATAGATGAATTAGCTTCTTTCCCATCTGGTAAGCATAATGATCAAGTAGATACAACGTCACAAGCCTTAGAATACTTTTTTACTAAGCAAAAAAAAGTAATGGGTGGAAAAATAAAAAGAGTTTAGCTGAACATGTAATGTTCAGTTTTTTTATATTGGTAAAGTTTTTATGAAAAACATTGAATAAATGATTTGTATATGAAAGGAGGCATAAATCTTATGGTTGAGAAAAAAGCAATTAAAAATGTGAAGGTACTTAAATTACAAAGTCGTGAGACGACTTTACGTAATGAGGAACTTCAAAGTAAACAAATGGCAATTGATCCATTTGCACAAGTGTACGGTGATAAAGAACTAGTAAAGCCTCCATATGATATGCAAGTATTATTAAATTTGAGAGAAAGTAACCCTATTCACTCGGCATGTATTAGTGCAAAAGTAAATGATATTGCTGGTATGGGATTTGATTTTGCACCGCTAGATGAAGTGACAGAGGCAAATCAAGAACAATATAAAGAATTAAAACGTTTTATGAGATATTGCAACAATGAAATGACAAGTAGCGAAATACTTAGGGCAGTTTGGGAGGATTATGAAACTGTAGGTTGGGGAATTATAGAGGTTGTTCGTAATTTGAAAGGGGAACCAGCGCAGATTCACCATATTCCAGCACATACGGTACGTGCGCATAAAGATAAGATTCGATTTGCACAGATTGTAAATAATGAGGAGAGATGGTTTAAGAGATTTAGTTATCCATCTGATTTTAGGTTAGTAGATGGAGAAATGATTAGTGATAGCTTAGATGAAAACTCGTTATTAGACACTGAAGAAAAGGCTGGTGAAGTTATTGTAATTCGTAAATTTGGTTCTAGATCATCATACTATGGTATTCCGGATTATGTGAGTTCCATTGGTTCCATTGTAGGATCACAAGCTGTAAGAGATTACAATATTAATTATTTTACTGGTAAAACAATTCCAGATGCTGTTTTGTTTGTTGAGGGTGTTGATGAAATAGATGATTCAGTTGAAAGAGAATTAAAAACATTTTTCTCTGTCGAAACCAAAGGAGAACATCATAAGTTAGCAGTTGTTCCTGTCCCTGAAGGGGCAAAAGCTCGCTTAGAGAAATTAGGGCCTGATGTCAAAGAAGCGAGCTTTCGTTTATATCGCCAAGATAATGCTATGGAAATTTGTGTAGCTCATCGAGTGCCACCATATAGAATTGGTTGGGCTATGACAGGATCACTTGGACAGACGACAGCAAAAGAAATGAATGAAATGTATAAAAGATCAATTATTGAACCAGGTCAACAAATTTTAGAACATCGATTAAATACACAATTATTTAAAGAGTTTACAGAAACGTTGGGGGAATTGGACTGGCAGTTTCAATTAAATGAAATTGATACAGATGATCGAGCAAGTGATATGCAATATGCAATAGATGGATACGAAAAGAGTATATTAACAAGAAATGAATGCCGAAAAGTTATTGGATACGAACCAGTTCTAGAAGGAGATAAATTTTTAAATGAAAATTCAAATTCGATTTAGTAGTCTTGCTAGAAAGTAGGAATATATTATGCCAAATGAATTGAAAAATGTAGAAATTAGTTATGTTTCATTAGTAACAAAGGGGGCTAATGGTAGGCCATTTGCAATTATGAAGGGTATGAACATGAATAGCTCTAATGTTTTGAAAAATGTTCCTATTTTAAAGAGGGAAGATGAAAAACAGCTTGTAACAGGGGTTGTTTATGAACCAAATATAGAAGATGCACATGGTGATATCATGACGGCCGAAGAAATTGAAAGAGCGGCTTATAATTTTTTAGAGAAATATAGATACATAGATAAAAACCATGACGAGTTGGCAGGAAAAGGAACAGTAGTAGAAAGCTGGATTTCTAAAAATAATACGGTTGTTGGGAAACAGAATATTAAAAAAGGAACATGGCTTATGACTGTTCGAGTAGACGATAGTGAAACATGGAAAGAGATCAAAAAAGGGAAAATCACAGGCTTTTCGATGGGAGGGGTTGGAGAAAGAATGGAGATGCCACAAATGGATGAGTTTACACAAGATGAGAAAGGTGTAATTCGTAAGATGTTTAGTTTTTTTAAGTCACATTATGACGAGGAACAAACTCAGGAGATGGATAATCAGTCATTAAATAATAAACAAAACTCTAAGATGCAAAAGGTATTTAATTTGTTTGAAGATGTATTTTATGTTGGGATTTGGGAGGGAAATGTAGATATTAAGCGGATGGATTCCACCTTAGATGAAATGAAGGACATTTTAAATACAATGAAGGGTGGTGATACAGATTTCTCGCCGGAAGATATTACAATTAACTCCATGAATAAAGCAGGCACAATCTTATATAAGAAAAATGATGGAAAATTTGATGAAATGATTTCTTTGATGAACCAAATTAAAGAAAATAAGTTACAAAAAAACGCAGATCAAAATTCAGATGAAATTGCAGACATTGTAAAGAGAGAAATGGGTCCTTTTCTCGAGAGGTTACAGGAGTTGGAAGAACAGTTAAATAAAGAACTTGAATCAACTCATGATACTAATGAATTAGAAAATGACAGAGAATCTAAAAAGACAAGTGAATTTATTCAGAAGGTAATAGACCCCATTTCAAAGAGACTTGAAGTAATTGAGCGATCAGCACAAGTTCGTAAAAGTCTTGGTGCTGATGCCAAACCAACAAACGAGATGAGAAAACCAGTAAATAAATGGGTAGGATTAGATCTATAAAGATAAGGAGAAATGAATCTATGAATAATAAAGAATTATTAGCACGTATTGAACGAATTGAAAAGAGTACAATGACAACAGGAGGAATGAAAGCGGGGCTATTATATCCGGAACAAAGTAAAGAATTTTTCCGAATGGTATTTGATGCAACTCCATTTTCTCAATTGCATCGTAAAGAGATTCGCAAAGCGAAAAAAGGTGAATTAGATAAAATTGCAATCGGTGGTCGAATTTTGCGTAGGAAAATGGAAAATAGTGATGATGGCTATCGAGCAGGTGTAGAAACGTCGAAAGTTGAATATGATACAATTTCTATTCGTTTACCATGGGAAATTACGGAGGAGCTACTTCGAGAAAATATTGAAGGTGAAGGATATGAAGATACTGTTATGACATTAATGTCAACTCAGTTAGGTATTGACCTTGAAGACCTTCATTGGAATGGGGATGTAACTTCAGAGGACCCATTTCTTCAAATTAATGATGGCTGGTTAAAACAAATTAAACAATCAAGTAAATCTCATATTGTCGATCATTTTAAATTAGTGACGGGAACGGGAGATGCTGAAGCTAGCGCTGGGTTTAGTAAAGACTCAATCTTTAATTTATCTAAGGCGATGCCTAATAAATATAAAAATGAAGGTTTAAAGTGGATTATGTCACCTGCTCGTAGAGAGAAGTGGATTGAATATTTAACAACTCGTTCAACTGGCTTAGGCGATGCTGCGTTATTAGGTACAGGGGATCAAGTTAATAAGCCGTTGGGGTATGAGATTGTCACAGTCCCTTCTATTCAAGATGATGTAATTATTTTTGCAGATCCTAAAAACTTTATTGCGGTAAATACGTATGACACGCGAGTTCGTAAGACTGTAGAAGGTAAATCTGCTGTTATGGAAGATAAGCGATTCTATGTTATTCATTTGGATGATGATGCAGTTATTCAAGAAATGGACGCAGTAGCAATTCTTACTAATATACCTGATAAATTTGGGAATTAAGTAAGGTAATTTGCATATGAAGATTATAGAATTGAAATTAGGCGGTACATATACTGCGTATGGCTATACTTTTTTTAACGGAGTAAAGGAAAAGGTTGCAAATGAGAAAGCAAACTATTTACTGAGTACAGGACATTTTAAGTTAATAGATAGTATAGAGGTTAAAAAGAAAGAGAAGTAAAAGAGGTGGAAGGATGGAAATTACTGTACAGGACATAAAGAACAGGGTGAATGTTCAACGAATGCCCGATACGGTAATCCAGGAGCTCATTAGTCAATATGAATTGATTACTAAAAACTATTTGAGAAGTAAGCCAAGTAACCCAATGAAAGAGAAAGTTAGAACAAGTAAATTGGCTTGGCTTTCTTTTCGAGCAGAAAATTTGATCAAGGTAATCCATATTGGTTCTGGAGAAGAAGTTACCAGTTCAGTTTTTTCTGATGGCTGCACTGTATATGGTTTAAGTGAGAATCAATTATATGAGTTTGAGTATACAATACAAGATTATGATGGGCTTTTGACTTTAATGAAAAAATGCATCATCGATATGACGTGTTATGCGGTAATTCGAACAAATCTACAATATGAAAATATGAAAAAATCAGCAAATATCGGAGATTATTCATATGAAATAAATATTGAATCGCTAGATGAGGAAACTGTTAATAAAAAGATTTTAAAAGTATTAAAAAAATACCGAAGTAGAAACCCTTTAATAGCATTATGAATGAAAGAATAGGCTGTGAACATTAGATATGGAAGAATTATATATACATGAAGTAACTGTGAAAAGGAATCAAAAGGTAAAACAGTCGGCAGGAAATTTTAAAGAAGAGCCTGTCATTATTTATGAAAGAATGAAGTGTCGTGTAACAACACACACAGCGGTAGATAATGAAAGGTTAAAAAGAAATAAACAAAATTTTGAGCCGAATTTTAAAATTTATACTTCTGCAGAACATAACATCCATACAAATGATGTAATCTATTTTCATGATTATGTATTTGAGGTAAGAGGAGAACCAAGAAATCCATCATTTTTAGATCACCATATTGAATTGTATTGTGAGTTGTTGGAATAAAATGACGAATACATCGGAATTCATGGTTACACGTAATGTAGAACAGGTTAAAGAACAACTTAATAAAATAATGGTAGAAAGAATTATAAGTGCTTGCAATCAACTGCAACGAGAAATGAAACAAACAGTATCAGGTAGTCACAATGGTGTGAAGTATAAAATTCCACGATCAAGTCGCACATATATTGCTTCAAAACCAGGAGAGACATTTGCTTCTAGAACGGGAGAATTACAAGATTCTATTAAATATGGCTTACATATTACAGATAACGAAGTAGTGGGAACGATTGGAAGTCAATTAAAAAGAGCGGTGTATGTCGAAAATGGTACAAGTACTGTAGAAGCCCGACCTTTTTTCTTAAAAACGTTTGAAAAAGAGCGTGGGGAATTAAAAAGGACATTGGGAGGAGAACAATGACGACAAAAGCGATTGCAACAATTAGAAATATTATTGAGAAAGATACAATTGTGCAAAGTAATCTATCGAAATATGAAGGAGAGCCCGCTCTAACATTTCAAACTGCACAAAATGATATGAAAATGCCTTATGTGGTAATGAGAATTGAATCTAATAATCCGGATGATATAGAGGTAATTGATCGTATGATCCTCACTTTTGATATATATTGTGGCCAAGGTGATTATGAAAAAGCGGATGTAATTTCAAGGCGAATAGAACATTTGTTAGACAGAGAAGCGGGATTGTTAAGAGATTCTGGTATTATTACGATTCATCGAGCAGGCAGTATTACAGTTCCAGATGAAGATCCATCAATTATTCATATTAGTATTAAGTTTCTTGTACGGGTAGGAAGAATGGAATTATATTAAGGAGGGAAAAAAATGAGTTGGAAGCTTATTAATGGTGTACGTGAGGGTACAACTGATAATTTTGTTATTGGACCGGGTGTAATGTATAAAGGTTTTAAAAGTGTAAAAGACCTAGGTGAGATGTTAGGAGCTACTACAGGTGGCTGTAAAGTGGGGTTTACTAGAGAATACTATGATGCTGATATTGATGGTGTTTTAGGAAAACTAGTTCGCGGAAAATGGCTATTAAAAGATGAACCACATATGGAGGTTACACTAGTAGAATTTACGAAAGAAAATTTAGAGTTAGCTCTACCAGGCGTAGATGTAGATAGTACGACTGATAATGATTATAACATTGTAAAACCAACCAATGAAATTAAAGACGCAAGTTATAGTGATATTGCAATAGTAGGTGTAGTTTCAGGAAGTGATATTCCGGTTATTTTTGTTATCCGAAATGCAATGGTAGTTTCTTCTGTAGAAATTGATTTAAAAGATGGTAAAGGAACTGTAGGACTTAAATGCAAATTTATTGGTCATTATAGTGAAAGTTCGCCTAATACACCCCCTTATGAAATTTATTTACCAAAGAAAAAAGCACCTAAATTACCTACAACAAGTAAATAAGTTGTAGGTTTTATTTTTAGGTTATAAAAGGAGATATTGAATATGACAACAATGCTAGAAAAAATGATGCATAATAGTACAGAAATTACAATTTCAGGTCAGAAGATGAAGATGAGACGTTTAAATGTAAAAGATGTTTGGCGTTTTACTAAGATTATTTCTAAAGTTGGTCGTCATGCAATGACTGATTTTATGGAGTTTGGGAAAGGAAAGAATGAAATTGATGAAAAAATTCAATTGGCCCAAATGAATGAAGAGCAACAAGAACAGTTAAATGAAATTGAAAAACAAAAAAAAGAAAAGGGTTTAGAGTTTGTCTTTCAATTATTGTCTATGATTCCGGAATGTGAAGATGAGTTTTCGGAATTTTTCTCTAGTCTATTACAGATTAAGCGTGAAGAATTCGATCAGTTACCACCAGAAGCCATGGTAGCAGTTATTGAAGGATTATTAGAAAGTGAAGATTTAATGTCTTTTTTCAATCAGGTCAAGGGTCTAATCAAATCTCAAAGTCTCAAGTGGAACAAACAAGAAATGTAGAAAATGACTCTAATAAATACATAGAAGAAACAGAGCAAAATATGCTAAGGGCTTTTGATAAAGTCCAAAAACGGTATGGATGGACAGATGATTATGTCTTATCCATACCGTATTCTCGTTTAATGGACCTATTTTCTTTTATTAGTCAGGAAGAGCAGCAAGAAGAATTAAATGAATGGAAAAAGATGGCCTTTATCGGATTTCAAACAAGGCAATTAGAAGAAGGAACAACTTTTCATGACTATTTGCAAGCTTTTGGACTTACGGATTCTACGTCAGATGGGGAAGAAAATGAGACTATGGAAGTTTGGTCCAAAGAGGAATGTATCGACCATGCAAATAAGCTGATTGCAGAGTTTCAGTTTGAAGACGATAAGGAATAAAAAACTTCCTAGTTAGAAAGGGGGGAGTGAATGTTTACAGAAGTATTCCAGTTGTTTGGTACAATTGGAATTAAAGCAGATGAAGCTTATAAGGATTTAGCAAAGTTTGAGGAAAGTTTACAAAAGGCTTCTAAGAACATACAAGAAAAATTTCAAAAACCAGCAGAAGTACTTAATCAAATAAATGGCCAAATTCAAAAATTTGGTAGCGGGGCGACCAATGTTTTTGGGAAGATTGGTAACAAAGCGGATCAGGCATATAAAGGTGTAGAAAAATTTGAAGAGAGAGTGCAAAAAGCCTCTAATACAATGCAAGAAAAAATCCAAAAATCAGCAGATTCTCTTGGGAATATTAGCAAGCAAATGCAAACGTTTGGTGACACTATTTCAAATAAAGTTACAAAACCAATAGAACAAGTCAATAGCAAAGCTTTACAATTTGCTACTGATTTGGAAGGTTCTCAAAAAAAACTACAGGATATGCTTGGGTTAACTGAAAAAGATGCAAAGAATTTGGCTGGAACTATTCAACCTATCGCTCAACAAGTCGTGAAGATTTCTAATATAGTAATACCATCGTTGAAGCAAACGGTTGAGTTAATCAAATCTGTTTCTGGTCTTATATCTAAGGCGAGTGAAATCATTGGTGGCCTTGTAAATATAGTTAAAACATTAATGCAAATACCGGGTGCAATTACGGCGATTATTAAAGATGCCTTAAAACTAATTAAAGTTTTTAGTGAGTTTGCACAGATATTGACTGGTCTTGGAAAATCAATGTTTTCATTAGTATTAAGCCCATGGGGTTTTGCGATAATTGCAATGGTTGCTTTAGTATATGTGCTGTATAAAAATTGGGATTCAATTGTGAAATATACAAAGCAGGCAGTGCAATGGATCAGTGATATTTGTTCTAAAGCCTGGGATGCTATCGTTAAAGTTGCGAAGTCAGTATGGGATAGCTTGTCAAAGTTTTTCTCAAGTTTTTGGGAAGGAACAAAAAAAGTATTCCAATCTGCGGTATCGTTTATAGATAAAATACTTAGCGGGGCATGGAAAATAATTACTACTGTAATTACAATGTATATCAACATATGGAAAAAGACATTTGAAATTGGTTGGAATTTAATAAAAACGATATTTAATACAGTGCTAAACGTAATAAAAAGTGTTGTTAAGTTTGCTTTAGAATTTATTAAAAGCTATATTTCTACTGCTATTAAAACATGGCAAAATATTTTTAAAACTGGCTGGAATATTATAAAAACAGTTTTTACGACGGTGCTAAACTTTTTGAAAACATTTATAAGTGGTGCATTTCAAGCAATTCGCAGCATAATTACGACTGTGATGAATGGGATAAAAACCGTCATTTCTACAGTGTGGAATGGAATAAAGGCAATTTTTACGACTGTATTAAACTTCTTAAAATCAGTTGTAAGTAGTGTGTTTCAAGCAATTCATAGCATAATTACAACTGTAATGAATGGAATAAAGACGGTTATTTCTACGATTTGGAATGTAATAAAAACAGTTTTTATAACTGTATTAGAGACTATAAAGAATTTTGTGGTTACAGCATTTCATTTTATAAAAAACACAATTACGACTGTAATGGATATCGTAAAGTCTATTATTGTAACCGCATGGAATTTTATTAAAGAAACAATAATAGTTGCTGTTCGGACATTTGTTAACTTTGTGGTGGATAACTTTAATAAGATAAAAAACACAATATTTAGTGTTGTTGGTGCTATTAGAGATTTCATAGTAAGTAACTTTGCAGCAATTAAAAAAGCTATCGTCGGAGCGTTTGACGGCATTGTTGATACAGTAAGGGATGTATTCGGTAAAGTTGGTTCTATAGTTAAGGGGATAGCAAACGACGCTGTAAGCTGGGGGAAAGATATTATTGCTGGTATTGGTAAAGGTATGACATCTATGGCTGGCTGGGTTGTTGATAAAGCTAAAGGCGTTGTAGACGGAATACCAAAAGCAGTTAAAAGTTTCTTTGGTATAAAATCTCCTTCGCGTCTAATGATGGAATACGGCGGATATATTACAGAAGGTCTTGGTGTAGGGATGGAAAAAATGATTCCGGCTGTAGACAAGGCTTCTGGATTGTTAAATAAAGCAGTTGTTCCACCAAAACCGATGCAACTAGTAACGGATGTATCTACCCGAATTGGACAAATGGGGGCACATTCTGCTGATATGATTGGAAAAGCTGCACATCCATTTGCTGGGCAATCTTCTGTTGAAAAGAAAACAGATAAAGGTGTTACAATTCAAAATGCTACATTCAAAGTTGCTGTTGAAAAATTGCAAACCGCAGAGGATTTTGTGAAAATGAGAAAATTACTACAAAACGTAGTTGCTGACGATCTAATGGGAATGGCGGTGCGGAATGTATGAGTATATTAAAAACATTGCATAGAAAAGCAGGTTCATATTACCTCTTTGAAGATATAGTAGAGTTAAAAAACACAATAAAATATACCATTACTTTTGGATGGCCAGGGACATATAACTTTCATTTTATGTCCCAGGTTCCTATTGGTTCAGATGGTATGCTGCCGAATAAATACTTTATTGTTCGGGTAAATGGTATTGAACGGTTTAGGGCTAGAGGTTCTTACGCTTGGGAAGCACGAGAAATATTTGTTGGTGCAGGCCCACAAACAATTGAATTTACAACAATCGGTTATGGTGATTCTGATATAGCCTATGTAAGCCAAGCTTCTTATCATGCATTTGGGCATGTTCCTAACATTGCAATGATTGAGCAAACAAAGATGCCAAAGTCACTAGACGGCTTAAAAACTCACAATGTTATGCATGGGTATCCGCGTTTTCAAAGTGCTGGCAATAAAGGATGCGAAGTAGAATTTACCCTTCTATTTAGAGATATAAAATATTGGCGTGATTTCATGAGGGAAATATATCGTACTCATATTATCACTGGTGATTATGGTACCTACGGAGGTATTATACCACCTAATGAAGTGGATACTATACGAAAAGGCACATTAGTACTAGCAAAATGTAAATTAATATCAACAGCACAAGCAGGCGTTGGAGTTGATGGCATATGAGGGAAGGTTCTGTATCTTTAATTAGAATGTTGGGGAGTCACTTCCAATTAGGGAATAACTCCCCTAATTTAATTGTTTTTATGAAAAAAAGGGACTCTTCTTCTTACGTCCAAATTCAACACCGTGTAACGAGTTTAGAAGTCCAGGAGAACGCAGACCAATTCGCAAGTACATTTACTATTACCTTTGCAAATGAATACGGTCAAATGGCTCCTGATAATTGGTATGGTAAGTTTTCTTCTATTCAAGAATGGTTTTATAACAGTGAAGTAACAAATACAAATCAACTGTATCCACAGACAGAATTTAAGGTGTCTATTGGCCACGGTGAAGAGGTTTTACCTTATATACATGGCTTTGTATCTGACGTAAAGGTGAATGCCGAAAGCGGCACAATATCAGTTACCTGCACAACATCTTATAAAAAGGTTCTACAAAAATCAGTAATTCCAACGCCGGGGTCAGATGAAATTGTTGCACCGACTGGAAATGTATATGATGTAGTGAAATTCTTCCTTAAAAAAGCAGGAGTTACATTACACGGAAGTAGGGTAAACATTCCTGGGACCAATGAAAGTTGGATTGTTGAAGGGGCAACTGGAAAGAGGTTTCAAAAGTGGGATGAAATTGTACGGGATATTATAGATACAACATTCCACTACATTAAACATGAACCAGATGGAAGTTGTACATTTATGAAAATGCCAGACTATGCAGTTAATGAACCTGCAAAGTTTAGTTTTAGAGAAGGCGAAAACCTTGTCTCTTTAGATATGCAGCTAACTGACCAGGATATAAGTAACAGCATTGTTGTTAAATGTGGAGATTATGCAAACGGATTTCTTAATTCGTTTCTATTAAAAAATGTATCGCAGGGTGATTTACGAGAGGAAATGATAGAAGTTCCTTGGGCGACAACGTTCTTTGCAAGGCGAGCGGTTGCTGCTGCTTATCATTTAAAAGCAATCCAGAAGTTCAGAACATTAACAGTAGCAGTCATTGGAGATCCAAGGATTCAATTATTCGATGTGGTTTCTGTTTACAATAGAGATTCTGGTCAACAATGGAATTACTTTGTTAAAGGAATTAATACCATGATATCTGCAGATGATGGATTCTATCAAACTTTAGATTTATCTGTTAACTATGGGTATGAACCAGCTCCATATACAGATATAACTGGTATTACAGTAAATGTAGATACATTACGTTTAAAACTTTGGGATTGGGATGTAGAGGATGGCGATTTATTAAATATTTACTGTAATGATAAATTAATCGAAGAAAATTATTTTATCCGGAACAATCCGACATATGTTGATATTCCACTTGAATATGGTGTGAATACTATCGTATTTGAAGCAGTACGAAACCCAAAAGGGATTCTTACAGGACGTTTGCAAGTATTGGATACGCAAAATAATATCTTGTTTGATTATGGTTCGTTACCAGATTTATCATTTCCTAGGGTAAATCAAAACAAAGATCACTATTATATCCAACGACCAGCAAAAACTTGGTCTGTTACGAGGGTAAATTAGGGGTGATTCAATGATAATGCAAAAGAACTTATATGATCCTATTATGTATTTAATGAAAGGGTTAATTGATAGGGAATTTTACAGCGGTGGAAAACCGATTCCTGGTAATGATCCAAATGACGTATTTAAAGAAGGCATGACCGAAGGATATACGCTTATTCGTGATGGTGCTCGTTTATCTGCAGTCGATGGAGATAAATATTTACACTATGATTTAGCTTTTAATGCACACAGCATGCTAGAAAAGGTTCTTGTCTCTCATAAAGTAACAGGAAAAGAAATGGAGATACAATTAATATACAATGCACAAAAGCAATTAGAGCGTGTGCAGCCGAGACTTCTTAATAAAGGTAACGGTATACTATCTGATTTAGCAATTCCCGATGTGTCGTAATGATGCACGGGAATTTTTTAATACAAGAAAAAGGGTGATTACTCTTGTTTGAAACAACCTATTTAGCTGGTGGTCGATTAGATCCACCTTTTCATCCAACAAAAACGGAACCATTCGTACCTGGATTCATTATGGATTCTACATCATATAAAACGGATGAAGTGAAATATGTATTACCTGCAGATATGGAGATTTACGCAATTAGTGTTAGTTCTTCCATTTACGAATTAGATGATAAATGGGATTTAATCGTGAATGGACAAACTGTTTGCCAAGATATTTATACAAAGCGTCTTCCAGAAGGGATGCACTTTATGGTTTATAAAACGGTTAAAGCAGGAGACACAATTGTATTCCGATTCCATAACCAAGGAATTCTTGCTAAAACTGTTTGGTTTGAATTGCACTTTTTAAGATAAGGAGGCGTACTTATGAGTTTTGCAATTAATTATATGGCTGGTGGAAGATTCGACGCGCCTTACTTCCCGACAAAAACAGAACCATTCATACAAGGGCGAAGAGTTGGTATTCATGATGACATTCATGTAGATAAGTTTTCATTGCCATTCGAAACAGAAATGATTGCTTTTTCTGTTGCTGCTTCACATTACAGTGATTCGGACTACTGGAATTTATTTATTAATGGCCAACAAGTGTTTAAAGAGGTTTATGTAAAAGATGTGCCGGAGGGATTTAATTTCTCTGTTGTAAAACCTATACCTGCTAATGCTGAAGTGAAGTTCGAATACCACAATGCATCCGCAGATAAAAAAACTATATGGCTTAATTACCAACTATTGAGAGATTAAGAGATTAGGAGCGTGAAATAGATGGCATACGTTGAAAAAATAGTTACAGAAGCAGATTTTCATAATTCACTCATAAATTTAATGACTGAAAACGGTTGGAAGAAAGTCAAAACCTTTTATAAATACATTGATAAGGAAAAAGAGCAAGGAAGCAAAGATAACATTACTAAGCTGTATAATTATTGGTGTGCAAAACATGTTGTCTTACAAAATTCAGATGGTGGCATGTACGGAATCGTTCAAACTTGGGCTTGGGAGACTAAAACAAAACTAAATATTGATTTATCTACAGATAAAGGCAAAACAGAATTTCAATCTTATGTAGAAGATAATCCAAGATATAAAGATCGTTCTTGTATGTATCTATACATGATAGAACAGGTTCCAAATTATAAAGACAATAGCATAATTCAAATGGGCGCTCAAGACGGTAGTGAATTTCAATCTATTATGGATGTTGAATTAGCTGAAGTAAAGGTAACTTCAAATAGAAACGTAAATCCTAATACTGGGGTAGTTTATTACACAAATTCCTACGAATATGAAGATTCACCTCAATTGATGATGTCCCCTTGGGTAAAATGTTCATTTAGAAACCCTAAACTAACAAATATAAATGTCGATTCGAATTGGTGGCCGGATTCAATGGTTCGTATTACGGGACAAGTAGATAAATCCCGTGTGGTTCTTCTAATACAAGCTGATAGAACGCCTGCTTTCGATAATAACTCTGTTCCTGTAATTCCTGTTTATATGGGGAAATTAGAAAGTTATGCAGCAGATGACACAATTGCCGACGCTCTATGGGCAGGCACCGCTTACGATGAAGGTTCAGAAGCGTCTTCCCATAATTATAACTTTGAAAGTAAAACTCCATTTAGGGATGTAAAAAAATATATGCCGAGAACGAAGGCATATCCAAAAAGCCCAGGTAACGGTATTGATAACATCATAATTAAACGTTCACGTTTTGGAGCAAGATATCAAGCTCATTATCTAGCGTGGAATGTTCCATCTAACATGATGCCACCAGATAGAAAAAGTACAACTGGTGGCCAGTATCCAAACGCATGGCAAAATCATGAGAATGATGAATATAAATATCAATTTAATCCTTCTGTTTACAGCAATAAAGTCCATACGTCACGAGCGTATATTGTTCATCCAGAGGAAGGTGTTCGCGGTTATATGCCTTATATCGTTCTACTATCACCTTTAGGTTTATTAAATGGAGATAAATTGAAAGTAAGACAAAATACTTGTCCAGATACCCATGACATTTATCGTTTCTTTACGGTCGATGCAATTTCACCAATTACAAAGTTACCTGCTACTGCTTATCGACCAGCTGGATTAGGAATCTACGAAAAAACAAGATAAAGGCGGATGAATATAAATGTGGTTTGATAAAATAACGTATTTGCAAACATTACCGAATGACTTAGAAAAAATGTTTACTACTAACGGATGGGATAGAAAACTATTTTTCAGGATTCGTAGTGGAATTAGTAAGTTTATCGATGTTCGTTTATTTGAAGCAGTTGGAAGTGATGGAGAACGTAGAAAACTAGGTGTAGCAAATGCATACGATACGAATCTATCAGATTTTACCGATAATCGATACATTACAGCGGATTCTCCATTAGGTAAATTAGGTATAGGTGATGGTACAAAGAAAGACTTTCAAATGCCTGTATTTCCAGTTACAGAAAGCTCCCTTATTATTTATATAAATAGTATCGTAAAAGATAAAAAAGGCTATACAGTGAATGCTCGCACTGGACAAATTAAGTTTACTGACGCGCCAGCGAAGAACGATAAAATTACATATGAATGTAGACTTGCTAGTGATGCCTATGAACCTTCTAACGATATGATTTTCTTCACCTACAGTCAGTATTTTATCGAAAAAGAAATAAAACTATCAGATCAAGCAAGTAAATTAGGGAATGGGAATGGAACAAAAACAGAGTTCCAATATCCATTCCCTAATTTCGATGAGTCTCGCACCATTTTTTATAAAAATGATGCCATTATTTCACCAGAAGAATACACATTTACCGAATCAAAAATTGTGTTTAAAAAGGCACCTGCAAGTACGGATAATATTAAAATGGCTGGCTTCTATACAGTTGAACCTAAAGCAGATGGAACCATAGATACACTAACAGCAACTAAATCTTTTGATACAGAAGATATGTTAGGCATTATGAGTGAAGTGTATTCAGCGTTGAATTTCGCTAATCCTTCACCATATACACCGATTAGTTTCACTCCAGAAAAGCGGTTTACAAGAGACTGGAAACGAGATTCTGTTGTTTATATGTATGGAAATGCCAATAGAGACCGTATAGCCATGTTTATGCGTGTAGATCCAACACCTGCTCCCGTTCGTGCTTTATTCGTCCCTGTTTATATCGGCCGAATGTATACATTTGAAAATGCTCCGCGAAGAAATATGATAATCGCAGCAGGTTGTCGTACTGGTGACCAATTTGTATATTCTGCAAATAAAAAGGTCGGAAATACAACGATAGATTACGGAGAAAGTACAAGTAACGGTAATGAAACGGTACAATTAGCACAATCTTATACAGGCTCTATGTACCAACATCATTATCTTTCTTTCATTACTCATAATATGGATGTTGATAATGGTCAGGGACGCTTTAATCCGTCTGTGTATAGTGGTAAATATCATCTATCTCAAGTGTATATTGTTCATCCTAATGATGGGTATGTAGGTAAATTAGATGATGTCTATGCAGTTCATCCGAAAAACATCCAGCAAGCTGATGAATTAGAAATTGAAAAAACAGTTTCTAATGAAGTTTTAGGAAAAGGTGACGGGGCGCGTAAAGTGTTTCACTTAGAACATAAACCTAAAGGCGATACCTTAAAGTTACTACGATCTTGTATAGAGGTACCAAAGGAAGAATATGTGTACAATTCCGATGATAAAACCATTACATTTAATGAACCACCGGTAAATGATGCTGAAATTATTGCTTATTATGAAATGGCGCAATTATACCGCTATACATTACCGACCACACCTGTTTCACCTATGACGCAAGCAAAAGCAACGCCTTTCAATCCAATTGGCTTAGCGATCTACAAAGAAGATATCTAAAAATAAGGGGGTAGCAGAAGAATGAGTGAAAAAGTTTATTCTATTGCTTCCCCTTCTATATGTACCAAAGAAAAAAGTCATGTTGTCACAGTTGGTTCTGGACCCAATAGAAATGAGAGAACCTACTCTTTTTCTATTACTCCAGCAAACACAGAAAATAAGAATGATGTTTATTATCCGATTTGCATCGCTCCTTACGCAAGGCACAAGGCGGTTAGGGAAGATAATGCAGCAGTCACTGGTACGAAAGTACGAGCTAAGGGAATCTTATCCAGAGTCATTGAAGAAGCACTAAGACAAAATGAAATGGATGCTTCTATTTCTGACTCAACTGATTTTGAATTGAATCGTATTATTGAAGTGGCCAAAATGGAAACACAGCAATCTAAACGTACTGATAGTATGTCAGTGCAACTTATTTCTGCAGATGAATCCATACAACATGAACGAATTTTCGATATAGACCATATCGAAGGGGTAGAGAGCGAAAGACCAAATGAAAGAAACGACGCAGTTGTGCATCATGCAAATGAATCACAACTTATAACCAAAGAACACGATGCAGCTCAAATCATAGAACAGGATGTATTGAAAAATAAATTACGTGAGTTCGTAGCGGCTGGCATCAATGAATTACCAGAATGGGTAAAAGTCGCTCGTATTCTATATGGCGAAGAATTTTATCAAGATGTAAGTTCAATTGTAACTAGGGAAATACAGGGAGAATATAACGAGGGCGCTGTATCAAATATCGTTTCCCCAACTATCGATGCATTAATTAACACAGAGGATATCGGTGAAACAAAACGAGAAAGCATTGAGACTCGTTGCCCAGATGATTACGAAACATTTGCAACTGAACATGAATTAAAGGCTTCTTTAGAAGAATTCGATTTGTTTGAAGGTATGGGCACTCCTGTTTATCTTCCGGATTATGACTTGTTCGCTAGAATTCAAAGAGAATTGGCAACGAATATCGAAATACAGCATGATTTTGAACGTAAGACAATAATAGAAAATGCCGATCTACTTCCAAGTGAAGATTTAACAACTGCAGAAAGAGAGCCTATTATAGATGCTACTCGTATAGATTTTGACTCTTCTATTCGGATGAAGGAACTTAATGCTGATTCTATTATGATAGAGGATTCAAATAAACATATGGATGTATTTGCTACAGAAAGCAGCGAACCTTATACATTTGAAAGAATAAATGACCAGTATGCTGATATCGTACAAATTCATAATTCCGAACTGATTGTAAAAGAACTTGAGTCTATTCTTCCTGATACGCAGGTATCTGTAAAAAAAGAAAATGTATTTACAGCAGAAGTTACAAATTCACAAGAAAGCGAAATTTCTTCTCGTGTTTTATCGGTTGAAGATATTGCCGTAAGTACCAATGCGCTAAAAACACAAAATACATTTGAAGCAACAGAAAACGGAAAAGAGGAATTTATACGATTAACCGAACTAACTGCAAATATTGCACATATAGACGGTGCTGATCGCTTATTAAATGAATCACAAGCAGATGCAATTGAATTAATTAGTGCGGACAAGGAAGATTCACCAGTACTTGTAGATGTATCTGAAAGCATTTCATCCGAATTAAAACTACAAGATATTCTTACTACTATAGAAGACCATGATGTTATTGCTAATAAAACAATAAAAGAATTATCGGCTTCCATAGAAGAATTCGATTTATTTGAAGGTATGGGAATTCCTGTATACCTTCCTGAATTTGATTTATTTGGTCGTATTCACAAGGAACTAGAAACACGCATTACGTTCTTTGAAGACGCTTCTAAACTATCACAAATTATGCAAATGCAAATAGATCAAACAGTTGTATCCGGAAAAGTAGAAAAAGAACTTCTAACCATAGTAACCGAAGAAGTAGCTTCTGACATCGTTCCAGTTACCTTAGATGCTGAATGTATCGATTTAGACGCTTCTTTTAAACAAAATACACAACAAGCTCTTATTACAGAACAAGAAACCTTTATTGGTATACGTGAATTTGAAGGCAGAGTTATCTCTGATATCACACCAGCGGATAAAGAAGTTATAACTACAGATACGGAAGTAATTGAAACTGTAGATGCAGCAAGAGAATCTGAACAATATGCAATTGTTAGTGGATATGAATTATTAGAGCGACAGGATGTTATAGACGCTTCGACTAATGAAGTGGATACATTTGATAGGGAATGTGAATTAGAAAGTGTTACAGAGGAATATGAACGTTTTGAACGCAAACCAGAACTAGAATCCGTTCTAGAAGATACTGAACAATTCAAGCTTGAGAGAGTGCTAGATACAGAAAAACCAGATGAATTAATAGTTATTGAAAAGGAAAATGATGATCCGAAGTTATGGCTGCGTCATAGTCGTCAATCTTGGTGGACAAATTCAAACTGGAGGAAAACAAGATAAGGAGTGGAGAAAATGAAGAGTATCGGGAAAATTTTATCTAACCCCGAAAGTGGTTGGATAAGAAAAAATTGTCAACCAGCTAATATAGATACTTTCTTTAAGGGGGTGAACCTTAATGGTTCGAAAGGCTGGTTCGCTGTGGGTAGTGATGAATATGCAGAAACAGGAGGTGCGTGGTACGCAACCTCCGAAGTACCTTCTCCAGTGCTATCTTTTACATTCTTTGGTTCAGGATTTCGTATTATTACGGGTCATGATACGGTACCAAAAAGCGCATATCTTTTGGTTACGGTTGATGGCAGTTCTAGAACCGTTAACCTTGCCGCTTATACATCAAAGTTTACAGTAGTTTATGAAGATTTGAATTTACAAAATAAGGAGCATACAGTGACAATACGTGCAAGTGGAAGTAATACAGGACGTTTTACTTTTCTATATGCAATAGACTATTTAGATTTAGAGTTGGAGAAAAAATCTAAGGTCTCACTATACGAAAAAGAAAGCGGAAAAATATTTGTAGATGATTTTGATTCCATAAATCCAAAATGGCTTATGTCACCATCAAATGCATTTAACATTGCTGTAAAAAAAGGATTCCTTCGTATGAATCATTCTGCAGATAAAGACGTTATGCTTTTAATCGATAAACCACAAAGTAACTTTGCAATCCAGGTTATTGCGGATTATGCTCCTACAAAAGAAGGAGATGAAGGCGGCTTACTGATTTATCAAAATGAAAAGAATAAAATTGAGTTTCTTGAATCCTATTCTGCTAATGGTTCACAAAGCAATAAAGAGTGGATGGCAATATGTAAGGAAGATCAATGGGACTTTTACACAAAGACAGATACATTTTTTGATTATGCGGATAACGATTCATTAGCAGCAAAAAGAATTGGTGTTGTTTTAAAAAGAGGAACTGCAGAGGGATTTGTACCGCTTGACATCAATAAAATTATTATGACAAAGAGTAATATGTTACGTCTGCGTCAACTATATAAAAATTATAAGATTGTATTAAAAGATTCTGCAAATAATATCCTGTCTACTAGCATCGTTGCTGCAGCTCATACAGGCATTGATATTCTACTTCCTTCTTTAGAGTTTGAAGGAATCGTAGAAATCTATGATGAAGAAAACGAACTACTAGCGAAGAAACAAACTATCTTTTATGGTGGGGATATGTATTGTATGGGTTCATCTTTACAAATCAAAATGAATAACGATGAATTAAATACAACAGATCCAACGAATTTAGGTTACATGGTGGATAATGAGCGAATTCTAAAAATGACAATCGTAAATGATAACATTGGTGCTGCTACAAATATAAAACTATCAATCCAGCAATATATGGAGAAAATCGGCTATACCTGGGCACGTATTTCATTAGATGGTACTAACTATTTGAATGAAATACAGATTGATTCAATAGCCGCACAAAGTACGCGTGAATTTTGGGTAAAGGTTGTGAAGGATACAAATTTACTAGCATTTGAACCAATTTATTTTAATGTTCATCTAAAACATAATTGAGGTGAATACAATATGGGAACTGTAATGAAATTATATAGATATACATCCGAAAGTGAGATTACACCATCAATCCTTATTGAGAGGAATGTACAAATTACAATTGAACCAGGGAAAGTTCTATATGCTCCGCTGGATGTAGGTTGTAACAAATACGATATTCGTACCATTCAAGTTACAAATGATTCAAACGTTGAAGCAATGTTATTTATGTACGATCAAAAAGAGAATGGGAATCAGATTTATAAAAGCTTATCAGAAAAAAGAACATATGATATTTTGGCTATTCCTTGTGAGGATAAAGATCATACAAACAAGGTACATCTTTATATAGAAAATAGGGGCGTAGCAACCTCTACTTTTAATGTTTCTATGAAAGCAATACGTTTAAATTAAGGAGGAAGATGTAGAATGACAAATAAAATTTTCAATCGCTTTGAAGTTGCACGAAAAGACATATTCCAAACAGTTATTGATGAGATGCTTAGAGTTGGATGGGTACAAAAAAATAAAGGAGCATCTTCTAAAAATAACTTTTTTGATATGTATTCAGATGGTAATGATAATAAGAAAAATATATTCTTAGCACTTATCCCGTTTGATGGAAGAAATTCTGAATCTGCCCCGTCAACAAACTCTAGTTATGATATTAGAAAATCAGACTACGCAGATCCATTCTTTCGCTTTTTTGAAGGTTACGACGAAAACTCAAATAGCCGGATAAATATAACTGAATCCAATCCTTTAGGCTGGTTTTTTGGTAGAAGATATAACACCGGTTTTACAAAGGGAAAAGGACCAACTTATGATAAGGATGCGATTTTTGAATTATACATTTTTGCGGATAAAGAACGTGTTATTGTTGCTACAATTGCACCAGAATATCTATCCGGTTACAACGTTGTTTCATATATAGGCGTTCCGGATGACCTGTATTTAAAAGAATCACATGAACCATTTACAAGGGCAATATATGCAGCATCAACAGCTTTCTCTGGAGCAACTACTAGTTCTGTGTCGGCTCAAAATCAAGGATGGATGTTTGCGGGTCCTGAATCATTTCCTTCTTCAACTAAACCATATAGGTCCACCACAAGTTATTTTACGCCTTTGAAGAACCCGACAATTGATAAATCATATATTTTGTCTCCTATTTTTGTAGAGACTAAGGATGAAGGTGTCCGAGGACGATTAGATGGAATATTTTATTTAAGCGGAACAACGAATTTATCTCAAGGAGACTTCATTGAAATTCCAACCGATGAAGGGATACAAAAATATAGATATTTAGCCTGTGTTAGTAATGTGGCCAACACCTATTCGTTACCATCAGATATTGTAATAAGGGTTTCTTGATTATGGCTACTTTTAAAGGAATGATATTACGTAATTATCTAACTGTAGCCAATAGGAATGCACATACACGGAAGGGGGCATTTTTACCTAAAATAGAAATACCTAATAACCAACAAAATCATGACATAAAACGGCCAAGACAAGAGCCATTAGAACATTCATGGAAAAAATTAAATACGTAAACAAGAGAATCCAAGCGTGCAGCAGCAGGCTTTTTTATTTTGGCCAAAAATTGAAAGGAGGTGAGAACTTGGAAAGAATTCAAGAACTCATTATGGCATTGAATATATCTGATGTCATTACAAGTACTCAATTTAAAGTGGGTGGCATTATAAGCGGAGGACTAGGGACGTTAATTAATTTGCTATATGGTAAGGCGAATGTAATTTGGATTGGAATCTACTGCTGGAGTATCATGTTAGACTGGATTACTGGTAGTAAGGCTTCAAAGCTAGATGGAACATACAGCAGCCAATACGGAATTGAGGGCATTACGAGAACCGTAGTGCTTTTATCATTACCGGCTCTTGCACATCTGTTTGATATTGCTCTTAAACTACCTGACTTCTTTTTCTTCATGGTAGTCGGTGGATTGAGTTACCACATTTTTAATAGCTTCGCTGCAAACTGTGCAAGAATCGGCTGGGAAAAATGGATTCCTGCATGGTTGTTAGAAAGTATAGCATCCGAAATCCAAGCAAAGATCCAAAGGTCTGATGCAAGAAAAGAAAAACAGAAAAAAATACACGCCTTACATAAGTAGAGCATTGTCAAAAGACGGTGCTCTTTTTGTTTGGCTAAAAAGGGAATATACACAATGAAAAAACATTGAAACTATTTAGCTCATTATCTATGACTCTATTGCTCTTATTTTCGTTTGCTACGGCTTCGTTCTCCGATAGGGTACTAATATTGTTCAAGACTTACCGAAACAAGTATCTGCAAAGAAAATGTATTTACAGCAGAAGTTACAAATTCACAAGAAAGTAAAATTACTTCGCGTATATTATCGGTTGAAGATATCGCTGCAAGTACCACTGCACTAAAAATACAAAATACATTTGAAGTGATAGAAAGCAGCAAAGAGGAATTTATACGATTAACCGAATCAACTGCAAATATTGCACATATAGACGGTGCTGATCGCTTATTAAATGAATCGCAAGCGGATGTAATTGAATTAATTAGTGCAGAAAAGGAAGATTCGCCAGTACTTGTAGATGTATCTGAAAGCATTTCATCCGTATTAAAAGCACAAGATATTCTCATTACTATAGAAGACCATGATGTTATTGCTAATAAAACAATAAAAGAATTACCGGCTTCCATAGAAGAATTTGATTTATTTGAAGGTATAGGGATTCCTGTATACCTGCCTGAATTTGATTTGTTTGGTCGTATTCACAAGGAACTAGAAACACGCATTACGCTTTTTGAAGATGCTTCTAAACTATCACGAATAATGCAAACGCAAATAGATCAAACAGCGGTATCCGAAAAAGTAGAAAAGGAACTTATAACTATAGTAAATGAAGAAGTAGATTCCAACATCGTTCCGGTTACCTTAGATGCTCAATGTATCAATTTAGACGAATCTTATAAACAAAATACACAACAAGCTCTTATTACAGAACAAGAAGCCTTTATTGGTATACGTGAATTTGAAGGCGGAGTTATCTCTGATATCACACCAGCTGATAAAGAAGTAATTGAAACTATAGATTTAGCAAGAGAATCTGAACAATATGCAATCGTTAGTGAATATGAATTATTAGAGCGACAGAATGTTGTAGAAGCTGTTACTAGCGAATCAGATACATTTGATAGAGAACACGAATTAGAGAGTGTTACAGAGGAATATGAGCGATTTGAACGCAAACCAGAACGAGAATCAGTTCTAGAGGATACTGAACAATTCAAACTGGAGAGAGTACTTGATACAGAAAAACCAGATGAATTAATAGTTATCGAAAAAGAGAATGATGATCCGAAGTTATGGCTACGTCATAGCCGCCAATCTTGGTGGACAAATTCAAACTGGAAGAAAACGAGATAAAGTGAAGGTGATAGAATGGCAACAACCCAATTAGGTAATAGTTTACTGAAACCGGAATCTGGATGGAATCGCAAGTATTGCCAACTCGATAACGTTAACACTTTTTTTCAAGGTGTAAGAGATACGGATACATACCCAAGTGCTAGTTGGTCTATAGTAGGTGGAAATGATAATCCTTCTATAGAAAACTGTTGGCTTACATTTTATGGACCCCAAAATACAAATGATGATATATTTTCATTTGTATTTACCGGAACAGCTTTTAGAATAATGCAAACGGCTTATGGAGCACATCGTTATAACATAAAAGTAAGAATAAATGGTGGGAATTGGATTAAAGGCTCGGTAATTTCAAATAATACATTAATGTTTAGGGTCTGTTTTGAGAAATTAGACCTACCTAAAGGCACCCATAAGGTAGAGGTATCTTATGGTGGTTTCACTGATGGTTCAAATGATAAGCAACTTTATACAATGTTATCTGCTATTGATTATGCAGATTTAAGTGCAAAAATAGGGGACCAATTACTTCAACCCGAACCAGGTTGGAATCGAGTAGATGATGTTAATCCGCTTATTTCTTATATCGGAGACAGTTGGGCAGTAAGTTACAAAGCTGCTTACTACTATAATAAGACAAATAACTTTAGAACTGTTGACAGTCCTGGTTCATTACAATTCACTTTCAAAGGGACAGGTATTCGAATAGTATCTAGCCTGTATAACAATGGTGACTGGCCTGATGTATCTGTTGAAATTGATGGTGTAGCTGTCGGGAAGTATGCTCAGGCTATCGGTAATCTGCCTAGAACTACATTTGTGACATTACTTTTTGAAAAGACAGGATTGAATGACGGTGTCCATAAGATTAAATTAAGTGGTACAAAAATGAATATGGACGCATTTGATATCTTAGGTGGAGACATTGTAAAACCTCCTGCTAAAGTCGGGGATGTACTTACACAGCCAGACCCCGGTTGGAAACGATTTGACGATACAGATATTAATTTCCAGTATTCCGGAGCATGGGGTGTGAATACAAAATCTGATTACTATGGTGGTTCTACACACTATTGTCCAAGCAATAAAGATTTAGCAACTGTACAATTCCAGTTTTACGGGACACGTTTACGAATTATAGGTTTATTATCCACCTCATACGACAGAGGAAATATTACAATTGACAATCAACCCCAGGAGACATTTAGTTATAAGCGAAGTGATGCGCAATTCCAATCATTAGTATATGAAAAAATTAATTTAACTAAGGGTTTTCATACAGTTGTATTGTCAGGGATCAATATAAATTTCGATGCACTCGACATTGATGCAGACGGATTTCTTATCACTCCCGCTAAAGTGGGTGATGTACTAAAAGAACCCGAACCTGGTTGGAAACGGTTTGATGATGCAGATCCATTAATTAGTTATGCCGGTCCATGGATAATATCAACTAATAATCCATTAGATAATTATAATAAGACGCTTCATGTTAAGGACACTCTTAATAGCGCAGCTGCCGAATTCAAATTCACATTTAAAGGAACTGGTATTCGACTTATAGCTACTTTGAGTAATACCCCTGCTTTTAACGTAGAATCAACTATAACAATTGACGGTATATCTGAAACCTTTAAAGGATATCATCCAACCTACGCCATTCAAGGACTAGCATTCCAAAAATTAAATTTGAAAGATGGAGTTCATACCGTTAAAGTTTCCACACCAGCCTTTATATTTGATGCTGTTGATATTCAGAATGGCGAATTGATTTCACAAGATGTAATAAAAAAACCAAAAGTATCCTTATACGAAAAAGAAAGTGGAAAAATATTTGTAAATGATTTTGATTCCTTAAATCCAAAATGGCTAATGTCTCCATTTACTGCGTTTAACAACGTGGTTAAACCAGGATTTTTACGGATGAATCATTCTGCAGATAAAGATGTACTGCTATTAATTGATAAACCACAAAGTAACTTTGCAATCCAAGTTATTGCGGATTATGCTCCTACAAAAGAAGGAGATGAAGGCGGCTTACTAATCTATCAAAATGAAAAGAATAGGGTTGAATTCCTGGAATCCTATTCTGCTAATAGTTCTCAAAGCAATACAGAGTGGATGGCAATATGTAAGGAAGACCAATGGGACTTCTACATAAAGACAGATACATTCTTTGATTATGCGAATAACGATTCATTATCAGCTGAACGAATAGGTGTGGTTTTAAAAAGAGGAACTGCAGAGGGATTTGTACCGCTAGACATCAATAAAATTATTATGACAACGAGTAACATGTTGCGTCTGCGCCAGCTATATGAAAATTATAAGGTTGTATTAAAAGATACTGCAGATAATATCCTTTCTACTAACATCGTAGCTGCAGCTCATACAGGCATTGATATTTTACTTCCTTCCTTAGAGTTTGAGGGAATCATAGAAATATATGATGAGGAAAACGAACTACTAGCAAAGAAACAAGGTACCTTCTATGGTGGAGATATGTATTGTATGGGTTCATCCCTACAAATCAAAATGAATAGCGAAGAATTAAATACAACTGATCCAACGAATTTAGGCTACATGTTGAATAATGAGCGGATTGTAAAAATGACTATCGTAAATGATAACATTGGTGCTGCTACAAATATAAAACTATCAATCCAGCAATATATGAAGAAAGTTGGTTACACCTGGGCACTTATTTCATTAGATGGTACTAACTATTTGAATGAAATACAGATTGATTCAATAGCCGCACAAAGTACGCGTGACTTTTGGGTAAAGGTTGTGAAGGATACAAATTTCCTAACATTTGAACCAATTTATTTTAATGTTCATCTAAAACATAATTGAGATGAATACAATATGGGAACTGTAATGAAATTATATAGATATACATCGGAAAGTGAGATTACGCCATCAATCCTTATTGAGAGGAATGTACAAATTACAATTGAACCAGGGAAAGTTCTATATGCTCCGCTGGATGTAGGTTGTAACAAATACGATATTCGTACCATTCAAGTTATAAATGATTCAAACGTTGAAGCAATGTTATTTATGTACGATCAAAAAGAGAATGGGAATCAAATCTATAAAAGCTTATCAGAAAAAAGAACATATGATATTTTGGCTATTCCTTGTGAGGATAAAGATCATACAAACAAGGTACATCTTTATATAGAAAATAGGGGCGTAGCAAACTCTACTTTTAATATTTCCATGAAAGCAATACGTTTAAGTTAAGGAGGAATATATAAAATGACCAATAAAATTTGTAAGTTACACAGACTAGAACGAAGAGAAGTCTTTATGAAGATTATTGATGAAATGAAAAAGGCTGGATGGCAGCAATTAAATGCTGCTGCACCATCAAAGGATACCATTTATGTTATGTACTCAAATGGTAACGATGGTATGAAGAACCATTCTATAGAATTACGTCCATTTGATGTCGCCACTGCAAGTAGCAAAGATATTATAGCAGGTACATATAAGGGCTATGATATAAGAAATCCTAGTTGTACTTTTACCGATGCAACCTTTAGATTAATTGAACGATATGATAAAGAGCAAGATGTTACTTTTGGAGGACCTGGTTCGTTCTATCCATTATGTTTTCATCAAGGGAAAACAACTAACTCCACTAATGTTACTTCTATTGGTAAAGTGATTGCTATGGTGGATCTATATTTATACGTTGATAAAGACATTGTTATTTATTGTGTTTATGAAAACGATGATAATCTTCCAGAACGAAAAGGGAAGACTGTAATAGGATTATTTGGTATTCCAGATGAACAATATCAACAAGAACAATTCACACCTATATCTTCTCCTTTTAGTGTATTGGTGAGCACTTGTCCAAAATGGGACCCTTATTCAGCACTGGTGGCTGCTAGGAGTAAATTTATATATGAGGGATTAAAAAATGTTTCTGTTCCTATTTTTATTTGGGATAAGGTATTTTTAAGGGCACCATCTTTAGAAGGGAATATAATATTTACATCATTTTTTATGGGAGATAACGTAGATGGATTAAGAGCAAAATTTGATGGCGTTTACATATATAGGGGTTCAAATTTTGTCACTGGCGATATAGTTGAAATTTCTCAAGATGAAGAAGTGCAGAAATATAAATTATTTAACACCTACTACTCAAATGTATGGAGTTCATTTCCGGAGTTTAACATTGCATTAAGAGTAGAATAAGGCTGGTGATTTTATGACAATAAAAGGCATAGTAATTCAACCAAAAACACTGTATCCAACCGTACAACGTAAACCACAAATACGTAAAGGTTCAAAATTAGGAATAAGTGACATGTATCTTACAGGGGTTAGGAAAACTTCTATACGCAAAGGGGTTATGTTCAACTTCTCCCGAAATGAAAGCAAAACTTCTGAAAAAGAAGTAATGAAGCCACCACGAACTGAACCACTAGAGTATGCGTGGAAGAAAATGAATATGTAAATCTTTTATACAATAGCGTGCCAAAGCAGGCTTTTTTATTTTGCTTTGAAGTGTAAAAAGGGGGGTGAAAGTTTGGAACGGATTCATGAACTTGTAAAAACGTTAAATGTACTGGATGTTATTAATACCACCCAATTTAAAGTTGCTTCTGTAATTAGTGGTGGATTGGGAACTATATTTAATTTTTTATATGGTAAATCTAATTTAATTTGGATTATCATTTTGGTATGGGTAGTTGTATTAGATTGGATAACTGGTAGTAAGGCTTCAAAATTAGATGGTACGTATTCATCACAATATGGAATTGAGGGCATTGCACGAACTGTGGTGCTTTTTTTATTACCTTCTTTAGCGCATTTATTTGATATTGCATTTAAACTACCAGAATTTTTCTTTTTTATGGTAACGGGTGGTTTAGTTTATCATATTTTTAATAGCTTTACAGCCAATTGTGTACGGATTGGCTGGGATAAATGGATTCCTACTTGGTTGTTAGAAAGTGTATCTTCTGAAATTGAAGCGAAAATTAGAAGATCAAAATCTAGAAAAGAAAAAAATTAAATAAAGACAAATATAAAAAATGATAGCAAAAGGAGCAGTCTCAATTGAGGTGCTCTTTTTGTTTATGCAAATATTAAAGGGGAAAATACGAAATGAAAAAATTAATGAAACAATGTAGCGCGTTATTTATCATGTGTATTATTTTATTTTCTTCTTCCGCAAGTGCTTTTGCAGATAGAGAAATGATTATTCCAGATTTACCTAAGCAAGGATACAGATATGGTGTGGGTGCATATGAGGGAGTAGTAGCACATTCCACAGCGACACCAGAAGCACCTGCTATCAATATTAGAAATTATGAAGCTAGAACATGGAGAAATGCATTCGTTCATTATGCAACGGATTGGGATGAAACAATTCAAATCGCTTCTACTAAATATCGTGCATGGGGTGCAGGTCCAGCGGCAAATGCTAGATTTGTACATGTAGAACTTTCTGAGACTAGTGACCCAATTAAATTCAAAAAATCATATGAAAGATATATAAAGTTACTTGCGAAAATTTTAAAAGATAGAAATATCCATCCGAGTGTTGGATTATGGACTCATAAAGATATCACATACAAATTAGGCGGTACAGATCATGAGGATCCACAGGGGTATCTTGCTTCACATGGTGTATCAGAAGCTCAATTCCGTTCTGATGTTTTAAAGGCGTATAATGGTCATTTTGTCACTATGGAAGTAAAACCACAACAACCATCTGAAAGTGTAACGGATGTAACAGGAGTAGCTTATATCGATGGTTTAAATGTAAATCTTCGATCTGGACCATCCACAAACAATGATGTCATTCGTAAGCTACAAAAGGGTGAATCATATAAAGTCTGGGGTAAAGTAGGAAACTGGTTAAATCTTGGAGGGAATCAGTGGGTTTATAACGATTCATCATACATTCGCTATAAAGAAGAATCTTCATCTGTGGAAGGAAAACGTGTAGTCTCTAAAGTGAATGACTTACGATTCTATTCAAAAGCTTCCTGGGCTGATAGAGATGTTGTAGGAACTATCGGTGAAGGTTTAGGGTTCACTATCGTTGATAAAGTATCTGTAAATGGTTCACCACAATATAAAGTGAAGAATAGTAGAGGTAATGTGTTCTATATTACAGCTAGTTCTTATTATGTATATGTGAAGTAGTGAGTAATGGAAAAGAAGGATTTAATAGGAGTATTGAATCCTTCTTTTTAAGATCTAGTTAAAAAGTTCCTGCAGTACGTTCTGTTAAATACTTAGTATCTAAATAACCTAGGTCTTGAACATGTTGATGTAACTTCTGAAGTAAGTGCCCATCTTTACATAAAATACTAATATCAAAACCATCAACTATATTCAATAAAAATTCACAATCACTAGTATTAAAATCTGATGCTGTTCTTATCCATGTTGGGCTGTTCTTTTTCATGTCAGGAAAAGCACACATTGTTAAGAAGACTAAAAAGTATTTTTTGTTTATTAAAGTTTGTTTTAACTTATTTTCAGTTATGGAACGTTCGTCGCCGAGTAATTGTTCAAATGTAAAGTTACCATCAGAGTCTTTTAGGTATATTTCGGCAGTATCTATTTGCCAAATGAAATTGTTAGAATTAAAAAAGTTCTAGTAATTTTAATATGGACAAATTAAAGTTTTCATCTTCTGGAGCGTGAAAATGTATTCCTATATTCATTGAATGCTAGTCTCCCTTTATTTATATTATTTAAGGAAATTGCCGGCTCTTAATCGAGGCGGCTTTTTTTGTTTTAACCAATATTTTCTTGAAAACCCCTTCTAAAAGAACGTTATTATCATATAAGAGTCAAATGTTTTAAGTCTTTTAAGACTAATTCCCTGGTTGCTGTGAAATAGAAAAATAATAGACTATATTCTGAGGGAATCTAGAATATAGTCTATCATTATAGATTTTAAAACATTAATTCAGGGATTTTTAATTGATTTTTAAGTAAGTTCCAAGTCTCATCTAGAATGGGTTTTGGTGGTATGTAAATAATTGTTCCATCTCGACCTCTTGTTAAAATAACTCTATATGCATTGAGTTTAATTTGGAACGGATCTTCGACACCACATTGATAGTGCTGCCCCTTCCAAGCCCCATTCTGTAGATAAAGATCATCATCCCAATGAACGAGCGTCATATCTAGTTCAAGTCCCTGTGTTTGGAATTCAGTTGAGCTGTAGTTGAGGGTTTTACAATAGTATTGAGACCCGGGATAGTTAAAGTATTGAGCGATCTTACTAGGCCTTTCATATCGTTCATCTCGTGGTAGAACAGGGACTTCTTTTTGACGATCGGCGCCACCAGCACAGACGAAACCAACTGTTTTTGTATCATCCTGATAAAGCTGATTTAAAGTGATTTTTGCTTTGTCTAAATCACGCGTAATAAAAAGCTGATAATGTTCCTTTGGTAGGTTATGAATAAGCTGTTTCGTTTGTTCAAAATTAACATCTAATAAAGTATTAATAATTTCATAGTATTTTAAAGCTGCATGAGCACGGAAAGATGAGTTTAAATGTAGCTGAGAATGAGTTCTATAATGTGCTGCATTTGTAAATACAGAATTAGGGTGTTTTGAGTGAACATTAACGTTTTTTCCAGCGATCGCAGTATTCCACAGAGGGAGACCGCCTTCTTCCCCAGAATAGATCTCTTGACCTTCCCCAATTAAGCCAATTGTTACACTCCACGGCTTATTATGTGTCGTAATATTCATTATAATATCCGGTTCACTTAAGTGTTGGGTTTCTCGCTTTCTTCGAGTGAGTGATTGGTCGACTTTTTTTGTATCCCATGCTCGCTGTGCCTCATCAAAAATGATAATTTGTTCTTTTGGAATCATTTTCTTTTCCAGAAAATCCATTTTATATCCATATAGACCTTGTACGAACGTTCTATTTTTCAACGTATCTTGTAATACGTCTACTAATGGCCCGTTACCAGATAAATAAACTGCATTTTTCATTTCATGTGCAATGGTCAGTCCCAAATATGTTTTACCTGCTCCTGGCTCACCAGATACTAAGATTAAGTGATGGGTATTTGTATTTTGTGCTTCCTGAATAATTGTGCGTATAGTTTGTTGTACTTTTGGAAAATTACTGCTTGATATTGCTTTAATGTCAGGGAGTGGTTCATTATGTAAAATTGAACGAGCAGCTTCAAGCATAGAAGGCGAAGGTTCATAGAAACCATTGATTATTTCCTCTAGCGTCAACGTTGGTACTTCTGTTTTATCTAATATTCGTTTAATAATACTTTCCAATCCATCAACTGTTGAAAGGGTTACTTGATAATCTTTTTGGAATTCCCATCGTTCACCTTCATAGTTTGTAAGCAGTAGAACACCTATGACTTGCATGTTAGATTGCTGAATAGCTGAGTGATAATGCTGGAGATCACGCATATAAAGCGATGTTTGAATGTATTCAGAAGGTGAAACGTGATTATAACTTTTACATTCGATGACTATTAGATAACCATTGATTAATAAAAGTATATCTGGACGACGGCCACCTCCGCGTAAAATCTCATATTCAAAAATAAGTGATGCATCTAAATTAGGAAATCGATTAAATAAATCTTGTAGTTTATTGTAACTATTAATCCATGCTCTCTTTTGAGAAGCTATTTTGGGATCATTTGCATTGGTGTTATAAACATGATATTGCAATTGTTTAATGAAAAACTTTAAATCTAATTCTTTAAATTGTTCAATAGTTCCAGCCCAGCCATAGTTCAAAATAAATGCCTCCTTGAGGTGTATTAAGAAATATGTATATCCTTATTATAAGGAATAATATAACTAGTTTGGAATAAGGAAAGAGTTAATCCGTATTTTTCATAAAGTAATGTGTTTCAATATATGATTTAATACATAAGAAATAACTAAAAAATTGCCCATTGAGTGTTAGATGTAGTTTAATACTTAATGGGCAATTAATACTGCTTTTAATAAATTGTAAATAGAGTTATAAATAAATTTGATAGTTTTTTGATAATTAACTTATCCATTTTTTAATTTTATCTAATAAACTATCCTGATAGCGTTCCCTAAATATCACAGTATTTTTTACGTCTTCTTTTTTTAGAATTCTTGTGTAGTTATTGTTAGGGTTATTTTTGTCTATTTTCTTTAAACGTGGGTGACTATAGCCTAAAATTTCAAGTTTATTTAGACTTTTTATTAGATATATTTTTGAATCATCATCTTGTTTAATATAATATGCATCTTTACCTAGTGGATCAGAAAGGTAAGGGATGTATATTTCAAGCACAAGTATCGTACTTACTAAAAGTGAAACTATAATAAAGCCTATAATTTCATTAATATCCGATATATTTAACGATCTATCAGAAAATATATAGAAATATAATATCGTGATTGGTGTTATGAATATTGTGAAAATAATAATATGAAGTATTTGGATAAGTAAAATTTTCTCTTGATTGAAAAAAAGCTTTTCTATACTAGAAGCCTTAAGTATTGTGCATGTTTTTAATAATAGTAGGCCTGCAGCAACGTAATATGTAATATTTAAAGTTTGAAAAATGTTTGTTAAGTCCATGTGATGATATTAACTCCTGTTTCATATAATTTATTACGTATTACTTATAGTACACTAGTTATTATAAGTAATATGAAAGTACAAATTAGCGGGTTTATTAATTTTTTTAAAGAAATCTTCCTTTACATAGTTTAAATTTTATAGAGTAAAAACTACGGAAAATGAATAAAACAATTAAAATGAATTGTCTTTTGAAGGGATGTATATGGAGCTATATTGCTTCTTCTTTAATCTATTAATAAAATATCTAGTTGAATAGATATTTTATTTTTCCGCTGTACAACAATATTATATCATATTACGATGTTATGATAATATTATATAGGAGTGAAAATCTAGTTTTTATTATAGATACTCAACAAAAAATATCGATTATCCTGTTTCTTGGATTAGTGGATAATTGAAGGGTGCAATTTTTATTTGTAATAGAGTAAGGTCAATATTAATACTTAAGCAATTATATTGGGTAAGACAAAATAAAGTGATGAAAAAAAGGAAGTATTTTTCTAAGCATCCCCGCTTGGATGTACAAAAGGCTAGCTTATTTTCTCTCCACCTCTTTAAAGTAAATGAAGAAACTGGTTCAAGAGATTAAGAATGGATGAGAGCCTTCAGTATTACTAGATACTATTTTCAGTGTAGATCATTTCTTAATTTAGATAGTCTTCCTATTCTTCGTAGTTTGCCCCCAGTAAATTTATCTGGAAGCTTTCCAATTCTTCATTAGCGTCTATTAAATTAGAGTTATTTTCCAGATTAGATTATCATATCTCTTTTATTTCTAAGATAAAGTTCATTATAATTAGCCTTTTTTAAAAGTAAATTAGTTTCATTTAAATTTAACCCTAAACTCAATGCTAATTGGATAATGATGTTCCTACTTGGATGACTATCTCCTTTTATTATCTTATAAAAATAAGATTTGCTAATTAATGCGGCTTCATATAACTCTTTACGAGGGATGTTCCATTTTTTGTTGATTTATTAATATAATCACCTATTAAATTTTGATCTTCCTTTTTTGAAAATGAAAAGTTATTTATGAGTTTTTTCATAAATAATTTATTTTTCAAATTGGCAAGAATAATGGGGTAACTAACAATGGTACGACTAGTAATAATGCATGAACCCGTATGTTCTATTTCAAGCGACACTTCATAAACTATATTTTTTTAGATTTTTCCATGAGTCTCCTCCTAGTAGACCAATTCTTTATACAAGTATTATATAATTTAACCAATAAGAGAAAAAGGGAGAGAAGCAAAATGTTTAATTTAATGCTAAAGAAATAAAGGATAATCCTTACAAAATGATTTGTGAGACTGGTGGTTTAGTTGTTTAAGGTGTATTAATGTATCTGGGAAGCGAGCGATGGAAAACGATTGAATGGATTTAAAGAATTTATAAATAATTTGAATGACTAATCTTAAAAGGGTAGCAGTGTGCTACTATTTTGTTAGATATCACTTTTAGGGGTAACATGGGAAGAGGTTCTGGTTAAGGGGCTTCGTATTGTTATGGACAGAAAGAAATGTTTAAAGAACCCAACAGGCTTTCATCTTGAAGGGTAAAGTTGTAAAGAAAGCAAAATATCAAATTAGAATGGTGAAAGAACACTTTGAGAAACTATATAGGGAAGATAATCATTGTTACGATTACCATGCTGTATGGAGGGAAAGGAAGAAAATCAAAAGAAAAAAGTTATTCGTGACTTCTGTAATACATTAAATTATTTTGTTATATAGAATCGGCATTTAAAGGGAGAATGAATGAAAGCACTAGTAGTATAAGCAGTAACGTATTCTGTACAAAAGTTAAGAGAGGGTTAAATACTTGTGGGTAGCTACATTAAGTGGCTACCCTTTACAGGTTGAATTTATTACTATTATATCGAAAAGATGGAAGTTCAGATCAATCTGAAATAGATGTGTTTAAGTTATCATAACGTACAATGCCGGCAATTTAAGTTCCATTTTTACGCTAATATCGGTATTTCAGATACCACAGAAAAAATACAGTTAGTCTTACAGTACCAAGCAATGTAGCTATTTTATAGTAGAAATTATATTTTAATCTTGAACGTAATAATCTTCACCTAAAAAGCCTAACTGTTCATCGGTTCGGTCTGCACCAAAGCTTATCAGCTTTGGTGGCAGTCAATTAAATAATATATATTAGTGTGAATCCTGCCTATCTAGGTAGGGTTCAACTGAGCGCTAGCGAGGCTTATGACCTTTTTACGAATTAAACGTAATATACGTATAGCTGATCAGTACTATCACGTTCTATTGAATGGTTAGTCGATTATACTTTTTGGTTAGCTCAATAACGAAAAATTTGTCATTTTCGAATGAGACAAATAATTATTTAGTTTATAAACAATAAAAAGTTTGATACAGTCCGTCAGAAAACGTCACTTTGCAAAATATCCAGGGGTATTATTCAATTGTTAATTTACCTTTGGAAATCTAGGTGTACCAAGCGTTCTGCTGATCATGTGAAATTAGTTGTAAATGAAAAAAACTTAACGGTATGACATTGATCATAAAGCGGATGCTGACGCTAAAAAACTCCCTGCCGTAATTAATATAGAACAGTAACCGTGTCACTAATGTCATGTAACTTTGTGATACATATAACTTGGTGAGAAAAATAAGAAAAATTATCCAAAATATGATAATATAATGATAAAAATTATAATGTTTGTGAGGGATTCAGTTGTTAGAACCGTTATTTCAAGAATATCATGGGATGTATAATTCATACTATAATAGAATTCAGAGTCAAGTTGAGGAAATAATGGAAGGGAATAATTACCAGAAGAAAAGTCATGCATTTGCTCATTGGTATCTTTATTATATTGAAGGTATCAGCTCGTCTGTAATTGGAGAATCTATTACAGACGGGCATAATGATTGGGGAGTGGATGCTATTATTATTGATTATGATAATGAAGTAGTGAATCTATACCAATTTAAATTTCCAGATAAAGAAGAAAATATACTAAAGAAGATTTCACAAGAAGATGTTGCAAGCTTTTTAAGAGGATATAACATTTGTTCCAGTGGAAATATACCTGAAAATGCAAATGAGGATTTAAGATCAAAAGTTGAGGAAATTTTGGATAGTAATATTTTTAGTTTCAAACTTACTTTTGTGTCGTATACTGATTCACTTAGTGAAACAGCAGAATACACATTAAAAGCTGAGATAGAAAAAATTAAAGGAACTGGCAATGATATAGAATGGAATTTACTAGATAAAATCCGTCTTACAGATATATTGTATGAGAAAAGTAAGATGAAAAACGAATATACTGTTGAACTAAAGCAGTATGGGTCTAGTACAGGAATTATGTTAGATGAAGATTCCAATTCATATACTATTCATGCATCTTTGACAGAACTTGCTGAGCTGTGTGAAAAACACCAGGATATAATTTTTGATGAAAATGTTAGATTATTTCATGGGGTAGAGAATAAATTTAATAAGGGAATAATTGAAACAGCATCTAGTAAAGATGTAATGCATTTTCATCTTTATAATAATGGAATAGTAATTGTATCACCAAAGGTAAAATATGCAGATCCTAGAAAAATACTTAAAATAGATAATCCTATGGTAGTTAATGGATGTCAAACTATGAATAGTTTATTGGAAGCAAAGAATCAAGGGAGTTTAAAAGAAGGGTTTGTTCAAGTTACGGTAATAGAAATAAAAGATCCTGTCGTAAAACAAAATATTTCTATTTATTTAAATTCTCAAACGGAAATAAAAGATAGCTATCTAATTTCCAATTTCCCTATCATAAGATCATTGGAAGAAGATCTAAAAGAATTAGGATATATTTTTGAAAGACAAGCTAATAAATTGGCATTGTTAAAAAATCAACTAAGTAGAAAAGAAAAAACTGAAATTTTAGGCGTGAACAACAGTAAGTCAATAGAGTTAGATCTTGCGATACAGCTACAAGCAAGTTTTTATGAAAATCTTGCTCCTGTAGCTAAATTAAATAAAGCAAAATTGTTTGAGAAGAAGAATTTAGCAGTTATTCTTAAAAATATTACAGCGGAAAGAGTGGCTTTTGTTTTTGAATTATATAATCGAATAATGGATAAGATTAGTGATTATAGAAGCTATAAACGTAATAAAAAACGTACGGATATCCTGGTTTACTTAGAAATAGGCAGTGATGATATAAATGATTATTCCTTCTTAAATACTGGTGACTTCTTCTTAATTTCACTATGTTCATTAATTAGTCAGAAGAGGTATGGAAGTTTACCACCAATAAATCAGAAAGTAAAAACGAATTTTAAGGAATGGTCTGAAAGAGTAAGTGATGAATTTGACGATATTTTTAAGGAAAGTGTAAAAATAATGTATGATGCAATTAAAGCAGATGCTAGTGGAAAACAAGTTGCAACCTTGACAAAAAGTAGAGATTTTCACAAGAAATTAGTTCAAGAAGTAAATAACAAATATTAAAAAGAATTTATTGAAGAGTCCTCTTATTGGAAGCCTTCTTATTATAGATTAGATGCTATTTATAGAAAATAATCATAATAGATATTAAATATAGCAATCTTCCAATTGTAATCCAATTGGAAGATTGCTATATTTTGTTTAGTTGTCAGTAAAATTTATTCTGGTATACAATATGGTAATTTAAACTAAAATCAAATACACAAAATAATTTTTTATGAAAACTGAATATTCTGTGTTGAGGAGAGAGATAAATTGTAAATATTGCATTAGAAAGTTTTTAGAAGTTTTTTCAAGTTTGGTTTACGTTTTGAAATGTTCTATATACAATAGCAGTGTAAGTTGAATAACTAACAAAAATTTGCAATTTTGAGTGTGGTTGAAATGAAAACACAACTTCTGGTACTGGTTCTAAAAAAAGCCAAACGCTAATGGTGTTCGAATAAAAGATAGGTCTGAAGGGGTTATTGCTGATTGTTCACATTGTTCTTTAAAAACTGAGCAAGAGCACCAACGTATACTAGCAATACTTGAATCAAAAAAATTTATACCAAAGTGAACAAGGACAAACGTACAAGTTCTTTCAAAGTTGATATACTGTGGTAAATGTAAAAGGGTAATGGAGTTTACTGGAAAGTCGAGTGGCAAGAGATACGTAAAAACCTGTTTGACAACAGATTGTTTTGGAAATCGTTGCCGCAGTAGGAGCCTTAATATTGAAGTGATTTATGCTCAATTATTTCTGGATTTAGAGCAATATGTACAACAATTAATTAATCATGAACCAAAAGGAAAGCGGGGAGCTAGTTCAACACTTCAACTAGCAATGCATAATAAATATGAAGAGTTAGAGCGATTAGAGAAGGGAATTGAGCGTATTAAAGATTTGTCCATTGATGAAATGATTGATAAGTAGTAAATGAAGAACCGGATTGAAAAATAACAACAATTAGTGCAAACCAAGAAAGAGGAAATTCGGTCTATTGAACAATCATTTGCAGTTATAGAGAATGTAAGAACAGATGATGACCGATTACATGTAATTAGGGAATTTAAGAAGGCATGGAAAACGGAAAGTATTAGTAAAAAAAGAACTGAATATTCTTGTCAAACAATTGATTGATAGGATTGACTATATTCGTGAAGGAAACAATGTACAAATTAATATTAAATTTATATAAAACATCCGTACTTAATAGCTAGGGTGTTTTTTTATATATGTTATGATTAAAAAATATAAATTATATAGTTAAGTTTAGTTAGGAGGATTGTCTATGGATTGGAAAGGTTATCAAGAGGAAGTTGCTAAATTGTTTCGGTCCTTAGGTTGTAAGGCAGAAATAGAAAAATCTATCAAAGGAGCGAGGGCCGAACATGAAGTTGATGTTTGGGTAAATTTTAAAAAATATGGACTAGATAACAACTGGATTGTAGAGTGCAAATTTTGGAATAGTCGTGTTCCAAAAGAGAAGGTTCAAGCACTTAAATCTATTGTTGAAGATATAGGAGCAGATAAGGGAATAATTATTACTGAGGTAGGATTTCAAAGTGGGGCAATTGCTTCTTCAGGCTATACGAATATCGAGTTAATGACCTTCGAGCAATTTAGCGAAAGTGTTCAACAAGAGATTGAAGAGAATTTTATCAAAAGATTTGAGGAAAAGGCTGAGAATCTTCTTTTGAGAACACATGATTTTATGACTACAAAAGTAGTGAGCCAAAATCGAGTAGAAAGCTTCCCGAAACTAGGTGTTCCCTCGGATTTTTTTGAAAATATTGGGGATTTGACATTAATAGAGAGAGGGCTTAAATCTGCGAAGCGGAACGAATTTCCTGCTGCTATCTCTTTTGACAGAGCCAAGAGTGAAGTTGTGGTTGCAAAAGATATGGAAGAATTATTACAGATGACGGGTAAGATAATAGACGAATTGGAACACGTAATTATCGAAACAGAGCAAAGAATTAACGAGCAGGCACAAACAACAGGGAATAGAGAGTTAAATGAAAAGATTGAAAATGATAGAATATAGATATTTATAAAGAGTTTTACCCTATACCCATATGGTATAGGCTTTTTTGTTTTGGAGGGAATAATAAATATGTGTTAAGAGCTAGGATAGTCCTAATATAAAATACAATTAGTTTGTATATAAAAAGGATACGTATTTGTAAAACATAAAGATCTTATTAACACCTTGTCAAAGGGAAACCCCACATATTAAAAAGAAGAATATGAAAGTGAATCAGTATTCTTGTTTATCAGCTATTTTTAGCTTCGAACTAATATAATAAAAATAGAAGTTTCTCGAGATTACCTTTCAATAAAGGAACGTTTGTGAACAAACAGAATGAGCAACGAAATCATTGATCGTCCATAAACCGTTCGGAACGTGTACGCCGAACGGTTGAAAATAGATGTAAAACAAGTACATACCGCATAGCGACGGGTGTTAAGCCACCAAAAGACCGCATCCGCCACCCCAGCACAAGAGCGGCGCACCGCCGCAGAAACACTACGTCTAATGATGGATGAACATGGATGGATAATTCCGAACTATGGGTGCCAAGTAGTCGGTTAAAGCTCTCTTGGTCACCTCTATTCCGTAATAGCGACCAGTTCGAAATACCAATTCCATTTTGAAAAATCTTTTCGATTCGGAAATCTTAGAGGTATCAATTATAAATACTGCCTAAGGAAAGAATAGTCAGCTAACAGCTGTATCCCGAATTGTTTCTTTTATTTGGTCAATACACCAATCGACGCGATTATTTTTATCCTGTTCTCATAGCACAAAGGTTTTATATCCTTCATTAATTAGGCCATTTATATTAAAATAGTCGTTTTTTACTCTTATCTGTTGTTTCTCATTTAGCTCACTAGGGTCATACACCTCTGGGGTAGTATGCTAATAATTACCGTGAGACTCTATCACTAAATTATAATCGGGGAGATAGAAATCAGTAATACAATATAATATGTTTTCTTGTATTGGCTCTCTAACAGGATGATTTTAATTGTCTAGTATAGTGTAATTTAATTTCCTTGAATATGGAAATTTATAAATTTCAGAAATATATAAGTGATGTAATGTTATTTGGAGTAAAAAATATCTATATATTCTTTTTTTTGTGGTAAAATTTTGCTATTAACTAGTAAGGGTGTGGAAATATGGAAATTAATAGAGGAGATATATTTTTAGCAGACTTATCACCAGTAGTAGATAGTGAACACGGTGGAGTACGTCCAGTGATGGTAATACAAAATGATATAGGAAATCGATTTTCCGCAACTGTAATAGTAGCAGCAATAACAGCACGAATTAGGGAAGCTAAACTGCCAACTCATGTAAAATTGGATGCAAGAAAGTTTAACTTTCAAAGGGACTCAATTGTTCTCCTTGAGCAAATACGTACAATTGATAAAATGCGGTTAAGCCAAAAAATAAGTAGTGCTTCAAACGATCCAGAAATAATGGAACAGATTACAAAGGCTTACATGCTATCTGGAGGAGCAATTCCCCTTTCAGAAGAATCTATTGAATCAACTGAGAAAAGTTACATGTATATTATTAATAATGAACTTAATATACTCGAAGATGATGAATATGAATTTAAAGAAATAAGGGGTGGAAATCCAAAAGGATCCATAAATAGTAATGTTGCCGAATATGCTACGGCTTTCTTAAATAGTCAAGGCGGGCGGATATTTTACGGAATAACGGATGATAGTAAAGTCAAAGGGTTTAAAGCAAATGGTCAACAAATAGATGAGATTCAACGAGTAGTTTACGATTCACTTCGAACTATTGAACCGACTCTTTCTGCAGATCATTATACACTTGAATTTCATCAAGTATATGATACAAATTTGGAACCTACCACAGATTTATATGTGTTGGAAGTAGTTGTTCCACCTAGCAGAGATAAGAAAGCAATATACTTTAATAAGGGAAAAGAACTCCATATAAGAGTAAGAGGAGTAAAGCAAGTTTTAAAGGGTACTGAAATAGTATCTTTTATACAAAAAAAGTTGTTAGAGTAATAGATTATATATAGTATTTAAATAACTTATTATTAATGTCCTGGTGATAGATGTGGTCATAAAAGCTTTAGTACAATGACATATTCTGAGATTAGTTTCGGCCATGTTGTGTATCAGGACTGGGGCTAGAGCATTCAGATTTTTACTAGAGAAAAAAGATCATCCAGCTAACCTTTATTTAACATGTCAGAATTGTAATTCAAGTTTAGGGGCAAGTTTTCCAGAAAAAAAGTTGGTTGAAAAAATATTAAAAAATGGGACAATTGATGATTGTCTTAGAAGACATGAAAGTAGTAAAAGAAGTAAAAGAAGTGTAACTCCATAAAATATTATTAACACCAATTAGTAGTAAAGATCGTTATAAATTCTATATAGTGTAATATATTCCAGGGAAAGGAACTAGTAATAGTGCCTTTACGTATTTCCATATACACTGCGGACACATAGAGTGTTGTTCATTACTTGTAAGAAAAAATTAAAAAGATATATTACAATGAGTCAAAAGTTCTTATCGGCATACCGATAAGAACTTTTTTTCGTAACGTAATCCCTTCCCTATCGATTCTACCTCCTAATTATTTCCCATAAGGTAATTGTAACATGCTTTTCTATATGTCCATCCTATATGTTTAAGAGCTAATAATATTACAAATGGCTCTATATCAGACTTTAACAGCATGCGGATTAGCTATACAAATGGTTAAATATATGTGATGAGATGTACAAACTATCTGACAAAAGAAGTCGGTCACAGTCATCCTTTTTAATGATAAGACAAATTTCAGAAATTATTTTTTGGAATTTGTTAAGATTTTTCAGTAGAATATACATGTAATGGTTAATATTAGGGGTGACTAATGTCTAAAGAGAAAGAATGTACCTGTAAAGAGTATTGGAGTAATTATAAAAAGGAAAGTGATGCCCTAAAAGATGCAACATATATGTTCGAATTTTATGGTTATATGGTTATTGTGGTAGAATGTCAAGAAAATCCTAGGTATAGAATATATGGAAAACCTGAGGAATGTAACAAACATAGACTATCGCCAGTTGTAGGTTCATCTTCTGAGGGGAAAGTAATTTTAAAGTTATCAAAATAAGAGACAGAAACATTATTAGGAAGATGCATCCCCACACCATTTCTGAATGTATTAAGCTAAGTAATAAATAGCAGGAGTAGTATTATGGGGGTGCTCTGCCTGTGTTTCTTGAATGTTTGACTCTTTCAGCATACCGCAGTATCCGTGTTTATATTCTTAATTTCTTATAGAGGACTGTCAAGACGTCATCTAGCATCAAGATCAAATTTTTTCTATATTAGAGAATTCTATCTCTTTTTAAAAGCTTATTTGAGAGTAAATGTGATATTTCAGGGAGAGTATACAAGGTGTGCTCAATACGTATAGTTATGTTTTTTACTGATATAAAGAGCTATAGATTTATTGTTAATTTCTGATGGGATTTTGTTATTAATCCATAAATGAAAATTTAAAATGATATTTTAAATTAATTGGAGTTATCTTTTTCTTCTGTTGAAAAAGAAGGTTCTCTTAATTTGCTTAAACTTTTTTCAAATTTTTTAAAGTCTTTATGAAGATAATTAGGTTTACGAATTTTTTGGTCAAAGAAATTATTATTCTCTAATTTGATTTTTTCTTGTTCAAAATGAACAAGTACTTTCCTAATGGTAACAAATTGATTATAAGCATTCATTAACCAAGCAAAATAAACTAATATAATCACTAAAACTGTTATGCTAAAGGAGTTTAAGTTGATTAAAGTTCCTTTTTCAAACAAATTGCCTATAAATAGAATAAGAATGGGGATTGGAGAAAATGACTTTAATATATCCACCTTCAATTTCAATGAATCTATTTGGCCATTTAAATTTGCAATACTCCATTCAATGCGAGCCTGTGGATTTTCATATTTATTTTTGCTATTCTCTAAAACATCTAGCAGTCTATGAAATTTATAACGCTTATTGAAATTTCTAGATATGATCAAAATAAAAATGATAGTTAGAGTTTCTGAAGGAATTGGTTTTAACATAGAGTATATTGCTGTAAAAAGATTAATAGAATATATGTCTTTGATAACGTTATATACAATGAAAGTGATTAACCCTAACATGAAAGCTTCAATCAACATTTTTTCTAGAATCACTCTAATTGTAATCCATTTGTATTTGGTGTCTTTGTTCAATAAAATCACCTCTTTTATATATTTTATATAGAGTTTTATTTTAACATAACAGGTGGTAATGTTGGATGTTTGTTTCTTTTAATAAACGTTAATGAATTGATTAGAAATAGAGTATATAGGCTTTATTACGGTATCGAATAGGAGAGAGAATTTGAGATGATTTTAAGCTGCTTAAAACTCATACAGATAAATGGGTCGAAGTCATAACAGGCATAACGACAAGAACTCCTATCAGTGGGAAGTATGAGTAGGAAGCAAGAATTAAGGACTGATTTTCAGCATTCCTTTTGTATAGTTTGATCATTTTGAATGTTCGAAAATATGGTTCGATATATTAAAGGAGACAGAATCTAGTGGATTATTAATGTAGCGGATTTTTAATTAACCACAAAAGGTAACTACAGAATGAACCAAAAACATGGATAGGACAGCATAAATATTGTATTTGGATATATGCTATGCTACCCATTTATCTTAAATTTATGAAGGATTAACGTAATTGGGGAAAAAGGAGGTCCATTATGACAGATAAAAAACAGCTATTTTCTAGCTTTGATCAATTAAAATCTGATAAAAAACTTAAAAATGTAATGAAAAAAGGAGGGAATTGTCAATTACAATTGTGGATACTTGAAATTTGTGAAGAGAAACGTGTTTCTAAACGCTTATTATACTCATGGGTAATACCTGCTGACTACTGTGATGGTAAATGGTATAAAGCAGATATAGAAACTAAGTGGTCTCCCAATACCAGTGCATATAAGGTTAATTTAAAAAAATTTACACTTTACTCCAATGGAGAATCTATTTATTTTCTTATTTTAGATTTATTAAAAGGAAATTCTATTTCCAAAGCTTGTGAAAATCTTAATCTTACCAAACCACCAAAAGAAGTATCGGAATTTAAATTAGAAAATACCTATGTTGTACGTCCCCCTGTTTTTCTTGAAACGAAATCAATGACCCTTTTATATAAAGAGAATATTCGCCCTATTCAAAGCCCTTCCAGAGATGTTACTTGTGTATCTGCTTCATTATTTCAATTACAGAAAATGAATATTTGGGGAAAAAGTGAATTAAATAGCAAACCAATAGAAAGTGCTGATGAATTGGCAAGGTTTTGCATTAATGCTCTGATAAATGAGACAGGATTTAAATTTGATGGCCGTGATAGTAGCAGGTTAGGTAATATAGAATGGATTGCGACTCCGCTATTGGATCCAGAAGAATCGCCAATTGATTTTAGTATGGTAAATGAAAATGTATCTAACCAAAATAATAAATTTGATTTAAGTGCCAAAAGTTGTAAAGAAATCGAAGTTTATTTAAAATCAGGGCTGGATTTGCCAAATGAAAAACTTCTTATTCGATGTCGTCTAAGAAATTGCCATGAAATAATGCTAGACCAAGTAAAGTTAGTTGATATCAAAACTGCTGAACAGGGATTGCGATTTTCTGCAAATCAACAAGTCAATCAGGTTCAATTGACAGTTTGGATAGCAAACTCAAATGATGGTGAATGGGAAATGTGGTATGAACAAGATACTCCACTTACGAGGGAAATGAACATGGAAATGGGAATGATTGGATTACGAGGGAATGTAGAACTTAGTACAATACAGGAATGGAGAAATTCTAAAAAAATTAAGGATAGAGTTCAACATTACGAAAGAGTAAAGCAAACCACTTATCAGTATTCTAGTATAGGTGGCTATGTCCGTGATCCTTGGGCTCCTTCCACACTAGAGGTAAGCAATTATGTAAATAGATTATTCCCAGCTAAATCAAAAGGAGAGTTTTTTCCGAAAGGGTGGGGAGATGATGCTCCATCTGCACTCAGTTTTGCTGAATGGTTTAAGTCTATAACTAATAATGCAGACCACAAACTAGTAACAATTGTAGATCCGTACTTTGACACGGTAGGTTTAGAACTAATAGCCCATTCTCCTACAACAAATAGTTCGTTTGAAGTAATTACATGCACTCAAGTTAAGTCCAATGATGATAAAGTAGAAACAAAAATTAATGAAATTGATCTACAAGAAAATGTCCCTGACCCCGAACGTGCTACTCGAATTAAAAAGGGATGTGAAAACCTAAGGTTAATCCTATCTCGTTTGCAGTTAAAGATATTAGATATACGGGGTAATCAAAAAGGAAAAGGTTCTTATTTTCATGATCGTTATATATTGATTTATGATAATGATGGTAATATTTCAGAGGGATATCATCTATCCAATTCGCTTCAGGCTGCAACGAAATTTGACCCATTATTGGTAACTCCGATTCCAATTGATATTTTAACAGAAGTAGCTTCTTATGTGGATATGTTAAGAAATGCTCGACCACCTATTATCAATTATGCATCAACAATTCAGATATATCCAGAGATGGTTGTGAATAATGATGTTTCTGAATGTAGTGTAACAAGTAATAACGATAATGAGTTATTAAAGAGACTCTCTAAAACTAGTTTATTTCTTGCGGAACTATTACAAGATCCTGAAATAACATCGACAGATATTGAATCTGTTAAACAGAAATTATTGGATAGGAATTTAATAGACCCTGAAAGTTTACAATTTATCGTTGGTGATGAAAAATCTTTATATAAAGCATTAAATACTTTCTCTGAAAAATTATTATATAAAGATAATAGAGCATTCTTCTTACTTTGGGAGAGTTTTTTATATTGGTTAACTAATGTAATTGATGCAGAAAAATATTTATATAAGGTATGTGATAATGGGAATATTAGACTTGGAGAACGCATCAAATTTTATTTGTTAACTGAATATGATTTAAATATTGAAAGAGTTAATGGGTCACAAGAAATTACCGTTCTCCAATGGAATTCCTTGCTAAATTGTAATTTTAAAGAAAGTTTATATCATGCCTATTTATTGTTAGATGGACATTATGCTAATCGGTTATATGGAAATTACAACCTTAAATATGCAACAAAAGCAATCCTTTATTTATCCCCTTTAATAATAGTAAATGTTTTAGAAGAGTTATATGAAAATCAGGGAAAACAAAAAGAAGAAACTTTTATTAAAAGGGCGTATTTGTTGGATGAATTAATTATTCACTTGTTGTCTTCTATGTCAACTAATGATTTGATAGATTCGTTATTACTGACTAAGGTTCCATTTCTTCGTGGACTTGGATCTCAAGCAAAATGGTTTCAAATAAGTGATGTCGAAAGTCTTTCATCACTCACTCTCTATAATGATCTTACTAAATTAAATAAAAATGAACGTATTTTAGCATATTCAGAGTGGATTTACCATTTAAGAGTAAAAGTAAATAGAATGGGGGCTGAGTCACAAGAAATTAAAGATGTAAGAATAAGTATTTATCAAAAAATTAGGGAGAACTGGCCAAATAATTTATCGAAGGCTGATGCGATGGTTGTATTACGACGGTTATGTGGACCGTCCGTAGGAGGTTGGTCAAAGGATATTTATCATGATTTAATGCTATATTTAGTCCAAGACAACAATATGACTAGTGATGAGGCTATTCTCTTTTGGATTAATTTATTTTTGGAAAAAGTAGAAGGGGATAAAGATAATAATATTTCTTTGTATGCACCAAGAGATATCCTTTTTATAGAACTTTGTGCTAATATCTTAACTGATTTATCTAAGGAATCTTGGGCTGAAAAAATTAAGCAGATACAGAAACTAATTAATAAATGTAATCGTGTAATACGAACCCCATTTGAAAAAAGTAAGAACATTAACAATTGGAACAAGGTAAAGAAGCAAGGGATGTTGTTGAAGGTGTTTTTAGAATTGGCATATAATGCAACAGATAATAAAAAATCAGATATAACAGAAGTACTTAATCGAATGGATAATAAATTAAAGAATTAATCCGAAGGAAGTACTTTTATTTGATTTATTCTTGCACTTTATGATCTTTGTATGTTTTTATCTATAAAGGGCTAAAAGATTTTCGTGGCTTACTTCCTTTTTTATTAAGTAGCTGGTAATCATCAGTCATACTAAGAGATCCAAGAACAAGGGAATAGAAAATATAGAATAAAAAGTATGATAGAATATATAGATGAATAATTTATTAGCTAAACAACTGTAATACTTCTGATTTATTTAGATTAAATAGAACCATCCAAGGGTATGCGGAGGTTGAGATAAAACTTGAGCAAAAGGTCTCAAGGAAGCATCTGTTTAGTCTTAAATGGAGAGTTATTTAAAGTCTGAGAGGAGGAATTAGTATGCTTTATAAACCATTTGCTGCAGAATGTTCAAATAGAAGTGTATTAGCAAAGAAGCATCGCATTGCTGGAGATCCAGAAGATTGGCTAACAAATGATTTACTTAGTAGATACTCTATAAGACAAATAAGTTTTGACTTTTTTGTGAATTGGTCTAATTGGTTAGTATCTTCTGAAATTTGGGTGAAGCGACTTGCTGATGATAAGGAAATTGATGTTAATCCAGAGAACTTACAGAATCTAATATACGAATGTGATGGTGAGGAGTTTGTCAAAGATCTGGCTAAATTCGCTGGGGATAATACACTCACCTACAAAATTTTTCGAGAGGATACAGATTGGAATAGTCAACTAGTTGATCCGACATCGAAGCCTATACTGGATGTGAAAATTGATGTGCATGGTAAGGTCGTCGAAGTGAAGAAGTGGGGATTAGTATCACTAATGCAGCAGATTCGAAACTTATCTGGTGGCCCAGTTAGAGTAGGTGAAAAAGGTTTGAGAATTGCTTTTACGGATCTTGAATGTTTCTTATCACGAACAGATGCCGCTTGGCCTGGTGACGTAGATATGATGTTGGTAAATGATAAGAACGAGGTATTAGCAATTCTAGAATTTAAGAAACATACGCTGGATGATGCCATAGAGAATCATACATTTGACATATATTATCCAAATAAAGACAGGAGGAAGTATAACCGCTTGGCTTTGCTTAGGGATGCAATAGAAGGTTGTCCACCAATAATTGTAATTTATTATCCAACTAAGGAGCACATTGATAATATTATTATTGAAAAAATATATGGACAAGCTGGTAAGTTGTACTCATCGGATAGAGTCTATCTTGACTTGCCTATTGAGATGCGTCAAAAAGAGATATTGCTTGAAAATATTCTCCAGCTACTACACATTGGAAGTAAATAAACACAAAATTAAATTAATGAGGTGTGAGAGTTGTCTGAAATAAATCGTTTAGAATTAAATTGGCTAGGTAAAGAGAAGAATATGAGGATTGAACCGAGGATACTTATTAAGGATAATGAGAATTCCTACAATTTAAATGATGGGCTTTATACATCAAATAAGTTAATTCATGGTGACAATCTATTAGCTTTAAAGGCTTTGGAGCAAGAATACACAGGGAAAGTCAAATGTGTATTTATTGATCCTCCTTATAACACAGGTAATGCTTTTGAACATTATGATGATAGTTTGGAGCATTCTATTTGGCTTTCTATGATGAGAGAAAGATTAGTTCTACTGAACAAACTTTTATCAGAGGATGGATCAATCTGGATATCGATAGATGATGATGAATGTCATTATCTAAAAGTTATGTGTGACGAAATTTTTGGAAGAAAAAACTTTGTAAATAATATAATTTGGGAAAAAAAGTATACTTTAGCAAATGACGCAAAGTGGTTTTCGGATAATCACGACCATATCTTGGTTTATGCTAAAAATAAAGATATATGGAGACCTAATCTGTTACCTCGTTCTGAAGAAATGAATAAGGCCTATAAGAACCCCGATAACCATCCAAAAGGTTTATGGAAATCAACCCCACTTCACGCTAAAAGCGGAACAGAAAAAGATTTTGAATACATCTTTAAAAATGGTGTTAAATGGAGTCCACCGCCTGGAACTTTTCCAAGGTTTTCGCGAGCAACACTAGAAAGATTAGATGTGAATAATGAAATTTGGTTTGGAAAAGATGGTAAAGCAATTCCTTCTAGAAAAACTTTTTTGATTGATTTGAAAAAACAAGGGATTCCAGCTAAAACAATTTGGAAGTTCGATGAGGTTGGACATAACCATGAAGCAAAAGAGGAAGTTAAAGCTTTCAATGGAAAAGATGTGTTTTCTACACCAAAGCCAGAGCGACTTCTTCAAAGAATTATTCATTTAGCTACAAATGAGGGGGATATTGTTTTGGATTCGTTTGCCGGCTCTGGGACTACGGGTGCAGTAGCTCATAAAATGAAAAGAAGATGGATTATGATAGAGTTAGGCAATCATTGTTTTACACATATAATACCGCGTCTAAAAAAAGTTGTTGATGGAACAGACAAAGGTGGTGTAAGTGATTTAGTGAGTTGGAAGGGTGGCGGCGGCTTTATAACATATAATCTGGCTCCAAGTCTTTTAGAAAAAGACAAATATGGAAATTGGGTTATTAGCAAACAGTATGATAATAGTATGCTCGCTGAAGCAATCTGTAAATTTGAAGGATTCAGGTACGGTCCGGATAGTAATGTTTTTTGGAAGCAGGGACAATCCACTGAAACAGATTTTATTTATACAACTACTCAGTTAATTAACCAAAAAATACTAACGGATATAGCTTCCCAAATGTTAGAAGATGAAACATTAGTAATATATTGCAAGGCATTTAACGCGAATCAGGATGATTTCCAGAATATCACTTTGAAGAAGATACCTCAAGCTATCCTTAATAAATGTGAATTTGGCAGAGATGATTACAACTTGAAAGTGGAGCCGTTGCATGAAGAAGATGATGAGTTGCTAAATGAGGGGGGAGAAGAATGAACCATTATGTTCGACAAATTTCTAATCGACTCAGCCTTCGATCTCCTCAACGCGAATCTTTGGAAATATTAGCTGAGGTTGTTGAAGAGCTTTGTTTACAGAAAAATAATTCTGAAGAGGAATTTGTAGCGAGATTAAATCGAATTCGAGGTCTTTTTCCAACTGTAGAAGACTTTGAAAGAGAGTTCCCTTCCATTTGTTTCTCTTTAGCAACTGGTGTAGGAAAAACTCGTTTAATGGGGGCATTTATCACATATTTGTATCTTGCTAAAGGGATAAAGAACTTTTTCGTCTTGGCACCTAACTTGACTATATACGAGAAGCTTATTCAAGATTTTACACCTAATACTAAAAAGTATGTATTCACGGGTATTTCTCAATTTGCTTCACAGCCTCCATTCATAATCACTGGAGATAACTATGAGCAGAGTTCTATTTTCCTATTGAATGATGAACTTGTGAAGATTAATATCTTTAACATTTCCAAGATTAACACCGAGGTAAGAAGTGGTAATGTTGCACGTATTAAAAGACTAAGCGAATATATCGGGGAAAGCTATTTTGACTACTTAGCCTCCTTGCCGGATTTAGTATTGTTGATGGATGAATCTCACCGTTACAGGGCTTCAGCAGGAATCAAGGTATTGAATGAATTGAATCCTGTATTGGGCTTGGAGCTGACCGCAACGCCACAGGTTGAGAAAGGTAAAAAAGCTATTCCATTCAAGAATGTTATTTACAGCTATCCATTATTTAAAGCCATGGAAGATGGCTATGTAAAAGAGCCAACAGTAGCTACTCGTGAGAATTTTGACGCATCGAACTACTCGGAGGTTGAGCTGGAGCGTCTAAAGCTTGAAGACGGTATTCTTGTTCATGAGGAAACTAAAGTAGAGTTGGAAGTGTACGCCAGAGAAAACAATCAACCAATAGTAAAGCCTTTTATTTTGGTTGTTGCCCAAGATACCGGTCATGCAGAAAATCTGATGAGTATCATCAAGAGTGATGAATTTTTTAATGGAAGATATAAAGACAAAGTTATTACAGTGCATTCCAAACAGTCGGGTGTAGAAAAAGATGAGACCATTCAGGAACTTTTAGGACTTGAAAATCCAAATTCCAACACTGAAATTGTTATACATGTTAATAAACTTAAAGAGGGATGGGATGTAACGAATTTATACACTATCATTCCACTGCGAGCGGCTAATTCTAAAACTTTGGTCGAGCAATCTATTGGGCGGGGATTGCGCTTACCATATGGTAAGCGAACAAAAATGAAAACAATTGACAGATTAACTATTATCGCACATGATCGTTTTCAAGACATTATCGACGAAGCCAATAACCCAGATTCAATTATAAGAAAAGGCGTTGTAATTGGAAGAGATGTTGCAAGGACAAATAAGAAGGTTGTTTCGGTTGAATCGAAAGTAAAACAAAGTATTTTCCAAAGGATTGTTGGTGATGATACAAATAGCCAAGATGAGATTGTGAAAAAACGTGTAGAAACTAAGCGGAATATTGCTGAAACAACACTGCGAACAATCCAACAGATGAAGGAAATAGCACGTCATTCTCACCTAACAAACACTGAAGTACAGCAGAAAATTGTACAAGAAGTAAGAGCTAACTATCCTTTAAATCAAATAGAGCTTATGTTTGAAGATGATAAGGCTGTTATAGAAGAGATTGTCGAAACAGTTGCGGAGTATATTGTTGAAAAAACAATGGATATTCCTAAGGTTATCTTGCAACCAAAGGATGAAATCACTTGGAGTTTTCGGGATTTTGATTTGGATGTTTCAGGAATCTATCTTCAGCCGGTTACGCAAGATATCTTATTACAAGAGCTGCGGACACATGAACGTGATGTAATGCATTTTAAAGTTGAAGTGAATGGTGAAGAGCCTTTAGAGAATTATATTATTTCTCGTTTGATGGATTTTGATGATATATCTTACGAGGACCATGCAGATTTATTATACAAACTCGTGGGACAAATAATTGCTCATTTGAAATCTTATTTAAATGATGATAGTCAGGTTCGAAATGTATTGATGTACAATCAGCAATTGTTGGCAAACAAAATACACTCTCAGATGTTGGATCACTATCAGGAAGCGAAAGTTGAGTATGATGTGGTAGTAAGAAGTGACTTTGAGATTTTGCGAACAAATACGTTTTCAGTAGATATTGATGAAGAGGTTAGGGACTACAAACTTTCTGTAGAAAATCGAGCAGCCATACGTGGTATGAGTTTTGGTGGATTTAAGCGTTGCTTGTATTCAGTTCAAAAGTTTGATGCCGAAAATGAAAGAAGGTTTGCGGTTATCTGTGAGCAAGACCCGATGGTTGAGAAGTGGTTCAAACCAGCACAAAATCAGCTCAAAATTTATTATAATCAAAAACAAACCTATAATCCTGATTTTATTGTCGAGACAACTAATAAGAAATATCTTGTGGAACTGAAAGCTACCAATAAGATTGAGGGAGATAAGGAAGTAGAAGCAAAAGCAGACGCAGCAATTCAATGGTGCAAATATGCTACCCAGCATGAACTTCAACATGATGGTAAGGAATGGGTTTATCTATTAATCCCACATAATGATGTCAATGAAAATATGACAATCTCTGGTTTAGAAGCTAGATATAGAAAAGGATAATGTAATGCTAGCGAGAGTATATGCCTGTGAATAGGTACATACTCTCGTTTTTTTAGTGGGGACACTATTATGAGCATTATATTAGAATGACGTATTGTAAGTGATACTTTATTGTGTGAAATTTAATATCTCCCAAAAAACGTTTATTTCTCAATACCGTATTTGACTTCTTCGTAAACATTTTGTTGTTTAGGTGAATATCCGTTCCTGATTTCTAATAATAGTGTAGGTTATTCATTAAAGCTCACAAAAATCGAAACTGTTGACCAAAATATTAAAATAAGCACCTCTGCAATACCTTAAAGATGCTAACATATAACAAAAAACCTTGCGCTGCAAGGGTTTTTTCGTATGATCTCGACTGGCCTCGAACCAGCGACCTCCATCCTGTCAAAGTGGCGCTCTCATAGGGAAGTTATGGGAAGTAAATGCTTTTCAATCTTTAAACCTCATCCACAAGGTTTATTAATCTGCACCCAATTACTTCCTTCTTTTCTCCTCATATTCTATAATTAATCTATAAAATTAAATGGGGGTAATTTCCAATATGAAGCTTCAAATAGTGACCCAAAAAGCTACTCAATTTGAACCTGATATTTCATTGCTAGCTGAAAAAGAATCAGGGCGCCAAGAATTCGTAAAACGTTTTCCATTAGAATCCTTAAGAAATCTCACCATAGAAGAATATGCAAATACTAAAGCAAAAGATTGTTTCAATTACTGGCTCGAGCGAAAAAATATTTTAGGCGGCATTGGCGGAGCCAATTCTGCTAAATTCGGTATTTATCTTGCTAAAACTGGTGAGTACTGTAAAAGTTATGGTAAACAAAAAGTGGTATTAAAAAATGAACAGTTACAAGAAGAATTTAGAGTCCTAAAAGAAGGGATTTGTGAGGCAATACGACTTGCAAAGGAAGGCCATATTTCTGAAATTGTTACATTGGATTTACCAATTTATAATATGGTACTGCTAAAAATTTTAAATATTTATGTTCCAGAGAAATTTTTTAATATTTATTCACCACCAATATTAATTGAGCTTGGGAAGGAATTACATATAAAAGATGAATTGCTTACTCCTCAAAATGCAATTGAGTTGAATCATGCAGTGTTGCATGCTATTAAAAAAGAGAATGTTTTTTTAGATTGGTCTAATGAAAAAATTTCACGATTTATCTGGGAGACGTTTTCAGAACGAGATAAAGCGCTTGATAAGAATTCAAGTTATTGGCTAGCAGGACATACATATGGAAAAGATCGTTCCATTCAAGATTTTTTATTAAAAAACAATTGCATAGCGATAGGCTTTTTACATGAGGATTTATCATCTCTTTTAGAAGAAGAAAATATTGAAGATATTATAGATGAGAAGGAAGAAACATCAGCAGGACAAAAAGCATTAAAGCAATTTTTAAAAATGAAAGAAGGGGACCTAGTTGCTTTAAAAACATCATTTACTCGTAAGGTTGATGGGAAGACAAGATCAGTGTTACGAGTTAGTGCTGTTGGGAAAATTACCAAAGATACTATTGATGGTTATGAATTCTCTGAAGAGTACGGACATCTACTTCCTGTTGAGTGGATTAATATTGAAGAGAGAGAGTTCATAGGTTATGGAGGATATCGTAGTACATTAAATGAAGTGAAAAATAAAAATGTCATTAACTTAGTATTTATGCAGGGAAAGGAAACAAGTAATACGCCCCAAGAATCTATTGAAGTATTAGATACAGATCCAAGAAACTATGTCTTTTTTGGTCCACCTGGAACAGGGAAAACATATCAAATCGTTGAACGTGCTCTTGAATTGATCGATAAAAGAACATATGAGGAACTGAAAGTAGATGGACGAGAAGCATTACAACAAGAGTTTTCACGTTTAACTAAAGAAGGGAAAATTCATCTCGTGACATTCCATCAGTCCTATGGATATGAAGATTTTATAGAAGGATTGAAATCTGATGGAAAAGGGAACTTTGTGCCAACAGATGGTATTTTGAAAAAAGCAGCTCTTGAAGCGATGTATGAAGGAATTCAAAGCACTAGTCAGGATTTTTCGAATGAAGTTCGTTTTGAGAAACTTTATGATTACCTAGTTGAAAATGGTTTGAAGAATAATATTCAGTTCGAATCAAAAACAGGAACGACAAATTTTATTTCATACATTTCAGAGCAAAACAATATCGTTGTAACGAGTGAAGATGTAAAAACTAGTTCAATAGTTTCAAAGAATCGTTTACTAAGCCTTTATCGCTATATTCAGGAGCATGATATTGATTGGAAGAATAATACTATGTTTGTTCGTGAGGCGATTGGTGGGTGTAATCAGACGAGGTATTGGTCTGTACTAAATTGGATATTAGAAAAAATGGAAGATACAGTAGAAGGCGAAGAAAAGATTGAAGTTGAAGTAGAAGGGAAAAAGACAATTATTCAAAAGGCATTGCTGGAAAACGGTTCATTTGATTATTCGAATGCGAAAAAACATGTTGTAATAATTGATGAAATGAACCGAGGCAATATTTCTAAGATTTTTGGTGAGCTGTTAACGTTACTAGAAGAGGATAAGCGTTTAACACAAAGTAATGAATTGATTGTTGAACTACCTTATTCAAAAGAGAAGTTTACGTTACCTCCAAATCTATATGTAATAGGGACAATGAATACTGCAGACCGCTCCATAGCGTTACTGGATACAGCGTTACGTCGCCGCTTTGTGTTTGAAGAAATTATGCCAAATACGGATCTTCTTGAATCGATTGGTGATGAAATTGATCTTGCTGAGATGCTTTCTGTTATTAATAAGCGGATTGAAGTGCTGTATGATCGCGATCATATGATTGGGCATGCGTATTTTATAAACGCGAAAACTGATAATGAAGTTATCGCTATTTTTCAAACGAAAATCATTCCACTTTTACAAGAGTATTTTTATGATGATTGGGAAAAAATCGGTCTTGTTTTGGGTGGAATAGGGAGTTCAAAGGAAGATCAATATATTGTTTATAAAGAAGAAGTTAATGTAAATGAACTGTTTAAACAAAAGCCATCTATTTATATTCCTGCGCTGTACCGAGTAAAACGAAAATTAACAGCACAAGAGCTAATAGCGATTTATGAATAAGACAATTATAGTGCGTGAGGCGTATGACTGGATTACAGAAAATGAGGTTACAGTAGAACAATTTGATGAGCTTATACGGTATATTGAAGAAAAATATCCTAATGAACAGGTGATTGATCAGAAGTATAAACGACTTCGCTTTATTAATTATGTTGGAGTGATACAATGTTCAGATGTGAGGTACGAAATTATTCCTAAATTAAAACTCACACCTACTGACGATCGAAAGGCATTGCTAGGAATGCTTTCAATTACAGGCTTTTTGCCGGTTTCATTTTATGAGGAAGTACTAAATGGTGAGGATAGGGGAGAACTGCTTACGGCATTTCTTGCTACATTTCTTACTCGTTTGCTGAATGAACTCAGAAAAGGGACTTATAAAACATATGAACGTCATGAAGAAAACTTAAATACACTGCGTGGCAAACTCGAGCTTAGTAAACACGTTTATAAGAATGTATTTCAAAAAACAAAAGCATATTGTGCATTTGATGAATATACGGAAAATAACTCTTTGAACCAGCTATTTAAATGTGCATTGCTCATTGTAAAAAAGCATACAAAAATACATACTTTAAAACTTTATCTTGAGCGCTGTTTAGGCTACTTAGAACCTGTGGATGTAGTGTATTTTACAGAGAAGGAATTAAAGAGTATTACATTTAACCGACAGAATGAACGTTTTCGTCAAGCTGCTTTATTTGCTAAGCTAATTGTTGAGCGGGCAACGATTTATAGTAAAGGGCGAGGAGCATCATCGTTCTCTTTCTTATTTCAAATGAATATGTTATTTGAAAAATATATTGAAGTAGCACTACAAGAGGCTATTGATAATAATAAAATAATCAGTCAACATGCAGAGAAGAGACTCCTACGTAATAAGAAGAGTGGACGCCAGAACATTTTATTAAAACCAGATTTTTTGATTGATAATGTGATAATCATGGATACGAAGTGGAAAAGTGCAACAAATAATGGAAGAAGTAGTTATGTACAGAGTGACATTTATCAAATGTATGCGTATGTAACTGCTTATAAGGAAGTTCAAAGGTGTATATTGCTATACCCGAGACAAGAAATAGAAGCTGATTATCCTGTGTGGGAAATTATCGATACAGAAAAAACTATTGAAATGTGTACGATAAGAATTGATGAATTTGCCGAGACTGTGCGAGAATTAGAGGGAATTCTACAAAAACAAGTTAAATAATTTTGTAAAGGAACTCAATTGAATATGGGTGTTTTTTATTATAGAAATCAAATCTCCTTTGGAAGAGTATGAATATTTTGTTTTTTTATTGAAATAGAAATGAGCTTATTATATAATAATCTCAAGAAATTTTTTCCTTTTTAATCATTCCTAAATAACCACAAACCTCTCGGGTTTACGATTCATTACAAGGAAGTGTATAAAACATATACGCTAATTTGTAATACGAATGTATTCCTGGGAGGTTTTTTTGCGTTGTAGGAATAGGACAAGTAATGAACTAACAAGGATGTGATGGATTATCTTAAATTATTAAGAATTGTAGTGGGGAAATAAGAATTTTGGATTTCAAAATACAAAAGAAGGTGAAAAAAGATGAGAGGAGCAGTCTCGTCTTTTTTATTTCGAAAGGAGAAGGACATGGGTAAGAAAATTATGGTTCAATCTGTAAAGTTGGTAAAAGACAGTAATCGTATTTATGATATTGAGAAAAAGAAAATCACTTGTCCAGCGGATGCTGTACGCTTTGCACAGATTATATTTGATATAGAATCAAGGCCAAATGAAATTTTTGGTGTATTTAACTTAAATACAAAGAATGAAATTATTGGATGTAGTATTGTGTTCGAAGGAACTGTTGATTCATCGTTAGTCCATCCAAGGGAAACCTTCCGCACGGCAATATTAAATAATGCATCTTCAATCATATGTTTTCATAACCATCGTGCGACACGTTCCTAACTGAAAAGGTTACGCACGCTGTCTGAACGTCATTTATGGCAAGTAAGAGAGTCGTGAACTCTTAACTCGATAGGTAGAATGATAGGGTAACGCCTTGAAATGCCTACTCTAATACTCCGACATGCGTTATTCGAATGTGTATAAGAATAGGGTGTGAAGCTCGGTGAAGTCGGCTGAAAGTTGTCGTAGTACTCATGAGTAACCGAAAGCTAACCAGAGGTGGTTGGTACAACTGATAGGTCGGGAGTCGTGAAAAACTTAATATGGTGAGAATGTGGTAAAACACTGACGAACTAGCGAATGAAATGTCTGTAAGTGGAACTACTTAGAAATGAGTAGACTTGATGAAAACTTCAAGTGCGTTCCGTGGGCGAGTAAGTATGGTGGTTTCGAAAGCTCCATGCATCGTTACAGGCGATGGAGAGGACGTCAGGCAAGAGCTAGCACCTAAGTTAAGAATAGATAGAGTTAAGGGAACGTGGAAAGCTATCAACATGGAGAGTACACACTCTATGAAGTGGTAGGGAGGAAAGGAATATATCTATAACTTCCTTTTATGATAGTGAGAGTAGAGGCAGGAGTGATGAAGTTTCTGTAATGGAAATGGAACAATAGCCTCAAGTCGTTTCGCCTAAACTATTTTAACTCAATCATCTCAAGGATTCTCGTATGACTAAAAAGGTCACGAGCCAAGATTGGAGCGTGATATACCTTGAACGAAAACTTTAAGAAGATCCCTAGAATGAAAAATACAAGGTTACGCCATGCAGAGTATTATGGCATGACTGAAATCTTCGATGAACTTTATGTAAAAAGTAAGGATAAACAAAAATTTAAAAACCTCATGTCAATCATTACTTCAGACAACAACATTCTACTTGCCTATCGAAATATTAAACGGAATAACGGAAGCGCTACGCCTGGAGTCGATGAAGTTACGATAAAGGACGTTGAAGAGCTTGGAACCCATGAGTTTATTGGAATTGTGAAGAAAAGATTTAAACAGTATAATCCTCGAAAAGTAAAACGTGTGGAAATTCCAAAACCTAATGGAAAAACTAGACCATTAGGTATTCCATCTATGTGGGATAGAATTGCGCAACAATGTATTCTACAAGTACTGGAACCTATATGTGAAGCTAATTTTTACAAATATAGTTATGGGTTTAGACCGACAAAATCAGCTGAAAATGCAATATCTGCATGTAATGGACGAATAAACAATAATAAAATGCAATATGTAGTGGATATAGACATTAAAGGTTTCTTCGATGAAGTGAAACATTCAAAACTTATGCGACAAATTTGGACAATGGGTATTCGTGATAAACAATTACTTGTGATTATACGTAAAATGTTAAAAGCGCCTATTGTTTTACCAAATGGAGAAATCGTACATCCAACAAAAGGGACACCGCAAGGTGGAATACTTTCCCCTCTATTGGCGAATATCACTTTAAATGAATTTGATTGGTGGATTGCAAACCAATGGGAAAGTAAAAAGTGCCGAACGCTTAAGGACTATCTTAATAAGAAAACAGGATGGTATAGTCGCCAATATCGCTATCAACAACTTAGAAAAACATCTACATTAAAAGAAATGTACATTGTCCGCTACGCAGATGATTTTAAAATTTTTACTACAACGCGATTAGATGCTGAAAAGATTTTCATGGCAAGTAAAATGTGGCTAGAGGAACGGTTAAACCTTCCTATTTCTGAGGAGAAATCTCAAATTACAAATCTGAAAAAGAAAAGTAGCGAGTTTCTCGGCTTTGAACTGAAAATGGAACGAAAAGGATATGACCGTTTTGGCCGCAGAAAATACGTTTGTCAATCACATATAGCAGAAAAAGCACGAAAGAGGATTAAGAAACAACTCAAAGACCAGATCAAACTCATGCAAAGAGTTCCCAATGGAAACGAATTAATCAAGAACGTTCGAATCTATAATAGTATGGTTATTGGCATTCACAATTATTATCAAATTGCGACGCAAGTAGTCAATAGTTTGATGCCAATACAATACCAATTAACACAAATAGAACGTCAGCGATTAAAGCAATTTTCATTGAGAAAAACAACCAATTATCCAATCAAAGATAAAGGCATTAAACCTTATTTAAAATCAAAGATGACAAGATATATTAATGGATATCCCCTCATTCCTATTGGGTTCATTAAAACAAAAACAGCATTAATGCCCAAAAATAGTGTTAATAAATTTACCAAAGAAGGACGAGAACTAATGCATCGGGAACAAAAGTCGGTTCCGAACTGGCAAGTTCAATGGATTAGGGAACACCCTATCATTAATGAACGGGCAACAATAGAATTCAATGACAATCGAATATCGCTGTTTATAGCCCAAAATGGAAAATGTGCAGTGACTGGGGAAGAATTGATTCTAACGGAAATGGATTGCCATCATAAAACATTATGGAGTAAAACGAAGGATGATAGTTATTCCAACTTAGTGCTAATTACTAGAGATGTTCACCGGCTAATCCATGCCACAGATGTAGAAACTATCCAAAGGTATCTTGAATTTCTTGAATTAAATGAGGAACAACTTATAAAGCTGAATAAACTAAGATTGTTAATTGGAAATGAAATAATCAAGTAAATTAGGGATTTAAATTAAACTAAGTAGATTGAGGAAAATGAAATAGAAGGCAAACGATGGCATGCCGTGTGCGATGAAAGTTGCACGCACGGTGTAGAGCAGGGGAAAAGGTGGAGATAACCTCAAAGTCTTACCTATTGCTATCATCAGGACATAGTATGGAGTCTCATGAAGATGTTGAGGTAACTAAGAGATTAAAGGAGTGTGGAAACATTATTGGTATACCTCTTTTAGATCATGTCATTATTGGAGATAACAGCTATGTAAGTTTAATGAAAAAGGGGATTATCTAATACAAAGCAATAAGCCAACTATTTTTAAGGGTGTATAAGGAGGAATAGGAAGATTCTAAAGCGTTTATTCGCATGGATCTTCTTATTTTTTTATTTGTAAGTGTGATTTATAAATGAATTCATAATATGTGATTCGTGGAAATGGACAGATTAAAAGGTCAGAAATATAGGATAAGAAAAAAAAGGATCTATGCCTAATAACCTAACAAGGTAGCTCTAACCTAAAGCGAGAAAAATTAGCTTAAAGGTTTTTGATATGAAGGGAAAAGAAGCAGTAAGTTGCTCAAGTGATAGAAAAGTAGTAGAAGAAAACCCAATAGCATTCAACGAGCAAACTTTGGAGTTAGTAAACCATTTGTGGCTGAAGGGAATAATACGGGGATTGAAGATTTAAATTCACAACTTGTTCTCAAGGCAATGGAAATAGCTTTACAAAAGAATGCGCCTAAGGTGAACGTAAACGTTTAGAACAAGTATTAGCTAAATATCGAAAAGAAGCTTAAGTCAAATGGAAGTAGATTATATTATGCGAGAGAAATTTAATCATGGGTGGAGTATCCAATAGATTAATGATTTTCGAGAGATGTGGAAATTTGGTATTTCTGTAGGGAACATTTTGAAAATATTTAAACGGAGGCCCCAGTAAGCAATTTTACTAGTCTATGATCAAGCTGAAAAATAAAAAGTAAGGGCTTGGAGTGATTATAATGCCTGAGCAACTAACAATATTTGATTTTGAAAAGGCTTATATTAAGAGATTCAATTTGCATTTTTAGCTTTAGACACATAAAAAGCTTCATCAGATTCCAAAGTTGAAGGAGTGATTGTATTGAAGGTGTGGCAATCTGTCGAAGAGCTACATAATCATGCCAAACAAGCAATTGGCAGGCAGAAGAAAAATTTGATAAAACCCAAATCAATGCAAAAATATTTTGATAATCCCAAAAACAAATTATCTACTATGGATTTTGAAAAGATTGGTTTATAAATAGGAAGTTTTGAATGTTCGTTTACTGCCGTTGTTTGTTTGAAAGGTTTATACATTTAGTTGGTTGACTAATGTTTCAATTCTTCATATTTTTAAAAACCATTTATTTCTTCATGTAAATCCCATATTAGTATATCTAAGCACATAGCATACTGTAACTTTATAAATAATTTTCTTTAAATTCAGAAAATTATTTATAAAGTTAAAATAAAGAATTTTTTGAATATTTTATATTTACAAACGAACGAGTGTGGAATATTATTACAACATAAGCTTTTGAGTACAAGAAAAGGAGTTGATAATCATGGAAAAAGTTAAAGTTAAAGTTAACATTAAAGCTGAAGAATTAACATCTTCACTTGGCGAGCCACGTGCTTAATCCAAGTGTGGAAATTATGACAACATAATTTTTTAAAACAAGAAAAGGAGTTGATAATCATGGAAAAAGTTAAAGTTAAAGTTAACATTAAAGCTGAAGAATTAACATCTTCACTTGGCGAGCCACGTGCTTAATCCAAGTGTAGAAATTATGCAAACATAATTTTAAAAAAACAAGAAAAGGAGTTGATAATCATGGAAAAAGTTAAAGTTAAAGTTAACATTAAAGCTGAAGAATTAACATCTTCACTTGGCGAGCCACGCGCTTAATCCAAGTATGAAAATTATGCAAACATAATTTTAAAAAAACAAGAAAAGGAGTTGATAATCATGGAAAAAGTTAAAGTTAAAGTTAACATTAAAGCTGAAGAGTTAACATCTTCACTTGGCGAGCCACGTGCTTAATCTAAGTGTTGTATATTATTACAATTTAGGTTTTATTACATAACAAGGAGTTGATAATCATGGAAAAAGTTAAAGTTAAAGTTAACATTAAAGCTGAAGAATTAACATCTTCACTTGGCGAGCCACGCGCTTAATTCAAAATAGTAATTGGGCCTATTTACATTAGGCCCCTTTACTGATTTTTTGATTCAAAATATGAATAATATTTAGTTTATATATTATATAGATTTTCAATACTTTATTTTAGAGAGGTTACTATAATGAAAAAACAAATTGAATTCCCTATAGTATCATCGTCAATTGAGCCTATAAAACTGTCGAATGGAGATATATTTCTAAACAGTCATATGGGGCGTCATATGAGAATTGAAAAAGCAGAATCTATACTTGAATGTTTACTTGAAAAGTGTGATGGCACTAAAAATATAAAGCAAATTGTTAATGAATTAAGATTGGAAAATTATGACATAACAGAAGTGGAAATTGAGGAAATATTGGAGACATTTTCTGAAAATGGAATTGTAGTTGAATGTAATAAAAGAAAGGTTCCAGAATGGCTTTCTAATGAACAATATGATCGGTATTTTACTTTAATTGATTTGTTTGAAAATTTTCCGGATTTAAAAAATAATCCCTGGGAAGCTTTTGAAAAAATTAGAAATGCCAAAGTTGGAATTATAGGCATGGGAGGAACGGGTAGTTTATTAGCAATGATGCTTGGAGCTACTGGTGTTGGTTATCTTAAATTAATGGATGGAGATAAAATTGAATCCTCGAATTTAGTTAGGCAAATTTTTTATGATGAAAATCAAATTGGTGAATTTAAAGCCGAAATTATTAAAGAGAGAATAAATTCATTTAATAGAGATGTTAATGTGGAATGTATTAATAGTTATGTTGAAAATTTAGAAGATGTTTATTCGTTTGCTGATGGTCTTGATTTTATTTTTGTAGAAGCTGATGAACCAAGATTTATATTGAATAGGTGGGTAAATGAAGCGTGTATAAAGTTGAAAATTCCTTATATAGGAAGCTTTGCTCAACAGATTGGTCCATTATTTATACCAGAAGAAACAGCTTGTTTTACATGCTATGAAGAATATATAAGACAAAATTTAGACAAAAGTGATTATGAGGATTTAATTATTGGGATGCAAAAGAAACGAGGAAGAAAGTATCCTTCTGTTGTTTCAGGAATTACATTATCATCACATTATCAGTTTTTAGAATGGTTTTCTTGGTTAACAGGTACATATGAGCCTTTAACTAAAAATAAAGTTTTAACTTTTAAAACAGGTGATATTGTAAGAACAGAGGATGTGTTGAAAAATGAATTATGTGAATCGTGTTCTATATAATTTATTAATCTAATATTTGATAGGAGATGTTTAATTAATGGAAAGAATAGAAGACATATTTACTATTACTCTAGAGGAATCTAAGTTGAAATATGAAGCAAATGAATTTTTATTAGCCCTTTTAGATACATATAAAGAATTATTAAGTAAGTATGAAATAGATTTTTCAGATGAGTTAAAATACCATCCAGCTATGGCTTGGTCAATTTATCGTGATCCTGAAAATGTTGAGCTTTTAAAGGAAAATCTTGCTATCTCAGAACAAGATAAGTCATGGTTTAATTCTATAAATGATAATCATTGGGTTAGTCGTTCACTTGATATTTTATCTGAAAGTAATTCAAAAGATTTAAATAGAGAAATTGTGTTGAAAATGAATGTTCCAACTACAGAAGAATGTGAATTAATTAATAGAGCTTTAAGTATTATTGAAAAGGCTTGGCCAGAAGCTTATAAACAAATAAAATTATTATCAAAAAAGATTGTTGTGATTGATTCTAATGGTGATAATTTTACTTCGGCTACTGGAGCATATTCATTTGGGGCAATATTTTTGAAAAATAAACCAGGTTGGAATGCTATGAATTTTGTTGATGTTTTAATACATGAAAGTGGACATCAAGCATTAATGGTTAAACAAACATTTGGAAGAATGATTGAAAATTTAACTAAAAAAGCAGATTCTCCTTTAAGAGAAGATAAACGTTGGTTAAATGGTACGTTACATGCTACATATGTGTTATGGAGAGTTTTAAAAGTATTTTCTAAAATAAAAGAATCTGAAGTTGTTTTATCTGAAGAGGAAAAAATAACAATGGATAACTTGGAAAAAGAATTTATTTTGAGATTGGAAAAAGGTGTGGAGATTTTAGAAAACGAAGCTGAGTTTTCTAATTTAGGGAAAATCTTTTTTGATGAAATTAAACAAGAATTGAGCGAGTTTTTATTAATTTATTCTTAAGGAGAGTTTATGAACTTATTTAAGTATTTGAAGCAAACGTTTCATTTTCCCGGTTTTCAAAGTTTTTTATATTCCGGTTTCTTAACAAGTATTGCGAATTGGAATTATGTAGTTGCAATGACCGCTTTGATTTATCAGCAATTTGGAACTACAGGAGTTGCGATATTTGGTCTTACAAGACAAATTCCATATATACTTTTTTCACCCATATCTGGTTATATAATTGATAGATTTCCGAGGAAAAAAATAATTATTTTTATAAATCTTTTAAATGTACTATCTATGACAATGCTTATTATATTTTCTTTCTTAAAAATTAATTCTTTATATGTGTTTCTTCTAGTTTCCTTAATTCAGGTGTTTGTAGGAACTATAGATTACCCTATTAGATTGACAATTGGTAAAAAATTAGTTGATAAGGATTCATTATTAGCAATGAATACACTTACGACTTCATTAGGTACAATTTCTCTTATGATAGCTCCTATTATTGGAGGCGTATTGGTTGGTTTAAACGATTTATTTTGGGCGTTTTTAATTAATGTTCTAGTATATTTAATTTGTTTAGTTTTAGTGTGTTTTATACCAAAATCTATCAATCAAAATTTTGATGGATTGTTGCAAACTGAACAAAAGGTTAAAATTTCAGATTCTCTAAATAATATTGTAGAGGGATTTAAATTTATTTTATTCAATAAAAAGATTTTTTCTGTCTCTATTATTTTATGCTTTATTCATATAGTTGTTGGATCAGTCTTTGTTTTTGTTCCATATCTTGCTGATATAACTGGACAAGAAGGTTCAGGTACGGGATATTATTTAGCGATTAATGGATTAGGTTGTGTTATCGGAACTTTATTAGGTGGACACTTTGGTAAGAAAAATCTTACTTTTATAATTTGGATAAGCGTATTAGGTTCTTTTATTGCTTGTATTATTTGTGGTGGAATAAATCATGTTTTCGTGGCATATTTAGCAGTTTTATTTATAGGTATTTTTACTATGTTGCCGGAAGCACCTATTATGACTATTATTCAGGAAGAGACTCCTGACAATGCTTCGGGAAGAGTATTTGCAGCTATTGATGTTTTAATTATAGGTGGTATGGGAATAGGTTCATTTTTAGTTGGTTGGTTATTTGCTAATACAACATTTATGTTTACTTTGTTTGTTATTGGTATTTTGCCAGTTATTGTTTCACTACTTATGAATAAATTTTTATATGTTAAAAACGATCAAGTAAATAATAGCTCTATTACAGAAGCATGATTTTGTAAGTAATAATATTTTTTATATTTAAGTGTATACCCTAAAAAATTAATGATTGCTATGGGTAATAAAATTAATAGTGAACATAAAAACCTTTAGGATTTTCTAAAAGTTTTTATGTTCATTAATTTTTTAAATGCGATATAAAAATTTTGATTAGTCGGTGAAATAAACCGTATTAAGGGTGGATAAAATTAACCCTAATGTTTAGAAATATAACAATTACCCGTTTAATGAAGATAATAAATTAAATAATCAAATTTTCGGAACCTAATCCTGTTTTATATATCTATTGATAATATTCTAGATTTTAAGAAAGAGTAAATCAAGATATATGAGTACTATGATTACTGCTAAATATGATATTAAAGGAGCGATATAATGAATATTAACCTTAAAATTACTGATAAATCAGAACATTATGTTCAAAAATTATTTGAACAGCAAGTGATTCAGAATCCGAATTCTGTTGCGTTGGTATATAAAGAACAACAGTTAACTTATAAGGAATTAAATGAAAAAGTAAATCAATTAGCTTTTTATCTACAGAAACGAAACGTAGGACCTGAAAGTATGGTAGGGGTTTATATAGAACGTTCTTTAGAGATGATTGTAAGTATATTAGGAATAATAAAAGCTGGTGGTGCATATGTCCCACTAGATCCCGCATATCCAACAAAGAGACTTGAATATATCTTGAAAGATGCCAATATACAAGTATTGCTAACCAAAAGCCATTCAACACAGTGGATACCTAAAGAAATAGACTGTATTGATATAAAAGAACATGAAATGAATATTTCGAAAGAAAAAAGTATAAATCCTACAATTGAAGTTAAACCAGATAATTTGGCATATGTAATCTATACATCTGGATCTACAGGAAAACCCAAAGGGGTATTAATTGAACAAAAGAGCTTATGTAATTTTATTATTTCTAGTATTAATTTAACAAAAATGAATGCAGACAGTAAAAATATTCAATTTGCTTCATTATCATTTGATGCTTCAGTATTTGAGATATTTACTAGCCTAGTTTCAGGTGGAACCTTATATGTATGTAGTCAACACGATATTATGCCAGTTGAACCACTTACTCAGTTCTTGCAAAAAAATAAAATTACACATGCACTTTTACCACCTACGGTACTTAATTTGTTAGATGAATCTGTATTTAAAGATTTACAGGTTGTTACTTCTGCAGGATCAGCCTGTAGTGAAAAAGTTGCAAAACGCTGGATGCAAAATCACCTTTTTATTAATGCGTATGGTCCAACAGAAACCACAGTTTATACTGTCGCGGGAATATATAAAGGAGATGGAGCACCTCCTATTGGTCGGCCCATGCCAAATGTAGAGGCATATGTATTAAATAAAGATCATAAGCGTGTCCCTATGGGAACAGTTGGTGAACTTTATATAGGCGGTATCGCATTAGCACGAGGATATTTGAATCAACCTGAATTAACAGAGGCATCATTTATCCCACACCCATTCAAGAATAGTTCAAATGATAGATTATATCGGACCGGTGATTTAGTTAAATATTTACCTGATGGAAATATAGAATATATAGGAAGAGCTGATAAACAAGTTAAGATTAGAGGATTTCGAATTGAGTTAGGTGAAATTGAAACAATCTTAGGAAAGCATCCAGACATTAAAGAAGTTACTGTGGTAGCGCAAGAAGATACATTTGGAGATAAAATCTTAGTAGCTTATATTGTAGGTGAAGGAGATATACAAGAGTGGAGAAAACATGTAGGGATACATCTTCCAAATTATATGGTACCGGCTCATTTTATCAAGATAGAATCATTACCGTTAACTGTTAATGGGAAGATAGATAAAAATGCTTTACCCGCATGGGATTCTATTATACAAACGAGCGAGGGATATATAGCACCTCGGAATAGAGTAGAGAGAAAATTGGTAGAAATTTGGTCAGAGGTATTAGGGATTGACTCCTCTATCATTGGGATAAACGCTAATTTTTTTGAGTTAGGTGGACATTCTCTCTTAGCAACTAAAATAATTTCACGTTTAGGTGTTGATTTTTCAATTCTAATACAAGTACGTGATATATTTGAATACCCTACTATTAAAAGTTTCTCAAAACGTTTAACATTTTTATTGGGAAAAATGGTGGGAAGCGATGTTTTAACACCGTTACAATCAGTAAAACGTGAACAATATGAACCATTATCTTTTGCTCAACAACGTTTATGGATAATGGATAAAATTGAAACAAATAGTGCACTTTACAATGTCCCGATTGCATGGCGTTTAAAAGGGAAATGGAACGTTGACATGTTAAAAAAAGGATATGCTGCAATGATACATCGCCATGAAATTTTACGGACAGTATTTCAAGAAGTTGACGGAAAACCAGTGCAAATTGTTCAAAAAGATATAACAGTTCCCTTATCAGTAATTGATTTATGTTATCTTTCTCCAGAAGATAAAATATCGAAAATGGATAAAATATCGAAAATAGAAGCTGAAAAGCCATTTGATTTAAGCCAAGGGCCTTTATTGCGTGCTCATTTAATAATAATGGACAATGAAGAGTTAGTACTTCTTTGTACCGTCCATCATATTATTTTTGATCGCTGGTCATTAGATACTTTTATTAATGAATGGATGAGTTTTTATCATGCATTTTTGGAAGACGAAACTGATAAGCTTTCCCCTTTACCTTTTCAGTATATTGATTTTACAAAGTGGCAAAAAAGCTGGTTAACAGAAGACATAATACAAAAACAAATAGCATATTGGAGGAATGAATTACGTGGCTTCCTTCCTATATTGGAACTCCCATTTGATTATCCTCGTCCAACAATACAAAGCTATAATGGAGATACGTATCAATTTGTCATACCCAATAAATTGTTAGAAAAAATAAAGGTATTTAATTATAAGGAAGGTGTTACACTATTTGCCACGTTATTAGCAAGTTATCAAGGGTTTCTTTCTCGTTATACAAATCAAAAAGATATTTTAGTAGGCAGCCCGATTGCTAATAGGAATTATCCAGGGGTTGAAGATCTTATTGGATTCTTTGCGAATACTGTAGTCTATCGTGCAGATTGCTCAAATAATATAACATTTAAAGAATTGGTCCAACAGATAAAGAAAAAAATGTTAGATGCACAAGAAAATCAGGACGTTCCTTTTGAAAAAGTTATAGAAGCCATACAACCAGAACGTGATATGAGTTATTCTCCACTATTTCAGACAATGTTTGTTTTTCATAATCAATTAAAAGAGTTACCAAAATTATTAGATCATAGCGTAGAAAAAATGCCTAGACATATGAATGGTGCAAAGTTTGATATAACTATAGCAATGGAAGAGGTACCAACAGGATTACAAGTGGACTTTGAATATAATACAGACTTATTTAAGGTTTCTACAATAAAAAGAATGGCTCAATCTTTTGAAATTTGGCTAGATGAAATTTTACAATTTCCGGAGGAACCTATTGAGAATTTAAGAATAATTACTAGGAAGGAAGAAAAGCAATTATTACATGAATGGACTAACATAGAGGGGAATTATCAAAAAGATGTGGTGATTCAAGAGTTATTTGAACAGCAAGTGATTCAGAATCCGAATTCTGTTGCGTTGGTATATAAAGAACAACAGTTAACTTATAAGGAATTAAATGAAAAAGTAAATCAATTAGCTTTTTATCTACAGAAACGAAACGTAGGACCTGAAAGTATGGTAGGGGTTTATATAGAACGTTCTTTAGAGATGATTGTAAGTATATTAGGAATAATAAAAGCTGGTGGCGCATATGTCCCACTAGATCCAGCCTATCCAACAAAGAGACTTGAATATATCTTGAAAGATGCCAACATACAAGTATTGCTAACACAAAGTCATCTAACACAGTGGATACCTAAAGAAATAGACTGTATTGATATAAAAGAACATGAAATGAATATTTCGAGAGAAAAAAATACAAATCCTACAATTGAAGTTAAACCAGATAATTTAGCATATGTAATCTATACATCTGGATCCACAGGAAATCCAAAGGGTGTCCTTTATGCACAAAAAGGTCTATGCAATTTTATTAATGCCAGCATTGATTTTACAAAATTAAATACGAGTAGTAAGGTAGTTCAGTTTTCTTCAATTGCATTTGATGTTTCACTATATGATATATTCGCAACTCTGGTGTCGGGTGGAACTTTATATGTATGTGGTCAACAAGATATTATGCCAGTTGAACCACTTACTCAGTTTTTGCTAGAAAATAAAATTACGCATGCATTTTTACCACCTACGGTACTTAATTTGTTAGATGAATCTAAATTTGAGGAATTACAAACTGTTATTTCTGCGGGTTCAGTCTGTAGTGAACAAGTGGCAAAACGGTGGGTGAAAAATCACCTCTTTATTAATGCATATGGTCCAACAGAGGCATCGGTTGCTACTATAGAAATTTATAGTGGTGAAGGGACACCACCTATTGGTCGATCTATTCCCAATGTAGAGGTATATGTATTAAATAAAGCTCAAAAACTTGTCCCTATTGGAACAGTGGGTGAACTTTATATAGGAGGTATCGCATTAGCACGAGGATATTTAAATCAACCTGAATTAACAAAAGCATCATTTATCCCACACCCATTCAAGAATAGCTCAAATGATAGATTATATCGGACAGGTGATTTAGTTAAATATTTACCTGATGGAAATATAGAATATATAGGGAGAGCTGATAAACAAGTTAAGATTAGAGGATTTCGAATTGAGTTAGGTGAAATTGAAACAATATTAGGAAAACATCCAGACATTAAAGAAGTTACTGTGGTAGCGCAAGAAGATACATTTGGAGATAAAATCTTAGTAGCCTATATTGTAGGTGAAGGAGATATACAAGAGTGGAGAAAACATGTAGAGGTACATCTTCCAAATTATATGGTACCGGCTCATTTTATCAAGATAGAATCATTGCCGTTAACTGTTAATGGGAAGGTAGATAAAAATGCTTTACCTGCATGGGATTCTATTATACAAACAAGCGATGGGTATATAGCACCTCGGAATAGAGTAGAGAGAAAATTGGTAGAAATTTGGTCAGAGGTATTAGGGATTGACTCCTCTGTCATTGGGATAAACGCTAATTTTTTTGAACTAGGTGGGCACTCTTTAAAAATTATGAGTACTTTAGTAAAAACATTTTCTGAAGGCTGGAATGTAACTATTAAAGATTACTTTGAATTAAAAACTATTAATAATATAGCTAAAAAAATTCAATATGGATATAGAGTAAATTCACATTCAGATACATTAGATATTAAATTGTTAACACCTCCGAAGAAGCTAAAGGAAACAAAAAGATTTGCATTTAGTAATAATAGCAAAATACTTTTAACAGGAGCTACAGGATTCTTAGGTATACATCTACTAGAACAACTATTGGATACTACAGAATGTAAGATATATTGTTTAGTTCGTGGGGAAAATAAACTAGAGGCGAAAAATCGTTTATTAGACATGTTACAATTTTATTTTAAAAACAAATTTGTAAGATATCAATCTTTAGTAAATCAGCGTATCTTTATTGTGCAAGGTGATTTAGCTAAACAAAATATGGGATTAGAAAACGCATTATATAAGGAGCTTCATCAACAAATCTCAACTGTTATTCATGCTGCGGCTTTAACAAAACATTTTGGCGAGTATAGTGAATTTGAAAGAGCGAATGTCCAGGCGGTGAAAGAACTTCTTGCCTTTGTTGGTGATACTAAGGATTTACATCATATATCTACGACTGGTGTAGCAGGACAATTTGTATTAAGTGAAAAGGAAATAATATATAAAGAAAGCGATTTTTATGTAAAACAAAATTACAAAGATAATGTGTATGTGAAAAGTAAATTTTTAGCAGAATATGAAGTGTTCAAGGCAATATTAAGGGGAACAGATGCTACTATTTATAGAGTAGGAAATCTTACAAATAGATATATTGATGGACAACATCAATATAACTTCACCGAAAATGCATTTATGAGCAAATTAAAATTTATATTACAATATGGTATCGTGACAGATGTATTATTATCAAGTGAAGTTGAATTTACACCTGTAGATTATTGCAGCAAAATTATCACAGGGTTTGTAACATCAAATGAAGTGCATGAAAATAGTGAAGATTGCGTAAATCATATATACAATCATCTTACGTTAAATTTAAAGGAACTTGTAAAGTTACTAAATTCAATGGGATATCCAATTAAAGTAATTTCTGAAACAGAGTATCAGCAATTTATTTTAGAACTATCTAAAGATAAAAAGAAACAGGAAGATATTCAAAATCTCATGACATTTGAAGAGCCAAAAGATAATTGTTATAAACCAATAAAGCTTGATTCGACTGAAACTCAAAAAAAGCTAAAATTATTAGGTGTTCAATGGCCTATTATTAATAGTGAATATATACAACAAATAATTGCTTATATGACGAGTGTTACTGGTAGTGGTTCTGTAGCAAATTTTTTAAAACAAAGTTATACTTTAAAAAGCTGATTGGGAATATGAGAAATGAGCTATTTTAAAGGAAAGTAATTAAAAAAACATAGAAATTTTTTAGGTGAAATCATTGGAAAAGGGCGGCTTTTAGTCAGCGTATGAAAGTAAACTATCATATATTACTTTTAGTCTTCAATAGAGAGTAGCGTCAAGGAAGTCCTTCTATAAGAAAGTATGAATATGTCGTTTTCTTTAACTAAAATAGAAATGAACTTATTATATAATAAGTTCAAGAAAATTTTTCCTTTTTAATCATTGTTAAATAATCACAAACCTTTCGGGTTTACGATTCATTACAAGGAAGTGTATAACGCATATACGCTAATTTGTAATACGAATGTATTCCTGGAAGGTTTTTTTGCGTTGTGGGAATAGGATAAGTAATCAACTAGCAAGGATGTGATAGATTATCTTAAATTATTAAGAATTGTAGTGGGGAAATAAGAATTTTGGATTTCAAAATACAAAAGAAGGTGAAAAAAGATGAGAGGAGCAGTCTCTTCTTTTTTATTTCGAAAGGAGAAGGAAGTGGTTAAATATGAACATGAAAACTTTTGAAATGCGTGAAAAACGTTTAGCAGAACTACTAGGTGCAAAAGTACTATGGGAATTTATCAGTGCCGTCACAGAGGAAATTGAAAAGCAGGAATTAGAGTCTACACCAGGTTTATTAGAAGATCTATTCATACATGTGAAAGAAACAATTCAAATTCAAAATATGAATCAACACATAACAAAAGCCCCTGTAAAAACAGAGGCTGATGGTATAAATACAGATACATTATTTATGGAAGCATATGTAGAATTAATTAATCATAAGTTTGTTATTTCTGAATTAGCTGTAGAGCTTTCATCTGTTCTAAAAGAATTAAATTGTTTTGTTCAATCATCTTTGCCACTGCTTCAAAGTAAGCTTGATTCTCAAGAACCTCAATCTGCTTCTCTTTAGGGAGTGATTGAAGTATTTCTTTAATTTCTTTACACTCGTATATGTTATTCTCCGAGTCTTCGATTAATTTATTGCGACGATTGGTGTATTCAAGTGCACCTAAAGTCGCTAATGCGCGAGGGTCTAATCCTAGAATTTCCATGTATTCCTCTCCTTTCCTCTACAAATAATTCGATAGGGGGAAGGAGATTCCTTTAGTAATTTGGGAGAGTCTTTATACAGTTATACAGATTGTTAATGATTAGTGGACATGTTATCTAGCAGGAACGTAGGAGAAATAGACTAAAAAAAACCTTAAGGATAATGAGAAGAAAGGAGAAACCAGTAAAATACACTCACTTTCCCTAAGTAATCTTCATATAAAACGGTTATTTACTTTTATTGTAAATTTTCAATTAGATTCTTTGATGAAGAGTAGATAGACATATGGAATAGAGGATGAATTAGTAGTTAAATTAGCATGATTTTTATGGAAGAATAAAAGACTTGGTGAACTACTCGCCACTTAGCAAAGCTTGAAGTGGGAGCTTCTCAGTTCCACGACGAAAGTAACCTTTCGTCTCCCTGAGCGTTACTTCGGGGTGTTCCACCCCTAGTCCAACGCAAGGATGCTCTTTTGGTACGGTTGATATTTTACGCAGGAACCGAATGGCTTGGTTTTCGCACTCTATTTTCTTCCTGCAACCTTCTATATCAAGTTATCAAAGAACTTCATATAGCTAGTTTATCAAAAGTTTTTGGCTATACCAAACCGAAATTCATCTCCCACCTATCATTGGGCTACGCCCTTCACACGCTTGAGGAAGGAGAATTCTTTCGGGGAATACGTTAAAGTTTTTTAATAAATTCAATTTCATTATCTAATAATAATGGACGAGTTAGGTGTGAAGAGTTTTCTTCAACCTGAGGAGAGTTTTTTGCACCAGGAATAGCAACTGAAACAGCTGAGTGACTTAAAACATAACGTAAGGCGATTTGCGCTAGACTTCGATTTGATCGTACAAGTGAACGTAATTTCTCTACTTTGTTTAAGCTATCTTTAAACCACTTTTCTTTGGGCCAATCTTTTCTTAAATCATCGTCTGGAAATTGGGTTTCATGATTAAATTTCCCTGTTAAAATCCCCATCTTAAGTGGACCTCTTATCACAGCACCTAAATTATGTTTTTCAATATAAGGAAGGATGTCTTTTTCAGGTTCTTTATTTAAAATACTATAATCAAATTGCACAACATCTAAATCAGCATTCTGATTAAAATGTTTAATATAATTTAAATTATTAGTAGAAACGCCAACTGCTCTCACTTTACCAGATTTTTTTAAGGCTTGGAAAGCCTGTAGAAAGGCTTCTGTTTCTTCAGGTTTATCCCACCAAATATGACAAAAGTACACATCTATATAATCAGTTTTAAGCCGCAGTAAACTAGCATCAAACGCATCAATAATCTTTTGAGGATCTCCATAAACGGCTGGTTGATTTGGGTCATAATGATGACCAATTAATCCACCTTTTGTAGAAAGAATGATATCCTGTCTACGATTAATTATAGCTTTTGCAACGAGTGTTTCACTATGACCTAATCCATAAACGTCAGCAGTGTCAATAAAATTAACCCCTAGGTCAATTGCTTTATTGATTGCATCAATGGATTCATTATCTTTTACTACTCCCCATTCATCTCCACCAATCGCCCAAGAACCAAATCCTATCTCTGAAACTATTAATCCTGTGTTACCTAATAATCTATATTCCATTATGTACGGACTCCTCCATTTCAGTTTATATTATTAGATATATACATGGTGAACAGTTGGAATATTCTTGAATTTGTTTTTGGTATATAAATTAGAGTATATATTCTAGTAAATATAGATGAAGTTACTAAGTGCGTTAAAGAAAATAAAAAACTCCCGAATAAGTATATTACTAAAGAGCAAGCTTAATCATTAGGTTGGAAGGGAAAAGAAGATAATTTGCATGAGGTAGCACCTGGTATGAAGCGGATAGAAATTATATACCAGGGTATTGAGGTAATGATAGAATTCTTTATTCTATTGATGGATCGGTGTATAAGACCTCAGATTATTACAAAACGTTTACTGAAATAAAGTAGAAAGGATTTTAGTTATGGAAAAAATACATTTAGATGGGCGGATGTTTACAAGTAAAGATGTACTGCATAAAACATTAAAGAACAAATTAGATCTTCCAGATTACTATGGTGAGAATGCAAATGCGTTATGGGATTGCTTAACAGCATGGGTTACTCTTCCTTTAACAATAGAATGGGAATTTTTTAAAGAAAGCCAGAATATGTTAAGTGAAGAAGCAGATTTGATTTTAGAAACATTTCAAGATACTCAAGAAGAGATGACAGGTAAATTCTATATTATTGTAAAATAGGAGAAAGAGCCTTAAGTAGACATAAAACCGCGGAAATATTTAATTTCTGCGGTTTTTATTTTATCAATTTTGTTGATTTTAAATGTGAAGATTAATTTTTGGTTGATAGGAGCTTGTATATGAAAGTAAAGTGTATAAAAAATTCAGGAGATACATTTTCAGAGGAGTTATTAAAACAAGGATATAATCGAGATTCAATAATAAATTTAGAAATCTATAAGGAATATGTGGTTTATATAAACAGCTTGTTTTTTGAAAAGGTTGAAAGATGGTATTTATATTGGCACGGATATCTATTACAATGTACTCTATAGAAAAAGTAGCTGCAAGTGCAACTACTTTTTTTACAAAACATTATTATTTTAAAAGCATTCTTAACGTAAACTTGCACTTAATGGTACTTGAGAATAAACTGTGAAATTGTTACCATAAGTACCGTGTCTTGAAAATGAGGAAGAAATTGAACTGTTCCAACTTTTGTAGGTAGCCCCTGATGTATCTGTTCTTAGAAGTACATTTGAAAAGCTAGCTTGGCTAAAGGAGTTACGTCCAGTATCTTCAACCCCCTGAACCATTTTTACTGGTTCATATTGAGAAAATGAGCCATATACAGGCTGATTTGCATATCTAGGGTTTCCATTTACATACATAGTAACCGTACCATTTCCGTTATTAACGAGTTTAAGGTTTACTCGGTCACCATCTTTAATTGATTCATCATACTGTGTGTTCCAATACTTACTGTTTTGACCTGATTCATTATACCCTGAATTTAGAAATACTTTATATCCACTTGGTGTTTTGGAAATACCACCCTCAACTTTAGATGCTCCAATACCTAAATACCAATTCACATACCCATCTTTAACAACAACTGATTTTGGTAGATTTATATCAGCTGCAATTCCGGTATAAGTACTATTTGTAACACTTTTTACAGCACCTTCTGTAGCTGCAAAACTAGTAGTTGAAAACATTGATAGAGAAATTAGAAGTGAACCAACTAGATACATCATTTTTTTCTTACTTTTCCATAATACTTGATTCGTTTTAGATCCCCCATATTTTAAATTATTAAATTGTATGAAAAGTTGGCCAACTAACTACAACTTACAAATTAACGATATATCAGGTTTCATTTAATGTATATATTTTCCTGTTAGAAGTCACCAAAATGTCAAATAAATTTGTTTTTTTATATTTATCAATATAGGTGGAGTTGACAGATTAAAGTGGCATGTCTATTTAAATGTAAGAAGATTTTGTTAAAAATACAATTAAAACCTATCAATGTGTTGGGGATAATATGTACTAGGATTCATTTAGGGGAGAGAACTATGGAATGAATATAGCGGGATTTTTCAAAGGGTATTTCTGAAATGTTTAGAAATGGATTAAAAACAAAGGAAATAAATGAATCGTTTTTGTTAAGGAATTCATTGAAATAGTGCGTAGATGAAGGGGAGTATATTTTATATAAGAAATGGATTTCCTATATAAAAGAGGAAAGGGGGTCCAGCTATGGCAATTATAAATACAAGATCGAAGTTAGATAATGCAGTTATTGAAGAGGCTATAGAGGCATTAAAAGATGAAAATGAATGTTTACGTATGGAAATTGATTACTTAAAAAAGTTAAAGGCCTTCGTTCAAAAAGAGATGGAATTACAGAACAAGATAAAGCAAAAGTAATTTATTTTACAAAATTCGAAGGTATGGAACAGATTAAGATAGTATTAGGATAATTATATAGTTCATTACAATCGAAAAAAATCAAAGTACGGTTAAAAAGAATGAGTCCAGTATCATACCGGACTCACATTCAAACAGCCGCTTAATTTTTTGTTTAATTCTTCAGGTCCAGTTCATCATAGGCGATCAATCGTTCGCTTGCTACGCTCAGTAATTGTTATTCTTTAACTCAACTCATTTTACATTAGTTTAAGTATTGAGAGTAAAAGAATAGGAATAGAAAAATTAATGTTTTGCTAAATAATCTATTAAAGAAACTTAAAGGAATAACAAGTTCTCCTATTGTAAGGATCTTAAGTTTATCCTTATTTAGTCCTTTTATTAATTCTTTTAATGTTTGGAAATTTATTTTATTAACGAAAGCCCAACTTGGCACAGCTTTTGTATCTGAACCTATTTTGAAAATGATATGAATACTATGTGCATGAAAACCGCTTATTATTAAAATAAGCATAAACCCTAAAATAATGAACCAAGTCATTTTTCAACATCTCCTTTCAGTATCTAATATTAAGATATTAAAACTGTTGAGAAAGTGTGCTGTTGTCCATGAAAAATATTGAGAATTTGTTGAGGCAACGTTGAGAATGTTGCAATGCGATTGATTGTAAGGGGAGTTAATAATGCTTGTCAGATTATATGCGTGAAAAAAGGAAATAGGAAAGAGAACAGTTGCGTAGACTGTTCTCTTAAGGAGCGGAAGTGCTGAACATTTTCAATGACAATGATTCAACCATTCCGTTAATAGTATGTGCAAATATTTATAATTCATACAGGCAAGACGGCTATTAAAAATAGCCGTCTTGCCTCAGGGAGAATTCAAGAAAATCAGAGATTCATTATGAGAATAGATTGGCTGTTACCAATCTATTCTCATAATTGGAAATAATCACATAAATTATTCGTAGGTTAAAATCTCAATTCATTGTAGGATGAGTGACATGCAAAGTGCTCTTTTTAAGGTGTGTATTAGGACTTGAAAGAGGCATCAATGACAATTTAGAAGGAGATATCTCTATACAACATATGGAGGTACTATGGAAGGGTGACGATAAAAAATAAAAAGAGCAGTTAGAATGAACTAACTGCTCAGCTCCAGGGGAATTGGAGACTTGGTTTTATATAGTATTAACAAACTTTCGGTGTATTATTCGAAAGTGGATATCGATGGTTAATTATAAATATTGTATTAGTGCATTTTATCCTTTAAATATTGTTCCTCCATTAGTAACATGGGACTCTCCAATTTCTCCAACTTCTTCAACAAGAATAAGCGGTAAATTATTATTACCTTGTTTATTATTCCTGTTCATAGCATTATAAATAAATTGTGCGTACTGTTCTCTAGATACCTTCATATATGGACTATAGTTATTGTTACCTGTGCCTTCCGCAATATGGTTGGAATGAATAGCATGAATTGCATTTTTTGCCCAAAATCCATTCGATATATCTTTAAAAGTAAATGCTCCCGTTGCTTTTAGCTGAAATGCCTTCGTTAATACAGAAGCCATTTCAGCACGTGTTAAAGTATCCTTAGGGCGGAAGTTACCATGTTCATCTCCAGTGAATATTCCTAAGTTTGTGAGAGATAAAATCTCTTTTGAGTAATGGGTTGTGAGAGAATTGATATCTAAATAAGGGTTAGTATATGTTTCTTTATTTTCTGGTTTGAGGTAATTGTACATAAGGATGGCTACTTGTTCTCGTGTTACATCATCTCCAAATCCAAAGATCCCATTTCCGTATCCAAATAGGATTTGTTTTTCTTTTAAGTCATGTATCGCTGTATATGACCAGTGGTTTTGTGGTACATCAGCAAAGGCTTCTTCAGCATGAGCGGTATAATGTCCAACTCCAAGTATTGTTAAGGTACTAATAGATAGTGCTGAGCATAATTCAACTAATTTTCTTTTCAAAACATTTCCTCCTTAAAAACGATATATTATCTTAATAAGTATATTGAAACCTATTTTAATTATATATAAATATAATAGGTTTAAAAGATATATTTTTGTGGATGAAAAATATAACGGTGCCATATTTAAAAAATTGCAAGATAGACCAGTAACTAGATTTGGTTATAATATTTTTGATTTTATAAAGAGGAAAGGGGTAGTTTTAATTATCGAGACAGTAAAAGGACAAGCAAAAAGGATTAACTTTGAAGAAAGTGCGTGCTTTAATTGTATTAGGAGTCTTAATTATCGTATAACTACGTCCTATATAGCTAGGGAAAATGAACGGATAAATTGCATAGAAGTCTTTGTATATCATAGGCTTAATTCTATGTATGATACTTGGACATTTTGGGTTACCAGAGTTATCAATATTAGTAGGGTTAGTATGTATTGTATGAGGTATCCTTATAGCAATAGGAATTAGTGTTATATAGAAAAAAATAAGAGCACAGAGCATTTAAATAGAATGCTTTTTATTTTGCATAGAAAAAGGAACCCAGAAGGGTTCCTTTTCTTATTCCGATCTATCTTAAGCGCATATAAGATAATGTTATTTTACATCTTAATATTAGGAATTACAATAAATAATTAGAGATTACTGTGAGTTGGTGTAAATGGGAGAAAGAACTATAGACATTTCTGCATGTTCTGGTTGTAATGAGTCTTGCATATGGACATCAGATGTCTAATAAACAAACTTTAGCGAATCCTTTTGAATACGCATTAAAAGCCCGAAAATTTATACATGAAAAAGCAGGTCTTTAATTTCCGCATGGTGAGATTACATGAGGAGAAAAAAAGCGAGACGTTTGGTTCTCCATTTAATAAATAATATTGAAAAAGGTGAATGTGCAATGCCATTAGTGCAAATGAAGGATATTTTAATTAAGGCAAATCAAGAGAGTTATGGAGTCGGAGCTTTCAGTGTTGCTAATATGGAAATGGTAATGGGAGCTATTCAAGCAGCAGAAGAGTTACGTTCTCCCCTTATTCTACAAATTGCGGAAGTTCGTTTGAATCATTCGCCAATTCATATGATTGGTCCTTTGATGGTTGCTGCGGCGAAAAATGCGACTGTCCCAGTAGCAGTTCACTTTGATCACGGTATGACGTTTGAAAAGATTAGAGAGACGTTAGAAATTGGTTTTAGTTCAGTTATGTTTGATGGCTCGCACTATCCATTAGAAGAGAATATTAAAAAGACAAAAGAAATTGTAGCGCTTGCAAAACAATACGGAGCGACGGTAGAGGCTGAGATTGGCAGAGTAGGTGGTAGTGAGGACGGATCAGAAGATATTGAAATGTTGCTGACAAGCACTACAGAAGCAAAACGATTTGCTGAAGAAACAGACGTAGATGCGTTAGCTGTTGCAATTGGAAATGCGCATGGTATGTACAATGGCGATCCTAATTTACGATTAGACCGCCTACAAGAGATTAATGAGGTAGTCCATATCCCACTCGTTTTACATGGCGGCTCTGGCATTAGTCCAGAGGATTTCAAGCGATGTATTCAACATGGTGTTGGAAAAATTAATGTAGCAACAGCCACATTTCAGAATGTAATTAATGCGGTTAACACTGCCGCCCTAAATACTCCGTATTCAGATTATTTTATGTATCACCAGGATGCTATTGAGGCTGCATACGAAAACGTTAAAAGTCATATGCAAATATTCGGAAGTGAAAACAGAGCATAATCAGAAAAGCTTTCTTCATTGATAGTTAGAAGAAACTCGGAATATAGTGAACTGACAAAAGTAGAGAATGATTGAGTAGCTATTTTATAAAAGGGGGAGAAAGCCGTGTTAGGAAAATTAGGTGAATTAAATGAAGGGTATAATGTATTAACAGAAATGAACGGTCAATGCAGTGATATGTTAATGGATATAGGCATATATAAGATGTCTAATGGAAAAGAAGAGTTGCTATTTGATAGTAAGAATGAAACGGCAGTACTTTTACTAGAAGGGGCAGTACGTTTAGAGTGGGAAGGAATGGAACAAGTTATTCAAAGACAGTCTGTGTTTGAAGAAAACCCTTGGTGTTTACATGTAGCTAAAAATGTGAAAGTTACAATTACCGCTCTTTCAGATAGTGAAGTGCTTGTTCAAAAAACAGATAATGACCAAAAATTTGCATCCAAGTTGTATACTCCAAATGAATGTCAAAGTGTTGTAGCTGGAGAAGGAGTATGGGAGGGAACAGCACAGCGTGTTATTCGTACAATTTTTGACTATAATAATGCGGCATATTCTAATATGGTAGTAGGAGAAGTTATTTCTTATCCAGGACGATGGTCCAGTTATCCACCACATCACCATGACCAGCCAGAGGTATATTATTATCGCTTTAACAAGCCGCAGGGATTTGGATGTGCAATGGTAGGTGAGGATGCTTATCGCGTTGTACATAATAGCTTTATTACAATTCCAGGTGAACTAGACCATCCGCAAGCAACTGCACCTGGATATGCAATGTATTTTTGTTGGATGATTCGACATCTTGAGAATAACCCATGGAATGATCGTATCATGGAAGAAGAACACAAGTGGTTATTAGAACCAAACGCGAAAATTTGGCCAGAAAAGGAATAGACGAAAAAAACGAGCACTCCTATTTATAGTGATAGGGTGCTCGTTTTTCTATGTATGCGTAGAAAAGAAAGTCCTCCTTACTGTTATTGTTGGGCTATCTTCTTGCATACATTTGAAGAAGAGTTCTTTCAGTAAGTATGTAGGAACAATCTTTAATTTTGGCGTTTGCTTCTGACCTGATGATTATTTTTTTATTAGAAAGAAATTAGTTTACTGGTTATTAAGTTTTTTCTTTGTATTTTATTTTTTGTTTTGTTTGTTGTTCTATCTACATCTGAAATGGGTGAGTCTGTGCCGTATAGGTCTTGGTTGCTATCTTTATTTCTATCATTATTGTTATTGTTTGGATTATGTTTCATTTGAGATGATGTTTCTAACATTTGTTCTTGCTCCTTACTAGGGGTATTCAGGGCATACGATGGGACGTGATTAATCTGTTCGCTTATTAGATTTTCTTTGTCCATATTATACAGCTCCTTTTTAGAATGAGATAAAAAACAATAGAATTATTAATAGACACCCCGTTATTTTGTGTCTTTGAAAGGAATTATATACAAATTTATATTGCAAAGTTAACTATTGAACTATTACCTTATACAAAAGAGGAACGCAATGCTCGATTAGAAGCAGATGAGAATACATTAAAGATATTAAATGTAATGAGAGAACAAAATATCATAAAAGAATCGTGTGAAATTATCAAAATAGAAGAAGGGTCTACAATTATGCATGTAACCCTTCCAATTCCTTCTAACGTTAAATTTAGAGACATTAAAAAACATGTAGAGGATATAAGGGTAGCTGTTGGTTTAGAGGACCTACAATTATCATCTGCTTCAGAACTGAACTCAATTATGTTTAGTTTTCCAAAAGAAAAGCGAAGTGTTGTTTACTTGAGAGATATCTTAAGCAGTTCAGAGTTTTTAACGTTCACAAAAGAGGCGAATTTACCAACGAAAATTGCTTTTAGTTGTGGGAGTTATCATGACTACAAAACTGTTTTTGGAAGTGCACCAGGTGTGAAGTTACTTGGTAAAGGAGATGCTTTATTAAAAAGCCCTGTCATGAGCGAAGAATACGTAAGGTTTCAAAGTCCTGTAGTTGACTTATCTAAAGGCAAAACTAAGGATATATTGCAAAATATATGTGATTTGTTCCCTTATGAACGTCCAAACAATGGTTTAAACATAAAGCCATTACCAACACCATATGAGAGGATAAAGACTTATATTATAGAAACAGGGGATACGGCAGTGACACGTGTAAAACAGGAAATGAAACTAGATGTGAATGTAATTCGTAATATCATGGATCAGTTAGTTGAAGAAGGTTTACTTATAAAAACAGGAAAAGGGAGATTTAAACTGTTAGATGAAGCAGATGAAAAAAGCACGAAAATCCATTGATTATTTTAAGACAATTAAAGGGGGATTTTATTATGAAAAGTTTTGTCTCTTTTACTTATCATACTCCTGGGTGTTTTCGAAAAGAAAAAAACATTTTGAAGATAATGTGTTAGCAGAGCGATTTGTATATTCTTTAATCGCTCAATCGGTTTCAGCGCTTTCTAATTATGAAGTAGAGAAATATATGCAAAGTGAAGAAGAAGAATTTGAGAAGACAATGGAGTATTTCTTTGATACAGAAGAGGGTTATTATTTAGATTTATTAATTGAAACACCCATTCCAAAAAGAGAATTGAATAGATTAATAATATAACTCGCATATAGATAAAGATATATAACTACAATTAAGTATTATAATTAAAAGCAGCTATCAAAAAATATTAAGTAAATTTCGATGAATAACGTTAAAAGGTTAGAGTGAGTATTTTGATTTTCTAGGTAATCATTATTCAATTAAAAAATATTAAAAATTACAGTTATTGCATTTAACGTATTAAAATCATGATTCATTTCCTCATAAAAAAGTAAAATCAAAAGTACATCTAGAAAAACAAATATCGATTTAATAAATCTGTTTTTGATTGTAATGGCCATTGCAATCAAAAAAAAAAAACAATAAACTTACTTCTCGTACCAAATGAAGTAAGTTTATTTTTTACACCTTGAATCCCGCTCATCATCTTTATAAGATTTTTAGCCCATTTTTCTAGCTGCTTTTCATGATCTTTACGATTAATTATGTCTTTTTTGATTAATTTATCCCTCTTTTCTATATAATCTGTTAATTGATTTTTCATTTCGACCAAATTCGTTTGTAGTCAGCTTGTTTAAGAGCATTTCCAATTAGGAAAACATGGTTTTATTGCGAAAAATCAAATATCTTAATTAATCTATTATGTCTTCTTAAAAACTAATAATTATCAAATCCAAATTTTCCCTAAATCTACATTTCCATTTTCATCAACTTCAAATCCTTGTATTAATGACTGAACATTAAAGTGTTTACATGGACGATAGGTGTATTTCAAAAGATTATTACTTAATAAGTAATTCTCAATTTCAAGTGAAATTATTTTCCTCGATTCAGAATTAGTTTTCATTCTATAATTTTGGGCCATTTGATTTATCTCAAGTAAATGTTTTTTTGAAAGAAACCTATTTAAAAGAAGGGTGTCATTTAATATAAAATCTAGAAAACCAATTTCTAGATCACTTGTAGGTATTTCAGAACCAAAAGACATGTGAGTTTTAAATTCAAGTTCTGACTTATAAAAATCAGAATCAAATTTATATGGCCTTAATATTAATTTGATTCCAAATTTTCGAGCTTCATTAACAAACCATTTTCCATCCTCTATTACCCGAGGGTGATCAATAAGACCCAAGATAAGTGTTTGCCCTTGATAATTTGATTTTTCTATTAGGTCAAGTATATTTTCTTCCTTTTGTTCAAATTCAGATATCCTAAAAAAGAAGCTAGAAATAGGTGTAATATTGTCTTTCTTTAAATCTTTTCCCATTTTACCTATATCAAGTATCTGACACAAGGCTTTTCTCATATAATTATTTACCACATAATTTTGTGTTTTCTGACTAAAAATCAAATAATTTACTCCGCAACGCTCTTTAGTAATTTTAACAATTTCTTCTTTATGTGATTCCTTTGAAGGACTATATAACATTGGATAATGTATATCCTTTTTAATATACCAAAATTCTATTTTATCTGTTAATGGTAGCTCTTTAAAATAATTAGGAAAAGCTTTTAAAAGTAGATAATCCTCCTTTTTTTCTTCAAGTATAAATTTACCACAACCAATCCATGAATCTTCATCAAATAATACATCTCTAGGGAGTATAACTAATGGATAGTGCGAAACAATTTTCTCAAAGAATGGATCTGGATATGAAAGGGAAAATGTAATTCTATATGGAGTATCACAAATGATCTCCTTAATATTAGATACAAGCCACTTACTTGTTAAGCCTTTTTGAGCATTAAAAAAAGTATGCTTTACATCCAAACTATCTAATTCTCTCCCATGGTGAAAATAAATATGTTTTCTGATATCAAAAGTCCATTTAGTAAAGTCCTTGTTATGTTCCCAATGATGGGCTATACAAGGCCCAACCTTTTTGTCTGTTACATTATATTTTAAAAGAGTTTCACTTAAATTTTGAATTAAAAAACTTTCAAAGGAAAGTGATGCTACTAACGGGTTTAAGGTAGCTAACTTGCGATTCAATAATAGCCGTATAGTATCAGAATTATTGTCTGTACCGTGCATTTCAAATATTTCATTTAGTTCTTTTCTAAATGAAAAAAACCAAGATCTAGGAATATTCAATTGGACAATAGAAAGAGAGAAATTAATATTTTTGTTTGCTAGCTCTTGTTTAAGTACTTTATTCACTTCAGAGTAGAAAGATTCTTTAAAAATTAAACAAGACTGATGCCCGCGCCCTCTACCAGGCAGATATTCTAAATATTCTAATTCATGATACCGTTTTAATTTCTTTTTTACATTTTGCTTACTGTATTTCAAAACTTTTTCAATCTCTGTTAAGGTAAAGAATACTTTTTGATTAATTTCTCGAGGGTATAGAAATGCTCTTAATGTATAGTAATCTATGTCTGTCATTTTTTTCTCCTTAAAAGGGATACATTTTTCTAATATTATATCCTTTTTTTTACATGTTGAATATAGCAATATTTATAATGTAAGGAAGGAGGAAAAAATGTTTTCAAATTTACATCCTTTAATAAGAAATAGGTTAATAATATCTTTTATGAGCAAAGCTGGAGCATCTATGTTACTGCCATTCATAGCAATATATTACACCAGAGAATTAAATGCATATTGGGCATCTATGTTTATTATTATTACGACAATCATTCAATTTATTTCAGGGCTATACGGTGGATATAAAACCGATTTAATAGGAAGAAAGAAACTAATGGTAATAGGAGAACTTATTAAATTGGTTTGTTTTCTTTTAATGGTCTTCCAATTCTCTCCGTATATAATGTTTCTGTTAGTTTCTACTATTAGTTGTGCACAAGGAATAATTAATCCAACTGGGGAAGCAATGTTAGTAGATTTGTGTGATGAACAAAATAGGGCAAGAATTTTATCTTTAAATTATTGGGTTACAAATTTATCTATTATGATAGGTACAATTGTTGGAGGGTGGCTATTTAATTCTCAATTTATAATATTAATTATTTTGTTTTTAAATTCAGTTGTAATATCATGGATTACAATTTTTAAAATCAAAGAAACCTTTGCAAAAACTGAAAGAAAAGAAGAGGGATTTAATATTGTAAATGTTTTTTCCACTTATAAATTTGTCTTAAGTGATAAATGTTATCTCTATTATACAATAGGTAGTATTTTGATTTTAGGAGTAGAATTGCAGCGTAATAATTTGATATCAATACATTTGGCTAAGAATATAACTCCTTTTCTACAAAAATTAATTTTCGGATTACATACTACAATTGATGGGGTAAAAATATTAAGCATCCTAACAACTATTAATACAATAATTATTATATTTGGAACACCATTTGTAATTTCATGGATGAAAACAACAAGGATAAAACCATTTATTACTTATGGAATATTATCTTTTGCTCTAGGATATTCAGTGCTAGCATACACAACGGATTTGCTTCTATTATTTGTTGCAATATTATTTATTTCGGTTGGAGAGCTTTTTCATGCCCCAGCTAAGCAAGCTATATTAGCAGATGTTATTGACCTAAATAATAAAGGATCCTATATGGCAATTAGTGGTATTAATTTTCAGGTAGCAAAAATTATTGGTGCTGTCTTCATTTTTATTAGTACATTTAGTAATGAACTAATAATTTCAATATACATTTTCTTATTAGGAGTAATAGGACTTACGTTTATTTTATTGAGTATTAAATTAAATGAAGAAAAAATTAAATCAATTGGAGATGAAGTAATATGAACCTTTCTGTATCAACAAACTTTGATAATCGATTAATTGATGGTGTAAAAGATTTGAAGGTAACCAATGTATTTGGCAAATTAACAAACGACTTCGTAGGTGGAGGACTAGAAACAGATTTTTTAGACGCAATTGATAAAAATAAGGTTGAAAATCATGTTCAGTATGCTCATGATCATGGTATAACTGTTAACTATACATTTAACAACCCATTTCTATCTAACGATGAATTTACATTAAACGGAAAAAAAGAGTTAAGAAAATTATTAGATTGGATTTCTGATATCGGTATTGACTCACTGACAGTTTCTATACCAATTCTTGTACGCTTTATTAAAGATAATTATCCAAATTTGGGCGTAAAGGTTTCTTCTACGGTATGTGTGAACTCTGTAGCAAAAGTGAAACAGTGGGTCGAAATGGGCGCTGATTGTATTGTTTTGGATCCAATGACAACCAATCGTAATTTCCCACTATTAAAAGAAATTAGAAAAGCTACTAATATCGATTTGGAACTTATTGTGAATAATAATTGTCTTTATGAATGCCCAATGCTACCGTATCATCAAGCGTTCCTAGGCCAATCTTCCCGTATTTCAGGAAAAAAAGTTACAATGGACTATTGTTATTTAGGTTGTTCTTCAAAAAGGGTGTTTGAACCAGCAAATTATTTAATATCTGATATTATCAGACCTGAAGATTTGCACCTTTATACAGAAATGGGCTATGACCATTTTAAGATTATTGATAGAGCGACACCAACTGAAGTTGCAATAAAAAGATGTAAAGCATATTCAGAGGAGAAATTCGATGGGAATTTACTAGAAATAATTCAACATTATGGTTATAAAGATGTAATGTCTCCCGAAGAATTTTTAAACAATATTTATATTGATAATAGTAAGCTCACTAAATTTATGAATTGGTTTGTAATGGATAAATGTAATAAGCTTTATTGTGGGAAAGAATGTAGATACTGCTATTCATATGCGGAAAAGGCAATTACTACTTCTAATGAATTCAGAGATAAATACAAAATAATGGTTGAAAGTGAAAAAGAAAAAATCGAGAACTTTTAATTTGGTTCTAGCAGAATTAAAACTTCCTTAAAAGAGGATCCGCAATCTATCCTTCTTTATCTTAATATAAGGAGAATGAAATATGTCTCAATTAAATCATTATAGAAAAAAAATTGATGAGATAGATAGTGAGTTACTAAAAATTTTATCTGAAAGATTCGAATTGGTAAGGCAAGTTGGAATACTAAAAAAAAATGAAACTATTGATATTATGCAACCAAATAGAATGCAAGAAATTTTTGAAACCAGAAAAGTACTAGGCAAAGATTTAGGACTCGACACTACATTTATCAAACCACTTTTCGATTTAATAATTGATTATTCTTGCAATATTGAAGATGAAATTATTAATGTTAAAAAGGAGAATATAAAAATTGAAAAGAATTCTGATTATCGGTAATTTTGCTTTTGGGAAGAACTATTTAAGACATGCCAAAAGGTTAAATTTTGAAGTTATTCTTGCAACACATGAGTTACAAAATGAGTTAGATAAAGAGGAATCAAAGCTACTAGATTATTATGTGCATGTCGATATTTTAAACGTTCAGAAAACTGTTGATAAATTAGTGCAATTATACACAAAAATCCCTTTTGATGGTGTTCTGGCCGGACATGTCTTCCTTCCTGAAATCGCTAATAGAGTAGCTGAGACTTTAGGTTTACCTTGTATCAGTGATTTTGCAATTGAGCATACAATGAATAAACTTAATAATCGAAAACTTTTAAAGGAAGCTGGATTATTCAATTATCAATTTTTTGAAATTAAATCTTATGAGGATTTATTGAATCATAAAAATCAAATTAAATTCCCTTGTATTATTAAACCAATAAATGGATTTGGGAGTATTAATGTTAGAAAAATTTACAGTTTTAGTGATTTAGAAAAGGAATACCAGGAAAACTTAGCAAATAACGATTATGCAAATTTAGGTAATATTTTTTCTAATGTGATGTTAATTGAAGAATATATAGAAGGAAAAGAATATTCAGTAGAGTCTGTTATCGAAAATGGAAAAGTAAATATTTTAATGATTACGGAAAAAGTTTTTCATAATAAATTTACCAATGTTGAATTGGGTCATATATTACCGGCTAGAGATTTAACCGAGGATATAATATCTAAAATAAAATTATATGTTACTAAAATACACCAGGCCTTACAAGTCAAAACAGGTATAACGCATGCAGAAATTAAAGTCAATAAAGGAAATATCTCTTTAATTGAATTAAACCCTAGGATCGGGGGCGGCTGTATACCAGATATGTTGGGGAAAGTATTAGGTATAGATATGTATGAATTAATAATCGAAAATAGCATGGGAACCAAGATGGATAACATTCCAAAACCAAATGGAAGTGCTTTTATTAAATTTGTTCATGCACCTTTTGATGGTATCTTTAAAAATATAGAAAATGTTGAATTAGTAGAAAACGACCCTAACTTTGTACGATTAGAATATAAAACAAAATTAGGGGATAAGGTAAAAAAATTAAAGGATAATCGTGGACGCTTAATTTTATTTGCTTTTTATTCACCTAAAGGATATGAAGATGTTAAAGAATCTGTAGCAAAAATGGAGAGTTGTATTAAAGTTAGTTTGGAGTGATTTAAATGAGTTCAAAATATTGTATATGTGTTGGAAGAAGAGAAAGTGTATTAATAAATGTCAAAAAGAGGGGATATAAAACCATAGTTTTAGTAGATAAAAGTATGCCACCTCCTTCTATGGATTTATGTGATTCGTTTTATCATGTAAATGATATAACAGATATTAATGAAATTAGCTCAATATTAAATAATTTTAAGCAAGAAGATTTTATAACTGTAATTGCCTCAGGAGAAAAAGGAATAATGATTGCAGCTGAAATTAGAGAACTTTATAAAATAAAAGGGAAAAAACAAAATGAATCACTAAATTATAGAGATAAATACAAAATGAAAAAAGTAGTCTCTTTAGCTGGATTAAAGATTCCTAAATGTATTGAGGTTGATAATTTTGAAGATGGTTTAAAGTTTCTAGAAGAACATTCTAAAATTATTGCTAAGCCACGAGAAGGCATGGGTTCAATAAGTGTATCTATTATTACAAGCAAAGCTGAGTGGATTGACTATTATAATTTTTATTTAAAAGAAAAAGGTTTATTTCACTTTAAGAACGGTATCCTGCTCGAGGAATTTATTGAAGGAATCGAGTTTCACATTGATAGTGTCATCCAAAATAATGAGATTAGATTTGCATATGCAAGTATGTATCCAGAACCACTTGTTGGATTTGAAAATCACAACTTTATAGGTACTATTGCTTTAAATAAGGATGATGAATTACATGATAAATTGCTTAATTACAATCGACAAATTATTAGGGCATTTAATATAGAAAGTGGTGTAACACATTTAGAATGCTTTTTAAATGAATTAGATGACTTAGTATTTTGTGAAATTGCTATTCGTCCTGCTGGAAGCTCTATACCCGAGAATCTAAAGTTACATACCAATGTCGATATTATTGATGCTTTTGTAGGAGTAGAGTGTTTTGAGGAATTAACTTTAAACCCAATTATTAAACCTGGGGTTACAGGATCCATTCAAATACCAATGACCAAGAATGGTAAAATCAAAAAACTTTTTTCTGAAACTGATATATCTAAACTAAACGGAATCATAAAAGTTGATTATTTAGTTAAGAATGGTGATTTTGTAAAACTTGCAAATGCATCACACCAAAGAATTGGAGATATATATGCTTATGGTCCTAATTATCAAACTGTTTTAGAAAATTTAAAAGAGGCGTTAAATAGATCATTCCCTGAATATGAATAATAACCAAATAGGAGTAAAGACAAATGAAATACTTTCTCGTTGAAATAGAAAATGAAAAAAGAGATCTTAGTAGTTTAATAAGTGAATTGGGTAATGAGGAGTATATATTTTTTTTGGATTCCTCAAGCGTAAAAATGAACGAATTTTCGAAAAGAGATTATAAAGAAAGATATTCCTATGTTGGCTGGAATATAATAAATTCATTTGAGTATTATAATGACCAGAAGCCTGCATCAATTGTAATGAAAGAAATGGATCTATTTTTAGAAAAATACAGCCAATTACAAGCAGGCAATTTAATTAATTCACCAGATATAAAACCTCAATTTTTCACTTTTCTCAGCTATAATTTTGGTGAAAAAATTATGGGCGTTTGGGATGAAAAAGATAATATTTCCCATTTCCCAGATGTAGCTTGTTATTTTTGTTCAGATAATCTTATATACGATCATCAATTAGGAAAATTATACTATATTGTTATTACGAATGAGGAATTCTCTACTAGAAGATTAAAGCAAAGATTCAGCATGAAGTTTCGGATTGTTAACAACAATCCAAAATCATACCAGATTAATAATTCATATGATGAATCTATAAAAAGTAATATGTCTTTTGAAAAATATATCTCAACAATAAAGAAAGTAAAAGAATATATATACCGAGGACATATCTATCAGGTTAATATTTGCCAAAAGTTTTCTTGGATGGTTGAAAACAACCCTTGGGAATTGTATAAAAAAATTAGAAAATCAAATCCCGCTCCGTTTTCTTCGTATATGAAAATAAAACAAAATTATATTTTATCAACAAGTCCAGAACGATTTCTCAAAAGGTATCAAAATAATATATACACCGAACCCATTAAAGGAACAAGACCAAGAGGTCAAAATCCAGAAGAAGATAAAAAAAACTATGAAGGATTAAAAAATTCTGTAAAAGAATGCTCGGAAAATACTATGATTGTTGACCTTTTAAGAAATGACTTGGGAAGAATAGCTAAATATGGGACAGTAAAAGTAGAGAAGCTCATGTTTATTGAAGCTTATAAATCTGTTTTTCAAATGATATCTTTGATATCGGCAAAATTAAAGGAAAACCTAAGTTTTGGTGATATTATTTTAGAAACGTTTCCTGGCGGATCTATTACTGGATGTCCTAAGAAAAGAGCAGTAGAAATTATAAAAGAATTAGAGCCCGAAAGTAGAGCATTATACACTGGTACATTAGGTAGAATATCTTATGACCTTACCGATTTTGATCTTTCTATAATTATACGAACAATTCTATTAAATGGAAATAATGCTAGCCTTTCATTAGGTGGTGGAATTGTTTATGACTCAAAAGAAGAGAAGGAATATCAAGAGACGTTAGATAAAGGAAATGCCCTAATAATTGGATTAGCAAATAAAAGTGAGGAAAAAAGTTATGCTATTAGTAATAAATAATTATGATTCTTTTACCTATAATTTAGTTCAATACATTGGGAATTTCACTACTAAAATGAAGGTAATTAACAATGATAAGATAAACTTTAATGAAATTTGCAAGTTAAATATTGAAAAAATATTAATATCACCAGGCCCAAAATCCCCATCTGAAGCAGGTCAATGTAAAGAAGTTCTGGATATATTTAAGGATGAAATTCCTATCTTAGGTGTCTGTTTAGGACATCAAATTATTGGAGAATATTTCGGTGCTTCAGTCACATTTTCTCCATATGTTTATCATGGGAAAACGTCAAGGGTTCATCATGATGGGCGAGGAATATTTAAGGGGATTAAACAAAATATAAACGTTGGAAGATATCATTCCTTAATTGTAGAAAACACAAATTTTCCACACGATCAACTGGATATAACTGCCCAAACAGAAGATGGTTTAATTATGGGCATCAGGCATAAGACTTATGATATTGAATCAGTACAGTTTCATCCGGAGTCAATATTAACAACTAATGGGATTGAAATGATTTCTAATTTCGTTAATAAATAGAAAATGGAAGGGGGATAAATGTGAGGATTTTGCTTATTGGCAGAAATATGGCTTTTATAAATAGTATTTCAAACTTATCTATTAATCATGAGGTGTATGTTATTGAATCACCCGATGTTTTAAAAAAACTAAAACCATACAATAATAATGTTATTAAAGAAATTATCGAAGTCGATTATATGAATAGCCCAAACTTACTTGAAAAAATTACGGACATTATTGAAAAGGTAAAATTTGATGGTGTTATACCTGGATTTGAATATGCTGTACGTGCAGCATATTTAGTTGCTAATGGTTTGAATTTACCTAACATAGGATTAATCGGAAGTTCAATTTTTACTAATAAACTTCTTTTGAGGGACTTTTGCAAAAAAAATAAAATTTCCTCTCCTAATTATAAGAAAATTTCGGAAAAGGGGGAATTAATTGATTTTTTTAAAGGACAACCAATTATTTTTAAACCAACTAACAGACAGGGGTCAATTGGAGTAAAAAAGATTTCAAGAAAAGAAGAAATTGATGACGTTTTTGAGCAATCCTTCACATATAGACCAGAAAAATTATTATCTGATAGTAATTTTTATTGGGAGTATATCGCAGAAGATTTTATACCAGGATATGAGATTAGTGTTGAATACCTTGTCAAAGATGGTAAAGTACAGTTTATTAATTATACTAAACAAACAAAGTTAGAAGAGTTTATTGAAATTGCGCACGAGATACCTGCAAACATTAATAATAGTATCTGTGAAAAAATCAATGAAGAAATGCACAAAATAATAGATGTTGCAAAAGTTGGCACTACAGTTTTACATGCAGAATGGAAAATTAATAAAGAGCAACCATATTTAATAGAGTGTGCCGCAAGAATTCCAGGAGACTTTATTTCGAATGGGATATCTGAGGCTTATGGGTTTAATTTTAGACAAGAATATATTAATTTAATGTGTAATAAGCCGATAGACATAAAAAAAGATAATTCGAATGTTTCTTTTATTCAATACTTTTTACCGGAGAAATTTGGTAGGTTAGTAAAAATAGAAAATCTAAATTTATTGGAATTTTACCCTCAAAATATTGTTAACTGGGAATTAAATGTTGCATTGGGAGATGAAATTAAACCGTTTCAATGTAGTTGGGACAGAATAGGTTATTATATTTTAAAGGCAGAGAATTATGAGGAAGTACAAAAGATCGTCAATGAAATAAATTCGAATGTTAAATTTATAGTAAAAACAGCTAGTAAGCAATTAACTTTATGAATTTATATTAATTTTGAGTCGGTTAATATATATAACGGCAAGTTTTAAGATTTTCATGTTTTGAATTTCAATTTTAGATAGACTAAACAAGAAAAAGAATAAATTTATTGATATGAAACTTGAATTATCTACACCATTGAATTCAGCCTATTTAGACTAATAGTTTAAAAGTGTAACTTATTGATTAGTGGCTTTTTTTATACTAGCCTAAGCAACCATTTAGGTGTAAAAGCTTAAGAACATTTTTGCTATCACCAAATAAAAAGGAGAGAATAAGCTTATAACAGTATAAAAAGGCGGCTCTTTAATTCAAAAGCGAATTTGAGTTGTCTTTTTTTACATTATTTTAATAGTTTTAAGAAAATAAGATCATTTCCTTTATATTACTAGGTTGCTTTTTTAGGATATAATCGTTAAAAAGTAAAATTCTCTTAACAAATATAGTTTGCAGGGATTAATGATTTAATTTATCAAGTTATCTTCTATGTTCCTGAGGAGGAAACACGCCCCTCTTTGATGAAAATATGTTTAATAGCAGAAAATTTAATATTCACATTTAAAGAAACATAAATTATTTGGGGTGTGAAATATGGGAATTATAAAAAAACAGATAACTCTTAATGATATAGATATATTAAGAGGACCACTAGATAAGTTACACGAACACCATAACAGTCAATCAAAATATTTTTCTGGAGATTATCCGAGAATCACTTTTGAAGAACGTATTGAAGAGTATAAAAAAATATCAAGAGGTGGAGAGTTTAGGATTGAATTATTAATTGAGTCAAGAGGGCTCAGCATAATTGGGTTTTGTATTTCATATAGAAAAAATAAAAATGGTAAGATTGATGTTCTATTTATTGATGAGAAATATCAAAGAAATGGATTGGGTATAAAGTTAATGAATAGTGCAATAGAATGGTTTAAAAAAATGAATATTAACGAAATAGAATTATTAGTTGTATATGGGAATGAAGTAGATTCATTTTATCAAAAATTTGGATTTAATCCTCGTTCTATAATTATGACTGCCAAATTATAATACAGAGAATGTTTATATTATCCATAAAAGGAGAGAGTTGATGTAAAAGCATCATGGTAATTGTATATAACTCCAAATTACTGACATAAAAATATATAATTGTGTTATTTAAAGGTTAAATTAGATTTTATAGTCGTATAAATAAGGGCTTGGAGAATGTATCATGTAGAAGATTACTTATATAGCAACAAGGAAAAATTTAATGTTGAAAAAGGAGATAAATAAAATGCAATCTACTACAATTAAACCTAACTCATTCAAGAAGAAAAAACCGCTCCTTGTCTCTCGTGATACAAAACCTGAAAACACCATTATAAATATTAATGGTGAAAAATTTGGTAATGGGATACCTTGTTTTATTATGGGACCCTGTGCCGTTGAAAGTTATAATCAAGTGAAATTAGTAGCTGAAAATATGGTGAAGAAGGGATTAACACTTATACGTGGAGGTGCATATAAACCTCGTACTTCACCTTATGATTTCCAGGGATTAGGACTTGAAGGCTTAAAAATATTAAAAACTATTGGACAAGAATTTAACCTCAGTATAATTAGTGAAATTTTAAGTGTTAAACATCTAGAACCGGCATTAGATTACATTGATGTTATTCAAGTTGGTTCTAGGAATATGCATAATTTTGAGTTATTGAAAGCTGTAGGAAAAACCAACAAGCCAGTCTTATTAAAACGGGGCTTAAGTGCAACTATTGAAGAATTTAAATATGCTGCGGAGTACATTTTATCGCAAGGAAACGATAGCGTTATTCTGTGCGAACGAGGCATCAGGACTTATGAGAAAGCTACCCGCAATACACTTGATATTACAGCGGTACCTATTTTAAAACAAGAAACACATCTACCAGTTATTGTAGATGTAACCCATTCAACAGGTAGAATAGATTTGCTTGCACCTGCTGCAAAAGCTGCAATAGCAATAGGTGCAGATGGAATTATGGCTGAAGTACATCCAGATCCATCAAATGCATTATCAGATTCTAAACAACAAATGGACTTTAATCAATTTGGAGAATTTATGAGTGAAGTTCAATCTTTTGTTAATGTACTTACAGATAAAAATAAAATATTAGTATAAATTATAAAACTAAAATACAAGATCATTATAGTACTCTTTTACAATACCAATGTGGTATTGTAAAAGGGTATTCAATAGGAAAATAACGTATATAGTACTATATACGTTATTTTCTTAATGGTAACCATTCCATGCAGTGCATACCACTAATCCAATAAGGATGCTCACCAGAAAAATGCAGATCCACAATGTTAAGCAATAAGTTTAGCAGCCTTTTAAATAAGGCATAACTTGAGCTATTTCTTATAGGGTTTTACACCCACTTCTTATTTTCGTATGTTTAAACTTTTAAATAACGTATTATCTTTGTACAACATTCAGGGATAACAATGTATATTTCTTCCGTTATATTCATAATTGGGAGCGCATTTTTTGGAAGTGCGAAACAACTTGAAATTAGTGAAAAAATACCTTCCCCCAACGAAACGTTACGTTAACTTATCATGTACAGGGAAATGTCATAACAAATCTTTTTCTAAATAGTATAATTGATAAAAAAAGGAGGGTTCTGATGAAATGGGCAAACTTTATTAAGAACATAACAACAGATTGTAAATTTAATCCACCTGCAACAGAAGCTACGATAACAAAAATTGAAAATATGTTTCAAGTTAAACTCCCAGATGAATTGAGAATCGTTCTTTTTGAAACAAATGGGATTGAATACAGTGAATTCAATCTACCTCTTGTCTGGAATACAGACCAGATCCAGAAAGAAAATTACAATATGCGTAATGAAAAGTTTTTTAAAGAAATGTACATGCCATTTGACTCTTTTTTATTTATAGCTGGTGCGGGAAATGGAGATTTATTTGGTTATCGTGTATTAAATGGACTAATTAACAACTATGATATCTATATCTGGAATCATGAAAATGATAGCCGAATATGGGTTGCTCCCAATCTACAAATCTTTATAGAGAGATGGTACAAAGGTAAAATTTCGATCTAGCAATGTGTAAATTCCAATAACGAATTTTATGTAATAAGCTGTCCTCATGGGCAGCTTATTGTATTTTTGTCTTAGCTTTTTTGGGGGATTTGACATGAAGTTATACCGTATTAAGTAAAGATGAACTGTTTATGTTGAATTCTCATCAAGCTTTTTATAACAAATGTGCATTAGTACACAAGATTGATTCTATTTACAAACAATCTTTTTTCAAAGTATAAAGGATTCTCCTTTAATATAAACACTTTTTTAGTATGATTTGAATCAAGCTATATTTATAAGCAAAACCTCCACCTTCATATCTATATACCCCACTTTAAAGCAAATTTGTTTTTTATCATTTTAAGTATAAATATTCCCTGTATCATCTCCTACTTTCTTAGTTTTGGTAGAAGAAATTTATATACTTAAAGTAAAGGGTTTATTATCAATAAAGGGGGAGGATAATTTGGAGGTATTTAACTCAGCTGCTCCTGCACAAACACATAATGAAGATCTACCATTCGATATTTCCTGGATGACCGATTGGATTGTAGACTGGTTTGGTTCTTTGTTTAATGGCGGCAGTGATGTAATAAAAGATGGGGGAGATAAAATAGATGGTGCAGTCCATGCGAGTGTGCCTGCATTTTTTGATGTTATTTTCCTTATCCTTTCTGTAGTAATTTTAATATCATTATTAGTTTTTGGCGCTTCTTTATGGTTTAAACATATAAAGTGGAAAAAAGATCTATATATTTTGGAGTAGGTTCATTTATTTTCATCCTGTTAATAAGGATTCTACCAGTATTAATGTTGACTACACGTTCTTTTGATTTTCAAACCTTTATGAGTAATATGGTGGGTTTAATTACTTCTATAATTTTAGGAACAGCTGTATTAATGTTTTTAATATCTTTAGCATTAGGTATGCTTTATAAGAAATTTGAACATCCCAAATATGGAAAATGGAGTTCAAGTTTAAGATATAGTTCAATTTTTATATTTGTAACGACATTGTTAGTACCGGCCTTACTGCGCCATTTATAATTTTGGTTTATATAAGGAGATAGAGGAATATTGAAGGTAACATCTATATTTATTCCTTCTAAATATACTAGTACTTATTCTCCTTTAGGTTTCTAATTTAAATCTAATAAGTTAAAAAGCTTTTGGTGTATGAGGTTTTGGTAAGGAAGGATGAGTATTAGTGACTACGTTCATTGTAATGGTTAGTATTTTCTTAATTCTATTCGTAATTGGTCCTAAAGCGACTAAGAGAAAAGAAGAAAAAGATAGAATAGAAAAAGAACATAAGCAGAAAATGGAGGCTTTAGAAGAAGAAAAGTTGGATTTTGATATTAATGGAACCAAAGTAAGGTTACATAAAAAGCCTAAATTAAAGAAAAGTATATATAAAATAAAGAGTAACAGATAGCTTTTTAATTAAAAGGGGAAAGGGATAGAATGGACAACGGGTTTCTTTGAACAAAGTAGGTAGCATCATACCGAACAGATGTAGAAGAGTGATTTAGGGAGTTGGTACAAGGAATATGCGACGAATTAGAAATTGTCATTGTCGCTTTAGAGTGTAACAAAGACCATACTCATATGTTTTTAAACACGCTGTCAACATTTAGTCCTTTGATATTATGGCAAAAATCAAAGGAGTAACTTCAAAGAAATGAGAGAGGAATTTCCTTACCCTAAACATTTGCCAAGTTTATGGGCATGTAGTTATTTTGTATCTACCGCAGGAAATGTATCGAGTGCAACTTTTAAACAATATGTAGAAAAACAAAAAACAAGGAGCTGAGAAAGGTGCAAATTAAATGTAGTAATTGCGGATTTGAACAATTTATGAAAGACCATAATTTCAACAGAGAATATAGAGATGACTACAATAATGCCTTGTTTGTTCTGTGTGGGAGAAATGCTTGTGATACTTCTCAAATTAAAATTCCGAGTGGTTATATCAGAAAAATGATGTGGCTTGGTTCGTGGTCAATTGTAAGAGTTATAACTTTAGACGAATACAAAAGTCTTAAGAGAGCTAGATTTATTAGGAATTTAGTTGAAGAAAAATGTACCAAACGATAACAGTAAAAATCGAGCTACTTCCTACAAAAGAACAGGCTTTCATCATAAAGGCTATTGAAAGAGAATATATCTCTACAATCAATGCACTTGTATCTGAAATGGCACAGCAAAGAAAATATATGAAATGAAAGAAGCCATTTGTGATAGAGTGGCTCTTTTTGTATTAAAATATTTTCTCATGTTCTGTATTTTGTTGCTTGAAGTGAAACTAAATCTGAAAATAGCTACTAATTCTAGAGTGATACCTAAAACTTGAATTACTTTCTTCATTTTCTTCTATGAATATTCAAAAATAAGTTTCTCAAGTTAAAATATTGTGAATATATTTATAAATGCAAGTATACCGTGATAATATTTGATAAAAGGGGGTAGGAGCAGATGAGTGTTAACCTCATTTCTAACGAAAAAATCACCAAATTATTAAATGACTGGTATCAAGCTATGATTGCACAACGTGTATTACAGTCTGAAAAGATAAAAGAAGATATTGAAAGTAAAATTAATTATATCAAGGAAGATCAAACAATATTAATGTATTACGCTTTACTAAATGCGCGGTACAGCCTTCTAATTCGTGATACGAAGGGTTCAAAAGATATTTTAGATAGAGTCGAACCTTTACCAGACGAAAATGAAATATTTTTAGAGTACTATTATCATTTATTTAAAGCTATTTACGCCATCAATACGGCAAACAATAGTGAAGCAAGGGTTCATTTTGAAAAAGCTGAAAAGCTTCTAGATTACATGCATGATGAAATTGAAAAAGCAGAATTTAATTATTGGGTTGCTGTTTACTACTACCATATAATGAAACCAATTCTAGCAATTCAATATGCTATGAAGGCAAATGAAATATTTATAAATAACGCAGGATATGAATTGAAAATAGCTGCATGTTTAAATACTTTAGGAATGGCAAACATACGACTAAATGAATTTGAAAGTGCAGAAGAATATTTACTTTCAGCATTAGACACTTTCAAAAAATCAGGTGATGAAATTCTAATTAAACGCGTTAAGCATAATTTAGGACTTTTATATGCCAGTCAAAACATGCCAGAGTTAGCAGTTAAACATTTAGAGAATTCATTAGAGAATAACTTTAAAACTATGTTTCTTTTAGCGAGAGAACATTTCAAGCTAGGAAAGCATACTATTGCTAATGAATATATTGAACAAGGTTATAAGCTTAGTGATGTAGGTTATCGTCATCATTTCGAAATCTTAAGGGCATTACATAATAAAGCACCACTCGAAGAATTTGAGAAATTAGTTATAGAAGGTATTTCTTATTTTGAAGCAGAAGAATTATATGAGTGGGTAAAAGAATATGCTTCTCTTTTAGGTGACCAATTCTACAATTCAAAAAATCATGAAAAGGCAAGCAAATATTTACACATTGCTTTAGACGCAGACAAAATAAGCAAAGAAAGAAGGGCGCTAAAATGAAAAAAGCTATCTTATTAATGATGATGTTGTCCACTGTTTTTACTTTTGGTCTTACTAATGTAAAAGACGTACCACAACAAGAATCAATTCAAGTATTTATGGATCATGGGGAACATATTTAATTTTCTAAAAAGAGGCTAATAAAGTTTTATTTAATCTAATTATTAAACAGAGATCTGAGCGTATTACTGATGCTTGGATCTTTTTTAATAATAGGGATTTGTGAACATAAATATCGGTTGATTACGGAAATAATGATTGTGGGGGAAAAAGATGAAATGGGGAATAGAAGCAATAAGAGGTTATGAATTAAGTGGTAACGACGTGAACTACTCGCCACTTAGCAAAGCTTGAAGTGGGAGCTTCTCAGTTCCACGACGAAAGTAACCTTTCGTCTCCCTGAGCGTTACTTCGGGGTGTTCCACCCCTAGATGTCCAACGCATGGATGCTCTTTTGGTACGGTTGATATTTTACGCAGGAACCGAATGGCTTGGTTTTCGCACTCTATTTTCTTCCTGCAACCTTCTATATCAAGTTATCAAAGAACTTCATATAGCAAGTTTATCAAAAGTTTTTGGCTATGCCAAACCGAAATTCATCTCCCACCTATCGTTGGGCTACGCCCTTCACACGCTTGAGGAAGGAGAATTCTTTCGGGGAATACGTTAAATTGGTATACTTTTTGGGGGGAAGGATACCAAAGTACCAATTGGAGTTATTTATCTCTCTCTCATCTTCAAAATTTCTTGGAAACATCAGGTTTGGATAGAGATATGATATTAGAACTGCTACCAATTAATTTTAAAGGAATTGTATGGAAGTCTCTCGAAAGCGAGGACTTGGAATTTCTAAATACTTTAACGAATCCTAATAGATGTTTGGAGATTTTAGATAGATATAACTTAATGGATTCTGCAGAAACTTATACACCAAGTATGGAATATAAACTGAGATGGTTAAAAGAGCGCTGGCTGAAAGGATATTATATTTTCGCCAACTGTTAAGATAAAGCTTGAATAATAGAAAGGAGGATATATTTGAGAGGACCGACACATGTAGCAGCAGGGGCATCATTCGCTTTAATTGCACATAATTATGCGGGAATAGGTGATGATCCATATTTATTAACGGCCACATCAATAATTGGAGCATTAATACCAGATATTTGTCATCAAGGATCTACTTTAGGAAGAAAAATACCTTTATTATCTTGGGGGATCAATAAAACTTTTGGTCACCGTACTATAACACACAGTCTAATCTTTTTGTTTGGTATAACGGCACTTCTTAAGTATCTAGTTCCCCAGTACCCCATAATATATATAGGAATGTTTATTGGGGTATTAAGTCATCTAGTGTTAGATGCCCTTACACCAAGTGGGATTCAATTGCTTTATCCTTTGAAAATGAAAATAAGATTTCCGATATATACAAGAACAGGAAGTATGATTGAACATATATTTTTCTTTTCACTTATTGTAATTGACATAACTTTAATTGGAGGCTCTTTTTAAAATTACATGAAAAATAGGGAAGAAATAAGGCACTCGAACAGCTATTTAATGTTCAAGTGCTTTTTTTATGTAGAGTCTACATTTTAATTAATGATGGGTAAACTTTCTATCATATTTATACAAATTATGTTATGGTACAATATGTTAATTAAATACAATTTTTTCTAAGGGGATGGGGCATAGTGAAAGCAAAGAAACTAGTAACGTTTGCGATACCGTTCATGCTATTGGCAGGTTGTGGTACCGATAAAACAGACGCAAAGCCAAAAGAAAAAGTAGAGTCTAAATCAGAAACTAAGGAAAAGTTATCAAAAGAGCAGTATCCAGTTCGTATGACGGGTTTATCTTCTGAATTAATGAATAAAATTTCTTCTATAACTGAAATAGCATTAGATAAAACGAAGGACGAAAAGGAATTAGTAAAAGGGTTAGTAAAAGAAGAAGCTGAGTTACAAAAGACTATTACTAAGTTTAATAAAATAGAAGCGCCTAAAGAGTATCAAGACTCACATAAAGAAATATTAAAGGCGGTAGACTGTTATAGTAAGGCATATGCAATTCAGGCTAAAATGGCAAAAACGGATGCTAAAGACATAGATAAATCAAAAGCAAAAGAAACAATGGATTTAATCAGAGAAGGTAATGGTTATTGGAAAACTGGTTTCAAACCAGTTGAAGATGCTACAGTAAAAAAAGCAAACGATCTTGGTTTCGGTACAGGGGCAAAAACTGATACTCCTTCAACTTCTAAGTCCGATGATGATAATGTGCAATTATCCGCAGACGGTAAAGAGTTATTTGGCACGTGGGGTAGTTACAGAGGTTCTGAGTTTCATAAAGGTTTAGACCTTAGAGAAGATAATTCATTCACGGCCTATGATGATACCGGTAAGTCTTCTTATGAAGATAACCATATGACAGGTACATGGTTATATAATGCAGACAAGAAGCAAGTAACTATGATTCCTACTGAATTTGTTAAAGATGGTAAGAAGATAGATGCTAGACAAATGAATGCGGTAGTAGATTATACAGTTGAGTTTCTTAGAGCAGGTTCTTTAAGAATGGTAGATAATAAAGGTAACAAATTAGAAGTAGAAAGACAGAAGTAAATATTGTTTACAAAGGGGGGGGATTCATGAATTATGATACTGTAGCATCACTACAACGGATGCGACAATTGCAACAAATGGAAGCCGCTGCAAGCAATAAATTGATTTTAAAGCGTGCTGATTCGTATACACCAAATATTCCCCCCATAAAAGGCAAAGTAATGTCATGAAAAAAGAGCCAGATTGTATGGCTCTTTTTAAGTATTAAAATGTTTCCCCATGTTCAGCATTTTGAGTAATGTTGTTTGAGGTAAAACTAAATCTGAAAAACGGCTACCAATCCTAGAGTGATACCTAAAACTTAAATTACTTTCCTCATTATTTTAGTGCCTCCTTTTCCGAGTTTTTGAGACCGTAGTACCTACAAATAGACTTGAAATTTAGTTTTCATAATTATTGTTGAGCCCTAGCAGAATGAAGAACAGGGGAATTAAATCTGCCTATTCCGCTAGCTAAAAAAATGTGGAAAATTAATAACTTGAGTAAAAGAACTGCTATTAACATACTTAACATACATATTTGTTTTGTTAATTGTGGGCGTGTTTTGAGATTTGTATATAGTAATTTCATTTGAAAACTTGAAAAATATTAAAATGTGTAAATTTTTCGAATTTTTTATTAAATGCATTTAATATTTGTAATTTGTTGTTTTATAATGATACTCGGGTTGGTCGTGAATGTTTTAGATATTGCGATATACAATCGGATTAATTTATTTTAGGGAGGTTTCAAAATTGGGTAAGAGAGTTATTATAAGAGTTTTTACATTATTATCAGTACTAGCATTATGCCTTAATGTGTTTTTACCAAGGGCTAGTGCAGAGGTTATGACGCACGAGAAATATTCAATGAACTGGAGTTATAGTAATAGTTTAGGCAAGTACATTCGAACTGAAATGATTAAAAATTCAAGTGGTCAAATTGCTTATTGCTTAACTCTGGGACTAAAATCACCAAATGGTGAAGATCTTCCTGAAATGGGGAAAACAGATAATGTAGTATATAGGGTCCTATTAAACGGTTTCCCGCAAAAAAATGTTGAGCAGCTAGGAGTAGCTAATCAGAATGAAGCACATTACGCGACTCAGCTTGCAGTTTGGAATGCATTAGGTCAACTTGATGTAAATGAACTGAAACATGAAAATAAAAATGTTGAAAAAGCGGCTAAGGCAATTATCAATGCTGCTAATAATAGCGGAGATACACAAGATATTTATATGAATGTTATCCCAGCTGAAAAACAAAAAGCAGAATTAAAAGGTGAGTTCTTCGAAACGAATCTATATACAGTACAAACAAACGCTAAGAGTGGTTCTTATAAAGTAGTAGCGAAAAATGCACCTAATGGAGTTAAAATTGTTAGTGAAAATGGTGAAATGAAAGATCAGCTTTCAGTTGGAGAGAAATTCCGTATCCAAATTCCTAAAAATACAAAAACAGGTGAATTTAATCTAAGTGTTGCTGCAAACTTAACAAAAGTTCAAGCAATTGCTTACCGCGGTACGGATACTGTTCAGAATGCTACAGTATTACTAGAAAGAAATGAAGAAAAGCTTAGTAGTGACCTTGCAGTAAATTGGGAAGCTGCTGGTGCTTTAAAAATTAAAAAGGTTGGAGAAAATGGAGAAGTATTAGCTGGTGCAGTATTTGAGGTCTTTAATGCAAATAATGAATCAGTTGGAAAAATCACGACTGGTGCTGATGGTACGGCAGGATTAAATAACCTACCAATTGGTACTTATACTGTAAAAGAAATAAAAGCGCCAACAGGCTATGTTTTAGGTGATAAACCACAAACTATTGAGGTTAAGACAGGAGAAACAGGGGCTGTTCAAATAGTAAACAACAAGGCAAAAGGGAACATTGAAATAAAAAAACTTAGTGATTCAGGTAAAGTGCTACCTAATGTTGAATTCACTGTTTTTACTGAAGATGGAAAAGAAGTGAAAAAGGCAGTAACAAAAGAAAATGGAATTGCAAATGTTGAAGGCCTTACATTTGGGAAGTATTATTTCTTAGAGACAAAAGCACCAAATGGATATATTGGAAATAAAACAAAGTATCCTTTAGAAATTAAAGAACACAATAAAACACTGACTTTTACAGTAGAAAACACCGAAGTAAAAGGTAGTGTAAAACTACTAAAAGTAGATAACGAAGATATTAGTAAAAAATTAGAAGGTGCAGTATTTGAGTTAAAAGATGCAAGTGGAAAAGTAATTGGCGAATATAAGACAGATAAAAATGGCGAAATTAACGTTAAAGATCTAGCGTATGGTAAGTATTCATTTGTAGAAAAGACTTCTCCAAACGGTTACGTTCTTGTTAAAGAACCAATTGTGTTCGAAATAAAGGAACATGGAAAAATTATTGAGCTATTAGCAGTTAATAATCTTATCAAAGGTGATCTGGAAATTACAAAGGTAGATGTTGCGGATGGAAACAACAAGCTTCCAAATGCAGAATTTACGATTTATAACGAAGTAGGAAAAGAAGTAGTAAAAGGTAAAACAGATGATAAAGGTATCGCTAAATTTGAAAAGCTACCATTTGGAAAATACACATATAAAGAAACTGTTGCACCAAACGGTTACATTTTAAATGAAGAGACGTTTTCTTTTGAAATCAAAGAGAATGGTCAAATAATTAAACATATCGTCAAAGATGAGAAGATTCCTTCAATTAAAACAACAGCATCTGATAAAAAAGATGGTACAAAAGAAATGCACACTTCTAAGTCTGTAACTATTCAAGATAAAGTGGAATACAAAGACCTACAAGTAGGTAAGGAGTACACTTTAAAAGGTAAATTAATGGATAAAAAGTCTAATAAACCATTAGTTGTAAATGGTAAAGAAGTAACTGCTGAAACTAAGTTTACACCAAAAGAAGCAGCTGGTTCTATTACATTAGATTTCACTTTTGATGCAACTGGTTTAGAAGAAAAAGAAGTAGTAGTATTCGAAGAGTTACTGAAAGCCGGAAAAGTTGTTACTACACATGCTGATATCAATGATAAAGGTCAAACAGTTAAGTTCGTTAAGCCATCAGTAAAAACAACTGCTACAAACAAAGCTGATGGTGGAAAAGAGATTCATTCAAAGGATTCTATCACTATCCAGGATAAAGTGGAGTACACTAACTTAGTTGTTGGTAAAGAGTACACTGTAAAAGGTAAATTAATGAACAAAGCTATTAATGAACCATTATTAATTGATGGTAAAGAAGTAACAGCTGAGACTAAGTTTATTGCAAAAGAAAAGAATGGTTTTGTAACATTAGACTTTACTTTCGTTGGTGCTGAACAGCAAGGAAGAGAAGTAGTTGTGTTCGAAGACTTATTACATGAAGGGCAAGTAATTGCAACTCACGCTGATATTAACGATGTAGGTCAAACAGTTCGATTTGTAGAGCCTTCTATTAAAACGACAGCTACAAATAAAGCTGATGGTTCTAAAGAGTTAGACGCTTCTAAAACTGTAACAATCCAAGATAAAGTGGAATACAAAGACTTAATCGTGGGTAAAGAGTACGTAGTAAAAGGTAAACTAATGGATAAAGCAACAAAAAAACCATTATTAGTTGATGGTAAAGAAGTAACAGTAGAATCTAAGTTTACTGCAAAAGAGAAAAATGGCTCTATCACACTCGATTTCACATTCAATGCTTCTGCATTACAAGGTAAAGAAGTGGTAGTGTTTGAAGAATTGTATCAAGATAATGTCCTGGTAGCTATTCACGTTGACATCGAAGATAAGGGTCAAACGGTGAAATTTAAAGAAGTAAAACCAGAGCAACCAAAACCGGAGCAACCAAAACCAGAACAGCCGCATCAAGATAAAAATACTCCAACTTCAGAACAACCAAAAGAGCAAGTAAAAGAACAACCACAACCTAAGAAAGAAGTTCAATCTAAAATTGGATGGTTACCGCAAACAGGTGCTGATCTTACAAGTTGGATCTCTATGGCTGCAGGCGCATTACTGTTAATTGTTGGTGGAGTGATTTTCTTAAAACGTAAAAACGCATAAAAATTTAAAAAATAAGCACATCTGTTTTTACAGGATGTGCTTATTTTTATGTTAGTAAATTAGTCTTATTTACAGTATTCTAATCTATTTGACTATTTTTGAGTTGTTGTAATAATTCCAGGACAGCAAAACAGTCAGCTGCTGCTCGATGCTTAATCGTTAATTCCGTTGCATCAATTAATGAAACCCATTGTTTTGAATCAACATAATCGTGTGCAGAAATAATAAAGTTGTTTAATTTACAATAAAGTCATTTAAAAAATAATAAAGTTGTTTAAAAATCCTTATTCCACGAACGGAGCAGGTTAGTGGAAGCAATAGTAATTAGGTTTGACTGGGAAAATTGTCGATGATATTAAAAAAGACACCGAAGTGTCTTATGTTTTTCAAATTAAGCATACCGATAAATTGAAATTTAATTACTTAACATTATGCTTATCTTGGGAGCGAGGTATTTTATCGGTGAGTGTATACAAACCATGTAATGCTTGCTGTTAATAATGCTGACGAAATCAAAGCTGTAAGAACACTATATGTTTGCCAAATAAGTATTGTTGACCAATCGAAAGCACAGCACAGTATACTCAGGGCAATCGTAGCGATCAGGAAAATAACTGTTACGGTTATTCTCTTTTTTGTCATTGGCTGCTGCTCATTCGTTGTCCTTTTGCGTAATCCTAAGAAAAATAGCAAACCGGCCAATAGGCAAAGAATAATTGTGATAGACGACAAAATGATATCCAAAAGCTGTGTGCCGCTTATTTCATATGACTGAGTTAGATTGCCTTCTAATATATCTTTAACTTTTAGTACCATGTTTATATTGGTATTTGCGCCGTTGCTCAGCAAGGAGACGGCTGTTCGTTCATTTAGCAGTATGACTACTTCGGTTCTGAAATTTGGATTGCCCCCAGTGTGTTCTATAATCGTTTGTTCGGCGTTTACGGACCAGCCTGCCGCATAATACATACCGTTGACAGCCGAAACAGACATATCACCCCTATGTGATTTTTCGATAACCGTGTGAAATATTTCGGGTATGTCCTGCACAATACCCATCTGTATGCCCATCCAACGCGCCATATCTTTTGTATTAGAAATGATGTAGCCTGCGGGTTTATTCCCAGCATAATCCGGAGCTTTAAATGGAGTTGTCATAAAAAAGGAAGAACGGTAGCCCTGTGCCAACTGTCCAGTGGCTTGAGCATCTTCTTTATAAACATACGTCTGGTGAAGTCCTAACGGCTGAAATACCTGTTCCTTCATAAAGTCTTCATAGCTTTGTCGCGACACAATCTCAATAACCAAACCCAATACGTCATAATTAACGGTTCCATAGTTATACTGTTCACCGGGAGGAAACACCAATTCAGCATCCACGAGCATTTCCACAGTCTTTTGCAACATATCCGGTGTATTGCCTTGTGGAATATTTTGAGTATGCCTAATATTTGTTAGACCACTGGTATGGTGAAGAAAGTTATTTAGTGTAAGACTTTGCATATCAACAGGTTTCCCTTGATACTTTAACGTAAACCAAGGTAAATATTTTTGGACAGGGTCAGTCATTGAGAGCAGCCCTTGCTCTTCCAACAGCATAATACCCATACCGGTAAAAGCTTTACTGACCGAGGCTAACTCATAGAGTGTATTTTCACTTGCAGACAACCCCTTTTCACGGTCTGCATACCCTGAAGAAAAGTAGAACACTTCATCATCAGCAAGTATTGAGATTGACATTCCCGGCACACCTGATATACGACAGGCATCATCTAGCAACGTTTGTATTGCCGTAGATTGCGAATCTGACAACGCATAACTTTGTGTTGCGAATCCTGAGAATAATATAAATATCGTTAATACAAAAACAATAATCTTTTTCATAACCTCTCCTTTTTGGAAAATTATAAGAGAATAATATAAATAACCTCCTTTTACAACTATGAAACTAATTTTAATTTATCTTTCTATTCACCTATATAATATCAAGTAATTGTGAAGAGTTACACTTAAACGAACAGATGCGTTAGTACAATAAGAAGTAAACAACTTTATTATTCATTTTTTAAGTATTATATAAACAGATGGATGTAATTTGAAACAACTTTAAAGAGCCTTGCTACGTAGAATGTAGTAAGGCTCTTAGCTTTTAATAATCAAAATTCAATAACTTTATTATCATTATACAAATCGACGTACATTTTCATAACACATGTGGATTTAAAATTCATAAATTCTACATTGTTAGCAATACAGGTGTTTTCTATCATGCCTAAATCAAATTCAGCGTTATAGATAAGTATAGTTTTTCCTACGGTAACTTCACGTAACTCTTTATATATCGCTGTCCACACGATGGTGCGTCGTGAACCATTTCATTTGTAATACGGTGAATGGAGGCTGCTTCAGCTGGAATATTTATAGTTGGCTTAACTAAAGAGTTTAATAGGATTTTTCCTGTTAAATTAATTACGCTTATCTCGATAATTTGATCTCTTAGAGTAAGTCCAGTTGTTTCGGTATCTAAAATAATAAACTGATCTCTGTTTATAAACATTTTGTTGATAAATGTTTTGATTTTTAATTTTGTTTCTTTTAATTGATTCATAATTACTTGGTGTTCGTAACAGCTAGGGCAGAGACTTAGACGTAGTTTAGCTTTACTTTGAACGACATGGCTACACTGTTTACAAGTCCGTTGCTCTATACCTAGTTTTCTACCATTTGATAGTGCTAGTTTTTGCTTATCAGATAATTGCCGTTTTTCTTCTGATTTTGAGCGTTCATATAAATCTATATACCTATTATTTACTCTCTGGAATACCTTAGCTACAGGACCTTCTATGGGCTTTAAACCTTCTTTGCTGAGTTTAGTTTTGCTTGCAACTTCTAAGGGACCTCACTCCAATTTTTATAACTTATCATTTATTTTCACCCCAATGGTTAAATTAGCTATTGAAATAAATATGTGGAAATTTTTTTGATTTATTATTAACCTTATCTAAACTCTAACCTAATTCTAATTTATGGTAAAATTAAATGGCGGATAGGAAGAAAAAGGGTAAATGGTAAGGGATTATTAGCATATCGGGGGAATAAAAATGTTAAACAATAATGTATTAGATGAACTATTTAATGAGGTAGCATATGAAGATGAATCGTATTTTTATTATTTTTACACTATGAAAATGGCGGCAACATCAGAATATATTAAATTTGGTCCTGGTGCATTTTTAGAAAATCAACATCAAGTGATTTGCTTTACTAATAAGAGGATAATGATGCTTGAATTGAATCCGTTAACTGGTAAATTTAATGGAAATAAAATAACAATTGATATTGAAGATGTTGAGGGCATAAAAGTAAAAAGAGGACTAATAAAGTCTAAAGTTATTGTTACATTAAAAGGTAACAAAGGAAATATCATTATGAATCCAAATAGTTTTACAATTGGATTGTCAAATCATAAAAAAAATTTAGTGAAACTGCAAGAAATGTATAGTTAAAAATCAGTCTCTATAAAGTTGAAAAATCCATTTTGATTAAAATCTTGATTAAAGACTTATTAGAATGGATTTTTTGTTTCTTTTAAAAAGGATAAGTAATGATATTCAAACTTTAAGTCCATACATAAGGAAAGACTTCATTTTAATCAATCTATTTTCAAAAGGAGTTCTATTTGCTATAGAATCCAGATTTGTAAGAGGGTTCTAATCAAACTTTATTTCAAAACTACAACCTTACTTCCTAAATGTCTACAAGAAAATATAACGATATGTAATAGAATATGCAATTTTACATATACCCTATAAATATTTTTTTATAGGAATATAATAATTTCTTGTGATTAATAGAAAAGGAGTTGATAGATATGAAGAAGTTTGCAGCATTGCTCTTATCATTATTATTACTAATTACTGCAGTTGCACCTTCATATGCATTTGCCGAGACAGGTAATACGACCGGCTGGGTTGTAGAGGGAGAAAAGAAATACTATTATGATAAACCAGGCGTGAAACATACTGGGTTATTACGATTGGGAGACGACACGTTTCTATTCGATAAAAACGGAAATCTATCAGTGGGATGGAATACCGTTGACGGAAAAGACTATTACTTTGATAGAACAACTGGTGCAGCTCAAAAGGGGTGGTTCCCGCAAGCTACACATTGGTACTTCGCTAATGATGAAGGTGTCATTCAAAAAGGTGATGTAAACTACCAAGGGAAACAATTTCAATTCGATAGAACAGGGAAAATGGTCAAAGGCTGGGTAAAAATTAAATCATTTGATCATAACATATACGGTTCAAGAACAGTCTTAAGAGGATTCAATCCTATTCAAGTTGGAGATGATGAAATTCTTGAAGTAGTGGGGGAAGATGGCCCATTATGGTTTAGAGTAAATTACAACGGGAAGACATACGTTGTAAAGAAACTATTTGTAGTTGTGTTTGACCAATCTTTATCGGATAAAATGGATGAGATTAGTCAAGGCATAGACGATTTAAAATTCGGTCTAGAATTAATTCAAATACACTCAAAACGATTAGCTGATGCCAATCAAGCGAAAAATGTTGATACGGCTGTTCTCGAATCAAGTGAATTGGCACACAGCATGAATCAATTCCTGACAACATTAAAAGGATCACACATAAAGAGCTTCGTTGATAACGTAAACGCAAAGGAAGCTGATCCAAATGTCCAAGTAAAATATCAGTCAATCCTCACGAATCTGCAAATGATGGAAAATGATTTTAGTAAAATCCATAAATTCATGCTATTAAAAGATAGTATTATGGTTTTAGATAAAGCTAATAAGGATTCTGGGGATATTATTAACAATGTACAGGCTGCTAAGAATCTGTTACCAGAAACTAAAAAGCAATTAGCAGAATATAGCGCACAATATATGGACGTAATTGCAGCCTCATTTAACATGTATAATGGTTTTCCAGTAGAAGTAGGAGAAGCATATATTGAGCCAATAGAAAAATTTTTGAATTCCTTACCACAAGAAGAGCTCAAAAAACAAGCTGGTGGATTAAAAGATACTGCAACAGAGATAAAAGATTGGCGTGAAGATTTTAAGGGTAGAATACCTGCATACAAATCAATGGCTACAGATTTACACACTTTTAATAAAAGTGTAGATAAATTTGCTAAATCAGTTGATACAGCAGCTAAATCTTTACATAAGCAAGCATTGATGGCCGAAGATTTAACAAGAAGTGTTTCTACGCATATTAAAGAAGCACAACAAGCTTTCCCAACGCTTCACACAGATATTATGTCAGGTATAGACGCGACGAATAACCTTTTAGGTACTGCTAATAAAATTGCAAGTTACAAAATTGATATACCAGCAGCTGCACAAAAAATGGGAAATATGGATGGGCTAAAAGACACATTACGTGATTTTGGTGTGCCACCTGAAAAGATGCAGGAATATTTGGAAGAACAAAAACGTTCCGCTAAACAAACTTCACTATTCCTTGATTTAGCTCCTGGAATTGGAGAAGTAAAACAAGGTATCCAGCTCTTTACGGGCGAGGAAATGTTTACTCATGATAAATATGCGCCAAGTGACTTTGTATGGGGAACACTTACTGCAGTTACTGGTGGTACAACAAAAGTAATTGGCCGTACCTTTGGTAAACTAGGCGATCTGGAGAAAAATGCACAGAAACTTGGTAATGTAACAAAAAATGTATCAACAGGTTCTTTCGATGTAGCAGCCTTTGATAAAAAAATCGCAAAAATGAATATAAATGAAAAAGCCGCTGAAATAAAAATAGCCTCAAAAGGCATTGCTGAGCAAAATGGTTGGAAAAAAGACTCAAAATTGAGCAGAGTAAATAAAAGGGACGTATATGTTGATTCAAAATCCAATAATCTTTATGCTTTAGATACACAACATGGTAGATTTGAAGTACTTAATAAAAAGGGGAAACATCAGGGAGAAGTAGACTTTAATTTAAACTCAACAAAACCTGCGGACAAATCTGGGGGACATGATTTGAAAATGGGTTAAGAAAGGATTCATATATGAATGAATTAGTAAAAAAAGCAATACAACATTTTTATGTAAATGGAGCTGTAAATGAATATTTACTTAGGTGTGAAAATAAAATTGAATTACCTAAAGAATTAACTGTATTTATTCATAATGCACACATTCAAACAACACCTGTCAACATTGATGATATTTGGCCAGCAGAAAAATATGTATTCGATTTTAAACCATATAAGAAAGAGAATTTAAATATTTACTACAGCAGTACTTTATTAATTTCAAAATTGGCACCTGTATTTTACTTACAGCATGAATTTTCAATTGACTGTCCTGGCGATACGTCACTCATGTCAACTTTAGATGGATATGACACACAGCCCTATACGAGTCAGCAATTGGAATTTGACCAACAAGTTATTCAATCTTTAACATCGAAGAATTATACACAACTATCCTATGCAGAAGTAAATGAGGTTGTAATGAACCTCAAATTCCCAGAGGGGGTAACAATTTTTGGACCTCAGGTGACTGTAGAATACGCTATGTTTCATGATGTACTTGATTTATGTCCAGAATAATAGTCACTACTTCATATAGTAAATATACTAGTTTCATACGGTGCAAAATAAACATCGTATGAAACTATAAATACACTACCTATAAAATAAGTTAGGAATACTCAAGTTGAATATTAAATATGATGAATACGAATTATTGGAAATTTTCGAGAGTGAACCAGAAGATTATTTTATTCCTGGTGCAGGTGCATATAGATATAGTAAAATAGACAAACTGGGATTTGAATTAGTAATGATTATGTGTTATTACGAGGAAACTGTTGAATTAAAAATGTGTTATGAAAATAATTGTATATTTGAAACCAATATGGATTCGGCTAAACGAATCTATACCCGCAATGATTCATTGTATGTCCAAGGTGGCGTAGGAAACAAAACAATTGAAGTGAAATTCAAACCACATTTTACGATTCAAATAGAGGAACTCTAAAACATAAAATATTAGAATATATTTTAAGAAATAATATACGTTTACCTTAGTTCTTTAGGTAGTTAGGGTTTGACATACTAACTTAAAAGAAAAATGTTGAGCAGTTCATCTTCATTATACATCAATATATCTGAATTAAAGATGCAATTTTGCATCCAAACTTCTGCAGCATCAATTACATGTTACCCTCAAATATAGCAAAAGGTGACCAAGATAATAATTTTCGTTTTGAAGAATTCAAAAGTGTTAGCAGCCATACTAATGAATTTAATAAAATAAGGAAATTTCTATGACTTCTCTCTTTTGCTTTATTCGAACTTTGTTTGAATCTATTTATATGACCATCTTTAACCAAGTATAGCTTTTAAAATCGACACTTTGTTTGTAGTAAATAATACATAATTTTGTTTTACAGTTCTAATTAATATACGATCAGTTGTCGCATATGCAGTTCCGATACGGATTGCACTTGGTTCTTCAACACCCGCATAGGTAGCATCTTCGGTAACCTCAATCACATCACGTAATGGAATCGTGACCTCCGCAAATTGCCATGAAATAATTAACTCTTCTTTTGTTTTTTTGACATCAATACCTAGCATTATACCAAGACCTTTCTATAATAGAATGCTACACTTCTTATCTTATTATACAAATTTTTAGATTATTTTTCTACATGTATGAATAGAACTGATATTTTAAGGGTGTCAAAAGAACGGGAAGATATACTATCAATCTATTAAGGAACACGTTATGAAGAAAAGTTCACAGGGAATTAATATGGATTTGATATGGTTGAAGTATGATGAATGAGTAACAGTAGGAGTTGCAGGAAGGAAATGAATGATGAGACTTAAATTAGTAGGAACCTTAACTTGTATAGTAGTAATGTTAGGTATCTTTATCATTTACACCAATATATCTATTGGTAAAGAACCATATAAGACAAACCATGAAACTAGTGAAAACTCCATAAATAAAGAAAAAAATAGTAAGCAAAATGGGACTTCAAATAAGGTAGCAAGTTCTTTTGCTAGTGTACAGGCTGTAGTAAATAAGGAATATGGTTTACCCGAAGACTATATGCCAGAGGATTTAGTTGTCCCAAATGTACCGTTTTCATTTAGTGGAACGGTAGAAAAGAGTCATCTTCGTAAAGAAGCAGCGGAAGCGTTAGAAAAACTATTCCTTTTAGCTAAGCAGGATGGAATCCAGTTGAATGCTGTTTCAGGATTTCGTTCCTATGAGTATCAAAAAGGCCTGTATGCCAACAATGTTAAAAAGAAAGGGCAAGAGCATACGGATCGCTTCTCGGCAAAGCCTGGACATAGTGAACATCAAACGGGATTAACGATGGATGTTTCTTCTAAAAGTGCAAATAATGAGCTAGAGCTAACTTTTGCGAATACGAAAGAAGGAAAATGGCTGAAAGAAAATGCGCATCGTGCAGGTTTTATTATTCGTTATCCAAAAGGTAAAGAGGGTATTACTGGATATGCTTATGAACCGTGGCATATTCGCTATGTAGGAGATATTGCTGAAAGTATATATAAGAAAAAACTGACTTTAGAAGAATATATGAATCTGTGAAAATAGAATTAAAGAATTAAATTTGCTAGCGATAGCAGTAAGAGTGTAAAAGATAGGGGTATGAAACAAGGTATTTCTTAATGCTCTTAAAGGGTATGCCATGGGATTGTAAACGATACTACTATTTTAGAGATGAAAGATGGCGAATAATATCTTTACAGTAATGTGAGATGTAGGATCTTGCGTCAGGTGCAGAATGATAAGTATTAGGTTAATATATGATGGAAATCAGAAAGCAACGAAAAAGAATATAAAGATTACGTATTCGGTTTTTTACTAAATAACAGGGCATCATTCTAATTAGAATGATGCCCTGTTATTTTTAGCATAATCTATTGAATTACTTTTTCAATTTTAGGCATTACAGCAATTGGTGGTAAAGATTTGGTCCATGCAGCAGCATAAACATTTAACTGTTCACCTATAGTGTAATTTTCACCATCTGAAATAGGAACCCTTAAAATCTTATTTTGATTTACTAACTCCCACCAATCATTTTGGTAAGCGAGAGCTTCATCTTTTGTAGATGTAGAAGCAACCACTAAATAATTGTTTTCTACTGAAATGACATATCCAGTAAAAGGATCTTGTTCTTGTTTATGAATAGAATAAATAGGTGCAGTGCTTACAGACGCCTTATTAGAATCTGCAAATGCCGGTGTTGATCCGAAAGTAAATCCACATCCTAATGTTAAAGCTGTTACGGTTGTTACTAATTTTTGTTTTTTTGTAAACATAATACATATCCCCCTTATATTTTATCCCTACACTAGCAATTTTCTAGTTCTATCATATAAAACCTTTTAATATTAAGATGTTTAACAGTTCTGTCACATATAATCCATAAATGTTAAAATTATCTATTAATGGAAGTGGATTTGTGTTATGATTCACTATGTGAAATATTATTATTACATTCATCCCCTGATGAATGTATACCCTTCCTTAATTGTAAATATGTTTGATTTTATTGGTGAAGAGGGAGGAAATCCCTCTTCTTTTTTTGTTCCTTCTAAAGTTCGAAGGTGCCTTGAGCAATAAAATTTGATTTTTTTAAAACAGTTGAATTACACGCGTTCACTTTATTTAGAAGTGAGAGTGGGGGAGTTCAAAGAAAGATGGGGAAATAAAGCTCTGTCTCTTGATAAAAACTTATAGAAATAAAAATAAGATAGTTACTGTTGGACAGATAGTAAATCACGATTAATATACTAGGTCTTACGAGCACGATAGAAAATATATAACTTCATAAAAAGAACTCCTATGTTACTTAGGAGTTCTTTTCGGATGAAGTTAACAAAATTATAGAATGTTGAACATTAGTTTGTTTTTTCAACAATAGGAGAAATAGCTTTCACAGGAACACCAGCAAGTAAAATAGGGCTAAAATCAAAAGATGCAGCATAAACGTTCACCGTATCACCGATTACAATATCTTGTAATACTTCGGTTGAAGTTTCAACTTCATAAGTTATGTTGTTACTTGAAACTAAGATTGAGTTATCCGATTTTCCTGTAACATTTCCTGTGATTTTTTTGTATTGATTCTCTAAAATATTTTGTTCATTTCCTTTTTGAATAATCGCGTTTCTTGCCTCGAAAGGTAAGTCCTTTAGAAGGATAGGGGCCATTTCAAATGCTTGAGCATAAACATTTACTGTATCACCTATCTGAATGTTTGGTAGTACTTTTGGATTAACATGGGCACGAATGGTTTGATTTTCACTTGAAATTTCTAGGCTATCTTCGGATTTTTTTGTCACTGTACCAGAACGTTTTTTTAGTTGTGCTAAGAGTTTTTGTTCTTTATCTTTACTCATTACATGGTTTTCTTGTTGTTTGTTAGATTCTTCGTTTATTTTAGAAATAGAACTTACATCAGTGTAAAATACAGTTTGTCCATAGATTTTTTGATGTTTCCATTGATCTTTGTTAGCAACTTTAACTTTGTCACCGTTTTTAAAGTTAGAGTTACTACCATTCGGGAAGTCTATAGTCACTTCTTGATTATTTCCATTAGCATCTTTATATGCAACAGTCACATAATAAGGATCTGCATCATTTATTACCCCAATTACATGGTTTTCTTGTTGTTTGTTAGATTCATCATTTACTTTAGAAATAGAATTCACATCAGTGTAAAATACAGTTTGCCCATAGATTTTTTGATGTTTCCATTGATTTTTGTTAGCAACTTTAACTTTGTCACCTTTTTTAAGGTTAGAGTTACTACCATTTGGGAAGTCTATAGTCACTTCTTGACTATTTCCATTAGCATCTTTATATGCAACAGTCACATAATAAGGGTCTGCATCATTTATTACACCAACTACAGTATTTTCTTCTACTTTTGTATGTTTGTGGATTTGATCAGATTTTGCAATAAATTGTGCAGCTTCTGCACGGGTAATCGCTCTATTAGGGGACCAGCTATTTCCGTCTTCAGTGCCCTTAGAAATTTCTGTTTGTATTAAAATATTTGCATATCTTTCTCCCCAATGCCCTTTTAAATCCTCAAATGTAGTTACACTATTTTTAGCAACTTTATTTTCTAATTTATAAGCATTTGCCACCATTGAAGCCATGGATGCACGATTAATCAAACCTGTTGGAAGGAAGTTACCATTTCCATCTCCTTTAATAACACCTGCTTTTTCAACAGCTGCAATGTAAGGTGCTGCCCAGTGGTTTTGAGCATCTCGGAAAGATGGTTTAGCATTCTTATTAATTTCTAATCCAAGCATTATAGCCATTATTTTGGCAGCTGAACCGCGGTCAATTGTTTCAGCAGGAGCAAAAGTACCATCGGGTTTTCCGTGTAATGCGCCTTTTTCAACTAGGTAATTTACAGAAGGGCTTGCCCAATTTGGGACATCTGGAAATTTATGAGTATTTGCAAATGCACTAGATGAGTAGGATAGTAGACTTCCAGCAAGAATTCCTGTAGCAATTAATTTGTATTTCAAAATGTAACACTCCTAAAAAATAGTATAGCTTGGTAAATCTATCATTTATAGTGAATCTTATAAGTAATATGAATTAGTTTAAATAATAGAGTAGGTTGGCAATTTCGTTATATTACAGGTAAATAATAATTAGTTAATTTAAATTATTATTTCGAAAAAAATCTATAGGCATACACTTATAATAAGGGGCTATTTGATATATTTACCAAGCTTGTGTAACCAGTATAGTTACTTATATATATGAGTGTCAATTAAAAAAGAATTACATTTTTGTAAGGTAACCATGTTAATAATATAGTAAGTAATTATTATGTAAGGTGAATAATTACTCATTATAATAACTATAAGGATGAATTAAATAAAGAGGGATGTTTAGCGTTATTTACCAGTTATTTATTGTGGTTTTTATTTTCGTTGGACTTCTATTATTATTTGTATTATTTGGTCATCATACTGCGGGGTTTTTAAATTTAAACAGTCACGGTGGCCTCTTACCAAATGGTGCAACAGGTTTAATTATATCTATGTTGGTCATTATCAATTAATTATTGAAGATAATAAATTAAATAATTTGGATTTATATGTGGGGTATTTTTGTACATCTCCTGAAAAAGGCGAATAAGAAGTACTCTCCTAAAATTTCTAACGAAGTACTTCGTATATACTATTTACTGTATTTTAGATAGTAAATTTGATCGCACTAATTCTTGACTAAACAATAAGATTCTTAGAGAATAGCTTAGAAAAAAGTCGAGGAAGTTTAAATAAATGTGGTTGCAATTATTTAAACCTTTGAAGTTAAAAAAACTTTTATGAATTTTTCGCTAGATTATAAGCTTTAAATGTTGAAATTTATTTACTTATTTCGCCAAATGAATACATTTATACAATTAGATGGAAGTTAAGGGTGTTGAATCAAAACATAATAGTTTGTTATTGATGAGTTTATCGTAAAGTTGTTATTTAATGTGTCATCAAATAGTATTTGTATACAATGATAAATAAAGAAAAGGAGATTATTATGAGAAAAAATAGATTAAAAGATACAACATAGATAGCATGAATAGCTTGGGGTGTAAAAACATAAAAAAACAAAAATCCTTAAGTGCATTAAGGAAAAATGAGGGAGATAATATGGGGAATAATTCAAAACATAAAACTAGAAAAATACTTGCAGCCACCGCCACAGTAACTATGCTTGCAACTGGAATGATTTCTACAACAGATATCATTGCAGAGGAAACGCAGCAGCAAAATAAAATATCGACATCACTTCAAGAGGAAAATTCAGTTAAATCAGAAAACAGGACATATACAGTCCCAGGAAAAGGGGATGTAGAGGTACTGAAACAACAGGAAAGAAAAAGTATGGCATTTAGTCCATATGAACCGACTGGTTTATATGCAAAGCCAAATGAACAAATAACGATTAATGTAGAAGGAAATCAAAATATTCAAGCATACATTGGAACGTATTCGTATGATGCTTCTTGGAGAGAAGATTCTAAAATAAAATCATTTACATTAAAACCAGGTATAAACACAATCCAATCTCCAAATGGAGGAATGATTTATTTTTACAATAAACAACAAGGTGGTACCATTCGAACAACAGTCACAACTGGTGGAACGACTACTCCTCTCTTTGAACTAGGCAAGCATACAAAACAAGATTTAATAGACATGCTGAACCAATACCCAAATGCACATGCAGTGGAGCTAAAAGGAGAACGTGTATTAATTACGGCCAGCCCTGCACGTGTTAAGAAATATTTGCTAGGTTCTAATACAGATCCTGTACAACTCTTAAAAAAGATGGATGAAGCTACCCGAATTCAAGACAAAGTAGCTGGATTATCCGAAGAACAAGCAGACAAGCATTATATTCATTACGTAGAAGAAAATCATTCACCAGATTATTATATGTATGCGACTTCTTATCGAACTGCATATGTAGGAGATGCAATTCAATACGTGTTAGATATTAATAAATTTATAAAAGATGGTTGGGGTCCTTGGCATGAGGCAGGGCATTTGAGACAGCAATCACCATGGAAGTTTTATAATATGACAGAAGTACAAAATAATATTTACAGCCTTTCTGTAGAAAAAGCATTTACATCTAATCAACCTTTTAGATTGCAACAAGAGGGCGCTTATACTAAGGCATTTCAATACTTAGAACAACCTAATAAAAATTATGACGAAGTTAGTGATGTTTTTGTTAAGCTTGTTATGCTCTGGCAACTACAGTTAGCATATGGAGAAGACTTCTATCCTAAATTGCATCAATTGTATAGAGATATGCCTTCTAATGAACTTCCACAAACTGATGAAAATAAAAAACAATTATTTATGATCTCAGCATCAAAAGTAGCCAAACAAAATTTGATGCCTTTCTTTGAGAAGTGGGGATTACGTCCAAATAATGATACCATTCAAAAAGTGGCTGCATTAGGATATCCGATTTTAACAGCAGAGATTTGGAAGGGGACGGATTCTAATCCGATTAAACCAGATATGCCTAATGTAAATAATATTTTAGAAGGAAACCAGTTTGCATGGTCGCTGAAAGGGATTGGAGATTTTGAATTCGCAAAAGTAAATTTAAATAAATCAACAGAAGAAATGCAAATTGATCTAAAAGCAGGTGTACCACATAACTACTTTGATAGTACATATGCAAGTATTAAAGTGCAAAACACATCAGGTAAAGTAGTATATAACAAGGAGTTTTATGGGAATAAACAGCAAAATGCTGGAACACAAAAAGTTTCAGTAAAGACCGGCGATTTTATTGAGCTTACACATTTAGAAGGTGGAGAGAGGGCAACATTAATAAATTTAGATAATAATAAACGTGAAAGCCTTGATAAAAAAGTAATGTATGAAGTTACAAAGGATGGCCTGAAAAAAGTAAATCAAATTGTTAATCCGAAACCAGATACAGAAGCTCCCATACAGCCACAAGGATTATATGCAAGCAACCTTACTTCTAACAGTGTAGAGCTAAAATGGAATCCTTCTACAGATAATATAGGTGTAAAAGAATATCAGGTATTACGTGATGGACAATTGATTCAAACCGTACAAGGAACGACATTTATTGATCAAAACTTAACAGCTAATAAGGAATATAAATATGCAGTGAAGGCTGTAGATGCAGCTGGAAATACATCTATTCAAAGTGAAATTCTTCCGGTAAAAACCAAAGATCAAAATGTATCTTATGAAAAATGGGATCCAAAGAAGGCATATACAAAGGGCGATAAAGTAGAACATCAAGGGACAGTGTATGAAGCGGTTCAAAATCATCAAGGAAATGGTGACCCGAATTGGATATTTGCGTTATCTTTATGGAAACCACTTACAATAAAATAACATGTAAGAATCAGATGTGAAGATAGAACAACATAAAATTGGGGCAGTATTTTAAAGATTTACTGGATGTTGCTTTAATTTTGATAGATTTCTCTACTAAGTTATTATTCAATATTGAACTACTCACCACTTAACGCCCTTACGGACTTTTTGAAGTGGGAGATTCCTGCGAACACCGGTGTATCCACCGGTTATCTTAGCAGGCTCTACCCGTAGTCCCTACGGTGAGAACATAAGTATCTTGTACGTTAACGCACCACACTCCCTACTTTAGCTTGGTTTTCGCGACTTCGGCAAGCATGGGGCGATAGAACGTTGAAGATTTTACGGTTGCAACGTTTTTCTGCAACCAACCTCATATCTTCAGTTTTCGAAGAGCAATCTGTACAAGTAAATGATAGCAAACATCTTGGCTTATGCCAACCGACATTCATCTCCCACCTAAAATTGGTGTTTCACACCTTCACATTTTTGAGGAAGGAGTCTTCTGTCGGAAAACGATAAAAATTAGAAAAGGATGTAGATTAGTGATTAGTCAGAAAACGAAGAAAAGATTTAATAAAGTTATTATAATGACCGCAGCATGTAGCATGTTTTCTATGTTTGGAACGTCTATTTTGCACACTAAAGCTGCAACACATTCAGCTGCTCCAGCAGTTTATGTGAGTCCCAAAAATATACCTGCCTCAGATATTATTAGTATAGACTGGTCACCAGTTCAGACACCACCTTATACGTACTGGGCTGTACACAACTGGAATGCAGGTGGTGAAGCTGGAGGATATGCTGGTTTTCAACAACAAAGTGGGTTTGATGAAAATGGAAAACGTACTTTACATTTTGCCTTATGGGATCCAATTTCCTCTAAAGAAGCAATAAAGGCCGAATACTTATCTCCGAATTCGCAAGCTGGACCCTTTGGAGGAGAAGGAACAGGAATGAAGGTTCAAACAACTTATGGTTGGAAAGACTACAATTGGTACACAATGACAATGCGTTCATGGCAAGAAAATGGTCATACTAAATTTGGACAATGGATGAAAGATGTAACAAAGAATAAATGGCATCAAATTGCAATTATGGACTTTCCGGTTGCTAATGTTGCATTTAATCATGGATTAGGAATGTTTCAAGAAGACTGGGCTGATAGTGGACAGAACGTTCGAGAAGCGCGCCTAAAAAATGGTTATAGCCGAAAATTAGTTGATAAACAATGGAGTTCTTGGAATAATCAAAGTATTTCTGGAACGCATGATAATACTTATCAATATGATGGAGGATCTACTTCAGAATATGTATGGGTCAAAGCAGGAGGTAATACGCAGTCTACTATTGGGTCAGGAAAAATATTCACGCTAAATCAACCTACTCAACCTGAAATAGGAAAACTAGATTTTGATATCCAATCTATATATTATGAAAATGAAAAATTAAATGTATCTTGGAAACTAAAAGAAAATAGTACACCACAATTTAAGGGGAAAATTGAAATTTATAACAATGAAAATATGACGGGCCAACCTATTAACGTAATTAATGATATTAAATCTTATCAAAATGGAATCAGTCAATCTATATCATTACCAACAAATGCTTATGCAAAAATTGTATTAACGGATATATTTGATCAAACTGTTGAGAAAAAGGTACAAATCAAAAATGAATCTCCAAACATTTTTGAAGGTAATGAATTTGCATGGTCGCTGAAAGGGATTGGAGATTTTGAATTTGCGAAAGTAAATTTAAATAAATCAACAGAAGAAATGAAAATTGATCTAAAAGCAGGTGTACCACATGACTACTTTGATAGTACATATGCAAGTATTAAAGTGCAAAACACATCAGGTAAAGTGGTCTATAACAAAGAGATTTATGGAAACAAACAGCAAAATGCTGAATCGCAAAAAGTTCCAGTCAAAGTAGGCGATTATATAGAGTTAACACATCTAGAAGGTGTACATAGAGCTACTTTTACAAATGTAGATAATAGTAAACAAGAGAGCTTTGGAAAAAAAGCCATATACGAAGTTACAAAGGAAGGCCTGAAGAAAGTAGAAAAAATGCCAGAAGCAACAATTTTAGAAGGAAACAAGTTTGCATGGTCATTAAAAGGATATAGTGATAGAGAAATTGCAAAAGTAGATTATGATAAAACGGTAGAAGAGATGAAGGTAAAACTAGAAGCAGGTGTACCACATTCCTATTTTGCTAGTACGTATGCGAGTATTAAGGTCCAGAATTCTTCTGGTAACGTTCTGTACAATAAGGAAATCGTGGGAAATAAACAACAAAATGCTGAAAGCCAAACTGTGCCCGTTAAGGTAGGGGATTACATTGAATTTACCCATATAGAAGGAGAAGCAACAAAGGAAAAAACGCGAGCAACTTTAATTAACCTTGAAAATAACAAAAATGAAACCATTGGAAAAACAGCAAGATATCAAGTTACAAAAGAAGGCTTGAAGAAAGTAGAGAAAATGCCAGAAACAACGGTTTTAGATGGAAATCAATTCGCTTGGTCATTAAAGGGATATAATGATCGAGAAATCGCGAAAATAGAATATAACAAAGCAACAGAAAAAATGCAGCTTAAATTAGAAGCGGGTATACCCCATTCTTATTTTACTAATACGTATGCAAGCATTAAAGTCCAGAATTTATCCGGTAATATTTTGTACAATAAAGAAATTATAGGAAATAGACAACAAGATGCTGAGAGCCAAACCGTTTCAGTCAAAGTAGGAGATTGTATTGAGTTTACTCATATAGAGGGAGAAGCACAAAAGGAAAAGACACGCGCCACACTTACTAATCTTGAGAATAGTAAACAGGAGTATATGGGAAAGAAAAGAATATATCAGGTTACCTCTATGGGATTATTAATAAAGTCATAGATTTCACTACAAAAGTTAAATTATAGATTTATATATTATATAAAAATCTTAACCATTATACGCATTAAAAAATTCTCAAGAGAATATAGATTGGCGGGTATAGTATGAACATATTCAAAGGGGTTCTAATTTCATCAATTGCAATGACCACATTTGTAGGAACAGATCTAATTCTACAAAATGATAGTATTCATAATAAAGTTTACGCTGAATCTTATAATGTCACATACAAAGAAAGAGATTCACAGGAAGAAAGATTAGTTGTAAAGTTTAAAAATCAAATTGACTTACCTTATGAAGATGGTATTGAGAAACGAATAAAAAATGGGGATTATGATAACAATTTAAAGAAGTTATTTTCCGAAAATACAGAACTTACTTTGAATCGTCTGTTCTCATCTGTAAATCCGATAGAGATTGAAAAGTTATCAGTACAATCTAAATCAGTTGTTAATGAATCAGCTAATAATTTATTAAATTATTATATTGTACAAGCTCCTAATAACATAGAAATAGAATTATTACTGAAAAAATTTGAAACATCTCCTCTCGTAGAGGAGGCTTATATACAAGAAAAACAAATTTTGACACCCCCTGAAATACAGTTACCAAATTTATCTGTTAATCCGTACGATGATCCTAGATTTAAAAATCAAGGATATCTTGAAGCGGCACCAAAGGGAATTAATGCCTCGCATGCTTGGAGCATTAAAGGTGGTGATGGGAAGGATACAACTTTTGTGGATATGGAATATGGATGGTTATTGAATCATGAGGATTTAGTCAATAAAAATATTAAGCTTATGTCGGGACAAAATATAAGCCAGCATAGAGCTCATGGTACTTCTGTATTAGGAATTGTTTCATCTGAAGATAATCAAATTGGAAATATTGGAATTGCACCAAAAGCAAATGTAAAAGTAATATCCCAGATCAGGGATAATGGAATTTATAATACGGCGGATGCTATTTTAAGTGCTGTACATAATTTACAAGCGGGAGATATTCTTTTATTAGAGGCACAAGCTGCGTATGATGGGTATGGGGATAAATATTTACCTGTAGAAGTACATCCAGATATTTTTGATGCAATTCGTGTTGGTGCAGATAAAGGGATTATTATTATAGAAGCTGGCGCAAATGGTTCAAACGACTTAGATAATTTTAAAGATCGTAATGGAAAAAAGATCTTAAATCGAAATAGTCCAGACTTCAAGGATTCAGGTGCTATTATGGTTGGGGCGGGATCATCAACTGTTCCACATAAACGTTTATGGTTTTCAAATTATGGAAGTCGATTAGATGTATATGGATGGGGAGAAAATGTTGATACAACATCAGCAAATCCAAGTCAAAATACTACAAATTTATATACATCAACATTTAGTGGAACATCAAGTGCTTCACCAATTATTGCTGGAGCAGCAACTTCGATTCAAGGTATTGCTAAAGAACATCGAGGTTCTCCTTATACACCAGCCGAATTAAGAAATATCTTAAGTAATCCAAATACAGGAACAAAATCTCAAGATCCGTGGAATGATAGAATAGGTGTTTTACCTGATCTAAAATCTATATTAGATAACTTACATTTTAATTCAGATATACCGAACTCTTCTAGTATTTTAGATGGAAATCAATTTGCATGGTCACTAAAAGGAATAAGTGATTTTGAGTTTGCTAAAATCAATTTCAATAAGTCGACAGAAGAAATGCAAGTGGACTTAAAAGCAGGCGTACCGCATCATTATTTTAATGAAACATATGCGAGTATTAAAGTACAAAATGCATCAGGCAAAGTAGTATACAATAAAAACATTTATGGAAACAAACAACAAAATGCTGAATCGCAAAAAGTTCCAGTTAAAGTAGGAGATTATATTGAGTTAACACATCAAGAAGGTGTGCATAGAGCTACTTTAACAAATGTAGATAATAGTAAACAAGAAAGCTTTGGAAAAAAAGCAATGTACGAAGTTACAAAAGAAGGTCTGAAGAAAGTAGAAAAAATGCCAGAAACAACGGTTTTAGATGGAAATCAATTTAGTTGGTCTTTAAAAGGATATAGTGATAGAGAAATTGCAAAAGTAAATTATAATAGGGTAACAGAGAAAATGCAGGTGAATTTAGAAGCAGGCGTACCACATTCTTATTTTAATAATATGTATGCGAGTATCAAAGTACAGAATTCATCCGGTAGTGTTGTGTACAATAAGGAAATAGTGGGAAATAGACAGCAAACTGCTGAAAGCCAAACTGTGCCGGTCAAAGTGGGAGATTATATCGAGTTTACCCATATAGAAGGGGAAGCAGTAAATGAAAAGACACGGGCTAAACTTACTAACCTTGAGAATAATAAACAAGAATATATAGGCAAAAAAAGAATCTATCAAGCTACTTCAACGGGATTAAACAAAATAGATTAACATGAAAAACATTCAAATTTTTAGTTTGATGCTTAATAGTCGTTCATTATGAACGACTATTTGGCATTTATTTAATATAAAATGAAATTAATTTTAAAAATATGTTTGAGGACTGAGTGATGTTTAGGTGCTATAGATTTGAGAAAAAAGAAACAGAATAATAAGGTATTTGTTGATAAAGACTCTATTGTATTACAATATTTTACATATTTGGTATGATGTATATGAGTGCTATATAATAAGGGAGGAATGAGAATGAAGTGGTTCATAGCTCATGCAAATGGTAATAATATCTTTAAAAAGTTAGTTTTAATGGTGTTACCAATGGTTCTAATGATAATGATGATAACCCCATCGAATGATGCATTGGCAGCCAACCAATCAAATGCAAGTTCACTAAAAGGTGTGAATCTATTTAATGGAAGCTGGACTGTTGCTATACAAGCTGCAAATTTACAATATGTTTCTGCTGAGCCATCGGGCAATGTAGTAGCAAATCGTAATGCAGTTAATGAATGGGAGAAATTCGAATTAATTCCGACTGGAGAATTATATACGTATGCTTTAAAAGCGAAAAGTAATGGCAAGTACGTTTCGTTTGAGCCAAATGGTAGAGTAGTAGCAGATCGTACATCAATTGGGGCATGGGAAAAATTTATTTTATATAATGGTGGAGACAATAGGATATATGTATTACAAGCGTTAAGTAATGGTAGATTTATATCAGCAAATAGTGGTAGAGAATTAACTGCTAATAGTTATGTAGCTGGAAGTTGGGAAAGATTTGTTATTGTGTATTTCTAAATTTTGAATTGTTTTATATATAAATAATAATGACTGGTTTAGTTCATATGCATGCTAAATAAAGAGTTAAGTACTTAATACAAGTGTATATTAAGGTGTAAAAAGGACTGACTGCAAGTAATTGTCAGTCCTTTTTACATGTTAAATAAGTAATTACGGAGGATATAATGAGAAGAAAAAGAACCCAATAGGGTTCTTTTTCAAGGCATATTAACAGTAAGGAGAATCATGAAATGCTACTTCAAATCTTTATTAGGGGAAAGATTTTGAAAAAGCTTAACATACATCTATTTTTACATAAATGTAAGATATAGTAAATTGATAATATTTACACTTACTATTACTAATATTCAATTAATATAGTTAACACTATGTTTATAGTGTTAACTGATGTTTAGTGTAGTATACATTTAGAAATCTAGTATTAGATTTCTAAATGTCAAAAAAGCTAATAGATTTATCATTTCAAATTCTAACTAACATTTAAACGATTTTAATTGAAATGGGGTGTGTATTAACTCTTATAAGCTAATGAAAGTAAATAAACAAAGACCCTGTAAAAAAATACAGGGTCGGATACAGGGTTAAGGGAACGCATAGTTTCTTAAAAACATAATAGCATATATATTTTGTGTAGCTATATGAGGATTTTGACAAAATTAAGAACAAGACAGAAAATCTTTAAGAAATTATATTGGTGGAGATATGGTTTGGAAGTGAACTGTTTACCTGTTGATATAGATGAAAACTTTGGAGCATCGTGATCAAACTTTCTTTAAATAAGGGGTTTAGGTTATTGAGGTAATTGGATCTTCCTGAAAAAGAAAAATGTTTTTAAATTAAAAGTAGAAAAGACACCTTTCGGGTGTCTTTTCTTTTGGTATACAGCTTACATATTGCTGAATAAGATACGAAATCATAATTCGACTATGAAATAAACAACTTAAGAAATTTTAACATAATATGGACTGAAAAGAATATGTAATATTGCATTTTTAGTTTTCAATTTATTTATTGGTATAGAAAAGCAGTATAAATAAAAAGGGCATGCAGTCGTATCTGCCGCCCCTTTTAGGAGGAATTCAAGACACCGATAGAACACGTATTGGTAAAAAGGCTCAAAAATAGTATATGTAAAAAGAAAAAGTCCTATACCAAAAGTGGACTGAGCCGTATCTTTTTTACTTATTTAAAAATTAAATTTCATTCTTTTCAAAATAAGTACGGTAAACATATGATTTGGAATGAAATTAGAAAAAGTATACATGAAAATGGCAGACAACAATTTTGTCGTCTGCCAGTGCCAATGGACTGAATGAGTTAGTCAATTACTATATATTGCTACCCCATTACCAGAAGAGTGAAGCCGCTAGTTCAAACGGCTTAAACCTAGTATGCCTAATAAAGAAAAAATTATGAGTAGAAATTTTGTTTGCTCTATATGAAAAGATAAATAGATATTCATCAGACAAGGATAATACAGCATACCTTGAATAGGGTGTAGGAACGAATTAAGGAAAAGAATGTAATGTTATTAGAGAAGGGACTGAATCAGGAGTGGGAATTTCGGACAGGATTTTGGGAGCCGTGGTTGCCTTTGGTATTGCGACTAATATCACTGCTTGTATAATAGCATTATACATTCAAAAGTATGAGCTAATGATAAACTGCCTTATAAATATTTTATTTTTAATACGTATAGCTAAAACGTTTATTAAAATGAAAATTAACAAATGGATGGCATTAGGATTTACGTTGGTTGTAATAGAAAAAGGTATTAAGGCAGGTTATGACTTCTACACACATGATTACTATGGTGTCAGTTGGAGTTTAGCTATCATTATCTATTGCATATACGAGATGGAAAATTATTATGTTGAAACAAATAATTAGCCGCAAAAATAAGGATTAGTAGGCGTAATTCTTATTAAAGTATACAATTTTTTTGAACAATGATATTACGATCCTGTTTTTTACTTCAAGAACATAAAAAAAGACGCCATAAGGCGCCCCCAAATTGGGTAAATGAGGTTTTAGTTTTCCAATCTAAAGAAATTATGTATCAGCTCACAATGAGAGTATATCATAATATGTAATCGAAATAATATGCATTATTACATATCCGAGTTTAACAAAAGTAAGATGAGAGTAAACTAAAATATTATAAAAAAGACACTACAAGAGTGTCTTTTTTGGGGAAATACTCTATAATTAACTTTGGGGAAGGTAATGTTAGAGTATTCGTTTAGCATTATCTTTATATTTGATAAACCATGAAATCGAAAGATTTTGTGGTTTATTTTTTGAACAATAGATATTACAGTATTGGCAGTGAGCTATTGATTATTATAAGCATTGGGAGAGAAGGGATTAAAAGTCTAACATCGAATAACGGTTCCGGAATATAGTGTTGCGAAATGATCTCCCATATCCCAAACGGTACTTGCTTGTATATAGCCCTTAAAGCCTTCTGAAGAATAATAAATCTCTTTTGGTATACTTTCTTTAGTTTGGAAATGTGCTTTAGAGTACTTTACATAATGGTTTTTAATAACTTTTGATTCTGGAACAATAGTGCTTTTTTGTTCCAATGTTTGCCTAGCACTAGAAGGTGGTATGAATCTTACAGTGTCTTGGTAATTATGATCTAAGGTGTCAGCCTGTACACTGTGTGACGACACAAAGACGCTTAAACCACTTCCCACAATTAATGTTGCAAATGCTAACTTTGAGAATTTTGTTAATCTACTCATTTTACAATCTCCTTTTCATTATTTTGTAAGGTATCTCCTTACACCTCACAGTCTATATCCACTACAAAAGGGTGTACATACATATTGATAGACAAAATTCTACAAAATACCTCATCTTTTTGGGGGTTGTGTATAATAATCCAATGTTTAATAATTTATCAGAAGTAAAAAAGTAGGTCTTATATAAAAGAAAATGAATAATTTATGCAAGTAATGTATATAAAATTATTGTTTAAATATTCTAAAATGAATTGATAAAGATGTGGGAATTTTTTTAGAAAATAAATGATTCCAAAGATTAAATTTGGAAGTTAGATTCTCTTTTAAGTTTATTTTTATAGTATTATTCACATGTGTGAATTATTAAGATTTAAATATAAAAAAGTGAGAAAAATGATAAACATTCTTCTCACTTTCATCAATTAGGGTGGCATATACATAAATATGCGTTTAAAAGGATTTTCGGATGAAAAATCCACATGAATAGTATAACAAAATATTTAAGGCTATTCACATGTAAAATTGCATATGAAGAGTCGGTAGTTATAATAGTTAGCGTATTTCCATTATTGTTTAACAGATTTTCCTAAAAGATTCACCTTCCTTAAGCGTGTACAGGGTGATACGTGAGAGATAAATTTTTATATGTAAAGCCCCTCCGAATGGAGGGGCTTTACATACACTTACATTAAGTTTGTTGTGGTGCACCACCATGATCGCCAACACTATATGTGGGAGCGGGGTAATGTCCATGAGTAGCAAACTGATCCGCTTTAGAAAATTGAGAAATTCCCACCGTTAGAACCCCAATAAAAGCAATACCCGATAATAATAGGCTGATTTTTTTCATTATTTCAACACTCCTTTTTCGATTGATTTTCGTCTTGCTTGGTAACAAATATGGAAATAGTCACTTACCTTTTGGTGGTTCTCTAATTGTCTACATTTTGTGGCAAATAATTCGGCGTATTCGACAACATATTCCCATAATTCTTCTTCCTCAAAGTATAAGATTCCTTCTTGAATGATTTTTTCTAATTCTTCCAGTGGAATATTTTCATTTAATCTTTTTAAAATAGAGAAGTGGTGTGTGTATTCTTCGTTATGAATTCCTCTGCAAATCTGTAATCCCTTATCAATGAGTTTGCTAGCTGCTGATTGTTCTCCTAATTTATAATGTTCCTTAGCTTGTAGGAAGATAGCCTTGAAGTGTGTAGGGTTTTTTTCTGTTACTTCTGAAAGGTGACGAATAGCTAACGTAGACATACTTTGATCAGAATACAGCCACCCCATAGTACTTTTTACGTATAACAAGGAATCTTCTTCCTTATTATTCTGTAGTAATTCAATTGCACAATGTAGATATTCTTCTGCTTGTTCGTACTGCTTTAAATAGATACAGCAACCACCTAGCAAACTATTACAAAAGGCTGTTTTTACTTCATAACCTTCATACTTCGAAAAGATTGCCCTTGATTTATTTGCGTATTCGATAGAAGCGAGCATGTTATAGGTATGGTGATAATAAGTAGCAATTCTATAGTAGAATTCAGCGTGTTCAATTTCATCTGGAATGTTTACTAATATCTTTTCTGCCAGTTTATAATGTTCCTCTGCCTCAGTAAAACTTGATATAAAAGTGGAATGAATGGATTTAAAAAAGTGATAATAGAAGCGTAGAAAATGGTCTGTAGGCATATCATAATCACTAATAGCATCAAAACTATTTTGTTGAATACCGAGGCTATCTGTTAAGACCGTGTAACGAAATTCAAGTAGTGAGTAATAAAGTAACAAATTTTGATCCTGACGTTCTTGATTTGGCTCAATGCTTAACTTATTAATTTTTTCATCAATCTTCTTTTTTAGATTAGTAGCTTTTATAACTTGTTGAGATAGCATAGATCGATACCAGTCGTTTAATAGAGAGGTTAATTGTTCATTTCCCTTTACTGAAACACTCACTATATACGCCCCCATCCTATAGAAATATCTTAATCCTATATAATTGTAACTATCATAGCAAAATAGAAGAAAAAATGGAGGTATTTTACAATGTTTTTCAATAAAATTCATAAAAAATAATCAATTTATGTCGAATGTACTTAGAATTTAAGAAATTTCCTTTTCGTAAAACGGATTAATTACGTATGCATTTTTAAATTAATTTATTAAGTACTATAGTATATATCACCACGATATGTATAAACTTTGCGTATGTAAATAAGAAGAGAATAAAGGAAGCAAAAAAACTTGTAGGAATTCCTACAAGTTTTTTTAGATAATGTAAAAAGTTGAAACAGACTGTCTCATTACTCGTAACAGGGAAACTATCTTACTTATGGCTTGATTACATTATATAACGAGTATTAACATGTAGAGTTTTTGAAATTTGAAAGTTATTTGAATTCATGAAAAGGATGTACTATTTTAAAGACTTGTTCTTGTCGTTGATTAAAGCAAAACTAAAGACCGGTAGGATAAGGTGCATAAAAGAGAAAGTCTCCTTTAATCGTTCTGAAAAGATGATTCTAAAGGCTATTTATATATATAATAAGCAGTTCATGAATTTATCACCATTGGAAAAAGTAAACCAGGGACTCGATATATAAGCAAGAGCTTTAGTAGAGTAGCTACGGAAGGGGATAGTTATAAAATTGCTAAAGCTCTGTATAAGTATCAAAAGTTCATCTTGTTCCTTTTCGGATAGGATAAATAAAAGAAGATAGGAAGTTTTTCTTTGAACCAAGCTTTTTTGACAGGAATAGATTTTTTCATAACTAGAACAAATAAATGAATAATTGCATATATTGTATTTTCGTTAAAGCAAGGCATTATTCTCTCAAAGGAATCACTAGAACAATATGTGATTCCTTTGAGAAATGCTATTAAATCTAAGACTAATTTCTAATGGTCCCAGTATCTTTTATTTTGACGTGTGTTTTTACATTTATTTTAGCCTCTGCTAACGATTGTAACCAATCTCCTTTTACTTTTTTCCACTCTTTATATTGAAAGGCTCTAGCATATAGGGATAATCCGATTGGATCAATTTTATTCTGCTGTATTTGATTTAATATATTTTGTAAATTATTATTAATTTCTTTTTCAATAGCACTTTTTAAATTATCTATATTTTTTTTATTATCATAGTGCCCCTTCATTAAATTCGGATTGGTTTTTTCTATTAAAGCTACATTGGCATTGATATCGAGATTAAATATAAACTTTCCGTTTTGAAAAGTAACATCTACCTTCCTTGTCGCGTTCTGTACGAAGATAGAAGTGTTTGTTTTTTTGTTGAATTTTTTAGGAGGAAGCGCAAGGTGTAGTATCATTCGGCCGTTACTTTTTGGCTTATTTATAAGATTGAAAAATTTAACATTTTTTTTAGAGATATGAGTTAAATATTTCCCTCCGCGATTTAAAAATGCAATTCCTACTGTGTCGATTTCATTCTTTGTTTTTTTGATAATTGGAACAGTTTGCGTCATTCCTTCTTCATTTTGTTCTCTCATTAATTGTTGAATTGTAGAAGAGACGGATTGGTTATTTTGAATTGAGGATTCGATTACACCATTTATATAAGATGAAAGTGATGGTTTATTAGGCTTATGAATTTTAAAAATTTCTTCTGCAGGTCCATCTACAAGTACTACTTTAGCATTAATGGTAGCGTAAGGATCACGATAAGAGGAATCAAGCTCCTGCAACCAATTTGCTTCTTGCGCTAATTTTTTCCCAATTAATATGATTTCAGCTTTGGAAGCTGTCATAAAGCCCGTTAACTTCGTATCTATCTTACTGAATCCAGTATATACAGTTGATGCTTGTGTCCAATGTTCTATAGTACTTTTTGGCTGTTTATGATGAAAGAGTGGTATACTTGTTCCAACTTTTATGTCTCCATTAGAGGTTCTATCCAGGCCAATTAACAGGATTAATGAAACCTTTTCAAGAGGAATTCTCTGACTACAACCAATTATATAAACACAACAAATTACAATCCATATCCATTTTCGAATCAAAGTTGTTTCCTCCTAGTAACCCAAGTAAAAAGAATACTGTAAGCGAAAAATAAGATCGGTAATAGAATAAAGAAAATGACATTTAAGATATCCATAAGAGAATATATAAACAAATATTGATCCACATCGGGATTTAGGAAAATAAATAGGCCAACTATAAATAACATAAAAGCAAGCAGCGCCCAATTGCGGGCGTTTTTTTGAAGTGAAATGGTCACAGATTCAAAACTGAAAAATAAATACGGATATATCGTAGTGGAAAATACAATTAAATAGTAAGCGATATATATAATTTCTAATCGTTCCATAAAAGAAAAACGAACCCCTTTTAACAGATGAAATACCGGCCAGATTACGTCTTTTATCCCCTCCGGACTAAAGTATATATAAGAAAGAATAGTCACATATAGATAGAAAAACATGGTTACAGTATTCGCAATTAGTAGTCCTTTTATGGCTTTTTGTTTTTTTTGTAAGAACGGGTATATATAATATGCAAGTTCTAAGCCAGCATAAGGAGTAATGGTTTCTTTTGTTGCCTTTACAATAGGGTATAATCCATCTTTAATAATAGGTAGCAGGTGTAAAGGGTTATAGTTAGTCTGTAGTGAAAAAAGAAGAAATAGTGGCATCCAAGTAGTGAAGAAGAAAACAAGAATAGAATAACTAGTAAGAGCCCTTAACCCACTCAGGGCTAAAATAATAAAAGGCAATAGTAATAATATGGTGATTTGATAAGAAGGAGTGGAAGGGAATATCCACACTTTTACAATATCGGTTGCCTTTAATAAAGTATTAAAGCCAGCAAAGAATAGATAAAAGGCATATAAAAGAAAAAGAATTGTCCCTATCCATTTACCAAAGTATGTTTTTAAGATTTGCGAGAAATTTTTGTTAGGGTTTTTTTGTAACATTAATATAATAAATACGCCGATTATAGAAGTTGTTATCCATCCAAGAATGATAGAAATCCAGCCATCTGTGCCAGCCGTAGTAGCAAGTGGGCTTGGCATGATTAACATACCTGATGCAAGTTGCAGTGAATGAATGAAAATAATAAATTCGAATAAAGTTATGTTTTGGAATTTAAGATTCCCCATGCGAACCACCTTCTTTTTTCTTTTTTTGTTTCGGCTGTCCTGTACTCGAGCGGGTGGTAATCATAGAAATAGGAAATCTTACAAAAGAATCTTTTAATTCTTGAAGCCGAAATGGTGCGATTGGCAATCCGTATGGTGAACCATAGGAGGTTAGTGAAACAAAATGAGCGAATAAGAGCATTAATCCACTAACGATACCTACAATCCCATAAAAGTATGCCAATAACATCATTGGAAAACGAATAAGGCGTATAGAACTTGATAAATCATAATTAGAAACAATAAATGATGCAATGGCTGTAATAGATACGATAATAACCATAACGTTACTCACAAGACCAGCTTGAACAGCCGCCTGTCCAATTACAATCCCTCCAACAATTCCAATGGTTTGTCCAATTGGTTGTGGTAAGCGAATACCAGCTTCACGTAGCATTTCTAGTGTGATTTCCATTATAAAAGCTTCCAATAAGGGAGAGAACGGGACTTTGACTCTTGACGTTGCAATAGAAGTGTATAAATCTATAGGAATGATTTCAAAGTGAAAAGAGACTATAGCAATATAAAATGCGGGTAAAAAAATAGCTATAATAAATCCCGCAAATCGTAATACGCGAAAAAATGAAGCAATGAGCCAATGAATATTATAATCATCTGGAGTTTGAAAGAATCCAATTAAATTCATTGGAACAATCATTGCACCAGGGGATCTATCCATTAACACTGCTACTTTTCCATCGAGTATATGATTTGAAATGGCATCTGGGCGTTCGCTTAAATAAGCCTGTGGAAAAGGAGTCCAATTTTGATCCTTTGTAAAATTAGATAGCTCACCAATGCTTAATACAGCATCTGTTTTAATTCTACAGATTCTGTTTTCTATTTCTTGGACTACATCTGCGCTCGCAACATCACCTAAGTAAATTAAATAGACGAAAGAAGTGGCTCGTTCTCCAATCGTCAGCTTTTTGATTTTTAACTCTGTAGAAGGGAGATATCGACGAATTAAGCCTATATTTTTTGTGGCATTTTCAATAAATCCATCATGGGATCCTTTAATAGTAACTTCTGAAATCGGTTCTTGAATTGCTCTTTCTGCCCAGCCTTTTGTATTTATTAGAAGTGATCGCTTTTCTCCTTCCATAAATAGAACACATTGACCTTCAAGTAATCCTTCTTTAATTTCATTCCATGTATATACTATTTTCGTATGAGTAGCAATAATATTAGAATTAAATATTTGACTGTCTTCACTTACCTTTTGTAATAATGGGGTAACAACATTTCCTTTTAAAGCGACACCATCTGTAAGGCCTTCAAAATAATATAGTAAAATATTCGTGTTTGTTTTTAATTGCAAAGGGTGTTCAATTAAATCGGCACTAATATCAAAGATATTATCTAAAGTATTTTTAAGTTCTTTTAAGTTACTTGTTTGGATTTTTTCAATGGTATTATTTGTTTTAGTTTCTAAGGTCTCTTCATTTAAGGACAATATTGACACCTCTTTAATATGTAACGATTAGTTGTATTTATTATTTTTATTTGGTGGGATTTTATTCACAAATTTAAACAACTTGGGAATAAAAATTAAAAATTGAGAGCATAAAAGTAGAGGTAATTTGTGCGCAAATCTAAGTATCAAGTTAGCATTGAAATTTGAATGATTATAATAAAAAAAGAACCCTTGATGGGCTCTTTTTTATAGTTGGTAAATATGTTATCAACAATAGATGGCATTTAAGGCAGTAATTTAGATCTCTTTAAGTTAATCAGTTGAATTTTCTAGGAAGAACTTTTTTCATATCTTAATGCTCGATAAAAAAGGAAATTACATTTATTTGGGTGTTCTAGTGTAATTGAATTTTGCGCGCTAATAAATTTTGTTTAGGGACAAAATGTTTTTCTGAATTAACAGAAATATTGGTGCACAAAATTCTTATTGGTTATTATGGTAGGTATCAAATATTTCTTTGGCCTTATTTTCTTGATATTACCGTACGTTTATATGTTTTTAAGGGAAAGAAATACTTTCAGTTTTATTACCATCTATTGTTTGATTAAGATGGTAACATGAAAATGAAACGTTTACAACCAGAAAATAAAGAAAAAATATTAAATTACGACTTTTTTCGACAGTTTTTATGTGTTAATATCTAATATTTTTATAGGAAAAGGTGGAGGGAAACGTACCTTTTCCTATAAAAAGTTGTGTAAGAATTAGAAATAATTAAAGTAGTAATAATAGCTTAAAATTAGAATGTAATTCAATGAATTTAAGCCCAAAATCATGGGAACGATTGCTAACGTTATAATTGAATTTTTGAGCTGTAAGAGTTTTAAAAATATGGTCAAACTTTAGTCCACTTTGCGTTTCTTCCTTTTGTAACTAGCTTAATATGGCCAAATAATTGCAAGGAATTTAAAGCCTTACTAATTGTACTCTCTGCAATGTCTGGATATCTGTTACGAATACTTTCCTTAGTAAAGGGTTGTTTTTGTTTAAATATAAAATCCTGAATTCTCTCAACTTTAGTATGTTTACATATAGAATCTAGAACGGTGTTATGCAGATCTTTGTAAGCCTCTAATATAATAGTTAAAAACGTTTTTAACCAAAAGCTACTATTATGTTCCTCGCAGTACCAATTTACCGAAGATTTATAAATCGAATTGTAATATTCAGATTCATTTTTCTTAATATACTTATCCAAACATACATATTTTACAAATGTATGTCCACTCTTAATTAGCAACAACTGCATTAACATAAATGCTAGCCTGCCATTACCTTGATTGAAAGGGACTATGCAATAAAAATTTAATATAAAACGAGCTATTAATAAAAGCGAATGTAGCCCCTTACTAGTATTTAATGAGTTGTATTGATCACATAATTGCTCCATAAACTGTGGGATAAGTTCATGTGGAAGAATGCGGTAACTATTCAAGTGCATTCCATGCTCGGGAATACCTGGAATAGTAAAAGGTTTTTCACGCCAATTGGCACTGTCAGAGGTAATGTAATGTATTAGTTGAAAATGTAATTCCTGTATAGTTGCTGGATTAATTGATAAAGTACAGGAGTTTTTATGTACAAAAGAAAGTGTTTGATAATAACAAAAAATAGCATCTTCCGAAATGTTTTGAGGTACTATATCATCTAAAATAAGTTCTTTTAATCTTTTATGAGGAACTTTTATATCCTCATAAATAGTAGTGAAATTTTTTATGTAATGTAACGGTATAGTTTTTTCTAAACTATTAAATATTTCAGGGTTTTGTTCCTGATAAGCAGCTAATTTTCCTTTGAACTCGCTAATTTCACTTATTAAATTGATTAACCTCCTTTTTAATTCAATATTTTTATACTTATCATCAAAAAAGTCTCTCATTTTTGTTCCCCCTGTAACCCCTTAACACGTTGTTGCATACATCTTTCCATTCTAAAGGTATTTCATGACATCATTGTGAAATAACGACATTTTTGTTTTGATTTTGATCGTGTTTTAGAATCTGTATTTTCATTTGAAAATAAAAATATAGGAATTATAAAGAAGAATCGTTAGGATTCAATTTTAATAGGCATAATCCTAACATCAAATGTACAAATGTACAATAAAAAAATAAAAAATATAAAAGAATCGACTCATTTGAAAGATTATTAATTAAGTGTGAGTATAGATGTGTTTTAGTTTAAGTGTAAATATTGAAGTGGTAATAAAGTTTTCATGGATGAAAAAATAGATAAGTCATTAATTTGTGACAGTTATGTGCCTAATCTATTCATTTGCTATTATGAGAATTCTAAAATTATATCTCAATGAGCTTAAATTTCTATATTTAGCATAAAGATTAGGGGAGATAAGTTGATGAAATGTATCATTAAATATAGAAATATGTAACGTTTCATACTTGTATTGTAAAATATTTTGACATAAGTTAATTTAAATACTAGGTACAGGAACATTTAATAAAAATTCAGTAATGTACCCTTTAAACGTTTCACCCTAAAAACGTTTGTATTTATTTATATAAACCTCAAGCATACTAAAGTTTTTCCCTTTGTTTCTGTACCTTATTAGGTAAAAATAATACAATAAATTAGTGCGATGTTATGGGAATAAATGGATTTTCAATTCTCTTTTTTTATCTTACATTATCAATCTCTCGATGATTTGTTTAAAGTAAGGATTATTAGGGGAGGAGATAGCTATTAAAAAGGACTATAAAGTTAAGTTGGACAAACGATCGGGGAAACGAAAGATTATTTTTGTCGATGAACTGGGAAGCTTCCACTTTAAGTTTTTCTAAGTGGTGGATAGTTCATTCTGCCTGGTACTTTTAATATATAAGTTTGAACATCCTGAAGCTAATCAAAATATAAATTACATTAGTTATGTGGTTATAGGAGTATATGTCTAAGATTAAAGGATTTCTGTTTTTTTAGGGTTCAGAAATTATGTGTGAATTTAGCCTTGGAAATGACTTGTTTGTATGTTATATAGCAGAAATGTGAAGTCTGGAAGAAACTGATATTATCAGTTCCTTCCAGACTTTTTTACTTTAAAAGTCTATTTTTTCTACGTAAGGTTAAATATAATTCTTTAAATTAATATTTGAATTTTTTGTGAAATTAAGTGAGGTTTTCATTCCTCAATTAATACATAATGTTACAAAATAGAGTTATTATATTTATTTTATTTTTATATGAGATTAAAAATAATAATAAACGTACCAATGTATGAGAGATATTAGTATATTTATTAGTAATTTGTTCATTTATCTCTATATTGCTATTATATTAGCGATAACAATAATATATTGGGGGGACAAGAATGAATTTGAAATTAACATCTAAATTTGAAGGATTAAGAAAAAATAAAAAAGGAATTGGTGCTTGTATTTTAGCTGCAGGGGTGACCGCCATTACGATGATTCCTCAAAGTGCCTATGCACATGGATTTGTTGAAAAGCCAAGCAGTCGTGCTGCTTTATGTAGTCAGAATTATGGAGCATTGAATTTAAATTGTGGAAATATAATGTACGAACCTCAAAGCCTAGAAGCACCTAAAGGATTCCCAGATGGGGGACCGATTGATGGGAAAATCGCTTCGGCAGGAGGACTGTTTGGAGGAATTCTTGACCAACAAACATCAAATCGCTGGTTCAAAAACACGATTAAAGGTGGAGTAAATACATTTACATGGAAATATACAGCTGCACATCCTACAAGTAAATGGCATTATTACATTACAAAAAAGGGATGGGATCCTAATAAACCATTAACACGTGCTGAACTAGAACCAATTGGAACTGTGAAACATGACGGTTCGGCCGCATCAAATAATTTAACACATACAATTAATGTACCAACTGATCGTAATGGTTATCATGTTATTTTAGCTGTATGGGATGTAGCAGATACGTCAAATGCGTTCTATAATGTAATTGATGTAAATCTAGTAAATAATGAATCTCCCGATACAGTAGCTCCAAGTCAACCAACTGGATTAAGTGCGTCCGAAGTTTCTGCTAATAGTGTTGCACTAACATGGAAGGCCTCTACGGATAATATAGGTGTAAAAGAATATCAAGTGTTACGCAATGGAGAAATAATTGATACGGTACCAGGTACAACATTTATTGATAAAAAACTAAAGGCAAATACGGAATATATCTATACAATAAAGGCATTAGACTCGGCTGGAAACATATCAAAAGAAAGTGAAGAACTAAAGGTTAAGACAACAAATGAAACTCAAGATATAGAGGCTCCAACTCAACCGAAAGGATTACATAGTATGAGTACAACAGCGACAACTGTTGATTTGATGTGGAGTCCGTCTGAAGATAATGTAGGAGTAGACCATTATATTGTATATAGAGAAAGTGCTGGAGTTATGAATAAAATCGGGACAACGGATAATACATCCTTTATGGATAAAGAATTGAAGGCTAATACATCGTATAAATATGTAGTAACAGCGGTTGATTTAGCTGGAAATGAATCTAGTAGAAGTGATGTATTGAATGTAAAAACAAAGGAAGAGGATTCCACATATGAAAAATGGGATGCGAGAAAAGCATATACTAAAGGTGATAGAGTAGTATATGAGGGGAAAGTGTATGAAGCGGTTCAAGATTATCAAGGCAATGGTGACACAAATTGGATTTTTGCTCTATCGCTTTGGAAGCCAGTTTTGAATAAATGATAAGTGGGCAAATGTAGTTAACATTTTTGGATTTTTCTTTGAAAATAAACGGTCGTTCAAAATATAAATTCTCGAATGGTTTAAATGATTTGCAAATAAATTTAATCTCCATCTAATGTTGACGAAATGAAATCGAAAAAGAATCCCAATGGTATTCCATTGGGATTCTTTATTTTCTAATTTGTAATCGCGTATATTTTCACAGTGAATTTGTTAGTGGCACCAATTGGACTTGCGATATAATATTTTGTATTTGTGTAAGCTTCAGTCCTAGATCCATGTGAAATATTTTTCCAACGAATAGAATCGGTACCTAGGGAAACATCAATCATTACATTGAAAGAGATAGTAGAAGGATGATCTATTTCTGAAGGCTCAATAACCCATTTTAATTCTTTGGTACCTGCAGGTAAACTATCAATTTTAAAGTTTTGACTGGATCGATTTTTTTGTCCAGATAAAGGACTAGATTCGGATGGAATTTGCGAAATCAATATCTCTTTTTCATTTGAATGTACACCATTTAATTTAATGATACTATCAATTAAACCTGGCCCAGGAAAATCAGCTGCGATAATACCAGAATGTCTAATTCCACCTTGTTGTAAGAGTTCAGTCCCAAGTGTATTCATCCCACCATAATATACTTGCCCATTTCTATCGCGAGGGAAATCACTCCAAGCATGAGTCGAATTCGTTTGAATCAACTTAGGGTTACTATCAGTATTTCTATTCTCTTTTCCGCTTGCAACAAACCAAGGATATACATTATTTAAAAATGCGGCTGCACCACCCGTACCACTAAAATGATTAAGATATATTTTTCCATTATTATAGTTAGTATTTGCACTTTGCAAATGATTTTTTATCGCATTCCATTTTTCATATATTTCGTCTGGTCCGCTTCCAATTTCAAATTTATCTTGAATGTTCAATCTATCGTAATCAATACCGTACAATTGAGAGGATGTAAAGTTTTGTAAGATTACAATTTTTCCTCGGATATCTCCTAAAGTAGGGTTGTTTCTGTCTATAGTTGGTACGGAATTAGGATCCCAAAAATATGAAGCATTATCGTTTTTATATTTTAAAAATATCTCCTCAAATGATAGGGATCCACTTTCGGGAGTAGTTTCTTCTTTTAAGCGCATTAAAATTGTTTCTGTCGGATAATCCTTCAAAAATTGGATTGCTTCTTTTAATACATCTTCAAATACTGCTTTTTGATTGACAATACCATGGTACATTGCAAAAGAATCTTTTACACGTTTAACGCGCATATCTACATATCGAATTCCAGAATTTAATTGTTGGGGTAGACTCATAGTTTGATTTCTTGTCAAATTTTCATCAAGAAAACTTGCTCCATGTAAAGCCATTGTACCATGAGTGCCTGGAATAGATATTTCACTTAATTTTGTTGAATCTGCTACTTCTGACATCCATGATGGATTTTGATAACCTATATTGGATTCATAGGAATAACCTGGATGACTATCAGCTAAAATTGTAGATGGTGTACTTAAACTTGCTAGTGTAAAACAAGTGAGGATGCTAACTTTAAAGAAATTTTTTATTTTTATTTTGTTCATTTTATCTCTCCTAACCTTTAAACAATAGCTATAATAAGATGGTTTTTTACTATATTTATTGTTTTCTATTCCTAATGTAATGAATTTTTGTAATTGAAAAAGCGGTAGTGAGCTAACTTGAGATAGTATTAGTTTATTGTAATAATTTATATCTAATAGCCAAACGGATTTTTAAAGAATTGAAGCAAAGATAGGTAAAAATAAGCTTTTTGCTGTATTGTATACAAACAAAACAGAAGCCTTAAAAAGACTTCTATTTTGTGACATATTATGAATGAAAAGGTGGTTAACAAATTAAGATAATGTGAGTGAGCGGTAAAAATCTATTTATAGCTGTTTCAGGAATTTCTTAAAACAAGGCTATTCAGGAAAAGTGGTCCCTACAATGCTAATAAAAATTAAAAGATTCTACTCATTAAAACTTAGACTAACTACAGTTGCGATAGATTGAGCTGCATGTTCCCAGCTTCCGTCTATAACTTTCCCAAGCTGCTGACCAAGTGCATTTAAATCATTTGGATTAACTGGAATTCCATTATACGCAGCAAGAATTGATAAAAGTGGAGCAGCAAATGGTGTCCAACCACCTCTATCAATATTAAATACAGGCTTATCTACTACTTTTCCATCTTGCACAGTAAACTCATAATAAAATTGATCATCTGGACGGAAACTTAAATGATGAGAAATTTGTCCTTTAACATATTTTTTTCCTCCACCTAGATTTACTACTTCTATTTCTTTTACATTAAATTCATGCTCAAATACTTTTATTTTTTTGACTTCTGGACCATTTAAGGCAGCATTAACAGCTGTTTCTAAATTATTTTGTGCTAATGGTTGAATACTCATTTGTGCCTCTTTTTGTTGGATAGGAGCCTCTTTTTCTGCAGCAAACACTGATGTAGAAGGTAGTGCACCTGTAGCTAACGTAGCTGCAAGTACTGTTGTCATCATGATTTTTCTTTTCATCTTCATAGTTTATCTTCCTCTCTTAAAGTTTTGATATATAATCTTTTAAAGACTGACATTGTGTAATATTCTATTTAATAATGCACAAAAAACTGGTTTAAGAATTATGTCAGAGAATTAAAATTAATTATATATGTATTTAAGATGATATCTATCTACACATATTTTTTCAATTTTTAGATAAATATAATGGTAATGACTTCTTAAGAGTCAATTTAGTACCTTGTTTATCTATAGAAATCCTATAAATAAACTAATTTCATAGTGAATGTAGTATATTTGATATCAAATGTCTTACATAATGCTATAGAATTTCACAATATTTTTTTAAAAGAATGAAGCGATAAGGCTTCAAACCGCAAGGGATGCGGTGATAGTCAAATATATTAGAGTTTGAAAGAATCTTTTCTTAGGAATTCCTTATTTTTAAATGAAGTGAAAGTGGGGGGATTCAAGGGGAGTACGCTTTTGAACGATTTTTTAACTGTAATAATTGATCCATTAACTAGTTCTATTCTTGCTAGAATGGTAGCTTTTATAATAATGAGAAAGAATCAAAGTTAAGATGTATTGAAAGAAAAGAGAAAAGAGCGTAATAATTTTACGCACCTTGGTTAATTGTCAAAAGTTCGGAACAATCTTCCGTCCCTTGAAATAACAAGTGAAAATAAAAAGCACTCCCGTGAGTGCTTATTCAAATTCGATTTCTGTTTTACCATCTGATGTGAAGTATCTTATGTTTATTTTGCCGTATTCTTGCAAGCCACTCTGCGCAACGGCGTCTTTTAACTTTGTTCTTGTTCTGTAGCCAAAATTTTTCCGTAGGCCTTCGTCAGCATTTGACAATGCTGTTTTATCAACGAAAACATATAAGACATATAAGTTATTTTCTTTATTTAATTCAACCGCTGTTACAGTACCACCGAAATATTCTATAATCTCCTTGGTTCTACGTTCAACACTTTTCACCATTCGTGTCTGCTCATCTTTTAGTTGTTCTGTTTTCGCCGTTGTTTGTTGTGTTTTTGTTTGCTCCTTTTGAACTATTTCATTTTCTCCGCAAGCTGCTAACATTACAACCGATAAACCAACTGCTAATACTGATTTCTTCATCATCTAAATCCTCCTAATATCAATATCTAAATATTAGCATACCATGAGATTCCTTGCTGGATATGGAGTGAAGATGCCAATTAGGGCATCTTCACTCCATATCCGTAATCTTTTCCAGTAAATAATGCAGTAGGTCTATCTTTTAATTTTATCTAACTTCTCAAAAAAATTAGATTGATCATTAATAGTACTCGCATCACCAAATAGCCAATTTTTATTGATTATAAACGATGGTTGTCTTCTCTAAGTAGGATGTTATGAAAAAACTGCTGGGAAGTCCTATATTAAAGAGTGTCTAGCATTTTCTATAACTAAGACCTAATAATATATAGACTACTTCTAAAGGAGAAAAGTTAATAAGTGACAGAATTGAAATAAAATTAGAAAAAATATCAATGCAGTGGTAGAATATGGTTGGTTAACCTATAGATGTATAATCAATAAATCTAGTATTAAAGGGGAATTAATTTGGGTAATAGGAATAAAGGAATGAAAATTTATTTTCAAAGGTTAGTAGCTGTAAGTGTATGTTTTTTGTTAGTTTTTCTGGGGAGCAATTATTCAAAAGCCGAAACTGTTACACCTATAACATTAAATCCTAAAGATGTAGAAGCATTTACCAATAAAGTAATTCCAGAGAAAATGAAAAAAGAAAAAGCAGCTGGTGTAGCTCTTGTCGTTGTAAAGGATAATCAAATTTTATTTCAAAAGGGATTCGGATTTTCCGATAAAGAAAAGAGTACTCCCATTGATCCTAAAAAAACAGTTTTTCGATTAGCGTCAATATCAAAAGTTTTTACTGCTAGCGCTGTCATGCAGTTAGTTGAACAAGGTAAAATTGACATAAATAAAGATATAGTAAATTATATGGGGGGATTAAAGTATCAAAATAAAATGGGTGAACCAGTTACAATGGAACATTTACTTACCCATACAACAGGGTTTGATTACGTAGATCCTAGACCAGAGGATATCCATTATCAAGAGAATGATTATACTATGCTTAAAGATTATGTAGAAGATAATATGCCCACAGTAGTGAGAAAGCCAGGAGATACATATACATATGATAATTTTGCTTCTATGCTTCAAGGGTATATTGTTCAAAGTCTGACAAACACACCTTTTTACAAATATATGGCCAAGAATATTTTTTACCCTTTAGAAATGCATAATAGCAGTTTTGTTATGACTAATTTTATTAAAGAAAAGCTTGCAACAGGATATGATGCTAAAGGTAATGCCATTCCATTTTATCAAACAAGACCAACAGATATGCCACAAGGGAGTATGTTTTCTACAGGAAGTGATGTAGCCAATTTTATGATTGCTCAATTGAATGATGGTAAATATAAAAATAACCAAATACTACAAAAAGAAACTGTAGAAGATATGCAAAAAACAAAATTTGCTTTACATCCCAAATACCCTAATATGACATACGGATTTGAGTTCTTTTCACAGCAAAGTCATAATGGGCAATATGTGTTTGGGAAAGGTGGAAATATACCAGGTTTTTCATCTTTAATGTGGTTAATTCCTGAGCATAAAATTGGAGTTTTTGTAGTTACAAATAAAGATAGTTCAGCACTACCTGTTGAAGTATTTGATGATTTTATGAATGAATATTTCCCAGATAAGACAAAGCCTGAATATTTAAACCCTACTGAAGAAGAATTAAAGAAATTTGAAGGGGTTTACCGTGATTTGAGATTAAAAAACCTAGTGTCACATGTGAACATAAGTGAAGGAAAGTTATATGTAACTGATAAGGTTTATGGTAAACAGGAGCTAAAACAAATAGACCCTTTACTATTTGAGGATGAAAAAGGGAATTATATGGCATTTAAACTTCACAAAGATGGTACTGTGAAAGAAATGATACATTGGAACTCTGGCAGCTCAGCGTTAAAGTTAAGTGAGCCTGAGAGATTTAAAGACGTAGATGAAAATCATCCATATGCTAAGTTTATAGATCCCTTGCATCAATACGAGGTATTACAAGCCAATAAGGAGGGGAATTTCACTCCAGAATCTTCTCTTACACGAGCAGAATTTGTTTATTGGTTATCTCAAATTGCTTACTTTGCACCACCTTCAAAAAAAGAACCAGTGTTTACTGATGTGAAAAATCATCCGTATGCACCACATATTCAAAAGTTATATGAAATTGGTATTTTATATGAAAAAAAAGGAGAACAATTCCATCCAGACCGTGCAATTACTAGACAAGAAGCAGCATGGATTACTTGGCAGTATTTAAAAATGTTAGGAGCGCCATCTGCAGATGCAACATTAAAGGGAGACACTGATGATTGGGCAATAGAATCCGTGAAAAACATTGTAGGTCATCGTTTAGTAGGGCCTGAGGTTATATATAATGAAGATGGATCAGCAGATTATCTATCAAAACAAAGTATGAAACGGCAAGAAGCTGCTGCATTGTTATTTTACGTTTTGTTATCTAGTTAATTTGTTTTGAGGTAAATTTCACAAAAAGAAAACATCTAAAGAGCTTGAAATAATACACAGAAAAAGAATAGTCTTTGACCAATGATTTATCGTAACAAACAGGGGTGAATGAGTTATAACCATGCTCCAAATCTTAAGTAGAGCTGGTAATAGAATGATTTCTTAAATGTTTTGTAAGGTAAGGAGCTCCTATCAGGGGAGCTTTTTTTATTTTATTATTAATAATTTCATATACCGTAATTATTAATAATAAAATAAAAATCTACAACAAGGGGATTCAGTCCATGCCCATCAACTTAAGTTTTTAATGTCCCCCCAAAACGATAAAAATAAACTTGGTTGCCATAAAAGACATCACGTTTTTATTCTGAAAGCATTATAAAAGTTTAACCTAATGATTATATAGAAGGTACCGATTATTAGGGAAATTATACAATAAGATGTCCGGAGATAATATAGTTGTTTAATTTACATTATCAAGACCTAAATCAAAAAAGTCATAAAAAATAAGGAGTGATACATATTAGTCATTGACTAATATGTATCACTCCTTTACTTCTTGCTCCACAATCGCACCCGATTCTGGAAAATTTAAAAAACGTTTATTTTTCTTTTAACATTGAATACTTTCGATAAGTTTTATAGAAATTGATACCAAAAAAAACAAACAGAAGTGTGGAAGACAACTTCAAAAGGACAAATGGAGTTTCAAATAAAAATGCCTTCCAAAATAATGAACCTTTCATACTCCAAAGACCTTCATGATATAATCCCGAATCCTTGTAAAACATATAAGAATAAGCTAAACACAGCATAACCAACCAAAATGAATAATTCATTAATTTTTTATAATGATTATCCTTTGATTGGCGATCCGAGAAGATTTCATTTTGATCATCATCTTCTTTTTGCCAATACCGTATTCCACTAAGCCAGGGCCCTTTTATATAGTTCCAACCGAAATCCTCATATATCCCTTTGTATTCAACCAACTTTTTCTTAGGTAAATAATCTTGATAATCAAGTCGTATAACATATCTCTTGTCAGTTTTTTCGAAAGTGTATATTCCTAATCCACTAATATTTGTACAACGATAGCCTTTTTGTAATTGCTCGTTCAGCCATTGCTCCTCTTTTTCAATATCAAAAAACATCTTACTAAATTTCTTCATTCGATTCACTTCCTTCGTACAGGGATAAAATATGCAATAACCTGTTTTGTTCCATTTTCAAAATAGCGCTTCCTTCTGCAGTTATCATATAAACTTTTCTCCGACCGGACTCTCCAACAGGTTCAATCCAACCATGCTTATTCAAGTTTTCAATCGCACCGTATAATGTACCAGCTGCTAAAATAACAGTACCGTTACTTATCTTTTCTATCTTCTGCATTACGGCATAGCCATGGAGTGGCTCACGCATGGCTAATAAAATATAATGCATGGTTTCAGACAACGGTAATAATTTATGTTTCATACACTCACCCTTTATTCAGTTTGACTATATAGTTCAACTTAATAATAACTTAATACAGTTCAACTGAATAGTCAACAACATTTTCAAAATTAGTCAAAGGAACTTAAAGTGAAAAGCTTGATAACAAGGGGGAAATCAATCGAAAAAGTCACTTTCCTTACGTAAGGGAAGGCGACTTTTTGTGTAGTCTTATTCAATTAAATGGTCGATTGTTTAATAATAAATTCCTTATAAACTAGAACTTTTTATAAACCTCTGCATAAGCAACTTTCAATTGCTTACGTAATTTTTTATTTTCTTCTTCTAACTTCTTATTCTTACGTTTAAGCGATTCAATAAGAGCTTCCTTATTGTTATCGTTCATTTTACGTTTTATTTGTTGTTGAGTTAAGGATTGCGATTGTTGCTGACGTAATGTCTCGATTCGTTCCCTAAGGTCGGAATGGTTATATAATGTTGCCTTAGCTACACCAGCTTCACTTGCAACGCTATTAAAATTAATGTTCTCATTAGCTCTTACGAGCCTTTTAATAGCCTCATCGACCTTTATATAGGTCTTCTCTTTTCTTTCTTGATGAAGCTGTTTTAAATGCTCTTTACGGTTATAATTAACTATTCGAAACACCTTGCTTTCTTTTTATCCGATCTAATCTTCCGAAAATAATATTACCTTGTTTTAAAGTTTGATAAAGTTGATTTGTATAGGGATATCCCTCGAAATATAAGGTGATAAAATTTCTAACCATTGACACATATATATGACTAATGTAACATATATATTACAAAGGAAATAAATGTATTGGAGGCTTCTAATATGCTTACCAAAGTAAAGCGAATTCGACTTGAAAAAGGTATGACACAGGGGGAATTAGCAAAATTAACAAATGTAAGTAGACAGACAATCGGTCTAATAGAAAAAGGTGAATACAATCCATCTTTGAAATTATGTATCGAGATATGTAAAGGTTTAGGTGTTACATTAAATGATTTATTTTGGGAGGAAGATTAATGTCTAAGCTATTAAAATTTTATCTTTTTGGTAAGGGTACTTCTGTTGATGAACGAGAACAAAATACAGCATTTGAAATAATGGCGAACGCTGGAATGTTATCTAGCATTATCTGTTTTGGAGCTATAATATATGATGTAATTTTAAATAAAGAAGTGACATCACTTGGTACGCTATCCTTAATTATCCTTTTAATAACATCATGTTATATATTTATAATGATGCGCATAAAAAAAGTATACTTACGTTATGCAAGTAATAAAACATTAATACGAAATTCGATAATTTCAGGCTTTATGTTCTATGTTTTATATACTTTGTTACCGCATTTATCTGGAGAACCTATTACTATGAGAGACCTTACTGGCAACATTATATGGGGGGTACTTTTCGGTTTATGTATGTATGGATTTGGTAAATATAATCATAACAAAGCTGAAGAAGATGAATTATAATAAAAAATTATCTTTATTGATGTAGCGACTAATCCCATTACTTAATAGTCGGTGCCTGCTATATATTAGGTTAAGCTTTCAGAATGGAAACGTGAAGTCTTTTATGGCAACCAAGTTTATTTTCATCGTTGTGGCGGGACCCTCAATGGAGTTATTTGGGATATAAACAGAAATATGAAGGTTTTATTTATGTATATCTCTGATGTGAAAATTTTGAATTACAGAGGCTTCTTGGAATTTGATGTAATTTTCGAAAAACAATTTAATGTTTGAAGGTGCTATATGTTACATGATAACATATAGATAATTTAATTAAGGCGGTGGAACATTATTGGAATCAGATGGTGAATCGGATAGTTGGCTGAACAACCTCAATTTTCTCAGAGTCCCCCTAATAATTATGAGAATTTAAGTTATATACAATAATATTTTAGGGTGTATACAACAAACAGTATTAAGGGAATGAGAAAAATCAATCAGGAGGTGGATCCTTTAGTTTCAAGGAAGCTAAGGGAATTAGTTGAACATATTAAATTTAATCATGGTAGTGGTTTTAATCGCTTTTACAGCATTTTTCATCGCAATAGAATTTGCTATAGTAAAAGTAAGAGGATCAAAGATTGACCAATTTGTATTAGAAGGAAAGAAGGGGACGCTGGCGGCTAAAAAAGTGACCACAAGCCTGGATGAATATTTGTCAGCTTGCCAATTGGGGATTACATTGACAGCGATGGGACTAGGTGCGCTAGGTGAACCAACCATTGAAAGACTTTTACACCCTTTATTTGATAAATGGAATATCAATCCTTCCATTACAAGTTTCTTATCTTTAGGAATTGCCTTTATTATCATGACGTACTTACATGTTGTAGTAGGAGAATTAGCACCAAAAACATTCGCGATTCAAAAGGCTGAAAAGATTACTTTATTACTTTCGCCTCCGCTTATTGGGTTCTACAAAATCATGTACCCATTTATACGATTGTTAAATGGCTCTGCAAGGATGATAACCGGACTCTTTGGCTTAAAACCAGCATCAGAGAACGGAAATTATAGGGCTACATGTAGATAATTCTTTAGCAAATCAGATAAATATAATTCGTCATGAAAAGTACACACGTTATCCTGTATTTGGAGAAGATAAAGATGAAATCATTGGGATGGTGAATGTGAAAGACTTCTTTATTCGTTACATGAATAAAGAAACTAAAGAATCCGATTCAATCTACTCGTATACACGTCCAGTAATAGAAGCGATTGAAAGTATTCCGATACATGATCTTTTACTGCAAATGCAAAAGAAGCGTATTCCATTAGCTGTATTATATGATGAATATGGCGGTACAGCTGGTATTGTAACCATTGAGGATATTTTAGAAGAAATTGTAGGAGAAATCCGTGATGAATATGACGAAGATGAACGTCCGCCCATTCAGCAAATGAATGAACAGCATTTCGTAGTAGAAGGTAAGGTACTCATTAGTGAATTAAATGATTTGCTAGGATTACATATGAATGATGAGGATGTTGACACGATTGGTGGTTGGATTATGCTGCAGAATTATGATATCCAAGAAGGACAGACAATAAAAAGTGAAGAATATGAATTTAAGGTTCTTTCTAAAGATGCCTATCAAATCAAAAGTGTCGAAATAAAAAAAGAAATTGAGCAAGCAGCAACTGTATAGTTGCTGCTTTTTATTTGTGGCGAAGTTATGGTTCTTAAATTTACAAGAAAGAGTTGTAGGAGAAGATAACGTATTTATATGTCTTTTTAACTATTTCGGGGTCACTATACATCTCCACCATCTTAAAAAATTGTTTGTCCTCCAAAACGAAAAAATGAACTTAATTCTCATAAATATATCTATAGAGAAAAAATTTTCGTTTTGGGGGTATTTGCATTTTTTAGCTTGATGGGCATGTGGCGGTACCCCTATATACACTATAATATTAGTAATTCTTTTTATTGTTTATATTTTGTTATTTCCTGTTGCAGAATCCTTATTATAAGGATTCTTTTTTTATATCAAAAATCTACAAAGAAAAAGATAAGATCGGGAACACAATCTTATCTTTAGCACAAGGAGTAAACAAAAGGAATAACCATCATATTTTTATAATACCCCAATTTTTATTAATTTTGAATATTAATACCATAATTATTAAGTATATCTATATTGTGAAATTTATTACAAAATTAGCTGTAAATGATTCAAAACTCCAAAGTAAACTTTTACCCAAAAGTTTACTTTCTATCAAACAAGAAAGATTAGAATGCCATGTGTATGGAAAACTCATTGCCATTTTTATCTGCTCTTCCAAGATGTTTAAGATGCGCCAACTTCTGTTACGAAAGCACAAAAGAGAACTAAGTGAATATAAAGCAATTGGGATGATCCAAGATCATCTATCTCTGTTCTATCAAGCGATACAGAAAAACACCCAAGAAATAGCAAAGATTTTACTCCGTCTGTTTACCCTACTAAAGAAAAATGGACGGAAATCTCATCGATATGAGAAGAAAACTATTTTTGATATTATGGGTGTTATCTATGAGTATAGTGGATATAGAAATCAAAAGAAAGCTGCATAAGTGAAAAAATGAAACCCGTTAGGGTTTATTTTGTATGCTCATTTTTAAGAGGATTATACTGTTTAAAAGTTTGTTCATTTCAATTAATGAAAAACCGTGGAGTTTCTATCCTTAAGTTGATGGGTATGTATGGTGACCCCTATAAGAATATTTTGCGACTTTTAATGTAATGTAAAATTAGTAAGGAGCTTATCGAGGAATTACATTTGAAATTACTTTCTATAGCATACTTACATCAAAATAATTTAAGGTCTAAAGGTAGTTATGGAGAGTCTGTTCGTCTTAAATATTTAAAACATTCCATAAATACAGTTGGAAACAAGTTGTAGGAATGTTAAAATGAGATATAAAAATGAAAGGATTTTGTGAAATATAAAATCCTTTCATTTTTTTCTTACTTAAGTGTGTAACTTTTTAAATAAAGTTTTACATAAAAATATTAAAATTTTTTCAGGTCAATATTTGAATTTATATGAATCTGAATGTAAGGAAGGTTTTGGGGATAATATGAGAAAAAATCAAAGCTTAAAACGTTTAGGGGTCACGGCATTAACTATGGGATTATTAGGTGTTGGGGTTCTCCCAAGTAATTCTTATGCAGATGAAGTGAATATAACTAAAGTACAATCAAAGTCGTCTAACAAAACTAAAGAAGGAAGAGTATTAAGTTATAATGATGCCGTAGAAAGTAATGAATTTCTGACTGATAAGGAAGTCAAATCAATTAATCTATCTGCTTTAAATGCTATATATAAAGAAGTGAAAAACATTGCTGACAGCAAATCTGAAGAAGAATTAAATCAAATTGTGGCGGAAAAGATTAAAAATAATCCATCAGTATCATTTCGCTCCGCATATTCACTTCAAATACCTGGCTTTGGAACATTGACTGATGCTGAGGTTGATTTAGCCAAGAAAAATCCATTTGAATTTGTAACTTATGGGGCTTGTTCCGTTTTAGCAAAGACAACTTCAGAGAAATATTACAGCAACTCAACACTTTATCAAGGAAATGGTGATGCTTTTAGGCACTCTTTTTGGAATGCAGCTCTTGCTAAAGAATTAGGTACTATTAAAGGTCGTGATGTTGGTGTTGCAAGAGCAAAAGTTTGGACAGATGCCCATGAGCAATATTCTAGTGGGGTTGATAAGGAAATGGACCTATATAATAATGAAGTTGGTAGAACGATTGCTTACAACAATTATTCCTGGAGTATTACTCAATATAGTAGTCACATAAGGAATGAAGTTGCAAATGGTTCCATGGTTAGAATTGTTGAAGACAAACTAGTTAGAACAAATGGCTATCTTTAATAAAATATCTCAAAAAAAGAAGTTATATTATATAAATGTGCTTTTTTCTTTACTTTTTTGTTTCGTATAAGACAGAATCAATATAATATAAGAGATTCCATATAAAAAAACACCCTATAGAAAATGAAAAAATTCATTCTATAGGGTATTTTAATATAAAGAGAGATTAATCGGAATCAGTGAAATTCGACAATAGAAGGGCGGTGATTATTTACTCTAAAAACAAATAACAAGTTCGCGCGAAATACCAATTTTACGCACAATAATGCAATTATAAAAAAATCAAATACAGTATCTAGGAATTTCAAGCTAAGTGCATGAATCTTAGTATATTTTTTATACGCAATATAATTCATATTTTGTATAAGAATAATCAAATGCTGAATTACTCATAACCAATTTTTATAGTGAATTACATTTTAATTTATAAGGGCTCTTCTTGTGTTGATCTAACTAACTCCTGATTAACCTTGATTAAATTAACCAATTCACATTTTATGAAGACTTTTAAACTGTTTACATGTATTCATTTTGTTAGAATTAATATTTGAAAATCATTTTATTTTATATATATAATTTTTATAGCCAAATATGAATTTATCACTTGGTTATCTATAACTTTTATTAGAATAATTACACTTTCCCATTTAATTTCGAGTGAATTTTAGTATTTCGTAATTTAATTATGTAAATAAGTTCGTGTAAAAATTGAATTTAACGCGAACTTGTGTTCGTGTATTTTTTCTGTTATAGTATATATGAGGTGATTTTTATGGATTACAGCAAGCAACGTCAAAAATCAGTACATCGTAAGAAATTATACGAGAATTTAAATGAAATGCCCTTTTACATAGAAGAATTTGTGGAGTACAAAGAATTGCATGATGCCTCTCCCTCCACCCTACTGAATTATGTATATGATTTTAGAGTTTTCTTTAATTGGCTATTATCTGAACAAATTATTGAATTTAAGCCCATTAAAGACATATCCTTCTCTGATTTGGAGAATTTAAAGAAAAAAGATGTTGAGAACTTTATGAGGTTTTTAAAACTACAACAAAATATGCAGAATTCCTCTGTTAACAGAAAAATTTCAGCCTTAAAGTCTTTATTTAAGTACCTTACCTCCCTATCAGAGAATGATGATGGAGAATGTTATTTTTATAGAAATGTAATGGCTAAAATTGAAATACATAAAGATAAAGAAACATTAAATGCCCGTGCAAAACGTATGAGATCTAAAATATTTCATAATGATGACGATCAAGAGTTTTTGAATTACATTAAGTACGAACATGAAAAATCTTTAACAAAACATCAGTTGTTCTATTTCCTAAGAGATAAAGATCGTGATGTAGCTATTCTTTCTCTCTTTCTTGGTAGTGGTATTCGTGTAAGTGAATTGGCCGATCTTCGTATGGAAGATATAAACTTAAAAGAAAGGCTAATTGATGTAATACGAAAAGGAAACAAAGAAGATTCTGTATGGATTACCCCAATTGCATTGAATGATCTTGAAAATTATATGGAAATTAGAGATAAAAAATATGCTCCAGGGAAAGAATTAAAAAATGTATTCTTATCGAAGTATAAACATACTGCACAGCCTCTTTCAGTTAGGGCTATCCAAGATATAGTAGAAAAATATACTAAGGCCTTTGGTAAAAGAATGTCTCCTCATAAATTAAGACATACATTGGCAAATAAGTTATATATGGAAGAAAAAGACTCGTTACAAGTGATGCAGCAACTTGGGCATACTAGCCAAGATACGGCCTTATTATACACACAGCTTGGAGAAACAACTATTAAAGATAGCTTAGGCAGAATAGGAAAGAATAAATAATAAAAGCTCAGCAATTTTACATTGCTGAGCTTTTATTATTTTCCCTATACTAGGGTTAAAATGATATTTATTATTCGTTTCACATTTGATTTTATTATGTAAAAAATATATAGTTTGAAATCTACATTAATTGGAATATAAAAACTCTCTCTTAGTAGATATAAATAAAAATTTTAGATTTCTACAATTGTTGTTTACGTTAAATCAGAATTTAACGAACACTTGAGGGGATGTGAGTTAAACCCCCCTCCTATTGTACTGTACAAAGACATGAAACTCTAAACTATTTAGACAAGAAAGTCTAAACTAAAATTTTTTTAGATTTATATAATATCCACTTAATCTAATGTTAAACCATATAAATAATTTCGAAAGGATATAATTTATTTAAGAAAAATCCCCAAAATTCTTATTTTAGGGGATTTAATGTATTATACGTATAAACGTTTCAACACTTGTTTCATTTCTGGTTTGATATTAATACTTGAACGGATTTCTTTTGCTTTTTGTTCCGCTTCTTTTACATTAGATGCATGCCCTAAGTCTACTAATAATCCAGTTTCAACCGTACCTGTACGATTACGTTCACCGGAACAATGGAAAAATACTTTCTTATCTTGTTCAACAGCTTCTTTGACAGCTGCAATTGCAGTTTTTACTGACTCATCTTGTCCCTCTACACCTTCTGCAATCGGATAAGTATGACGTGTAGTTTCTGCTGAAAATCCTTCTGATTCTTCTCCTCCGGCACATAAATCAAATACCTCAGTGATTCCATGCTTTCTTACTGCTTCTTGTATCGCGTCCACTCCACCGAACTAAGAAAATACCTAACATATCGAATCAAATCAAAAATAGCTCAATAATAAAAATTATCTTAAATGTAGATTTAAATCGTAATATAAAAAATGACTTTTGTTAATTAACAAAAGTCATTTTTTATATTTTATTGATATTTATATTACTCGACATCGAAATTATCTCGCTATTTTATCATGTGCTTTCGAATTTGTTTCCTCATTTAAATTACTGTGTTTCATTGAATATATGAAATATATTAAAGCACCAATTGTTATCCAAATACTGAAGTACACCCATGTTCTTAATGGTAAATTTAGCATTAAAAGTACACAACTTACAATTGAAATGATTGGTAATATAGGTACAAACGGTACCATAAAGCCTCGTTTTAAATTTGGATGCGTCTTACGCAGTATAATAACTGATACACCAACCAATGCGAACGTTACCAAACCGCCAATATTAACTAAATTTGCTAACTCTTTTAAATCAATAAATCCAGCTATTAAAGAGCTTCCTATTCCCGCCAATCCAATTGTAAAAGTTGGTGCTCCAGTCTGTTTATTAATCTTCGCAAGTGATTTTGGTAACAGTCCATCACGACTCATAGCAAAGAATACACGTGTTGCTGCATACATAGTCGAGAAAATAACAGCCATAAGACCGATTACTGCCCCTGCAGCAATTACACCAGCAACTTTATCTTGTCCTACGACTTCCATTACATAAGCCATTGCTTCAGGTACATTTAATTCTTCATAGGAAACCATACCTGTCATAACAAGGCACACTATAACGTAGATAATTGTACATATAATTAACGATACAATAATACCAATGGGAAGATTTCGTTGTGGATCTTTTACTTCTTCTGCCGAAGTTGCTAGTATATCAAACCCCATAAAAGCAAAGAATACGGCTGCTCCACCAGCTAAAACGCCACTTAAACCGTATGGTGTAAATGGTACCCAGTTCTCTGGCTTTACATAGAATACACCAACTACAATAAATAATATAACCATTCCAATTTTAATTAATACCATTATGTTATTGATACGTTTACTTTCCTTCGTACCACGTGATAACATCCATGTAATTATTAATGTAATGACCACCGCTGGTAGATTCATAATACCACCTTGTGATGGAATCGATAACAGTGATTTTGGTAACTCTAACCCCAATCCACTTATTAAATTGTGGAAATATCCTGTCCAACCACTAGCAACCGCTGCTGTAGCTACGATATAAATTGAGAGTAGCGTCCAACCCACTAAATGTGCCACAAACTCACCAATCGTTGCATAAGAGTACGTATATACACTACCTGAAGTCGGAAGTGCAGATGCAATTTCTGCGTAACATAAAGCGATAAGTCCACATACAATTGCTGCAAGTACAAATGAAAAAATAACTGCAGGACCAGCATCTCTTGCTGCTACCAATCCGGTTAACACAAGAACTCCTGTTCCAATTATTGAACCTATCCCTAACATAATTAAATCAAATAGTCCTAATGTTTTCGTTAAGTTCTTACTCTTATTATGCTCTAACAGTTGTGTAACAGATTTCTTTTTTAATAGCTTCCTCATATCCTCTGTGTCCCCTTTAAAAAATAAGGTATGTTCTTCTAATACTTTTTTTATACATAATTTTGTATAGATACTAGCTAATTTAAAACGATTAAATTCTAGTGTTGAGTTATGTGAAAGATTTACCAGCATCTTTTCTCCAAATCTTCATAGGAATCAATTCCATAAACACTGATTCATATGGACACTACCCTGTAAAGTATCGAATGTTCTTCTTTTTCTGAAAATTAATAACTTATTTTTTGTCGTGTTTTGTCGAATTATATGAATTATTCTAATTAAAGGTGTTGTGTTTGTAAAGTATTATTTTTTAGAAATCTCATAAAATAAAAATAGATGCTAGAAACCAGCATCTGATTTTATTTTACCTCGTCTTTATTATCTCTAAGATGAGGCGTTAATTATGTTGGTGTCAATGATACATATTTGTTAGTCCCAATAACCGGTTCTGGTGCAAAGATTGCATTTATTCGAAAGAGGTATATAGATTCCTAATGGAATCTATTCTTATGCAGCCATTCCGAATAGTTGATGAATAAACTTCATTCCATTTTGGACAGACTTGTCCCGTAAAATAAGTTGGCCTTTTTTAATGATATGCATCGCTTCTATTCCTGAAAGAATAGATTTAGCTGTACGAAAAGACTTAAATCCTAACATTGAACGAACTCTCTTTTTAATAAAACGATGATCTTGCTCTACAATGTTATTAAGGTATTTTACCTGCCTTATTTGGATGCCTACAGGCATCTTTTTCTCTTTCTTCAACTCTTCAATCGCTATAGGATAGGCCGGGTTTTTGTCTACTGTAATCACACGGGGCTTTGAAACATGAAAAGACTGCAAAGCTTTCTTGAAAAACGCTTTGCAGCCCTATGATCTCTTGTTTTGCTTAAATGAAAATCAATTGTATTTCCTTTTGAATCAACAGCACGATATAGGTACATCCATTGACCTTTTATTTTGATATATGTTTCATCAACTCTCCACGAGTCATTTGTTGACTTAAGATGATGTCGTACTTTCTCTTCTAGTTGAGGTCCATATTGATGAACCCAGCGCATAATCGTTGTGTGAGCAATTGATAATCCTCTTTCTTCCATCATTTCCACCAGGTTACGAAAGCTCAAATTGTACCGTTGGTACCACCTTACTGTTAATAAGATTAGTTCCGGCTGATAATGATTCCATTTGAACAAATTCTCCTTTTCCATACTGATCACACACCTTTTGTAGAGTAGTACTATCAGTATGTCCAAGTTTAAGAGATTTTTTTCACCAGAACCCGGAATTGTTTCTTCTCCTAATTAAAATGTATCTTTTCCTATAAATTTAAAAAGATATTTATCTGTCCCAGCACTCATAATTCTAAAAGTAGGTACCTCGAAGCATGAACAGCTTACAAATACGTTTGCTTAAATCATGGCTTATAGCATGAATATTATATTATTACTGGTTAAGAAGTATAAAGTTTCTTGTCTCATGGTCAAAAATTTTAGACTTTCTTGTCCTTTTGCCGAGACAAGAAAATTCCTACAAAATTTTTGATAATGGTCATTTATCAATGTTTGTTCATGAGATTTTAGTTTAGAGTTTCATGTCGGGGACTTAGTTGGGACAAGAAAATCTAAACTAAAATTTTTTAGATTTATATAATATCCATTTAACCTAATGTTAAACCAAATAAATAATTTTGAAAGAATATAATGCATTCAAAGAAAAATCCCCAAAAATATGAATTTTTAGGGATTAGATGTATCATACGTATAAACGGTTTAACACTTGTTTCATTTCTGGTTTGATATTAATGCTTGAACGGATTTCTTTTGCTTTTTGTTCAGCTTCTTCCACGTTAGATGCATGCCCTAATTCTACTAACAATCCTGTAGCAACTGTACCTGTACGATTACGTCCACCAGAACAATGGAAAAACACTTTTTTATCTTGTTCAACAGCTTCCTTGACCGCTGCAATTGCGTTTCTTACTGATTCATCTTGTCCTTCTGCACCTTCTACGATTGGATAAGCATGACGCTTAGTTCCAGCAGGAAACCCTTCTGGCTCTTCTCCTCCAGCACGTAAATCAAACACCTCTGTAACCCCATGTTTTTTTACTGCTTCTTGTATAGCGTCTACTCCACCAATATATACTTTTCCTTTTACGAGTTCGTGATAGTTAGTCATGTTTGCTATTCTCCTTCAATTATTACTTAGCAGCAGTTAGATCCACCACTGATAACAAGTCCTGCGCCTTGTTGGTCTTCTACATAGTCTAATGTTAAAGTATTAACGATTTCTGCTACCTTTGGATCCATTGCGACTTGAACACCGTTTACTGTTTCTGTGATATCACTTTCTTCTGCTTCGCCTAAATTAATACCGTAGCTAGGACCACAGCATCCAGCACCATCAAATGTAAAACGTAATGTTGTAACACCGTTTTCTTTCATTGCAGTTTCAATAAACTCTTTTGCTTTATCTGTAATATTCATTTTTATTTCTCCCCTTCACAATAACTAATTAAAATGTTTTATTTTACTAACTCTTTAAGCTTCTCATACCCTACAATATCTTCCGACTGCCAAGGGATGATAACACAGTTATTTTGTGATTCCTTTTGCACTTCTTGAATCCACTGTATTTCGGACTGCGCTCTTCCTCTTAACACGAAGTCACTTGTATGTGTTGCGTAAAAACTTTGATTGATAACCCACCATTTCGGAGTAATATCCGCACGTTTTAAGTCTTCTTGTAGACGGCTTGCTTCATGAACTGGTGTTGCTTCTGCAAGTGTTACAATTACAACGCTTGTTTCTTCTGGATTACGCAAACGTGGTAATAAATTTTTCACAGACTGTGGTACTTCACCCGTAGAACGTGCAATTTCCTTATGATACGTTTGTGCTGCATCTAGTAACAATAATGTATGACCTGTTGGTGCTGTATCAATTACTACAATTTCATCATTCGCTCTTTCAACAATATCGGCCAAAGCACGAAAGACTGCAATCTCTTCCGTACAAGGAGAACGTAAGTCCTCTTCAAGATACGCTAAACCTTCTTCATCAACTGTATCTTTTGCTTGCTCTATGACTTCCTTACGATAGTTTTCAACTTCTACTTTTGGATCAATTCGACTTATCGTAATATTTCCTTGTTCTCCATGCATGACATAATCAATATGTGCTGCGGGATCAGTTGTAGTTAGGTGTACATGGTGTCCTTTTTCCGCCAGACCTACTGCAATTGCTGAAGCTACCGTAGTCTTTCCGACACCACCTTTTCCCATTGTAAAAATAACTCGTTTTCCTGATTCTGAAAGATTAGTAATCAATGTCTGAAGTGAAGGAATAGAGACAGTATTTGTTTCTTCACCCGAAATCGAGAGATTCTCCATTGGTTGAACCAGTTTTCTCATATTTTCTATCCCAGTAACATTAAACGGTACTAATGGAATTTCATAAGTAGGAAGATTTTTTAATGCTTCTGCCATGTTTTCTAACGCGCGTGATTGTCTCTTAAACAGTGCATTTGAGACATTATCATTTTGCATATAGCCTTTCAAAATCCCATTTACAAGTAGAAATTGATTACTAACACCAATTTCTTTTAATTCATGTGCTGCTCGTTCTGCTTCTTGTAATGGAGAACTATCTGGTCGTGTAACAAGTAATAACATCGTTTGGTTCGGATTAGATAGCGCCTGAACCGTTTGACTATATAACTCTTTTTTATCACCAAGTCCTGCTAATGGTCCTAAACAAGAAGCCCCATGAGTACTTTCTTCCAGGAAACCACTCCAAGCCGTAGGAAGTTGAAGAAGACGTAACGTATGACCTGTTGGTGCTGTATCAAATATAATGTGATCGAATTTTGATGTTAATTCTTTATTCGTAAGTAACGTAGAGAATTCATCAAATGCAGCCATTTCTACTGTGCAAGCACCAGATAATTGCTCTTCCATCGTTGCAATAACAGCATCAGGGAGCTTTCCACGGTATGGACCAACAACACGTTCTTTATATTCATGTGCTGCTGTTTCAGGATCTAAGTTTGCTACTTGTAGATTCGGAACACTTGGAATTTCTTTCGGTTTATTCGTAAGTTCTATTTCGAACACATCTTGTAAATTAGAAGCTGGGTCAGTACTTATTAATAAAACTTGTTTCCCCATATCAGCTAATGTAATAGCTGTTGCACATGCAGTAGATGTTTTTCCTACTCCGCCTTTACCAGTAAAGAATAAAAATGGTGTGAATACTATTGTGTTTGGGTTATATAAGTTTGTCATTGCCTTTCACTTCTTTCTCTATTTTTTCACGTTTAACTTTAAACGTACGACTGGCTTTTGACTCAACTCTTCTTCTGTTACATCTGTTAATTGTGTAAGTTCTTCATTTGTCAGGTGATTTTTTTCTTTTACTATTTTTCCATCCACCAAAGTTACAGGTAACACGTCTGGTCCTTTATCTGTTAATAGTTGACTAATAACATCATTATTGGCAAATGCATTTGGTTCACTTGCCAAATTATAACGAGTCACATCAATTCCTTTATTCTTCAAGTTGTTAACAGCAACTGAAATACGAATTAACTCTGGATCAACACTTGGACCGCAAACTCCAGTAGAACAACACATTGCAGGATCAAAAATTTCAATCTTTTTCATCTCTGATTTCTCCCCTTCTTTATAAAAAAGCCGAGAAAGAATTCTCGGCCTATTTTGTTTTCAATTATTCTCCTGTTTCAGCATACTTTTTAATGCGTGCGCCAATTTCATCACGAACTCTTTGGAATACAGACCATTCTTGACCCGCTGGATCATCAAATCCCCAGTGAACTCGTTTTACATGAGGTGGTGTTGTTGGACATACGTCATTTGCATGACCACAAAGTGTTACAACTAGATCTGCTTTATCTAAAATGTCACGATCGATGATATCCGATGTTTGGTCCGTAATATCAATGTCTACTTCTTTCATTGCTTTAATTGCATTCGGATTTACTCCGTGTGCCTCAATACCAGCAGAAAGTACATTCCATTTGTCACCTAGATATTTTTTACCCCAAGCTTCTGCCATTTGGCTACGACATGAGTTTCCTGTGCATAAAAAGTAAATTGTTTTTTTGTTTTCCATGATAATTCCACCTTTATTATGAATGTTTATTATTATTGTGTTTGAAAGTATTTGCGCTGGAACCAAAGTGCTACATTTACAAGAGCTATCATAACTGGAACTTCGACTAAAGGTCCGATAACTGCTGCAAACGCTGCACCTGACTGAATTCCAAATACACCTACAGCTACTGCAATCGCTAATTCAAAGTTATTACTTCCAGCCGTAAATGCTAATGTTGTTGATACTCCGTAACTTGCACCAATTTTTTTGCCCATAAAGAAAGAGACAAAGAACATGATTACAAAATAGATAAGTAATGGAATTGCAATACGTACAACATCAAATGGTACGCTAACAATCACTTCTCCTTTAAGAGAGAACATCACAATGATTGTAAATAGTAATGCAATTAAAGTAATTGGACTAATCTTTGGAATGAATACTTTTTCATACCATTCTCGTCCTTTCGTTTTTACAAAGATCAAGCGTGTTAGCATTCCTGCGATGAATGGAATTCCTAAATATATAAACACTGATTTTGCAACCTCAGCCATTGTTATATCTACAACAGCACCTTCAATTCCTAACCATTCTGGAATAACTGTTACAAACACATAAGCATATACTGAGAAAAATAGCATTTGGAATACAGAGTTAAATGCTACTAATCCTGCCGCATATTCTGTATCACCTTTCGCTAAGTCATTCCATACAATAACCATCGCAATACAACGAGCTAAACCTATCATGATTAAGCCCACCATATATTCTGGCTTATCTGGTAAGAATATAACAGCCAAAGCAAACATCAAAACAGGACCAATAATCCAGTTTTGCACCAGTGACAACACTAATACTTTTACATCTTTAAAAACGCGCCCCATCTCTTCGTAACGAACTTTTGCAAGCGGTGGGTACATCATTAAAATTAGACCAATCGCAAGTGGAATAGACGTTGTTCCTACCTGTAAACTATTCATTCCATCAACGAATCCAGGTGATAGATATCCAACTCCAATCCCTACTGCCATCGCAAGAAAAATCCATAGGGTTAGATATCGATCTAGGAAAGACAGACGTTTTTTCCCCGTGTTGCTCATCCTTCTCACTTCCCTTTCTAACTATTTATTAACAACCACACCGCAGTGTAGGATTGCTCTTCACAATTTGTTTAATTTTCTCTGTTTGGTCTGGTACATGCGCTAAAATATCTTCTAAAAGCGTGTATAAATCACTTGCTTGATTTAAAGAGTAATAAATCCACTGACCTCTACGCTCTTCCTGTACTAAACCTAAATCCTTTAACTTGCGAAGATGCTGACTGATAGAAGGTTGGCTCATATCAAATACTTCGAGAAGCTCACAGACACAGCATTCACGTTGTTTAAGGATTGATACAATTGTTAATCTTGTTTTATCTCCTAATAGTTTCAGTAATTGGGATGCTCTTGTTACCTCTACAACTGTTTTTTCCATATCTACACCTACCTCATTATAATTACATAAGCATATACTTATATATTGTGTGAAAATAAAATGTATTATTCCTTCAAGTTACTTTATTCTCACTTTCGAAATAAGTATATAACTATTTACTTATATGTTCAACTGAAAACTCTCGCCTTTACAGAATCTTTACATTGAATTTCCTTATTTAAAATTTGTACTTTTTTTCTTATCCCAAAAGATATAAATGATAAATCCTATAAGTCCTGTTAAAAAGATAAATATTAACCATATCAGAAAATGCTGCTTACTAATTTTATTTTTCTGATATTCGAGTGTAACATATGTGCACATGTAAATTATCAAAAGATATATACCTACAATTAGCAATTGATCTAACAAGCCTGTCCCCCCATTCTTTTTAATAAATAATTCTTAAGCACTTTTTAAAATCATATCATAAGTAAATAATTATATGTCTATATGGAGGGGCACCACATCACCATCAACCTAAGAAAAGCAAATACTCCAAAACGAAAATTTTATATTTCTACAGTTATTTATAAGAATTCAGCTCATTTTTTTGTTTTGGGGAAGAATGTATTTCTTAACTTGATGGCGATGGACGAGATCCCCTCTAGCTGGATTTCTTATTTTTTGTCAGATATTTCAATGTATGTTCTAAACATCTGACAAAATACCATTGACAGTTTATTAATCTATAAAGCATTATTAATAATGAAAATCATTATTGAACTTATCGGGGGACTTACTATGCGTACATATTTAAAGACGACACTTACTTTATTGTCGGCTCTTTTCTTAGTGTTCATAGCTGCTTGTGGTAGCAATGAAGTGTCAAAAGAAAAAACAGAGTCAAAATCAAACAAAGAACAAGGTTATACAGTTAAACATGCTATGGGTGAAACAAAGATCACAAAAAATCCTAAACGCGTTGTTGTTTTAACTAACGAAGGAACAGAAGCGATTTTATCCATGGGAGTAAAGCCTGTTGGTGCTGTGAAATCTTGGCTAGGAGATCCATGGTACGATCATATTAAAAGCGATATGAAAGCCGTTGAAGTTGTAGGGGTTGAACATGAAGTCAACTTAGAGAAAATTGCATCTTTAAAACCTGATTTAATTATTGGTAATAAGGTACGCCAAGAAAAGGTGTACGATAAATTAAGCGCAATTGCTCCAACAGTATTTTCAGATACACTAGGAGGCGATTGGAAGGAAAACTTTAAATTATATGCAAAAGCTTTAAATCGTGAAGAAGAAGGCAACAAAGTATTAAGCAAATTTGATGCACACCTAGAAGGTGTAAAACAAAAATTAGGTGATAAAGTAAATCAAGAAGTTTCTGTTGTCCGTTTCATGGCTGGAACTTCTCGTATTTATTACACAGATTCTTTTTCTGGAGTTATTTTTGATCAATTAGGTTTTAAACGTGTGAAACAGCAAAAAGAGCTGTTTACTGCTAACAGTAAATTTGGCAACCTTGCTATAGATGTAGGAAAAGAAATGATTCCTAAAATGGATGGAGATGTTCTTTTTTACTTTACATATGCTCCAGAAAATGATCAAAAAGCTTTAGATAAAGCAAAAGAAATGACAAGCGATCCTCTTTGGAAAAATCTAAATGCTGTTAAAAATGGAAATGCACATGAAGTTAGTGATGCAGTTTGGAATACTGCTGGTGGTGTAATTGCAGCTAACAAAATGTTAGATGAACTTGAGAAAATTATGCTTAGCAAATAAGGTTTCAAATTCTTAATCTGTTTATATTAAGGCCGGGGAGTATAAAAATACTTTCCGGCTTTTACTATTTTTTAATGGAGTAGCACCATACTCCCATCAACCTAAGAGGGGTACCGCCCGATGCCCATCAAGCTAGTATTTTGAAGTGTCCCCAAAACGAGAAATGTAAAGTGACAATACAGTTATTTAAATCTAAATGTTGGTTTGTAATCACTTCGAATAGGAAAAAATTCAATATGAAGTTAACCTTAAATAATAACCATCAGGGTCTACAATACGGAAATCCTTCATTCCCCAAGATTGAGTTTTAAGGTTAGATTCTACTGGATAATCTTTTTCTAATACATGTTGGTATAATTGTTCGATATTATCAAAAACTATGATAACCTCAACACCCTTACCTTTTGGATTAAGACCTCCCTTTTTTAAATAATGATTTTCATTAAGAATATAATCAGGAGTTAGTAATAAAGCAAAATCCTCTAGTTTAACCATCGCACCAGTCTCATTCTTTTTTGAGAATGCCAGACCAAGGATTTCCTCATAAAACCTAATAGATTTTTGTAAATCTTCGACAAATAGCTCCAGACGAAAGTGCATACTTACTCTCCTTCTCACTTATTATGATAAATCTTTATTCTCCAAATACTTTTCCCACTCACTCAAATACATTCTTTTTGTAATCTTATGTGGATTTTCAAGCTTACAAATAAGTTCTAAACTATTTCCATCTGGGTCATTAAAATGAATTTTAGCATGGGCATAATCGTTATGAGCCATTACAAAGGGTTCATGTGGCTCAAATCCAAATGCTTCCCTCGGTTCATACCCTTTGTCTTTAAGCCATTTCACCGAATTCTTCAAATCATCCAAAGTGACTTGAAATGCTATATGTCTTATAGATGGATGATATTCAAGTTCTACTTTATCGGTTTCCCATAATCCTAACCAACTTTTGTCTTTTTCAATCCATAGAAAAGCTATTTTATCCTCTACACTATGGTTGAACTCCAAACCAAGATTTTCGTAAAATTTTATTGACGATTTTAAATTACTAACTGGTAAATGTGCTTCATACAGCCCTTTAATCATTTGATTTTCTCCCTTACTTTCTGTTCTTGAATATTAATATATCAATTAAAAAATAATATTGAATCCAATAAAAGTATTAAAATTCCATACATCTTTAGTAGTAGTGTAATATCATTTTTGTAGAAATATACAGAAAGGATGGAGTTGTTATATGAACGTTTCGGTTTCTGATAAACTACAATTATTTTCCGAAGAATTACAACGGCATATGTAACCAAATACCCTAGAGCAGATAGCTAGAGAGATAGGATTTGTTCGACGAAAAAGTAAATATCGTGCACAAGATTTAGTAGCCCTTTGTGTTTGGTTAAGCCAAAATATAGCTCATACTTCATTGGCACAATTATGTAGTCGATTAGAAGCTAACACAGGCATTTCTATGAGTCCAGAAGGACTCAATCAACGTTTTAATTCTCAAGCTGTTCAGTTTTAGCAACAACTCTTAGCACATTTACTTCACCAACAATTTTGTTCTTCTAACAAGATTCCAACTTTGTATACAAATTATTTTCGGCGTATTCGTGTGTTGGATTCTACACATTTTCAGATTCCGGATAAATTCACTTCTACATATCAAGGTTCAGGTTGTAATGGTCAAAATGCTGGCGTGAAAATCCAACTAGAATATGATTTATTAAGTGGTCAATTTCTACATGTTCATGTAGGATCAGGAAAGCACAATGATAAAACGTATGGTTCTACTTGTTTAGCGTCGCTTCAACCAAACGATGTATGTATACGTGATTTAGGATACTTTGATTTAAAAGACTTACATACTATAGAAGAGTGTAATGCTTATTTTATTTCAAGATTAAAGCTCAATACACGTATATATCAGAAGAATAAAGAACCTGAATACTTTCAAAATGGAACAATAAAAAAGCAATCTGAGTACATCCAATTAGATATGGAGCAATTACAGTCAGGGGAAACATATGAAATTCCTGAGATTTATATTGGAATGTATCAAAAGCTTCCTGCAAGACTAATTCTGTATAAATTGACTGAAACGCAAATGAAACGTAGACAAAAGGATTTAGCATCTAAAGAACATAAGAAGCAAATTACCTATAAAGAACGCAGTAAACGGCTTAGTGCAATTAACTTTTACATTACAAATATTCCTTTGGAATACCTACCAAAGGAACAAGTATACGATTTCTACTCTTTACGATGGCAAATTGAACTTATTTTTAAAACGTGGAAATCATTTTTTCGTATTCATCACTGTAATTCTGTGAAATTAGAACGGCTAGAGTGTCATTTATATGGACAACTAATTAGCATCCTTCTTTGTTCTTCCACCATGTTTCAAATGCGCCAATTACTCCTCATCAAGAAGAAACGAGAACTAAGCGAATATAAAGCGGTTTATATCATAAAAGATTATTTTCCACTTATTTATCAAACTTTACAAAAAAACACCCAAGAATTAACAAAGATATTGTTACGTCTGTTTAATCTCTTACAGAAAAACGGACGAAAATCCCATAGGTATGAGAAGAAAACAGTCTTTGATATCTTAGGCGTCGTATACAACTTTTCTATGTCTCACAATCATGTAGCGTAATTCAAAAAATTGAAACCCGATAGGGTTTATTTGGTATGCAAATCTTTAAAGAACTTACACTGGATCTTTAGAAAAAAGAAAAAATCTCACGTGAAATCTTATATAAGCCTAGCTTGATGGGCATGGGGTATCGTCAGCATTTTAGAAAAAAACACGCTAAGCAAAAAAACTAGCCCCTACAAAAGAGACTAGTTAACGTAAAATTCGTTAGTGGAAGTTATTTCAAACCTCTCCTTTTTGGAGAGAGAGTCAATCTTTATTTTGTTTTTCTAACAGTTGAATAACCCTATCTAATTTTTGCTCAACTGGATCTTGTTTGTTGCGATTGCTGGTATGCTGAATTATACGTATAATCCCCCCAAACAGTGCACCGATGATCACTAAAATAATAGCAACTCCTATGTAATAAATAGAGTTTTCTAAAGGCATAATTTAGAACCTCCTTTTTCCCTATTTTACCATTTAAAAGAAGTAATATGTTGTTTGATTTTGGTTGTATATTCCATACATGTCAGGTTAATATAACGTCTCATTATTGGTATGAAAAAAGGATCTTTGATTCCAAGATCCTTTTAGCTGTTTATTGAACTTAATTTTTTTAGTTGAATTAAAAAAAGTGTTGTAACAGTCTTTTTTTAAAAATTAAAATGTCTATAGTTTAAGTAGATATATTTAAGATAAATTTTATAATTAACCACAAATATTAGTAGCTCTACTGATTAAGCTCCAAACCCGTGGAATTATTTCGTTTGTTATTTTATTATAATCTGGACCAGTAACAACTACAACTTCGTAAAATCGGTATTGATCAATTCTTAAATGCATAATAACAATTGTATGATCATCATTGGTTAAGCAGGTAACTGCGCGGACATGATTAGTTACATTTGAATAGTAATACCTTAACTCATTTGCTATGCATTCTTTATGTCGTTCAATGTCTGAATAACTGTTTATAAGTTCTCTATAATTGATGGATGGATGAGCCAATAATTTTCCTCCTCAGAAATGTTTTTTAAATTACTAAGATTGTATTAAATTGTTTATGTTTGTGTATATTGTCCATACATAATTGTTCTATTGCCTATAAAAAAAGAAACTAAAAAAACAGCTCTTTTGGAACTGTTTTTTTAATATAAGATTCGATGATATAGGAAGTTAAATAAACTTTTTCTCTTTTTAATACACTATATAATTTAACAAAAAGTGGGGGGAATGTTACTAATGAAGTTATCAATATCTAGGTTGATATAATGGAAGGGCTCTTCTAAATGTTGCATATTGATGATCTGGGTATTGATTTATGGGTTCAGTATATAGATGAAAATCTCGGTGACGAATGTAACGATTAGGATAATTAGACGAACGAAATGAATACTGATTTGGATCTATAAGTCCAGGTTCTAAGATGAAGGTAGAGTCTGCGCGTACTTTCGGTTCTGCTTCTGGATTTAAGGCAGGTCCGTAATAACTAAAATGGATACGAAAGTTATCTTCGGGTAAGTGTCGTAAAACAATTAATGGATTGATCATTAAACGAAGTTGTCCACTCTCCCCATATCTCCAAGCACCTGTCCACTCAAATGAAGCTTCCATTTGGTCATTTTCGGTTTGAATTGTAGTAAGTTCTCCTAAACCAGTTAATTCACGAATATACATGTTCGGATAGTTATTGGAATATAAAGAAAGATAAGCCATATTTTATCCCCCTTAATATAATGAATTTTTATTACAGTACCTTTCCTTTTTTCTTTTAAGAAATTAGAGTTGAAAAGTTTAGTTTATGCACTCAAAATTTGTTGAAAATATACACTATTAATATATGGGCGGGATATATATTAAGAACTAATAATTTAATGTATATAAGGCAAGACTGTCTTTGTTATAGATCAACACCTAAAACATTCTTTGAGCAATTTTTCACCCAAAAACCTATTCAAAATAATGTATTTTTTAACCTAATGTTAAACCAAATAAATAAATTCGAAAGAATATAATTTATTTAAAGAAAAATCCCCAAAAATATGAATTTTTAGGGATTAGATGCATTATACGTATATACGGTTTACCACTTGTTTCATTTTCTAGTTGATATTAGTAATTAAACGAATTTCTTCTGCTTTTAGTTCAGTTGATTTCACGTTAGGTGAATACCCTACTTCCACGAACAATTCTATTGCAATCGTATCTTTACAAGCCCGTTTACCGAAGTGTAGGATTACTTTTCTCAATTTATTTGATTTAGTACATTTACTAAAATATCTACCAAAAACATGTATAAATCACTTGTTATTATAAAAGAGTATTTTTATAGTTAACTTTTGAGTATTAAACAATGCAATTCTAGACTGATAACCTTTGAATTTTATATATTGTTCAAAGAAATAATCATGGTGACTCCTAATTTAATGCGCCATCATCTCGTGCGCAATATCATGTCCATTCATATCCAATGGGTAGTAGGTAGTCCAGTGTATGACTTCATCGAATAAAGCTTCACGATTGTCACCCCAATACAAGTGATAGTGATCAGCTTTATTCGGATAAATACCATGATCACTAAATTGAATATACTGAGGAACTCCTTCTGTTTTTTCTGCTAGTTTAAATATGTATCTTACACCTCTATTCCCTGCATTATATGTTAAAATTTTGTACCCATCATAGATATACTTACCAGAGTATTCTTCTTTGTTTTTGTAGAATGTTACAGTATCTCCTTGAATCACGATACGGTTCACATCTGTTTGATATCCTTCATTATAATACTCCTTATATTCTTTGGCTGACATTTTACCTTTATGTTTCGCTTTGTAAGCAAATACCTCATCAAGCGTTCCATCTTGTAAATATGGATATACCGATTGCCAGTCTCCTTTCCAATCGGAGAGTGATCGATCCTTCACTTGGTTGTCTTCGAAATACCCTTCATAAATTTTTTCTGTTGCTTCATCATGAGCATGACTGTGATCGTGTTCATTTTCGTGTGTATGACTTTCAGATGTTTGCTCTTGCTTTTTAGATGAACTTGAAGTCTGACAGCCTACTAATACTAACATTGAACTAATAGTTAATATACCTATCTTCTTTGTAAATGCAATTTTCATTATAAAACCTCCATTTAAATCGTAATGATTACGATTTAAATTATACATATGTCTTGTGCAAACATCAACGGAAAAATAATTCAATATTAATAAATAGATTATCCTATCTGTAAAACTTTGGAGACTATTACATGTATGATGCAAAAGCTTCCGGACAATTGCAATAAGTCTATATAACCTCTTAGCTTTTCATTCTAATTTCTACTGAATATCATCTGAATTTGATTCATCAACTATTTCAAGTGCAGTTTTTTGAATATACTCATGTGCTATATGAGCTGAGTTTCTTGTTTGAAATCCTATAATCGTATTCCAATTTTCATTTTTAAATTCTTCCCTTGTTTATGAGAGCGCTTTGTAGAATTACCTAAAGCTTTTATTTTTCGGAGGGATTTTTATTAATGAACTGACCTTGCCAGGTATACGTTATTTTTACTCCATGGTGTTGAGAATCTGTTGTTTGAAACGCCTTATTTACTTCTTCAACTTTATTTGGTACGTATTTTTCTTTTAACTCTAATACACCATAAACGATGTTATTATAAGTTAACTTTACTTTTTCTGTAACAACTAGTGTTATAAAGATACTCCAAACAGATTCATTGTCTTATTTTGAAAGCCTCCCGTTAAAAGACTATACGCTCCGTTTGAAATTAATGCCAAATCAGGTAGTAGCATTGTATAAATTTCAATTCAATGAGTAATAGTAGAGACATCAAAATTAAGATCAATCCGACTAATTAATTTACCTCCTGAGGAATTCCTAAAAACAAACATTTTATATCTCCCCATAAAATGTTTGTTTCACTTCCTTGAAATGAAACATAAAATAATTCAAAGTACTTTATGTTTGAACAGATTTTTCTGTACTAACAGATTGTTGTTTTTTCATGAATATAAGTAACATAAATACAGTTATTATTGAACGATAAATATGAAATGACGCTGTTAATTCACACCTAGATGCAAAACCTTTCCCTTGAAATACAGGCGTAATTTCAAGCTCTGGTATATCAATAATATGCATATATTCTCCAGCAACTCCGACAACCATTCCTTTTATTGACCACGCAAAACCTGTTATGATTCCAGTACTAGCTGCGTCCCCTGTTCCAATTTGTGAATGCCATCTCCATTGATTGATTTTAACTTTTTTTAGATTTTTTTTAAGTACAGAATGAATCTCTTGCAACTTTTTTACTATCTCTCCAATACTATCAATCTGTGCCATTACTTTATTTTCAATACCGCCCTCTTCTTCTGCTTTTTCAATTTTTTGTCCAGTCTTTTTTTGCTGTTTTTCTATTCTTTCTAATACATCAAACGTATATTTAAATTTCCATATTTTAACTTGTAGTAAACATTGTTTCTCTATTTCTGTATATAAGAAAGTAACTTTCAAAGATATTTTCAAAAACAACATAAACAAAATAATCAATAACAGAATCCCGATCCCAATTACAAGCCACTTCATGCTTATCATCCTTTCATTCCATATCCATTATTGACATCACAATGAATATTATACAAATTCTTAAAATTGCGTATAAGTAAGCACCTTTAAATAATAAAAGCCTTGTGGCGTTCTATATTAAAATTTTTGTTGTATAATCTAGATACATATAATGAAATAGCATGGTAGAATGATGATCGTTAGAAAGAACAAAAAGTGCACGAGTTTTGAAATGCTACTATTATAACTAAAAACACCTCTTACTATCGTATTTAAATAAATACGATAGTAAGAGGTGTTTTTTACTTGTTCTATTCCATTAAATCACTATATATATTGTTCTACTTCAAGTAGACTATTTTATATTTATGAGCTAACAGTACGTTAATGATAAATCTTATATTATATCCTATTATTGATTGTTATTTTCTCTAATTTCTTCAGAAGGTTCTTCTGTTGGATCTGGCTCATCTTCATCAACGCCATTGCAACCACATAACAAACCTACAGATAAAACAGTAGACATAAAAGCAAGTAAGTATTTTCTTTTCTTCACGAGATTATTGCTCCTTTCAATTAAATATTTATGCTATTATCATCTACTTTAAAAAAAAGAATATGCTAAAGTTTTTTCATTATTTTTTTCCTATACATCCAATAAGAATTAAATCTAATTATCGAAAAAACAGGACTCTTAGATATCTGTAAGCCTACCTTAAAATGGAAAATACAGTTAAAAATCATAATTATTCTGTATACGAAAGTGTGTTTTTCAAATACTTTAAGCTAAAATACTTTCGATAGGAGTGAAAAAAGTGATAAGAAACAAACGTGCAGTGATTCACCTATTTTTATTATTGGTTGTTATCGCTGTTTTTATATGGTCTGTTATTAACCCTGCAAAATACTCGACATGGGCAGCAGAAGCTATTCCTGCTATTTTCGGTTTATTCATTGTAATTGCAACGTACAATAAGTTTCGTCTCACCACTCTCTCATATATAATTATTACAACGTTGTCCATTATAATGTTTGTCGGAGGCCATTACACATACTCAGAGGTGCCTCTATTTAATTCGATACAAGATTTTTTTGAGTTAAAGCGAAATCACTACGATCGATTTGGACATTTGATAAAAGGCTTGTTTATCATTGTCATAAGAGAAATCTTATTACGAAAACCCCAACTTACCGAAGGCCCTTGGTTAGTTACGATTAGCATAAGTATTTCACTTGCTATTGCTGTATTATACGAAATCATCGAATGGTTAGCTTTTAAAATAGCAAAGGGAGGAACAACAGCAAAAGACTTTTTAGGTATGCAAGGCGATATATGGGATGCACAATGGGATATGTCACTTGCCTTAGTAGGCTCGATTCTTACGTTACTCACCCTTTCGACATTACATAACCGACTATTGAAAAAGAATTGATAAATTTCCAATCTAATAATACATAACTTTTCAGTCCCTTTTTGATTTTTTTATAAAACTATTTTTCGTATTTCAGTAAAAAACAAGTGGGTAATATTAGGAATTTCCGGTTTGAAAGTCAAGAATTATTAGTATAAGTTGGCATCATAAATTTCTATAAAATAGAACAACATAAATCATGTGGAATTGAAACTAGCGTTTCTTTTTACGATTCTTTACAAGGGGGACAAAAATGAATATTCTTAACTTCTTGATGTCATTATTCAATTCTGGAAAAATAACTCAACAAATTTTTAAACTATTCGGAAATAAAAAGAAGAACAATAAAGGATGGATTTGGGCTTCTTTATTAGGGCTAGGAACAGTTTTGGGTGTATTAGCAACACGTAATTCAAGTATGATGAGACCTATAAAACATACGTTTCAAGGTTTTCAAAATAAAACAAGAACATTTATTCCATCCAAAGTAAATTTGGCAAATATGGAGTTTGCTGATGAAATTACGCCTAACACACAAAAGAAACAAAGTAATCCAAACTAATAACTGTCACTATTAAAAGACAACAACCCCATAAAAAAGCAATTAGCCGGTTCCTTATTTTACAGGAAATCGGCTAATCTGTTTTAATACGTACAATTCTCTTTTTTGAATATGGTGACCCGAATTAGTTTTTCGACATCTCCACTTGTTAATTTTTTATTTATCTTCTTTTAACTCATACCTTCATTGTCCATTACGTACATGGGTTGCTTTTTTCATCTTCAATTTTCGAAAATCCCCTGTTTCCACGATTTCATTTCTAATTGATCTACTGTTAATCATAATTTTTTAAGTTAGAAACAAAACTCATCCCGTTATCCTTTTTGAAAATATTAATTATAAATCCCTTTTAGATTTGAGATAATACTTTATGATTTAAGAGCTTCTTTAGGCACCTTAGAATGAGTACAAACAAACTGCTCAATCATTTGATTTAACTCGGTAGCCGCTTTTGTTGGTATTTGATGTTTTGCACCCGTAATAAATTTTAATTCATTACATGGCAATTCTTCATGTAATAAGTTTGCATGACTATAAAAAGTTTTGTCATTTTGTCCATAAACCAATAACATAGGTAGATGAATGTCTTTAAGGCGATTGGTACAATTATAGTGCAAACTATAGCGATAATATTGTTCGATATTTTTCCCATTACCTTTCCGAGCTTCTCGAAACATTGTTTTAAATAATTTTTTTGTATTAGAATTCCCCCACGAAATGGCAAATGCTAAAAATGAAATTGCTCTTGCTTTCGCTAATTGGACTCCAAGAGAAATCTTATTTTTTAAATATCCTTGACGCACTTCTGACATTCCACCTATTAGAATTCCCCCTAAACTATTTTCGGGATATGTTAATAAAAATTCCAAGGCAACTGAGCTTCCTGTTGAATACCCACATACAAAAGACTTTTTTATTTCCAAATATTCCAGTAAACTCTTTATATCTTTAGCAATTAGTGAATACGTAATTGGCTGACTTGAACTCTGACTGTTCCCATGTCCTCTAACATCAAAAGCGATTACTTTAAAATTTCTAGATAATTCTTCTATCTGATATTCAAAATTTTCACAGGTAAGTGTAGGTGGGTGAATAAAAATGATAGGAGTCCCTTCTCCTTTTACTATGTAATAAAGACTACATCCCTCTACATCTAACTTTGGCATGTATTGAATCACCCCAACAATTTATAATCTCTTAATAAAAGCTACTGATTTCATAAGTATTTTACTCTTAATAATTTGTATAAAAAGAAAGAAATATACTCACTTCCTATTTTGTTAAAGGATTCAATATTCATTTCTCTCTTTACAAAACATAAAATGTTCAAAAAAGTTCATTTTGATTAATGAAACATTTTAGACAGATATATACCCGGTTCATTAGTCATTTTGGGAATAAAGCTTTTAATACTTTTTATTCCTGCATAGCTCTCCTCAACTCGCTTATACTATAACTGTAACTTAAAGTCACAAATTATTAATCGGTGCGCGTGGGCTTCCTTTTTACTACACGTAGGTATTTGGAATTTGCCACATAAAATGAAGCTTATTAAACGTTCTTTACCTCTAAAAATATCGAATAATAGAATATTATGGTATTAAGTAAGTACTATTAAAAAGGTGAATGATATGAAAAGATTTCTAACTTTGTATGCCTTAGTTTTAATTTTAGCTGGATGTTCAGAAAAAACACCCTCTCTTAAAAAGAATGAATTACAAGTTAAACAAAAAGATAACAAATTGATTCAAAATACAACACATTCAATTCCAAAAAGTAAATCTTTACAACCATCTCCCACTTCAGCCACTAAAAAAATCATTTTAGATGTGCCGCTTATATCACAAAAGCCAGAATTAAAATATGGATGCGAAGTTACAAGCTTAGCGATGGTATTACAGCATGCAGGTATTAAAGTTAATAAAATGGATTTAGCTAACGAGATAAAAAAAGATCCTACTCCACTGTCTACAAATAAAAGTGGAGACATTATTCAATGGGGAGATCCTAAAGAAGGTTTTGTCGGAGATATAACTGGGAAAAATAAGGGATACGCTGTCCACGTTCAACCGTTACAAGAATTAATGGAACGTTATCTGCCAAATCGTACAGTAAACTTAACAGGAAAATCTTTTAATACTGTGTTAGCTCAAATTAAGCTCGGTAAACCTGTAGTAGTATGGACTACAGGAGATTATCGCCTTCCAGATAGATGGGAATCTTGGAAAAATGATGACAAAAAAATTACAGCTCCTTTGGATTTACACGCTGTTGTTATTGTAGGGTTGGAGGACAAATACATTTATATCAATGACCCATTAACCGTGAAAAAAGCACATAAAGTAAGCCAAGATATCTTCATTCAATCGTGGGAAGCATTAGGGAAACAAGCATTATCCTATCGCTAATCTAAATTTGCTAAATATCTAATACTTCTATTAGTTGTACCCTTTGTATACAACAAATAAAAAGTGATTTGATAATAAATATATTTTGTCCATAGAAGTACAAAATATAAAATACTCATTAAACCCGTTTTTATTTTGTATCTAAGTCTTTTTAGAATACGGACGACTCTTTTGTATCGACGATTTATTGCTAAAGCTATGTATAAAAAATGGCTTTTTAGGCGTGAATATCCGAGCTTATTTCATAAGAAATTTCTAAAAGAGATAGAATATATAAAGTCCGATTAAAATTAAGGATTTTCAACTAATAGGAAATACAAAAATCTTTTCCAATTCTTTTTCACACAGTATCCTTCATTAGGATCATATCCCATTATTGAGTTTACAAAGTACATTACAAGAATTAGTAATGAAACAATCAAAATAGAGTACTGTTAATACAGGATTCTATTTTGATTTTATTATTATATATGAACTTTTATATTAAATCTCAGCTTCAGTCGCAATCCCCGCAGCCCACAGAGATTTAATATAATTAATCCATTGATTACTACTTTGAGGTAATCTTTCACTTTCGAATATTGTAGTATTACTGGCTAAGTAGTTTAGACAAGAAAGTCTAAACGGAATTTTTATAGATTTACAGAATTATATTCATTTAATCTTGTGTAAAAAGACATGAAAATGGGTACTTTTTATAAAGGGATTGCTTCAGTTATATATAATTTAAATATATTAAAGAATTATTCATTCTTCTCTATTTACCTATACTATTATCTATATCAATTTATTCATATATTTTTATTTATTTCTGGTGAATAATAAGAATTAAATCAACTTGAAAGAAATCGTTCAAAAAAACTCACAAATGATTCAAAAGGTCTATATATTTTTGAAGTACTTTAAAATGTTATCTCGAACTTTTTGACACATTGTTTTTTATAGAAATCACCCCACTTCAAAAGGTGTACCTTTATGAACAATCGTAGTGAACAAACAAAAATAACGACCTTTATAGATCGTTATTTTTGTTTGTTTTATATATTTAACAAGAAATACTTGATAAGTTCAAAGATAGCTGGTGGTGCTATTATAGCAGAAATAATAGTTTCAAAATTACAATGAAAAAATACTTCCGTGTCATTACCACTTTTCTTGATAGATAACTTTATCATGTATGTAATCACCTCTTTTGCAATAAAATGGTTGAATATCTTCCTTCGTTGATATTCTTCATCCCCCATTATTATTAGCAATTACTCACGATAGGTATATTATCTCAAACTTTTCTAGTACAAACAAGTGTTTTCATGGAATTATTTCATTAAATTCCAAATTTTATATATTTTTTGGTAGCTTGCCCCCTATTTTGCAACAAAAGCATCCACCCCTAATAAAAAATCATCTCTAAATACTTAGAGATGATTTTTTATTAGGGGAGCACGCCACATCCATCAAGTTAAGCTTTTAAAGTACCCATGCCTATTAACCTAATATTTTAAAGTATCCCCAAAACGACAAAACTAGCTTCTTTGTACACTATCGATAATGTTATGTTAACCTCAATTCTAAATATAAATAAGGCTTTAGATTAAAAATAAATACTAAAACACAACAATTTTAAATTCATAATTTTTTATTTCTATATTTTTCCATCCCTCTTTTTTTGTTTATGTTTATCAGCTAAATATCTAGCATAGTGAACTAAATTTTTAGCTACATCTAATTCAAGATTAAATATATTAGGTACACCTGGTCTCCAATTCACCTCAAATAACCACAATTTTTGATTCTTATCAATCCCAACATCAATTCCTAACTCATCAAATAATACATCCTTATATAAAGAATTAAAATGGTTAGAAAAACTTACCGCAAATCGTTCTAAATACCTTTGAATATTATACCAATCGTTATCAAACTCCGTTTTTAAAAAAACATCTAAATAAGTACTATAACCACCCCTAGCCATATTTGATACAATACTTCCTAATGGACCTATTCTCGGGAATATAGAAGTAATAACCCAATTTCCTTCTCCATTTCTTTGAACATGCAATCGAAAATCATAAACATGACCAGATTTCATTTGACATGAAATAAACTGTTGAACTATGTAACCTTGCTCTTGAATCTTATCAGATACAAAGCTTATTAATTGTTTTTTATTAATAAATGAAATTTGTTCTGACTCATTCATACTGTAATTCATTCCATTTTTTTCAATGAAAACGATACCCCTGCCTTGATGTCCAGAAATTGGTTTAATAATAAGTTTTTCATAACGATTAATCATGTCAAAAAACGTATTAACATCATTTAATTCATAAAATGGAATAAGATATTGCTTGAATTTTTCTGCTTTTTTTATTCTGTTATATACACTTAATTTATCTCCAATTGAATGACTTGTGAACGGAACTTTATCATATAGATAATCAAAAATTTGCTGATTTTTATCACTAACATGAACACTTGCATTATAAATAACATCAGGAAAAGAAAATTCTTGTTCAATCCACTTACCATTTTCATAAGTTTCACCTAAAATCTTCTCAGTTTCTATATTTACTTTCCCTAAAGTAAAATAAAAAAAGTTGACACCTTCAGCTTTAGCTACGGCAGCATAAACATATGCTCTATTTACCATATTCGGATCCTTTCTATGATGAAGCATCCCAATTATAGTCATATGGGTTCCCCTTCCCCTCTTTTAAAATAAATATCAAATTCATTATATATATATTCATGTTCCTCCTCATTTTAACCAATTTTCAAAAACCCAGAACAAGCTTAACCTCATTTTAATATTCTACCTATATAAATAATAATTCTGAGGTTTTATAAAATGATTAAGGTTAAGGTGACATAGGATGGATACTATTGTTTTTATTGAAACAAATAAATCTGGATCAAGTAGAGAAGCAATCAAAGCAGCCGAAAAACTTAATTTCTTTACTGTTTTGTTAACCAATAAAACAAAATTTATTGAAGAACGAAATATATTCCCCGATGTACATCAAATGATTCTTACTGATATAAACGACTATGATAATATAATTACAATAATTGAAAAAATAATAAAATCAGGGAAAAACATAAAAGGAATCTTTAGTTTTATTGATCCTTTTGTTTATATAGCTGCACGTTTATCAGAAAAATTTTGTTCAAATATTGTATCTACTAAAGCAATCTATCATATGGAAAACAAAATATTAACTCGTAATGTACTTAAAGATTTACCAATCTCACTCAAATATTTAACTTATAAACCAACAGAATCATTATCATCTTTCCTTAAAAAAACTAAAAATATGAATTTCCCTCTTATTGTAAAATCCCCCAAATCCACAGGTTCAAAAGATGTATTATTAATAAAAGATAATGATCAATTAATTTTATCTATGAAAAGTCTTTTAAAAAAACTGCCCAATGAAGAAATTCTACTTGAAGAATATATAGATGGACCTCAGTACTTAGTCGAAGTTTTAGTTCAAAATAGAAAAGTTTATATTATAGCAATAATTGAACAAGAAATTACACTTTTTGAACGCTTTATTGTTACTGGTTACTCTTTACTAGGACAGGTAACCAATAAACTATATAGTAGTCTTTTCAATGCAATTAATTCTATTATTCAGGCTTTTAATATGAAAAATGGAGCTTGTCATCTAGAACTCCGAAGAATAAATGATATGTGGAAATTAATTGAGATAAATCCAAGAATATCAGGTGGAGCAATGAATGACATAATTGAAATTGGACATGGAATCAACTTAGTACAAGAAACTATTCAATTAATGTTAGGAAATAAACCTTCACTGAATAAAAAACATTATAAATATGTGTACGCTCATTACCTAACAGTTAAATCTAAAGGAAAACTAATTCGAGTTACAGGGAAAAATCGTAGTTCTAGATATCCTGGTGTAGAGAAAGTTTATATAAAACCTAAAAAAGGAAATTTTCTAAAACCGCCTACATCAATGGGACATCGATATGGATACGTTTTAGCAGCATCCTATTTTAAAACAGAAGCAAAAAAAATAGCTTTAGAAGCGGCTAAAGAAATTTCTTTTGAAATCCAAAAATAATAAATATAACATAACAAAAATCAATACACTAAAATCATTTTCTTCTCATCCTCAAAATATCTTCAAATATTTTGAGGATATTTTTTATGGTTTTATTTTTATCTTTTAATCTAAAATTTGCATTTTGGCTAAAGCGCTGGCTCTTCGTGTGGGGACGAAACCCCACTTATTAAACGTATCAAGCTTTTAGATAAGGGGTAGCGCCTCATTGCTATCAACCTAAAAGAATCAAAATCCCTCCATAACTATTCATTATTGACTACTGATAATGACGGGATAAGTAAACCTCACATGTATAGAATATACATGTGAGGTTTACTTATCTAACGGAGCCGTTTTGTTAAGGTAAACTTGTTATAATATTCTCAAGTGGAAAGTGCAATTTATGGGAGGATTGACCACAGTGCCTGAAACGAATATAAAAATAAAAAGGATATGGGAAGATACTAATTTTTTCGAATTGAATTTTGACTTTACAGGATTTCATGGCACTGCGAACATTAACATATATACCACCAATGATGTTTATTTTCTGTAGTAGGAGTAACTAGTTGTTTAGTCTCTTGAATAGATCGTATGTTATGTAATAGTTGCTCATCTCTTTCTTGTACATTTTTTTATGGTGTTTTTGATATATTTGTATACCGTCTTTCAATGCTTGAAATTCTTCTTGAGTTCGTCGTATTTCTTCTCTCATGGATTGGAGTTCTTTTGATATTTATTGGCGTTCCTCACGCAACAATTCACGTAACAAATTAGTGTTGTTTTCGCGTTCCAATTTTCATTATTTATGGTTATTGCTACAGTTTTGGCAGCATCCGCCTTGTTATATCGGGCATCTTTCATAAGTGTTTGAAATTGTTTCAAAGCTTTTATATCCTTTGAAGTAAAGGTTCGATATTCACGATTACTTTTAGGATCACGAACTTTTATAAAGGTGTACTCATGTTTTTCTAACTCTAAACACCATTTACGTAAATAGCTTTCGCTTATACTTAACATTTCTGCAACTTCCTTGGTTAGGAAAGTCGGGAGTAGCTCGGATTGTATACCATTCCGTGTTCAATTAGACATCGTTCCTCGCGCTCCTCTTAACGCTCCAAATGACGTTTCTAAAGATTATTATACATGATAAAACGAAATACCTTTGAAATGTTAAATTTATTGATAATATAGGTCAAGGTGAATTTCAAGGGTTAATTTATGATTTCAACTACAAAATTAGAAGAATAAAAGGGAAATATGAGAATACATTTAAAATTGTGAGAGAAAATTACTATTTGTTTTTGTTGTGGATAAAATTGTGGGTAAAATGGAGGAATGTCTGATGAATATTATTCATATAGAAACAAAAAATCAATATAAAAGTGAAAAAGTAAACGAAATGGAAACTATACCAATTATAAAGCGAGTATATTATGAAAATGGAGAGATTAAATTCGAAATATCAGGGGAGAAAAAAGTTCCTATGGCATGGTTAGATAAATAGAGAAAAGGCACTCATTTGAGTGCTTTTTTGTTTTCCTAGGTAGGGATTCAAGTTTTAATTTCTTTATTTATCATATTTTGAATGTATACAATTGTTGGCGTTTTTGATGGGGATGAGTAAAAGTGTACTTTCACAGTTTCAAAAAGAAAAACCACAGCAATTTGAAGTGACCCCTGTCAAGTAGACAGTATTCAAAAAACACAACTAAGCAACCTGAGTTCTATATTTATAGGGACTCAGGTTATTTAGTTTCTTTTGGAACCTTTGGTAATTATAAAAGTGTATATATTTGCGCACAGCAAACTTAACCTCATCAGCTGTGTGGAAAGAGTATAAATGAAAACACTCTGACTTAAAGTGACTGAAGAAGCTTTCTATACAAGCATTGTCCCAACAGTTTCCCTTTCTGGACATACTAGCCTTCATCTGATATTTTTTAAGTAGTTGATTATATTGACGAGATGTGTACTGGAACCCCTGATCACTATGCAGGAGAATCCCTTTCACGTTTCGTTTTTTTTCTTGCCTTTTTAAGTGTGTCTAGCACTAGTTTCAGATCATTTCTACGGCTAATTTCATAGGCAACAATTTCATTGTTGTATAGGTCTTTAATAGCGGATAAGTACAATCTCTGTCCATTGAAAATCAAATAGGTAATATCTGTTACCCATTTTTCGTTTGGTTTGGAAGCTTGGAAATCCCTGTTCAGATGGTTATCTGAAATCACATAGGCTTCTTTCTTCCCGTAATAAGGTCGTTTTCTCCTAATAATGGCTTTGATTCCTAGTTCACCCATCAACCTTTGTATACGTTTGTGATTAAAATGAAGGTTATAAGTGGCTTTCAGCCAAACTTGTACTCTCCTGTACCCATAAATCCCCTTAAGTTTTTTATGACACTCCAGTATCTTCTTTTTGATTTCGATATCCTCCAATTGTTTTTCAGAAGGCATCAACTGTCGCTTTATCCATTTGTAGTACCCACCTCTAGTTACTCCAGCGATATCACATAGAATGGTAACTGCATAACCTTTTTCTGATAGCCTTTGATGACTTCAAACTTCCTCGTTTTTGGTACAGATTCCAATCCTCCTTTTACATCCCTAAGAGCTTTTTTAACATTTCATTCTCCGCTTCTAAGCGTTTCATTTTAGTTTCTGGATCTTCTGGCTTGTTTTTTGGTCTACCTATACCTGGTCCTTTCGCTTTACCACGTTTTTCTTCTAGTCCTTTGATACCTTCAGCTTCAAAGTGTTTTACCCAACGTCTTACTACCGAGTGATCAATTCCTAATTCTTTAGCGACCGTTTTGTATCCCATTCCTTCTTTTAAGTATAAATTTACTGCTTTTTTCTTAAATTCTGTATCATAAGTTACTCTAATTTTGCCCATAGAAAAATCCCCTCCATAGTAAACAGATTAATGTGCTTTCTTTTTACTGTCTACTATAAGGGGACCATATCAATTGCTGTGGTTTTTCTTATTGAAAGTGTGAAGTAAACTTCTATTCAAAGATTTACTTTCAAATATTGTAATATTACTGGCTAAGTAGTTTAGATTTTCTTATCCTATTTTCAAAAAGTTTAGATTTTCACGTCCCGTTATTAAGACATAAAAGTACCTATAAAATTTATCATAACGGCCAATTATCAGCGATTATTCATGAGATTTTAGTTTAGACTTTCATGTCTTTCTACAGAAAGAATAGCGTATTTTTTCATTTTAGGGGGTATTTAATTTTGTTAGCTTGATAGCGCTGTGGCGGTATCCCAAAAATAAAATTAAGAATAGCTATTAAATGGGTTGGTTATATTATTGATTGTGGAGGTGAGAAAGATGAACAAAAAACAACAAGGTTATAATAAGGCAACTTCTGGAGCTAGCATCCAAAGCACAAATGCTAGCTATGGTACAGAATTCGCAACTGAAACTAATGTACAAGCAGTAAAACAAGAGAATGCACAATCCGAAGCAAAGAAAGCACAAGCTTCAGGTACACAAAGTACAAATGCTAGTTATGGTACAGAATTTGCAACTGAAACGGATGTGCATGCAGTAAAAAAACAAAATGCACAATCAGAGGCAAAAAAATCACAATCTTTTAGCTCTAAACAATAATGAATGAAGGAAAACACTTCTCTATCTTAAGAGAAGTGTTTTCTCGAGCTGTGAAGAAAGTCTTCTCCACAGCCTATTTTTGTATCTGAACAAATACATAATCTAGCACTAGCAACTTTAGATGATGAGTTTGCCACAGTTTTAAAAATTGAAGAATTCATTAAAAAGTTGTAGTTAGTTGAAACAATACAATCTTAAGGTGTTTGTTTTAATAGTATATGATATACACAGTTAGGAATACTGTCTTACGCCCATCAAACTAAAACGAAAAAAAGCTATTTTTTGTGGAATATACAGAAAGAATAGCTTTTTTCATTTTAGAGGAATTTTGTTTTTTTAGCTTGATAGGGATGTTGCCATACTCCTACAATCGACTTATGGGACAACCTTATTTTTCACCTTCTATTCTAACTAACAATTCGTGAAATTCGTTTCTTCTGCCATGAAAGTTTAAAGTATCCGTATTGCAAAAGTAAACTCACAATAAATGCAGCTGGATATCCAATCCAGATTCCTTTTATACCAAGATTTGTATGATAAGAAAGGTAATAAGCAACTGGGACTTCTACAAGCCATATGGATACGACTCCGATAACAGTGGGCCATACTACAGTTCCACTTGCTCGCATTGTCGCACCAATAATTTGAGCATGACCGAAAATTAAGTAACTCCAAAGTGTAATCATCACTAAACTATGTGCAATTTCGATTGTATTCGGGCTCGTTAAGAATAACGATAGGATTTCTCTTGAAAACAAGTAAATTAGAGTTATTAATATTCCACCGATTATATAGTTCATAACAATTCCAGCGCGAATAACTTTCTGTAATCGATTAAATTGATTCGCACCAATGGATTGTGCAGCGAAAATGGATACTGTAATTCCAAGACTGACTGCTGGCATCTGAACATAACTTGCAACCTGGTTCACAACCCCATATGCAGCAGTCGCATCAGAGCCGAAGCGATTCACAAATGCGATTACCGCAATCTCAGATAACGAAACAAGTATCATATTAATACTCGCTGGAATCCCAAGACGTAATAATAGTTTTAATAAATCCCAATCCATATGAAGATATTTCCGTACTGTCTCATCTAATTGCAGTGGATGATTCTTCTTCTTTAAATAAATAAGCATGGCAACAAATGTTACAATTGTTGAGATAACAGAAGCATAAGCGGCCCCATATACATCAAACTTCGGCATTCCTAGCCAGCCAAAAATTAAAATAGGTAATAAAATTATATTTAAAGCTGTACTAACAATTAAGAAATAAAATGGTGTTTTAGAATCTCCTGTACCTCGCATAAATGTTGTATAGGCAAAATATAAGAATAAAACTGGCATAGAAATAAATAAAATACGCGCATAATGAACACTCATATCAATTATATTTTCTGGCGTACCCATAAAGCGCATAATATTTAGGGCAAATATATTTCCTACCACTGCCAAAATAGCTCCTATTATAAAGGTAAAAGTCAGCGTTGTACCAACGATAGCTTTTAAGCGATCTTCATTACGGGCACCAAATGCCTGACCAATTAAAATCGAGCTACCTGATCCAATCCCAATTACAAATGATACAAGTAAAAAGAATAATGGGAAAAATGCTGAAATAGCAGCTAAATCATTCATACCAAGCCATCGCCCTACCACTACCATACCAAACAATTGTCCAACTGATTGTAATATATTACTTAAAAGCAAGGGAACTAAAAACATAGACATTGATTTCCATATTGGTTGCCCTTGATTTTTTGATTTTGCACTTTCTTGAATATTATCTGTAGATGATTTCAAATTTCATTTCTCCTTTTATTAGGGGTACTATGTCATTCTGGGAATTGTACGCCGAAAGACAAAAAAGAGATTTTAAACCCAACTTTATTATTTGCAAACATTACCCTATATTAAATAATAAATATTGTTCACTAATTTCAGAGTTAAATTTAGTGATAAATTTTAGCTAACTCTTTTCAAGAAGTCCTTCTATATGGATACTGTCCATAGCCACCAAGCTATGTTTTCATAATGTCCCCAAAAACAAGAAATTTGTATATTTTTACTCCGTAGATATCAATTTTGATGTTTTGGGGATGTTTCATTTCACTAGATTGATAAGCATGTGGCGGTACCCTAAATAACATACCAAAATGTACTTAATTTAGAAATAAACATCAGTTTCATTTGAACTAACCTAACTTAGGTTCCGTCCATAATAAAATATTGAACTATTATATAATCGATTACCTTAATAATTAAAAAATGGAATATAAATCAAGCATATTTATTCATAATTATTCAGCTTCTAGTATCCCAAAAATTAAAATGCTTAAAATGATTACAGTAAAAACAAGATATAAACAACTAACTGAATAACGATAAGCGGTATAAAACTGATAGGTTATTAGATAGATTTTCATACCAATCACCACATGCTCCCAAAATTCTTCAGCTACAATAGTATTGCTTTATTTAATACCTATTTTTAATTTAAAGGTTTCAATTTCATCGACTGCCTTGTTATATCCTCCAGCATTTTTTAAAGATTCTCCAATTCTATGGCTATTTTTTGTATAAATATCATTTGATAACACATGCATCGCTGTATTACGTAATATCTCCGGGGTAAGCAATTTAAGATTTAACTGGACTCCGGCTTCTAATTCTTCTATTCTTTGAGCAATTATAGGCTGATCTCCCATAACTGGAATAACTAGCATAGGAACACCAAAATATAAGCTTTCACTGGAACTATTCATTCCCCCATGTGTAATAAATAGATCAGTATGTTGTAGAATGTCTAATTGAGGAACGTAATTACATAGCTTAAAATTAGAAGGAATATTATTTAATTGGCTAATATCATTTTGCTTCCCTACAGCTAATATGACAGTAACCGAGCTATTTCGAAATGCTTCAAAACATGTGTGATAAAAATCGGGTTGCTGGTTAAATACTGTTCCCATAGAAATAAAAATCAGCTTGTTTCCCTTTTCCTGTTCTAAGGAAAAAGAATCTACATCTTTACGCTGTGCAATAGAGGGCCCAACAAATATATAAGAATCATCAAATTCTTCGACATTTGGTTGGTATAATTTTGATGTATATACAATTGTAATATCCCCTGGGCATGTCATCAAATTTTGTTTTTCATTAAGAGTAATTCCATAAATATCTTCCCATTTTTTAAAAATACGCATAACTTTCTGATATAAAGGAGATTTTTTATTCTCTTCTTCATGATCCTTCATAAGAGCAGATGCTATTTTTTTAGTAATGGAAAATGTTGTACATGAAGAAATTTTAGGTATTTGTAGTACTTCAGCTATAATCCATCCAACAGCGAAATTATTATCATATATAACATAATCGTATTCTTCTTTTTTTACTTCTTCTAAAATTATCCCTATTATTTTATCCATGGATTTCACCATGTGTAATAGTAGTTCTTGAGGATTTATTTGCCCATTCATTCTTTTTACCATGTCTATTTGTGATATGAAATTTTCATATGGTCGAAACAAAGCTCCTGTATTCTCTATTTTACTTCTATACTCTTCTACGCAATAATAAATAACTTCCTCGCCTCTTTTTATTAGTTCTTCAACAAGTGCAATTGTCGGATTAATATGTCCTTCTCCTGGAAAATTAAACATTAGAACTTTTGCCATATTATTGTTCCCCCCCCTAAAGTTTAAATAGCTATTTCATTATTACTAATATCAATCATGTACCGATATTTGAAGTAAAGATTTTCTCCTCTCATTTTAATAAAATCACGCGTGCTATTAAATGGAATAAACAATTAAGAAACAAAGTTGATATAAAAAATCACATAATTCCCTCTCTCTATTTATCTCATGTATAATAAAAAATAACTAAGAGTAGAAAGGGCTGAATTATGCGCAGATATCAATATTTTTAATCTACCCATCACCAATATAATGGAGGTAAAAGTATTGATTACAGAATTATACACACAAAGATTACGTTTAAGAAAAACAGAAGAATCCGATTCATTAAGTTTATTTAAAATATGGTCTGATCCAGATGTTACGAAATTCATGAATATTATTAATTTCACTACTGAAGATCAAGCAAAAGACATGATTAAATTTCTAAACGAGCTGGCTCAAAGCAATAAAGCGCTCCGATTTACTATTATCGAAGCAAAATCTAATCAAATCATTGGTTCATGTGGTTATAATTTCTTAGATTTTGAAAACTCTAAAACTGAGATTGGTTATGATATTTCAAAAGCATTTTGGGGCAAAGGATACGCACCTGAAGCAATCTCCGCTTTATTAGACTATGCATTTACTGATTTAAAGCTAAACCGCATTGAAGCAAAAGTTGAACCTGAAAATCTAAATTCCATAAGCGTGTTAAAAAAATTAAAATTTACATTAGAAGGAACGCTAAGAAAAAGTGAAAAATCAAATGGAAAATTCATCGATTTAAGTATCTATTCGAAATTAATAACTGATTGATTTTCGTCTCTCCCTCCTATACTTCATTGAAGTATAGGCTCTTTTTATTCCTTAATAAAATTCAAATTGTAAGTCAATAAAAAATTGATTTCGTTTCTAGTTACTAACCTACAACTCAAAACTGTTTAGGAAGATTCATCTGTAAAAAGTAAAACTAAGTTTACATCATTTTATAGTTTGCAAAACAAGTCGTTAAATATCCAAATAAAAACCCAATGATATCAGTGGATTTCATGAGTTTAACATTTTTGTATATTTTGTAAAAATTCATTTTTTAAACGAAATACCCCTCCACGATTTGTGAAGGGGTTCAGCATACATTGAAAGGGTACTTCTATTTTAATATATAAAAGAAAAAACTCGTATTGATAAAATTCACCTTTTTGATTTTGTAGCTTTTATTCCACTATAAAGAATCTTTTTTAAATTCAATTTATCCTCATAAATTGTTTACATAGAATTAACCAAATGTTTGTTTAAAAATTAAAGTTTAATTTATTTACACTCAAAAATTAATAATATTCTAGTTTCAAGTTGTTATATGATTTTTTAGAATAAAGAAAAACACATCCTATATAGAGTTTTTCCATTCATATTACAAAGAGAATTTGATTTAAAATCAAACCTTACTTAAAACTAAACACACAAAATATATACTACTGTCTATCGTTAGACAGTATCTTTGATAAACAATGATCTTTTCATGCAATATTGCATAAAAAAACACCTGTTACTCTTGCTATAATTTCAAGAGTAAAATGTTGCATCCAACATTTTATAATCTTCTATATTCATTAATATAGAAACCCTAATTAAAGGCGAAAAGGGAAGAATATTGGTGGTTCTTCCCTTTTTGCTTATTTTTTTAACAGTCTAATGTTTTATTCTATAGTTTAAACTATTTTTATTAATGAAACCTATTAAAATTCAAAGATACAAAACTTGAGTTTGCAAACTAGAGATAAATACTTCATTATTTTTTCTGCTATATTGAAAAGTTCCTACTCTAAATACAATAAGAAAAGCAAAAAGAACTTGTAGGAATCCTACAAGTTCTTTTTGCGGTTACAGCCAATAGACAGGACACATAAAATATCTGGTTATTCATATCGGGGAAACTATCTTATATATGGTTTGATTCCATTATACAGCAAATTGCAATTCTTTAAGATTTTATTTTTGAAAATTTTGTGAATTTAAGAAATGAGATGTTATAGCGAGCTATTAATCCCTAAAAACACCAATTATGCATTTTGTATACATTGTTTTGAATCAATATCTATACCATAATAAAGTATAAAAAATGTAAGTATAGATAAATAGAGAAGAATGTAGGGTCCGTACTGAAATATATATATATTTACATTTTCAATTAATATATATGTTAAAAATCTATACACGTTTATATACAATTATTAGTCGTTAGGATATCCCGTCTTCATCTTTTCTTTTTAGAGCATCTCAAATATAAACTAATATGTAATTTCTATATAATAAAGAAAAAGCACCTACTTTCATAGGTACTTTATTGTATTTGATTAATTGTGTATCTAGTGGTAATTTGGGCAGTACCCCCTATAGCAATGATGGATTCACCTGGTGCCACATGCGGATATTCCGGATAGGAAAATAAAGAATTAATGGCAAAAATAAAGACCCTTGCAGCATTCATCTGCAAGGGTCTTTATTAAAATCTACAATATCACGTCTAATCTTGTTTCAGTAGTTATTTCAGGGGGACAGCCACATCGCCATCAAGCTAAAATTTTATAGTACCCCCAGAACGAAATTTTGTGCTAACCTATAACATTTTTTCGTTTAGGGGTAATTCTAAATTCTTAAGTTGATGGGCATGTGGTGGGACCCCAAATACTAAACTAGCTCTAAAAGTACTCAATTACTATTCCATATGTTCCTTCGTGTTACAAATTATGTTTTTCTTTGTACGACTTTGCATACTGATCAGCTGCAATGATTGCATCGGCAACGTCTTCAGCTTTCACACTAAAGGCAGCATGAATGGTTTCTTCTTCAATCGTTGCAGCCTCTGCCACTTTCATAATATCTTCTCTAGAAGCCTCTTTTAATTTAATATCTTCAAGTGTAACAGGTAAGCCAAGACTGATGTAAAACTCTATATAACGTTCAATCTCTTCCAATGAATGTTTTTCTAAAGCTAATTGAACCAGTGTACCAAATGCTACTTTTTCTCCATGAGTCAAGTGATGTATTTCCCCTTCAAGCGCAGTAAAACCGTTATGAATAGCATGAGCTGCAGCTAAACCTCCACTTTCAAATCCCAAACCACTTAGAAGGGTATTGGCTTCAACAACGGCTTCCAATGCAGGAGTAACAATCTTTGCTTTAACAGACTCATAAGCTAGATGACCATACTTGAATAAAACTTCTTCACATTTTTCCGCAATCGCTTCGCCGGCTATCGTAGGAATTCCGCCTGCCATTGTTTTGCCTCCAAAAGCAATAACACTACGTGCTTCTATCCATGTGGCCATTGCATCAGCAATCCCCGATGCAAGAAAACGAGGTGGGGCTTCTGCGATAATTTTTGTATCAACCAAAACCAAGTCTGGATTTTTGTTGTAAAATCTATAATTCTCAAAGGCTCCTTTGTCGGAATAAACAACAGAAAGCCCGCTTGTCGGAGCATCTGTAGAAGCTGCCGTCGGAACGATGACAGTATAGCCGTTCACTTCATCTGACACCGCTTTTGCTGTATCAAGTGTTTTACCACCTCCGACTCCTATAACAATTGTTGCACCTGCGTTATTGGCAATCTCAGCAATTCTTTTAATTTCTTCTCTAGAGGCCTCTCCGTTAAAAATAATCTGTTCAGAGGAGATGTTATTTTTCTTTAATTCATTTACAACCTTGTGTCCTGCGATATCCCATACGACTTTGTCTGCAATAACGACAGCTTGTTCACCTATACCTTTCAGATGGTTACCAATTTTTTCGATTGCGTTTTTTCCTTGTACATACTTAGCTGGACTGATAAAGATTCTTTCCAAAATAATCATCCCTTCTTTGTTGTTTGAAATAGAATTTCTCTCTGTTGATAGAGAATAAATTTCTTTTCATATGATTTCTCATTCTTGCCGAAATAAAATATTTATTGTTGCCATTATCTTTAAACCGAGTTTATCCTATCACGGAGACCAATTTGCATTATTTATATTCTCCTCTTTTACCCAAACTAGCTGGTATGTATTCGGCTTGAAGAAGATCTTCTAAACACACCTTTGCAGCGAGCTATCAGGTGAATCACAAATTGAACTCAAGGTAACCTCGTATATAAATAAGCAACCATTCCTTGTAAAACAATAAGAAATATAACACAGCTTTTTATGGTTCAGCAAAAAATATGCATAAAAAACATAAATAACTATCGAAACATAATACATAAAAGGAGAATATAAAGTCGACAATTTCTAAATTTTAGGTTTGTGTAGTAGGGGTATCGCCAGCATTTCGCGTTATGTTGGTGGGACCCCATCGCTATCAAGCTAACAAAACAAAATACTCCCTAAAATGAAAAAATACGCTATTCTTTCTGTAGAATCATAGGAAAAGGATGGCGTTTTTGTATGGCTATTTCTGTATCTGATGAATTACAACTATTTGCTCAAGAAATTCAAAACTTCTTATCTCCAAATTTCTTACGAGATCTTGCTAGAGATGTTGGTTTTGTACAGCGAACAAGTAAGTATCAAGCACAAGATTTAGTAGCTTTATGCGTATGGGTAAGCCAAAGTGTAGCAAAAACTTCCTTAACCCAGTTATGTAGTTGTTTAGAAGCATCAACAGAAGTGCTCATAAGTCCTGAAGGACTAAATCAAAGATTTAACGCCGCAGCCGCGCAGTTTCTACAACAAGTATTAGCTAAACTTCTGAACCGAAAATTATCTTCATCTAGGTTGTTTTCTTCTCCCTATACTTCTATTTTTAAGAGTATTCGCATCTTAGATTCAACTGCATTTCAACTCCCTGATGTATTTTCATCGGTTTATCCAGGTGCAGGAGGATGCAGCCATACAGCTGGGATGAAAATTCAACTTGAGTATGATTTGTTAAGTGGGCAGTTCCTACATATTCATGCAGGTCCAGGTAAACAACATGATCGCACTTACGGCTCTCTGTGTGCCCCAACTGTGACAGCAAATGATGTATGTATCCGAGATTTAGGTTATTTTCATTTAAAAGACCTTCAACATATACAAGATAAAGAGGCCTACTATATCTCTCGTATCAAGTCGAATACACGTATTTATCAAAAAAATCCTAACCCTGATTATTTTCAAAACGGAAGAATTAAGAAAGGTACAGAGTATATACAGATAGATATGGAGACGTTAATGAGCTCCCTTTAACCAGGACAAACATGTGAAATAGCTGAAGCTGATGCTTATGTAGGAATGATTGATAAAGTGCCAGCTCGCGTAATTGTTCCCCGATTAACAAAACAACAGCAACAAAAACGATTACAAAATCAAGCTGTAAGAGAAAAAAAGAAAGGAATGAAGTATTCTCCTCGTAGTAAACAACTGAGTGGTATCAATGCATATATGACAAACACCCCTACAGATATTGTCCCGATGGGACAGATACATGACTGGTATTCTTTGCGTTGGCAAAACGAAATTTTATTTAAAACGTGGAAGTCATTCTTTCAAATCCATCATTGTAAAAAAATAAAACCAGAACGATTAGAGTGCCATTTATATGGTCAATTGATTGCCATTCTACTCTGTCCTTCTATCATATTTCAAATGCGCCAATTGCTCCTCATGAAGAAAAAACGAGAGGTTAGCGAGTATAAAGCCCTATATATGATTAAAGACTATCTTTCTCTTCTGTTTCGAGCCATACAAAAAGACACCCAAGAATTATCAAAGATTCTTCTTCGTCTGTTTAACCTCCTACAGCGCAACGGACGAAAATCTCACCGATACGAGAAAAAAACAGTCTTTGATATATTAGGTGTCGTTTACAATTGTACCAAGTCTCACAATCAAGCAGCTTAATCAAAAAATGAAATCCATTAGGGTTTATTTGATATGCAGAAATTTCAATGATTCATACTGATTTTTTAGAAAAAGAAAAAAAGTTCTTTTGAAACTAACCTTTCCCAACCTTAGCTTGATAGTGATGGGGTATTACCACATCACTATCAAGCTAAGAATATTCACTATCATAAAAGGTAAAAAACGTTACTCTTTCTAAACAAGCTAAATTATTAGAAAGGATAACGCTTTTTGTACTTTGGACTCTTAAGTTGTTGGTTGCATGATTTTAGAGAATGCATACCTTTATAAACACCAATTTACTTTCCATATTTCAAATAAACATTCTTTCAATTAAAGGGCGCTATTATTGAACAACATAAGTAAAAAAATGCAGTAATTTGATATATTCAGTGATACGTAAATTTTTAAATAATGAATTCAAATTCACTGTAGCTTCCGATTGCTAAATTATATTTTATAGCCGGTGATCTTTTTGGAAATTCAGGTGAAAATGATCAGCATCATTATATACACCAAATTCATAACCGTTTTCTTTATAAAACTTTATAATTTCTGGAAGAACTGCTAATGTTTGAGGTTTTTCATGCATTAAAACTACTTCAACATCCTCTTTTGTAGATTTTTTTACATTTTCTATAATCTCATTTGGATTATTTTTTAATTTCCAATCATAAGAGTCAATTGTCCAATCCCATACTTTTATTCCAGCTTCTACAATTTGATTACGAACTTCTTCGCTCTTTAGCCCTGGTGCTGATCCATATGGTGGACGTACTAACTTAGGATTTGTACCTGTAATATCTTGGATAAGGGATAATGTTTTTTTCATTTCTGGAACAAATTGTCCATCTTTGTATAACTTATCACTATTATGCGTCATACTATGTGCACCGATATAATGTCCTTCTTTTACCGCTCGCTTTACATTTTCCTGATAACTTGCATTTTGTAAATTACTTCCCTGCATGAAAAATGTTGCTTTTACATCGTTTTCTTTTAATACATCTAAAAATTTTTCAGTTAGAGTACTAGGACCATCATCAAATGTTAAATAAACAACTTTTCCTATAGGTTTTCCATCTGCTCTTTTTTCTTTTTGCGGTTTTGTAGTTTCTCCCTCTTTTGATTGCTGCATTACACTCTGGTTGTTCTGTCCCTCGTGAGCCGTTCCTTTTGCGGGAGCAGAACTAAACTTTCCTGTTATAAAAAACATAAGAAAAGTAGTTGTTAATAGTATTATTATTGTTAGGAACACTCCTCGTATTCCTCTTTTTTTATTATCGTTTTCCGACATCGTTTTCTATCCCCTCTCTATTAAAGCAGATTTAAACTGCTAGATTTAATATTATTGGCCCGCTCTGTACAAAAATAGATTACTAAAAAGAAATAAAGATAAAATGCAGATTATGTCGAAATGAGTTAAAGAATATCGAAACTTAACATAAAATCGTATACAGAATTATCGCTTTATTAAAAAACCAATTCATTCGATACTTGGATTAAAATCCTCAAGGACTGCCAAACGAGTTACTGTAGCAATAGAGGCTATGCAAATAATCAAAAAGAAATAGATTCTTCCAAGAGAGAAATATTTCCAAAATCAAAAAATCCATTCATAAATTGATTAGATTTGCTTCATAAGCTAGCAGATTCAAGAAAATTAATACGCTATGTTTCTATTAAATATTTTTTTTGCATCAGAGTCGTTAAAATAAAATAAAAAAAACAAAACAGCATCTCTCCATCAAAATAGAGGGTGCTGTTTTGTTGTAAAACCACATTTAATTGTGAAAAGGATTCATCGTGATAATTCTAATTAGGGGTATTATCTATTTAACAATCAAAAAACAATTTTATTTATTTTTTAATTTCAAAAGTCCATTCCAATTAATCTCAATATTATTGGAGGCGGATATAATTTGTCTCTATATTTTTGCCTTAGCTGGTTGAACGCCGCTGAAAAAGCGATCAAAGTGTCGCATCATTACTTCGAGCGGACCAGCAGGAAGTTTTAAAATTAACCCTCCAATTATCAGTGTTGCAATTGCGACAAGTACATCCCCGAACGGAAATTCCAAACTATACTGCTGTATCCCCATCAGTTGGAGCCCCCACAATACGATAAACTGAGCCGCATACATTGTTAATGCTACACGTCCGACCTTTTCAAAAGGCATCAATACGATGGAAAACTTCTTCGGTACAAGACATACAAGGCCCAGCATAAGAAATGCGGCCCCAAGCCCCGTCAGTGTTTGAAATGTTGATGCACTGTGTGCGTTTGTCCAAAGAAGAGTATGCCACATTGGTGGTTGAGCATTAGATGGCCAAATTAAATTTGGATTCGGCTGGGTACTAACGGAACCTTGAACGCTTATGAGCCAGCCCTCAAAGGATCGACTGAGATCAGGAAGGACAAAAACAGCCAACAGCTTACAAATGATAAGTATAATCACTCCACTGCACAAGAGTAGAAATGCAGGGCGCTGCTTTGTTAGGTCAATACGCCCGATGACCATGCCTGCAACGAAGGCGGGAGCGAGTGCTATCCCAGACATAGGGCCACCTCCTATATCTTTAAGGAGATAGGAGTGCGACAGAAGGCTGTCTCCCAAAATCATCAGTGGTGGACTTACAATAATCAAAAAAATTGCTGTTATAATGAGTACACGTGTTGAACGATGAACCAGAACAAGCGCCAATACGAACAGTGCCGCATAGGCAGGTAAGATTACACCAGTCTTAGTGTTCAGCATAATAAGAAGATACCCGATTATGTCGATGAACACCGCGCGGGCGAGCATTCTAGATCGGAATGCAGTGTTCCCCAGCCCCTTTTCTCTCATGCGTCTAGCCATGATGGAGTAAGAGATCCCTCCACAAAGTATAAATAACAATGTTGTGTTACCAGATACGATTGAAGCATTCATTTCATTCAAGGCAAAGTGCTGTATAAACATTCCTATTACAGCTAAACCACGAACTGCATCAAGCGCTACGAGACGCCCTGTCCCCCGAGAATTCCCCGGTTCTTGTTTAGGGCCTTTCTCAAAGTCTATACTTCTAATTTCAGCGTTTGCTTCTGATTCAGATTCTCTGACCAACTCGTCCAAAAATCTAGTCCTTCTTTTTTTATTACCATCTTCCGACATCGTTTTCTATCCCTTCTCTATTATTTATATGTAAAAAACAGGGTTTAATTGCTAGATTCGATATTATTAATCCCGCTCTGTACAAAAAAATAGATTACTAGAAAGAAATAAAGATAAAATGCAGATTAGGTCGAAACGAGTTAAAGAATATAAAAATATAACATAAAATTGTATACAGGATCTAGTAACTATTAAGATTACAAATTCTATTCATTATCTCTTTTCATCTTAATCCTTAATATACACATATAAAGGAGATTCCCCTTGTTAATAAATAAAAATTTCATTTTATCTTTATCTTATCTTTACCTCTCTATGCTAGTCTGTTCACTTAAAAGAAATAATCCTAATATTTAAAGGGAACAGAGGAGTAATATATGAAGAGTAAAAAAAGGGTTATATTTTTCTTTGGTAGTATTGTTGTTCTCATAACACTAATCGAATTACTATATGGTTATCTAATAAGCAATACTAATAAGAAACAGAGCTACGCTATAGAAGAACATTTATTACAATTTAAACCAATCATTGAAAGGGAGTTAGAAAAATATAATTTAAGTGACAAAACAACAATCTTATTGGGAATCATGTATCAAGAAAGTAGAGGTGAAGGTACAGATCCTATGCAGTCCTCTGAATCACTTGAGTTAAAGCGAAATGAAATTCAGGATGTTAACTTAAGCATCGAGCAAGGTGTAAAACACTTCGTGCAAATGTATCAATATGGAATAAAGAAAGATGTTGGAATGGAAACTATCATACAAAGCTATAATATGGGCCCAAAATATATTGATTTTATTGCAAGTCAACAAACTAAAAAACATTCAGAAAAGTCAGCTAAAGAGTTTTCTAAAATGAAAGTCGATCAAAATCCAGATCTGTATACTTGTGGTGATAATAAAAAGAATTTTAGATATCCATATTGTTATGGAGATTTTACGTACGCAACAAAAGTAAAAGTAAAAACAAAGCTTATGGAAGACTTTTTACAAAAAAAGAGCTAGCATATGATAATGATTCACAATAAATCTATTCAAACAAAAAAGTGAGTAGAAACATTCTTTCTACTCGCTTTTTTTGTTTAAATTTAAATAGAAGAAGAATAATACGCCATCTTCTGTATTACATACACCATATTCTACACCATGTAGTTCAAAAATATTTTTAGATATAGCAAGTCCTAAACCGGTTCCTCCTTTTGAACGTTGGCGGGCAGCATCTGCACGATAAAATCGATCCCATACCTTTTCTAATTGTTCCCTTGGAATATGAGCACCTTTGTTTTCTACACATACCTTTACACGATGATTTTCTTGTATTGTAGAAATCACAATTTTTTCTTTTTCTGGTGTATAACGAATGGCATTTGTAATAAAGTTCGTAAGCACCTGTTCAATTCGATGTCGATTAGCAACGACCTCAATGTTAGAAAGACATTGATGAACTTGTAATTCCTTTTTTTTTATTTCTAAAGATAACTGCTTACAAATCTGTTCAATTAATTGATCAATAAAGAAAATATCCATATCCATCTTATATGTTCCAGATTCAAATTTTGCCAAATGAAGCATATCAACAATCAATACATCCATCTTATCTACTTCTTTTGCCATTGCGTCAAAATAATAATCTTTTTTATGGTTCGCTACACCATCTTTTAAAATCGAAATACAGCTTTTCATAATACTCAAAGGTGTTTTTAACTCATGGGATACACCTGCAATAAATTCCTTTCTTGTATTCTCCAATTGTTTTTCTTTCTCTATGTCTTTTTGCAATTGATTAATATGCAAATGTAATGTATTCGAAAGTGTATTAATATTTTTAGATAAATCACCAATCTCATCTTTTGATGTAATTGGAATTTTTTCCGAAAATTCCAAGTTCGCAATCCTTTTTGTTACATTGTTTATTTGTAATAAAGGTTTTGCAATTTGTTTGGAATAATAAAAAGAAGCTAGAAAAGTAAGAAGTAATACAAATGCAAAAATGTATACATAATAATCTTCTACCATTTGTACAGCCTCATCAACTGGTTGTAGGGATGCCATTAAGAAAATATATGTTGTTGCTCCATCTTTTTCTTTTAGCGGTGATATTAATACTTTATATTTTATGTCATTTTTCTTATAATCAAGAATTTGGAAAGAACCATGATGATTTTTACGTTCATCGAATAATAAATTCATTTGAAATTCTCTTATATTTTTCATAAATAATTCATTTGTATAAATTGTAGTTGCTTTCTCATTTCTATCAGGTATTTTAATTTTAGTAATTTCCCCATTAAAGAAGACTGTAGGAGCATGATTTTTATTAATCTCATTAGGTTCTTTGCTTGGGAACATTGATGATTTCTTTTTCACCTGTTCCTCATTTAATCTTACTTTTTCTTCTGAAAGAATTTCATCTACTTTTATTGATATTTGCTTATTTTGCCAAAGCAATCCACTTTTCTCTCTTCCCAACTCATAAGGAACTACATTAGAATTTTTATTTATTCCATAACCATATATTCTTGCTCCTACTGGTAATTTTTCGCTTGAAATATCTTCTAAACTTATTAGATTGTATAAAGGGATTGTGAGCACCTTATTATCTAAATCTTTCTCATCAGAATTATCCACTTTCACTTCTACATAAAAATCATTTTTATATTTTAAATTGGCATTACTATCTAATATTGTAATTAATGCATTATTTTCTTGATAAAATTCTTGTTCTAGCTTTTGAATAACTTGTACATTACCTTCACTATTCAAGTATTTTTTTTCGAAAGATTTCATACTTGTTTTCATATCATTTATTTTTCTATTCGCATAATACTGTTTAAAGAATATTGTTTGTCCAATAAAGATGGTTGCTAAAATCAACATGCATAAAGCTGTTGTTAATACAAATAATTTTAAAACAATTCCTTTTTTCATATGTCTCCCTCAAATTTATAGCCAGCTCTTACCACTGTTACAATATGATTTGCCTTTTCCCCCAATTTATGGCGTAAATTTCGAATATGACTATTTATGGTGCGATCATCCCCAGCAAATTCATAACCCCATATTTTAGTAATCAGTTGTTCTCTCGTAATAACTATCCCCTGATTTTGCATTAAATATGTTAATATTTCAAACTCCGTGTGTGTCAAACTTATAGCTTCCTTATCTAAGATTACGGTACGTGAAGGAAAATGTATATAGATACCATTACTCATTAATGTATCTTCATTAGGTTTACTAACGACTGAAGAATATCGACTTTCAATTAATCGCTTTGCCCTTGCTAATAAAATTGGTGGACTGTATGGCTTTGTAACATAATCATCCGCTCCTAGTTCAAATCCAAGTAATGTATCATCTTCATCCACACGAGCTGTAAGCATAATAATTGGTATATTAGATGTCTTACGAATCCGTCGACAAACTGACCAACCATCTAATTCTGGCAACATAATATCTAGAATAATTAAATGCACCTCATGTTCTTCAAATATAGATAATGCTTCTTTTCCATCATTTGCCTCTAGCACCTCATATCCATCATTTAGTAAATAATCTTTCACAATTTCACGTAAAATATCTTCATCTTCCACAATTAAAATTTTTCTTTGCATGTTTTATCTCCCTCATGATTAGTTAATCTTTGCATAACTAATCATTCTTATATATTTTAACTAATAAAAATTTTTTTACGATCTCTATTACTAATAAGTTTAGCGACCTCATATACAGATATTACTATAATGATATAAAGATAAAATGCAGACAAGTTCCTAAACTTTTAAAACAATAAAAAAGTATAACTTCACATTAAATGCAAAGTTATACTTCTTTTTACAAATGAGCTTCAATCTAATAAAAATGCTCTACATAAATAATAAACCAATACCGTTTATAATTATTTTATAATTTTTCAAAACATAAAATTTTAACTATGGGGTGTTTGGGCCATCTCTTTCCATAAAGGAAATACCTTTTTGAAAAGCGCTACTAATGAAGGATCAAACTGAGATCCAGAACCTTCAATGATACGTTTATAAGCTTCTTCAGGAGATAGGGCTGAACGATATGCTCTTGAAGAAGTCATTGCGTCGAATGCGTCTGCTATCGCAACAATTCTTGCACATAACGGTATTTGATTTCCCTTTAATTTTTGAGGATAACCATTTCCATCCCATTTTTCGTGATGAGAAAGAATTATATCTTCACTGCCTTTTATTAAAGATATATTTTTGAAAACTTCTAATCCTAATTGTGGGTGTGCTTTAATAATAGTATATTCTTCTTCTGTAAGAGAAGACGCTTTATTTAAAACTTCATCAGGAATACCTATTTTCCCTATATCATGTAATAAACAAATAAAATGAAATTGTTTTAAAGAATTATCATCATATTCATTTGTTTCTTTCGCAAGAATAGTAGCATAATTTGCTACACGTTCACTATGTCCTTTAGTGTATGGATCTTTTAATTCCATTATCCTCATTACCGATAAAGCTGTTTCTTTCATTTGTTTTTCATAAGATGCTTTTATTTTTTGCACTAAAAATTTTAATGAAAGAAATACAAAAAATGACGTAATAATGATTGTTATAAACAATAATACTAATTTTATTGGATAGTTAACGTGAAAATAATAAATAGCGATTAGAAATCTACATATCATACAAATAGACACCCATAGAAGAAAACGAATACTTAAAAATAAAGGTGAAGAAATTACTAAGAAGCACTCTAGATACGGCACATGTAAAGAAGTATTTGGAATACGTGTAAATATAAAGTCGTATGTTAGAAGATAAATAATACTAATACAAAGAAAAATGTATTTTGTTAACACTTGTTTATTTATTTTTTGTAAATATTTGTTATATAAAATACATGAAATAAAAATAACTAAAAACACTAGTTCAAATAAAAATTTCTGTAGCAAGAAATCCTTCCTTAGGATAAAGTAATGATAAATATTATCAAATAAAAGAATAATACACGGAAAAAATAAAAACATTTTTATGGGTTCCTTATTTTCAATATTTTTAATACCTTTAATCATTGTAAACACCACACTCCTTTTTTAACAAAAATATAACTTTATATTAATATTATATTATTTAGAATACCCAACTATCGGTTCTAGCGCAAAAAAAAAACGCTATCCTTTCTGCATATAACAACAATGATATAGAATATTTGTTATGTGCAGAAAAATTCATCTTAACTTGATAGCGATGGGGTGGCACCAACAAAACGAGAAATTCGTACGCTAAGCAATTTTTCACATAGAAAAAGCCGATTTCCTGTAAGCTAAGGGGTAATCAGTTTTTTACTGTTAGTTTGTTAGTTGTAGAAAGCAGGTTATAGAAAAGAGTGGCTGAACCCATTATAGGTATGAGTTGAAGTTGTTGTAAAGCATCTTCATACATTCTCCACTGACTAACGTGACCTAATTGGGGTACGGAAACGATTCAAAGTATGAGGGGCCACTATGGGAAAATATTCAAATTAATAAGGTGAATATAAACAAGAAACCTATCTGCAGATAGGTTTTTATTTTACAATGAAGATAGTTGAATATTGAAACATATATAGATTCTAGGGGGATTAGTTATGCCTAGTATTCAAGATACGATATATCCAAGAATCAAACATAATCTAAGTACGGAAGATTTAAGGAGTTTATACACGCCAACCAGAAGAAAAATAGAATGGACAAGTTTGAAAACAAAAGGAACATTACAGCAACTAGCGTTACTAATTTTACTAAAAACTGTACAAAATCTTGGCTTTTTTACACGTATTTCAGATATACCTCCAATTATAATTAAACACATTGCTCAGTCCGCTCAATTACCTTTCCCTATTGAAACTGAATGGGAAGCATACAGTAGAACACGTACTATAAAAAGACATTATCACTTTGTAAGACAGTATCTAAAAATTCAACAATTTGATCATAATGCTCGCCAAATCATGCTTGATACAATGAAACATATAGCTGGAAGCAAAGATGATCCAGCTGATTTAATTAATGCAGCTATTGAAGAATTAATACATCAAAGATATGAATTACCCGTTTATAACACTTTTAAAGAAGCGGCTAATGAAATAAGACGCAAATCGTATCGTTTAATTTATGAGCAAGTATATGAATCCTTACATGAGCAACAAATACGACACATAGATTGTTTATTCCAAACAGAACCTGACACCTTTTATAGCCCGTGGAATCGTTTCAAAGAAGACGCCAAACGTGCCTCCTTATTTCATTTAAAAGAGTTAATTCTGCATTACGATTGGTTAATACATCAAAAAATACCTGTTTACCTTCTTGAGAGCTTTTCTTCAACCAAGATACAACAAATGGCTGCTGAAGCTAAAACATTAGATGCTTATCGTATGTCAGAAATAGAAAAGAAGAAAAGATATACGTTAGCCATCTCTTTGATTTCTGTACAAACATCAAGAATACTAGATAATATTGGTGAAATGCTGATAAAACGTATGATGAGTATCCATAAAAAAGGACGTGAATTTTTACAGAATTATAAAAAACAGACACAAAAACGAACGGATTCTTTAGTAGCCACTTTACAGCATGTACTGATGGCCTATCAAACGGAAGGAATGCCTGGAGAACGTTTACAAGCCATCCAACAAGTACTTGGAGATAAAGAAGCTCAAGTATTACAAGATTGCGAGGATCATCTAGCGCTTAGTGGAGATAATTACTATTTGTTTTTACAAAAATTCTTTAAAAGTCACCGCTCTACACTATTCAAAATTTTAGAGGTAGTTCCTTTACGGTCAACAAATCAGGATTCATCTATAGTAGAAGCCATTCAATTTCTATTATCTCATCAACATACCAGAAAAGAATGGATATTAGTCGCTCATATAAAGAAGATTGGACTGTGGAAAAGGGAAGTGACACCTCTTCTGAACTTGTCCTGGATACCTGATGGTTGGTGGAGATGGTTAAGCCCTAAAAGGAAAAGAGACGTTGTTCCAGAGGAACTGAATCGTCGGCATTTTGAAGTATGTGTATTTTCACAAATTATGTGGGGTTTGAAATCTGGAGATTTATATATTGAAGGAAGTGAAAAATATGCAGATTATCGAAAACAACTGATTTCATGGGAAGAATATGAGGAGAACCTTGAAGAATTTTGTAATCAATTAAACTTACCTAGTTTAGGTTCAGATTTCACAAAAAAGATGCATGATGACCTTCAACAAGTTTGTTATAATACCAACAAATCTTTCCCGCATAATCAACAAATTCGAATTGAAAAAGGGGAAGTAGTAATTGGAAAACTAAAAAAGAAGAAGGTTCCTTCTGAATTAAAAGAGCTTGAAAATTATATTATGTATAATTTAGAACCGATTAACGTTCTAGATATGTTAGCAGATACAGAGTACTGGCTCAATTGGACTCGTTTCTTTGGACCTATTTCCGGATATGAGGGCAAATTAGAAAATCATGTTGAACGTTATGTAACAAATACATTCTGCTACGGATGTAACTTAGGTTCTACTCAAACAGCTCGTTCAATACAAGAAATAGATCGAAAGCAAATTGCTTGGATTAATCAAAGACATGTAACGGTTGAAGATTTAGACAAAGCAATTCGATATATTATTAATGCTTATAATCGTTTTGAGCTTCCAAAATATTGGGGAGATGGAAAAAGTGCATCAGCAGACGGAACGATATGGGATGTCTATGAACAAAATCTTTTATCTGAAAATCATATTCGATATGGAGGTTATGGAGGCATTGGATATTATCATGTTTCCGACACATATATTGCTTTATTTAGTAATTTTATTCCTTGTGGCGTTTGGGAAGGAATACATATATTAGATATTTTGATGAATGAAAAGGTAGATATTCAACCGGAAATTCTACATTCGGATACACAAGGACAAAGCGCCACAGTCTTTGGGTTAGCTACTTTATTAGGTATTCAGTTAATGCCTCGCATTCGCAATTGGAAACAATTAAAATTATTTCGCCCCAATACACAAGACAATTATGAACATATTGATGAACTATTTTCAGGGGAAATCAATTGGAGTATGATTGAAAATCACTACCCAGATATGCTTAGGATCGCGATGTCCATCAAAGCTGGTAAAATTACTCCATCTACTATATTGAATACACTAGGCTCATATAGTAAGAGAAATAAATTATATCAGGCATTTTGTGAATTAGGCAGAGCTATTAGGACGATGTTTTTGTTACAATTCATGTCTAATGAAGAATTACGATGTACCATTCAATCTGCTACAAACAAATCTGAAGCATTTAATGGATTTACAAAGTGGCTCTTTTTTGGTGGGGAAGGCATTATTTCTGAGAATGATCGTGAAAAACAAAAGAAAATTATTAAGTATAATCACTTGGTTGCCAACTGTCTTATCTTTTATAATGTGTTTTCTATATCTAAACTAATTCATGAGTATGAAAAACAAAAAGAGGGATTTAATATAGAATTAATTTGTTATTTAAGTCCTTACATGACAGCGCACGTAAATCGATTTGGAAAGTATCATATTGATTCAAATCGAATACCAGAAAATCTTCCATTTGATCCTTCTACTTTTTCAAAAAACAAGGTGTTTATTTAAATGTTATGTACAAAAAAACGTAGGAATATTTAATTCCTACGTTTTTTATAAGTAAATGAATTCATTTACTATTACAATTCCTCAAATTCATCAATTTCAGCTTTACGCTTTAAAAATAGTTTCATATCTTTATTTTCTCTTTCTATTAATCCAAGAGCATGTGTATCATCCAAAGCTAACTCTTTATATCCCCATATATAATCTATATATGTATTTTTAACATGTCTGTGATCTGCACAGTACCATTCTAAAGGTTGTAGGGCATTGGATATTTTAAATAATTCTGCTGGATACCATGATGGCATATTTTCACGTTCTCCTAAAATTAAATATGTCAACTCACCACTTTGTAACTTGCATATGCCATAAACAATATACTCCTTTTTAATAACTAAATTAAATATTTCCTCGGTTGCCTTTGTTAGATAATCTCCAGTGTTGTACAAACAAGTTACTTTCATAATAAACGCCCCTTATTTATTTTTTATCTTTAAATTTAAAATCATCAAATTCACCAGTTTTTGTATTTTTAACATAATGTATTTCCACACCATTTACATTATGGGCCATTTTGACCCATCCGTCTTCCTTAGGCCATCTAGGATCTGTCATAGGTACCCTTATTTCCTTACCTTGTGGATTTGATCTAACTTCTTTCATTGCAAGTTGCTCTTCTAATGTATTTGCAGTAGTTCTACCCGTAGAGCCTCTTCCTAATATTTTCACTTCATGTTTTGTATTCTTAGCAGCCGTTTCTAAAGCCTTACCTTTCTTCTCAAGATCACCAACCTTTCCAAAAACTTTACCAACAACTCGTGTTGTACCACCAGATACGGCAGCCAGTGTCCCCCATGCATAATCTTCTGGACCATATTTTTGACCTGTTACTAAGTCTTCCCCTTTTATGAGTTGCCCAATTTCTTTTCCTGTACCAATTATAGGCGTAATACCCAATATGAAAGATAAATCTCCATCATTCTTACGATCATATACTCTAGATGGATCAGCACCTAAATCACGTAGTGCATTACTCAAGTCAATATTTCCAATATTTTTGGATGCTGCAGGTACATCAATTTTATGACTCGCAATTTTATTAGCAGAGTCCATAATATTATTGGCAGCGTCTAATCCAGACATAATATCTGTATGTATTGTTGGAAATGCTTGTTGGGCTTCTGCAACATGCGTTGAGACACTATTAATTAGTCCATCAGCCATTACTGCTTGTTTATGTAGTGATGCACCACCTTTTTGTACAGAATCTCCAAACTTATGGAAACTTTGATTTACTACACGTAAATCATTGGCCATTTGTTTATATTCAGGCAGTCTGTTTTTGAATCCTTCCTGCATGGCAGTAAGTTGTTGTCCATAGTCGCGAACACCATCTGCAAATTTTTCTATTTCACCTTTTGGTAATGTGCCAACCCATTTTTCTGCAGGTTCAACAAACACCGTATTAATTGAGAGCCAGTAAGCTGTTGACATGTCCGTAAACATTATCATGGCATCTGTTCCTGCATCTAAAGTATCTACAAACCAATCCAACATTTGCTTTTTATAGGATGTCATACTATTTTTATAATCTGTTAAACCATTCACATAGTTTTGAAGGTAAGCTTTATCCTGCTGTACCAAATATTTACCTTCTTGAATTTGTTGAATAATATTACCTGAATCCTGATTCACTTTATCAATAACCATAATACTATCTTTTAGTAGCATTAATTTATGGATTTTCCCAAAATCCTCATTCATCATTTCTAAAGTTGCAATAGTAGAATTGTATTTTTCTCTTACAGCTGGATCAGCTTCTTTTTCATAAATCTTATCTACAGTATTCTTCAATTCAGATTTTTTTAGTGTCGTTAGTAATTGAGTGACACTTTGTGTAAATTCACTTGATTCAACTAAAGCCACATCATAATTTTTAGTTTCTTTTGCTTTTTTATAGCGTTCGGAATATTTCTTTACTAACTCAGCACTCGTTTTTAAATCGTCAATATCTTGACGAATCGTATCTATTTTATTAGATAAAGATTGATCAAACACGACGGCAAATAATTTTTGCACAACGTATGTTTGACCATTGTAGTTCACCTTAAACCATAGAGGACCATCTTCCCCTACTACTTCAAGAATTTCATCGTCTCTAACTTTTATAGGGTCAAATCCTCTTGCAACTGTTCTTGATTTGTAGATATTTTGATTGAGGGATTTGATCGTTATCCACCCTTTTACCATCTTACCTGTTCTATCAAATTGGAATTTCTTCCCTTTGTAGGTTACATCGCCTTTTTGAATCACACCGTTATCGTCTGCATAATACCAATGGGTAGTTTGAGAGAACCATCCTTTTTGTGCGGCCCCACTTACATTATCAAAATAGTAGTCCTTTCCGCCTACAGTATTCCATCCCGAAGCTAGATTACCATTTTTATCGAAGAGATATGTATCATCCCCTGAACGCAATAATCCAGTATGTTTCACGCCTGGTTTGTCATAATAGTATTTCTTTTCTCCATCTACAACCCAGCCAACCACGTTATTATTTTTTATACCTGTTGTTACCATCATTGTCCTATATAAGAACATAGAAAATTGCTCTCTTGTAACAATTCCATTTGGATTAAAATTGCCGTCACCTGTACCACTTGTTATGTTGTTACCAGCTAATATTTTCACATATTCGTTGGCCCAGTGACCTTTCATATCCACAAACTCAAAATTCCCTTGTGGTTTTAAATCGAATGCTTTTACAAGTACAGTTGCCATTTCAGCACGTGTCATATTATTTTTCGGATTGAATTTTTTCTCAGTATTTACACTGAAAATACCACGTGCCGTAAGTGCCAAAATTTCCTTTTTGAAACCACTGTTACCAATATCAACAAATGGATTATTGGTGCTATCTTGCGGTTTTAAATATCGATACAAGAAAGCAGCAAGATGTTCGCGAATAATAGGATCCGTAGCACCGAAATACCCATTTCCGTATCCTGTTATAATCTTATTCTCAGCCATGTACATCATTTCTTTATACGCCCAGTGTGTTTTAGGAACGTCAATAAAAGATGATGAATTCACTTGACCATTTTGTTCTGCATACGCTGTTCCTACTGTACTGAATAATAAAATACATACCATAAAACTTAAAAATAATTTCTTAATTGTATTCATAATAGCTCCTATTCAATTGTTAAAAATATAATTGCAAAATCAGTACTTATTTTATCCTTCATTTACGGCGTTTTATATAATTATCAAATTTCTATTCATACTGATATTTCGCATAAGGACAACCTAAGTCATTCTGTCTAAACAATAATTAATTCATAAGATGTTTCATTTTTTAAATGTAGTAGCCCGTTTATGGAACCTTCTTAATCTACAGTAAAACCAAGCTTTTTAATGTGAAAATCCCTTAGTGTAAAATTCGCATTATGTTGACGAGATCCATAATAATACCAATCTCCTTTCTCTTTGACGCGGCCTATTTGATTTAAAACTTCGACTTCCTCTTTAAACATTGGTGCATAGGTAGAAAATAATTAAAATAATGATAATATAAGTCCTATGATTTTCTTCATACTCGCATCTCCTTATCAATTCATAAAAAACCTTTTAATTATATATTAGGTTTCATTTCTATTAAAATAAAAAAATATAAATATGCATAATTGCATATTCACCTTCTCGATAGAGTGTACCCTATTGAGAAGTAATCCCTTTCCTTGATATTATTAGTCTCAGAGACTCTCAATAACACTTATCAAAAATACAATTGAAATGAAGAGAAAAATGGTTTATGGATACGCTCGTGTCAGTGCACAAGATCAAAATCTAGATACACAGATTGAACAGCTCATGAAATATGGAATAGATGAAATTATTAAAGAAAAAATAAGTGGAGTAACCAAACAAAAGCCAGAATTAGACACTATACTTTCAAAACTAACTACTGGGGATACTTTAGTCGTAACTAGAATGGATCGTTTAGGTCGAAATACCATTCAACTATTACAATTAGTAGAACAACTTCGGGAAAAGGATGTTCACTTTGCGATTTTAAATTTAGGAATAGATACAAGAACACCGACAGGAAAATTCTTTTTAACTGTCATGGCTGCCTTTAGTGAACTTGATCGAGAAATGATTAAAGAAAAACAACATGCGGGAATAAAACTAGCAAAACAAAAAGGAGTATATAGAGAAAGAGTGAAGAAATACACAGATAAACATCCTGGCATGAACCATGCAATTGAATTACGAAAACATACTAATAAAGCAGTAAAGGAAATATGTCAGATTACAGGAGTGAGTCAGGCCGCTCTATATCGTAGATTAAAAGAACTTGAATAAAGTTCTGTTTTATATTTGTAATTAAATCCCAGAGTGGCCCCTCATCCCCCGAATCGTTTCCGTACCCCTAATTGATACTATGAGATACAAAAACATCCTGCATGTTTGAACCATGCAGGATGTTTTTAGTCTTTGTTTTTCATAATGTAAGAAACCAGCCGAAGGATCTCAAGGTATAACCATACTAATGTCATCATAAGCCCTACTGCGCTGTACCATTCCATATACTTTGGTGCGCCACTATGAACACCATTTTCAATTGAATCGAAATCTAGTAATAAATCTAATGCAGCAACAATAATTACAATTGCACTTATGATGATACTAATTGTCCCACCTTGGTGAATATATGGAACAGTCATACCTAAAATGCCCAGTAAGAAAACGATAAAATACATAATAAAAATTCCAAGTGTTGCAACCATTACAACTGAACGGAATTTTTTCGTTACTTTTACTATTCGAGTTGCATATAACACTAACATGGCAAATAAAATCGAAATTGTTAGTAATACGGCAATTAAAGCGATAGAATCACCAAAGCGCATTGTATAATACGCTGAAATACTTCCTAATAAAACCCCTTGTAATACTGCGTAAATCGGTGCGCAAATTGGGGATATGCGCGGAATGAATATAACTACAAAAGCGATAATTAGAGTAACTATTATAATTCCAATTAACACAGGTATTTTCATTGCCCCTTGTGTCATCTGTACGTAGGAATAGACAGACGCTGCAAGAAGTAAGATAAGCAAAATGAATGTTTTTACTATCGTTCCGCCAATAGTCATCGTAGAAGCATTTGTCTTCTCTTTATGAAATTTGTCTTTTTTTAATATTGGATTAGATGTTTTCATTATTTCCTCCTAAAATTTGTTTTGCGTTTAAAGTGAATTTTTTATATCTCTAGTTTCTTATCGATGATGCGGCCAGTAATCGCTACGAGTACAATTATTAACAAGCAAGTAAAACATAGACCAAAAATAGTGAAATCTTCAATAGGGTAAAATGATGTATCAAAAAAATTATTCTTATTCATTAACCCAGAACTCTTAATAGTAACTGCATATGTCTCTAATTTACTTAACACATTCATTATTATTGTTTGTATTGTTGAAAAAATAGCAACGAAAATGATGAATAAAATTATTTTACTCATCCATGACTTCACTGGAAATAGTCTTATAATTGCCAGGATAAAATAACAAGAAATAAGGATACTCATGAAATCGATTCCCCATAAAAGAAAAGCAAATATGTGTTGGAAGATTCCGTAACTATATAACTTGTGATATTCTTGTCGGAATTCCCCGGTTATTTCCCCACCATAAAAACTGGGATCATAACCAATTACTTTTCCATCATAAAGACTTTGTGAAAAATAATATGAAAAAATTAAGCCTATACCTAATAAAATAATAAACATTAATGTGAAAAACAATAAATTCGCATATATATATTTTGAGGTTGGGATGGCTGTATAACGAATCATAGAATTTTTTAATATTTTATTGAAAGAAGGCAGCGCTATGAAAAGAAGTAAAAATGCAGCTATACCAATTATTATCAGGAATATGAGTAATATTAAATCCTTTATAAACGGAGGTAGTACCCTTGAGAGTCCTATCGTACTAAACAAAAGAAGTAAAGAAATAATAATAAAACCAGAATAAAAAACAGCTATTTTTTTTCTATTGCACTTATATAAATAGAGAAAAAGTTGATTCATTTCTCAAAAACCTCCCTAAACAACTCATGTACTGCTTTCCCTTGATGAAAACGAATTTCTTCTACGTTTTCATGTAATACAATATTTCCGTCTTTTAAAAAGATTACCTCATCAAATATATTTTCGACCTCTTCTATTAAATGAGTTGAAATGAGAATGGTACAATCTTCTCGGTAAAATTTAAGAATTAAATCTAGTACATGTTTTCTAGAAACAAGATCAATGCCACCCAATGGCTCATCTAATATATATAACTTTGCTTTCCTGGAGAAAGTTAAGATAAGTTGTAATTTTTCCACTTCACCTTTTGATAAAGCAACTATATGCTCTTCTAATGGCATTTTAAACTCAGCTATTAAGTCCATTGCTTGATGTAAATCAAAATCACTATAAAAATCCTGATAGAAAACTACAGCATCTTTTATCGTCATCCACTCGTCAAAAACAGGACTATCAGGCATAAATGAAACCATTTTCTTTGTTTCTATTCCTACCTTCTGACCTTCAATTGTGATAGTTCCTTTAGAAGGATAACGCAAACCAGCAATCATTTTTAATAATGTCGTTTTTCCGCTACCATTATCACCAACAAGACCAATAATTTTCCCTTCAGAAATTGTTGCATTTAGATCTTGAAGCACTGTTTTTAAGTTATATCTTTTCCACAGATTTTCAATTTTTAATAACTCTGTCATTCGTTTTCCTTCCTTTTCTTTTCTAATGAAGAATGGAGGATTGGAAGAATTTCTTCTTTCGTAAATCCTAAATTGTCCATTCCATTTATAAAATTATCAAGCAACTCTGTTGCCATTTCTTTGCGTAGTTCAGTAATCTTTTCTCTTTCACTCGTTACAAATCTCCCTGTTCCTCTTCTTGTCACAGCAATACCTTCTCGTTCTAGCTCTTGAAATGTGCGTTGAATCGTATTTGGATTTACTTGTAATTCACTGGCTAATTCACGTACAGCTGGGATTTTATCACCCGGTGCTAAACGACCTGTTACAATTTCCTTTTTTATGTATTCCATTACCTGAATATAAATCGGGATATTAGGAGAAAACTCAGTTTCCATTTCTCCCCTCCTCAGTATTAGTGTACTAGACAAATAATACACTAATACTGATTGTGTGTAAATGGTAATTTTTTGAAACTTTATATGATAAATAAAAGATAATATATTTAGTGAATTAGTGTAACCAACCAAGTACCATAAACGACCGTTTATGGTACTTGGTTGGTTATTGGGGGTACCCGAAACGATTCTGGGTATGAGGGGCTAATCTGGGGTTTAATTACAAATCAAAAAAGAACTTTATTCAAGTTCTTTTAATCTACGATACAGAGCGGCCTGACTCACACCTGTAATTTGGCATATTTCTTTAACAGTTTTATTGGTATGCTTTCGCAATTCAATCACATGATTCATACCTGGGTGCTTATCCGTATATTTCTTCAATCTTCCTCTATACACGCCTTTTTGTTTCGCTAACTTTATTCCCGCCCGTTGCTTTTCTTTAATCATTTCTCGATCAAGTTCACTAAAGGCAGCCATGACAGTTAAAAGAATTTTCCTGTTGGTGTTCTAGTATCTGTAATAGGGATCACTATAAATTGCCGTCAGCTTAAGAAAAAAACTTAGATTGCTGGGCATGTGGTGCTACCCCACATCCATCAACTTAAGCTTATATAATTCTAATTTCAAGGTAAGCTTTTTCTTTTTTGATCCCCCGAAAAGCACATTTTGTTTTAATAGTAATTTTAAACATATTATTTAGTTTTACTTAAAAATTCCAGAACTTTGTTGAAGGTTTTTAAACCTGCTTGGGTATTCATTTTGAATTGAAATTCATGTGCTAACTCACCCGAAACATCTTTATTAAAGAAAAGACTATCTACAGACACTCCTTTACTTTGTAAAGCAGAAGCCAATGCTTTACCTTGATCTTCAAATGATCCAGTGTTCCCATCTGTGATAAATGCTGGTGGATATTTTTTTGTAACATGATTTAAAATTGAAGCTATTTTTACTTCTAATAACCCTTCCCAATTTTTTCTACCCAAATAAGCCCAACCAACGGTACGCATGAAATCTTGTATTTCTTTAGTTGATTCTATCTTAGCTAATTCAGGCATATTATATGGACCGCAAAATAGCAGTACACCTTTTATTGTAGAAGGGTCAACAATAGCGTCAATCTTTACTAATTTTGCATACTCTTTAGATGTCTGAATATTAACGAATTGACCAGATATTTGTGCTCCAGCAGAATCTCCTGCAAAATAAACACGATTCAGATTTAAGTCATATTTCTTTGCATTTTCATTTATGTATTTATAAGCCTCACCTAGTTGGAGTACTGGTGTAGGATATTCTCTTTTAGGAGCAAGAGCATAGTTTATATTCACCACTATATAACCACGAGCAGCTAGGCTTACCGCATACCCAGTAATATCTGATTTATCTCCCCCCACAAATCCACCGCCATGTACCCAAAAAATAATAGGAGTTTTTTCTGTATGATTTTTCGGATAGATGAGATCTAATTTACCATCCGGGAATTTAGAATTATAATTGATATCCTTATCAATTTTTGTTTCGTTTAGAGCATGGTCATAATCAGCTGGCGGAACAAACGTCCCACCTTCAAATGCTTTTTTAATCAAAAATGCTTTTGGAACTGGTGAAAGGTTCCAATAACTAATTCCTGCAAGAGCCAATACAAAAACTATCATGAGAGTTATAAGCATTCTTTTTTTCCATATTCCTTTAGCATTTGTTATTTTCATTATAAATTTATCTCCGTTCCTTATTTGGTTATTACTGTGAATTACTTCTTAATAAAAAAATATAACAAATTTTTCAAAGGATAAAATAGAACACTAATTAATCTATATATATTATGGATTGAAACGTGATATAAAATTCTTTTTGAATGATTAATGAGTTTAAATGAGGAGAATACATAGAGTGAAATAAGTGATTTAGAAGAATCCGTCACATCACTATTAGGGGCATCACCACACATCCATCAACTTAAGGTATATGTTTATACAAAGGCGGATCTTTCCATGTAGTTTTTTATTATTTTTTATAGATAACCTAAAAGTAGTCATATCAAATAAACCCTGACGGGTTACAATTTTTTCACTATAATTATGCTACCTGATGAATGGAGGTGGTATACTCATAAACAAAACCCAAAATATTGAAGTGAACCCGAATAGTGGTACATGAAAAAAACACCTCCTGAATTCGCATACTAAGTATGCAAATTCAATGGAGGTGTTTTTTCGTATGACGACAAGAGTTCATTACCCAGAAGAAACAAAGTGGAAAGTAATTGAAATGAAGAAAGATGGTTATTCAAACCGTACAATTATGGAGAAACTCGGAATTAAAAATGTTTCCCAAATTAAGACATGGATGAAATGGTATCGTACAGATCAAACGTATCGTTTTCAACAACCTGTAGGAAAACAATATTCTTATGGAAAAGGACCAAAAGGGCTCAGTGAATTAGAACAACTACGTTTAGAAAATAAACATTTAAAAACAAAATTACTTGTATGGGGAAAGTATCTGGAAATCGAAAGGGGCTGAAACGAGAAGCTGTAGTTACTTTATGGAAAGATGTAAAAACAAAAATAACTGTAAAAGAATTGTGTAACGTATTAGAATTACCCCGTTCCACATTTTATCGCTGGTTAAAACGGACAGAGGATCTTAGAGATGATATAGAAAAGACAATAAAGGACGTTTGTCTTAGGCATAAATTACGGTATGGATATCGAAGAGTGACCGCTACTCTTTGAAAAATGGGACTGTGTGTGAATCATAAAAAAGTCTTACGAATCATGAGACAAAATCATATTCTCTCAAAAGTACGTCGAAAGAAAAAGAAATATATCAATGGTGCGGAACCAGTAGTAGCCCCTCATCGATTGGAGCGCCAATTCAATGCATCTGGACCAAATGAAAAGTGGTTTACAGATGTGACGTATCTCTTATTCGGAGAACGTACCTTGTATTTATCGACGATTATGGATGCCTTTAACCGGGAAATTATTAGTTATGTCATCAGTGAGACACAAACACTGCCATTAGCAATGAAAACATTAAAACGAGCAATGCGAGGGCGAAAAGTAAAAGATGTCCTTCTTCACTCAGATCAAGGAAGTATTTATACAGCAAAAGAATTTCAAGCGTATGCCAAAGAAAACGGCATTATCACCAGCATGTCCCGGAGAGAAAATTGCCATGATAATGCCGTCATGGAAAGCTTCTTTGGTCATTTGAAAAGTGAAGCTTTCTATTCACAAGAGCTAACAAAAGTATCCAACACAACTGTGCGAAAGATTGTGCTAGAATACATTCATTACTACAATTGTGTGCGAATTCAAGAAAAATTAAACCACCTATCCCCTAAAGAATTTAGGGAACAAGTGGTTTAGGTGTTTTGATTGGTGTCCCGTTTTCGGGGTTCACTTCAAATTGCTGTGGTTTTTCTTATTGAAACTGTGAAAGTAAACTTCTATTCAAAGATTGACTTTCAAATATTGTAATATTACTGGCTAAGTATTTTAGAGTTTCTTATCCTATTTTCAAAAAATTTAGACTTTCATGTCCCGTTATTAAGACATAAAAGTACCTATAAAATTTATCATAACAGCCAATTATCAGCGATTATTCATGAGATTTTAGTTTAGACTTTCATGTCTTTCTACAGAAAGACAGAAAAATGGATGCTTTTTAGACAAGAAAGTGGATACTTCTATTCCTATCATTGTTTTGGGACAAGAAAATGGAGAATTTTTTATAAAGTATTTTTTCAGTTTTACCGTTATGTTATGTTTGGCGGCACCAAACTAGGTACTTATATGATACAAACTTGGGGACCTTTTAAGATGTTTAGTATATCAGCCGGTCCCCAAGTTTGTGTCGTCAGACAAATTAAGAAAGTATCTAAAAACCATCATACTACAAGTACTGTTAAATCAATATTCTACGTTGAAAATTTAGTTTGGAATTTCTTGTCTTAGTACAATGGTCAATTGTAGATTGACTTAATTGTATCAACTTAAGAATGAAGAACGAAAAAAGACATGGAATACACCATGTCTTTTTGTTTAAATCTGTACTGAATTTTTTTGTTGCACATCTCCTATATCCTATAGTGAGTACATGTGTTTTACCACATCCACTGTAAGCTGAGTGACAAAATTAAACTTGGGAATTCAGACAAAGATTCAAGACTTTAGATAAAGAAGATATTATTAAGTACATATGATCTATTTTTTCTAAGAGTAGCTCATTTTGTTTATTGAAGGATATTTTGATATTTATTCATATAACTTACTCTATATGGATCTGGCAAAATATTTATTGCCGTCCATAAATGTTTTTTCGTTTCTAATTGTTGCACAGGAATATCTTTTAAACTAGGATTGTTTAGAATTACTGCTGCTGCATTATCAATCCTCTTCATGAGGTCTTCTTCTGGATTGTTTTGAAGAGAAGAATTTTTCAATCCCCATTTTGTCATAATGAAACTGTTTGTTTTACTCGAAGGATTAATGATATTAGCTTTGCTATTTAATCGGCTTTTTGTTTCATCATGATAAACCTTAATTTGATAACCTTCTTTTAAAGGAATAACGCCCGTCCCCATTGTTACATTTGTTCCTTCCATTTCTTTTGTGTAAATGTTTTCTCCTTTATCATTAAATAACTCAATCAATGCGTATTTTTCCCCTGCATAGTAGCTGTGGGGAGTTTTAGAAGTAATCATAAAAGTAGCTAAATACGCCCTTTATTAGAATAGTGCTCATACTTTTTTTGAGATTCTTTCATAATACGTGCATTAAGTAAAATTGCTAACAATAAAAACACTCCATATTTTCCTCCTGTAGCTCCTATGATAATCACACTACTACAAACAAGTATAATTAATAGGATAAACGAAACTGAATAAATACGGTCATAATTCTTTGACATCTTTTCGTATTTTATGCGTTCTTTCCTTGCATCCATCTAAATTCCTCCTTTAAATTATCCATTTCACTATCAAATAAATCTCGCCCTTAAAAAGAAATCCTACCAATATTAAGCTTTCCACCATGATAATCCCGACCCTCTCCTTCCTTTTAACCCCAACACATCAAATAAAAGTTGCAGCAAACAAAAAGGATCCTCCCTTCTCTTAAAGGCTGATCCTTTTCTTCTTGTATGCAACTATTTTTAGCTATTCTTGATTAATTAGAATAACAGCTGGTCCATCTACACGAATTCCACCAACTTCGATTTTTTCATAAGGCTCAACTGTAATAGAAATGATCCCTTCTCGCTTCTTTAATTCATTACTTAATTCTTTTGTTAACATTTTTTTCATGTGTGCACTCCTTCTTACTGCTTAATTTACTATTGGTATGTAAATAAAATTTAAAATGGTTTCCTGGTCTGGAAACCATTTTTTTGTAGTTGACCATATGGTGTTACCAGTTCGTTTATCAATTTTACGTAAAGAAGATAAACAATTACTATTCACTGTCTCAATACATGTAAAAAATTCTTAAAGATAGAGATGGAATTGATTGTTTTTTCTTCTAGAAATAATGACTTAGATAGTATATTACCTAAAACAATGAAAGCCCTACCTCTCTTTCATCCTTACGGCTCCTTGTCCGTGCCAGTGTGAATCAGGATTGCAAAAATCAAGTGACTATTTAATCGAGTTATTTGATGAAACTTTGAACGTTCGTAAAAGAAATTTTATAATAAAAATGGATTAGAATGAAGTAATAACAAAAGAGGCTCCTACTCTAAAAGTGAGTTGAAGAAGTTGAATGTCTTTGAAATGATTTACTTTTAATAATAATCATATTCCCGAAAAATTCAGGTTATTTTTCGGGGGATGTAATACATTATCTATAATGAATCTTAACAGAAACTTTTTATTTGATTTTCAGTGATCCCTTTAATTAATCCTAGTTCACTAATCAAAAATTCATGTGCGTTATCCAACATTTTTTTTTCGCTTGTATTAAGTGCCTTTTCTTTCTTCATACGCATTAAATCACGTACAACTTCAGCACCTTCTTGTATTTCACCCGTTTTTATTTTGTCCGTGTTCACTTTATACCTTTGTTTCCACGGCAGTAATTTATCTGATTCTCCATGCTGAAAAATGTGTATAATGTGCTTTAATGCAAGTATATCAGTAACTGGGCGTATATTCGAATTCAATATTTTACCCGTAGGAATCATGACTTGCATATTACTGATCGACATTTTTATGACAAAATACTGTTGTTTTTTTCCTGAGAATTCTTTTTCTACTATGGCTTCAATTATACCTGCTCCGTGCATTGGATAAACAATGTTATCGCCAATTTGAAACATATAATCCACCTCCATATGTGGTAACCTTCTCAAGTTTAACACATATGTTGTTTTTTATCAAAAATTTTATAATATCATAAAATTATTTTTGTTGTCAATTGATTTTTCTTTAAAAATCAAATTAAGTAAAACTAGCACAAAAACCATAAGGATTGTGTAAGATTTCTAATAAAGGGAAGGGGAATTTCCCCTCGCATATTCTGAAACCTCTACTCATAAACGTAGATCCGTTTTCCCTTGAAAACGACCAAATCGATCCCTTATTTTTTTCAATCTTGTGTGGTACTCCAAAATCTCAATTCTTGCTTTTTCTGCAAGAGGGGCAATTGGTCGTAAGTCTTTTAACCCCCAATACTCAACCACTACATCAAGTACTTGATCAAAATATTGTAGTGGTCCATAGTTTGCTTCTTTTGCAATCACAGCCATTCTATTTTCAAAATCTGGCATGACGGCACCTGGCATTTTAAAATTCCTAATCACATTGGCAATATGGTAGCAATAATTTGGTTCCAATTCTAAATGAATTCGAATAACGTCTCGATAAAACGCATAATGAAGTGTTTCATCTTTTGCAAGACGGCGTAATAATGTAGCAAGATCTGAATCATGCTTACTTGCAACTTTAGCAACATTATTGTAAAACACCATCGTTGCAAGTTCTTGTAGCGTCGTATACGTCATGGCTTCGATTGGTGTATGAAAATCAGGCTCAAATCCACCCTCAACGACTGACTTTCTTAATTCATGTATTCGCTTAGGATTCACACTTCGAGTGAGTAGTAAATATGTCTCCAATAAATTCGAATGTTGATCCTCTTCTGAGGTCCAAGTATGAATGAAGTCTGTAATAACAGAAAGGGATCCTTTAAAAGTCGCAGATAAATACGTTGTAAACCATGGCAAATTCACTTCTGTTAATAAAGCTGTTTCAATGGCCGTAATTACACCAGAAGGAAGAGTAACTTGACTTTCATCCCAAGGAACTCTTTTAAAGTCCATTCCCTTATCCCATGGCAAAAACTCATGATAACCCCAGTCTATCTTCTGCGCTCTTATTTTATGTTGTTCATACATTTCTTTTAAACGTGGTTCTAATCGAAAATCTAAATCATTCGTTAGCATATGAGTGCCCCCTTTTCTTACCATGGATATTCATCCTATTTTTATCCTTAAAAATTTTCTACAAATAAATATTACTTTCCTTTTTTTAAGTTAAACATAATAAATTTGTAACAAAATTTTTTAAGAGCACTATGTTTTCATATGATTTCTTCATATAAAAAGGGATCCTGAGGGTAACATTCATGGATGATGATACTCGTCATGTTGTAAATCTTGTTGAGTGTAAAAATATGCATGTCTATAAAGAATCGTTTTATAATAAGTATTGATAGTATTTTATACAAACCATCAACCTATTTAGATGTAAAATCCAATATATTAGATTAAGCATTTGAAAAACAAATACAGTTGATGAGATAGCCTTAAACTACAATTCCCAACAAGATCAATGTACATTGGCTATGATGGGTTAGACCAAATTTTGTGAAATAGCATACAACACAAAAGGAAGAGGTGATAAACATGCAGTCAACAGAAGCGCATATGAGGGAAAAACAACGTAGAGAAAAAATAGAAATTATATTTAGTCACAGGGTAAAAGGAGAGAGTTATTTTCATGGCTCTTCCTATCAATGGAAAAACATTGTATATCAAAATTATAATAGAATACAACAAAAAGAGTTAGAAGTTGAACAACTCATTTCGAAAATGGAAAAAGCAGGGGTTCGTTTTACGCAGCACCGTTCACTCATACACTATCCCGTCATTGATTTTGTAAAATATATAGCTAAGATTTATAATGAACCTCTCGAAATACAATAATCATATTTAAAGGAAACCTTTTTGAACTACCCCTACTTTCACTTCGTTTAGAAGTGAGGGATTCCTAAGTAAAGAGTTCTATCGAACTCTAATTGATTAGGCTAACCCCGCAGTCCTTGCGGTTAGAAGCCTTATCGCTTCATGCTTTAGATTGATACTTGCGTTAATATCCCTATCATGGTGTGTACGACACGAAGGACAGTCCCATTCACGTAGGTTTAGATTTTTAACGTCTTTATTTTGATATCCACAACAAAAACATAGTTGGCTGGAAGCAAATGTTTTCGATACGACAATGACTTGTTTGCCATACCATTTTGCTTTGTATTCTAACATGGCTCGAAACTGTGACCATGATACTTCACTAATTACTTTTGCTAACTTATGATTCTTTAACATATTCGATACTTGCAAATCCTCTATACCGATAACATCGTGGTTTTTGATGATTTCAGTTGAAATTTTGTCCAAGTAATCTTTTCTAGCATTTGATATGTATTCATGAATTCTAGCTACCTTTACTCGTTGTTTATTCCAGCGAGAAGATCCTTTCATTCTTCTAGAAAGAACACGCTGTGCTTTCGCCAACTTATCTTCTAATGATCGGAAAAACTTCGGATTTTCATAGTGTGTTCCATCTGACAAAATAGCAAAATCTTTTAGTCCTACATCTATTCCAATGTAAGAATGTGTTTTCGGAAATTCTTGTACTTCTGTTTCAACTAATAGTGACACAAAATATCTACCAGAAGGGTTCCGTCTAACTGTAGCATTTACAATACGCCCCTCTACTTCGCGACTTTTGGCAAATCGAACAAGACCTAGTTTCGGCAACTTTATTTTGTTCCCTACAACGGCAATGTTTTCATTTGTTTGTTTTGTGGTATAAGATTGTACGTTGTTCTTCTTAGATTTAAAGCGCGGTGCGCTGTTTTGTTTTTTGAAAAAGCGCGTATAAGCATCCGCAAGGTTGCGAACAGACGACTGAATCGCAATACTATCCACTTCTTTTAGCCAAACAAGCTCTTTCTTCATGGCAGGTAGTTTGGCAGAGCATGTACCATAGGTCAAGCCTTTTGATCCCATAAGGATAGGAAATGATTGAATACAAAGCGAGAACACCCAATCGTTTTGTTGATTAGAATTGCTTGTGCCTGATTTGGATAGATACGAAACTTATAGGCTTTATTCATCAGTATTTGATTCACCTCCATTTCGGTATATGACTATTATACACCAAACGTACATTCGATAGATAGTGGAGTAACACTTTCTGTATGTCGAACAATTAAGATGGCTTCCTGCCATCCCTTGTTCGAAGCCAATTCATCTCCCACCTACTCACTGGGCTGTGACCCTTAACGCTCCTTGAGGAAGGAGTCTTCTTAGCTAAAATGATAAAGAAATAGTGAGCTTAACATTTTTCCTTCATCTTGACATTTATTACAAAAAATGTTATTATTAAAATGAATTATTTTTGTTCGGTGTAAAGGATTTGTAACTTTTCACCTTTATGATCACTGAGAGCAAGGATAGTATTACATTGTGTGTGTTTACACACTAGGAGGCAATACAAATGGAAAAAGGTAATGTAAAATGGTTTAATGGCGAAAAAGGCTTCGGATTCATCGAACGTGAAGGTGGAGACGATGTATTCGTTCATTTCTCAGCGATTCAAGGCGAAGGTTATAAAACTTTAGAAGAAGGTCAAGCAGTGACTTTTGATTTGGAGCAAGGTCAACGTGGACCTCAAGCTTCAAACGTACGTAAAGCTTCTTAGTTTTACAAAGCAGGGAAGGCAGGCTCTTTTATGGGAGTCTGCTTTTCTTTTTTCTGTGAAACTATTTTGAGAAGTTAGCTCATTTTTTGTTTTGGGGGTGTTTACATTCCTTAAATTGATGGGCATGTGGTGGTACCCCTTAGCTTGATAGGCATGTAGCGAGACCCCAGAAAGAACAAACTTCGTTTTGAATACATTTCAAAACGAAGTTTGTTCTTTTTACATTTATTCATGGAAATTCAGCTCGTCTATTCGTTTTAGGGTATTTTCTATTCTTAGATTGATGGTGATGTGATGCTAGCCCTAAAAGTTGCGACTTTATTTAAAGGTGACATCAAAAATATTCTTCAAATCCTGGAAGCATAAGTAGACCAAAACGGCCATCTTATGCTTCTTTTAGTTTACGGTCAGCTTTTATTATTTAATTTTAATTTTGTTATTTTACACGTTTTCAATAGCAATCCGGTGCCATTTGTATAATTCGTTCTTCTGGTGGGTCTACTTTTATAATCTATTCTCCTTGTACAATCTTAGCACCTTCATATAATTTATCAGTATAATTTTTAAGGTCCTGCCAATTATCCTTCGCTGTATTCAGATCTGCTCTTATAATCTCATCAAACAAATCTAGACTAATGTTGTCAACACTGTCAATCAATGATTTATATTTTTTCTCCACTGTCCCCCACTGAGTCTTTATATTTTCAAGAGCAGTAACAGCTGTACCAACTGTTGCAGCCATATGTTCCGTTTTATTTTTGGCATCAGTCAAAATAACTACTTCTGCCTCTGCTCCAGAAATTCTGGACTTTAATTGTTCTATTTCTTGTTGAGCAGATGCGATATTCTTGTCAGCAGTGACAATCAATGGTATACCAATCGGAGGCATAAATACAGATAAAGCTATATAGCCACCACGTTTATCATAGTTTTCTTTAATTGTATTATTACAATTCTCAATTCGTTGTTGTAGAAGCGGAATACCAGCATTCGTACTTTCTAGAATATTCTCCAATTGATTGAAATCTTCTTTGAAATTTCTTGTATTTTCTGCTATTTCACCTTGGAAATTTTTCAATTTTTCTAACAGTACATCTAATTTTTGACTATTGTACAAAATACTATTGTACAAATTTTCTAGTTCATATTTTAATTTCTCTGTATCTTTTTGCTCTATAGCAGTTAGTAAAAGCTTATAACTTGCTTGAAACGTATCATTATAACTTACAATATTCTGATGCGTGTACATAATACGAGTTTTAAAATACATGAACCAAAAGTCGGCATTCTCTATTGCATCCCGTTGATGCTTAATCATGTTTGCTTGTAAATCACCATTTATAGAACTTATTTTACTTAAATCTGTCAGCTGTTGATTACTGATTGTATTGGCATATGAATCCATTGTAAGGATATTTGCCACCATTTTTCCCATTACTTCTTTAAATTCACCAGGACCAAGGGAATAGTTCTTCAAACTTTCTTGCTGTTGGGACACAGTTTGTTCTGCTGCCAAAGTATGAAGTGGAATTACATTATTCGCTGCTATTCCCGTAATGATTGTTGACAAAATAAGTTTCTTATATAAATTCTTATTCATCTTTTTCACCTACTTTTTCACATGCATCATATGTTTTATTAAATTCATAAGTTTCGATTCTTTACTTCAAATGAATTACGATGATTGCAAATAAAACAACATATTAAAATAGAGATTCTCGTACTTTCTTATTCTATAATCTTTATTAAGTTTCATAACTATATAGGAAGTCTCCTGCTCATACTTGAACAGGAGACTCACATTATATGTTCTTCAAAAAGGAAACTCAATATATTCTTCGGCAATTTCTTGAAGTAATATTATTTTTTATCTTCTACGAATGAAATCTCACTACTTTGAATTTTTTCAGCATACTTTCTAATATCCGCCCAATGCTCCTTCGCTGTATCCAGATCTGCTTCTATATCCATAGCAAGGAATTCTGGGTCAACCTTTTTAGCTTTATCAATCAATGCGTCATATTTTGTACCCATTACATCCCACGTAGTCTTTATATTTTCAAGGGAAACAATAGCTTTATCAATTGTATCTGTTAAATTTTTAATATCACCTTGCACTATCGTTAACCTACCTGACTGTAGTTTCGCCATTGAAATATTTTGTGTTAGCTTTATAATTTCTTCTTGTGCTTTGATTATCTGTTGCTGCGATGAAACAACTCCGAATATCGAGCCTCCTAATCCAGCTGCACCAAGAGGCGCAAAAGGTGAAAGAATTAAGTATACACTAAAAGCAGTTGCAACCGACGATCCAATATAAATTTTGTTATTTTCATCAATTAATGCTTTATTTGCTTCGATTTGTTGCTGGAACAGTGGAATTCCAGCTTCTTCACCAGTTAAAATATTTACAATCTTTTCAGCATTCCCTTTTAAATTTTGTGTATCTTTTTCTAGTTTGCCGCGAAAGCTTTTCAAATCATCCACTAATTTGGTAACTTGACCTTTATTCTGTGAAATTTCACCATTCAACTTTGTAAGCAAAGCTGTTAGTTTGACTGGATCATTTTTATATTGTAATAAATAACGAGAATAATTTTGGAATGTTGTATCATAACTGATAATATTTTGATTCGTCGTAATTATTCCTGATTTCAAATTATTTAACCAGTATGTTGCATTTTCTCTAGTAATATTTTGGTTGGCTTTAATATCTGTTTTTAAATCATCGCCAACTGAAGGTAAACCATCCAAATTAATATCTGCTTGTTTAAGTATAGTTAAAGCATACAGGTCCATTACCAACATATTGGATTTAGTATCCTTCATCGCATTATCAAGCCCTGTTGGTCCAAGGTAATAACTAGGGTATTTAAGGTTTTGATTTGCATAAATAGGTGCTGGTTCCTCTGCCGAGGCATATGATGGCATAATGCCACCCGCTACTATTGTTGCTATTAATGTAGATAAAGCCATTACTTTATAAGGTTTTTTCATCACATTTTTCTCTCCTTACATTATATTATTAAGAATTATTGTTCTGAATTCTACAAATCTCAACCTGTTACTTTTATTTTTGTAACACTCTCTTGATATTCCGTTGTTTGTTTTTTCAATTCATCCGTAAACTGTTTAAGCTCCTTTAATCGTGCTTGTAATGAATTAGAATCTATTTTCGTATCAGTATTAAGACTTGTCCCCGTTTCAATCATTATGATATTAAAAGTGTCCCAACTACTTACTAGATTGTCAAAACTCTGAGTTTGCTTTTTAACTGTTCTTGTAAAGTTATTTAATTGCTGCTCAATAAGTGTCATTTGAGTTGCTTGCACTTCAATATTCGATAAATTTTGCACCAATTGAATTAGTTTCTGTTGCTTTTGAGCAATAGCTTTATTCAGTTCTGTTACTTTATCGTTTGTAAGTTGTCCATATTGGTTATAAACCGCTTCTAAATTAGACAAGTCTACAGTTTTATCCTTAACTCCGTCTTTCAAAATATTAATAACCGACTTTGTAATATTTAAAGAACCGTCTAGATTTTCTTTTGGTAGAGCTAGAAGTTTTTCAAAATCTTCTTGAATGCCTGCATTAAGTTGTCCCATTTCCGTTCTTAATTTTTCAATGTCTCCGTCGGAACCCTTATAAGATTCAAACGCTTTGCTAACTTTACTAGAAAATTTATTACTATCTTCAACCAATTCATTTTTAGAATCGTTTAAGTCTTCTGAAGTTATTTTCATAATATACTGAATTTTTTGCGCGTCACCTTGAAGTAAGTTAAAAATACGTACAAATAATGCTCTTGCTTCCGAATCTTCATTCATCTTTCCAGATAGTTCAACTAATTTATTGTAGTAATTTGTAAATCTTATTCCAAAACTCTGTATCTCTTGATTTACAACGGATAATTTGTGGTTATTTACATCCAGGCAGTCTCGAACATGGTTTCTTACAGTGCCTTGATCAGTTGTTATTCCATATATAGTACTTACATCAAGATCTGGTTGCTGTAATATGATTAGCCCATATCCTTGAATTAATGGCGTCTGTGATCCTAAGTTCGTAATCGAATTTGATAACCTATCCATAGCGGGTCCAAGTATACTACTTGGTTGTAAATAAGTTGTATTACTTTCTGCAAAAATATTTACAGGTGAGAAGCAACTTGTAGATACTGCTGTGACTAATAACCCTGCGACTAACGCTTTTTTCATGGTGATTCCTCCCATTTATTGGTGTCTTTTGATAAAATAGTTGGACTAAATTTTAATTAATTTGAAATCTAACATTGTAACTATTAATCTATATAGATTATTTTAAAGATTAATTTTTAGGAATATAAATATAGATTGTAAACATTTGTACATAATGCCCTACTATAAACTTATTTCCTAAGTCATTACATAAAAGGCATATACGAAGATAATTTTGATTTTATATGTCTTAAAATGCAACTAACATCTTGTGCCCTTATTAAAACATCAAATTTTCATTGCGTATATAGTAAAATTTTGTTGATTTTTGTATAATTTTGTCCTCTTTTGTTTTTTATCTTAATTATTTAATATGTGTACAAATTAAAATACTATACTTCTAAAATTGCTATGGAAGCTCACTCTTATAATTAAAATAATTATAATTTGATTATGCATCATAAAATGATACCTAATTTAATTTAAGTAGATGAATTTTCATTTTCGAAAAAATATTTTAATATAACTTTTCGATACTCTTCACATATTTCTTCCTCTATATGGATATGTAAAATTGCATATCCATATAGAGGAAAGTTAACTATCATATATACATAGTCATAAGTGGTAACATTGAATCGTTCCCAAATTATTTATAAAAGTACAATTTTACCCAAATAGTATGATGCCCCCTATTACATCAGTTTATGAGCCAGGATGATATGTAGCTGTTATGAAACTTGGAGAAAATTATTATTATGGTGGCAGCTTTAAAATTAAAAAATAATAGAAGTTAATTTCACTAATGATAATATTTTTGATATGATCAATGTATAATAAAAACATAACTCATGTAATAGTCTAGGCGGTATACTTGACCAACGGCCGCTTAGCTAATGAGTTATACCCCTTAGAAAAGGTACCTTGCAGCAGGGGTACCTTTTCTTTTATTTTCAGTGGTAAATTATTTTAAATAGAAGCTATATAACTAAAAAGTATAATGATTAAATTGTAATTGAAGTGAAGTATGTATCCCATATGAATATTTTTAAATATTAGAAAGAAAATCATTTGAGCGATAGCTGGTATCCCAATTATAGTTATACGTAGAGAAATGGAGTAACCCAAATGAGCTTCCAGACAATATTAAAGAGGCTGTAATTGAAGATATGGGGCTTATTATGAAAGAGCGTATGATCTTATGCCAAAAGAACAATATAGATACAAACATAATGTTCTCTCCGATTAATTGAATTGCAATCCCAGGTGTTTTGTGAAGCATATTAGTAATCCCTTCATTCTCAATGGGATTAGATGCTCCTCTGAATGTTGTAAAAGATATTAGTACGGCTAAAAATAACAACATAATAGCATAAATAATGAAAGCACAGAAAAAAGAAATTTTTAGTTGCTGGAAAGTGATTTTTTTAGAAAACAAAAACCTTTGATCCCTCATTATAAATAGGAAAACTAATGAAATAGGAAAAGAAAAATAAACAGATTTAATTATGTGTTGCATCAGTATATCTAATTCATTTATATAATTAAGCATGAATGATGGAAAAGGTATGTAAACAGTAATAATACAAAATATGATAAGTATTAGAAACTGCAGATACGTTTTAGTTTGTACTAAGCAATCTAAATATGTGTTGGCAGCATTTAATGCGTTTATGGTCTGCTTAAACTCTTTAGAAACTGCGTTCATAACACTCCTCCATTTTTATAAAAGTAAATATATTTAATCCATCATCTTATATGCCATTCTCCCCTAATTTTATTAAATATAATCTTATATCTACACACTTAATAAAATTTCAATTACCATAATTATTAGTTATATATAAAATACTGTTAACAAAGGGATTTCTATTCCAAAATGAAAAACATCCAGATGGGTGCTTTTTTATTTTATATTTACTATATACTACTTCATCTTGATGGCTATGCGGGTTATTTCATTGAATTTATCTTTAAAACATGGAAATCATTTTTTCATATTCATCACTGTAATTCTGTGAAATTAGAATGGCTAGAGTGTCATTTATATGAAATACTAATTGGCATTTTTCCTGTCCCTCCAGCATGTTTCAAATGCATCAATTACTTCCACATCAAGAAGAAACGAGACAGAAATTTCATGTTCTTTCCTTCCTAATTAAAATGTAGTGACCATCATATCATTAAACTTTCACTAAAATCTTCCCCTTACATTATGATACGTTTTGTAATTTAACACTCCTCCCCTCAAGTGGCTTCTGTATATAATACATTTAAAATTTAATTTTTTTTATAAATCAAAGATTTCCTGACATACTCTTAAAATTATTTGTGCACGAATAAAATCTCTCCGTAAACCTCCAATATCTTTAAAATATACCAAAATTGAGAAATATGAAAAAGACACTCTTATGAGTGCCCTTCTTAGCAACTAAGTCCGCTGCAGCTACTACCATTACCCATATGAATTTCTCCTGTAAGAGGATATTTTAAGTTCATATTTAATTATTAAAATAAACCGCACCAAAGTTTTCATTAAATCTTTTACACCAAACAGAAACCGAACCATATTCATTTACATCTATCCCTTCAGGAATTTCATAGTTTTGGTCTCCTTTATTTCCCTTTAATTTTCCTAATTCAATATACTGATAGTTTTTCACGTCTTCATTATTTTTCAAACGATTTGTAGGAACTAATACAACTCGTACATCTGGCCCATTAGATGTTGCAAAATTAGAAAGTCGTAAAACACGTTTTCCATCCGCTAATTGGTGAATTTTTGCCGTTCCGGCTGTTTCATGGACACCGTTTTGAAACTGACCTTCCCTTATTACTCGATCACTTTGCTGCTTTACTTCACTTGATTGTATCTCTGCTTGTGGCAATGATTCATTTACGTGCTTATCAATAAATAATTTCTCTGGTCGGAACAATGACCATAAAATCCCCAATACAATTATCAAACCACCTATAAGCCATACATATTTTCTTTTCATAAAGTAAAAACCCTCCTGTAACATACTGTGTAGTAGTATATTAACAAGAAGGTCTTTCATATTTCTAACGTAAATGTTACAAAAGTCTTTCAGTCATCTTATTTTTTTACCGATGTGATGGGAAGAGTGAACCAAAATTCACTTCCCTGCTTACCATCTGCGCGATTCCTTACACCAATTTCCCCTTTGTGCATTTCAATTAATGATTTTGCAATAGCTAATCCAAGGCCGGAACCTCCAGATTGTGAACTTCTTGATCGATCTGATCTAAAAAAACGTTCAAATACACGTAATTGATCATTTGGAGAAATTCCTATTCCTTCATCTCGCAAAGTGAATTGGATCTGTTGAGTTAGTTTATTTTCCACTACAGTCAATTCAATTGTTCCAGAGATAGGAGAATATCGAATTGCATTATGTAATAAATTACCTATGACCCTTTCTATTTTACAAGGCATAATCAAAAGTCGAGGTAATGTATCAGGGACATCCAATTGCACATGGATTTGTTTGTCCCCTAATAAGACAGAATGTGACTCTAATACATCTAATAGAACTTTATCTAAATGTGTGAAACTTGGGTGAAAATCTACTTGCTCAAACTCTAACTTTGAAAGATCAAATAAGTCGTTAATTAATCCATTTAATCTTTCTATTTCTTTTAAAACCGTTGCTAAGTATTGCTTTTTCATTTCAGGATCTTCAATCAGGTTATCTTGTAATGCTTCTATCATTATTTGCATGCTAGCCATAGGTGTTCGTAAGTCGTGTGAGATATTGGTAATTAGCTCCTTACGAGAGTTTTCCTGTTCCTCTAACTTAGTAAACCCTTCTTCTAATTTTTTTGCCATCTGTTGAAAGGCTGTTGCTAATTCTTTAAACTCACGTGGTTCTTGCCCAATTATATACATTGTTTCAAAGTGTCTATCACTAAATTGTTTCGTCAATTTTATTAAATTTTGTATAGATCTCATGATAGGACGTGTCATTAACCAATAAATAAACGTTGAAATAATGAATGCCACAAATGCAATTACTGTTAATAACCGCGTTTGTTCCGGTTCAAGTAACATTTTGGTCTCACTATACCATATAGCAATTACCATAATACTGGTACTTAATAGATTCATGAGTAACAATTGAATACGTAATCTCATGTTTCATTTCCTCCATTTGGCTCAAAGCGATATCCTATACCCCAAACCGTATGAATCCAACGATTCTTTATCGTATGCTTCTCGAGCTTTTCACGTAAACGACTCACTAATACGGTAACTGTGTTTGATGCCCCTTCATGTCCAAAATCCCAAATTAATTCAAGAAGCTGCGAGCGAGAAAATACTTGTTTTGGATGCTTTGCCATGAGATAAAGTACCTCAAACTCTTTCACCGTTAACTCCACTTCCTTATCACAAACAAGTACATATCTTGTCTTTGGATATATTTTTAAATCTGAAAACTCTATCACTTCCAACAGGGATTCTTTCGCTTGTATTGGTACATGACTTCCTCTTCTTAGTATAATTTGAACCCTTAATACTAATTCACGAGGGGAAAATGGCTTTGTCAAATAATCATCTGCCCCCATTGTTAAGCCTAAAATTCGATCCCTTTCCTCTCCCTTAGCAGTTAACATAATAATAGGGACATTTGACTGTTGACGAATTTCCTCACATAATTCCCATCCATCTTTTTTTGGCATCATCAAATCTAATATAATTAAATCTGGTTGATGTGTAAGAAATAAATCCCAACCTTCTTTACCATTTACAGCTGTATAAACTTCATATTCTTCTCTTTCTAAATACCGTTTGCATACTTCTCGAATATTTTCTTCATCTTCTATGATTAAAATTCTTTTCTTCATATACTATCCTCACTTCTTTTTCACCAATAACACAAAATTTATTTTTTCTATTATCCAATAAAAATATCTTTATAGGTAAAGATATAGAAACTAATCACATAAATAAATCAGAATTCCACATTTCAGCCTCGAAACAAATGAAAATTCGGAAAATAAATTATGTAATATAGATAGTAATCTTAACATTTGATTACTTATATGACTAGATAAGTATTTAAAATATTAGTTACTAAATCATATAAATTAAAAGAAATGAGTCCGATTTAACATCGAACTCATTCCTTATTAGTAACCTAAATTATTGTATCTAACTTTTCGGATTCAATTCATTTCCGTTTCTCTTTCCAAACTTAGCAACAGAACTATTACCTATTACTGAACTCTTGATAGATTCCATGCTATAGTATCAGTCCCATTCTCTCCATTACCATATTTCATATAATCGATTAAATATCCTACCTTTAACTTGTTACCATTAGATAGTATGTTCCATTGCTTATGGTGTCCAGTGAAATTCTTTGGATATGCATGATTAAATTTAAAAGTACTTGCGTTCTGTTTTTGATCTAAATGGATATAACTATCTTGAAGTTTTAAATATGCATAATCTGAATAAATAGGATTTTGAAATTTAATTAATACCTCTTCATCCTTTTTAATTGGTTTTCCAGGTTTAGGTTGACCTACTCTTTCAATAATTACATTCACTTTTTCATCGCTAGATTTTTCAGACCAAAGATACTCCCATTTATTCCCGGCATGATGACTTCCCCAATAAGCTGTATTTCCATATGAGGCCACAGTATAAGGAACTCCTTCTGTAACAAATTCACCTGAATTATCTACTACATAATCTTCAAATTCTTTATTAGCTTTAATTTCAGTATCAATCTTTTGTATAGGCGTTAAATTGTGTGCGTCATTGATTTCAAATGTAACTTTTCTGTGCGCAGCAATTTCAGATTTAATAGGGTGTATATTTTCTCTAGACTCATATGTAAATCCATTCTCACGTTTAACTAGTGTTACTGTTTGTGATGGAGCATTCCATTTCTTGTTATACGTAGTAGGAATCTCTTTACTCACTCCAAATAAACCAGGTAAAACTGTTGCCCTAATCTTTTGCGTCACAGAATCATAACTACCTTCTACTAATGTTGGTTGCTGTAGTTTTGCAAAAGCACCGTGTACAGAATCTTTATGTAAATAACCGCGATCTCCCTGTCCCGCTTTTAAATCGTTTAATGTATCAGTTCCATTATTAGCTGAAACCACTGATACGTTATTAGTACTTTTAGCCTTGTTTACAATTTGATTCACTTTTTTCGTATCTATATTTACATGTTGAAAAACTTCGTTATAGGATAAAACTGGCTTATCAGCAAGGGATTTGTCTTTAGGAGTATATACCCTAAACTTTGGTATATTTCCTATATCTGTTTCTAATTGTTCAGTAGCTGCATTCACTCTAGACTCATATCTCCCTGAATCCCCCAAATGCATAATTTCTTCACCTTTTTCAATAGATAAATCCATTGTACTTGTAGGTAAAACTTCAATCGAAAGAAGTTCCCCTTGTTCAACAGCTTTTAATTCATCCAAAGATAAGACAATATTTGCATCTGCTTGTCCTTCTAAACTGTCAATTACTACTTCTGTTTTATTCCGTCCACCTTTTTCTGTACTTAAATAGTTTGCTTTATAACGATCTTGTGTTGCCTTTACAGTATTAATAATTTTGTTTCCTAAACGAATATTAAAATGTGGCGAAACATTTTCAGCGGATGCTGTTCCTACATTCTTATATTCCAAATGTACCCGTAATTTTGCTGCGTTCGCTGTATCAACAGTTGTTGCAGTAGACCAATCAAAATTATTTGTATAACTCTCCGTTTCCGTAGTTGTTTTTGAATATCCATATCCCAAATTTGCAGAAACACTTCCGGAAGGAACAGGACCGGCTGCTGAGCCTTCTACACCACCTGAACCACTTAAACCTACATTAAATGAATGTTGTGTAGATACACTTTTTTCCCATCCTCTGCTAACTGATCCGCCATTATTATCCGTAATGGTTGCAATAGGAATTACTTCAATTCGTTTGACACCAATTTGCAAATTAGGTATGTTGGCAACTATCGGATTGAAATTAGTATCAGAATCGTTGTTATAATTCTCAACCTCATACATATCAGTAAAAGGATCACCATCCGTATTTGCATTCATAGGATTCGATATAAATTTTGGTTTCCCTTTATCCTTCTCAGGATCCCATGCTTTCGCTTCATTTTTTCCAGTTTGTGAATTGAATTCAATTTTATAACCATTAATCTCTAAGTCGTTAGAAATACCATCTTTGTCCCAATCATTGTTTGCCATTTCAATGTTTTGTGTAATGAGCGAACCTATCTCCCCATCAGATCCGAGCGTGAAATTCTTATCTTCTTTTTTTGCATTTGCATTCTCTTTGAATATTTCAACTGTACCTCCTGGATTCGGTTGTTTTACATCTGCTAAAGCAGGAGATGCTAGAGTCAGTACCATTGATACACTACCTAATACACTAATTGCTGGCTTCAATTGTTTCATTGTTATTTTTCCTCCTTGGTTTCTAGATCAATTAGAACACCTACTAGTAAGATTAATTTCATCATATATAACAAATCTTTCTTTTCTCTCTCATAACTGTTAAAAAAGTCTCTCGTAAATGTTACAAAACACTTACAGAGTTTTTAAAATCTATATATGAAACATCAAAAAGCCGTAATATGAAGAATCGATTACAATATGGGGTAGCACCAACAAAACGCGAATTTCGTACGCTAGGCAAATTTTCATAGAAAAAAGCCGTTTCCTCTAAGTTTAGAGAGATAATCGGCTTTTTCTTTGTAAATCAAAAAAATAAAATCATATGAAACCTATAAATATATATTATTACATAAAATATGATTCTTAGTATTCTATAATCAATTAATCCTCATCATACAAATTATCTACAGATTCCTGTAAAGAATCTAATAGATAGTCGCTGAAGTTTTCATAAGTAATGGTATACAGTTCTTTTGAAAAACGACTCCAAAAGACAACAGGGCACTCGCCATCTTTCATTTGATTGGTATCTAAACATGTCACAGTGCCATCGATATCATTTAAAACAATGTATTGTTCAGGAAGGTTATATGTTTCTCTATATAACTTGGTGTGGTAAACAACGGAAGAATCCACAGCTGTTGTCTCACAACCATGAATATCCATACCATCCAGTCCGCCGCTACCGTACTGTTTTAAAAACCAATGATAACTGTCTGGGAAATTAATGTTTAGCATTTGTGTTGCTTCTCGAATTGTATCTTCATTTACCCCTCCCATAAAATCGCCATTTTTTTCATATGTGGTAATGATTGAAATAATCTTGTCATTCATCTTTTTATTTCCCTTCTAAATGTTCTCGCGTTCTCATTTTCCAATAGTTGTTTCTAAAATTATTATACTGTTTATGTTTATATAGCTCTTTGTCGTTTCTAAAACTTTCTCCTGATTCTACTAAACCATGTAATGCTTTAGTAAATTCATCATGTTTATTGGCTGGTATTTCAACCATTGCTCCAGGTTCTTTTTGCGTTAAATAATGCAACTCAATTTTGTAGTTATCCTGTTATAAAATGTACCCCGCCATCTAAAGCTAGTTGAAGATTCGACTTTCCGCTTTTATTAACGGATGGTGGGGCGACGTAATCCCAATCTATATTTTTTCATACGGTAAACCCCATCTCTATCAAGCTAAGCTCATACAACATCAATCATAGTAGAGGTTGCTTCTTTTTTCTAAAGGTTACGTGTAGGGAATTTAAAGATTTGCATACGAAATAAACCCTAACAGGTTTCATTTTTTTGAATTAAGCCGCTTGATTATCAGACTCCCGAAATGATATGGTGACCCCTATTTATCGATCAATATCAATGGTTAATTAAAGAGATGACTTCACTAATTATAAATTTTTAATAAACTAGTAAAAAATTTATAAAATATAATAAGAATATATAAAATAGCTCTTAATCTACTTGTAATGGATTATTTTAAATTTAGCCCTTATTGTATTACCTTATTGAATAAAACCTCTTATAAAGGAATTTGAAAGGTCGTTTTTAAGTTATAAAAATTAATTTTCAGATTTTATATAAATAACAGGAAAAAGGATCCGTTTTATGGAGCCTTTTTCCTGTTGTTATTTTAACTTAATGTAATCTGTATTGTCCTGATAATTGTTCTTCCGCCATTCGAACTAAGCGCTTTGTAATTTCTCCACCGACAGATCCATTTGCACGTGATGATGTATCAGGTCCAAGTGTGACTCCTAATTCACGGGCAATTTCATACTTCATTTGTTCAATAGCACTTGCAGCAGCAGAAATAAGAATTTCATTTGTATTACTTTCGTGTCTTTGAATATTCATAATTGCACCTCCACTATATTTGTATATAACATGTGCTTAATTATGATATTTATACGTAAGTAGACTATTTTCTTCTGGGATTTTTAGGGAAATTCTTTTTCGTTCTCTCTTTCCCATATTCAACTAACTGAACTTGAAAAATATCTGAATCCTGAATTCCTAATACGTTCATTTCTTCTCGAAATGAGCGCCATGACTCTACCTTTATAGATTTTTCTTGACCGTTTCTTAATGTGTAGATTCTTGAGTATTCTATAATTAACCCTCCTCAAATGTTAAATAATCTACATTGCACTTCAGTATAACAATAAAACCGCCCGTGAGGACGGTCTCTCTTTACGTTATTTTTTTATAGCTCTACGTTTTCTTATTTTCTCTTTAATATATTTTATGTTACGTATGCCTAAACGAATCGAAGCGAATATAAGGTAAAACATTAAAATGACGTAGACTGCTATCCAACTCATATACATAAAGGTACCTTGAAATCCATTTTCAGTAAGCCAATTAGTGACCCACATTCCACCGAAGTAAGCTGGGATTGTAAGCAAACTTACATCTTTAGGATCCGTCGCAAGGTAAATCATCAAAAATAGAAAAACAAGCGCGCCCATCGTACTAACATTTTCAAAAATCATTTTCGAACATCACCTACTTTATGAGTAAAATGTATCAATATTTCACTATTTTACTCACATACTCTCTCTGTATCCCTGATTATTCTCTGTTCTTTCTGTTGTCATATAGTGACTTCCCTACCATGATGAGAAATATAATGAATATAGTTATATAAGGATTATCAAAAACTAGGAAATATACGCTAACTGCAAACATAAATGCTAAAATTAAATATCCCAATTCCCCCACCTCTTCATCCAAAAATATATTTATACTTATAATTCTTATTTAAGCTTTTAAAGTCTGTTTTCCTACTTTAAACACGCTCTTTTATTTTGCTAAATCTCAAATTAAACAGTAAGACTCCCACTCCCAAAATAGGAAATAGCAATGAAATTAATTAGGAAAATACCTAATTCTAAAAGTCAGTTTGCTTCAACTATTAATCATTGAGGGATTGGCTCTCTCTACTGACAGAGCCAATCGCACGTGCTAATGTATCTATTCCAAGTGTAGCTCCTAATTTACAAGCTATCACTAAACTTAACTACAAAAGTACTTTTGATTGAATATATTTTTATATCAATAGAATCACTTTCTTATTGCTTTTTCATACCAATAAAACCCTTGTTAATCATATAAAAACCACATAATAAAATTAGGTTCTTATATTAAAACCTTACATCAACATATCCGCAAATGAAGTCCCCACATTATTCTTTCTTTTCATATGCTTCTCTAAATATATTTTTGTTGTTTGGATATTTTCGTGACCCAGCGTTTGCATTAAATGATATAGATCCGCGTTTCCTTGTTCAACTGCCATAATGGCAAATGCATGACGGAATGTATGTGCTGTTACAGGATTTTCACGATACTGTAGAAAATCTAAATTTGTCTTTTTTATCATGTCTGTTACCTGATTTGATAACGTTTTCGGATTATAAAAATTTCCTCTTTGATTTACGAATAAAGGAGATTCATCTCCCCGATCCAATATTGTTTGGAATCCTCTTCTCCGCCTCATTTCACAAATACACTGGTATAAATGTTCCGAAATGAAAAGTTCACGCACCTTATCCCCTTTTCCAGTGACTTTTAACCAGTACTTTCCGTCATAATGTAAGTCTTTCACTCTCGCGGTGCACAATTCTTGAATTCTTGCACCGGTACTTGCTAGAGCTAGTAAAATTGTATAGTTTACTAAATGCCCTTGTTCTTTATAAAACCCTAAAATTTTCATCACTTCATCATAGGATAGGTCCCGATTTGGCCGATCCTGTTCATTTACATTAGCGCGCTGCAGTTCTTCATGAAGAGGTCTTTCAATATAAGCAAATACATGAAGATGTTTTAGAAAAGAACGTATAAGTACTGATTTTTTTGCAAGTGTTGCGACTGCGTACGTATCTCCATTTCTACCGTTCTCTACCTGCTTCAACCAAGCATTATATTTACGAATATGCCAAGGCTTTAATGTTTTTAATAACGAATCATTTTGCTGTACCTCTTCCCCATTCAATTCGAATTCCTCTGCATGCTGCACCATGCACTGACAAAATGATAAGATTTCAGAAACATAACTCTTTTTCGTATCCTCTTTTCTATTCTTCTTCTCATCCATATCTTTTTGTAAATGTACGAAATGATAAATGACTTCCAGATCACTTAAATACGTATATTTACTCTTTCCCTCTTTTTCTGCAACCTCCATCTTTTCTTCCAACTTATCTACATAACGACTATCATGCAGGAATGGAACCATATCTCTTATGTTTTCTACATATGTATCTATATTTTCACTTTGATTCTTTATTATAGGTATGTTCTCTTTTTCATTTTGTTTATCCATAATTCGAATTCACCTCTCCTATTGAAGATTATGAATATAATTCTCTTTATTATCCTTACTTATCATTTTATTTTACTGCTATATATTATACAAATGATAATTCATTTTCTTTCTGTAAGAATCCTATATTCTTCTCTATTATCCTATACGTATATTTTTTTATAATTTATTAGTAAATAGATATCTTTTAATAGATAATATCTTATATTTTAAATCCATTTTACAATGAAGATAAATTTAAAAACACATTAAAGGATAAAACAAATCAAAAATACTTTTAAACTACAAAAATTCATAAGAACTTTAATAAATTCTATTTCTCATTTTAAATATATCTCATATTCTGATATGATATATACATATCTAAAATACTAGTAAACAATAGTTATGGAGGTGTCCTTTCATGACACAGGATTTATTGTTCATTACAAAACCTACTGTAACGACAAAAGAAGCAGCCGACTTATTAGGAGTAACGGTACAAACAATTTTAAAGAAAGAAAAAGATGGATTAATAGAATGTGTATATAAAGATAACTGGAAGCAATTCGGTAGTAAGATTTTCTATTTAGAGGATATTGAACGTTTAAAAAATATCGAAGAGATTGAGGGTTATAGTACAAAAGAAGCAGCTGAGATTCTTAATGTAGCACCATCTACTGTCTTTACATATATCAAATCTGGAAAACTACCTGCTTCAAAGATTGAAAAGCGCGGAAAAGAAGTATATATCATTGATAAAGATGACCTTGAAACTTTTCAACTTACTTATGAAAAAACTACATCAAAAGAGCGAAAAACATTCATTGCTAAGATTCAAGACGAAGATATATATTTATATCAATTATTAACCCATCAACATACCAGAAAAATAGCGAGAGTAATAGAAATCAATGGAGCAGACGGCAAGATTCTTACAGAAGACGAAGAAATTTTCCCTCTATCCACGTATAAAGAACATAATTACTCCTTTGAACCTTTCCGTAAGCAAGCTGTAATTACAAAACGAGGGTATTTATCTTTTTCATTTAAAAAACCTCAGCTATTTAATTCCATTACTTATAATCTAATAAATTTATTTTACAAAGAGCTAGGTGTCACAAATATGCGATTGAGTATTTCATCAGATACTATTAAATTAGAAATTAAACCTTTCATATTACAAGTTGATCCATTACAGTTTCAAGAAGAGATTAAATACTTACATTCTCATATGAAATCAGGTACGATCCTTCCACATGTAGAAGGAGTTTACTTTAAAAGTAATGTAGATCCATTAACTTTTCATGCGGATCATGAATTTAAGCAAAAAATAGTGCAAATGGCAACGAATGCTGGTATGGGACAGGAAGAATTCTTATTGCAAGCTGTGAAATCTTATATAAAAAATTTAGAACAACAGTAAATATTTATTAATAATAAGAAGCCTGGAAAATAAATCTTTCCACGCTTTTTTAGATTTATAAATTTTAACTTAATAGCAATGTGTACAAAGACATGAAAGTAGGAACTAATCTTATAGTGTAAAATACTGAATTATTAACAGATACATTTTATTTAGTACCCATTTTTTTGTCCTCATATCAAGACAAGAAAATGGGTACTTTTTTAAATTAAGACACCAAAGTGGATACTTTTAAAAAAATAGGGAACTAAATTTTTTATAATAAATATTACATTTGAATATTTGGAGGAATTGAATTTTGAATAAGAAATTATTAGTAGCTTTAACATGTAGTACTTTATTTATGGGGATGACAGCTTGTGAATCTAATGATACTGCTAGCACAGCGGAAAAATCCAAGCAAGAGAGCTCAAAAAAATCAAGCGATACACAGAAAAAAGATACAAAAGAAGAGGTGCCGGTAAAAGAAATAAATGCAACTATTAATGCTGGGCCCTATAAATATAGTCCTAATGGTACAAATAATGAGCATTTCATAATTTATGATAATGCAAAATTCGAAGATAATTTTGATGGGCTTAAAGTATATATGAACCAACTATCTTTAACTAATAAAGAAAGAACTTTAAATGGAAAAGATGTGGGTTCTCTCCGAATTGCATTTACAATTGAAAATACAACAAATTCTACTTTCTCTTTTAGCTTTAATAGGATACGTGCTACTACTAATCAGGGTGATCTATTTGAGCCATCCACATTTATTAAACAAAATTTTATAAATCCTACTAAAAAAATAGATGATACACAGGATAATAAAATTGTATTTAATGATTACGGAACAAAAGATTTGGAATCTATACAGTGGATTGATTTTACTTTTGAAATAAATAAACAAAGTCCTGAAATAACCATTGCGAAGACACAAAAATATAAAATTAGATTTAATATAAATCAGCATTATACAGAGACTACAACTAAACAAGAACAGCCTCAATCTTCTTCAGACAAGGATGCTGCTACATACAAGAATGAAATTAAACCTAAAATTGATTCCATGATAAAAGAGTATAATGATATATGGAATCAAGAAGTAAAATCAGTTTTCAACAAAGAGGGAGAAACTCCAGCAACTGTAGACCAAAATACTTTACAAAAACAAATGGAGATTGTATCAACTAAATACAGGGAATTGTCAAAAGTGAATATCAATTTTAATGCTGCTGATAAAATAAATGACCCTGTTCTAAAAGAAAAAATAAATAAATTTAGAGAAGAGTTTGGTCTTGCGGCAAATTATAGAGAAAATGCAGCAAATGCTATATTGCAAGGGGCACGAGGTGTAGCTCCAATGGAAGACAGAATGAAGGAAGCTCAAAAATCAAGACAACTTTCTGAACAAAAGTTTAGTAGCGCTTCAAGTACTTTAGCTGAATTTGAAACAAAATTAAATTGAACTTAGAAAAAGCATGTTTTAATAAAAAAATTTTTCCGAATGCACTTTTTCTTTTTGTTCTTCTATCAGGGATCATAACGTTAAATTAATCAAACATTTTTCGAAAACTACAACAGTTATTTACGAGAATACAACCTCAACTTAAAAAAGACCACCCCTTTCAATAAAGGAAGTGGTCTTCCTAAATTATCTATTTTCTTAAAATAAACCTATAATAACTTTGATACCTCTTTACTCAGTCATCCGATTATAGGAATAAAATCCATTAATACATGTAATTCTATCCCTATTAAAGCAGAAATAAAAATGATTTTTAAGAAAGTACTCTATTTTTAAGTAAACAATATTATTAATCTAAGTATTATAAAATTAGTAACTCACTTAAGAAGTTTTAAAAGACAAGCTTGTTAATGATGTCCCAACACTTAAGTCGTTTTTTAATACGAGGGATAAACAGGCTACTAATGGTAATGTAATAGTAATTGAGCCATCAGAATTAATCACTATACTAGGACTAGATCCACACTCTTCTCCACCACTTACAATTGATTCTACCCCACCACTCGGAGTAAACGTAACTATAAGACACACATCGATACAAATATCATTTAAAGTATATGCCATTACTTATACCCCTCCCTAAAACAATTTATAATAAGCTATGTAGTAAAAAGGGCTAATGACACAAAAAAATTTTAGATAAATGCGCATTAAGATGTTTTTTCTATTTTTACAGAGACCCGCTCAATTCATCCTTAAAAACACAAGGTAAAGTGAACCCGTTATAGTCCATGAAATGAGCTCTAATCCCCCCTTATCTAAAAAGGAGGAACTATTATTATGGGATATGATTGTAGTAAGCGGTGTACTTTTGAATTTGATCGAACCATTGTAAATCATAAAAACTATAAAATTTCAAATGCAAATACATAAAGCAACACAAAATAGCCCCTTCTCACCAGCAGCGGCTATTTTATATGAAAATACTTCATTAGTTTATATATCCTAAAACACTTACAATCTTACTCGCTTTTAAATTATGAATATGATAATAAATTTCTAAACCTTTTCGCTCAGCTCGTAACACTTTACCCTTCATTTTTGATAAATGTTGTGAAACTGTCGATTGTGGAATATTCAGTAATTCTGTTAATTGTGTTACATTACACGTTTTTCTCGTACTTAATTCATTTACAATTTGTAAGCGGATTGGATGCGCCATAATTTTCAAAATATCTACATCTTCTTCTGAAACTAAACTTTTTCTCAATTCACTTGTATATGTTGTCATAGGACATTCCCCTTTTATATGAACTCCTTTTATTTTGATCTATTTCCAAAATATTTAAAACTCCGATGTAAAACCTTTATATAAAAATAAAGGAATTTTAAATTTTTAAAAACAGAACGAAATACAATTCACTTTATTTATTCTTACATTACATATAAATAATAAAATATTAATATGTGCTCTATGTGAAGTTAGCCTAAATTTATAATGAAGATTTTTCAAATCATTCACATGTAGCTACCGATTTTTCTGCTTTGTGTTTCCCTTCTATCTTTGTTGTTTTCTTTCCTTGAGCTTTTCATTGTTTTCTCTAGGTGCAGGAGTGTTGGTCATATAAAGATCGATACTACTAAGTCGTTTACTACGAGGAGAATATTTCCTTCCTTTCTATTTTCTTGTACAACTTAATCCTGTAATCGTTTTTTTGTTGTTCTTTGGTTAATAGATGAACGCTCACACGAGATGAGACTTTATTGATTATCAAAGTTGATCCACATCAGGATCTAACAAATGAGTCCAAGTAATTAATGCTGTCAACATAACAAAAAGAGTCCTGATTGATACGGACTCTTTTTGGAGTTTTTAAAAAAGTAAACTTTTAAACACATAATTACATTTCTATTATTTATTTCACCACTTGAACAGATGCTGGTTTCCACCCCTGATTCTCTACCCAATCAATATCAACCTTATATTTTTTATTACTTTGCTTATCTCGTACATTACCGTAGGCTTTATTATCACCATTATTCCCAATAAAATCGAAAATCAATTGGCTCTCTGGAACATCAACAGCATAAGAAATTGCTTGTTTCATCTCACTCCAATCTACTGTTCCTTCTTTAAATTTCATTTCAGGTTTTGCTCCTTGCACTGTACCAATTGGCTTCCAAGAAGGATTAGTTTGAGAACCCTTTTCTTGAGATGCCGTTTTTTCTCCCTCTTTATTTTCATTTCCGTTCATTTTTACCGATTTTTCTGCTTTTTGTTTCTCTTCTAACAGTGCTGCTTCTTTCTCCTCACGTTCCTTCTCTTCTAACTGCGCTGCTTCTTTCTCCTCACGTTCCTTCTCTTCTAACTGCGCTGCTTCCTTCTCCTCACGTTCCTTCTCTTCTAACTGTACTGCTTCTTTCTCTTTACGTTTCTTCTCTTCTAACTGCGCTGCTTCTTTCTCTTTACGTTTCTTCTCTTCTATCTTTGTTGCTTTCTTTTCTTGAGCAATTGCTTTCTTTGATGTATCAGAAGGGGAAAACAACTGGTATGTCACTATACCAACTGTCACTAATACCAAAGTAAATGCAATATTAAAAACCACCTTTTTACGACGATTTTGTTGTTTTTCTTGAAACCTGCTTACTTGTCCCATTTTTTAAACCCCCGAGTTTATTTTCTCTTCTAATCTTTATGCATTATTCTTATAATTCTTAATATTTTTATTAAACGATGGAAATAAATCACAATTCCCATACAAGATTTCATATCATAATAAAATTTGTGTTGATTCAAGCATCTGACATATGTTATTCAAAAATATTTTAATACATTAAAAATTGATAAACTCCTGTTCGTAAGAAACCTTCAATTTTATTCAAAGATGATTCCAATTACGTCCACATTAGATCTCCTGTAGAAATCTTTTTAACAATTAAGCCCCTTCTTCCCTTATTTATAATTTTTAAATTAAACTGCCCTCTATGGTACAATAAAGATGTGTTGTTTTCTACTGGGGTATGTCGTAAAATCAGAAGGGATTTTATCTCTTTTACCTTTTTTTCAGAGTAACTTTCACCACTAGGAAACTCTATTATTCCTAATGTAATCTTTAATTCGCTTTCATCAAAAGTCCAATCCTTATTAAGTTCCCTTATCTTTTGTATAAAGCTTCTTTTGGTTTTTCCTATATAGATCAATGTTTCATTTTTAGCATATACTCTAGAGATTGCAAATATTCCCTTCTTAAAAGCTTCTTCTCTACTATAAAAATCATTTAAACTATACAATCCATACCATTTAATATGTACTTTTTCTATTAATCTCACCTCATTTTTAGATAATATTATAATTTCTGAATGTTCAAATTATTGTGGATACATAGCCTTGATTACTTGAATTATAAATAGTGCTTTTCAATAATACATTTTATTATTACTAATTTCAATAATGAATATGTATATCTCAACATGAATTTCCTATCATTGGTTTCGTCAAGTAAGGCTCATAATTCTCTTCAATAATTTTATCGTTCTGTGGTGGGAGAATCCTTGTACAGGGGAAATGGCGCGTCAGCCGGATGAGTTGATTTTTCGTTTTCTAAATACCTTTTCTTAAAATGATATGAGGTGTTTTCACGTAGGACGTCATTTGCATAGAATAGCGTACTTTTTTGGGGAAATTCGAAAATAACACCTTCACAGGAATCGGACACTCGTCGATAAGCGCCACGCCCCCTCTTTGATACATTTCGTTTGCTAAATTGATAAGCATTTCAAATGCCATCCCACCCCACGGTTTCCTAGTCCCATTGTTATTCCTCGCTTCCTACATGTAAATTTCTACTTCAATAAAATATGCAATATTTCATATTTTATTATTATAATATTACTTTATTATTTATCACTTTCGATCCTATCATTGAAATTCATTAATAAACCAACATTTGTAATTTAATTCCTGATGTTTATTTCTCTTATAACACGTTAATTTTATATATTAAAATAATCATACTGGAATTTCTTGTTCTGTACATCTATACTTGTCTTGTGTATTATATAGCGGAAGAGTAAGGTAAGAGTTACTCTTTGCCATTTTAGGAAAGGGCCTGTTGGAGACAACAGGTCCTTTCTTCGTAAAAGGATTATTTTGTTTAAATTCCATTTACTCTTTGCTAAAATTTAGTAAAAAATATCATGTTAATAGAGAAGCAATCATGAAGCATACTATAAACTTATGGTCTTTTATTTTTTCATTTATTTGTGTTGGTTTACTTATCCTATACTTTGAAAATGAATCTATTAATACAGCGATGAATTGGAGTTCTACCGACCCAATAATTTTTTTACTAATATTAACAGCTTGGACATTCATTGGTGGCCTTATAGGAATGAATACGCCAACTACTTCGAAAACAACGATTAGAAGTATAATTACAATCACACTTACATTGTTCTTACTTTTGTACTTAATATTAATAGTGTGTTTTAAGTATCTTTAATCGCATCGTAATTATTAAATTTGTTTTTTGGATTTTAATAGAATAAAACTCAATATTCTGTCAATACTGTATATGACATTAGATTTTCTCCTTGTTCCCCCTTGGAGAACCAAGCAGTTAGCTTTTGCTAGCTGCTCTTATTTATTGTTTGGTTTAAACCATCCTTATTCTTTTGCTTCATCCATTAACTTTTCTATCGTGATATCTGTTTTCCCTAATATATTTTCCAGAGTTTTATTAACTGTCCATATCTGTGATCCGCTTAATCCACGTAATGGCGCATCAATCATAGACATTGACAAACTCAAAATGTTCTTTTTAAGTTGTTCGAGTTGTTCTGTTTCTTTCATATCCATTCCCTTTTGTATTAAAATGAAATTTTCATTATAAATATAGAAGAAACTTTTCCAAAGTGGAAAAATAGAGAAATAACAGGAGTTAAGTTTATGGAGCTATTAGAACTGAAGAAAAATACTTTTTATAAAATAGTGAAGGAATATGAAGAAAACAAAGTAGCAACTAACTTATAACAAATTAGAGCCGAAAATTTCTTAGAGTAGAAAAATCAGCTTCTTTTATGTCGAAATTTGCTTAGCGTATATTTTCGTTAAAATGTGGGCGGTACCCCATGCCCATCAAGCTAAGATTAAGTAAAAGTCCGTCAACTAGATTTTTTCTATTTTCTAAAGAGTTGATATCAGCTTTCTAAAAATCTGCATACCAAATAAACCCTAACGGGTTTCATTTTTTTAATTAAGCTACATGATTGTGAGTAACGAAATAATTGTACACGACACCCAATATATCAAAGACTGTTTTCTTCTCATATCGATGGGACTTCCGTCCATTTTTATGCAAGAGATTGAACAAACGAAAAAAGTTTTTTGTTAATTCTTGGATGTCTTTTTGTAAAGATTGATAGATAAGTGGAAAATAATCTTTTATGATATAAATCGCTTTATATTCGCTTAATTCTCGTTTCTTCTTGATGAGGATTAATTGGCGCATTTGAAACATGGTGGAGGAACAAAGAAGGATGCTAATTAATTGTCCGTATAAGTGACATTCTAGTCGTTCTAATTTTACAGAATTACAGTGATGAATACGAAAAAATGATTTCCATGTTTTAAAGATAAGTTCAATTTGCCATCGTAAGGAGTAAAAATCGTATACTTGTTCTTTTGGTAGATATTCCAATAGAATATTTGTAATGTAAAAGTTAATTGCACTAAGTCGTTTACTGCGATCTTTATAGGTCATTTGCTTCTTATGTTCTTTAGATGCTAAATCCTTTTGCCTACGTTTCATTTGCGTTTCAGTTAATTTATACAGAATAAGTCTTGCAGGAAGCTTTTGATACATTCCGATATAAATCTCAGGGATTTCATATGTTTCACCAGGTTGTAATTGGTCAATAAATTGTTCCATATCTAGTTGGATGTACTCAGAATGTTTTTTCATCATTCCATTTTGAAAGTATTCAGGCTCTTTGTTTCTCTGATATATACGAGTATTGAGCTTTAATCGTGAAATAAAATAAGCACCACACTCGCTTATAGTATGTAAATCTTTTAAGTCGAAGTATCCTAAATCACGTATACATACATCGTGTGGTTGAAGAGACGTTAAACATGTAGAACCATAAGTTTTATCATTGTGCTTTCCCGATCCTACATGAACATGTAGGAACTGACCACTTAGTAAATCATACTCAAGTTGAATTTTCACACCTGCACTATGCCCACTACCTCCTGAACCTTGATATGTAGAGGCGAATTTATCTGGAATCTGAAAATGTGTAGAATCCAATACACGAATCCTACGAAAATAGTTTGTATACGATGTTAGAATGTGGCTAGATGAACAAAATTGTTGATGGAGTAAAGATGCTAATATTTATTGTAAAAACTGAACAGCTTGAGAGTTAAAGCGTTGATTGAGTCCTTCTGGACTCATAGAAATACATGTGTTAGCTTCTAATCGACTACATAGTTGTGTCAATGAAGTGTTCGCTAAGTTTTGGCTTAACCAGACACACAGAGCAACTAAATCTTGTCCACGATATTTGCTTTTTCGTTGGACAAATCCTAGTTCTCTGGCTAACTTTTCTAAAGCATGCGGTGACATATATCGTTGCAATTCTTTAGAAAACAATTCTAGTTCATCAGAAATCGCTAAATTCATACCAAAAACGCCATCCTTTCTGTATATTTCTACAAAAAGAATAGCGTTTTTTTGGAATTATAGATATAAATTCATCTTAGATGGATGGTCCTATTATAAATTAAATAAAGAACTTACCCTCAACCACTTTTTTACCAGTACCACCTATATAAAGTTCTATATCTTTTTCTTTTTTAGATATAAACAATTCTATTAGACAAGGCATTTTTACAATCATACCTTGCTCAGCTAGAAGGTGAATACATTTTTGTTTACTATAATAATTCTTGGCAAGATATGCTCCAACAGCAGCGTTCCCCATACCACAAGCAGGATCTTCCATACCTTCCCTGGGGCACAGATTTCTAGTGTGAAAATCAAAATCCTCTCCATAAGTATCAAATGTGAATATTTGCACCTCACGGACACCCAAATTCTCACACAACTCTTGTAACAATTGAGCGTCGCGTTTAACTGACATTAATGCACTTAAAGAATTTACTGCTATCACTAAATATTTCACGCCTAAATCAATCGTTTAAAAAGGAATAAATGAAAAAATCAATCACTAAAATCACATATTATTTAAGAGTGAAAGGACATACAAAATATGAAAAAAATTTAACCAAAATCACAATGATAAGCGGTATTATCTTAATATTCTATCAATTTTAAAAATGGTATTTAACTCAATTCCTTACTCCATTTGTTATGCCACTTCTTTCAATAGCAATTCATGGATGGTTTTTCATATTATTAATTATACATCTTGCTAGATATAAAAATCCGAAACCTTTAATTATTCAATTAATCATAATAATTATTTGGATATATACCCCCTTTACAAATATATATATAAAATTAGATTTTTTAATTTACAAAGACGATCGAAAACAAGTTATAGAACTTATAGAACATAAAAACTTAATCCCTAATGTATCCTATGATAATAACCAAATTCATTTGCCTCCAAAATTTAAAGCTACATCAAAGGGGGGAGGAGATGTAATTGTCCACTATGGGAAGAAAAATGCTTCAGTTTTCTTCTATACTTATCGTGGCCTAATAGACAACTTTTCTGGATTTATTTACTCGCCCAATGATGTAAAACCAAATGAAGACGATTTTAATAGTATCTTTAGAGATATAATGAAAATAAAAAAAATTGGTACTATGTTACATCTCACTAAGAACACAATTATTTTTTCCTGACTTTTTCAATGATTGCATCCATATATGTGCTCCCCTTTACCATGCCACGCGATACGTATGGCGGAATTAACTTTATTAAATGGAATTGTTTGAAAGAGAAGGAATCTACTTAGAATGATAATTTAGTAGGATAGGAAACCGTAAACGGAGCGTGTCTTTGGGGGCACTGACTAATCCCCCTTTTGGAATCGTATATAACGTGAATTCTTTTCCGATGCATCCTACTAGTAAAATCACGAGCAAGAAACTAAGGAACAATCTACATTTCATAAAGCCCTGCCCCTCTTTAACATGCAATCCAGTGAAATAATTTGTTTCAGATATGTAGAAATATGGTTTAACCAGCAATCAATAATCAGGTGTTTTTACCTTAAGTATACCTGAGTCTATTTATTTCCCAATCCGAAAGAGATAAATAGTTTTGTTCCCATTCATGAAATAGCACGATGAATGCATAATTACATATCTATTTAATTACTTTTAGTGTTATATTTTAATAGCGATGAATGCTATTATTTCATAAGTTGTCAACAAGCGTTATGTATGTATGAGAAAAAGGAAGGAGTCAAATAGGCCCTTCTTTTTTTCTTCCAATTAAATAAATTGCTCTCTGGTAAAAATTTAAATAGTGATGCTGATTCACAGGCGTCTAATTATTGCTGGTATGATCACTTTACCTATTGTGGCAATACTTATGAGAAGTAAGTACTCTTTTATTTACGATAAAATGGAATTATTATCGTTTATTTCTCAACATTTAACATATTGAATTAAATTCCCTTTATTGTTATTATAATGGTGACAGTTTGTTTTCAAGTGCTTTAATTTAAGGACCTGATTTAATACATCAGGTCCTTCTTAATTTTCTCACTAATAAGATAATATTTTTTAACTAGATAGACATATGTTATTTTATACAGACACTTCACTCATAAAAATCTAGCTTTTTTAAGAGCATGCTTATACGCTTATTCTTCCTACTTGCTATGAAATAAAGGTTTCGTTTTTGTACACCTGAATTTTCACAAGCACCCCATTTATTTCAAATTCATTCTAATCTTTAATCAGATATAGCCTTAATAAGCTAGCAAATCCCTAAGTCTTAAATACCAGATATGAATATAAACAATTAATAATATATTATTAAAATTAAGATACACAAATGTGGGACAAATTAAAATTTTACACAATGCCCTAGGATAATAAGATTGTTTTCTTCTCATTTCTATAGGATGTTTGTCCGTTTTTCTGCAAAAAATTAAACTGCTACGATGATTGCCTTGTTAATTCTTTAATTTCTTTTATCAAATATTCATAAACAAGTGGAGAATAGTAGGAAAACAAATAAGACTGCTAATCAAATGCACGTATAAGTGGCATATTAGTTTTTCTAATTTTACAGAATCACAATAATCAATACCTTAAAAATAAACTTCATTTTTAAAGATCTATTAAATTTGCAACAAATAAATAAAAATCATGTATTTGTTCCATCTAAACCTATTCTATAGGTATAATCATTATTCTCACATACTTCAACTTAAAAATTTCTCACTATGCATGTCATATTTTAATTGAATTTTTATATCTGCTACTTGTACAAAAACACTTGATTAGAATACAAACTTGCTAAATATTCTAATACTTGAAAATAGTTATTAGCAAATTTAAAATGACTGAGATTCTATATACTTTTTTTAAAAGTAATAAATAATTATAAATAAAAAGAGAAGAACCCACCATAGTTCTTCTCTTTTTATTTATAAATTTAGGGTTTTCATATCTGTTGATATGAATAGCAGTAAATTAATGGATGAATAATTTACTAACAAAATTATAACATGTTATACAAAAGCTTTTATATGCAATATTGCATATAAAAATTCAATTTTCAAACAATCACATATTATAAAATAACAACTCAATTAGTTGTTATTTTATAATTAAACAGATAATAAAAAAGCAACTCGGATTGGGGTTCGAGTTGCTTTTTTAAATAATGCTTATATATATATTATAACATTTCGCGTAATAAATCCAATATTAAGTGACTAACTTTTCTTATTTCTCAATATTTTCAGTTTTATAAAATTACTCTTTAGCGTTTGGAAAACTATTATAATTACCAAAATCTATTAAATTTTTCCAAAAATATACTTCTTAATGAATGATAGAATGTTATACTATTTCATGAGTATAATTGCTTTTACAATTTGTTGAAAATAGATACTCAATAACTTTTGATCATCCGATGTTTTTTTCATAATATAAATTCCTCCTTTTAAAATTTTTTATCCTATAATATTTCATATCCATATCTGAATAACTTTATAATACTAAACCCTACTTCGACTTACCATTTCACCTGTAATGGAAAAAGGTTATATTTTTTCTATTCGAAACTAATTTGAAAGGATTTTTTATCAAATGAAAAATACCGCTATTCAAACTAAATCCACTAACATGATTGGAACGGAAAATAGCAATAAGGAAACAACTACAAATTCTTTACAAGCAATATTAGAAATAAAAGTAAAAGAAGGACAGTTCCGGGAATTTATGGATTGTATACAGCTTGAAACAAATATTGAATTTTGTTATAGAGTTACAGGAAAGACTGACTTTATTGCTAAAATTATAATAACTGATTTGAGAGAATTAGAAGAATTTGTTGATAATTATATTTCTGTAGCTCAAATAATATCTAATCTTATAATATTCAAAACAAATACTAATTATGATTTGACAGATAATTAAGGTTATAAGCGACTTTTCCTAATAATAAACACCATAACAAAAAACTACACTCCTAACAATTTGGGTGTAGTTTTTTGACAATATAAATTAAGTTTAAGTCACAACTCTAAAACATAATATAAATACATTACTACACAAAATGCATAGTAAAATGGTACTAATACTCTCATATCTATATAAAGAATTAATGTGGATATTGTTTCATTTGAGAAATCTACTAATAGCGTAGTTGAAATTTAATTGCTTATTTGAATTGGAATTAGGAAATGATATTGACTATTTTAATTATAATTAAAGGCGAACTAAAAGAAATGAGTACTGTATAATACAGTACTCATTTCTACATAGTTATTTATACGTTGTTTCGACGTTATAAAATTTACTTCATTAGCTATTCTTTTCATTTAATACGCTGCTATTAAAATGATTTTGGAGCAACTTCTTGTTGTAAAACTTCTATTTTTTTTCTATGATTTAGTTCGTTAAGATAAATTACCATCATAGTAGCAGCAACAACCGTACCTATCACTCCAAAAAGATGACCTGCATTCATAATCCCAATCCATTGAATAGGTAATGCTAACGATAAAGGTAAAGCGGCTTTGGTAAACTGGAATGCTAGTGTAGATCGACTAGACCAAATAACCGTTTCTTCTTTTGTTTTAATAAAGTCAAACATGACAGTTCTTTGATTGATACGTGAACGATTAAAAACAAAACCAAGCATAAATGAAACGGCAATTGCTAAATACCAGGAATGCACTAATCCTAAAGTAATATCAAAAACAGCAATTAATAGAAAAATTGACCTTGGAATAAATTTTTCAAATTTCCCAACAAGTGTAGCTAATAAAGCCCCTAAACCTGCTGCAGCACTAACAAATCCATACTGCATAGGATCCCAACGATATACATCGTGAAATAAAATTGGTACTAAAAAATTAAATGATGCAAGTTGTATTGTTAAAACAGCAATACCAGTAATTGTAATCCATAATATTTTTGAATTATCTATTGGATTTATTTTTTCAATATGATTTGATACAGGTTTTTTATTTTGCTGAACATCTTTACTTTTTAATAGCGGCATTAGAAGAGGTAAAAATACCCCAATACCTAAAGAGAATGCTAAACCATAAAGTACATTATTAAATCCACCTACATTCATCATAAATCCTGCTATTGCGTTCCCACCAAATGCTCCAATTTGTATTGCAGTTTGTAACATATTTGAAGCCTTTCCTGCTGGAATTTCTCCTGATAATACCATTTGAGACATATAAGTTTCCAAGCTTTGCGTAGATAAAAATAAAATAATAGAAAAAACACCTGCAAAAATATATAAAGTAAAAACATTAATATGATCACTATTCAAAAGACTTATTATAATCAGAATAATACCGATGCAACGGACACCAGAGAAAATTAACAATGGACTTTTTGTTAACCACATCTTAAGACTTTTCGAATATTTTTGCATAAAGAATGGTAACAAACTCATTAATGTTAATATAATTCCTAAATGAGTAACTGATCCCCCTTTATCCAAAATTGTCCAGGTTAGAGTTACTGTTAACATACCTTCCCCACAAAGAGTCAGCGCCAATAGTACTATAAATATAAATTGAATTGGCATTATACATTCCTTCTTTCTTATATCGGTTGTTTGACCTTAAATTTGTTTTAACTTGTTTAAAGAAAGGGATTTGGAAAATACATAACAAAATTGCACATTGAAAATGTTCTGTTATACCCGCCCTAAATACTATTAGATTGTTATTTAAATACTGTAAACAATCCAATCACTCTTATTTGCTTTTTGTTTTTTATAGAAATTTTGGGCAACTATATTATCTTTTGCGGTAACCCATTCCATATATGCATAATTATTGTCTTGGACGTACTTTTTACAAGTATTAAATAACATATCCCCAATACCCAATTTTCTATAATCAGGGATAACAAATAAATCATTTAAAATCATTGCTCTTCCCATACTTAACGTACTGAAAGTGGTATATAAAGTAGCAAATCCTATTGGCTCTTTATTAATCGTACAAACATAGAATAATCCCAAATCTTTATTTTCTATTATAGTATTTACTAATTTATCTAAAGAACTTTTTTCACGCACAGGCTTTTCATAGAATTCCATATATATTCTAATTAAATTGATAACAGTCTCTCTATCATCATAGGTCGCTTCAAAAATTTCAATATTCTCGAGATTGTTCATAGTCTTTTCTCCCCCTATACTCCAGTAATCATTTTCGCTATTCTCTTACCAATACCAGGAGCCAACTTTACTCCACCACCACTCCAGCCAGTTGCAACGATTAAACCTTCTACTTGTGGAAATTGTTCTATAATTCCTCGATTATCTGATGTATATGCATCAAAGCTTCTTCTTCCACCTATAAATAAGTTTTTATTTAGATATGGCAATCTACTTTTTGAATTTTGAAGCATTTTTTCTAAGTCATTTGGGTCAATTGACATTTTTTTGTCTGGATCAATATCATACTTATCTACTGGATATCCTACTAGAGAAGTACCTAGATTATCAGGTCTGCCATATAATCCAGTACTATCATCTATAAAAATTGGATGGTCTTTTTGTCCTATTCCATCAAAGAAATGAATTTGAATAATTTTACTTCTTACTGGAATTTTAATACCTATAGTATCTAATATATTTCCACTCCAGGCTCCAGCTGCCACAACAACATGTTTACAATGTATAGTCCCATAGGAGGTTTTAACACCTACAACACAGTTATTATCCATTAAAATTCCTTTCACTTCTATTCCTTCACAAGCTAATGCACCTTTAGTTTTAGATGTTTCAATCCATGTATTCGTGGCTAACGATGGGCTAATGTACCCTGCTTGTTCCTCGTAAGCCACACAGCTGTTTTTAGGCAAATTTATAAATTCAAATTCTTTCTTTAATACTTCAGATGAAAGGATACTAATTTTATGTCCAGATTTTCTAAGTTCTCCAATTTGCTTTTCCATTTTTATATGTTGTGTTTCATTTTCAACATATAACATTCCAGTCTGCTTAAATTTAACCTCTTCACTAATACTAAAAAAATCATTTATTCCTTCTTTTGCTATTTCAGTTAGATAAGGATCATTATGATAGACCCTTATAAAACCTCCGGATTGGCCTGTTGATCCACTACTAAAGGAATTTTTCTCTAATAAAATTGTATTTGTAATATTTTGCTTGGTTAAATAATACTGTATAGCTGCACCAATAATGCCGCCGCCAATAATAACTACATCAGCTGAATGTTTTATGATAATTCACCTCAACAAAAGATTTATCAATAACTTGTGCAATTATCCATGAAGCTCCTAAACGATCTCCATTGCTTGAAAATTTAATTGTAGAATTACCTGTTGCTAATTCATTAATTAAATTTTCTACATTAGATTCAATACATTCTAATAGATACGAAGCTGCAAGAAATGATGTTTCTACATAATCCTCTTTTGCTTTTATGGTAAAAGCATCGTTAGAATAATCTTGGGCTAATTCTATAAATTCATCTACATAAGAATCATCTGAAGCTATAAAAATTCCTTTATACCCTCTCATCCTCAGTTCCCTTAGATAAGTTGCGGAGTTAAAGTGTGTCCCAGCAAAGAATATTGCATCGCTATGCTTATTATTTTCACTATTAAAATCTTCAATTCTAGTAACTTCTTTAAATGAAGAATTTGCACTTTGATACAGTAAATCTGCTAGGCTTTTCCCGTAAAATGTTTCATCAGAAACTGCCTTAATCGTTTGAATATCTTTAGTTTTCAAAAAATTAATAACAGTTTCAGCTTGTACCAAATCATTAGAACAAAACCTAAATACTAATTCCTCGTTATTAAGCGTAACGTCTAAATTAGTCGATGCAGGAACTAAGAATGGAATTTTCGCCTTGGAATAAAACGGTATTGCTTTTAAAGCACATGCACTATTAAAGTGTCCAATTACAGCAACAACCCCTGATTCAATCATTTTTTTAGAAATATCTTTGATGGTGTTTGGATCTCCTTTATCATCTTGATAAACCCATTCGATGTTACCAGCATAATTTAGCTTCGCACGATTTACACCCTCAATTAACATTTGTCCGTATACAGACCTAGGACCTGAAAAAGGGCCTACTACTCCAATTTTTATTTTCTCTTTCATAATTTGAGCTCCCTATATATTTTTTATTAGGAAATATGAGGAGGTAAGTACTCCCCCCCTCATATTATCAAATATTCTGAAGATAAAAACTGTCGTTTGTTTTTGAAAAATAATTCTCTTGAAGATCCACTTTCTGTCCAGCAGGCAAAAAGCTTACTTCCTCATCCAACTGCATGTCAACATTAAATCCCAAATCCCCCCATAGCATTTTACCAAATGTAGGCATGATTGGGCTAGAAAATAATGCTAAAATTTTTGCAGTATATAATTCTAGTGCAATAGCAGTATTTCTTCTTTGTTGATTATTCTTTAATACCGTTAAAAATTCTTCTCCTGCCGAGAATTTTTTAGCAATTCTGACTAGTTCATTTAATAATCTAACTACCTTTTGCGGTGAAAATGTATTTGGTTCATATGCATTCATAATTTCATTCATAATTCGATTTACATGTTGATAATACATTAAATAGTTACCTGATAGTGTCTCTAATTCTGGAACACCATTTGAAGACTCAGCTTCTAACTTGCATTTTAAATCATGTAACCATGATTCCCATTCTTGGTTTAAGTTCGTATCTACAATATGATTAAATTCTTCCATAGTGAAGTTTGTTTCAACTGTTTCCGGTCTACTATAAGATAAATAATACCTTACAACATCATGTGAAGCATTTTCTAATAATTCTTTGCCCCATACAGCATGTCCCCTACTTGTTGAAAACTTAAGACCCTCTAGTTGATAAAATTCATTTGTTATCATTGTTTTAGGAAGAGTTATATCTTCACTATATGCTAGCCAAATAGCTGGGAAAAGCACTGAATGGAAATAGCCATTATCATATCCAAAGAAATTAATGATAGTCGTATCTTGATTATTCCAAAAATCCCTTAACGTATACGAAAGGTTTTTATCCTGAATTAATTCGTTTGTCGCAGATAAATATCCAGGTGCCATTTCAAACCATACATATATAGTTTGATTTTCATATCCTTCTACCGGAACTGGAATTCCCCAATCAGATACATGTGAAATAGGAATATCAGGAAAATCTTCATCTAGCATTCTCTCACATAATGCCGTTAGATGTGGCCCTATTTTTAATTCTTTGTAGTACTGTTTTAATTGTGTTTTATAATTACTTAATGGGAAAAATAGTTGTTTAATTTTAGATTTCTCTGGTTCGCTACCACAACATTTACAAGTTGGGTTTAATAAATCTATACACAAATTAGGTCTACCACATTTTTCACAAGCGTTGCCATCTGATAATTCATCACAATGTGGACAATTACCTCTCACATAAGCTTCATAAAGGTGCTTATCGCATTGCTTACAGAATAGAATGTCGACTTCTTTTTCTACTAATTTACCTTCATTCCACAGTTTTTCAAAAAACTCTTTGACAAACTCAATGTGGAATGTTGAAAAATGAGGTTTTACAAAAATATCCGGATTAATTTCTGCTAGTCTTAATGTTTTTTCAATTTCATTAGCAAAATGATCTGCCGTTTCTCTAGGAGATTTTTCTAATTGTCCCGCCTTAAACGGCACATAGCTTTGATGATCATCCGCCCCACTCATATAAAAGACTTCGTTTCCTTTAAGTTTTAAATATCTAGTTAAAATGTCAGCTCCTGTATATGGACCAGATAGGTGCCCTACATGTAAATCACCATTAGGTGTTGGTGGTGTGGCCGTTATTAAATATTTCTTTTTACCTGAATCTAACTTCTTGCTATTTTTTTTACTAAAAGCATTTTCCCACCATATGGTGAAGAATATCAAATTTTCATCTGATGTATTTTTCAAACTATGTTCTTCAAATGGTGGAATAAAGATGGCGTCCCCTTGCGTAACAGGTTCTTCTTTTTTACCCACTTTAACTATTCCTTCACCCTTAAAGATAATAAAAGTTTCAACTTCATGATGTCCATGAATTTTAGAAATTTCTCCAGGTTCTATGATTCCCCACATTGCACCAAATGGTGAATCATATAATTTATTAGAATGCGGAAATAATCGTTGACACATAATATCATATTCATTTGTAAAAATCTGTGGATTTATCTTTTCAATATGCATCTTTAGACCCCCTATATTATGAAACCACGTTTTTAGTTTTTTCTTCTGTTAATGAATTATTTTCTTGTACGGTTTTTAAAATTTCATTTGATCGAATAGATAAATTAGATAATAAAGTGTCACTCAGTCCATGAGTGCTTTCATTTACACCCTGTAAATAAATACCAGGTTTAAATTTATCCGTTGTTTCTAAACGATAATTTCGGGAAACTTCAATATTATCTGAAATGTACGAGTTAAGATTTTTTAATAAAGGATGGTTCTTTTTACTTTCGTACCCAGTAGCAAGAATTACAGCATCAGCTTCAATAACAACTTCTGTATGTTTAACTATGTCTTTGTAATAAACAACCGCTTTATCAGATAGTGTTTTTATCTCCGTTAATTCTAAAAATGGCTTTATTCTAAAACGATCTTCTCCATGAAATTTTTGGTTATATAAAGCTTTATTAATTTGGCTTATTAAACTTCCATCCGCAGCTGCATAATTAGTATCACTGTGGTGTTTTAATAAAGCATCTCGATTTTTTTCTGGTAAAGAATAAATAAAGTCAATCATATTAGCGTCAAATATACGATTAACAAGCTTACTTTCATTTACAGCTTTATATGAGAAAGGTCTCATCGTTGCCGTAATATCTGATTTCGGATAATTATTGATTAGATGGAAAAATAATTCAGCTGAACTTTGTCCCGAACCTACAACTAAAAACTTATGAGCGTCATTTTGTTTAAAGTTATTAATTTTGTTTTTAAATTGACTTGAATGAAATACTCTACTATTATTCAATTCAATGTTTATTGGCGTTCTTGGTGTTCCACCTGTAGCCAAAACAATATTTTTAGTAATATAGCTCTCTAATTGATTAGTCTTTGTATTTTGCACAATAACTTCTAATAATTCGACAGAATCTTCAGATATAATAGGGTCTACTGAAATTACTGTTCGACTATAATAAACGTGTTCTTCTAATTGAGATGCAACCCAAGACATATAATCATTGTATTCAAGTCGTGACGGATAAAACTCTGAGAGATTAATAAAATCGCTTAGTCTTTCATTTTCATGTAGATAATTTAAAAAGGAGAATTTACTTTTAGGATTTTTTAGAGTTACAAGGTCTTTCAAAAATGAAATTTGAATATTTGTATTATCTAAAAGCATCCCTGGATGCCATTGATAGTGCGTTTTTTCTTCTAGAAAAATTCTTTCCATTGAATTATTTTCTTCTTCAATAGCAGTTGCTAAAGCCAGGTTCGCTGGCCCAAATCCAATTCCAATAACATCATATATTTTATTATTCATTTGACTCGTCCTTTTCGTTTTTTTAAATTCTCGTATATAATTTTATTTTTTATAGTTTTTTTATAGTTTTAAAAATAATTTCAGAAAAAAATTATTTAGACATAGCAACTTTCTTACTTAAAAGTTCAGTGATAAGTCCAATTGTTGTGTTGACAGTAATATTATCCTTGTCTAATATAGGGTTTATTTCCGTGAACTCTGCAGCTACTAGGTTTGTATTATTTCTTAGCATATCAATTGCCTCTTTTGTATCATCTAAACTTAAACCATGTGGAACTGCTAATCCTCCTCCAGGAGCAAATTCAGGATCTAAAGCATCTAAATCAAATGTTAGATGAACTGCATCTGTATTATTATTGAGAATCTTAATTGCCTTTTCCATAATACTTTTTATTCCTTGTTTTCTCACATCTTCTGCTGTAAAAATTGTTACTCCTAAATTTTTGAGAAACTCTTCTTCCCCCGGGTCTAAATCACGAATTCCTATTTGTACGATATTCTTTGGATCAATTTTAGTTTCTTTCTCTAGAAAATCTTTAAATTTTTCGTTACCGTATCCTAAGAGAATTGCTAAAGACATCCCATGAATATTACCAGAAATCGATGTTTCAAATGTATTTGCATCCCCATGAGCATCAAACCAGATTACTCCCAATCGTGGTATTTTTCTAAGAATTCCAGTTACAGTCCCAATTGCAATACTATGATCTCCACCTAAAACTAATGGGAAATGCCCTTTTCCCAATTCATTCTCAACTGTCGAAGCAATATTTTTACATATATCAATTACTTCATTTGAAAACTCTTGTTTGACAATTCCATAATTTTTATTATTGGTTGAAGGAAGAGAAATGTCTCCTAGATCAACAAAATCAATTCCGATTTCAGTTAATTGCTTCGACATACCGCCATATCTTATAACATATGGTCCAAGGTCAACCCCTCCTATACTAGCTCCGAAGTAAGTAGGTGCTCCCAAAATAGATACTTTTTTATTCATAATATTTTCCACTCCATTTCAATAAGAATATATATAGGATTACTTGGTTTTAAATTGATACTATTAAATAATTTATCGATAAATCTAGCGGTTATATTCCTCATTTAAAACAAGGAATATAACAACCAGATTTACTTAAGTTTTTATGCATGAACCGGAATTTCTAATTCTATATCTAATTGATTATCTAATACTCTAGCTCTTTGGCGCAATTTTTCTACATCAGATTTATCATTATATGGTGCTCTTAATGAAAGTAAGCCCGTTATATCAAATCCTTTTGGAGCATGATATACTTCAGCTCCTACTTTTGCTACAGGATAGTAAGCCTTATACTCTGGCTGTTCAGCAACAATTCCCAATTCATTTTTCTTTATAATTCCAGATCTATATACAAATTTAATACAAGTACAAGATTTTGGTGTTGTAGATCTAGTTAAGAAGAATTCCATAATATCCCCTTTACAATCTAATAAACCAAGAATATTAACGGCTACTAAATCAATTCCATGCACATCACGTATATTACGATAAACATGCCCGCCACTGATTCTAGTACTAAATTCTACAACTTTAAAATTCCCTTGCGTATCTCGGCGTAGTTCTACATTAAATAAACTGTTTTCAATAGCTAATTTTCCACATATTTCTTTAGCAATATTAACAACTATGTCTTCATCTACACCAACATACGGTAAAGTGTATTCATCTTCCTCGAAATATGGACCCATCATTTTATTTTTATTGTGAATTCCACCAAGGTAAAATTCTCCATTTAAAACGACTCCATCAACTGTAATTTCTTCTCCAGTCAGAAATTCTTCTACTAATGCCACACATTGTTGTGTTTGATTAAAATAGAATCCTTTATTTGTTTTAGAAAGATTAATAATTTTTTCTAATGAATTATTCAATTCTTCTAAACTGTTAACTAAATATACAGATTCACTGCTAGCAGCCATAGTAGGCTTAATGATTACAGGGAAAGGAATATTTTCTATTTCTTTCTCTGCATCCTCTATAGAATTAACTTTTGCAAATTTAGGACTAGCAATAGAATTCTTTAACATAAATTCTCTCTGCTTTGATTTATCTCGAGATGTCGTAGCAGCTTCAACAGATAACGCTTTATTGCCAAAGCGTTCATTAATTTTAGCAGTTAATACAATATCAGTTTCTTGCCAAGTTACAAAAAAGTTAATTCCTATATCTTTTCCTTTTGTAAAAATATAATTTTCAGCATCTATTTCAGAAGCCTCTTCAAGTACAATTACTTCTTTAAAGCGCGCATCCATTGTTTTACTTGGTACACTCGTAAACAAGTAAAGTTCATCAGATATTCTTCCTGCTGTTTCAATATGATCACCATGAATGCTATAACCTTTTCTCATGATGATTCCAATTTTTTTATTTTTCATATGTAATCTCCTTTTCTTCTCTGTATATCTTGATAACACGTTGTAATCGTATACTAAAACTTTTGATTGTTCAATAGATTAGAAATATTTAGAAATATTTTTCCGTAAATATATTTTTATGTAAAAAAAACCCAAAAAACCTCAAATTGAAAGACATGCAACTAGATATTTTTACTTGAAAAAACTAACAAGAATTCATTAAAAACGCCGTAAAGTTTACCTTTTTTAAACATAAATTTCCTGTTTTTAACATTTTTGTTTTTTTCTATTGATTCTTATTTATTGAAAAAGTTTATTTTTCTTTAATGGAATAACATACCTGCCTATAATTAGTTGTTGTCCAATTTAAACAAACTTGATAAAAAGACTTTTATTTTCACCTTTCTTATTATGCAATTATCGTTGTAATTTAAAATCTTTTTCGCAAGAGTATTCAGCAGGTGCAAAGAAAACAAGTACCGTGAGATCTTCTTCAATAGTATGAAATCTATGTTCCATGTTAGCCTTTACATAAATAATAGAACCAGATTCAACAAAAATATTTTCACTCTCTACTTCAAGTTGTGCTCTGCCATTGATAATATAATATACTTCATCTTCTGTATGTGGTTGTTGGATATCTAAAGATCCTGCTTTCAATTCATAAATTCCCATACTTAGATCCGTTTCATGCAAAAATTCATAATAATTTTTGTCTATATTTCTTTTTTCTCTTAAAATCTGTGTAAGTTGATAATTTTTCATTTGTTATCCTCCTAATGTTATAAAATTCTTGAATCAATTAACTTAGTTAACTTAATAAAAGGAATATATCAGGTATAAACTAAATTCCTTTACATGTGTCTAAAGAATTAATTAAAGATATATAAACTGCCAGCATAACAAAAAGAGATAGAAATAGTCCTATCTCTTTTCTACATAAGGGCCATGCTTACAGATTATCCTTTCATTTCAAATTTAATTTTAATAGGAGAAATCTTAATATTCAATCTCTAAAATATTTTCTCAATATGTATAATTTAATCTTTAATTTATACTATAGTTAACTCTATTTTTAACACATTAGCCAAATATATAGTGTTTTTTCACTCTTATGAAGGATATTAATTCAAGGATCATACCGAGATGAATTCATTACCAGTATTATCAATAAGTTCTTGAATGAACTATCTATTTTTCCTTATATAAAATACTTCTTATCAGATATCGCGCTTTGTATAACAAAGTACTAGATAATATCTTCTTGTTTTACTTTACCTTTAACCTTTTATTATGATCCGTAAAATAAAGAAGCTATGTATGTAATAATGACATACCTAACAATCTTAATTATAAGCAGTCTTGTGAACTATAAACATCAAAGAGGAAGCTATATGCATAGTAGTATTATTATAAATACCCTGGAACAAGGGGATTCATTCGGTTTTGTTAAGATTAATTCGATGGCTATTAAAAATAAAAATTAACCAAAGTAAATACTACCGATTGTTGGGTAGTTCATATAACCATTCCGTAAAATCTATAAAAAATGAAAGGAGATAAATACATATGAAAAAAATGAATTTCATTAGATCACTTATACTTATAATCACAGTTATAGCTCTTGGAGCATGCAAAGATGCAAAACTCAACAATTCACTAGATTGGGATGTACAGAAGTTCTCATTTACAGATCAAAATGGGAAGCAATTTGGATCAGCTGAGTTACAAGATAAAATTTGGGTAGCTGATTTCTTCTTTACAAGTTGCCAAACAGTTTGTCCACCTATGACAGCCAATATGGCAAAACTCCAGAGAATGTTAAATACGGACGGGATTAAAGATGTAGAATTTGTATCATTTAGTGTTGATCCTGAAGTAGACACACCAGAAAAAATAACAGAATTTATGAAGACCTATGCAATGGATGGAAGTAGGACTCATTTCCTCACGGGATATAAAAGAGCAGATATTGAAAAGTTTGCTAAAGAAAACTTCCAATCACTTGTAACTAAGCCAGAAAATGATACACAAGTTATACATGGCACAAGTTTTTATCTGATTAACAAAAATGGAAAAGTTCTAAAAAAATATTCAGGTGTCGAAAATACTCCTTATGACGAAATTATTCAAGACATTAAAAAAATTAGATAATAAAATTCTATTAAGTCAATAGTTTGAGGAAAGTGAAAGTTTACTTTCATTTTTTAAAAATAATTACAACAAAACTTGTAATTACTTTCTCAATATATATACTATTGTTGATTATGGTTTTAATATTAAGAATCAGCAAAAATCTAAGCAAAATAAAAATATAATGGTTATCCTTTTTGTTTACTCCTTGTGCTAAAGATAAGATCGTATTCGCCGATTTTATTTTTTTACTTTGTATGCTTTTGATACAAAAATGAATCCTTATATAATAAGAATTCTGTAACTGGAACTAAAAATTTTTAATAATTTAGGAGATCATTTGTTTGTAGACCACTTGCTTCCTACTATGAACCATCGACAGTAAATTTATCTGTTGAAACAATCTGCCCACGTTAGGGAACCCTACTTTTTAAAAATATAGTAGAAAAGATGGATATGATGATTAGTCTAGTTACTACGTACATGAGGATTGAATCTGGATCTACGGAAGAATTAAAAGAACTTCAGAAAGAAATTATCCATGCTCAAGCATATATCCAAAAACGAAAATTTGAAGAAACACAGAGATAAAATCCTGTGTTTTTATTTGGACGTCTATGAAACCAATTTGTTATAAATCAAATTAGATGTAATTTAGTCATTGTTTTGGCATAATCCATACAATTTGTTGAATTCGTACAATATACGGTACCGTATCTTCAATGAGCAAATGATCTGGTTTAACATCTTTTAACTTTCCTCTTACATTATCTCTTACAGTTTCAATAACCACATATTTACCAATTACTGTTTGTAATGTCTGATATACGTAGGGATTAGGTGTACTTACCATATGTTGTTCACTCAAGTCATTTTCTTCCAAATAACTCATTCTATACGACTCCTTTCTAATTTGCATTCTTTCTCCTAATATATGATATAAATCTTATAAATATGCTAGAAGGATAATTCATTATAGGAACGGAAATAACATTTTAATAAATCACAATGAGTTTGCTTTAGCTGGTGGAAATAATATACGCTCTGTATTTGATACACCTGATTTTAGACAAGCTGAAGAAAAGCTATCGACCCATCAGTTTGCTAAAGGAGAAAATACCACTACTGTGAAACCCGGTGATAGCAGTTCACTTACTCCAGGAGGCGGACTAGCTGCACATGAAGCTAGAGGTGGGCATTTACTTGAACGACATGTAGGAAAAACGGATGAAGAACTATTACAAAGAATACAAAGTGATCCTAGAATAGCAGGTGCATCTACTTTTACTGATAGGGCATCAGCTGAAAAAATAGCGGCTACCGTCTTGAATAACCCTCGTAATCAAGCACGCATTCAAAGTTGGTTAAATAGTCCAAGAGACAATAATTTAATTTTACGTTATCATGGTACTGAAATAATTGGACGAGATGTAATAAGAGGTTCTATAACAGTTGAAGATATGTCAAATGCAAAAATTGTACTTAAGAAGGATAGAAATGGAAGTTTTATTTTAACTGGATATCCATCTTGATAATAGGAGGAAGATTATGTTATTAGAAGACAATTTCGATACTCGGGAAGATGATGAGGTATTTCAATTTCTAGCAGGTACTTTTCACCAAGATACTTTCTATGAAGAAGCGCTCCAAGAATTACTAGAAGAGGTATCAAAAGAGTATTTGCAAGATGCTGTTATTTTTCTAACTGAATTTATTCAAAGCGATTATAGTAATACAGAAAAAAATGAATACATACGGTATTCTGCAGATGGAATATATTTTGATGGGTTAGAAGTAACACCATTAGAATGGCTGGAACAAACAGTTAAAACGATAAAACAAGCATTAAAAAATAATTAGTAAAAATTGACCGCCCGTAATAGGCGGTCTTTTGTTCATATTACTTCACATACACATAGGCTTCATTTGCTGTTACATAGTATGTTTTCCCTTTGCTATTGTGTACTTTAAATTGTAGGGATCCATTGACGTTTATTTTTGTATCAATTGTGAAACCTAATCCTGCATCTACAGAACCCGCAACATCCTTATCCTGCCAAGATGGAGCATCGTAGAATCGTAGATTGTTAACCTTTGAAACAACACGCTTCCCTACAATAGAAGAATCCACTGTGCTTTTCTTACTAAACTTCACATAAGATGGATCATTTTTAATCCATTGCTCACTGCCAAAATTTAACCAACCATCCTTTTCAGCCCATACAACATAAGCTTCTGGTTTGTTTAACTGACGAACCTTAGAATAGCTTGTACCAGGTCCTTTACGTAAGTTAACATTGTAACCTTCAATATACGCGATTCCGTCTGTTACAACTGTTGGAACTTCTGCTGGTTTAGATGGCTTTTCAGGTACAGAAATATCCACATTAGAATTATTGTATGCTCGTTGTACGTCTGCTCTAAATTGAGCTTCTGAAACGCCATGAGACTTTAAGTAATTAAGTGGATCTTCATGACCTGTACCACCCAGATATTTCGTCACATCGTAGTGAGTCCATAATCCTTTTTCTACTGACAATCCACGATCACGAAGGATTTTAGCCAATAACTTAACATATTTATCATAGCTGCGTTTAAATTTCTTATAATCGCTTGTTTCGCATAATTCTACATGAACAAATCGTTTATTAGCAGCAGGGCCACCGCCGTAAGCAATATACTTTGTATCCGCAATCTGATAGGAAGAAACTTGTTTAACTCCCCCTCATGGTAATCCCAAATTTAGTCTTGAAATTCTCTAAAACTCATTGTATTATATTTTCTCAGTTCCCAAGCCGAGGAAACATCATCACTTCTGAAAAGAACCCGAACTCTATCGGGTTCTTTTTGTAAAATTAAAACCATCCATTGTTTTGTTTAAATAGGTTAATCTATCAATTATATTAAATCAATTAATTCAACTATTACATATTAACGTTTAATACGTATACTATAGTAGATTGCTAGAAAGGAGGCGTAACCATGGATAGTTGCGTTGTGTTTGTAAATGGACAACCTTTTTTAGTTCTCTCAGTAGCTGGTATTGAAATTGCTAGATTGGAGATTTCTCTTCAAGTAGCATTAGCTCTTAGAGTACTTGGAATACCAATCTGCGATTAATTACCAAATCTAAAAAAGAGGGCATTAGCTCTCTTTTTTATTTCTCCTTTATCTTTCCTTAACAACAAACAAGACGCCACCCAGATTGCGGTAGCGCCTACGATAATTCCTATACACTTAATCAAAATCATATTTCCTCACATTATTTATTTCTTTGCTTCCATACCCCATTCTCTTTACGATAAGTATTCTTGCCATTCATGAAGTCAGCTGTATTACCAGGAATGCTATATTTCTTATTCTTTTTCTTAGCCTTCTTCTTCAGCCTTTTCTCTTCTTGAATAGCTTGCAGATCCGCCTTCCATTGTTTCAACAAATCCTTTTCACGCCGCATCGAATTAGTACCCCTTGGATTAAAATGTGAACCAACTAATTAGATTCTACCTATTTATATAGATATCCTTTAACCCAAATGTCCATTTTGTTCAATAAAAAAAGAACACTATAAAGTGCCCTAAGCTTCTGAGTATTAAATATACGACAATGCCCAGCCCGTTCTAATGGCGCAACATAAAAGAGCTTTATAGCGGAATATATATAGCTCTCGGAAAAGGAATAAGTTGGTTGGCATTGACTCGATATTGTATGTTTGGGAATTCCTTATGTGCAATAAAAAAAAGAGCCCTAAAAGGTGCTCGTCCGATACGATTATAAAGAATGAATACGTCGTGTTCAGTTATTAGTATATGCTTGTCTCATTCAAAGTTTTACTGGTTTAATGTGTAATTTCTATCTAACAAAGAAAAAAGCACCCGTTAAGGATGCTTTTTTTGTATTTAATCCTTCTTCTCCTTTACCACCAAAGAGAATACATTGTCCAAATTAACCATACGATCTCCAAATCTGAAGAATCTAGCTTCTCTTGCTTGTATAGAATTTTCTATAGCAGCAACTGTTACTGTCTTTTTATGCTCAATTTCAAATTCGTGTTGTTTACCATCGACTGCTTCTATACTTATTATAAATTTTTTCATTTACTTATCCCCCGCCTCTCCCAATCTATCTATTCGACAGAAAAGAAGAATATCCTACAAAACAAAAAGCCATCACCGAAAGGTGACAGCTCCTAAAGGGGAAGAGAGAAAACAAATGGCAAAGTTTCTCTTAGATCAAGGCTGAGTACTCGCAACCTTCTCCAAGCCACCGCATCATGTAATTTTTTAGCTCTTATTAGCTACGCACTTTACGTTCGGTGACTGAGAGAAGACTAAGAATAGTCCTCCCTATGAGAATTTGTCGTCCTGGTCAATACATCGGTTGTCGCTGACCTTAGCTGACAGTTGCCAAATTATAAAGGATTTATATCAAGACGTATGTGTTTCTTCCGACGCCTTGTTTGAACCAATACACTAAGGGGACGGAAGGGGAATATTTCCGCTGTATTGGCTCAAACAAAGAGTGGAACTCTTTGCCCTCGTTTTGGTCATTAATAAGAGTCGTGAATAATTACTAATGCATGAGATCACGTATACTGTTTTAGACTTTTAGAATGCAAGTGTCACTCAATCATGAGCAACCACCCCCATTCCATTTTCAAGACCGACATACTAGAGTGTAATAGACTTATATTTATTATCAACCCAGGGGACGCGTTCCGAGCTGATTGATAAATACAAATTAGAAACAGCATGACGAATGCGAGTTATCTCACACCCGCCACACTGGAATATGTCATTATTAATCATTTAAGGGAATCTTACCACCCTTATGGCGAGATTCTTACCGCCCATGCCCGCCCTCCGCGGTATACGTTAAGGTGTACTAATCCTCTTCGATATGCGGTTGTCAAAGGGCTTGTACATATAATTTACCGTTATTTTCATTTGCAAAAACTCCCCAAAAAATATGCTATTTCTCTGCTTTTTCTCTGCCATTTTCAAATGATTCCTAATGTAGTAGCGATCAGTTTAATTGCACTCTTCTTCTCATAAAAGTATGAATTTTCATCATCAATTCGTTTTGTACGAATGAATCTTTAACTGGTTTGTTGTCTAAGAACTTCATAGTGATGATGTTTCTTTCATCCGCATCTAAGATATGTTCTAAAGTCTTCTCTATTTGTTTCACCTTTAATTCGCTTACTCTTCTTGAATTTCGTATCTCTGGAAACAGACTGATTCCTTCTTGTTCCACTTCATTATTGAATCGCATCTTTAATGCACGGTATTCCTTTAAGATGCTGACTACTTCCTTTTGCACTTTCTTGTCATCGATTGCTGGTAATAAAGTTAATTGTTCCATGAAGGAATCCCCCTATTTCGAATTTTGGTTTTTACATTCACATCAGGTACGTGAAATTTTACTATCTCTTTGTTGAATAAGAGAAACATGCATAGCGAGTATCCCCACCATCCCCCTGCATAGTTCCGTTATCCATTAAGCATTTAATAATTTACGTTTCTTCTTTGCCATCTTCTCTTTTGCTACTTCAATGTTATTTGCTACCTTCTTATGGTCCTGATCAAATTGAATCATGCCGTCAAACATAACTGGAGTTACTGCTTCGTCTACATATTGTAAGTAATCCACTAGCGCTCGTTCCGTCTGTTCTACTAAGTACCCATAAATATCAAAGTCCACCCTCGGTATAGACTTCTTACCTTTTGGTTGATGCGACATCCTTACGTAAGATTGAATGACTGATAGTGGTACTGCGAATACTGACTTGTCCTTGCTAAATTCAATAAGGAAGAAGCAAATTGCTCCCATCTTCTTTGCTTTCTCCAGGTAATCTAATTGATGCTGTGCAATGTTCTTTAAATCAAATCGTGTAGGATTCTCTGTGGACTTCGCTTCAAATGCTATAGCTCGCCCTTTATACACGCCATCATAATCTACTGTACTTTTAGCTTCATAGTAACCACTTAGTACACGACCACCTTTACTTTTTAACACCTTCACAGGAGTCGGGCGCTTGTTTATAAGTGCCACTCCCCCTCTTTGATACATTTCATTCGCTAGATTGATAAGCTTTTCAAAAGCCATACCACGGTTTCCTTGTCCCATTGTTATTCCTCGCTTTCTACTTTAATTGAATATGCAATATTTCATATTTTCTTATTATAATATTCCTTTATTAATCATTATTTTCTATCACACCATTGATATTCATTGATAAATCAACATTTGTAATTTAATTCCTGATGTTTAATCTCGCTAAAATATATTGAATTTATATATCAAAATAATTGTATTGGAATTTCTTGTTCTACACATCTATACGTATTTTATGTATTATATAGCAGAAGAGTAAGGTAAGAGTTACTCTTTGCCATTTTAGGAAAGGTCCTGTTGGAGACAACGGGGCCTTTTTTCGTAAAAGGATTATTTTGTTTGAATTCTCATAAAACACTTTTTAAATTCCTCAACATTGGAAATAGCTATATAATAAAAAAGATTAAATGTCAGGAGTGCTATAAATGTCTGATATGATTAAACTCTGTATTGTAATAGCCGTTGCCTTATTTTTAATGTTTTCGATAATATCAGAGTTTAAGAAACCTCAAAAAGATATGTTTTGGTTCTCAATTGACGTAATGTTTCTCCTTGCAGCTTTTTTACTAATAAAAGACTATATCGTCAAACATTTAACGTAATCGACTGAATAAAACCCAATATTCTGTCAATAATATAGATAGGCGATGGCCAGAACTCATTTAATGAAGTCCCTAACCTTTCTCCTTTCCCCCTGTTAGAGAACCGGCCGAGCAGTTAGTTTTTGCTAGCTGCTCTTTTATTTATGAAAAAATATAAAATTCTTTATAATGATTCTTCTTTATTTCTCAATATAAAGAGTCTTGGATTTCTTTTAACAATCTTGTAGTATATGAACAAAGAGTAAGGTAAGAGTTACTCTTTGCCATTTTAGGAAAGGTCCTGTTGGAGACAACAGGTCCTTTTTACATATAGAGATAGTTTTGTTTAATTTTTCACCATTAACCGCAAAAACATCTTATAATCGTCATATACTAAATTAATTAATGGATTAGGAGTAGATTAAATGCCAGTTACACTAGAACTTATTCTTTTCATTCTTCTAGCAATTTGTGCTATTGGCTATTTAGTAAAAGAATTTCAAAAAACTAGAAAAAGAACACTTGGAATTTTCCTAGAATTCTTGGTTCTTTTCTGGTCAATATGGAGAATATCGACTATCATAATCTGATTTATAAAACATGAAATCCTTCGAATAAAAATCAATATTATGTCCATAATGTTGATAGGCTGTATGCCAAAATCCATTTAGTTTTCTCTGTATCTCCTTGTATTGAGCAGTTAGCTTTTGCTAGCTGCTCTTTGTTTGTAAAAAAGCACTCAATTGACAAGAAACACATATAATATTCTGTGTTCCTTTCTATATGAAATAAGTTAGTCTTTACAAACGGATGATCTCGTCACGAGAGCACTTTATTAAGTGCTCTTTTCGTATTTCAAATACATACAAAATGAAATTTTTACCATGAAGATAATTATTAAATATTTTACGCTCATACATTATAATGGAATAGTTATTGTATATTGGCAGTAAGAGGAGCGACCTGATTAAGGGCTTCTCTTTTTTTATAAAATAGGATTATTGCAATCTCCCTCTGTATATCTTCTTGATCTGCGTTTCAGTGAATCCCTTGTACACAGCGAACAATTCAGGGAACTGGCTTAAACACATGTCAATAATTGTGTCATCTGTAGTTCTAATAAAGAAGTACTTAACTTCACCCATGTAATCGTTGTGTAGGTAATAACTCCTAATCTCGTAATGGCAGCCATTAGCTTCCAAGACTTCATACAGCTTGATCTTTGTTTCATCTATATCAAATATCGATAACTGCCCTTCGTTTTCTCTTACATTCTGAAACTGTAATTTTTGTTCTTCATCTAATTCAAATTTCACATTTGCTTCTACAACCATCATTCATCCCCCTCAGCTATGAAAATAGCGTTTTTGTTTAAGATAATAGCTCTAGATTAATTGGACATATTTACCGATTTATTCACCACTAAATCCATGTTAAAATCTCTTGTGAGTACGACATAGCTCAATTTTATGAAGCCCAGTAACATTTTCTGCGGGGCTTCTTTTTTTCAACAAGCCCTTAGTTAACTGTGCTGACTACCTTGATTTACAAAATCACTTTTTTAATACATTTATGAAACATTCACGTGCTATCTTCATTATGCCCTTAATATTATATATACTTAATATACGGATATATGTTATAATTCTTTTGTGAAACATCATGTGTTTCAAATACAACATTTTCTTGATGACCTCTTATCTTTCCGTAAGAGGTCTTTTTTTCAAATAACTATTTTGTTTAAATTTACCTTAATTCACATTAAGTTTTCTTAACATTCGAATTAACGACTGTATAATATAATTAAACTATTTGTATGAGAGGTGATTATTATGAACTGGAAACAAAAATACCATCCAAAGTATCTCTTTTACCGCATGTATAGCTATATTTATAAAGCCCTTGATGATATATCATGGTCCTTAAAATAATTGAGATTGTTATGAGTACACATTTGCTGTGTGCTCTTTCCACAGTTCCAAAAACGATCCTTAACTTTGTTTTACATGTCATAGCGCTATGTCTCCTAATCCAAATTCATGATTTCCTCTAAAGTTCTATCCGAAATATAAGTATTAATGATTTGTATCCTTTCGTATTTCTTTTTAGCCATTTCTATAGCCTCGCTCTCGGACTTCGCCTCAAACCAACGAAGCTTCCACTTTTCGTCTTTGTCATAAAACTCTACTGAGTACGTCATAACGCTATTACGCTTCAAAAATTTGTCCACGGTACTTGTTGCTGTGTAATTGAAACTTCTCACAACATCCTCTAGTGTTAGTTGTTTCATGCCCCCAGCCCCATCCCAAATTTACCGTGAACTTCCGGATAAAAAGTTTCAGTTTCTGAAGACATAGAATGCTCCGCCCCCCCAAAAACTTTTATATATTCTTTTCCTACACTTTTAAGTAAAAAACGAACATTTCTAACAACTTCAGCTTGAGGTACGTTTCCATAGTCTGCAAAAATTCCTATAACGTCAATTTTATCTGTTAAGTGCGCATATATGATAGCTATTGTATCGTCAATTCCAAAATCTCCAAAAAACAATACTTTTTTTCCCATACAATGTGACTCCTTATTTTTAATGGTTTTTTCAACAGATTATAATTATGGGATCGTAGTCGTAGTATAAGGTTATTCCCAAGTCATTTTGTAGTATTGTTTCTGCGATAATTTATCTATTTAACATATAATTTCGTTAACAATGAATACATTCCTTTTCTATAAAATCAAATAGTATATAGTTACTAATCTTAACGTATTTTTTCTGATATCCCATGCTCATTAAGTGGCCCCTAAAAAATATAATTGTATATTCCGCACTAAAAAAGCAAACACTTCATTTAGAAACATTTGCCTTTAATGGTTTGACTGTGATGCCGTGATAACCTATTAATAAAAATAGATTCCAACAGAAATTTATATTATTCCTTCAAATAAATATAATCCTTGCAGCAAAACCATATATACTATATACACGTATACATTAAACATACTTTAAGGAGAACAGAACATGATAAAACATATACTCAGTTTCATACTCGGAACATTTGTTATGTTAATTGGTTTCTTATGGGTTATTCCCTACACCCTAGAAACCATTGACAGTAATGTAAGCTATATTACTCATGACAAAAAGTATATTAGTAAGCTATATGACTATGACATTAACCTTTGGATGATTGCAATATTTATATTTTGCATTTTTTCTGCGATTTCTGTTTTTATATTAAAGTTACCTAATTATAATAGGAGCAAAAGCACTCATATAAAAAAATATAGTCAAACAAATCAGCGAAAAAAAGCAAAGAGAAGGCGTCGTAAATAATTGTTTTCTTATATAAAGAGATAATAAAGTTATTGTTTAATTCTTTTTAAACTAACTGCGCAAGATAGTTTAATAGGGATGATGATATAATTAAGGGCAGTTTACTTTATATTATAATTTATGAGGTGGAAAATGGACTCTTTAGAATTAAACAAATCTAAATATATTGTCTCTAATATCAAAGATATTTTGCATAAAAAGCTTATTCTTGATAAACCGCTAACTAAAGATGAGATAAAAAAATTAAACTTAGTTAATCCTACTGTATACGAAAATGAGAAGTATCTCATTCAAGAACGGTGGTTTTATAGTATTAATATCGGAGAATGGGAAGATGTAGATATTATTATTGAAGGAAATAATGAAAAGCCAAATGTTCAGATTATCGAAATGGCAGAAAAAATATTCGATGAACTCCATCTACATATAAGTTGTGCACTAAAATATTTACAAAAATTCTTCCCTAATCAAGAAATGAAGAACTACTATCTATCCACTATATATTTTGGAAAGATGGTTAATTTTGACGATTATATATTTCCTGGTTTTAGTTTAGCATTTATTTATGAAGGTATCTTTGAGTTTCAGTATAAAGTAAAATTTAAAGACAATGGATGGCCTATTGGTTTTGAAGGTGGGCCACTTTAATAATCATAGATACCTTTTTCTTATTGTGTGGGTTTAAAATAAAGATTAACTGTTTATAAAAAAAATGCAACGCTTTAGCCAATTGTAAGGACCACTTTTCCTCTGCCGTGACCACTTTCGATCTCTCGATGTGCGTCTGCGGCTTGGTGAAGCGGAAATGACTTCCTGATGTGGATGTGCAATTTCCCTTTGGAGTAAAGCTCTACCAGCTGGGCAAGCCGATTCACGGACCTTTGGCTGCGTATAGGGCGAACACCAAGCTCCTCTACAAGGTCGAAAGCAACAATTGTGCCAATTCTTTCTTTGTTTTCGACAAGCCCCAACGATGCGCGCAGAGCATCGTCCCCAGCGGCATCAAGGACTACGTCCACGCCATCCGGTGCTAGAGCACGAACTCTATCAACAAGACCATCTCCATAAGTGACAGGGATTGCACCCAGCGATCGAAGGTAATCATGGTTTCGTTCACTGGCCGTACCAATGACAGTTGCTCCCCATGCCTGGGCCAGTTGTACAGCGAATGTACCAACTCCACCAGCTGCAGCGTGAATCAATATGGTGTCTCCCTTGTCAACACTAAGTTCCTGTAATGCGGTGTGAGCCGTTTGACCAGAAGCTGTTATTGCACCAGCCTCCTCCCAAGGCATACTCTGTGGCTTATGCACAATCTGGTCAACGCTAACCACCACATATTCTGCATAGCAGGCCAGTAAAGCCCATCCAAGTACTTCATCGCCGATAGAGAAGTCTGTAACTTTATCCCCGACTTGATCAATAATTCCTGCGAATTCGTTACCGAGAATCTGTGGATACCGCACCGCCAAACCGGGTGGTGCCCAGCCACTGCTACGCACCGCCAAATCGAACGGCTGGATTCCAGCAGCCTTAACCCGGACCCGAACTTGCCCTGCACCAGCATGAGGGTTATCAAATTCCATTACTTTCAAAACATTTGGAGGACCAGAAGTAGAAATTGCAGCGGCTTTCATGCTATATCCCTCCTTAAAGGGTAGGGGTTCCAGCTTATGGTGGAGCGGAATTGAGCATGAATTAGGTAATTATATTTATTAACACCCAGACAGGCGAAATTTAAAATCTCTTTTTCTTGTTTGAAAAGATTAATTGATCGAATCGTTTGATCGTTATTCATAGGTAATCAGCCCTTTACATTATTTTAAAATGTAATCTCAGGATTACGAATTGACATGTTCTGCTATTGAACGATCATTGAATGTCTTTATTCAACTAAGCACCTCGATGGTAAATCCACCCGGGGCCTTAACATAGAATGTCCAGCGATGGGCCCTTTTGGGTGGTTTTACATCAAATCCATCATTCTTCAAGTGTTGATAGATCTCGTTCACCCGTTCTTCGCTCTCCTGTGAAAAACCAATATGAAAGGACTTCGGATAACTGACCTGAGTACCTTTCATCAAAGCGAGCAATAATCCATCTTCGTCTAATAGTACAGCGAACGAATCGCCATGCGTGCTCTTAGTTTGTAGGCTGAAGTATTTCTCCAAGAACTTTCGAGCAGCGTTAACATCAGTGACCGTTAGGTTGATATGGTTTAGTTTCAAAGGTTCCACTTCCTCTCTTTAGGTATAATACCTTCATCTCCATATTCACTGTTTAAGAATGCCTTCCCAAAATGGGAAGTAGTTAAGAAAAAATACTCATAATTAAAACAGTATAATCCTTTAAAATCTTTGAAAGTTTTTATTTCTTACATGTTTTATTCTATAATTGATTATTAATAAATAAAAAGACATTTTAATATATCTCTTTATATACTCGAGTATATGAATAAAGGAGTGATGAATGTGGAACTACTGCAACTGCATTATTTTCTCAAAGTCGCTAAGTTGGAGCATATGACGCAGGCTGCGCAAGAGCTTCACATCGCGCAGCCTGCTCTCAGCAAAACCATCGCTAGGTTGGAAGAGGATTTAGGTGTACCATTATTTGATCGCCAAGGAAGGAAGATTCGACTCAACTCATTTGGAAAAGCTTATCTAAAGAAAGTAGAAAAGGCACTCATGTTACTTGAAGAGGGCAGAAGAGAAGTTGAAGATCTTGCGGCAATGGAAAGAGGGCGTGTTTCTTTAGCAACAACAACTCATAAATGCTTTTCTGATGTAATAGGTTCTTTTATATCCTTGCACCCTGATATCAAACTTCAAATCACTCAAGCTTCAGAGAGGGAAAAGGTGCAACAGCTCCGAAGTGGAGATATCGATTTTTGTATCACTTTCCCTCCTATTGAGCAGACGGGGATAGAGGGATTGTCTTTTCTCACTGAAAAAATCTTACTAGCTGTTCCTCATACACATCGATTTGTTAATCGGAGCAACATAGACTTGAGAGAAGTGGCTAATGATCCTTTTATTTGTATAAAGCAAGGGAATCCATTCCGAGAAATGACGGATGAATTTTGTCAAAAAGCAGGATTTACTCCGAATATTATATGTGAAGTTGACGAACATTCTGCAGTAAGTTATTTCATCCGTATGGGAATTGGTATTGCTTTTATGCCAGAAACCTTAATAAAAAAAATAGAGACGTCATTTCATTTAGTGCATATTGATAATCCTATTTGTCAGCGTACCTATCAAATCGCATGGCTTGAAGGCCGTTATATGTCCGTGGCGGAACGTAAATTTCAGGAGTTTTTTGTCCAGAACTTTACTAATTTAAGGAAGTAATAAACCCTTAGTTTAGATTCGAACTTTATCAGCCTATAGCTCTAAATATTAGGACCCGAAGGTAAAAGGTTGAACATGACTGTCTCCTTTCTTAACTTTCAGGCCAATGATGGATTCATACATGATCACACCTCTTCTTACATAAATTAACTAGTAGTCTCTATTTAGTAGTTGATAAATTTAAAGATTATTAATATGAAGTAAAATAATACTTTTAACATACTGGAGCTTTTTTCCCATAACATAAGTAGACATATATCTCAGAAACTTATTGAACGATCTTCCATTAAAGGGCGTGATTGTGGAGTAACACAGGCAGAAAATGTTCAAATTTTTTTATGAAATAATGGACTAAATGAAAATATTAAGAACGTGTTTTGATCAATCTTTTTCAAAACACGCCCTTTTCTATGATCGTTTATCAAGATTATTAGTATCAAATTGATTAAACTTTATTTTAAATCTACAATATAATTCTGTATCAAAACGGTTCGTAGTAAGCTGTACTCCAGTCTTTGTATTATCCTTATCTTATACACTTCAACTTGCAACATGTTTGCAGTACCCTTGCTTAAATCATAATAAACGTAATATATCCACTATCAAGATAGTATACACTTTCCTTGCACATACTTTCTTCCTACTTATATACTTACCTTCGCTTCTCCAATATCCTGTTTTTTAATTAAATCTAAGTAAAAATGTGAGACAGTTGTATTGTAATAAGGAGAAATGAAAATAAATGATAGATTAAACGTAAACATTCCTATAAATGCAGCTAATAAAAACCAACCAATAAATGATAGCCAAAGAACAAATAACTTTAACTTTTGTCCTTTCATTATTCTTTTACTTTCTCTCAACGCTTCACTTGCTGTATAATCAGGATTCTCTACTAATATGTAATACGACATGGAATAAGAAAAATATTTAATAATACCTGGAACAATTAATAAGAGACTCCATAAAAAAAGAAAAATAGCTTGCAACAGGCCCAATTTTACTGATCTAAACAAATTGCTTTTTTTAAATCCTAGAAATACATCGTCCACTTTAGCATCTTCATTTTCACCTAAATGTAAGGTAAAAGCAGAATATCCATAATTAAAGATGCCTTGTATAGAACTGTAAATTAAGAAACAAATAAGTCCTAAAAAAATATAACTTAGAATAAGTAAAACTAGTGCAGTAGGGTCTACTTGGGGTTGCCCACCTATTGAATAAATAAATAATGCATCAGGGCCAATTATCCCGATAAACAGTACAAATATTAAATACATAAAAAAGGCAATTGCTGATGCACTTAAGGTTGGTACAAAATAGAATAAAGCTGATACTCCTATACCTCCCCCCCATTTCCCATCTAACGAATTCAGTGCTGCTTTCTTTAATTTTCCAATCATACTTGTGTCCCCTTCTTTTTTCTTATTTTCCTTTACTGAAAAAATAAAAGAACTTGTAGCAAGGCCCCGCTACAAGTTCTTTTAGCCAAACACTTTAACTCAGTAAAAAATCATTTATTCTACACAATCGGGGGTAATGCCTAAAATATGGTTTGTTATCATCATTATATAACATAATTATGAATTTTTGTTAAAAATTATATATATTCAGACAAATATTTCTCCACTTTTTTACTTTTCCCCATGTAGTTTTATCTACTGAAAATAAGTAAAAAAACATTTGGATTAATTGGAACAAAAGTTTTTTTATGAACATGAAAAGACCACCTACACAATTTCATAGGTGATCTTTTTTGTGATTTTGCACTTGTGCACTACTTTAAAAACACATCACAAATTCATCTTATTTGTTAAAGACTTAATTCTACAAAACAATTCTAGGAGCATAAAGTAATTCTTTCAGCATATGAACACTTCGAGTATTATATCATCACTTATTCTTAAATAAAGGTGCTATTTTATCAATCCGATTTGTCCAAATTCCACCTGTATAATCTTCAGGAATACGTTTTATATCTTCGGATGAGTCAAATCCACTTGAAAATCCAAATCCATTTCCACCTACAATGATAACGCGAGTATCTGCTTTATCCATTCTATTAAGAAAACGGTTCGGCCATCCCCAAAGCCAAGGAGCTACTTTGTCTGGAATATGCAACTCTCCATGCTTCAGACTTGAAGGCATGTAACCAGTCCACCCTAACGCAATATAAGTAAGAAGATCCTTTTTCATAGTTGCTTTTGACATTGTTCGTAAACTAGGGATACGCTCCTCAATCGCAGCAATTGGTTTATCACCACCATATACAGTTAGTTGCTCAAGGCGTTTTACTGGTAGTTTCTTAAGATAAGCAGCCAATTGGATTCCTTCATTTTCATCATCACTCTTAATATGAATAAGGAAAGAACGATCCGGAAAATGGTTAAGTACTTCATCAAGTGTTGGCATAACATTAGTCCCTTTGCCACGAAATGGGAATGTTTTACCCCCATCAGCTGTATAACCATAACCAATATCAAGTGCTTGTAATTCTTTTGTTGTAAAATCTCTTGTAACACCTTTACCATTAGTACGGCAATCAAGCGTCCAATCATGAAAAATAACAAAATTATTATCTTTAGTTGGTTGAACATCAAACTCTACTAGATCAGCTCCAGCTTTAAATGCAGCTTCCATAGATGGAATTGTATTTTCTAAATAAGAGTGTTCAGGTTTATTTATACGTTCTGCTGTACATGTATCACCCTCAATCCCATCCATGCTGAATGTTTGTGAAAGTCCTCGGTGAGCAAGAAGAATAGGAGCCCTCTCGTCCCTTTTAGCAAAAAAAGAACTGTTATTTACATAAACAAATACAAATAGGATAAGAATTATCCAAGTCGTTTTACGTTTCAGTAACCTTTTTATTTTAATCATTGTATTCTCCTCTTAACTATTTGTTGAAATGATTTAAACAACGTTTGTCATTTAAATACCGGTAAATGTTACAACCTATCTTATTACAATGCAATGGATATCATTGGCAATTAAAGATTCGTACTTTGATATAAAGCGGGAGAAATTGAAAATTAATATAAATATGTTGCTACGCTTTTTCTATTAGGTAATTCTATGTCTTATGCATTGATTTGAAAAAAATCGTAGTGTTTTCCTCTCTTTCAATTAATGAAATTCAATTGATTTTTAATGAAACTATTTAAATTGCATTTTTTTTGCTCTGACATATGGATATAAGTGTTTTTAAACGACATTATTTTCAAGCATTCATTTATTTGGAACAAAACAAAATATTTTATGTATTATGTGAAGAACAATAAATTTCAATTAAAAAAAGGGAGGAATAAGAATGAAAAAATTAAAAATGAGTATGATGGCATTCGTAACGACGTTGTTAGTAATGTTGGTCCCTTCTTCTACGTTTGCAAACACAATAGAGCCTTTTAGTTCTGGATGGGATTACTTAGGAGAAGAAACGTTATATTCAAATGGTGCTGAAAGTTATGTATATGCCTCGACTGGTGGAGATTACAAGATTTGCCGAGCAGCTGAAGTAGGTTCAACTAGTAAGTTAAAAGTTGAATTATGGGAGTACGATCCTGATAGCTATAATGATTATGTAGGCGTACGATATTTAGGACCCGGTGAATGTGGAGTTTTCAGAAATATTGGTGGCTTTGTGGATGGAGGAAATGAAGCGGAATTTTTTGCGAAATCAAGATCTAGCAGTAAGATGCATTTAATCTTTTTTGATTAATTCATTAACAAAATGTTCCGCTCTCTGTTTACTAACTATATTGTCTTCTGTTAACTTAAATCGTTAAACAACTTTATCTTTTAACTCTGTTCTTAATTTAAAGATAGTAATTACATCACTTTTCAAACGAAATAAATTAGTGTTTTACACTTTCTCAATATTACAGTATGAAATTTCTTATATAATTAAATTATTCTCTTTATTTATTTTATGTATCTGTTCCCTTTGAACCCTACTATTATAGGGTTCCTTTTTTTATAATCATATATTTATTAATTAATTTATCAATTTCCTGACTTAAATGGAGGACTTTCGTATGACTAAAGCCATGTTTATTTACCAGTTCTACTAATTCTAATTTTTTATTTTCTATTAGATCATTTAACTTCGCCACTAACATAAACTTCTTTCTTTCACACTCCCCCTGAACAAAATAAAAAGAGCTGCTCCCAGCTCTTGTATAATAAAAATCTTTATTATTGCAGTGTAAAATTTTCCATATTCTATTATAAATGAATATACATAAAGCCAACAACAATAATTTTAGTGTATTTAGAAATAAAAAAGCCGCAATAATTCATTACTGCTACAACTTCTTTATACATCCATTATTAATAAAAACATATTCTTTTGGTTTATCAGCTTCACCATATCAAGCTTCCAGCTTTATAATATGATCTGCTACTTCTTTTAATATCAAATTCATAAATAATAAAATAGGGTTCACATTATATTCTGTATCTCTTTGACACTCCCACGGCTAAAGCCGCAAGTCCTACACCTTACGGTGTAACGGATGGGATTCTTGAATGACTAAGCATTCGCAGTCCATTTCTGTTTTGAATAGCCTTCAAGATGAGGGTGTGCCATCACCCCTCCTAAGACAGACCATATAGGTTCTTAGGCTGATTGACTATTACCGCCAACCACAGTTGCGTAGCGAATATTCATCGCCCCAACGATATCACGATGTTTCTCAAATCCACATTGGCACTTGTATTTTCTGTCTTGCGCCTTGTTCTTTTCAGAACATTTCGGACATGTTTGACTTGTATAAGAAGGGTTCACATATTCGACCTTTATGCCAACTAATTTCGCTTTGTACTCGATGAATTGTGCTAAACGATGGAATGACCAAGTGTGTAGATTTTTTCCGTTTTTACGGCTTGTTCGTGCCGTCTGTCTAATGTTCGTTAGTTGCTCTAATCGAATGACAGAAATATTATTATCCGTTGCAAAATCAACGATTACACGACTTACTTTGTGGTCTTGGTCTTGCATCCATCTTTGTTCTTTATTATCAAGTTGACGAAGGGCATTCAGTTTCTTAGCTTCTCCTAACTTCTTGCGAGCACTGCGAAACTTACGTTTCATAAATTTGTTTTGCCTACCGTTTCCGAAGAAACGAACTTTCTCATCATCTGTGATGGCTACCGCAGGAACTTTGAGACCTAAGTCCACTCCTAAAATCTTTGTTCCCGTTTTTTCGTTTGTAGAAATTGTGACAGATATTTGAGCAATCCATTTAGCAGATTTCTTCGTGATACGAAGTGTACCTAACTTGTGTTTCAACAATTCGAAATTGCGATTATATTTGTCGATTAATAAAGCGCGAACCTTTAAACCAGTTGACTTTCCGTTTACCATAAACGGAATTGAAATGTGCGTGAAGTCAAATGAATAGTTTTGGTTATTCCATACACAAACAGGTCTTTTTAGAATCGGAACGATTTTGTATTTACTTTTTTTCACCTTTGTAGAAAACACACTTTTCGCATCTTTAATTGCTTGATTTTTCACCGCACTTGGGATATTAGCCTCAATATCCTTTGTACTTTTCTTTGCTTCAACCATTTCAGATACAAGGGCATTAATGACTTTTATATACTCGTGGCTACTTTGTTCCAATAGCATGATTTGTTCTTTTGTTGGAAGCAATTTAACTTTAACCGTGATGGTTTGTGGCACAAGTTTCACCCCCTCGTTTTTTGATTTTCAACATAATGTTTTATTGTCTCACTTGATACATTTCCAGCAGTAGAAACAAAATAAGAACGCGTTCATAAGCTCGGCAAGTGTTGAAGATGTGGAAACTCTTCTCTCAAACGTTTTGATGTCACTCCTTTAATTTTTGCGATTGTATCAGCAGGACTAAGTGTTGGTAGTGTATTTAAGAACAAGTGAACATGGTCTTTGTCGCATTCCATTGCAACAATAGAAATATCCAATTCTCCGCATATTTCTTGAACCAACTCTTTGAAACGTTCTTCTACTTTTGTGTTAAGAAAAATCTTTCTTCTGTATCGCATGCAAAACACAAAATGATAGTTAATTAATGACACGGTTGTTTTGGTTCTTCTATAATCATTCATTATGTTTGCGTTGTATCAGTTAGATTATGAAACTGCAACACGAAAAATAAATAAAAGATACCAAAATTTTGGATACTTAGAGTGCCACCAACTTTGCAGTTTTTAGTAGTACTCCTTATCCAAGCTCACTTTCATCCCATGCCTAAAGGCGAGGGGCTTTCTCGTTCGGGAAGGGCTGCAATTCTTTAGATCGGCTATAAATAACCATTTATCACCTTTTAAATTTGTATAATAGTCATTCTCTTCTTCCCAATTTCCTACGTGCTACTTCATATATAGAAAATCATCTTCTGCCAATGCTTCATTTAATTGTTCCTTTGTAAATGGAATGTCTTTACTATGATTGACTTATATATATCCTTTAACAAATGGAAACTTTAACGCTGCTTCTTCCCAGCTTCCTGTATTTATTAATTCCACCAATTCTTTATATTCATCATTTATAATTACTTTACCTCGAAAGGCTGTATACATTTCAAAAGACAAATTTATCACCTTCTTAAATTCATTATGAATTTAATTAACATATATACTTAACTATACAATAGATGGTTTTAGAAATCGTACTACGTTTCCCTTTTCACTAAATTCACTCTCATTGTTACAATTTTTCGAGGAGAGATCCACTATATAACTCTCTGAAATTTTAAAAGTTCTTTCCTCATTAAACATTGTCAAAGGAACTGATACTCCAACATTATTATCTAAATGACTTAATACCATTACAGGTATAGTTTCTCCTTTTAATAAATCAACATATGAGGTCTTAACTTTATAATAATGGCCTTCTAAAAAGTGCATTTTTCCGTTTATTAAATCCACTGCAACTCCATTATTACAGTACGCTAAGCTTTGATTTGAAAAATGGATGTCATCCGATACTTTAATAAATTTCATCGTTTTATTATCAAATATATAGTAACCCTCTCTTACTACAAAGAGATTATGCGGATTGATAAACTCTAGCAAATAATGCGTAATTTCAAAGCTAGCATCCCCCTCAATCATTTCTCTGTATTCTACATAAAGTTTCTCTAATTTTTTAAATGTACTTAGTTTGATCCCCTGATTTGGTCTTGATGCAAGTGTTAAGTCATCTAATACCCATTTAGCCACGTATGTTGACGTTGGAATCATTTACAATATACCCCCTTCAAAATTCTATATATGAACATATAAACTATTTAAATTTAATAAATTGGGCTCTACTTAAAGTATAGGCAGAATCTATTTAATAACTAAGATAATTCTCTAACTTTTTCATATTTACTTCTTAAAAATTATATCTATCAAAGTCTAAAATGAATTCTTTATAATCAATTTACATTTTCAGAAATTTGAGATATTATTTGTTATATACACCTTTTTTATTTTTTAAATCAATCTCAATACACATAAGCCCTTCGGGTTACTTGAAAGAAGAATGTAATGCTAAATGCATTGGTTCTTACTATCCAGTATCCTTGAAGGGCTTTTTGTATTGTCTAGAAAGGAGAGAATAAATGAGTTTTAATGAATTCGTACTAGATCAATGCGGTAAAACATGGCCAGAATTAAAAAATGATGCTCTTACTGAGAATCAGGATCTAACACATGAAGACATTCAAGAAATCATTTCAAAACAATACCTACTTTTAAGAAATGACTACGAAGAATTTCGATTAGAAACACAGTAAGAAAATATTAAACGCATGTATGCGTAATGAACAGACTTCTCAAATTTGAGGAGTTTTTATTATGGAGGGAGTTAAGATGAATAATTTTATTGAGCTGCTAAATGAAACTTACTGGGATAGCTGTTTACTTCACGAAAATGCTGAAATTCAAAAGTTCTCTAATAAAAAAATTGAATTTACAAAAACGATGCTTTTTTTAGATTCCTATAATCGTATCTACAAAAAGAATCCAGAAATTTTTACTTTTATGATGGAAATACTCTCTTCAAGTCTCATTAAAGCAATATATCGTTTTATCGCTCCGAAACTTGAAGAAAGAAATCTTCTCGAAAAAACAGAAGTACATCATAAATTCCAAAATACGCAGCAAAAGTCAACTTTCTATTTCAACAGTAAGATAGGGCAATATGAATTGAGTATTAACTTTGAAAGTATTACATCAATTAGCATGTACTTTGGAAGTCATGTATTTAACGATATTATTCTGCTAGACAGACAAATTCACTTTCTGTTGGACCAATTTTCAGATGCAGCAGCAAGTCATTATGAAGATGATAGAAATATTATTAAAGATAATAAGGAGGAATTATAATATGTTTGAAAATAATAATGAGTTATTTAGTCTATATTTAAATGGTGAGTTTCAAGGGTATTTGAATAGTGAAGATTATCGTCAAATAGCTGCAGCAATTCGTGTTTATGGAATGAAAGGAGATCTGATTATTACTTCTTTCATGGATACTATGGTTATTTCGACAATAGGCATATTTTTAGATTATAACTTACCAGAAATACGTCAACCGTTAATGCAGGAACTAGTGCCAATGCAACAAAGTCCAGAGACTCCGGAACTAGTCCTTCTTGGAAATATTCAATTTTACGCTCAAGATGATGAAACAATTGAAGAGTTTGCTGAATTTTTATTAGAACGGGTTAAAGATACTCCGAATTATCCAGATGGGTTAATTCAGGGTGTTATATATGGAGTTGTTATTCCTGTCGGGACGGATTTTAAATGAGATATGCCAGAGGAACTAGGAGAAAACATAAACGATACTAAAAATAGCGAATCTATTTTACTATTATTTTATTGGCTAAATTGCATTGGAAATGAAAACTATTATTTAGCGAGAATTGAGGAAAGATATGTTATAGATGGGCAAGATCCATTAGATACATGGGGTAATTTACATGTACCATCATTAGATTTATCCTTAAATGTTTCAATCTCCTTTGGGTTTGAAAAGGAGGATACAATATGAAAATACGTAATATTTATCGTCATAGTTATGGAACTGCAAGTATAGATAAAATTCTTCCTTCAATAATAACTAAAAGCATTTGGGATTTTTTTAAAACACAAATACTTTTAAGAAACAATTCTTTATTAAGCTATAAACACATCTTTGATTTAAAATTGGAGGATAATTATTTAGTATTAAATTATCAACCAGAAAGTCCAGGTTTTGAGATACGTTCCAAAACAGATGTAAAAGTGGATAAACTTCCATTAGCACACCGTATATGGATTATTGATAACTGTAAAAGTTTTATTATGATGTTACCTACGGATTATTGATAGGAATTAGACTATACACTTATTTTACTAAGTAAAAAAAGCGCTACAAAATAATACCATTTAAAATACCGGTTCTTATTAGAACCGGTATTTTTATTATGTATTAAGCTTTAGGATCCATTAATTATAGGATAGCCTATAGATATAATACACTCCCCTATAGTTAAGTTACTTAGATTTTTTCAATTCTTTGTTTGCTTTATCAATTAACTTAGAAGCAGTCTCTAATCTTTCAACCCCAGCATCAACTTCATTTTCTTTACCCTTATCTAAACCTTCTTGTATGATTGCAACTCCATCTTTTACATGAATCATCGCTACACCTACATTATGTTGTACTGGGTGATCTTTTTCTTCATACTCTAACTTACTTATTTTGTCCACTAACTCTAAGTAGGGTTTAGATACTTCTTTTAACTTTTCTGACTTTTTCTTCATTGACTTGCTACTTTTTACAATACCGTCTATTTCCTTAGATTGTTCGGAGAAATCTTTCATTAAATATTCTAGGTTCTTACTGAAGTCTTCTTTTTTATTCTGTTTAACAGAAGCTTCCATTGCTTCATCTTTCTTAACCTTTGTCTCACATCCAACCCCAGTTAACATTAACATTGGAACTACTAAAAAAGATAAAATCTTATGTTTCATTGACATATACCCCTTTGTTTTAAAATGCTTTTTCTATTCTTTCCACTTTTTTATTTGCTTCCGTTTTATTCGCCACTACGAATATCGTTTATTTTACCTAATCATCGTTGTTGGAAGTTGATTAATATTAGCTTATTTGTCTTATAAGTTAAATCGATAATAATTAAATCCAAAAATATTTCAGTTCTTTTTGTATGTAATTTAAGGCAAACCTCTTTCGTTTTTTAAAGAAGTTCTTTGGTTCGTTTGAAAATAATCTCCATAGAAGTCGTATATCCTGAGATTGTTAGAGTAAGGACTTGAACAAATTCCCAACCATCCTCAGCATGTTCGATAATAATACGCTTATAATCTTCTTTGGGTTGCCCTTTCCATCCATTAATTTCGACTTCCACAAATTTGTAATCATACATATTCTTCCACCCCTTTTCCCTAATTGTACCATTTAGAAGAAGCGATGTATTGTACTTTTTTAGCTGCATACTCTATACATATGCAGTTAACATAGCGCATCATTAGCAAGGCCAAGGAGGAATCTTCCCCTTACAAGGGAACCTCTTTTCTTTGTTCTATCGACCTATGCATTTTTTATACATTCCTATCCTGGCACTTAGGTTGATAGCGATGTGGTAGGACCCCTATATAAGAAGAAAGAATATGACCCAAACCGAAACATAATGAAAATCGTATATATGCATAACCACATTTAAAATCACCGATGATAATGTTATACTAATATCAACCAAGAAGAATCCAACAAATTATGATTGATCACTACATTTTCTTTCATAGCATGTCAACGTAAAAAAGACACTATCCATTGTGTCTTTTTTTACGCTTTGAGATGAATACATTGACTCAATACTTATATTTAACTAGTTTTTTTAAAAATTTTAATAACCATCTATCTGTTATACGATAGATGGTTATTATATTTTTAAATAGTGCATTAAACAATTTTTTAACCTTATACATTTATTATTTAATTATTCTTTTTACATCCTCTACACTTACTGAAGTTGCTTCCGCTATGATTTCAACTGAAACACCTAAATTGAAAAAGTTTTGGATTAAATGAACTCTTTCTTGTTCTCTTGCTTTTTGATCAACTTCTAATAATTGTTGTATTAAATCTGTACTCATTATAAACACTCCTCTTAAATTTTTTAATAAAAAACCCATTGGATACTAGGTTCTCTATTTTTATAGAACATTTTAAATAATAAAGAAGAGCTGGTGGATAAAATCCACCAGCTTTCCTTTTTCTTGCTATTCAATTAGAAGCTAACCGTCGCTGCTTCCTCTCCTGAACTAATCATTCGTTGTTCAATCTTTCCTAGCAGTTCCTTTATCTTATCTGAATAAAGTTTGACTGCTTTCGTAGATTGAGCATTCTTAAGCTCTTCTGTCCATTCTGCTAAATCTTCTTTTTCTTGATCATCTAGATAATCAAAAACTTCCTTTCGAGACATCGGGCTCACCTCAACTCACTTTATTTGGCCGTTACATAACCAAATCTCCTCATCTCTCTATTTCTATTTATACCAGATTACTCCTCTTTTATTCCTTATTCTTTTTCTCGAGTTCGGCCAATTTCTTTGAAATAGACTGAATCTCGTCGGTTTTCACTTGTTCCGTTGCCAAGCGATTGTGCAGCAGGAAGGCTTGCCCTGAAATCCCAGCAAGAATACTCGTCTGAAGAATATCCATCATTGTTTCAGGGTTAAACATTGCAACACCAACGAGTGAAGCAATACTACCTACAAACATCTCTCCCAAGAAACCCGGGTGAAATGCAAGCTTGCTCTTACGAGGCAACAAGAACTTTTTGTTTGTGATGTAATGACTAGCCAATCCTGAGACCATACCAGCCACAACTGACACAATTACTGTAACCAACATAATATGCACCCCTTTTGGAAAAACTTTTAACATTGCAGCAGCAGTTTCTAATTAATAATTAGTTCTTATGACATAGCATCACCCCTTTCAGGCAAAAACAAATAACCTTCCAGGAAAATGAATTGTTTACACAATGAAATAAAGTAACATAAAGTTCCTTTTTGTGTAATTTCATTAACCCGAAAGGTTATAAATAGTTAGTGATATAAAAATAGAAAAAGAAAAAAATGCAACTAAATTATATCACAATGAAGTTTATTTCATCTCTAAATTCAGAAAATTTATCCGTTATTTTACTTTCTCAAGTTAACAAATCAAATTCTTTGATACCTTTACACCTTCTAATAATTCAAAAGCCTGATTATTATTTATTTTTTTAATCTGCCATCAATTATGCTGTAGATTACACTACAATTTTGATGAATATAGAATTCCAATATCTCAAATGCTACTTTTTTATTCTCTTCATTTTCATAGTTGTATAAGTTTATTATTCTAGTTCCTGTCTCACGTACTAACCACAATACCTTACGCTTAAATAAGAAATAATAATATGGGACCATTAAATCCGCCACATCTGATTCTCGATTATTCATTTCTAACAAAGAATTCGAGAATTCTTTGTTATTAAAGACGGCCACTTTTTTTATTATTTTCATACTCGATATATTCACCTTTCTTAGAAAATAAAAAAGACAAGGAATTAATCCTCATCTTTTTCATAACTACAGTTAATTTTTCTCTTCATATTCGATTACCATAACCAAAAGCGGTTGGCCTTGTTCACGTTCTATGAATCCGCTTGGTGTTATTTTTCCAACTATTTTTCCATGCTTAGCACAATACTTCAAAAAACCATTCACTTCTTCATCAATTCTTAATGCATCAGCAATAACAGTTCTGATTTGTAATAACATAGTAAATCCCCCGATATTTTCTTATTTTAAATATGTAATCTCAGAAACTCGAAATCCATTTATTTCTGGTACATATTTAAATTCCAGAATTAAGCCGTTTTGTTTTACCAAAAACAATCCTTTTTTGACTTTTGTAATAGTTCTTGGTTTTTCATAATTAAATAGACTTGGTTTACTTTTATAAGTAACTTTGTAATTCTTATTTGTACTAAAATAATCTGATGTAAATTCATCAGCTAATTCTACAGTTGTTACATGATTTCCTAAAAACATTTCTAGTTCTCTTTTTTTTTGATAAATAGTTAAGTGGCCATTCTTATCAATATCATCAAATATTAATTTGAATTGCCCTCCTAAGTCGTTAATCACATTTTGTGATAATTCATCTTCAAACAAATAATCGTATTGAATTTTTTCTTTCAAATCTTCTACTTTGATTGGTGTTAACGCTTCTGTTTGAGGTTCATCCTTTATAAAGGTGTTATAAAAAACAAACATCATAGCTAAAACGCCTAACATTAAAAATAATCTCTTAATCTTCATAAAGTCTTCATCCTTTCACATTGTGATGTTCTCCAAAAAATGCAAAAAAGCCCTTTTCGGAGTTGTATTTAAAAAGAAAGTAAAAGTAAAAAACTTAAACTATCTTTGAAAATCAAAACCCCGAAAGGGCTATAGTAGTTATAGATATAAAAAATCGAAATTAAAAAAAGGTATACTTAATTTTAACAAATTACACCTACAAAAACAACCATATTCATAATATTCAATTCATTAAATATACGTTATGATGAATATTATAAACCTTCAGAATGGAATTTGATCTTAAATTGAAAAAACGTCTAATTTCTGTTTTTCCAATATCAATCTTTATAATTGGTATTACCTTGCTTTTACTAAGACAGTTCGTTTTTTTCCATATAAGGTTTCTGGGGTTTCTATGGAAAACTCCTTATTCAATAATGATAAGGTTTTAATTAATCACTTCATCCATTCAATAGAAGCTCTGCAAAGATTTGATATAGTTGTTGTTAATTCCCCCCTAGAAAACACTTCTAATAATAAAACAATTATAAAAAGAGTAATTGGTTTACCTGGAGATACAATAGAATATCAAAACAGCTTTATATAAATGGACTTGTGGTAAAAGATCTATACTCAAAAGGTAAGACAGCTGATTTTTCATTAAAAAGTATTTACGGTTTCGATAGGGTTCCGAATGATACAATTTTTGTATTAGGAGATAATCGTGAGGAAAGTTTAGACAGCAGATTTAAAGAACTAGGCTTTATACCTTTGAATAATATAGAAGGCAAGGCGGTTCTACGCTATAAGCCATTCAATAGACTTGGGAAGTTTTAAGAAAATAGTATAAATCCATTACAAGATAAAATAATAGAATTTTCCGTATATTAATTAATAAAAAAAGAATCCCTACTAGTAGTTGAGATCCTTTACTTTTACCATATTATCATTTTGGTAAAAACCTATTTAGCTACATCATTAGAATTTGCTGCAAGTAATCCATTACCTTGTTCTTTAAATGTTGTTTCAGCTGTTTTTTGCTCTGGCTTTTCTTTCTCAAGAACTACCACATTTACTGTTGCAGTTGAGCTGTTTCCTGCCTTATCGGTTGCCGTTACTTGAACTGATATTGCGCCTGGCTTACTTGTATCATATGCTCCTACTGTTACTACTGGATTTGAATCTTTATTATCTTTTACATTCACTAAACTTCCTGGACTTAATTTATCTCCCACATGTACGGTTACACCTTGTTTCGCTGTTATTACTGGTGCTTCCGTATCCTTCTCTTCTTCCTTTTCTACTACTTTTACTGTTACCGTTGCAGTTGAGCTGTTACCCGCATTATCAGCTGCCGTTACTTGAACTGATATTGTACCTGGCTTACTTGTATCATATGCTCCCACTGTTACTACTGGATTTGGGTCTATATTATCTTTTACTTCTACTAAATCTCCTACATTTAGACTACCCCCTACATGTACTGTCACACCTTGCTTCGCTGTAATTACTGGGGCTTCTGTATCTTTTTCCTCTTCTTTTTCTACTACTTTAACGGTTACTGTTGTACTTGAGCTATTTCCTGATGCATCTGTTGCCGTTACTGTTACTTGAATTGCCCCTATCTTACTTGTGTCGTACGCTCCTACTGTTACTACTGGGTTTGGATCTTTATTATCTTTTACTTCTACTAAATCTCCTGCATTTAAGCTATCTCCTACCTGTACAGTTACACCTTGTTTTGCTGTAATTACTGGTGCTTCTGTATCTTTTTCCTCTTCTTTTTCTACTACTTTGACGGTTACCGTTGTACTTGAGCTATTTCCTGATGCATCTGTTGCTGTTACTGTTACTTGAATTTCTCCTGCCTTACTTGTGTCGTACGCTCCTACTGTTACTACTGGGTTTGGATCTTTATTATCTCTTACGTCTACCAAATCACCTGCATTTAAGCTATCTCCTACATAAACGGTTACACCTTGTTTCGCTGTAATTACTGGTGCTTCTGTATCCTTTTCTTCCTCTTTTTCTACTACGCTGACGGTTACTGTTGTACTTGAGCTATTTCCTGATGCATCTGTTGCCGTTACTGTTACTTGAATTGCCCCTGCTTTACTTGTATCGTACGCTCCCACTGTTACTACTGGGTTTGGATCTTTATTATCTTTTACTACTACTAAATCTCCTGCATTTAAACTATCTCCTACATAAACAGTTACACCTTGTTTCGCTGTAATTACTGGTGCCACTGTATCCTTTTCTGGTTTTGTTGTACCACCATCGTTACCATCTCCGCCCGTTGGTGGTTTTGTACCGCTCCCACCATCGTTACCATCTCCGCCTGTTGGTGGTTTTGTACCGCCTCCATTATTACCTTCACCACCTGTTGGCGGTTTCACTTCCCCGCCACTAGTGTCACCCGAAGTAGGTGGCTTTTTATCATTATTAATTGGAGGTATTGAGTTATCTGCAATAGCCACACCATCATTAATATTTAGATCGCCACCAAATACAAAGTTCTTACTATCCTTATTATCCGAGACAGAAGGATTGTTTGTTGCTGATGCTATTGAAGTATTTAAATCTGAAAAACGATTATTTGATTTATCACCGTCAATAACTGAGGCTAAGTTTCGATCTGAGTTTATAGCTGCGGTTGCAATTGAATCTGTTAAGTCATCAAATTTCTTTTTGGTTTTGTTATTTTCAATGATACCGGCTAAATTTTGGTCAGAGCTACGTTTTGCATTATCAATGATTTCATCAAAATCATTAGTATTTAGATTTTCAGTCGGTTCATTCTTACTTTCTTCTTTTTTCTCATCTTTTTTCTTTTCTTTTTCACTATCCTTTTTCTTTTTAGATACTGATGCTGTTTTAGTGCTCTTCTTTTCAGAAGAAAACAGTGAGCAGCCTGTAACTACCCCAACACTTAAGGTAGTTACAGTAGTCGTAAGTAACACTTTCTTTAAAATTTTCGAATAATCTAAAGGCACAATCAATTCCTCCCTATTACCTAACCTGCACTTATAGTTGCTACAGAAGTAGCAGAACTATTAGGTGTAGAATTATTAATTTTTTCGAGTAAATCTTTATTTCCAACCTTTTGAGCAAACTTTTTAGCTTCCTCGGATTTATTTAATTTCAAATAACTATTAACAATAATTCCTTCTCTTCTGCCATCTAGTGGCACTTGATCTCTTAATTTGATAACTTCTTCATGCTTGTTATCTAATGCAGCAATTTCAAAATTAATTAGTGGATTTTTTGTTTTTAATTCTTTTACTTTTTTCAAATTATCTACAGCTATATAATATGAAACTACTGATTCTGCAAAATCTTGTTCTAAGTCAATTGCCTTCTGTGCTTTACCACTTAATAGATACGTAAATAAAACCGCCTTTTTATCTTCTTTTCCTAATTTTTTATAATCGACTTTATCAAATTCCAAGGCAGCATCTTGATATTTTTGAACTGCAGATAACCTTAACCCATTTATTAGATTCGCATTAACTTCCAAACTATTTACATTATTTGCAGATGCAGCCTGTGAATTTTTCATATTGCTAAAGGCAAAACCTGCTACTACTAATAAAACAATTGATGCGACTCCTATAATAGCGTACTTATATTTTTTCATATTATTTAAGATTCCTTTTTTATCGATTGCGACTTTCTCTTCTTGTTCAAATTTAGTTTCATTTGGTTGATTTCTTTCATTATTTAAATTAATTTCATCACTTTCGGGTTCGCTTTTAGCCACAACTATTTTTTGTCTCTTTTGTGCATCTTTTATTTTCTTTTCTTCCTCTAGTCTTCTTTTTCTTACTTCCTCAAGTTTTTTCTCTTCTTCCTTCCGTTGTGCTTCTGCCTGTTTCCTTGCTTCTTCCTCTGCTTTTCTACGGGCTTCCGCTTCTGCTCGTTTTCTTGCTTCTTCCTCCGCTTTTCTACGCGCTTCCGCTTCTTCACGCTTCCTTGCTTCTTCCTCTGCCTTTCTACGGGCTTCTACTTCTTCACGTTCCCTTGCTTCTTCTTCTTCTGCTTTTCTACGGGCTTCTACTTCTGCCTGTTTTCTTGCTTCTTTCTCCGCTTTTCTACGCGCTTCCACTTCTTCACGCTTCCTTGTTTCTTCCTCTGCTTTTCTACGGGCTTCCGCTTCTGCTCGTTTTCTTGCTTCTTCCTCTGCTTTTCTACGGGCTTCTACTTCTGCCTGTTTTCTTGCTTCTTCCTCTTCCTTTCTACGGGCTTCTACTTCTTCAAGTTTCCTTGCTTCTGCCTCTACTTTTCTACGGGCTTCCGCTTCTGCCTGTTTTCTTGCTTCTTCTTCTGCTTTTCTACGGGCTTCCGCTTCTTCACGTTCCCTTGCTTCTTCCTCTGTTTCTTCTATATTTAAATCATTTTCAGAAGTGCCTGCCTGTTTTTGAATTGTAGTAATCCAATCAAGAGCTGGGTTACTATTTGAAGATTCATTTTTAGGTAAATTTACATTTACACTTTCTTCACGTTGGTTCTGCGGTTGTTCTAAATGCTCTTTTTGTATTTGCTCACTTATTGGATCTTTATAGATATCCTCATATTGTTCTTCTTCCTCTGCTAGTAATCGTTCTCGTCGTTCTTTTTCTTGTCTAATCCTTTCCTTAATTACGTTTCTTTTTCTATTATTTTGCATATAACAACAATGGCCTCCTTTCTATCGGTACCTCATTAATGAGAGTAATTAAATTATTCATCCTTCATAATTAATCATGAGATATTTCTACAGAAAAACTAAGGAAAATTAGAGATAATATTATTTTTTTAAGCATGATAAATAAAAAAAAGGATAAATAGGTAGCACCCATTTATCCTTTTTTATTTATCATCTATTGAGTTTATCGTTTTCCGACAGAAAACTCCTTCCTTAAAATGTGAGAGTATGAAACACCAATTTTAGGCGGGAGATGAATGTCGCTTGGCATAAGCCAACATGTTTACTACCATATACTTGTACAGATTGCTCTTTGAAAACTGAAGATATGAGGTTGGTTGCAGAAAAATGTTGCAACCAACCTCATATCTTCAACGTTCTTACGCCCCACGTTTGCCGAAGTTGCGAAAACCAAGCTAAAGTAGGGAACGTGGTGAGTCAACGTACAAGATACTTATGTTTTCACTGTAGGGACTACGGGCAGAGCATGCTAAGATAACCGGTGGATACATCGGTGTTCGCAGGAATCTCCCACTTCAAACAGTCCGTAAGGACGTTAAGTGGTGAGAAGTTCGAAGTGCATGTTATACCCTTAATACATCACTTTGTATCCAGATTTTAGATAGAAAAAGATACAACCCGCTCATTATACTGTATATTCCGATAAATATGAATATATATTTTCACGCCATATTAAGTTCATCCATTACTTTCAACTTTTCATGTAGTAGATTAAAAATTTCATCTTTATAGTCACATTTCTTCAATTTTTTAATTGCTTCATCCTTTATTTGTGACACTCTTTCAGTTGTTATCATAAGTGCTTTTGCAATTTCTTTATGCAAATACACTTTACCATCTAGAAGACCAAAACATAGATTTAGTACCATTTTTTGCTTTGGGTTTAATACTTCATCAAATATTAACCATATCTCGTAATTTAAGTCCTCAATTACCATCTCATTTGTTGACGGAATTGCTGAACTATCATCATAGAATGGATTTGATATACCTATATCTTCATTTATTGTATCTATATCCAAAGTCATAGTAGTAGCTCGCTTATAATATACGTTGTGCCTAATGACTGTTTCGCTAGTTACATTTAACTCTTTTACTACTTCTTCCACTGAAGGGGTTCTATTGTACATTTGTAGATATTTATCTTCTAACTCGACATATCTTAAATTAAATTGATTCACAGAATTAGGAATTTTAAAAGGCCCAGACTTTTTTTTACATATAATTCCTAACATACTTTTTTGTATCCACCAAAAAGCGTACGTGGAAAAGCAATAACCTAAAGCCGGATTAAAATCTTCCATTGCCCGTAACATTCCCTCATTACCTTCTTGAACCAGATCATCAAACTCTATATCAGGGTGCTTGTTTTTGTACTTTCTTGCAATAGATAATACTAGTCCTACATTCACATGAAACAAATAATCACGTAGATCCTTTTCACCATGTTTGTACCGCTGAAATAATTTTAAACTTTCTTGTTTTGATAGTACCTTATAATTCCCAATTCTCTTAATTTCAAAAGTGTTTCCTTCTAGATTAGCCATTGGCTTAATACTTCTTGCAGTAGAACCTTGTGTTATAGTTTTATTTAATGACTCATCGCGATTCAAGCTGCTATATGATTCGTTCATACCTATTCCTCCCTTCTCATTTTTAACGAATTGTTTCTAAAAACATTTTTGTCTCCTTTTGTACGTTACTAATCAACTTACAATTCCTTGCGCATGTATTGGCCACTTCTTTATGTGCTTTCGTTTTTCTCAATTCTATATAAGTATCGCATCCTTTGCAGATGCTACTAATACCTTCCATTATTTCTAATTGTCTTCTTCTTTCATATAAAAACTGCTCTTTCGTTTTCTTCTCGTTTACTCGTCTCTCCATTTGTTTCACCTCGTATACATGAATAGTATTATTTAGTAATTAAAAACTACTATTGATATTACATAGATACGAAACTCCGCCCTAAAATTCTTCCAAATTTCTCCTGTATGTATATGATATAGGATTATAACAAAATGTAAAATGAATTATTCTAAAAATTTTAAAAAAATACTGAGGTATTAAAATATCTATCATTCCCTTATGATTAAACTAATTATATTTATATAAATCTTGATGACTATCAAGAACACGTTTGAACTACCCCCACTTTTACTTCGTTTAGAAGTGAAAGTGGGGGATTCCTAAGTAAAGAGTTCTATCGAACTCTAATTGATTAGGCTAACCCCGCAGTCCTTGCGGTTAGAAGCCTTATCGCTTCATTCTTTAGATTGATACTTGCGTTAATATCCCTATCATGGTGTGTACGACAAGAAGGACAGTCCCATTCACGTAGGTTTAAATTTTTAACGTCTTTATTTTGATATCCACAACAAGAACATAATTGGCTGGAAGGAAATGTTTTCGATACGACAATGACTTGTTTGCCATACCATTTTGCTTTATATTCCAACATAGTTCGAAATTGTGACCATGATACCTCACTAATTGCTTTTGCTAACTTATGATTCTTTAACATATTCGATACTTGCAAATCCTCTATACCGATAACATCGTGGTTTTTGATGACTTCAGTTGAGATTTTATCCAAGTAATCTTTTCTAGCATTTGATATGTATTCATGAATTCTAGCTACCTTGACTCGTTGTTTATTCCAGCGAGAAGATCCTTTCATTCTTCTAGAAAGAACACGCTGTGCTTTCGCCAACTTATCTTCCAATGATCGGAAAAACTTCGGATTTTTATAGGGTTTTCCATCTGACAAAATAGCGAAATATTTTAGTCCTACATCTATTCCAATGTAAGAATATGTTTTCGGAAGTTCTTGTACTTCTGTTTCAACTAATAGTGACACAAAATATCTGCCAGAAGGGTTTCGTCTAACAGTCGCATTTACAATACGTCCCTCTACTTCGCGACTTTTGGCAAATCGAACAAGGCCTAGTTTCGGCAACTTTATTTTGTTCCCTACAACGGCAATATTTTCATTTGTTTGTTTTGTGGTGTAAGATTGAACGTTGTTCTTCTTAGATTTAAAGCGCGGTGCGCTGTTTTGTTTTTTTAAAAAGCGTGTATAAGCCTCGGCAAGGTTGCGAACAGACGACTGAATCGCAATACTATCCACTTCTTTTAGCCAAACAAACTCTTTCTTCATGGCAGGGAGTTTGGCAGAGCATATACCATAGGTCAAGCCCTTTCCTGTCTCTTTGTATGCGTGATCCCATAAGGATAGGAAATGATTGAATACAAAGCGAGAACAACCAATCGTTTTGTTGATTAGAATTTCTTGTGCTTGATTTGGATAGATACGAAACTTATAGGCTTTATTGATCATCATTTCATTCACCTCCATTTCGGTATATACCTATCATATACCGAACGTACATTCGATTGGTAGCGAAGTAACACTTTCTGTATGTCGAACAATTAAGATGGCTTCCTGCCATCCCTTGTCCGAAGCCAATTCATCTCCCACCTACTCACTTCTCGTTCTTTGAGGAAGGATTCTTCTTGGCTAAAATGATAAAAATCACTCATTCTAGTTATACTATAAAAAAGTAATTAATCATTTATATCCCCTATTAATATGTTTTTTAACTTATTTCAATTAAAATAGCGTTTATCTCACTTTCTCTATTGCTGGAATATAATCGTTTAACAGTAAATCATCTAGCCCCTTTCCAAGAGTAATATCCCAACTTGCATAATTAATACTTATCCCTTCTTGATACAGCATTTGGGCACATTCTAATAACGACCGCTGAACATCTGAATTTGTAATCATATCCATATCTAAAGCGAACGTCGCCTGTTTAACTCCCATTTTTTTCAATGGTTCAATTAATATTCTCCATACTTTAACCCCTGGTATTGATACAACTGTGGTACCATACATTACTTTTTCCTCATTTGTTAGAAGCTCGTCTAAATTTTCTGCAGCAATATCAGACTTTAGACCGCCTTCTGAAATCCATACATTATCCTTTTTTATTAATTCTCCACGTTCCCAATTTTTCAGCTCCCGACTAGGTACTGCTACATGTATTGGCAATGGTTTCCCAGCTCCTGTTCCATGGAATTTCCCACCTGAGCTGATCCAAATATATTTACTTTCTAACTTTAATTGTACTTCACCTAATTTTTCACCTTCATAATTAATTTCATACCATTCTTTAACATCGATTTCACCTTTAAATATAGACTCTATCTTCCCATTAATTTCATAGGTCACCTCTATAGTATTGGGTTGCTCAATAACTTCTGCCTTAAAGCTTGGTTTATGATTTTTTACAACTGTCATATATTCAGGATTATCAATTCTACATTGAAAACCGCATATCTGATTATATATATTTCTCTGCGGTATTAATAAAGAATCTCTCCTTCCTGCAAACGTGAAATATCTTCCATCCTTTGTTTCTTTTGCATAAAATCCTGGAATTCCAACAATATAGCTTGTTTTCCCCCCTACTTTTTTTATTAGCTCTTTCGTAGTATCCCAAGGTTTAAGAGGAAAACTTTTGTAATTTCTAACATTTATAACTTCTCTTGTAATCCTGCGTTTTGATCCCCTTAACATTTTAATATGTTCATCTCGCACGTCTAGAAATTCTAGGAATAAAGTGTAAATAATATCAAGGGTGTAATCATTTTTCTTCCTATGTTCCTTAATCATCTGATCTTGAGAAAAGTCATATCCCCTTTTTTGATCTTCAGCTACTATATGTAAATAGCCTGCTTCCCCGAATTTTGTTTCTGATGAAATTCGTCCGCATATTATTTTGGTTTCAGAATCATTAACCATGCACCATCCTTGCTTACCACATATAGGGCATGTTGTTCTATAATATTCAAACCATCTCTCATTACGCCCCTTATTCATGCTTCTCACTGGTCTTAATACTCTACTTGCTGCTAACCTTTCAATTGACATCACATATCTCCTTTTTCCTTAATCAAATAAAAAAGCCCTTTGGGATACGGAGGTTAAATACCACACAAACGTGTAATTTAATCCGTAACCCGAAGGGCTTTATGTAATCACTAGAAAATAAAAAAATTTACAAGATATAATAAGAATATACTAAAAATTCTAAATTTAATCAAATAATCTCCAGATTTTATTAAACTCCACACGATAATTATACATGAGCATCTCACTCCTTAACCCCTTTTGGGCTCTTTGAAGCGAGAACTTCTTCAGAATCAGATGCTATTTTAGCAATCTATATTTACCAAGCTATAAGGATCCCCGTTATTAACGGTTCATTAATGTTTCTCTGCTGATTTTTTTTGATACAGTATATTCCCTACTAACCAATTAATTGCGCTATTAAACGCATTACTGTTTACCATAATGTATTTTTTGTAAACAATCATATAATTATCAATCTCATGTCAATATCCACAGAAAATCAATACTTCTTCTCCACATTTGACATTGACATATCAAGTGAGATTAACATGTTAAATGAAGCGTGCCAACTTTATCACTAGTATTCACCGATTAACATTAACAAGCGGATACTTATCAAAAATGTTTATACCTATCTAAACTTCAAGATCTATATTAGTTGAACATTAGTCCATTGAAACAGATTTTACGGAAGTATGTTAATTAATAAACTAGCATTGAAAATATTTCAATGCTAGTAAGATATAAAAAGAAACAACATAAAACTATCAATCTCATGTTGATACCGCTGAAAAGATAACTGATTTTTTATCCCATGTTTGTTATTAACATGTTAAGTGATTATTTTCTTTTGTTATCAACATCATTCTGATTAAGGTTGACATGACATTAACAATATGGTGTTGAAAAGAAGAAATGTTTATTTATTTCAAGATTTCAAAGTCTATATCGGCTGGATTTTGTCTTCTGTGGTAGTTTTCTCTAAGTGAATCTAGTGTCAATTCATCCTAGAAAATGTTTCGACACTATCAAAACATAGCTAAAAATTCAATTGAGTAATAAATGATGACAGCAATTCAATGATTTTCATCCTTTATTTATCATTGGCATATAGTTAAAAAACAACACATAGAAAGGAATACTATCTGTATTGTTAATCTTATATCAACAATTTGTATTTAACATTAACAATTAAGTAGTTGAAATACGCAAAAATACAGATCTCGAAGACCCAAGATCTATATTGGTTAAAAATTTATCTACCACAACAGATTTCTATCGAAATATCAAAAAACACTCTAAAAGTACTATAATCGTGATCAGGAACTAACAAAAATTCCATATAATTGATAGTTTCTTATTAGTAACACCCAAAAAATCAATAATTTTCCCTTTATTTATCATTAACATGTAACCTGAGATTGACATGTTAAGTACCTATTTTCTTTTGTTATCAATATTATTCTAATTGATATTGATATGACATTAACAATAAGGCGTCCAAAAAGAAGAAGTGTTTATGGTCTTCAAGATTTCAAAATCTATATTGGTGAAAATTTTCTTCTGTGGTGGTTTGCTCGAAGTGAATCTAGTGATGATCTATCTTAGAAAATGTTTTCACACTATCAAAAACAGTTAAAATCTAATCGTAATAATAAATGACGACAGCAATTCAATGTTTTTCATCCTTTGTTTATCATTGACATATAGTCTATAAAGTTAAGCGTAGAGAGAAATGCTATCTAAATTGTTAATGTTATATCAACAATTTTCGTTTAACATTAATATGACATTAACAATTAAAAAGTTGAAGCGCGCATAGAAGCAGATCTGAGGATTTCAAAATCTGCATTAGTTAAAAATTTATCTGCCACAACAGATTTCTATCGAAATATCAAAAAACACTCTAAAAGTACTATAGTTATAGCAAGAACTTCATACAATCAATAGTTTCTTATTAGCGTCAAAAAAATAACAGTTTTCTCTTTATTTATCATTGATATATAACCTGAGATTGACATGTTAATAGAGTTTGTTGTCCGTTAATACTAGTGTCATATCAATTTATCATTAACGCGTATTGACATAACATTAACAATTGTTGATTCTAAAGTTGAGAATATACATACAAATAGAGTTTTAGATTCTATATCTATTAAGAGACCTTTTTTATAGCAAAATCCCCTGGATAAGTCGGGAGGATATCATTCTTGAAGGCATTTTGATAGTAGCCAAAAATAATAAATCGCTTTTTATTACTTCCGATCTAAAAGTAGCAATTGTATGAATCAATTTTGATTATATAGAGATCCCTTGTAAAGGGCGGTGCCTCCTATAAAAAATGAGTTTATATTAAAGTAATTCAATAACCTTCATGTGCATTCTAAAGACCTACTGAAGCCAATAAACTATACATTTCTTAGCTTTCTACTACCGATTATCATAAATTATAATAAATATAGCTCTTTCTTTATTATTAGTATGGGCTTTTTGTTCTACATTTATACATACTTTTTAGCTTTTAAGTCTTTAAGTTTAATGCTATATCCTTATAATTTATTTACAAATCACTAATATTTTCTTATCATTAATATATTGTAGACTAATTTGTTAATTTCATAGCAACAATAATCATTAATAACTAACGGATTATCAACAGGACATTAACAATAGTTAATTCAAAAGCTGATTTATCAACTTCATGTTAACAAGTGATGCTTTATATATCAATGACACGTTTCATGTGAATGTCAATCAATAAAGGTATTGAGGTTTATATCACCGAAAGATACTTAACATGTTAATCTCATTTTATATGTTAATTACATTTTGCTATGGCCATTATATTTCAAGGAGGTATAACGATGATTGAACAAGATAACAAAAATACAACTGAACATATGGAGTCCAATAATACAAACTCTAGTCATGAAGATACTTTTGAAAAAGCTTGGCGAATAACAGAGTTTTCTAAATTAGTAGGTCGACATCATAACACTGTATACAATTGGTTCAATATCCTAGAAGAAAAGGGGTTACACGGAACATTAAGAACCAATAATACAAACGAAAAGTTATATAACACACTGGATTTAGACATAGCTTTATTTATCAAACTAAAAAGGGATGAAAAGTGGTCGCTAGATGCAATTATTGAGCTTTTACCACATCAATTTGAACTAAGACCTGTTTCTCCAGAAAATCAAACCAGTGAAGTCTCATCCCAATTAAACATGCAGGAAGCTGCAGCGACTATTGAAAAAATAGTAGAACAAAAAATTCAAATGCATTTACAAAACATTGAATTAGAGTATCAAGGAAAGTTCGAAGATGCTATACGTGCGGTGCTACCTGAACCAGAAGACCCTGAGAGGTTAAAAGAGCGCCAAAGACAAGAAAGACTAGATAATATAATCATTCAACATAGAGCGCGTACAGAGTTAAGAAAACAAGCTGAAAAAGAATGGAATACACAGCCAGAAGAAACTCGTATTAAAAAAGTGGGTTGGTTTAAAAAAGAGGAAGATCTTGCGAGAAAACAACTTTTCATAGAAAGCTATATTGATGAGAACATGATTGAATACATGCAAAATGTAATGAAAACAGAAAAATAGGCCTGGAAAATTCCAGGCTTATTTTTTTATTTTGTTCCGAACATCTTATCAGGATCCATAAATGCCGCTAATTCTTCATCATTTAGCTTTTGCGGTTCTTCATCTTTCTCTGGTTCTAATTCAAAGTAATCACCAAAGTTAATATTGAAATCATCGTCCGAGTCTTGCGCTTCAATAGTAGTAATTTGAGACTTTGTATATTGAATTTGACTTTGTTTTTCCTTAAATTCATTATATTCTTCTACTAATCCTTTAGATAATCGAGATGGTAGTGCATCTGTCTTATAGAAAGTATACACGCTACCCATAAAGTCATTTTTACTAACTAAATAACCATTAAAAACAGTTCCATTGATTGGTAGTTTATTTGTTACTTCTACTTTTGCATCATCCATAAATGAATCATCAAGGTTCTTCTGTTCATCTAAAATTGCTAACATCCCAAAATGATGTACCTTTGATGCCTCTAAATCTCCATTTTCATTTGTCTTCATCAGGTCAATAGGGTGATGGAATGAGCTTCCTTTCAATGATTCTGAGAACATATCTACAATTTCTTTACTGTTTTCAATTTGATTCATATTACGTGAAACCTTATTAATTACTAAACAGCCTGTTCTTTCTAGTAAAATTCGTTTAAAGTCCTGAGAATCTAGAATTACTGATGTTCCTGAACCGTTTGCAGCTGTATTTAACTCATGAATAATATCTCCAATACGCTGATTTGCATAGTCTCGTGAGTTTCCGATGCCTTTTTTCTCATTCTCGTTTAATCCCTTAAACTCATCATAGAAATGTTGGTTATCTGCAAATACAACAAATGCAACGCCTTTCGCTGGATCATTAGCTAACTTCCAAATTTCTTGTGAAAATTTATTCACCTGTCTTAGTACATCCGGCCCATCTGCTCTAACTGGAAGTGTAACCACAATACCCATTTTAATAAAATCTTTACGTTCAATTGCATTATTGAAAGCAATTCTTGCATACTTTTGTTGATTTTTGATTAATTCTTCTCTAGGAATTTTCATTGCCATACTTTTCAGTTCTTCAGCAATTACAGGTTTATTATGAAAAGCAGTGAATTCTTCAATTGCTTGAATAATTGTAGATGTACCTGTACCACCACCTAAACCTGCAAAAAATAGCACTAACTCATCAGTTGGTCTGACACGTTCCGTTATAAATTCTTTTAGTTTATCCTTAGCTTCTTCATTAGATTCTAACACCTTTACAGCACGCTCAGGATTCTTACCCAAACCACCTAATTTTAGTGAAACTTGGTTGCTTTTTGGCACGTTTTTCAGTTCTGCTAAATCCCCATCATTACTATTCAATGCTAGGCAATTATAAACTGCTGTACCGTCTGTATGCTTATACTCAGCAAACTTATCTACCATTCTAGTTCCAGCTTGACCAAAACCAACCATAGTCATTTTCACTGCTACTTCGTTTTTCAGAAAGTTTTTTGCCATTATTTTATCTCTCCCTTATTCTCATTACTTTTTTTACGTTTGCTTAATTCAACTAATACTTGCTGCCCCCTAATAGTTGAAATTAAAAACTTATACGGATGCATAATTTTTTCTGTTATTAATGACATTGAAGCTAAAGTAGCAACACTACCTTCCGCTGATCTTCTTGAAATGTTAGTTCTTTCAAGTTCTAATGAATAGGATTTACCCTTAGGTTTCTTTACTCTCCTATCAATAACAACACTTTCTACTATCTCATTTATTGAAATACCTCTCATATATTTTGTTTCTTGGTATTGTTTGTTTACTTGAGATCCTATGTAATGAAATACATTGTAGAGTATTTCGTCTTCTTCAATAATGTCTGCAAACATTTCCACAACTTCTTCAGTAAATTTGTTTTGTTTATATTTTTCACTTAATACCTCGTTCAAGTTGTTCCCCCCTTAAAACGTTGGTTAATTATTCCTAAAAATATATTACACCATTGCAAGACGTATATCAAGTCATTATATATAAGACTTATATCGAGTTGTTATATATAAGGCTTATATAAGATTCACAAAATGTAAAATTGAACTAATGTCTTATATACCAACAACAATTATATAAGACGTACATGAAAGTCGTTTATATAAGCAGTGAACAAAACATGTTAATATCAGGTTTCATATAACTAACAATAACTATTAAATTATAAATATGGGTGCAGTATTTATGTATATTTTTATCTAGAATTATAATTCCGATATATAATACTTCTAAAATAACATTCTATTATCATGGCCATTAGATTTATACGTCTTATATATACGAACTACATATAAGATGTGTATAAAAACACTTATCATTAAAGGCTTTATATACTTTCATATTAATTTCATGTCAATAAAATATTACCAAGAAATTTCATACATCCTATTTGAAAGACTTATATAAAAGACTTATAAATAAAACGTGTATATAACCCTAAAAAAAGAGTAATACTTCTTGAGTATTACTCTTTTAACTATATAGTTTTATATAAAACCCTTAGTTTATTAAACAGATCTTTATGATCCCGCTTCTTTTTTAATAACTCATTTTTCTGTTGGTTGTCTACAGAAAGGAAAGGGGATGTCAATGTCATGTTATATGTAGTTATTTCTTTTATTAATTCGGAAGTTATTTCTGAGATTTGTAGGAATAGCACATAAAATTGTGATTCATTTTCATTCATTTGATTCTCTTTGAAATTAAGTTCTACAAACTTGTCAGTATAACTTGTCAATTTCATATCAATATAATCACTATAACTAACATGTAAGGTCATGAAGCGATTAAACTCAGATGAACTAATTAATTTCTTTGTTAAGCATAGATGCACTAAATATATCCTATATACAGCTTTAAATGAAATAATATATTTAGTTCTTTTTTTTCTTAATTGGATGTATTCACCGTATCTGTTAATTAAATATCTTAATTTGTTAGATTTTATCCTTAATATTCTACTAACTTGTGAAGTATTGTAAATTTTATAAGGATCTAGAGCTGCAAACCGTAATGGAATTATCTCATATTCATTATTTAATGTGTTGGTTACCTTGTTATAAAGAAAGTCTGCTTCAAATTCACTTTGTATTATCTTTGTTATTAACCCATATTCTGTGTTCCAATTCCGCATTTTTTCACCCCTTAAATCAAATTGTAACATGCAAAATATGAAATATACACAATTTTCATTTACTTTATTATGTTTATTTACTTATTTCTTTTATGATGTAATTTTTCCTTCTGCTAAATAAATACCTCTACAGAATTAAATGCAATTCCGTTTAATATTTAATTTCATCTATACAAAAGTATATTCACTGTACATTTTATCTATTTTTGATACTCTACACATATATGACGGAATACATATGTCGAACCCTTTTTTTATCATTAGAGTTCGTCATATGTCCTCTTATCACTGTCAAAATACATATGACGAACTCTGATAGCAAATTTTCACTTGATAACATTGTATTTTATTACTCACACCTGACGAAATAATATGTATCTTTAAACCAAGAGTTCATAGGGGATAATGGGTTGTTTTTTTGCAATCTTCAGCTAAAATATACACTAATCACTTTTATGTACTGAACTGCTTAGTTTATCCAACATTAATTACTTTCATTACATGACAATTGCACTCGATTTTATGCAAGTTTCCGTATATTATTTCCATATCAAGGGAGTGTTTAAAATTGAAAAAATCATTTGATCATGCCGTTAAATATATCGTCGGAGAGAATGATCGTGGAGTTTATTTTAATCGTTCTGATATTTTTACAGTTTTATTTTTATATGAACAACGAACAGTATCTCAAATTCAATTACGAAAATTTTATGAATTGATACATGGGGAGCCTATAAGTCGAACTACATTTTCATCCAAATTAACTAAGTGGGCTAAAATGAAAGTAATAAAAAAAGAAAATATAAGTGTGAGAAAAAAGCGTGGCTTCACACTGGATTTCGTTTCTATCGCTTCAAAGGGAGCAGAAATATTATATCGTTTAAAATTAATTACTGATCGCAATACCTCGTTTGTTACCAAAAGGCAATATGAACACAATATAGCTATTACACAATTTGTGCTAAATCTACTTGAAGCAGAATCCCAAAATGAACATACCGGTGCAATTGTAGGTGGTAACGGCGAATATCTTTTTCCACTAAACTCAATTGTGAAGCAAAACTTACATTTACCCAACCTAATGTATTCTGATTCAAATGATGTTTACTTCTTATACGAAGATGAAGAGTATCGCGAAATGTTTCAGCCAGAACTTCAACCCGTTTCCTTCCAACAAGATTTACCTCAACTCGTTTATTCATTTCGTCCATCTAAAGAGTTTTATCCAGACTCAAAGGGAAACCCATTAATCATTCCTGATTGGGTTCTTACATGTAACGATTCTATTATCAATATTGAAGTTGATACAGGAACAGAAAACATTCCATTTCTAGAAAACAAACTGAAAAAATATCTTGATATCGCTGCTTCTAATCCGTCTAAACAGTTTTACGTGTTATTTTCAGTAATCGATGATTCCTATCACACAATTTCTACCTACAAAAAAAGGACTACACGTGTAACAAATTTAAAAAAAGCTTTCAGCAATATACCACGTTTAAGTGTAGTGAATAACCTAGATGTTTACGTATGCAACATGGGTGGATCGGAACTTGTAATAAACAATATTCTTCAAGAAATTCGCGAAATTAATAGTTTAAGCAAAAGTCATCTGCTCAAAAAAATCACAGAACGTTTGAACATAAATTCTTCTTTCCCTTATTCGGTAGAGTGGATATCTAATAAAAACGAAATGCAAGCGAAAGGGATTCAGCATTCTAAACTACTTGAGCTAACAGAAGACATTTTGGTATTACGAAAAAAAGCACCTGATGAAGAAAAAAAATCTTTAGATTACTTAGAAATATTGTGTATATTAACAATACTTAAGGTAGGGGAGGTTAACACACACTTAAAATTACAACAATTATCAGGATTGTTGGCCATGCAAAATCAACACCGAACACTAAACCCAATTAAAATTTTTGGGATATATGAAGCGGACGAATTAGAGCATGGGCAGCAAGCCATTTTTACTGATCTGTATCACAATTCCATAGCACCAGAGAATATATTATTGGCTACTTCTGCTGAATTGCTTAATTTCACCGCTGCTTTTTATTCGTTAAAAGAGAGGGTGAAACAAGAATTTGGAGAATGCAGTTCAAAAGAATGCTGAACTCAATAATGCACCAGGTAATGGGGAGGATCCAAAAGCCGGAAAGAACAAAAAAAATTCCTATACAGTTACAATCGACCTTACAAAAAGCTGGAAATATCGTTTAGCAGCCCGCTCATCTTACTATGTTGTGACATTACTACTTCTGCTAGCTTGGTATTTTGCGTTTAGAGGAATTTATAAATATGCTTCTTTCTGGTCAATACAAATGGGGGCTCCATTACCTACTTTAAGTATCTTCGGTAATCCGTTTGAAACTAATTATTACATTGAAACCTTTTTTAGCTTTTGGATTTTAATTTATACTTGGCAACTATCAACCAAAGTTAAGACCTATCAGGAGATAAAGCGTAGATGGTTTATTTTTTCGATGATGTTAATTGGTATAGTTGCCCAGTACTTATGGGCGTTTAGTGTTCCATTAGCTAAGATATTTATTCCATTCTTACATTCGAAAGCTGGAGAAGTTTCACTAAATGACAAAGGATTAGAGGATACTATACTTTCAAATTTTAGTAATATCATGCACCTTGTATTTGCTATACCTGTAATTATTATTATTCTCGTACTCTTATGGCTCTTTAAGATTTTTTATGAACATAAAAAAGAGCTTTTAGATGAATTCGGAAAATGGGAATACGTATTTAAAATACCTGGTTGGATGCTTTCCTTTTTGAATGATGATCGTCAACGAAAACTTGCTACTTCATTACACAAGTTTTTCACTGAAAAAAACCCATCAAAATTGCCAGACCCTGATATCTTTCTTGGTCCTAATAGTGCAACACGGGAAATGGCAGTTATACAGGGTAAGTCTCTAACGCTTAATATAATGATCATCGGTAACATTGGTACAGGTAAATCAGCTGCACTTGGTTTACCAATTGCTAATCAAATTCTTGACTATATGGCTTCAATGATTAATAACTTTAAAACCTTATATGCAAGAAAAGATTATCATTCAGAGGATGTAAAAGGAACGCAGGTAAATGGTCTTACAGTTATCGAGCCATCTAATGACTTCTGTGAAAAGGTATATAACTTGGTATTGGCACACAAGATTCCCGAAAGTGTTATTTTCTATTTAGACCCAACAAATCCTGATACCCCTTCAATAAATTTCGTTCGTGGTCCAGTTGATAAAGTCGCTGAGATGTTATGTTCAGTATTAACAGGGCTCTCTGATAATGGAGCTGGAAATCCTTTCTTCGTTCAATCTGAGCGTTCCCATCTTAAACAACATATTTACTTGTTAAAACTCCATGATTCAAAATTTGAAGCTAGATTTGAACATTTAATTGATATGTATAATAATGCTAATCTCGTTTTTGAGATGCATCTCAAATTAAAAGAACGACTTCCAAATGATATTGAATCTATTCCAGATAGAGATGAACGAAACCATTGGCGCATAATGAAACAAGTAGATGAATGGTTTGATTTAAATTATGTTCCCGAAATTTCTGGTGGCCGTGGGGGAGGGGAAGTTGTTTATCATACTGAAGGGAAATACTATGGGCAACCTAAGATTATTGATAAACAAGAAACCTTCGTTCGTGGTTTACGAAACACATTAAATGATATTTCTGCTCAACCTCTGCTCCGTCGTGTTTTATGTGGTCCATCGAATTTTGATTTTGAGAAGCATTTGGAATTTGGAGGTATTCTGTTAGTCAATACAGCGAAAGGGGAACTTTCTGATCTATCTGATGTATTCGGTAAATTGTGTTTATATGCCGTACAGAATGCTGTTTTCCGTCGTAAGCCTAACATATCTCCTTACCATCCTGTTTTAGTCGATGAGTTTGCGGATTACATTTATAAAGCATTTAAAAGTTTTCCTGCTCAATCACGTAAATATAAAGCACCTTTAATTGTTATTGCACAAACAATTAGTCAATTGGCAATTGAACATGGCCCAAGATTCATGGATATCCTGTTAGGAACATTTCGTAACAAACTTGTTTATGGTGATGTTACTAATGAAGACGCTAAATTGTTTAGTAAGCTAATGGGTACGAAAACAATTTATGAGGCACGTGAAGGTGATCAAGAAATTGATATGGTAACAGCAGAAACGAAAACACAAAGTACACGTAGAACATCCTACTCTTATTCGAAAACAGAAGTACCCATTCTTTCTGAAAATGATATCTTAATTCAAAAAGCATTCCAGTGTGCGGCTAAAATTGTAAAAGATAATGCTCCTCAAGGAGGAATACAAGTAAATGCAAACTTTGTTCCTGCCACTGAGTTTAAAACAGCTAAAATTCAAGTTGATGCAGAAGCAGCTGCTTATTGGCTAAAAATTCGTGAAGAGTCATTAAATGCGGAAATTAAATATGAGGATTATGTCACAGATACAGATGTTGATAGTGAAGAAACTGTAATTGAGGAATTGAGTACACCTAAAACAGCGCCTACTGCAATAGAAGGTTGGTTACAAACGTTAAATCCTGATACTTACGATTTTTATAATAATGAAGATGTTACTGACAATGAAGGTGAGCTAACAAATAATCAGTCTGTTCAAGATTACTCAAGAAATTCTGCTCCTAATCTAGAAAAGGAGGACACTACAGCATCAATTGCTAATTCTAATACAACAGAATCCGCAAAAATTAATAAAGTAATGGATGTTCAAAAAGAAAATGTACCAGATACAAGTAAACATAGAGAACCTATTGAACTTAACACCAAAGCACCAGTTATTACTGAAACTCCAATAGAAGTGCCAAGGGCGAAGCATACACCACAATATAGAGAACCTGCTTACACATCAACTGTTACCCATAATCAGCAGGAACAGGAAATTCAACGAACTGCAGAAATCAATGGTAAAAATACAACATCTAACTTAACAATGCAGTGGTTACAACAAATGGCTGCTACTGTTCCTCAAGATGATGAAAATACATTACCTTTAGATGAAATGGAAGGTGGCTCTCGTCTTCACAATCGTAAAGTAGCAGAAGTAACTCCAGAAAGTGCGGCAATTAAGGATAAACTCAGTCAATATATCGAAGGTGACATTAATCATGATTGATACATTAAGCATATAACGAATATTTCTACTGGTAAAAAGGTGTGGGTCGTAAACTCATACCTTTTTATTATTTCATATGTAACTTCCCCCAAGGAGACCATTTCTTTATGCTAAAATTTAATTAAGTTTGTGAAGAACCAGAAAATGGATTACATAATAAGGGTTGGAGGAATGACAGTGGAGATTGCCAAATTAAATTTGCCCATGGATAGTATGCACTTTTTACTTAATCATCAAATTAAAGGAAATGAATTCGAATGTCTCAATGTAGAATTTTACACCTATTCAAATGGTTTTCTTTTAGATGTAGTGGAATGGACAAAACAAAATGATTTTTCTTTATCGATATTGGATAAAGAATATACTAAAGCGTTTTTAGCGAGTTTAGAGAAGTTTAAACCATACCTTGTTATCGGGAGTAATATGGATTCAGGTAATCTAATTACTATCTACCAGCCCACAGGAGAAATATATGAGCTAGAACATGAAATTACGGAAAGAGTAGAAAGATATTTTGTTAATTCTTCTATAGAGAAAATGCATTCCTGCTTCAATTACTTTAAAAAGTATTGGGTTCAGCTAGTAGAGCAGGGACACTACAAAGATTGTGATCTAATAAGGACTTTTCATGATTTGAAGAACAAATTAGTGGAGTTTGATACTAACATATTAATAAATGATGATAACTACAATAGACAATTTTGGAATTCCTTATATCACGGCAAGTTAAACTTCTTTTTTGAAAAAGTCAAACAAAATATAGATTATTTCTAATGGGGATACTTCGTGAAATAAACTTTATATGAAAGTAAAAACGATTTTTTAAGAAACAAAAGCCGTTAATGGGTTATCTCCTTACTGTTTAAAACATTCACTAAATAAAAAACAGTAAGGAGTGGTTTCTTAATCCCGCATTGCACCTGCTTCTCGGGAAGTCATTGCGCCTTGTCCTTCTCTTACATCATTTTGAATTTCTTGTTTCACTTTTTGTGCATCAGTTTCTGCAAAATTTGGTTTCATAATAGAACCAGACGTTTCTATATCTTTTTTATCATGTTGCATACAAACCCTCCTGACTTTAACATTTGCCAACCTTATTATGTACAAAAGTACACATGATATCCACCGAGTAATCGAGTGCGTTTATGGATTAATACGGACAGATATGAAGTTGGCAGAAAGGGGCTATTTAAAAACAACGGCTATTTTACCTAAAAAGCTGATATTAGAAATTCAAAAGTATGTTCCAGGAGAAACAATATATATTCCTAAACCTAAAACCTCTCATCAGAGACGGGGTATACGTTCTGGGACAAGAAAGCTGATCGATGACAGAAATGCTTCTATTAAACGGTAGAACGATTAATCAAATAGCTGATGAATATCACCTCTCCATTGAAACAATCAAAAAATTTTCTACTCTAAATAAATAAAAAGGATACACTTATGAAATGATGCTCATTGTTTTTTCTTATGGCGGATTTGTTTCTTAGTCATTTCCTGCATTTTATATCATTCGCCAATCGTGTAGTGTTAAGGGAGATAACAGAAGAAGGGAAGGATGTACAAATGAGGATAGTAAAAAACGGAACATTGCAAATACTTGGAGCAAGCATCTACTATGAGGTGCGTGGCTCAGGTCCAATTCTTCTTTTGATCCATGGTGGGGGTGGTGATGCCGACAAGTTCCATAATATCGCCGACCATCTTGCTAAATGGTATACCGTTGTTACTTACGATCGTCGTGGTCATTCCCGTAGCAACCTCGTCAATAAAACTGAGGATTATCATGTGCACACACATAGCGAAGACGCTCACCTGCTGCTAGCTAATCTGACCAATGAACCGGCTTATGTATTCGGAAGTAGTTCTGGTGCTGTCATCGGACTTGATCTGTGCATACGCCATCCTGAGCAGGTACAGTTACTAATCCCACACGAGCCGGTTTTATTACAACTTTTACCTGAAAATGAGTTGAAGCAGGCTATAAATTTCATGGAAGACCTTAAGACAAATCATCAAAGTGAGGTCATAAAATTATTGTCAAATATTGATGATAGCAATTTCGGACTATCGAAGGATATGCTAACAGAGCGACTACTCGGTAATTCGACTTATTTCACTGAGTATGAAATCCCGGGAATTCTCAGCTATACTTTAAATATCAATGCATTAAAGACCCCATTAAAACCTACATCGATACAGGTACGTCCAGCCGGCGGAAGTACTTCACGAGAATTTTTTCCTTACCATTGCGCAGTCAACTTAGCAGAACACCTCGGAACAGAATTCGTAGAGTTTCCCGGACACCATGTGGGCTATAACACAGTGCATCATAAAGAGTTTGCTGAGAGGTTACACGACGTTCTTGAGAATTAATCAGGAAACGTATCAATGGGTAAGGTGTGAGCACAATGGCGCGTATAGATATCAACAGCAGAATATGAACAAACTAAAAAGAAGCAGTTACCTCTCCATTTAAAGGTATCTGCTTCTCTTTACATAGACTCTATAATCATTTGTCTTTCATACCACTTGTTTAGCTTTTCATTAACACTTTTTGAAATACGCTTCATTTTGTTATTACAGAATCTTGAAAGCGTAGCAGGGGATAAACCTATTTCATCTGCTATCTCACGCATTGTTTTATTTTGATGCATATGCTGATACATAATTTTTTCTCGTATCACATCTTCTGATCCCTCAGGAGTTTGTTTTACTGTCTCTGCAATATAATGGTCCTCCTGCTTCTCTTGCATACCTATTACTTTTTTCTTTACCATACTATCTATATTATCCATCAATTCTTTTGGTGGTAAGATAATGATTCCTAATTTGGAGTAGTAATTCTTAAACCAATTACGTTCTCCTATCCTTGTTTCATCCAATTCCTCTGCATACGCCCAATGTGAAATGACACATTCTTTTTCTAAATCAATTAAAACACTTTCTAGTTGTTCACGAATTCGAGTTGGGCGACCCTTTGTAGTTGTAATACCCATTACAGATAGTAGACCTTTTTCCCCACCAATGGAGTATGGTCTTTTTAAAGTACTGTATTGTTGACGGATTCGCCACTGCCAGGATAAATAACGTATTAAACGTTTATGAAACTTGTGTCTATAGCTATTATACTCTAATGCTTTTTTCGATAATAAAGCAGTTGTGCTATTAGACCCATACAAATAGCCCGATAAGAAACTACCTGGTTTAATCTTACAGGATTCTATCCCCATATATTCATTAGTATTCTTATCTCTCCATAACACTACAGAGTCCAGTACGAATAGCCTCTTGATTACTTCACGTTTTACTTCAAATTTTTCCCCAGTTTCAGCTTGATCGTTCAATACTACAACTTCATTATCATCATTCAAATAAATAAAGATGCTTGCTAACGCTGCAATACGTTGTGCTACCTTTATCTTATCTTCTGCACGATAATACTCTACACCGTTTGCTGATGCTTTTGGCATATTACATAATTCCAATACATTTTCATAGCTAAAATCTATGAATTCATCTGGAGATTTAGCTTGATTTAACCATTGTATTGTAATGGTATCCAAACAGTCTGCTGTAAGATCATCCATATTACTAATTACTCCATCAACCAATATAGACCATCTTTCTGCTTCGTTTGTATTCACTAATCTCAAATCCTCATCCTTATGTGAAGATAGTTGTGCAACTCCGCTTGAATTCTTTGTTTCTAATGGCAGTACATGTTTTGCAACTGCTTCATCTTCTTCAAACTGATTTTTTGCTATTCCATCACGTAATTGATAGTACATTGCGTCATTTGATACAGGATAATATTCGTCAGGTATATCTGCTATATACTCTTTTATATGACCATGTTCAGGATTTAAAATTTGAGTTGGTTCAACTGCTTCAAACTTTTCTCCAAACTCTTGTTCAATGATTTTATCTAATACATTTTGAATCTCAATTTTATATTTATCTAGATTCGCATAAATGTTCAACAACGATATTCCTTGTTCTTGTTTCTGCCCCAGCCAAGAAACAAGTGTTGAGAATGAAGGGGATATATTAGCTGATGTTACTAATTTATCGTGATTCTCTTGTACTTCGTTATAATATTTTTGCCATTTGGCCCATAACTGCTTATTTTCTTCATAGATTGGAGCAGCAAGTAGGAGGGCATCACTGAACAATACTAATACTTTCTCCATATTTAAGTACCTCCTAACAATGTTAATAACCAATATAATATAAATCCTAACACTATGAAACCTCATAGCTATATGATGGCTACATAACCTTTAAGTTGAAATGTTATCTGAATAATCCGCACAATTGTTGATTTTTACTCTTTTTATTGTGGATCATTTAAATTCTCTTTACTTGTCTTTAATTATATAAAACTGCTTCTATTTGTAAAATCACTACTTTACAATACAATTTCAATTTTTAAAAGCTTTTAATGCTCAAATTCAGTTACTGTTACATTTTTAACATCTATATTTTTGATTCAAAAAGTTGTAAACCCGAGTGCTAAATTTGTTGAGGTAAGTCCTTGGATATCGTATTCTTCAGTTTTCCATTCCCTAAATCTTCTTCATCAACAATAGTAGTTTTTGGGGCGACTCGATTTGTTAGCTTGATAATTATGGGGCTTTCCTCTAAAACAACCAAAGCAAACAATAAAAGCGCTTGCATAATTAAAAATCCGAGTTATAATACTTGTATACAAGTATACTTGATTAACACGAGGTGAATTTATGACGAAATCAATGGAATTTCTTTATCCTGAAAAATGGCTTTCAAAAGCTTCTACAGGTGATCGTGTTGCGAGCGAACTGAGAATGCGCATAATTGCAGGTGAAATTGAAAGCGGTACCATCATATCGGAAAATAAATTAGCTGCCGATTTTTCTGTAAGTCGGTCACCCGTTCGTGAAGCATTAAAAGTACTAGCTTCTGAAAATATTATTCGCTTAGAAAGAATGGGCGCAGTTGTCATTGGTTTAACCGAGAAAGAAATCGAAGAAATATATGATGTTCGTTTACTTATAGAAACGTTTATCTTTGAGCGACTTGTAAAGATGGACACAAATGATTTAGTAAGAGAACTAAATAAAATA
>NZ_JARVHO010000001.1:5302500-5327596 GCF_040459735.1 Bacillus cereus group sp. RP32 | reverse complement strand
CAAGCAAAATATTTTAGTGAGATTGTAAAAAAATTACCTAAAGAGACTGTCGAAATTTCTGTGGAAAATCATTTTATGACAAAAATAATTTCTGGAAAATCAGAGTTTAATTTAAATGGTTTAGATTCTGCTGAATATCCATTGTTACCACAAATTGAAGAACATCATGTTTTTAAGATCCCAACAGATTTACTGAAACATATGATCAGACAAACTGTATTTGCAGTTTCCACTTCTGAAACAAGACCAATCTTGACAGGTGTAAACTGGAAAGTATATAACAGCGAATTAACTTGCATTGCTACAGATAGTCACAGGTTAGCTCTTCGAAAAGCAAAAATCGAAGGAATCGCAGATGAATTTCAAGCGAATGTTGTTATTCCAGGTAAAAGCTTAAATGAATTAAGCAAAATTCTAGATGAGTCTGAAGAAATGGTAGATATCGTTATTACGGAGTATCAAGTATTATTCCGTACAAAGCATTTATTATTCTTCTCAAGATTGTTAGAAGGTAATTATCCGGATACAACTCGTTTAATTCCAGCCGAAAGTAAAACAGATATTTTTGTAAATACAAAAGAATTTTTACAAGCAATTGATCGTGCATCTTTATTAGCAAGGGATGGTCGTAATAATGTTGTAAAATTATCAACTTTAGAACAGGAAATGCTAGAAATTTCTTCGAATTCACCAGAAATTGGGAAAGTAGTAGAAGAAGTTCAATGTGAAAAGATGGATGGGGAAGAGTTAAAAATATCTTTTAGTGCAAAATATATGATGGATGCACTAAAAGCTTTAGATAGTACTGAAATTAAAATTAGCTTTACTGGTGCGATGAGACCATTCTTAATTCGTACAGTAAATGATGAGTCCATTATTCAATTAATTTTACCGGTTCGTACTTACTAAGTAAGAAGTAAGGGTTGCTAGTTTTCAGATACTAGTAGCCCTTATTTGATTTTTGGGTATTACTTTCCTAATGTTAGTTTATTTAGTACAATGAAAGAATGAACACTTTCAGAAAGTGAGCGATTTTATGAAACGTATTAAAATTTCAACAGAGTATATTACACTAGGACAATTTTTGAAGTTAGCCGATGTAATTGATACAGGTGGCGCTGTAAAATGGTTTTTACAAGAATATGAAGTGTACGTGAATCAAGAACTTGAAAATAGAAGAGGTCGCAAATTATATGCGAACGATATTATTGAAATTCCAGGAAGCGGAAGTTTCCAAGTTCAGGCATAAAGGGGGAGCCCTTTGTTTATTTCAGAAATACAATTAAAAAACTATCGCAATTATGAAAAGTTAGAGCTTTCCTTTGAAGATAAAGTGAATGTGATTATCGGTGAAAACGCACAAGGGAAAACGAATTTGATGGAAGCTATTTATGTTTTAGCGATGGCGAAATCTCATAGAACCTCTAATGATCGCGAGCTTATCCGTTGGGATGAAGACTTCGGTCAAATTAAAGGGAAATTACAAAAGAGAAATAGTTCTTTGTCTTTGGAATTAAATATTTCGAAAAAAGGTAAAAAGGCAAAATTAAATCAACTTGAACAACAAAAATTGAGTCAATATATTGGCATGATGAATGTTGTCATGTTTGCCCCAGAAGATTTAAATCTTGTAAAAGGAAGCCCTCAAGTAAGAAGACGCTTTTTAGATATGGAATTAGGCCAAATAGCTCCAATCTATTTGTATGAATTGAGTCAATATCAAAAGGTGCTCACGCAACGAAATCACTTGCTGAAAAAGATGCAAGGGAATAGTAAGAATGAGGAAACGATGTTGGATGTATTTACACTTCAACTTATTGAGCATGGTGCAAAAATATTGCAAAAACGGTTTGAGTTTTTGCATTTACTACAAGAATGGGCAGCTCCAATTCATCGCGGTATAAGCCGCGGATTAGAAGAATTAGAAATTGTCTATAAACCAAGTGTAGATGTATCAGAATCAATGGATTTGTCGAAAATAAAAGAAGTATACTATGAAAATTTTCAATCTGTGAAACAACGTGAGATTTTCCGTGGTACGACTTTAATTGGTCCTCATCGTGATGATTTACAATTCTTCGTTAATAGTAAAAATGTTCAAGTCTTTGGTTCGCAAGGACAACAACGAACGACCGCACTGTCCCTAAAATTAGCTGAAATTGAATTGATTTACTCAGAAGTTAAGGAATATCCGATTCTTTTATTGGATGATGTATTATCAGAATTAGATGATTATCGTCAATCGCATCTGTTAAATACAATTCAAGGAAAAGTGCAAACATTTGTGACAACGACGAGTGTCGACGGAATTGAACACGAAACATTAAAAGAAGCGAAAACAATTCATGTAACGAACGGCACGGTAGATTGTGAAATAGATAGGGCGTAATCCCTATTTAAATGGAAAAGTAGGTGATCTTTGTGTCAATGGAACAAAAGCAAATGGAAGAAAACTCATATGATGAAAGTCAGATACAGGTACTTGAAGGATTAGAAGCGGTTCGAAAACGCCCTGGGATGTATATTGGATCTACAAGTGGAAAAGGACTTCACCATCTTGTATGGGAAATCGTCGATAATAGTATTGATGAAGCACTTGCAGGGTATTGTGATGAAATTAACGTTAGTATCGAAGAAGATAATAGTATTCTTGTAACGGATAATGGGCGTGGTATTCCAGTTGGTATACAAGAAAAAATGGGACGTCCTGCTGTAGAAGTTATAATGACCGTTCTTCATGCTGGTGGTAAGTTTGGCGGTGGCGGTTATAAAGTTTCTGGTGGTTTGCATGGTGTTGGGGCATCTGTAGTAAATGCTCTATCAACAGAACTAGAGGTATTTGTACATCGTGAAGGCAAAATCCATTATCAAAAATACGAAAGAGGTATCCCGGTTGCGGATTTAAAAGTCATTGGTGACACAGATCAAACAGGGACGATAACTCGATTTAAACCAGATCCAGAAATTTTTCAGGAAACAATAGTATACGAATTTGATACGTTAGCAACTCGTATGCGCGAATTAGCATTTTTAAATCGTAATATTAAATTAACGATTGAAGATAAACGTGAACATAAACAGAAGAAAGAATTCCATTATGAAGGTGGAATTAAATCATATGTTGAACATTTAAATCGTTCAAAACAGCCAATTCATGAAGAACCTGTATATGTAGAGGGTTCAAAAGATGGTATTCAGGTTGAAGTTGCGCTTCAATATAACGAAGGATACACAAATCATATTTACTCATTTACAAATAATATTCATACGTATGAAGGTGGTACACATGAGGTAGGATTTAAAACAGCCTTAACTCGTGTGATCAACGATTATGGTCGTAAAAATAATATTTTAAAAGATGCGGATAGTAATTTAACTGGTGAAGATGTTCGTGAAGGTTTAACAGCGATTGTGTCAATTAAACATCCAAATCCACAATTCGAAGGACAAACGAAGACGAAACTTGGAAATAGTGAAGCAAGAACAATTACAGAGTCAGTATTCTCAGAGGCATTTGAAAAGTTCTTACTGGAAAATCCGAATGTTGCACGTAAGATTATAGATAAAGGGACGATGGCAGCGCGTGCGCGTGTAGCAGCTAAAAAGGCTCGTGAGTTAACTCGCCGAAAGAGTGCTTTAGAAGTTTCAAGTTTACCAGGGAAATTGGCAGATTGTTCTTCTAAAGATCCAGCAATTAGTGAAATCTATATCGTAGAGGGTGACTCTGCGGGTGGGTCTGCAAAACAAGGGCGTGATCGTCATTTCCAAGCAATTTTACCGCTGAAGGGTAAAATCATTAATGTTGAAAAGGCACGCTTAGATAAGATTTTATCAAATGATGAAGTTCGTACAATTATTACAGCGATTGGTACAAATATCGGCGGAGACTTCGCTATTGAAAAAGCACGCTATCATAAAGTTATTATTATGACGGATGCCGATGTTGATGGTGCGCATATTCGTACCCTATTATTAACGTTCTTCTATCGCTATATGCGTCAAATAATTGAGTGCGGTTATATATATATTGCACAGCCACCTTTGTTTAAAGTACAACAAGGTAAGAAAATTCAATATGCTTACAATGATAAGGAACTTGAAAAAATTTTAGCTGAATTACCAGCCCAACCTAAGCCGGGGATTCAGCGTTATAAAGGTCTAGGGGAAATGAATCCAACGCAGTTATGGGAGACGACAATGGACCCAGAAGTACGTTCATTACTTCAAGTTTCACTTCAAGATGCAATTGAAGCGGATGAAACATTTGAAATTTTGATGGGAGATAAAGTAGAGCCACGTCGTAACTTTATCCAAGAAAATGCAAAATACGTGAAAAACCTTGATATTTAAATGGGTAATGACAGGAATCTAAGTATTCCTGTCTTCTACATATAAATCAATGTATGTGTAACGGAAATGTAAGAGGAGGTGCTGGTTGATGTCAGACAATCAACAACAAGCACGAATTCGAGAAATTAATATTAGTCATGAAATGCGTACCTCGTTTTTAGATTACGCAATGAGTGTTATCGTATCTCGTGCATTACCAGATGTTCGTGATGGATTAAAACCTGTGCATCGTAGGGTTTTATATGCGATGAATGATTTAGGAATTACAGCTGATAAAGCGTATAAAAAATCAGCGCGTATTGTCGGTGAAGTAATCGGTAAGTATCACCCTCACGGTGATTCAGCTGTTTACGAGACGATGGTACGTATGGCGCAAGATTTTAGTCAACGTTATATGCTTGTTGATGGGCATGGTAACTTTGGTTCTGTTGATGGTGATTCAGCAGCAGCGATGCGTTATACAGAAGCAAGAATGTCTAAGATTTCTATGGAATTAATACGTGATATTTCAAAAAATACGATTGATTATCAAGATAACTATGATGGTTCTGAAAGAGAGCCAATTGTATTGCCAGCGCGTTTCCCTAATTTATTAGTGAATGGTACGACGGGTATTGCGGTAGGTATGGCAACGAATATTCCACCGCATCAACTCGGGGAAGTAATTGATGGTGTATTGGCACTAAGCCATAATCCCGACATTACGATTGCGGAATTAATGGAGTTTATTCCAGGACCAGATTTTCCAACAGCAGGTTTAATTTTGGGAAGAAGTGGGATTCGAAGAGCGTATGAAACAGGTAGAGGCTCTATTATGCTTCGAGCTAAAGTTGAAATTGAAGAGAAGTCAAATGGTAAACAATCTATTCTCGTAACTGAACTACCTTATCAAGTTAATAAGGCGCGATTAATTGAAAAAATTGCAGAATTAGTTCGTGATAAGAAAATTGAAGGTATTACGGATTTACGTGATGAGTCAGATCGAAACGGTATGCGTATTGTTATGGAAGTACGCCGTGATGCCAATGCCAATGTACTATTAAATAATCTATATAAACATACAGCACTTCAAACAAGTTTCGGTATTAATATGTTGTCTCTTGTAAATGGAGAGCCACAAGTACTGAATTTAAAACAAAATTTATATCATTACTTGGAGCACCAGAAGGTAGTAATTCGTCGACGTACTGCTTATGAATTAGAAAAAGCAGAGGCGCGTGCTCATATTTTAGAAGGATTACGAATTGCTCTAGATCATCTAGATGAAGTTATTACGTTAATTCGTAGTTCGAAAACAGCAGATATTGCAAAACAAGGCTTAATGGAACGTTTCGGTTTAAGTGAGAAACAAGCACAAGCAATTTTAGATATGCGTCTGCAACGTTTAACAGGATTAGAACGTGAAAAAATTGAGCAAGAATATCAAGACTTAATGAAGTTAATCGCTGAATTAAAAGCAATCTTAGCAGATGAAGAGAAAGTTCTTGAGATTATTCGTGAAGAATTAACGGAAGTAAAAGAACGCTTCAATGATAAGAGACGAACGGAAATTACAATTGGTGGCATGGAATTTATTGAAGATGAAGATTTGATTCCAGAGCAAAACATCGCTATTACGTTAACTCATAATGGTTATATTAAGAGGTTACCGGCTTCTACGTACAAAACACAGAACCGTGGTGGACGTGGTGTGCAAGGAATGGGGACAAATGATGATGATTTCGTAGAGCATTTATTAACTACTTCTACGCATGATCACATTTTATTCTTTACTAATAAAGGGAAAGTATACCGTACGAAAGGATATGAAATCCCAGAGTATAGTCGTACAGCAAAAGGTATACCTATTATTAACTTATTAGGTGTAGATAAGGGTGAATGGATTAACGCCATTATTCCAATTCGTGAATTTGGTGATGATGAATTCTTATTCTTCACAACAAAACAAGGTATTTCTAAGAGAACGCCACTTTCATCATTTGCAAATATACGTACGAATGGTTTAATCGCCATCTCTCTTCGTGAAGAGGATGAAGTAATATCTGTACGTTTAACATCTGGTGATAAGGATATTATTGTAGGAACAAGCAATGGTATGTTAATTCGCTTTAACGAGCAAGATGTGCGTTCTATGGGACGTAATGCGGCTGGTGTAAAAGCAATTACATTAGGTGATGAAGATCAAGTTGTAGGCATGGAAATTGTCGAAGAGGATGTAAATGTTCTAATCGTAACGAAAAATGGTTATGGAAAACGTACACCTATTGATGAATACCGTCTACAAAGCCGTGGTGGTAAAGGTCTGAAGACTTGTAATATTACAGATAAAAACGGTAAATTAGTAGCTGTTAAATCTGTAACAGGTGAAGAAGATATCATGTTAATTACGGCAGCAGGTGTTATTATTCGTATGCCAGTTGATCAAATCTCTCAAATGGGACGTAATACACAAGGTGTTCGTCTAATTCGATTAGAGGATGAGCAAGAGGTAGCGACGGTAGCAAAAGCACAGAAAGATGAAGAAGAGGAATCTAATGAAGAGGTTTCTTCTGAAGAATAAGAGGGGGATTTTTCCTCCTCTTATTTTTTTATAATAATACTTGCATAGCAATGGAAAACTCTATATAATAGGCAGAGTCAGCAAATGAGAGATACAAATTATCTTAAAAAACTTGTTGACGAAAATAATATACTATGATATATTATAAAAGTCGCTGAAACGCGATGTTGAACTTTGAAAACTAAACGAAACAAACAACGTGAAACGTCAATTTTTATTTTTAGATGCTAGACAAACTAACTTTATTGGAGAGTTTGATCCTGGCTCAGGATGAACGCTGGCGGCGTGCCTAATACATGCAAGTCGAGCGAATGGATTGAGAGCTTGCTCTCAAGAAGTTAGCGGCGGACGGGTGAGTAACACGTGGGTAACCTGCCCATAAGACTGGGATAACTCCGGGAAACCGGGGCTAATACCGGATAATATTTTGAACTGCATGGTTCGAAATTGAAAGGCGGCTTCGGCTGTCACTTATGGATGGACCCGCGTCGCATTAGCTAGTTGGTGAGGTAACGGCTCACCAAGGCAACGATGCGTAGCCGACCTGAGAGGGTGATCGGCCACACTGGGACTGAGACACGGCCCAGACTCCTACGGGAGGCAGCAGTAGGGAATCTTCCGCAATGGACGAAAGTCTGACGGAGCAACGCCGCGTGAGTGATGAAGGCTTTCGGGTCGTAAAACTCTGTTGTTAGGGAAGAACAAGTGCTAGTTGAATAAGCTGGCACCTTGACGGTACCTAACCAGAAAGCCACGGCTAACTACGTGCCAGCAGCCGCGGTAATACGTAGGTGGCAAGCGTTATCCGGAATTATTGGGCGTAAAGCGCGCGCAGGTGGTTTCTTAAGTCTGATGTGAAAGCCCACGGCTCAACCGTGGAGGGTCATTGGAAACTGGGAGACTTGAGTGCAGAAGAGGAAAGTGGAATTCCATGTGTAGCGGTGAAATGCGTAGAGATATGGAGGAACACCAGTGGCGAAGGCGACTTTCTGGTCTGTAACTGACACTGAGGCGCGAAAGCGTGGGGAGCAAACAGGATTAGATACCCTGGTAGTCCACGCCGTAAACGATGAGTGCTAAGTGTTAGAGGGTTTCCGCCCTTTAGTGCTGAAGTTAACGCATTAAGCACTCCGCCTGGGGAGTACGGCCGCAAGGCTGAAACTCAAAGGAATTGACGGGGGCCCGCACAAGCGGTGGAGCATGTGGTTTAATTCGAAGCAACGCGAAGAACCTTACCAGGTCTTGACATCCTCTGAAAACCCTAGAGATAGGGCTTCTCCTTCGGGAGCAGAGTGACAGGTGGTGCATGGTTGTCGTCAGCTCGTGTCGTGAGATGTTGGGTTAAGTCCCGCAACGAGCGCAACCCTTGATCTTAGTTGCCATCATTAAGTTGGGCACTCTAAGGTGACTGCCGGTGACAAACCGGAGGAAGGTGGGGATGACGTCAAATCATCATGCCCCTTATGACCTGGGCTACACACGTGCTACAATGGACGGTACAAAGAGCTGCAAGACCGCGAGGTGGAGCTAATCTCATAAAACCGTTCTCAGTTCGGATTGTAGGCTGCAACTCGCCTACATGAAGCTGGAATCGCTAGTAATCGCGGATCAGCATGCCGCGGTGAATACGTTCCCGGGCCTTGTACACACCGCCCGTCACACCACGAGAGTTTGTAACACCCGAAGTCGGTGGGGTAACCTTTATGGAGCCAGCCGCCTAAGGTGGGACAGATGATTGGGGTGAAGTCGTAACAAGGTAGCCGTATCGGAAGGTGCGGCTGGATCACCTCCTTTCTATGGAGAATTGATGAACGCTGTTCATCAATATAAGTTTCCGTGTTTCGTTTTCGTTTAGTTTTGAGAGTTCAATTAAGTATTGACTCTTAAATGAGGATATGATATAAATAAATCCTGCAATTTGTATGGGCCTATAGCTCAGCTGGTTAGAGCGCACGCCTGATAAGCGTGAGGTCGATGGTTCGAGTCCATTTAGGCCCACCATACAACTTTTGGGGCCTTAGCTCAGCTGGGAGAGCGCCTGCCTTGCACGCAGGAGGTCAGCGGTTCGATCCCGCTAGGCTCCACCAAAAAGCTATTTTAAATAGCAAATGGTATGTTCTTTGAAAACTAGATAACAGTGTAGCTCATATTTTTTAATTTTTAGTTTGGTTAAGTTAGAAAGGGCGCACGGTGGATGCCTTGACACTAGGAGTCGATGAAGGACGGGACTAACGCCGATATGCTTCGGGGAGCTGTAAGTAAGCTTTGATCCGAAGATTTCCGAATGGGGAAACCCACCATACGTAATGGTATGGTATCCTTACCTGAATACATAGGGTAAGGAAGACAGACCCAGGGAACTGAAACATCTAAGTACCTGGAGGAAGAGAAAGCAAATGCGATTTCCTGAGTAGCGGCGAGCGAAACGGAACATAGCCCAAACCAAGAGGCTTGCCTCTTGGGGTTGTAGGACATTCTATATGGAGTTACAAAGGAACGAGGTAGACGAAGCGACCTGGAAAGGTCCGTCGTAGAGGGTAACAACCCCGTAGTCGAAACTTCGTTCTCTCTTGAATGTATCCTGAGTACGGCGGAACACGTGAAATTCCGTCGGAATCTGGGAGGACCATCTCCCAAGGCTAAATACTCCCTAGTGATCGATAGTGAACCAGTACCGTGAGGGAAAGGTGAAAAGCACCCCGGAAGGGGAGTGAAAGAGATCCTGAAACCGTGTGCCTACAAATAGTCAGAGCCCGTTAATGGGTGATGGCGTGCCTTTTGTAGAATGAACCGGCGAGTTACGATCCCGTGCGAGGTTAAGCTGAAGAGGCGGAGCCGCAGCGAAAGCGAGTCTGAATAGGGCGTTTAGTACGTGGTCGTAGACCCGAAACCAGGTGATCTACCCATGTCCAGGGTGAAGTTCAGGTAACACTGAATGGAGGCCCGAACCCACGCACGTTGAAAAGTGCGGGGATGAGGTGTGGGTAGCGGAGAAATTCCAATCGAACCTGGAGATAGCTGGTTCTCCCCGAAATAGCTTTAGGGCTAGCCTTAAGTGTAAGAGTCTTGGAGGTAGAGCACTGATTGAACTAGGGGTCCTCATCGGATTACCGAATTCAGTCAAACTCCGAATGCCAATGACTTATCCTTAGGAGTCAGACTGCGAGTGATAAGATCCGTAGTCAAGAGGGAAACAGCCCAGATCGCCAGCTAAGGTCCCAAAGTGTGTATTAAGTGGAAAAGGATGTGGAGTTGCTTAGACAACTAGGATGTTGGCTTAGAAGCAGCCACCATTTAAAGAGTGCGTAATAGCTCACTAGTCGAGTGACTCTGCGCCGAAAATGTACCGGGGCTAAATACACCACCGAAGCTGCGAATTGATACCAATGGTATCAGTGGTAGGGGAGCGTTCTAAGTGCAGTGAAGTCAGACCGGAAGGACTGGTGGAGCGCTTAGAAGTGAGAATGCCGGTATGAGTAGCGAAAGACGGGTGAGAATCCCGTCCACCGAATGCCTAAGGTTTCCTGAGGAAGGCTCGTCCGCTCAGGGTTAGTCAGGACCTAAGCCGAGGCCGACAGGCGTAGGCGATGGACAACAGGTTGATATTCCTGTACCACCTCTTTATCGTTTGAGCAATGGAGGGACGCAGAAGGATAGAAGAAGCGTGCGATTGGTTGTGCACGTCCAAGCAGTTAGGCTGATAAGTAGGCAAATCCGCTTATCGTGAAGGCTGAGCTGTGATGGGGAAGCTCCTTATGGAGCGAAGTCTTTGATTCCCCGCTGCCAAGAAAAGCTTCTAGCGAGATAAAAGGTGCCTGTACCGCAAACCGACACAGGTAGGCGAGGAGAGAATCCTAAGGTGTGCGAGAGAACTCTGGTTAAGGAACTCGGCAAAATGACCCCGTAACTTCGGGAGAAGGGGTGCTTTCTTAACGGAAAGCCGCAGTGAATAGGCCCAAGCGACTGTTTAGCAAAAACACAGGTCTCTGCGAAGCCGTAAGGCGAAGTATAGGGGCTGACACCTGCCCGGTGCTGGAAGGTTAAGGAGAGGGGTTAGCGTAAGCGAAGCTCTGAACTGAAGCCCCAGTAAACGGCGGCCGTAACTATAACGGTCCTAAGGTAGCGAAATTCCTTGTCGGGTAAGTTCCGACCCGCACGAAAGGTGTAACGATTTGGGCACTGTCTCAACCAGAGACTCGGTGAAATTATAGTACCTGTGAAGATGCAGGTTACCCGCGACAGGACGGAAAGACCCCGTGGAGCTTTACTGTAGCCTGATATTGAATTTTGGTACAGTTTGTACAGGATAGGCGGGAGCCATTGAAACCGGAGCGCTAGCTTCGGTGGAGGCGCTGGTGGGATACCGCCCTGACTGTATTGAAATTCTAACCTACGGGTCTTATCGACCCGGGAGACAGTGTCAGGTGGGCAGTTTGACTGGGGCGGTCGCCTCCTAAAGTGTAACGGAGGCGCCCAAAGGTTCCCTCAGAATGGTTGGAAATCATTCGTAGAGTGCAAAGGCATAAGGGAGCTTGACTGCGAGACCTACAAGTCGAGCAGGGACGAAAGTCGGGCTTAGTGATCCGGTGGTTCCGCATGGAAGGGCCATCGCTCAACGGATAAAAGCTACCCCGGGGATAACAGGCTTATCTCCCCCAAGAGTCCACATCGACGGGGAGGTTTGGCACCTCGATGTCGGCTCATCGCATCCTGGGGCTGTAGTCGGTCCCAAGGGTTGGGCTGTTCGCCCATTAAAGCGGTACGCGAGCTGGGTTCAGAACGTCGTGAGACAGTTCGGTCCCTATCCGTCGTGGGCGTAGGAAATTTGAGAGGAGCTGTCCTTAGTACGAGAGGACCGGGATGGACGCACCGCTGGTGTACCAGTTGTTCTGCCAAGGGCATAGCTGGGTAGCTATGTGCGGAAGGGATAAGTGCTGAAAGCATCTAAGCATGAAGCCCCCCTCAAGATGAGATTTCCCATAGCGTAAGCTAGTAAGATCCCTGAAAGATGATCAGGTTGATAGGTTCGAGGTGGAAGCATGGTGACATGTGGAGCTGACGAATACTAATAGATCGAGGACTTAACCATATAATATGTAGCAAATGTTATCTAGTTTTGAAGGAATATGCCTTCATAGTTTGGTGATGATGGCAGAGAGGTCACACCCGTTCCCATACCGAACACGGAAGTTAAGCTCTCTAGCGCCGATGGTAGTTGGGACCTTGTCCCTGTGAGAGTAGGACGTCGCCAAGCAACTAAAAACACAAGTCTTTTGACTTGTGTTTTTTTATTTCCCATGAAATAGGCTCGGTTCTGTTAGTAAAAAAGACGAAATATAGTAAGGGATTTTTTGAGCAGAAATAGTAAGAAATTGATAAATAAATGGATAATCTTCAGAGCCATAGCTCCCAAGTAAATCATACCACCAATCTGTTTCGTATCTAGAAATCATACTTAAATTGTAGAGCAATAAATAATGAACAAGAAGTTCAGGTAATACTGGTTTAGGATTTCTCGGGTCAATTGGAATTGGTAAGTAATAAGTATCAGCAAGATATTCGTAGTATAAAGGCGTACTATATATAGGGTTCCACGACTGGATAGGAGCTGTAAAAAGCAGATTCGATCCGCTCGTTTTCCCAGGAACATGTTGTATGGATAAATGCTTACAAGTTGATTCAATGTAACGTGAAAATCTTTCTGTAGTCATATGGAGTCGATCTAGTATGTTGACCGAAAAGGAAAGTTCATTTGTATTTGTTGAATCGATTTTATATAAAGTGGCCCCTCTTAGACTATAACGAAATAAATTTTGTAATTCGGGAATATTTCCCATTAGATCTAGCATGTTAAACTTCTCTGCTTCTAAGTGTTTCATGTGAAACAGCTGTTCTGCAATATGAGTAAATAATCCATTTTTTTGCACCTTCACCTCATCTTCTAAAAATTGATACCCCTGTTTTTTTCGTTTACGAGTCGTAACACCATGAGCTAAAACAGTAGTGGATTCTGGATAGTTAGGATCAATAGTTAGTAAGCAGGCTTTAAAAAGTTGGCTCATTCCATAAAACAATAACATTGGCTGAATCGAAAAGGGGGCCACCTTATATAATTCATAATAGTTTTTCCCGTGTTCTAAGTAATAAATAAAGGGATAACAATTTTCGAAACTTTTTTTTTCAGCATCTTGTATGGAGGATTTTTCATAGCAACGGGCAAGATAACGTTGTACATTTTGAGATGAAAAGAAGAAACTTAATTGCTGCCAAGTACAATGTGTTTGATGCATATATTACGCTCCTTTTATTGTCTAAAAATTCTAACATATATATACGTCCTTGACAGTATTTTAACCAATTGATAAGCTACTAATAATAATTTCTGGTATCATGGGGGGAACAATTATGTGGGAATCTAAATTTGTTAAAGAAGGTTTGACTTTTGATGACGTATTACTTGTACCAGCAAAGTCAGATGTACTACCAAGAGAAGTAAGTGTTAAAACAGTTTTATCTGAAAGCTTACAGTTAAATATCCCGTTAATTAGTGCAGGAATGGATACAGTAACAGAAGCTGATATGGCTATTGCAATGGCTCGTCAAGGCGGTTTAGGAATTATTCATAAAAACATGTCTATTGAACAACAAGCGGAGCAAGTTGATAAAGTAAAACGTTCTGAAAGTGGCGTTATTTCAGATCCTTTCTTTTTAACTCCAGAACATCAAGTGTATGATGCAGAGCATCTTATGGGAAAATACCGTATCTCAGGTGTACCGGTTGTAAATAATTTAGACGAGCGAAAATTAGTTGGTATTATTACAAACCGTGATATGCGTTTTATCCAAGACTACTCAATCAAAATTTCCGACGTAATGACAAAAGAAAAGCTAATTACAGCTCCAGTTGGTACAACGCTGGAAGAAGCTGAAAAGATCCTACAAAAGTACAAAATTGAAAAACTCCCTCTCGTTGATAACAACGGTGTATTACAAGGGCTTATTACAATAAAAGATATTGAAAAAGTAATTGAATTCCCAAATTCTGCGAAGGATAAGCAAGGACGCTTATTAGTTGGAGCAGCGGTTGGTGTAACGGCTGATGCTATGCTTCGTATCGACGCATTAGTAAAAGCTAGCGTAGATGCAATCGTACTTGATACAGCTCATGGACATTCTCAAGGTGTTATTGATAAAGTGAAAGAAGTTCGTGCGAAATATCCATCACTAAATATTATCGCTGGAAATGTTGCTACTGCTGAAGCAACGAAAGCATTAATTGAAGCAGGTGCAAACGTAGTTAAAGTTGGTATTGGACCAGGCTCTATTTGTACGACACGCGTTGTAGCTGGCGTGGGTGTACCACAATTAACAGCAGTTTATGATTGTGCAACAGAAGCTCGTAAACACGGTATTCCAGTTATTGCTGATGGTGGTGTTAAGTACTCTGGTGACATGGTAAAAGCTTTAGCAGCAGGAGCACACGTTGTTATGCTAGGTAGTATGTTTGCTGGTGTTGCTGAAAGCCCTGGAGAAACTGAAATTTATCAAGGTCGTCAATTTAAAGTATATCGTGGTATGGGTTCTGTCGGAGCGATGGAAAAAGGAAGTAAAGACCGTTACTTCCAAGAAGGAAATAAAAAACTTGTTCCAGAAGGTATTGAAGGTCGAGTACCATATAAAGGACCTTTAGCCGATACAGTTCATCAATTAGTTGGTGGATTACGTGCCGGTATGGGATATTGCGGAGCTCAGAATTTAGAATTCTTACGTGAGAATGCACAATTCATTCGTATGTCAGGTGCTGGTTTACGTGAAAGCCACCCTCATCACGTACAAATTACAAAAGAGGCTCCAAACTACTCATTGTAATGTCTTATATACAAATAGACGGAGATTTGATATCTCTGTCTATTTTTTTTTGATTATGTTAGAATAACGGTTATGTGAGTACATAGATATTGGGGGTAGCAAAAGTGAAAGGTATGTTTTGCAAAAGATTCATTGCTTTAGTAACAATGCTTACACTAGCTTGTAGTATGTTGTTACCATATAGCAATGCATCAGCAGAAACAGGAGCTGCTTTAAACATTGAAGCAGGTGCAGCAATTTTAGTTGAAGCGAATTCTGGGAAAATTTTATATCAAAAGAATGCAGATGAATTATTATCAATTGCTAGTATGACAAAGATGATGAGTGAATATTTAGTTCATGAAGCAGTGGATAAAGGAAAACTTAAGTGGGATCAAAAAATTAAGGTTTCTGAATATGCGTATAAAGTTTCACAAGATGCTTCTTTATCAAATGTTGCATTAGAAAAAGGTGGCATTTATACAGTAAAAGAGTTATATGAAGCAATGGCAATCTTTTCTGCAAATGGTGCAACAATTGCATTAGCAGAAGCAATTGCAGGTAAAGAAGTAGACTTCGTAAAAATGATGAATGATAAATCGAAAGAACTAGGGTTGAAAAATTATAAATTTGTCAATTCTACAGGTTTAACGAATAAAGATTTAAAGGGAATGCATCCTGAAGGAACAACAGCGGATGAAGAAAATAAAATGTCCGCAAAGGATGTTGCAACTTTAGCACAACATTTAATTAAAGATTATCCAAAAGTGTTAGATACAGCAAAAATCCCAAAAAAAGAATTCCGTCCAGAAAAAGAGAAGTTTGCAATGTCGAACTGGAATTGGATGTTAAAGGGCTTAGTGAAAGAATATGATGGCGTAGATGGCCTGAAAACAGGTTCGACTCCAGAAGCAGGGGATTGCTTCACTGGTACGGTTGAAAGAAACGGAATGCGTTTTATTTCTGTAGTTATTAAAACAAGTTCTCATACAGCACGTTTTGATGAAACAAAGAAGCTATATGATTATGGATTTGCTAACTTTGAAATGAAGCAAATGTATAAAAAAGATTCTTCAGTAAAAGGACAAGAAACAGTACGAGTAGAAAATGCTAAAGATAAAGATGTAGCAGTTCAAACAAAACAAGCTGTTTCACTTCCGGTGCCAAAAGGAAGTAAAGATGTTTATAAAACAGAATTAAAAGAAGCAAATAAGGGACAAGAAGCACCTATTAAAAAGGGAGCTGCACTTGGCCAAATGGTAATCACACCAAAAGATGCGAATGATCCTGGATTTTTATCTGGCAAGTCATTACAAATAGATCTTGTAACAACGTCTGCAGTAGAGGAAGCGAATTGGTTTACTCGCTCTATGCGCGGAATTGGTTCTTTCTTTAGTGGTATATGGAATAGTGCTGTTGATACAGTAAAAGGTTGGTTTTAAAAGCTCCTCATTGTAGGGGCTTTTTCTTATTCCTATTTTTCATACCGACTTTATGAAAAAGTAGTAGACAAGCATCTGATAGTTAGTGGTAGAATGTAAGAGTATTCTTAATTTTCGCCTTTAACGGGGAAAAGCAATTCACCTAGGGGGGGTTTTTGTAACATGACAAATGTAACAGGGACAGAACGTGTAAAACGTGGAATGGCAGAAATGCAAAAAGGCGGCGTTATTATGGACGTAATTAACGCTGAACAAGCAAAAATTGCAGAAGAGGCAGGCGCAGTTGCTGTTATGGCACTAGAGCGTGTACCAGCAGATATTCGTGCAGCAGGTGGCGTTTCTCGTATGGCAGACCCAACAATCGTTGAAGAAGTTATGGGCGCTGTTTCAATTCCGGTTATGGCAAAATGCCGTATCGGTCATCTTGTAGAAGCACGTGTATTAGAATCATTAGGGGTAGACTATATCGATGAGAGTGAAGTATTAACTCCTGCTGATGAAGTATACCATTTAAATAAACGTGATTACACAGTTCCGTTTGTATGTGGTTGCCGTGATATCGGAGAAGCTGCACGTCGTATTGCAGAAGGTGCATCTATGCTTCGTACAAAAGGTGAACCAGGAACAGGAAACATTGTAGAGGCAGTGCGTCATATGCGCCAAGTCAATGCAGAAATCCGTCAAGTTGCAAGTCTACGTGAAGATGAGTTAATGACATATGCAAAAAATACTGGTGCTCCTTATGAAGTACTACTTGAAATTAAACGCCTTGGTCGTTTGCCAGTTGTAAACTTCGCAGCAGGTGGTGTAGCAACACCAGCAGATGCAGCGTTAATGATGCAACTTGGTGCAGATGGTGTATTTGTTGGATCTGGTATCTTCAAATCAGAGAATCCAGAGAAATTTGCACGCGCAATCGTTGAAGCGACGACTCATTATGAGGATTACGAACTAATTGCAAGCCTTTCTAAAGGATTAGGTAATGCGATGAAAGGTATCGAAATTTCAACGTTATTACCAGAACAACGTATGCAAGAGCGTGGATGGTAATTGAAGGAGAACTTTAAAATGGTGAAAATCGGTGTACTAGGTCTTCAAGGTGCAGTTCGTGAGCATATAAAATCAGTTGAAGCAAGTGGTGCGGAAGCTGTTGTTGTAAAGCGTATAGAGCAACTTGAAGAGATTGATGGTCTTATTTTACCAGGCGGTGAAAGTACAACAATGCGCCGTCTTATTGATAAGTATGCTTTCATGGAACCACTTCGTACATTCGCGAAGTCTGGTAAACCAATGTTTGGTACATGTGCAGGTATGATTCTTCTTGCAAAAACACTTATTGGCTATGAAGAAGCACATATTGGTGCTATGGATATTACAGTAGAGCGCAATGCGTTCGGACGCCAAAAAGATAGCTTTGAAGCCGCACTGTCAATTAAAGGTGTAGGAGAAGAATTTATTGGTGTATTTATTCGTGCTCCGTATGTTGTAAATGTAGCTGATGATGTTGAAGTACTTTCCACACATGGTGATCGAATGGTAGCAGTAAAACAAAATCAGTTTTTAGCTGCTTCATTCCATCCAGAATTAACGGATGATCATCGTGTGACAGCATACTTTGTAGAAATGGTAAAAGAAGCGAAAATGAAAAAAGTTGTATAAGTAACTTGCAACTTGTATAAGATTATAGTAAATTGATGGTAACAATTTTATAAAATAAGCGTGTTGATAGGAAGTAGTAACAAATGCCGTTTCTTATAGAGAGTCGATGGTTGGTGGAAATCGATAGAAACAGTTTGTGAATCCATCCTGGAATGGAATGTGGAATATCTTTATGATTAGTAAACATTCCCGGTGAAGAGCCGTTATTTCTACTTGAGAGGAAAGCGGTAATGCTTTCAACTAGGGTGGCAACGCGGGTTAACTCCCGTCCCTTTATATAGGGACGGGAGTTTTTTGTGTTTTATAAAATAAAAGGAGGAGTATATAATGCTTGATATTAAATTTTTACGTACAAATTTTGAAGAAGTAAAAGCAAAGTTACAGCATAGAGGCGAAGATTTAACTGATTTTGGTCGTTTTGAAGAGCTGGATACGAGAAGAAGAGAATTACTTGTTCAAACAGAGGAGTTAAAAAGTAAACGTAACGAAGTATCTCAACAAATCTCTGTATTGAAGCGTGAAAAGAAAGATGCAGAAGCTCTAATTCTAGAAATGCGTGAAGTTGGAGAAAAAGTAAAAGATCTTGATAATGAACTTCGTACAGTTGAAGAAGATTTAGAAAGATTAATGTTATCTATTCCAAATATACCTCATGAATCTGCTCCAATTGGTGAAACAGAGGATGATAATGTAGTAGCACGTAATTGGGGAGAAGTGAAAGAATTTGCTTTTGAACCAAAACCACATTGGGATCTTGCTACAGATTTAGGGATTTTAGATTTTGAGCGTGCTGGGAAGGTAACGGGAAGCCGCTTCGTATTCTATAAAGGTGCTGGCGCGAGATTAGAGCGTGCTTTAATTAGCTTTATGCTTGATCTTCATACTGACGAGCATGGGTACGAAGAAGTATTACCTCCGTATATGGTAAACCGTGCAAGTATGACAGGAACAGGACAACTTCCGAAATTTGAAGAAGATGCATTCCGTATTGAAAGTGAAGATTACTTCTTAATTCCAACAGCTGAAGTACCTGTAACGAACATGCACCGTGATGAAATCTTAAATAAAGAGCAACTGCCTATACGATATGCTGCATTTAGCTCTTGTTTCCGTTCTGAAGCAGGTTCAGCTGGCCGTGATACACGTGGCTTAATTCGTCAGCATCAGTTCAATAAAGTAGAGCTTGTAAAGTTCGTAAAACCAGAAGATTCTTATGAAGAGTTAGAAAAACTAACAAATGATGCAGAACGCGTGTTACAATTATTAGAGTTGCCATATCGCGTTATGAGCATGTGCACAGGCGATTTAGGATTTACAGCAGCGAAGAAATACGATATCGAAGTATGGATTCCAAGCTATGGCACATATCGTGAGATTTCTTCTTGTAGTAATTTTGAGGCTTTCCAAGCGAGACGTGCAAATATCCGTTTCCGTCGTGAGCCAAACGGAAAACCAGAACATGTTCATACATTAAATGGATCTGGTCTTGCAATTGGACGTACGGTGGCAGCTATTTTAGAGAACTACCAACAAGAAGATGGTACAATTATAATTCCAGAAGTTCTTCGCCCTTATATGGGAGGAAAAACAGTTATTAAGTAAATTTATAAACATTCATCGGTATGAGTGATTGGTAATTATGAGCGTTGTCAGTACTATAATGTAGGAGAGGAAAAGTAAAATTTTCCTTTCCTCATAATTTATTTTAGTAGGGTTGACTAACTGTTTTTCTTTTGATATTATATTTGATGTCAATATGGAGGTATACCCAAGTCTGGCTGAAGGGATCGGTCTTGAAAACCGACAGGCGGCGAGAGTCGCGCGGGGGTTCGAATCCCTCTACCTCCTCCAGATATAATTGACAACAGCGCATATAAGTGGAGATTGGAGAACTCGTTACCAACACGTAACGAGTTTTTATTTTAAAACCAATCATAAAGTATGGTGTAAGGCGATTTTGTCCTTATTACACACTCATATTCCGATGATTATCTTCATAGATATGAAAGGAGTCAACATGGATCTTATTATACAAACGTTTCCTTTAGATGGAAAAACTTTATATTATGTACAATGTCCTGTCTGTAAGAACAATAGAATTTTAAACAGTGGTGCAAATGTGTCACGCATTATAAGCGATGATACATTCCGTAAACTTTGTGGTTGCACTTGTGATGTAAAGCAAACTGCGACAAAAGTAGAGGCGCCAAAAAAAGTTGAAAAAGCAGCTGTAAAGAAAGAAGCAGCTCCAAAACGTACAGGTAAAGTATTAACAGCAGTGATTAACGGGAAAGAAATGACTGTTAAAGAGATTGCTGAAACATACGATATTAGTACAAGTACTGTTCGTCAGCGTATTAACGCTGGAAAACCTGAGAGTGAAATTATTGCTCCGACAAAAAAGAAGTAATTTAATAGAAAAGCCCGTGCGTATGCACGGGTTTTTTATTTTACAAGTTTACGTGTTTGTTTTAAAAAATGGCCAATTTTTTTAATGATTGGTTCAATTGAATCACCATCTTTTAAAATATCGTATTCATTAATGTTTAATCGTAAAACAGGGCATGCATTAAAGTTATTAATCCAGTTTTCGTAACGGCCATGCATCTCTTTCCAATACTCAATTGGTGTTTGTTGTTCCATCGGACGTCCGCGTTCTTGGATACGATCAACAATATCATCGAAAGAACCTTCTAAGTAAATTAATAAATCAGGATGAGGGAAGTAAGGAGTCATGACCATAGCGTCAAATAAACCTTTGTATGTTTCATAATCAGTTTCCGTCATTGTACCTTTTTCATGATGCATCTTTGCAAAAATTCCAGTGTCTTCATATATAGAGCGATCTTGAACAAAACCGCCACCGTATTCAAAAATTCTTTTTTGTTCTTTAAATCGTTCTGCTAAAAAGTACACTTGCAAGTGGAAGCTCCAGCGTGTGAAATCAGCATAGAACTTGTCCAAATACGGGTTCGAATCTACCTTTTCAAATGATGTGCGATAACCTAAAGCGTTAGCTAATGCAGTTGTCATAGTTGATTTTCCGACACCTACTGTTCCAGCAATAGTGATTACTGCGTCATTTGGTATATCATATTTTTGCCTTAAATTCATTGTTATTCCGACTCCTTTAAGAGAGTATTTTGAAGGGCGGATAGGATGACGTTTAAATCATCAGGATTTTTTACAAAATCCATATCGTCTCCGTTAAATTTTAATACTGGGATATCTGGATGATCTTTTTTAAAAGTATCCATTGCTGTTTCGTAATCTTTTGTGAGCTGTAGTAAGTAATTTGGATCCATGTTTTTTTCGAATTCTCTTCCGCGCATCGCAATTCGTGTTTGTAATGTTTCCAAGCTAGCTGTTAAATAAACGATAACGTTTGGTACAGGCATATCTTGTGTAAGGATACGATAGATTTGCATGTACTTGTCATATTGAGAATTCTTTAATGTACGGGATGCGAAAATTAAATTTTTAAATATATGATAATCCGCTACTACTGGTTTCCTTTGATTCAAATACTTTATGTTAATATCTTCTAATTGTTTGTATCTATTACAAAGAAAGAACATCTCTGTTTGAAAACTCCATTCGTCGATGTCTTCATAGAATTTTCCTAAAAAAGGATTCTCATCAACAATTTCTTTTAGTAAGTGGAGTTGCATGTGAGTTGAAATTGCCTTCGCAAGTGAGGTTTTTCCAACACCAATTGGTCCTTCAACCGTGATAAATGGTACTCCGGTCACGCTGTTTCCTCCTTTCAATCAGTGATTTACCGTGACTACTAAAAACACAAAACAGAATTATTGTAGCACAGGAGGAAAGCGAGCGGGTTAATTTGATATAAAAAGTTAGAAAATAAATATATGTATTAATTAATTTTTATTTGAGATGACGGTACTATATTTGCTTTTAATGTGGCTTCCATTATTTTTAAAGCATGCAGATTATCCTGATCATGATTAGAGGCAATACAGTCCTGTGGTACATACAGTGTATAATTTCTCATATGAGCATCGTTAGCTGTAAAGAGGATACATATATTCCCGGCGACTCCTGTCAATATTAGATTTTCTATTTTTAAATAGCCTAATAAAGAATTTAAAGGTGTTTCATAAAAAGCAGAGTAATGTGGTTTAATAAAAATGTAATCATCAGTATTTGGAGCAATCTTATGAATGATATTTTCACTATACTCATTTGTACAATGAGTAATTAGTTGGTCAATATCAGATCTCCAAAGTTGATAATGGTCATTAACATAAATTATGGGGTAGCCAAAGGATTTCATTGTTTTCTTTAATTGTAAAATAGGGTTTGTTATAATTTCGCATTTTTTGGCTAGGGTGGGCCCGTGTGAAAATTGAAAATCATTAATCATATCGATAATGAGTAAGGCAGTATTCTTCATATGTAATCCCCTCTCTTTTTTATTAGGGTGGATTGAATTTGTAAAAGTTATCCCATGTGCAGCAAATGGAAAAAAGTGTATTTTATTTGAGGTGAAAGGACTATGGTATGGAACACGATCAAGATATTTATTTTATGCAGTTAGCAATAGAAGAGGCTAAAAAAGCAGAGGCAATACAAGAAGTACCGATTGGTGCAGTTATAGTGTTAGATGGTGAAGTAATTAGTGTTGCTCATAATTTAAGAGAAACTGAACAAAGATCAATAGCTCACGCTGAGTTATTAGCTATTGATGAGGCGTGCAAAAAATTAGGGACATGGCGTTTAGAAGATGCGACGTTATATGTAACATTAGAGCCTTGTCCGATGTGTGCGGGTGGAATTGTTTTATCACGAGTGAAGCGAGTTGTATATGGTGCAAGTGATCCGAAAGGTGGATGTGCAGGGACTTTGATGAATCTTTTAACGGATGAACGCTTTAATCATCAATGCGAGGTAGTTGCTGGTGTATTAGAAGAAGAATGCGGTACTTTGTTAACAAACTTTTTTAGAGAGCTTCGTAAAAAAAGAAAAGCGATAAAAAAATTAGAGAAAAGTAACGAGAATTAACGTATTTGCATTTTGTAAAAAAACAAGTTATACTGATAATGCCTTTTAATGAAGGCAACCGAATATTGGTTTTAACTTTGCCGTGCTAAGCGGGGAGGTAGCGGTGCCCTATACTCGCAATCCGCTCTAGCGAGGCCGAATCCCTTCTCGAGGTTATGCTGCTGTAAGGTCTGCCTTAAGTAAGTGGTGTTGACGTTTGGGTCCTGCGCAACGGGACCCCGTGAACCTTGTCAGGTCCGGAAGGAAGCAGCAATAAGCGGGTCTTCTCGTGTGCCGCAGGAGTGCCTGAACCGAGCTAACTGCTTGAGTAACGCTTATGGTACGTAATCGACAGAAGGTGCACGGCAGTTATATATGTATACAAAACTCACCTTAATACTAAGGTGGGTTTTTTGTATAGAAAATAACTTTTGGAATCTATAAACAGAATGGGTTATAATAAATAAGATAATAACCTTTGAGGGAGGCCGTATTTTCGTGTCATACCAAGCGTTATACCGAACATGGAGACCGCAAAAATTTGAAGATGTAGTTGGTCAAAAGCACGTGACAAAAACGTTGCAAAATGCCCTTCTTCAAGAGAAAGTTTCACATGCTTATTTATTTTCTGGGCCGAGGGGAACAGGAAAAACGACAATTGCAAAAGTATTTGCAAAAGCAATCAACTGTGAACATGCTCCGGTAGCTGAACCTTGTAATGAATGTCCTTCTTGTTTGGGGATTACACAAGGATCTATTTCAGATGTATTAGAAATTGATGCGGCTTCAAATAACGGTGTAGATGAAATTCGAGATATTAGAGATAAAGTAAAATATGCTCCAAGTGCTGTAGAATATAAAGTATACATTATTGATGAAGTCCACATGCTTTCAATGGGTGCCTTCAATGCGCTTTTAAAAACGTTAGAAGAGCCGCCAGGACACGTCATCTTTATTTTGGCGACAACAGAACCGCATAAGATTCCGCCTACAATCATTTCACGTTGCCAGCGTTTTGAATTTCGAAAAATATCAGTAAATGATATTGTTGAGAGATTATCGACGGTTGTGACGAATGAAGGTACGCAAGTAGAAGATGAGGCGTTACAAATTGTTGCACGTGCTGCTGAAGGTGGTATGCGTGATGCGCTTAGTCTTATTGATCAGGCAATATCTTATAGTGATGAGACAGTTACGACAGAAGATGTATTAGCTGTGACAGGTTCTGTTTCCCAGCAATACTTAGGTAACTTAGTAGAATGTATACGTGAAAATGATGTATCAAGAGCATTACGTATCATAGATGAGATGATGGGTAAAGGGAAAGATCCAGTTCGTTTTATGGAGGATTTCATTTACTATTATCGCGATATGCTTTTATATCAAACCTCACCACAACTGGAACATATGTTGGAACGAGTAATGGTAGATGAGCAATTCCGGATGTTAAGTGAAGAAATGCAACCGGAAGTAATCTATGAAATCATTCATACGCTTAGTAAGGGACAACAGGAAATGAAGTGGACAAATCATCCGCGAATTTTCTTAGAAGTTGTTATGGTACAACTGTGTCAACAGTTTATGATGCAAGCGAACGGTGCAGATCGTTTACAAGCAATTATGAACAGGATGCAGCAATTGGAGAAAGAGTTAGAACAAGTCAAAAAGAATGGTGTGCCGGCTGGTGTGCAGCAAGAAGTCAGAGAGACACGTGCAACACCAAAGCCAGTGCGTACAGGTAGTATGAAAATTCCTGTTGGACGCGTAAATGAAGTGTTAAAGCAAGCAAAGCGTCAGGATTTAGAACAATTAAAAGCTGTGTGGGGTGAGTTGTTAGGAAGACTCAAATCATACAACAAAGTAGCGTTTGCTGTTTTATTAGAAAATAGCGAACCGGTAGCGGCTTCGGATGATACTTACGTTTTAGCGTTTCAATATGAGATTCACTGTAAAATGGCAAGCGAAAACCGAGAAGCTATGGATACAGTGGAACAAGCCTTATTTGAACTGTTAAGTAAAAGATTAAATATGATTGCTATTCCAAAAAGTGAATGGGGTAAAATCCGTGAAGATTTTTTACAGCGTGAAGGCGAGAATTCTGAAGAAAGCCCAGAGAAAAAAGAAGATCCTCTTATAGAAGAGGCAGTAAAATTAGTAGGACAAGAACTTATTGAAATAAAAGAGTAATAATAATTAGGAGGAATTAATTATGATGCGTGGCGGAATGGGAAAT
>NZ_JARVHO010000001.1:5247500-5297500 GCF_040459735.1 Bacillus cereus group sp. RP32 | reverse complement strand
CAATGGTATCAGTGGTAGGGGAGCGTTCTAAGTGCAGTGAAGTCAGACCGGAAGGACTGGTGGAGCGCTTAGAAGTGAGAATGCCGGTATGAGTAGCGAAAGACGGGTGAGAATCCCGTCCACCGAATGCCTAAGGTTTCCTGAGGAAGGCTCGTCCGCTCAGGGTTAGTCAGGACCTAAGCCGAGGCCGACAGGCGTAGGCGATGGACAACAGGTTGATATTCCTGTACCACCTCTTTATCGTTTGAGCAATGGAGGGACGCAGAAGGATAGAAGAAGCGTGCGATTGGTTGTGCACGTCCAAGCAGTTAGGCTGATAAGTAGGCAAATCCGCTTATCGTGAAGGCTGAGCTGTGATGGGGAAGCTCCTTATGGAGCGAAGTCTTTGATTCCCCGCTGCCAAGAAAAGCTTCTAGCGAGATAAAAGGTGCCTGTACCGCAAACCGACACAGGTAGGCGAGGAGAGAATCCTAAGGTGTGCGAGAGAACTCTGGTTAAGGAACTCGGCAAAATGACCCCGTAACTTCGGGAGAAGGGGTGCTTTCTTAACGGAAAGCCGCAGTGAATAGGCCCAAGCGACTGTTTAGCAAAAACACAGGTCTCTGCGAAGCCGTAAGGCGAAGTATAGGGGCTGACACCTGCCCGGTGCTGGAAGGTTAAGGAGAGGGGTTAGCGTAAGCGAAGCTCTGAACTGAAGCCCCAGTAAACGGCGGCCGTAACTATAACGGTCCTAAGGTAGCGAAATTCCTTGTCGGGTAAGTTCCGACCCGCACGAAAGGTGTAACGATTTGGGCACTGTCTCAACCAGAGACTCGGTGAAATTATAGTACCTGTGAAGATGCAGGTTACCCGCGACAGGACGGAAAGACCCCGTGGAGCTTTACTGTAGCCTGATATTGAATTTTGGTACAGTTTGTACAGGATAGGCGGGAGCCATTGAAACCGGAGCGCTAGCTTCGGTGGAGGCGCTGGTGGGATACCGCCCTGACTGTATTGAAATTCTAACCTACGGGTCTTATCGACCCGGGAGACAGTGTCAGGTGGGCAGTTTGACTGGGGCGGTCGCCTCCTAAAGTGTAACGGAGGCGCCCAAAGGTTCCCTCAGAATGGTTGGAAATCATTCGTAGAGTGCAAAGGCATAAGGGAGCTTGACTGCGAGACCTACAAGTCGAGCAGGGACGAAAGTCGGGCTTAGTGATCCGGTGGTTCCGCATGGAAGGGCCATCGCTCAACGGATAAAAGCTACCCCGGGGATAACAGGCTTATCTCCCCCAAGAGTCCACATCGACGGGGAGGTTTGGCACCTCGATGTCGGCTCATCGCATCCTGGGGCTGTAGTCGGTCCCAAGGGTTGGGCTGTTCGCCCATTAAAGCGGTACGCGAGCTGGGTTCAGAACGTCGTGAGACAGTTCGGTCCCTATCCGTCGTGGGCGTAGGAAATTTGAGAGGAGCTGTCCTTAGTACGAGAGGACCGGGATGGACGCACCGCTGGTGTACCAGTTGTTCTGCCAAGGGCATAGCTGGGTAGCTATGTGCGGAAGGGATAAGTGCTGAAAGCATCTAAGCATGAAGCCCCCCTCAAGATGAGATTTCCCATAGCGTAAGCTAGTAAGATCCCTGAAAGATGATCAGGTTGATAGGTTCGAGGTGGAAGCATGGTGACATGTGGAGCTGACGAATACTAATAGATCGAGGACTTAACCATATAATATGTAGCAAATGTTATCTAGTTTTGAAGGAATATGCCTTCATAGTTTGGTGATGATGGCAGAGAGGTCACACCCGTTCCCATACCGAACACGGAAGTTAAGCTCTCTAGCGCCGATGGTAGTTGGGACCTTGTCCCTGTGAGAGTAGGACGTCGCCAAGCAACTAAAAACACAAGTCTTTTGACTTGTGTTTTTTTCTGTTTTCAAACAGTACGAAAAAAGAAGTAATGGTAATACAAACACGTTGCCCAAGGGTTAATCATATTATATAAGAGATGGATGTATATTTTTCTGTAAATTGTTAAGGAATAGAAGTATAAAATATGTCCATTTAAATAGGGAGGGAAGGTTATGAAAGCACAAAATGAAGTTTGTATTGTTTGTGAGACAGAAAGAAAAGAAGGGATATATGTTTATAATAATTTAATATGTTATGAATGTGAAAAGGATATGGTGAATACGGAGACAAGTGATCCGAAGTATATATATTATTTAAAACAGCTTCGGAAATTAGAAGTATCATATTTTTAAATAGGCATATGCCTATTATTTTTTTTGTTCTGTATAATAGAGGAAGAATGAAATAATAAGGAAGAGATATAGATGAATCAAAATCGCATACCTTTATATGAGGCATTAACAGGGTTTAAAGAAAGAGGGCCGTTATCCTTTCATGTTCCAGGTCATAAAAATGGTTTAAACTTCCCTCAGGAAGCTGTAGGGGAGTTTAAAGATATACTATCTATCGATGTAACTGAGTTGTCAGGGTTAGATGATTTACATAGTCCGTTTGAATGTATAGATGAGGCACAACAGTTATTAGCTGATGTATATGGAGTGAAAAAAAGTTATTTTTTAATTAATGGTTCAACAGTAGGGAACCTAGCAATGATTTTGTCTTGTTGTGGAGAACATGATGTTGTTCTTGTACAAAGAAATTGTCATAAATCAATTATTAATGGTTTAAAATTAGCGGGCGCAAATCCAATTTTTTTAGATCCATGGATTGATGAAGCTTATAATGTACCAGTGGGAATTCATGATAAAATTATTAAGGAAGCAATTGAAAAATATCCAAATGCTAAAGCACTCATTTTAACGCATCCTAATTATTATGGTATGGGGATGGATCTAGAGGCAAGCATCGCTTATGCACATGCACATAAAATCCCTGTTTTAGTAGATGAAGCGCATGGAGCCCATTTTTGTTTAGGGGGAGCATTTCCAAAGTCAGCATTAGCATATGGTGCAGATATTGTAGTTCATTCTGCACATAAAACATTACCCGCGATGACAATGGGGTCCTATTTACATATAAATAGTCGCTTAGTGAAAGAAGAAAAAGTTTCTACCTATTTAAATATGCTACAATCTAGTAGTCCATCGTATCCAATTATGACTTCTCTTGATATTGCACGCTTTACAATAGCACGTATAAAAGAAAAGGGACATGATGAAATTGTCGAGTTTTTACGGGGATTTAAAGACGAATTGTGTTCTATTCCACAAATAGCTATTTTACAATATCCATTACAAGACGAGTTAAAGGTTACTGTACAGACACGTTGTCAGTTATCAGGATACGAATTACAGTCTGTATTTGAAAAGGTTGGTATATATACAGAAATGGCGGATCCATATAATGTCCTATTTATTTTGCCCTTGCAAGTAAATAAGGAGTATATGAAGGCTATAGAGATGATCCGAGAGGCATTGCAATATTATGAGGTGAAAGACAAGAAGGAATCTATTCGTTATACTTATAAAGGAGAATTTTCTCCTTTACCGTATACATATAAACAACTGGAAGGATATGAAACAAAAGTAGTATCTGTAGAAGAAGCAGTTGGGATGATAGCGGCAGAAATGGTAATTCCGTACCCACCTGGAATTCCATTGATTATGTATGGAGAAAGAATTACTTCAGAACATAAAGAGCAAATTATGTATTTAGAGCAATCAGGCGCTCGTTTTCAAGGTAACACGGAATATATGAAAGTGTATGATATAGAAAGTAGGTTTTAGAATGAAGGGATTATTTGTAACAATTGAAGGTCCAGAAGGTTCGGGTAAAACAACGTTAATTAAAAGTTTATTGCCGTACTTTGAACAAAAAGAACAAAAGGTAATAGCGACGAGAGAACCAGGTGGCATTGCAATTTCAGAGGATATTAGAACAATTTTACATAAACAAGAATATACGATGATGGAGGCACGTACAGAGGCGCTTCTGTATGCTGCTGCACGTAGACAACATTTGGTGGAAAAGGTTATGCCGGCACTTAACGAGGACTACCTTGTATTATGTGATCGTTTTATAGATAGCTCTTTAGCGTATCAAGGATATGCAAGAGGATTAGGCATGGATAAAGTATTTGAAATAAATCGTTTCGCAACAGAGGACTGTATGCCTAGTTTAACGATTTACCTAGACATTGAACCAGAGATTGGTTTAGCTCGCATTGAAAAAGATGCAGGACGTGAAGTGAATCGATTAGATATGGAAGATATCTCTTTCCATAAACGTGTCCGTGAAGGATATTTACAAGTTGTAGAACGTTTCTCAGATCGTATTGTATTGGTAAATGCTGATCAACCAATGGAAAAACTTATAGAAGAAGTTGTTCAGATTATAGAAGATAAATTGTTATAATAGAAGGAAAGAATGAAATAAGTGAGGTATGCATTATGACGAAGACGTGGGAGCAGCTTTCTGCTATACAACCCATCGGTGTAAAAATGTTGATGAATAGCATTGCAAAAGAGCGTATATCCCACGCTTACTTGTTAGAGGGAGGGAAAGGGACTGGAAAGTTTGCAACGGCAATTCAAATGGCAAAGAGTTTCCTCTGTTCTGGGCGGAATGGAGTAGAGCCTTGTCACGTATGTACAAATTGTAAGCGAATTGATTCAGGTAACCACCCTAACTTACATATTGTAAAACCAGACGGATTATCTATTAAGAAACAGCAAATTCATGATTTACAAGAAGAGTTTTCAAAAACAGGATTAGAAGCAAATAAAAAAGTATATATTATTGAGCATGCAGATCGTATGACAGCAAATGCAGCGAATACACTTTTAAAATTTTTAGAAGAACCAAGTAGTGATACAACAGCTATTTTACTTACTGAACAAAGTCATCAAATTTTAAATACGATTTTATCTCGCTGTCAAGTTGTTACATTTAGACCGTTACCTACGGAATCTTTAATTAGAAGATTACAGGATGAAGGTATTACGGCATCTTTATCGACACTTGCTGCGCAACTCACGAATAGTTTTGATGAAGCTTTAGCTTTATGTAGTGATGAATGGTTTGCACAAGCACGAGCTTTAGTGATAAAATTATGTGAAGCGCTCGAAAAGGATAAAGCCTCTATTTTTTTTGTACAAGAAAAATGGGGAAAACACTTTAGAGAGAAAGAACAATTACAGCAAGGTTTAGATATGTTGCTCCTTATTTATAAGGATTTATTATATGTTCAACTTGGAGAAGAAGATCGTCTTGTTTTTCATGAGCAGAAAGAGATGTTTGAATCTTTCTCCTATGCTCAGAAGCGCATTGTATCAGCTCTCTTTAATATATTAGAGGCAAAAAATAGAATCAACGCTAATGTAAATGCGCAGCTTGTGTTCGAACAGTTAGTGTTGCGGTTGCAGGAGGGATGACCGTTTTGTATGATGTAGTAGGTGTTCGCTTTAAGAAGGCCGGAAAGGTGTATTACTTCGATCCGAATCAGTTCGATATCTCTGAAAATGAGTTTGTAATTGTAGAAACAGTAAGAGGTATTGAGTACGGAAAAGTAGTTATTACCAAAAAGCAAGTTGATGAAAACGACGTTGTATTACCGCTAAAAAAGGTTATTCGTATTGCAAATGAAAATGATCGTACCATTGTTGAAGAGAACAAACATGCTGCGAAAGAAGCATATCAAGTTTGTCAGCAAAAGGTAGTAGAGCATAATCTTGATATGAAACTTGTAGATGTAGAGTATACGTTCGATCGCAATAAGATTATTTTCTACTTTACTGCGGATGGTCGGATTGATTTCCGCGAACTAGTAAAGGACTTAGCGGCAATTTTTAGGACAAGAATTGAACTAAGACAAATTGGTGTTCGTGATGAAGCGAAGATGCTTGGTGGTATTGGTCCGTGTGGTCGTATGCTTTGTTGTTCTACTTTTTTAGGAGATTTTGAACCTGTATCCATTAAGATGGCAAAGGATCAAAATTTATCATTAAATCCTGCAAAAATCTCTGGTTTATGTGGTCGCTTAATGTGTTGCTTAAAATATGAGAATGATGAATATGAGGCAGCAAAGGAACAACTTCCTGATTTAGATCAACGTATACAAACCCCGCATGGTACTGGCCGTGTTATCGGATTAAATATTTTAGAAAGATTAATTCAAGTGGAACTAGTAGACAAGGAACGGATAGTAGAATATACGTTAGATGAGTTAGTGAATAAAGGGGTCGTTTCGAGTCAAACCACAGATTAATGAGGTGGGTGCTTGTGGAGAAAAAAGATATTTTTGCATCGGTTTCTAGTATGGAAGAGCAAATTGGACATTTATACAAACAGTTGGGAGAATTAAAACAACATCTTGCAGAGTTGTTGGAAGAGAACCAACATATAAAAATGGAAAATGAAAATTTGCGACACCGCTTTGAAGAAGTGCAGATTAAGGAAAAACAAAAAACTCAAAAACGTAAAGAAGTGAAGCCGAAGACAACTGATATTGGCGAAGGCTACGATAATTTAGCAAGGCTATATCAAGAAGGTTTTCATATTTGTAATCTGCATTATGGAAGTGTACGTAAAGAGGGAGATTGTTTATTCTGCCTGTCATTTTTAAATAAAAAGTGAAATTACCTTTCCAATGATAATTGGAAAGGTAATTTTTTATACATGAGAGTAGAATGAAATATGTTTTTTTATTAGTAGAAGAAGAAATAGGGTAGGTTAAGTGTAAGAAAAGGAGTAACATATGAATTTATATGAAGATGAACGTTTAGATTACTTATTAGCGCAAGATATGAAGATTGTACAAAGCCCATCAGTATTCAATTTCTCGTTAGATGCTGTTTTACTTGCAGACTTTGCTTGGGTGCCGATTCAAAAAGGTAATGTACTTGATCTGTGTACAGGTAACGCAGTTGTCCCCCTTTTATTAAGTACAAGAACAAAGGGAAACATTACAGGTGTAGAAATTCAAGAACGTTTATATGATATGGGAATCAGAAGCGTTCAATACAATAAGTTAGAAGAAAGAATTCACTTAATACATGGGGATTTGAAAGATATGCCGGAGAAACTTGGACGTCATCAATATGATGTAGTTACATGTAATCCCCCTTATTTTCAAACACCTGCAACTTCTGAGAAAAATATGAATGAACATTTAGCGATAGCTCGTCATGAAATTATGTGTACATTAGAGGATGTTGTATCTGCAAGTAGTCAATTAGTAAAGCAAGGCGGGAAAGTAGCATTTGTACATCGTCCAGGTCGTTTGCTAGATATTGTTACATTAATGCGTAAATACAAAATTGAACCAAAGCGTGTACGATTTGTTTATCCTAAGGCAGGGAAAGAAGCGAATACATTGTTAATTGAAGGAATTAAGGACGGAAACGCAGATTTGAAAATATTGCCACCCCTTTTTGTATATGAAGAAAATAATGAATATACAAAGGAGATTCGTTCAATTTTATATGGAGAAGAATAAGCATTGTTTTTATGTAGTAGAGTGCTCTGACGGAAGTTATTATGCAGGATATACAAATCATATAGAGAAGCGGATTCAGACCCATAATAGTGGAAAAGGGGCTAGGTATACGCGTGCTAGACTTCCTGTTGTTTTAAAATACATAGAATTTCATGAAGATAAGCGTACAGCTATGCAAGCAGAGTATTATTTTAAGCAGTTAAATAGAAAACAAAAAGAAGAATATATGCAAAAAGGAGAACGCTATGTGGCAACAAAAAAGCTTTCAACAAAATGAAAAGGGAGTTTTATATTTAGTACCAACTCCTATTGGAAATTTAGAAGATATGACATTTCGTGCAATCCGAATTTTAAAAGAAGCTGATTTAATTGCTGCTGAAGATACGAGACAAACGAAAAAACTTTGTAATTATTTCGAAATTGAAACCCCCGTTATGAGCTACCATGAGCATAATAAGGAAGTAAGTGGTAAGAAAATATTAGGGAAGTTAGACGAAGGAAAGACTGTAGCACTTGTTAGTGATGCTGGTATGCCTTGTATTTCCGATCCAGGTTACGATATTGTTGTAGAGGCTGTAGCAGAACAGTATCATGTAATCCCGCTTCCTGGGGCAAATGCAGCCCTTACAGCATTAATTGCATCAGGTCTTGAAACAAAACAATTTTATTTCTATGGATTTTTACAAAGAAATAAAAAAGAAAGAAAAATGGAGTTAGAGAAGCTTCGTTATGTACAAACTACAATGATGTTTTATGAAGCGCCCCATCGTTTAGATGATACTTTAATCTCGATGCAAGAAGTGTTGGGAAATAGAGAAATTGTATTATGTCGAGAGTTAACGAAAAAATTTGAGGAATTTATTCGTGGAACAGTTGAGGAAGCAATTGAGTGGACGAAACAAAATGAAGTTCGTGGCGAGTTTTGTATTTTAGTAGCTGGTTCAACGGAAGAACCTACCCCAGAAGAACAATGGTGGGAATCTATTTCGGTATATGATCATATTGAACATTATATAAACGAAAAAGGTATGAATTCAAAAGAGGCAATAAAAACAGTCGCTAAAGATCGAGATTTGTCGAAACGCGATGTATATCAAATCTATCATGTCGATAAAAAATAAGCTTCTCATAATTGAGAAGCTTATTTTGCTGTTTCGATATAATCTTGAAGTTCGTTTAAGATTCGCTCAGCGCCTTCTTTGCTTAAGATAATTTTACCTTCAGCTAAAGATAGGTTACCATCAGATACTTCACCAGTTACTTGGCAAGTCATGTTTGGCTTATATTTTTTTAAGATGATTTTCTCGTCATCAACGTAGATTTCAAGAGCATCCTTTTCTGCAATACCTAAAGTACGGCGTAATTCGATTGGAATTACTACACGACCTAATTCATCAACTTTACGAACGATACCAGTAGATTTCATAATTCTTTTCCTCCTAAAGAAATAGTTTATAAGTTTCGAGTCTATTTTCTAGATTCGTCATTTTTCGACAAAATACCCTATGGACATATGATACCAATCATTTACATTTCCGTCAATTCTTTAATTCTATATTTTTTAAAAAGATTTATAGATTTCTTACTTCTTATATATAATAGAATGAGAGTAATTTCTACTATTATTTCACTTTATTTTCAGAAAAATTTATAGATTGTAAGTAAGGACTGTATATTTTCTTGAAATATGAGCAATAGATGATAAAGATATTAAGTATTAACTCGTTTTTATCCCGCTATTTGCCAAGCAGTAAGATTCTAAATTTAAAATTTGGGTGGAGCAAAGAAGTTAAGTTGGAGTCGGATTGCTCGTAAAAGCCTGATTGGTGCGGGCTAATAATCCGCAGGAGTGAACCCCCCCACAGATTAAAGTTTCACTTTATATATAAGTTTTTGATATACTATTTATAAATACATATGAGGTTATCCGGGAGGTCCAAAACAATGACAGAGGAAAATAAGTCCTTTTATATTACTACCCCAATTTATTATCCAAGTGGAAAATTACACATTGGACATGCTTATACAACAGTAGCAGGAGATGCGATGGCACGATATAAGCGTATGCAAGGATACAATGTTCATTATTTAACAGGAACTGATGAGCATGGACAGAAGATCCAAAAGAAAGCAGAAGAATTAAATGTTACACCACAAGCATATGTGGATAACATTGTTGCAGGAATTAAAGAACTTTGGGAGAAAATGGATATCTCTTATGATGATTTTATTCGTACAACTGAAGATCGTCATAAAGATGTTGTTGAAAAAATCTTCAAGCAACTAGTAGATCAAGGTGATATTTATCTTGATGAATATGAAGGTTGGTATTCTGTACAAGATGAGACATTCTATACAGAGCATCAATTAGTAGATCCAATTATGGAAGGTGAAAAAGTAGTTGGAGGAAAAAGCCCAGATAGTGGTCATGATGTAGAACTTGTTCGTGAAGAATCGTATTTCTTTAGAATGGGTAAATATGTCGACAGACTATTAAAATTCTATGAAGATAATCCACATTTCATTCAGCCAGAGTCTCGTAAGAATGAGATGATTAATAACTTCATTAAACCAGGCCTAGAAGATTTAGCTGTTTCTCGTACTTCATTTGACTGGGGAGTTCGTGTTCCAGGTAACCCGAAACACGTTATTTACGTATGGGTTGACGCATTATCTAACTACATTACAGCATTAGGTTATGGAACAGAAAATGAAGAGATGTATAAGAAATTCTGGCCAGCTGATGTACATTTAGTTGGAAAAGAAATCGTTCGTTTCCATACAATTTATTGGCCAATCATTTTAATGGCATTAGATTTACCTCTTCCGAAAAAAATCTTTGCTCATGGTTGGATTTTAATGAAGGATGGAAAGATGAGTAAGTCAAAAGGAAACGTAGTAGATCCAGTTACTTTAATCGATCGTTACGGATTAGATGCATTACGTTATTACTTACTTCGTGAAGTTCCATTCGGATCTGATGGCGTATTCACACCAGAAGGATTTGTGGAGCGCATTAATTTCGATTTAGCAAATGACTTAGGTAACTTATTAAATCGTACAGTAGCTATGATTGATAAGTACTTTAACGGAGAAATCCCTGCATTTAAAGAAAATGTAACGGAATTCGATGAAACGTTAGTAACGTTTGCAAAAGATACATTGAAAAAAGTAGAAGAGGCAATGGAGAATATGGAATTCTCTGTAGCGCTAAGCTCAATTTGGCAATTGGTTAGCCGTGCAAATAAATATATTGATGAAACACAACCGTGGGTATTAGCGAAAGATGAGAATGATCGTGAAAAATTAGCTTCTGTAATGGCTCACTTAGCAGAGGTGCTTCGTCAAACAGGTATTATGCTTATGCCGTTCCTAACAGTAGCACCAAGTAAGATGTTTGCTCAGCTTGGACTTACTGAAGAGGCACATAAATCTTGGGAAAGCCTATCTACAATTGGCTGTATTCCAGCTGGAACAAAAGTAGAAAAAGGAAACCCGATTTTCCCGCGTTTAGAAATGGAAGTAGAAGTAGGGTACATTAAAGAACAAATGAAAAGCTCTGCTCCTAAAGTAGAAGAGAAAAAAGAAGAAGAACCGAAAGCAGAAGAAATTACAATTGATGATTTCTTTAAAGTAGAATTACGCGTAGCTGAAGTACTATCAGCTGAACCTGTGAAAAAAGCAGATAAGTTGTTAAAAATTCAGCTGGATTTAGGTACAGAAAAGCGTCAAGTTGTTTCAGGAATTGCAAAATTCTATTCGCCGGAAGACCTAAAAGGTAAAAAGGTTATTTGTGTAACAAACTTAAAACCTGTAAAATTACGCGGTGAATTATCACAAGGTATGATTTTAGCGGGTGAAGAGAATGGCGTATTGTCATTAGCATCAATCGACCAAAATCTACCAAACGGTACAAAAATCAAGTAATTAAGACAAGAAAAGAGATGTTTCACGTGTAACATGTGTGAAGCGTCTTTTTTCTTTTTACACTCTCTATTTTTGCATTAAAATTATAGTATTGTTATCGTTAAGTTATTAAAGAGCTTATTTTTTAGAATAAACTTGATTTCAATATAAAAGGAGTTATGTATTATGTTGTTTGATACACATTCACATTTGAATGCAGAGCAATTTGAAGAAGATTTGCAAGAGGTTATTGCACGAATGAAAGAAGCGGGAGTTACCTATACAGTTGTTGTTGGTTTTGATGAAGTAACGATAAAAAAGGCGATTGAATTAGCTGAAACTTATGATTTTATTTACGCTGCGGTTGGATGGCATCCAGTTGATGCAATTGACATGACAGAAGAACATCTAGCTTGGTTAGAAGAACTTGCTTCTCATCCTAAAGTCGTTGCACTTGGAGAGATGGGATTAGATTATCATTGGGATAAGTCTCCAAAAGAAATACAGAAGGAAGTATTCCGTAAACAAATTGCATTAGCTAAAAAAGTGAAATTGCCGATTATTATACATAACCGCGATGCAACTCAAGATATTGTTGATATTCTAGAAGAAGAGAATGCAGCTGAAGTAGGAGGCATTATGCATTGCTTTAGCGGCAGCGTAGAAGTAGCAGAGCGATGTGTTGATATGAACTTTTTAATTTCGTTAGGTGGACCAGTTACATTTAAAAATGCTAAGAAGCCGAAAGAAGTTGCTGTGGAGATTCCATTAGAGAAATTGTTAATAGAGACAGATTGTCCATATTTAACACCACATCCATTTCGAGGAAAACGAAATGAACCGAGTTATGTAAAACTCGTAGCAGAAGAAATTGCGAATTTAAAAGGAATTTCTTATGAGGAAGTAGCAGAAATAACAACAAAAAATGCAAAAGCTTTATTTGGTGTTGAATAAAAAGGAGTGGGAGAACCCATTCTTTTTTATTTTTGTGAAAAAATAAGGGCGAATGAGGAAGTGTTACAATAAGGAGAGAGAACAAAGTTTTGGACATTCTATTTTTTAAAATGTAAGAATGGGGAAAATAATAATGGAAAAGTCGTCATTTTTTTGTTTTACTAAGTAGAGACGAAACGAGTGTGGAGGCAAGCATGAAAATTAAAGAGATTATCGTTGTAGAAGGTAAAGATGATACAGTTGCGATTAAGCGTGCTGTTGATGCGGATACAATTGAAACGAACGGTTCAGCAATCGGTGATCATGTTATTGAGCAAGTTAAATTAGCGCTGCAAAAACGGGGCGTTATTATTTTCACAGATCCGGATTATCCTGGAGAGCGTATTCGAAAAATTATTTCTGATAAGGTGCCTGGATGTAAACATGCTTTTTTACCGAAGGAAGAAGCACTTGCCAAAAGGAAAAAGGGTGTCGGGATTGAACATGCTTCTAATGAATCAATTCGCCGTGCTTTAGAGAATATACATGAAGAAATGGAAGCTTACACAAGTGAAATTAGTTGGAGCGATTTAGTCGATGCAGGTTTAGTGGGCGGAGAAATGGCAAAGAGTCGCAGAGAAAGAATGGGTAAGCTATTAAAGATTGGTTATACAAACGCAAAACAGTTACATAAACGTTTACAAATGTTTCAAGTTTCAAAAGAATCGTTTGCAGAAGCTTATAAGCAAGTCATACAGGAGGAAAGAAAATGAAGGATATCGCAACGCCAAACCGTACGAAAGACATTGTTGAAAAGTATGGATTTTCATTCAAAAAAAGTTTAGGACAAAATTTTTTAATTGATACGAATGTATTAAATCGTATTGTCGATCACGCTGAAATTGGTTCAGAAAGTGGTGCAATTGAAATTGGACCAGGTATTGGTGCGTTAACAGAACAATTAGCGAAGCGTGCTAAAAAAGTAGTAGCTTTTGAAATTGATCAGAGGTTATTACCGATTTTAGATGAGACGTTAGCTCCATATAGCAACGTTACAGTTATAAATAAAGACGTACTAAAGGCAGATGTACATGAGGTGTTTAGTGAGCAATTTGAGGAAGGGCAAGATGTAATGGTAGTAGCGAACTTACCGTACTATATTACAACGCCAATTTTATTTAAATTGTTGGAAGAGAAATTACCGGTTCGTGGATTTGTTGTTATGATGCAAAAAGAAGTTGGAGATCGTTTAGCTGCTAAACCTGGAACGAAAGAGTATGGTTCTTTATCCATTGCTATTCAGTATTATACAGAGGTGGAAACAGTTATGACTGTACCACGTACAGTGTTTGTGCCACAACCAAATGTTGATTCTGCGATTATTCGTCTCCTAAAGCGCCCGAAACCAGTTGTAGAAGTAACAGATGAGACATTCTTCTTTGAAGTAGTACGAGCAAGTTTTGCACAGCGTCGTAAAACTTTAATGAATAATTTATCAAATAATTTAAATGGTTTCCCGAAAGATAAAGAGCTGTTGGATCGAATTTTAACAGAAGTGGGAATTGATCCAAAACGAAGAGGCGAAACGCTATCTATCGAGGAGTTTGCAACATTAAGTAATGCATTAGTTCTTCATAAATTGTCATAAGAATAGAAAAGGGACAGTTCAACTTGAACTGTCCCTTTTGTCACCTTTCCTCTCCTACATTCATACTTTAAAAACAGGTAAGATGGCCTAACGAGTTTGGAGGTAGGAGAATGGCTTTACATGTTGGAGAATTAGTGGAACGATATTCTCATAATAGGGATATCCTTTTTCGTATTATAGAAATAAAAGGCGAGATAGCTATATTATTTGGAGAGGAAATTAGACTGGTGGCAGATGCGCCACTTGAAGATTTAATTAGTATAGATCAACGAGAGCATAAAAAAAGAGCGAAGCGTGAGAAAGAAACGATGGAGCGTACGTATCGTTTGTTTCAACAAGATTATGTATTAATGAAACAAAGGCATGAACACACTTCAACGGGTGGATATACAAGTGAGGTGAATTATTTTCAAATGCCAGGACGTGTATTGCATATAGATGGTGACCCGTTATATTTGCGCAAGTGCTTAGACTTATATAATAAAATTGGTGTTCCTGTACAAGGTATTCATTGTAAAGAAACAGAGATGCATGAAAAGGTAGTAGATTTAATAGATCATTTTCGTCCAGACATTTTAGTTATTACGGGGCACGATGCATATACAAAATCAAAAGGGGTAAAGGGAGATTTAGCAGCATATAGGCATTCAAGGCATTTTGTACAGGCTGTTCGAGAAGTGAGAAAAAAATATCCATCATTGGATCAACTCGTTATTTTTGCTGGGGCATGCCAATCACACTTTGAAGCATTAATTCGAGCGGGTGCTAACTTTGCTAGTTCACCATCTAGAATTAATATTCACGCACTAGATCCTGTATATGTGGTTGGTAAAATTAGTTTTACGTCATTTATGGAAAGAGTAAATGTATGGGATGTTGTACGTAATACGATTACCGGCGAAAAGGGACTTGGCGGGATTGAGACGAGGGGGATTTTACGAACTGGATTACCCTTTCAACATTATGAAGAATAAGCAAGGTACATATGTATCTTGCTTTTTTGTATGGGAAGGATTTAAATCAGCTTGGATAAAAAGAGACAAGAACGCGCAGACTACATAATGATACTTTTACAATATAGTATTTCTTCTATCTATTTGAACGCATGATGCTTTTATAATGATATTGTCTGTGAGTTGCGGTTAATAATTGGGATAGATATATCGTGTTTTAAGTGTTCAATCTAAATTACAGCGAGGTGTAACGAAGTATATGTCAAAACGTTTAGATGAAATTAAAAGCGAATTAGATCACCATCTTGGACAGAGACTGATGTTAAAGGCAAATAGTGGGAGAAGAAAAACAGTAGAACAATCAGGTGTACTTGCAGAAACGTACCGTTCTGTTTTTGTTGTACAATTGGATCAGCAAGAAGATGCGTTGCAACGTGTATCATATAGCTATGCGGATGTTTTAACAGAGACAGTAGAGTTAACGTTTTATGGTGAACCTCATAATGAAGTGATTTTATAATTCATGTATCGTTACATATATTCCCACAAATGAAAAGCTATATTATTTTGCATACTAATTATACCGTAGCAAAATAAGGAGGGACTCTGCATTGAGTAGACGAAGAGGTGTCATGTCAAATCAATTTAAAGAAGAGCTTGCAAAAGAGCTAGGCTTTTATGATGTTGTTCAGAAAGAGGGCTGGGGCGGAATTCGTGCGAAAGATGCTGGTAACATGGTGAAACGTGCTATAGAAATTGCAGAACAGCAATTAATGAAACAAAACCAGTAGTTGTAAGATACTTTCTATGCTACGGTAGCCGAGGAGTGATTCCTCGGCTTTTTGTACTCGAAAAGGTGCCATCATTTTACATAAGTAGTTTCATTCTGAATGCTTTTCGTTATAATTAGGGAAGTGTCATCGTCTTACTATAAATTTATGGTAAAATAAACGATAAAAGATTGAGTACATAGAGTGGGTGAATAGATTGAAGCTACTAGTGAAAGCACCAGCAAAGATTAATCTGTCGTTAGATGTACTGGGAAAAAGACAAGACGGATATCATGAAGTGAAAATGATTATGACAACAATTGATTTAGCGGATCGTTTAGAACTAATGGAATTAGCAGAAGACCGTATTGAAATTTTATCCCATAATCGGTATGTCCCAGACGACCAAAGAAATTTAGCTTATCAAGCAGCGAAATTATTAAAAGAGAAGTTTAATGTGAAAAAAGGCGTATCTATTACTATTGAAAAAACGATTCCAGTAGCAGCTGGATTAGCAGGTGGAAGTAGTGATGCAGCAGCGACATTACGTGGCCTTAATAAATTATGGAATTTAGGGCTTACAATTGATCAGTTAGCAGAGCTTGGCGCAAAAATCGGATCAGATGTATCGTTTTGTGTATATGGTGGGACAGCAATTGCCACTGGAAGAGGAGAGCAAATTGAGCACATAAAAACTCCACCTTCTTGTTGGGTTATTTTGGCAAAACCCCATATTGGTGTATCTACTGCTGATGTGTATGGAAATTTAAAGTTAAATCGAGTTACACATCCAAATGTAGATAAAATGGTTAACGTCATAAATGCTGGGGACTACAAAGGGATTTGTGATACTGTTGGTAATGTTTTAGAAGATGTAACGTTTGCGATGCATCCTGAAGTTGCACGTATTAAGGCACAGATGAAGCGATTTGGGGCGGATGCCGTATTAATGAGTGGAAGTGGCCCAACCGTATTTGGTCTTGTGCACCATGATTCGCGAATGCATCGTATATATAACGGATTAAAAGGATTTTGTGAACAAGTATACGCAGTACGTTTATTAGGAGAGCGAGAAACGCTTGAATAAAGACGTATAATACGTTATGATTTGTTTAGAATATTCGTGATTTGAGGTGGGAGTATGAAAATTAGACGAAGTACAAGATTAGTCGATATGACGTATTACTTGTTACAAAACCCTCGTCAGCTAGTTTCTCTCACTTTTTTTGCTGAAAGGTATCAATCAGCTAAGTCTTCCATTAGTGAAGATTTAGTTATTATTAAGCAAACGTTTGAACAACAAGGGGTCGGCACATTGCAAACGGTACCAGGAGCAGCAGGAGGAGTGAAATATATACCATATATAAGTGAGGAAGAGGCAGATCTAATTATTGGTGAGCTTTGTAGCTTATTTGAAAATCCAGATCGTATTTTGCCTGGTGGTTACTTATATATGACAGATCTTTTAAGTAATCCTCGCCATATTAATGGCGCAGGTCGTTTGTTTGCTTCTGTTTTTGCTAGGCAACCAATTGATGCGGTTATGACGGTGGCAACGAAGGGGATTCCACTTGCTTATGCGGTGGCAAATTACTTAGATATACCGGTAGTAATTGCAAGGAAAGATAATAAGGTAACAGAAGGCCCAACTGTTAGTATTAACTATGTATCAGGTTCTTCTAAGCGAATTCAAACAATGACGTTAGCAAAGCGTAGCCTTCCAGAGGGATCAAATGTTTTAATTATTGATGACTTCATGAAAGCTGGCGGGACAATTCAAGGTATGATGAGTATGTTAGAAGAGTTTAAGGCTAATGTTGTTGGTATTGGTGTATTAGTAGAATCCACAGATATTGAAGAACGACTAATTAATAATTTTGTATCATTAATTCGTCTATCAGAAGTTGATGTGAAAGAAAAAGCGATTCAAGTGGAAAAGGGAAATTATTCACTGGCACCATTTGATGAAGGGCTTGTAGAGGCTGAGTAAAAAGGTAAAGCAGATCGCTTTATCTTTTTTTTATTCTATTTATAAATTATAAAATAGATGGACAAACTGCTTTTCGTGCACTATTTTTAAAGAGTAAAAATAAATAATAAAAGGGTGAAAAAATATGAAAGTTGTTCAAACAAGCAATGCACCACAAGCAATTGGACCATATTCACAAGGGATTATTGTAAATAATATGTTTTACAGTTCAGGACAAATTCCGTTAACTGCAAGTGGAGAGCTTGTAGCAGGAGACGTGACAGTACAAACAGAGCAAGTATTTCAAAATTTACAAGCGGTATTAGAAGAAGCAGGTGCTTCATTTGATACAGTAGTAAAAACAACAGTATTCTTAAAAGATATGGATGATTTTAATGCTGTTAATGAAGTATACGGCTCTTATTTCTCTACTCATAAGCCAGCTCGTTCTTGTGTACAAGTAGCAAAATTACCGAAAGATGTTTCAATTGAAATCGAAGTAATTGCCCTAGTTAAGTAATCTTTTGTAAGCGATAACCTCCACTAATCTCTATATTCAATTACATTAAAAATTTTTATCTTAAAAATTTTTAAAAAATTAAAGGGAAAATAGAAATTTTGTGGAATTTATACAAATATATCGCTTATTTAGAAAAGGGTGGTGAACACAAGATGGAAGTGACTGACGTAAGATTACGCCGCGTAAACACAGAAGGCCGCATGAGAGCAATTGCCTCTATTACTCTAGACCATGAATTTGTTGTTCATGATATTCGTGTAATTGATGGTAATAATGGATTATTTGTAGCAATGCCAAGTAAACGTACTCCAGATGGAGAATTCCGTGACATTGCACATCCAATTAATTCTAATACACGCTCTAAAATTCAAGATGCGGTTTTAACAGAGTATCATCGTTTAGGCGAGTTAGAAGAGGTTGAGTTTGAAGAAGCGGGTGCTTCGTAAAATTCGAATGAAAAGGGCTTTTTAAAGAAATCCCTATAATTTTGCAACAAACTCCTGTAAGCATTTACAGGAGTTTGTTTTTTTGTGTGGTTTTATCTATTTTTGTACGGAAAATTCTGAATTTATTAAAGTGAAGAGGAAAACTTCTAATTTTTTCAAAATCATTTTAAATAGTATAGCTTATTTCTTAAAAAAGATACTAAAGAGTAAAACATCGTATAAGAATTATGGTAAAATTTAATAGTTAAAATGTGTTTCTTGAAATATATGATGATTTAGGATAATATCGTTAATGGATAAATAGGTTGCGATGGAGGGTCTATATGTCAAACAGATTTGCAGTGATTCTAGCTGCAGGCAAAGGCACACGTATGAAGTCTAAGCTATACAAAGTGCTTCATCCTGTATGTGGAAAACCTATGGTACAACATGTTGTCGATCAAGTAACGCAATTAGGATTGCAGAAACTTGTAACAGTCGTAGGACATGGTGCTGAAATGGTACAAGAACAGCTAGGAAACGTAAGTGAGTTTGCATTACAAGCAGAACAACTTGGTACAGCACACGCTGTCGATCAAGCTGCAAGTGTACTTGCAAATGAAGAAGGAACAACTTTAGTTATTTGTGGTGATACGCCGCTAATAACTGCTGAAACGATGGAAGCATTGCTTCAGCAACATAAAGAAGCAGGGGCAATGGCAACGGTGCTAACAGCTTACATAGAAGAACCTGCTGGATATGGTCGTATCGTTCGTAATGAGAATGGTCATGTTGAAAAGATTGTTGAGCATAAGGATGCAAATGAGAAAGAATTAGCTATTAAAGAAATCAATACAGGTACGTATTGTTTTGATAATAAAGCTTTATTCGCCTCACTTTCTAAAGTTTCAAATGATAACGTACAAGGTGAATATTACCTGCCAGATGTTATTGAGATTTTAAAAAATGAAGGTCATATCGTATCGGCTTATCAAACAGAGCACTTCGATGAAACGTTAGGTGTTAACGACAGAGTCGCTCTATCGCAAGCGGAAATTATTATGAAAAACCGTATCAACCGTAAGAACATGGTAAATGGTGTTACAATTATTGATCCAAGTAACACGTATATTTCTGCTGATGCAATTATCGGTAGTGATACAGTTCTTCATCCAGGAACAATTATTGAGGGGAATACTGTAATTGGTTCTGATTGTGAAATTGGACCGCACACAGTAATTCGCGATAGTGAAATTGGAGATCGTACGACAATTCGACAATCTACTGTACATGATAGTAAACTTGGTACAGAAGTATCGGTTGGTCCATTTGCACATATTCGCCCAGATTCAGTTATTGGAGATGAAGTACGCGTTGGAAACTTCGTGGAAATCAAAAAAACTGTTTTTGGTAATAGAAGTAAAGCTTCACACTTAAGTTATATCGGGGATGCACTAGTTGGAGAAGACGTGAATCTTGGTTGTGGTTCAATTACGGTGAACTATGACGGTAAGAATAAATTCAAAACTGTGATTGGTAACGGGGTATTTATTGGATGTAATTCAAACCTTGTCGCTCCTGTAACAGTTGAAGATGGTGCTTATGTGGCAGCAGGCTCTACAATTACAGAGAATGTTCCATCAAAAGCATTATCTGTAGCACGTGCACGTCAAGTTAACAAAGAAGACTATGTTGATCAATTGCTGAATAAGAAAAAATCATAATGTGGAGGGTTAATCTAGATGTCGACTCAATATCTAAATTCTAATTTGAAAGTATTCTCTTTAAACTCTAATAAGGAACTTGCTGAGCAAATTGCAAAGCACATTGGAGTAGGACTAGGAAAATGTTCTGTTGATCGTTTTAGTGATGGAGAAGTTCAAATTAACATTGAAGAAAGTATCCGTGGTTGCGATGTATTCATTATTCAATCTACAAGCTTCCCAGTAAACGAACATATCATGGAATTACTTATTATGATCGATGCATTAAAACGTGCATCTGCAAAAACAATTAATATTGTTATTCCTTACTATGGTTATGCGCGTCAAGACCGTAAAGCGCGTTCTCGTGAACCAATTACATCGAAACTTGTAGCAAACTTGCTTGAAACAGCAGGTGCAACTCGTGTAATCACTCTAGATTTACATGCTCCACAAATTCAAGGGTTCTTTGATATCCCAATCGATCACTTAATGGGTGTACCGATTCTTTCAGATTACTTTGAAACAAAAGGTCTTAAAGATATCGTAATCGTGTCACCTGACCACGGTGGGGTAACTCGTGCTAGAAAAATGGCAGATCGCCTAAAAGCACCAATCGCTATTATTGATAAGCGTCGTCCTCGTCCGAACGTATCAGAGGTAATGAACATTATCGGTAATATTGAAGGTAAAACAGCAATTTTAATTGATGACATCATTGATACAGCTGGTACAATTACATTAGCAGCAAACGCTCTTGTTGAGAACGGTGCTTCTGAAGTATATGCTTGCTGTACACACCCAGTATTATCTGGTCCAGCAATTGAGCGTATCCAAAACTCAAATATTAAAGAGTTAGTTGTAACGAACTCTATCGTATTACCAGAAGAGAAGAAAATCGACAAAGTACATGAACTTTCAGTTGCTCCACTAATCGGAGAAGCAATCATTCGTGTATACGAAGAAGAATCTGTAAGTGTATTATTCAATTAATTGGATAGAATGAGACGTAACCAAGATTGGTTACGTCTTTTCGTATCGAAAAAAGAAAGTAGTGGTACAAGAATGAAATTGATAGTAGGACTTGGGAACCCGGGTAGAGAATATGAATTAACAAGGCATAATATTGGATTTATGGCGATTGATGAACTTGCAAAGCGTTGGAATATTTCTTTGAATGAACAAAAATTTAAAGGAGTATTTGGTGCAGGATTTGTTAATGGAGAAAAAGTAATCTTATTAAAGCCACTTACATATATGAATTTATCTGGGGAAAGTATTCGACCACTCATGGATTACTATAAAATTGATGTTGAGGACTTCGTTGTTCTGTACGATGATTTAGACATCCCTGTAGGTAAATTACGCCTTCGTATGAAAGGTAGTGCTGGTGGACATAATGGTGTGAAATCAACAATTTCACATTTAGGAACACAAGAGTTTCAACGTATCCGCATGGGAATTGATCGTCCGAAAAATGGCATGAAGGTAGTAGATTACGTATTAGGACGTTTTACATCGGAAGAAATTCCTGATGTGAGTCATTCTATTGAAAAAGCAGCGGATGCATGTGAAGAATGGTTAAATAAACCTTTTCTTCAAATCATGAATACCTTCAATAGTTAAGGGTATGATTGAGAATATTTTGTCTTGTTTTTACCCATACTAGTAGTAATTGGATTTTTAGGAGGCTAGTATGGAAGGATATTATTATTGCAGACATTGCGGGAGTAATGTAGGCTCCGTTACTGCAGAAAAAGTGTATAGCGACGTTTTATTTCAACTAACAGAGCAAGAAGTAGTAGAGATGATTCATTTTCATGAGAATGGAAATATATATATAAAAACGATTTGTGAATCGTGTCAAGAAACGCTCGCATCTTATCCGGAGTATTATGAATATGAAAAATTTCTGCAATAAAATGTTGTCGCTTTGGCATGTCCAAAGCATTTTTCTGTTTTCTTTTTCCAAAATATTTGCATAAAATATAGTGGCTTGCTCTTTATGTTGAGAGGGGTTTTGAAAATGATAGGTTTATTAGAGCAATTTTATAAAAATGAAGAGATCCAATCGGTTATTAATGGACTAGAAGATGGTTTAAAAGAACAACTTGTATCAGGTATGGCAACCTCTTCTCGTTCGTTATTAATGGCGGCCTTATATAAAAAAACAAAAAAATCACAACTTATTGTGACGCATAATTTATATCAAGCACAAAAAGTGCATGAAGATTTAGTGGCGTTACTTGGTGAAAAAGATGTGTGGTTATACCCAGTAAATGAATTGATAGCATCAGAAATTGGTGTTGCAAGCCCAGAATTGAAGGCGCAACGTATTGAAGTATTGAATCGTTTAGCGGCAGGAGAGAACGGGATTATTGTAGCGCCAGTTGCAGGACTACGCAGATTTTTACCAATGAAAGAGTTGTGGAAGCAAAGGCAAATCGAAATCAATCTAGGGCAAGAGATTGATTTAGATACATTCTTGCATACTTTACATCATATTGGTTATGAGCGTAAGTCGATGGTAGAAGCTCCTGGGGAATTCAGTTTGCGCGGGGGAATATTAGATATTTACCCATTAACTGAAGAGTTACCATTTCGTATTGAATTTTTCGATACAGAAGTTGATTCTATTCGATTATTTGATGTGGATGAACAGCGCTCTCAAGATAAAAAAGAAAGTGTTAGATTTGGTCCAGCAACAGAGTTTTTATTTTCACAGGAAGAATTGAAGTCGGGAATTGAGCATCTTGAGGAAGGCTTGACTAAGACGATGCAAAAACTTTCCGATGATAAATTGAAGACTACAGTGCTTGAAACGGTAAGTCATGAAATTGAGATGTTAAAAAACGGGCAAAGTATAGAACAGATGTTTAAATATTTATCTATTTTCTATAAAGAACCTGCTAGTCTGATAGATTATTTACCAGAAGATGGTATTGTGGTTTTGGATGAGATTTCCCGTATTCAAGAAACGGCATCACATCTTGAAACGGAAGAGGCGGAATGGTATATATCACTTCTTGGTGAGGGAACAATTATTCAAGATTTATCTTTCTCACACTCGTTTGAGGAATTTCTTCATCATAAAAAAAGAAGTTTTGTATATTTAACGTTATTCTTACGTCATATAGCACATACACATCCGCAAAACATTGTGAATGTGACATGTAAAACAATGCAAGATTTCCATGGGCAGATGCAGTTGTTGAAAACTGAAATTGATAGATGGAACGAAGGGCATTTTACGACTGTTGTGCTCGGCACAGATGATGAACGTGTAAAAAAACTACAACATATTTTAAGTGATTATGATATTGAGGCAGATATCGTAGAGGGCACAGATATATTATTGCCTGGAAGGTTGCAAATTGCTGTAGGTGATTTACATGCAGGATTTGAAATGCCGATGCAAAAGCTTGTTGTTATTACTGAAAAAGAGCTTTTTCATAAAAAAGTTAAAAAATCACAACGTAAGCAGAAGTTATCTAATGCTGAACGTATTAAAAGTTATTCGGAATTAAAAGTTGGAGATTATGTAGTTCATGTAAATCATGGTATAGGTAAATTCTTAGGTATCGAGACACTAGAGATTAATGGTGTTCATAAAGATTACTTGAATATTAAATATCAAGGTAATGATAAGTTATACGTTCCAATTGAACAAATTGACCAAGTGCAGAAATATGTAGGATCTGAAGGTAAGGATCCTAAAGTTTATAAATTGGGCGGAAATGATTGGAAAAAGGTCAAAACGAAAGTTGAAAAATCTGTACAAGACATTGCGGATGACCTAATTAAACTATATGCTGAGCGCGAAGCTTCAAAAGGTTATGCATATACACCAGATACGGCAGAACAACAAGAATTTGAATCTTCTTTCCCATATCAAGAGACAGAGGATCAATTACGTTCTATTGACGAGATTAAGAAAGATATGGAACGTGGACGTCCGATGGATAGGCTTCTTTGTGGTGATGTAGGATATGGAAAGACGGAAGTAGCTATCCGTGCGGCATTTAAGGCAATTATGGATGAAAAACAAGTTGCAATTTTAGTGCCGACAACGATCCTTGCACAACAACACTATGAAACAATTCGAGAGCGTTTTCAAGATTATCCAATCAATATAGGATTATTAAGTAGATTCCGTACGAGAAAACAGCAAAATGAAACAATTAAAGGCTTAAAAGATGGTACGGTAGATATCGTAATCGGAACGCATCGTATTTTATCTAAAGACGTTACTTATAAAGATTTAGGCCTTCTTATTATTGATGAAGAACAAAGGTTTGGTGTAACGCATAAAGAAAAAATTAAACAATTAAAAGCAAATGTTGACGTGTTAACATTAACGGCAACTCCGATTCCGCGTACACTCCATATGTCTATGCTTGGTGTGCGTGACTTATCTGTTATTGAGACACCACCAGAAAATCGTTTCCCAGTCCAAACGTATGTAGTAGAGTATAATCCAGCGTTAATGCGAGAAGCGATAGAACGAGAGCTTGCAAGAGGTGGGCAAATTTACTTCCTATATAATCGTGTGGAGGATATCGAAAGAAAAGCAGATGAAATTTCGATGTTAGTTCCAGACGCGCGTGTAACGTATGCACATGGGAAAATGAACGAAGGTGAATTAGAGTCTGTTATGCTATCGTTTTTAGAAGGGCAGCATGATGTTCTTGTAAGTACAACAATTATTGAGACGGGTGTAGATATTCCGAATGTAAATACGTTAATTGTATTTGATGCAGATCGAATGGGATTATCGCAGCTGTATCAGCTTCGTGGTCGTGTTGGACGTTCTAATCGTGTTGCATATGCATACTTTGCATACAAACGAGATAAAGTGTTATCAGAAGTTGCAGAGAAGCGTCTGCAAGCCATTAAAGAGTTCACAGAGCTTGGGTCAGGTTTCAAAATTGCGATGAGAGACTTATCCATTCGTGGTGCAGGTAACTTGTTAGGAGCCGAACAGCATGGATTTATTGATTCTGTCGGATTTGATCTATATTCTCAAATGTTAAAAGATGCAATTGAACAGCGTAGAGGAACAGATGGGGTTGAAAATACAGTTAATGTTGAAATTGATTTAGAAGTAGATGCATATTTACCAGATGCTTATATTTCAGATAGTAAACAAAAGATTATGATGTATAAACAGTTTAGAGGTGTTTCTGCAATTGAGGATATTGAAGAGTTGCAGGAAGAGATGATAGATAGATTTGGTGATTACCCGCAAGAAGTTGGTTACTTATTGCAAATTGCAAATATTAAAGTATTGGCAATGAAAGAACAAATTGAGTTAATTAAGCAAAATAAATTTGAAGTGACAATTCTGTTCTCAGAACAAGCAAGTCAAAATATTGATGGCGGAAAATTATTCATGCTTGGAAATAGTTTTGGACGTATGATTGGTCTAGGAATGGAAGGATCGCAATTGAAAATCGTTATGAAAACAAATGGTTTAGAGACATCGAAGTGGTTAACAATTGCTGAAAATTTATTAAAAGGCCTACCAGATGTAAAAAAAGAAGTCATAAATGCCTAATATAAGATAAAAAAATACAATTCGGCGTGCATAGAAGAACTAATGTGTAAAATACTATGTCTAACAGTTGGTGATTTTTACATGAACAGGTAAATTCACCACTTTGATCATCAGTAGAAAGTGAGGCAGCATTAGAATGAAAGCAACTGGAATCGTACGTCGAATTGATGATTTAGGTAGGGTAGTAATCCCGAAGGAAATTCGTAGAACTTTACGTATTCGAGAAGGAGACCCGCTAGAAATATTTGTTGATCGCGATGGAGAAGTGATTTTGAAAAAATATTCTCCAATTAGTGAACTAGGTAATTTTGCAAAGGAATATACGGAAGCTTTATACGATAGCTTAGGACATAATGTGCTTGTATGCGATCGTGATTCTATTATCGCAGTAGCAGGCGTATCTAAAAAAGAATACTTAAATAAAAGTGTTGGCGATTTAATTGAGAAGACAATGGAAGAGCGTAAGTCTGTAATTATGACAGATGAAAGCGAAATTTCAATTATTGATGGAGTAACAGAAAAAGTGAGTTCCTATACAATTGGCCCGATTGTTGCGAATGGAGATCCAATTGGAGCTGTTGTTATCTTCTCTAAAGAGGATATTATAAGTGAAGTAGAGCATAAGTCAGTAAATACAGCTGCAAGCTTTTTAGCGAAACAAATGGAGCAGTAAGGCTATATCGAATTTTAGAAGTAGCAATCTTTCCTAATTATGATATTTCTTTTTGAGAAATCAAATATTTGGAGATATATGTATATTGAATGAAGGTAGCGCTTTGCTACCTTTTTTCGTTGAACATTTCTAGCATTGCACGAACGTATTATTACTCGTGTAGGCAAGGAAGCTTGTCCTTTTCTTTATGATATAATACGAGGGGTGAGAATAGAAAAAGGAGTTTTCTTGTATGGAATCGAAGAAGTATCAAGCCTTTTGGCGTGGGGCTATTATATTAACAATCGCAAGTTTTGTTACAAAGGTATTAAGCGCTTTTTACCGTATTCCATATCAAAATATAGCGGGTGATATTGGTTTTTATATTTACCAACAAATTTATCCGTTTTATGGATTTTGTTTAATTTTAGCTACTTATGGGTTCCCCATTATAATTTCAAAAATGGTTGCGGAACGATTAGAGCGAGGGAAACAACAAGAAGCAGAAGAAATTATCTGTGTATCTTTTTGGTTTTTATTAGGAATTGGTTTCGTAGGCTTTTTCACATTGTTTTTTGGTGCCGAAACAATTGCAGCAGCCATGGGTGATATACACTTAGATAAGTTATTACGTGTTATTTCATTTTCATTCATATTGATGCCGTTTTTATCTGTAGCAAGAGGATATTTTCAGGGGTTCAATAATATGATGCCAACAGCTGTTTCGCAAGTGATAGAACAAACAATTCGTGTTTCTATTATTGTATTTTTATCTCTATTCCTAATTGCTCGCGGATTTGATTTATATACAGTCGGTGCAGGTGCTATGTTAGGTTCAATCGCAGGCGGACTAATTGGGATTATCGTACTTGTACTTTATATGCGTCATGACTTTCGTTCTATATTTTTCAAGAGTGTAAAGAGAATTAAGGGAAAAAAGAGAATCATTAAAATTCTGTTTTGGCAGGGATTGGCGATTTGTGTTAGTAACTTAGTACTTATTTTTATACAAATGGCTGATTCCATTTCCTTCTATTCCTTACTTATTGGGGCAGGAGAGCAAGCTGAAAGTGCAAAGATATTAAAAGGTGTTTACGACAGAAGTATCCCGCTTATGCAATTAGGTACTGTCGTGACAACTTCTTTCTCATTGTCACTTATTCCAATTATTACAGCGGCGAAGGAAAGAGGAGATCTTTCCTTTATTCGAGAAAAGGTAAAGTTAGCAATGAAAATAACATTTGTTATTGGATTTGCAGCTGCCATTGGATTAACTTGTATTATTCAGCCTACGAATATTATGTTGTTTGAAAATAGTGATGGGTCAGATGTTTTATCCATTTTATCTTTATCTATTTTATTTAGTTCATTGTCGATTACAACTGCTTCTATTTTGCAAGGGTTAGGACAAACATTAAAACCAGCAATATTCGTTATATTTGGGGGTTGTTTAAAGTTAGCTTTAAATTATACATTAATGCCGTATTTTGGTGTGAAGGGAGCTGCAATTGCAACACTAGTTGCGTTAATTGTAATTTCTGTGCTAAATAGTGCATTACTTATGCAAGCTGTATCCGAATCGCTTATCGATAAGCGGAATATGTTAGGTGTAGTTATTAGTGGTATCGGTATGGGGTTTGTATTAATAATATTTATACGTGTGATGCAAATGTCTGGATTAGTAATTGATACAAGGCATAGAGGAATTGCAACACTTGAGGCATTGTTAGGTGTAGCTATCGGTGGATTAACATATGTGTTTTTAATTTTAAAATTACGTGTATTTACAAAAGCGGAAATAGGAACCGTTATGAAAAAAGAGAAAAAAGAAGGTTCATTGAAGAAGAGTGGATAGAGGTGTCAGGTTGTGAGTGGAATCATTACTATTTTAGGATTAGGTGCTGGTGAGTTAGATCAGTTAACGATGGGTGTATATCGAAAAATAAAAGAAGCAGATCACATGTTTGTTAGAACGAAGGAACATCCCGTTATAGAAGAGTTGGAGAAAGAAGGTATACAATATACAGCCTTTGACAGTGTATATGAAGCGCATGATACATTTGAAATTGTATATGAAACAATCGCGAATACATTACTAGAACAAGCTGAAGGCACAGAAATCATCTATGCCGTGCCAGGGCATCCGCTTGTAGCGGAAAGAACGGTTCAGCTACTGTTGGAAAAAGGCGAAGTAGCGAATGTTGAAGTGCGCATTGAAGGTGGACAAAGTTTCCTTGATCCTATGTTTGCGAGTCTAAAGATTGATCCGATTGAAGGATTCCAATTAATTGACGCCACATCATTTGAAAGAGGACAATTAGAATTACGTCAACATTTAATCTTTTGCCAAGTATATGACGCATTCGTTGCATCTGATGTGAAATTAACATTAATGGAGATGCTATCAGATGATTATGAAGTGTATATCGTAACAGCTGCAGGGACTTCATTTGAACAAGTTAAAAAGGTGCCGTTGTACATGTTAGATCATGAAACAGAGTTGAATAATTTAACGAGTGTATATGTACCACCAGTTAAAGAACGTGCGTCCTTGTATCAACAGTTTGATGTGCTTAGAGAAATTATTGCAGACCTTCGTGGACCGAATGGTTGTCCGTGGGATAAAAAGCAAACACATCAATCTTTAAAGAAGTATTTAATTGAGGAAGCTTATGAAGTGTTGGAAGCAATTGATGAAGAGGATGATGATCACTTAGTAGAAGAACTGGGTGATATATTATTACAAGTTATGTTGCATGCTCAAATCGGGGAGGATGAAGGTTGGTTCTCTATAGATGATATTATTCGAACTTTATCTGAGAAAATGGTTCGCCGCCACCCGCATGTATTTGGGAATACGGATGTAAATAATGCCGATGAAGTAATTGCCAATTGGGAAGAAATTAAAAAACAAGAAAAAGGATTCGTGAAAGAATCTGTTTTAAATGGGGTTCCAAAAAGTTTGCCACAGTTACTACGCGCCTATGAAATCCAGAAAAAAGCTGGCAAAGTTGGTTTCGATTGGGTTGATGTACAACCGATGATAGAGAAAGCCTTAGAAGAATGGCAAGAGTTCCAACAAGAAGTTACAAATATGGATGAGGCGAAAATGTTAGGTGAATTTGGCGATTTACTATTTGCGTTTGTGAATATAGCTCGTCATTATAAAATAGATCCCGAAGAGGCGTTACGTTCAACGAATGAGAAATTCGTCGGTCGTTTCTTATACATGGAAGCAAAGGTAGCTGAAATGAATAAAGAGATGCAAGATTTATCATTAGAGCAGTTAGACGTTTTATGGGAAGAGGCAAAACAAACAGAGCGTTAATAGGGGGATTTGATATGCGTCTAGATAAGTTTTTAAAAGTATCACGTTTAATTAAAAGAAGAACATTAGCGAAAGAAGTAGCTGATCAAGGAAGAATATCAATTAATGGTCAAGTGGCAAAAGCGAGTTCAGATGTAAAAGTAGCTGATGAATTAACAATTCGTTTTGGTCAAAAAATAGTAACTGTAAAAATAAACGAATTGAAAGAAACGACTAAAAAAGAAGATGCAGCAAATATGTATAGTTTAGTTCGCGAAGAAAAAGTAAAGGCTGAAGAAGGCTTGTTCTAAAATCAATTATCCCTTCATACATTACTATTAGCTAGTATAAATCTATGGGGGGATTTACGTGGATAATGGTTACTCACCTATGTCTTCTAATCAACAAAATGTTTCGGTAGAGCATGATATTATTATGCGTGGCAGGCGTGTAATTGATATTACCGGTGTAAAGCAGGTAGAGAGTTTTGATAGCGAGGAGTTTTTACTTGAGACCGTAATGGGTTTTTTAACAATTCGTGGTCAAAATTTGCAAATGAAAAATTTAGATGTAGAAAAAGGTGTTGTATCGATTAAAGGGAAAGTTCATGAGATGCTGTATATTGATGAGAATCAAGGGGAGAAAACTAAAGGATTCTTTAGTAAGTTGTTTAAATGAGCCTAACAATTCAGTTGTATACGATGCTCTCAATGATCGGAATGGGTGCTTGGATTGGAGCGTCTTTAGATACATACCAACGATTTTTAAAGCGGCAAGAACGTAAACGTTGGCTTGTATTTATTCATGATATACTATTTTGGATTGTCCAAGCATTATTCGTTTTTTATGTACTGCTTCTTGTAAATGAAGCTGAACTACGTATATATGTATTTTTGGCATTATTATGTGGTTTTGCGGCATATCAAAGCTTATTGAAAGCAATATACATGAGACTGTTAAATTTTCTCATCTATATTTTTATGCAAACAACACACTTTTTTGTTCAAATTATAAAGCTACTCATGATAAAACCTGTTATTATTATAGCGCAGCTATTTATTGCATTTATATTATTCTTATTTCGTATACTGCTTTCAATTGGACATGTGTTATGGAAAATGGTGATTTGGATATTACTTTTCATATGGAAAGTTTTTTTCTGGCCTGTTCGATTTATTGCTTCGCTCATATGGAAACTTCTCCCTAATCGTGTTAAACTTTTTATAATGAAACATGTAGGGTTCCTGCAATATATAGCAAAATTGAAGGGACACATCTTCCAATTATGGGGGCGTATAAAAAAGAAGTTAGGGGGACCTCGGAAATGAGGGAACTGAGACAAAGAACAATCGAAAAACAGAGTCCAAATCCTGTTAAAGAGCATATAATACAAACGGATGAGAACAGGAAGCGACTTTATCGCCGTTTAGCGGTTTTTCTTGTCTTTGCTTTTACAATTATTGCGAGTATTAGTGTAACGTTTTATCAACAAAACAGTTCCATTAGAGCAAAAGAAGCAAAAGTTAAGGACATGAAAAAAGAACTGGATTCATTAACGAATAAAGAAAAGAGTCTAAAAGACGAAGTTCAAAAGTTAAATGATGAAGAGTACGTATTAAAGATTGCTAGAAGGGATTATTTCTTCTCTGGAAAAGGGGAGATAATTTTTCCTGTTTCTAAGTAGAGTATGTCTTATTGACACTATATTTTAGGATTATATATAATAAAGTAAAATTTGACTTTTTAACCACTAAGGAGGAGCATTTTTTTTATGTCAATCGAGGTAGGCAGCAAGTTACAGGGTAAAGTAACAGGTATTACAAATTTTGGGGCTTTTGTGGAGCTGCCAGAAGGCTTAACGGGTCTTGTTCATATTAGTGAAGTTGCTGATAATTATGTGAAAGATATTAACGATCACTTAAAAGTGGGCGACCAAGTAGAAGTAAAAGTTATTAACGTTGAAAAAGATGGTAAGATCGGTCTATCTATTAAAAAAGCGAAAGAGCGTGAAAAAACAGAAGGAGATCGTCCACGTGGTGAATACCAACGCGGTGGCGGTGGCGATCAACAACGTTCTGGACGTCCACAACGTAATCGTTCTTTCAACAGAGATAACCGTGGCGGCGGTAACGAACGAGCTCCAAAAGAAACATTCGAGCAAAAGATGGCACGTTTCTTAAAGGACAGTGAAGATCGTTTAACTTCTTTAAAGCGTAACACAGAATCTAAACGTGGTGGCCGTGGCGCACGTCGCGGATAATAAGAACGTTTAATTCTTAGCATATAGAGAGGTACCCAGGGCGATTGCTCGGGGTGCTTTTTTATATGTGAAAATATATTTTTAAAAAAGTTTTCAAGATGTGTTGACTTTAAAATATATCTGAGGTAAGATACTAATTGTCCGTTAAATAAGACGACATGGCGGTGTAGCTCAGCTGGCTAGAGCGTACGGTTCATACCCGTGAGGTCGGGGGTTCGATCCCCTCCGCCGCTATATTTAATTTAACGGCCCGTTGGTCAAGTGGTTAAGACACCGCCCTTTCACGGCGGTAACACGGGTTCGAATCCCGTACGGGTCATCCTAAAAAGATCATGCAAATTTGCATGATCTTTTTTTGTTAAATAAATTAAGACATACAACACTTCTACAAAATCACCCTATATTTTCTGAATGTTCAATTAAAATAGTGAGAATAAATTACATACCGTGTATATATGTAGAGTTATTTCGAATAAAAAGTCGAACGATTATAAAAGTGAAAACTGTTGTTTTGACAAAAATCCCAATAATCATCTTTTATAATGACAGTAATTAAACTATGCAGGTGGTGTTAAAAATATGCCTAAAGCAGGAAGGAATACTATGAATACAAGTGCATTGGCAATGAATGAGAGTCAGCTTGGAGCAGTAAAGTGGACGAGTAAGTTGCGAATGAAGTTTGAACAGGTTTTCTTTAGATGGGGATTTATTATTGTTGTTATTGGTTTTCTTTTGGGACGAGCATATATATTAACAAACATTTTACCGTTTGCACTGCCGTTTTTTGCTGCTGTTTATGTTATGAAGCGGGATAAAATGCCGCTCGCGTTCTTGGCTCTTATGGGGGGCGCACTTTCAGTTTCGATAGATAATTTATTCTTTACCTTTGCATCTATTTTTACTTTCTTCATTTATAATATCTTCTTTAGTCGGTTTACACGTAAAACTGTTGGACTTGTTCCATTCCAAGTATTTATCTCCGCATTAACCGCACATTTAGTTGTCGTATATTTCGCGCAACAAACTGTCACCATGTACGATTTACTCGTTAGTACGATTGAGGCAGGGCTTAGCTTCGTATTAACTATGATATTTTTACAAAGTGTTCCGCTTTTAGTAGAACGAAAAGGTAAACAACAAGCGCTAGAGACAGAAGAAATTGTTTGTTTAATTATATTACTAGCATCTGTTTTAACAGGTACAACAGATTGGTTTGTATATGACGCTTCTATTCAACATATTTTTACTAGGTATTTAGTGCTCGTGTTTGCATTTATTGCGGGGGCTGCTACAGGATCTACAGTGGGGGTCGTCACTGGATTAATATTAAGTTTAGCCAATGTCTCCAGTTTGTCTCAACTTAGTCTACTTGCTTTTTCTGGGTTGCTTGGTGGTTTGTTAAAAGAAGGGAAGCGTTTAGGTGTTAGTTTAGGTTTATTAATTGGGACGAGCTTGATTACGCTATATGTAGACAAGCAAACAAACATTGTGACAACTTTAATTGAATCTGGTGTGGCGATTATGTTCTTCTTATTAACACCGAAACTTGTTATGGATCGTATTGCTAAATTCATGCCAGGCACACAGGAACATTCGCAAGATCAACAACAGTATTTAAGAAGGATGCGTGATGTTACAGCGAATAAAATTAATCAATTTGCCAATGTATTTGCTGCTTTATCTAATAGCTTTTCTGTATATGGATATGTGGAGGAGGAAGATAAAGAGACAGAAGCGGATTTGTTCTTAAGTACAATTACTGCAAAAACATGTCAAACATGCTTTAAAAAGGACCAATGCTGGGTAGTTAATTTCGACAAAACGTACGATTATATGAAACAAATAATGAGTGAAACGGAAGAGGGGACGTTGCAGCATAATCGGAAGTTAGTTCGTGAATGGGACAAGCATTGTGTGAGAGGGAAGAAAGTGACGGATTTAGTAGCGGGTGAATTAGATCACTTCTATGAAGGACAAAAATTACGAAAACAAATGAAAGAAAACCGTAGAATAGTAGCGGAGCAACTATTAGGTGTATCAAAAGTTATGGAGGATTTTGCTAAGGAGATCCAAAGAGAACGAGAAAATCATCAAGTGCAGGAAGAACAGATTATGCAAGCGTTTCGTGATTTTGGCGTAGAAGTAGAGCATGTTGATATATATTGTTTAGATAGAGGAAGTATTGATATTGAAATGTTGATTCCAGTTGCATCTAATGAACATGGAGAATGTGAAAAGTTAGTTGCGCCGATGCTTTCTGACATTCTAAAGGAAAATATTGTTGTTAAACATGAAGAAAAATCTTCTTATCCGAACGGCCACAGCTTAATATCATTTGGTTCGGCAAAAACGTATTCTCTTGATACTGGGTTGGCCACAGCTGCAAAAGGCGGTGGGTTTGTTTCTGGTGACTCTTATGCGATGATGGATTTAAGTGTTGGTAAATATGCGCTTGCAATTAGTGATGGTATGGGAAATGGGCAAAGAGCTCATATGGAGAGTAAAGAAACGGTAAAATTATTACAAAAAATACTTCAATCAGGCATTGATGAGGAAATAGCGATTAAATCTATCAATTCTATTCTTTCTTTAAGAACAACAGAAGAGATGTTTACGACGTTAGATTTAGCTATGGTGGATTTGCGGGATGCGAGTGCGAAATTTTTAAAGATTGGATCGACGCCGAGTTTTGTTAAACGCGCGAATAATATTTTGAAAATTGAGGCAAGTAATTTGCCGATGGGCATTATTGAGGATGTTGAAGTTGATGTAGTAGGTGAACAATTAAAAACGGGCGATATCCTTATTATGATGAGCGATGGGATTTTCGAGGGAGCGCAACATGTAGAAAATCATGAACTATGGATGAAACGAAAAATTAAAGAATTACAAACCGAAGATCCGCAAGAAATTGCCGATATCATTATGGAAGAGGTGATTCGCTCTTGTGATGGTTATATAAATGATGATATGACTATCGTTGTGGCGAAAGTGAAGAAAAATATGCCGAAGTGGGCTACGATTCCAATTGTAGGAATGCAGGCACAATAAATTTTAAGTGTGATGTTTCTTTATCACTGTTTTTTTCTAAAAACCTAGGTGGATGCCTAGGTTTTTTACTTTAAAAGATAATGTTATTACTTTTGTGAATATGTACGGATGATGTAAGATAAAAATGTAATTTTTGTATATCTTTTTTTTGCACAATGTTTGTAAAAGTTGTACCATTATAAACAAGGTAACTAACGTTGCTGTTCTTGTTTAATGAAAGGTGATTACGAAGTTGAAAGATACATTTGTTGAAAAGGTAGATGACTTTGTAAAGCAGCATGATGTATTAAAGGAACGTTCAACAATTGTTGTAGGGGTTTCTGGTGGTCCTGACTCTTTGGCTCTTCTATATTATTTGTTAGAAAAAAGAGCAGCAAAACAGTTCGAAATTGTAGTGGCACATGTGGACCATATGTTTAGAGGTGATGAATCTCATGAGGACCTACAGTTTGTGCAGGACCTTTGTAAAGGGCTGGGAGTTATTTGCGAAACGATAAGGATTAATGTGTCGCAATATCAACAGCAACACGGAATGAATGCACAGGTTGCTGCTAGAGAATGCAGATATGCATTTTTGGAAAGAATAATGAAGAAATATGATGCGAGATATGTAGCTCTTGGACATCATGGTGATGATCAAGTAGAGACGATTTTAATGCGCCTTGTACGAGGGAGTACTCCGAAAGGATATGCAGGAATTGCAGTGAAGCGTCCTTTTCATAATGGATATTTAATTAGGCCGTTACTTGGAGTAACGAAGGAAGAGATTGTTGATTACTGTAATAAGCTAAAAATAATTCCCCGTATAGATCCAAGTAATAAAAAGGAAGTATATACAAGGAATCGATTACGCAAATATGTTCTTCCTCATTTGAAAGAAGAAAATTCACAAGTGCATGAGAAATTCCAAAAATTTAGCATGCAGATGCAAGAGGATGAGGCGTATTTGCAGGAATTAGCTTTTGAGAAAATGAATAAAGTAATTACAAAAAAAAGTGATAAACAAATTAGCTTATCAATTCCTGCCTTTGAATCCATGTCTATGCCTTTACAAAGAAGAGGGATTCAACTAATATTAAACTATCTTTATGAATATAAGATTCCATCTTCTCTTTCCTCTATACATATTGACAAAGTGATCGAGTTTTTTAAGCGGACACAACCTTCGGGTTCACTTGATTTCCCAGGTGATTTAAAAATTGTTCGCGCATACGAGGAGTGCAGCTTTGGATTTAAACAAGAAATTGTTTCTCCTTTTTCACAAGATTTATCAGTGCCCGGGACAATTACGCTATCGAACGGGGATAAGCTTGTAACAGAGGTGAGCGAAGACATACCAAGTAACATGAATGAAACAGTATTTGTTGCTAAGTATAATGATATATCATATCCACTTCGTATTCGTTCTAGAGAAAATGGAGATCGCATGTCAATACAAGGTATGAATGGCACAAAAAAGATAAAAACTATTTTTATCGAAGCAAAAGTACCAAGAGAAAAAAGAGAAGAATGGCCGGTCGTTTGTGATGCAAGTGGGAATATTATGTGGGTACCCTTGTTGAAGCGATCTGCATTTGCTATCTCGAAAGAGGCGGCAAAGAAGGATAAATATATGATTATTCACTACAAAAGCAAGGAGTCTTCCGGGAGGATAATGAAATGATGAATCAAGATATCGAAAAAGTATTAATTTCTGAAGAACAAATACAAGAAAAGGTGCGCGAATTAGGTGCGGTTATTGCAGAGGATTATAAAAACACAATACCTCTTGCGATTGGTGTATTAAAGGGCGCAATGCCATTCATGGCAGATTTATTAAAGAGAACAGATACATATCTTGAAATGGATTTTATGGCTGTATCTAGTTACGGTCACTCTACTGTTTCAACAGGCGAAGTGAAAATTTTAAAAGACCTTGATACTTCTGTAGAGGGTCGCGATATTTTAATCGTTGAAGATATTATTGATAGCGGTCTTACGCTAAGTTACTTAGTAGACCTATTCAAATATCGTAAAGCGAAGTCTGTAAAAATTGTTACGTTATTAGATAAGCCGACAGGCCGTAAGGTAGATTTGAAAGCGGATTATGTTGGGTTTACTGTTCCACATGAATTTGTTGTAGGGTATGGATTAGATTATAAAGAGCAGTACCGTAATCTTCCTTATGTAGGAGTATTAAAACCAAGTGTTTACTCAAATTAATTAAATACAGGCGTCACAATTGTATAGGAAAGTTTTTCTATGTTACGATTTACTATAGTGTTTATGCCGTGAGAGGAGGTTAGGAATGAATCGTATCTTCCGTAATACCATCTTTTATTTACTGATATTCCTAGTAGTAATTGGAATCGTGAGCTATTTTAATGGTTCGACACAAAAAACGACATCAGTTAGCTACGATAAATTCATTACTAAACTAGAAAAAGGTGAAGTGCGTAATGTGCAACTTCAACCGAAAAATGGTGTATTTGAGGTAAAAGGACAATTTAACAACTCTAGCCAAGGAGAACAATTTGTTACTTATGCACCAAATACTGAGGAATTACAAAAGAAAATTAATGACAAAGCGCAAGGTGCTGAAGTTAAGTATCAACCAGCAGAAGAAACAAGTGCTTGGGTAACGTTCTTTACTTCTATCATTCCGTTCGTCATTATCTTCATTTTATTCTTCTTCTTATTAAACCAGGCTCAGGGCGGCGGTAGCCGTGTTATGAACTTCGGGAAAAGTAAGGCGAAGTTATATAATGACGAAAAGAAAAAAGTTCGTTTTAGAGATGTTGCTGGAGCGGATGAAGAGAAACAAGAGCTTGTTGAGGTAGTTGAATTCTTGAAAGATCCTCGTAAGTTCGCTGAAGTTGGTGCCCGTATTCCGAAGGGTGTTCTATTAGTAGGACCTCCAGGTACAGGTAAAACTTTACTAGCACGTGCCGTTGCAGGTGAGGCAGGCGTTCCATTCTTCTCTATCAGTGGTTCTGATTTCGTAGAGATGTTCGTCGGTGTCGGTGCATCACGTGTACGTGATTTATTCGAAAATGCAAAGAAAAATGCTCCTTGTATCATTTTCATTGATGAAATTGATGCGGTAGGACGTCAACGTGGCGCAGGTCTTGGTGGTGGCCATGATGAGCGTGAGCAAACGTTGAACCAATTACTTGTTGAAATGGATGGATTCGGTGCAAACGAAGGTATTATTATCATCGCTGCAACAAACCGTCCTGATATTCTTGATCCAGCATTATTACGTCCAGGTCGTTTTGACCGTCAAATTACAGTAGATCGTCCAGATGTAAATGGCCGTGAAGCTGTGCTGAAAGTACATGCTCGTAATAAACCGCTTGATGATCATATCAACTTAAGAGCAATTGCAACTCGTACACCAGGGTTCTCTGGTGCGGATCTTGAAAACTTATTAAACGAAGCTGCTTTAGTGGCTGCGCGTCAAGATAAGAAGAAAATTGATATGAGTGACATTGATGAAGCAACGGATCGTGTTATTGCAGGTCCAGCTAAGAAAAGTCGTGTTATCTCTGAAAAAGAACGTAATATCGTTGCATTCCATGAAGCTGGCCATACTGTAATTGGTGTTGTCCTTGATGAAGCAGATATCGTTCATAAAGTAACAATTGTCCCTCGTGGTCAAGCTGGTGGATATGCAGTAATGCTTCCGAAAGAAGATCGTTACTTCATGACAAAACCAGAGTTACTTGATAAAATCACTGGTTTACTTGGTGGTCGAGTAGCTGAAGAGATTGTGTTTGGTGAAGCAAGTACAGGTGCTCACAATGACTTCCAACGTGCGACTGGTATTGCAAGACGTATGGTTACGGAATTCGGTATGAGTGATAAGCTTGGACCGATGCAATTCGGTAGCTCACAAGGTGGTCAAGTGTTCTTAGGAAGAGACTTCCATTCAGAACAAAACTACAGTGATGCAATTGCACATGAAATCGATGTGGAAATGCAAACTATTATAAAAGAATGTTATGCTCGCGCGAAACAAATTCTTACTGAAAAACGTGATAAGCTAGATATTATTGCGAAAACGTTACTTGAAGTAGAAACGTTAGATGCAGAGCAAATCAATCATTTATATGATTACGGCAGATTGCCAGAGCGTCCAACATCTTCAGATGATGTGAAAGTAAACATCAATATGAAGAAGGACGATGAAGAATCAGAAGATAAGTAAGAGATGAAGGAGTGACGATGGTCACTCCTTTTTTTATTTGTGGAACGAAATGAAGTAGAAAAAAATTTAAGTAAATCTGGTATTAAAAATTGAAATAGAGCGTAATCTTTTTGTAAAATGATGAGGATAGAAAAGCTGATTATATAAGTATGTGTGATATGATGTTTTTATAAGTTTTATACATACTGCACAAATATAGATTAAATAAGATAAGTGGTGAGAATATGATTTTTGTATTGGATGTAGGGAACACAAATGCTGTGCTAGGCGTGTTTGAAGAAGGGGAACTTCGTCAACATTGGCGCATGGAAACAGATCGTCATAAGACAGAAGATGAATATGGAATGCTTGTAAAGCAGTTGCTTGAGCATGAAGGTCTTTCGTTTGAAGATGTGAAAGGTATTATCGTGTCTTCAGTCGTACCACCAATTATGTTTGCATTAGAGCGCATGTGTGAAAAGTATTTTAAAATTAAACCGCTTGTAGTAGGTCCTGGAATAAAAACGGGGCTAAATATTAAATATGAAAATCCACGTGAAGTAGGCGCGGACCGAATTGTAAATGCGGTAGCAGGAATCCACTTGTATGGAAGTCCGCTTATTATTGTCGATTTCGGTACGGCTACTACATATTGTTATATTAACGAAGAAAAGCATTATATGGGTGGAGTTATTACGCCGGGAATTATGATTTCAGCAGAGGCTTTATATAGTAGAGCGGCAAAACTTCCTCGTATTGAAATTACAAAACCAAGCAGTGTTGTTGGAAAGAATACGGTAAGTGCAATGCAATCTGGTATTCTTTATGGTTATGTTGGACAAGTGGAAGGTATTGTTAAGCGTATGAAAGAGGAAGCTAAACAAGAACCGAAAGTTATTGCAACAGGTGGATTGGCGAAATTAATTTCAGAAGAATCGAATGTAATTGACGTTGTAGATCCATTTTTAACATTAAAAGGTTTGTATATGTTATACGAGCGTAATGCAAATTTACAGCATGAGAAAGGTGAATAAATGAGTATGAAAGATTATTTAGTAAAAGCGTTAGCATTTGATGGAGAAGTGCGTGCATATAGTGTGCGTACTACAAACACAGTAAGTGAGGCGCAAAGACGTCATGATACATGGAGAACAGCTTCGGCGGCACTTGGTCGTTCTTTAACTGCAGGTACAATGATGGGCGCGATGTTAAAAGGTGACCAAAAGTTAACGATTAAGGTAGAAGGTAATGGTCCGATTGGTCCTATCTTAGTAGATGCTCATGCAAATGGGGATGTACGTGGTTATGTAACGAATCCACATGTTGATTTTGAAGGAACGGAACAAGGGAAATTACGTGTATATCAAGCGGTAGGTACTGAGGGATTTGTAACAGTAATTAAAGATATTGGTATGCGTGAGCCGTTTATTGGTCAATCTCCAATTGTTTCAGGAGAATTAGGGGAAGACTTCACGTATTATTTTGCAGTTTCTGAGCAAACACCTTCTTCTGTAGGAGTTGGCGTTCTTGTGAATGGAGATGACAGCGTATTAGCGGCAGGTGGATTTATCCTTCAAATTATGCCAGGTGCACAGGAAGAAACAATTTCATTCATTGAAGATCGTTTGCAGAAGATTCCTCCTGTATCAACGTTAATTGAACAAGGGCTTTCTCCAGAAGAGTTACTGTATGCAGTTCTTGGAGAAGATAAAGTGAAAGTGTTAGAAACGATGGATGTTCAATTTAATTGCACATGCTCACGCGAACGTATTGAGAGTGTGTTAATTAGTTTAGGTAAAACAGAGTTAGAGCAAATTCGCGAAGAAGAAGAAGAGACAGAAGTTCATTGTCATTTCTGTAATGAGCGATACAAGTTCTCTAAAGAAGATGTTACAAATTTAATTGAGAGTTTGTAATAAGGGAAGTGAGGGAATCCACCCTCTAAATAGATTGACAAACAGGGAATTTTCTGACAAAATCTAAATATAGATAAAACCAATAAAAATACTCGGTGTTAGGAGTGACAGGAATGCGAGTGGCACAATCAGTTTCAGAATTAATCGGGAAAACGCCGATCGTTAAGTTGAACCGCATCGTAGAATCAAACAGCGCAGATATATACTTAAAATTAGAATTTATGAATCCAGGGAGCAGTGTTAAAGATCGTATTGCATTAGCTATGATTGAAGATGCTGAAAAAAAAGGATTATTAAAAGAAGGCGATACAATCATTGAGCCAACAAGTGGTAACACAGGAATTGGTTTAGCGATGGTAGCGGCCGCTAAAGGATATAAGGCAATTTTAGTAATGCCAGAAACAATGAGTATTGAGCGTCGTAATTTATTACGTGCTTACGGTGCGGAATTAGTATTGACTCCAGGGCCTGAAGGAATGGGTGGAGCGATTCGTCAAGCGACTGAATTAGCAAAAGAGCATGGCTACTTTATACCACAACAGTTCAAAAACCAATCGAATCCAGAAATTCATCGTTTAACAACAGGGCCAGAAATTGTTGAACAAATGGGTGACCAATTAGATGCGTTTATTGCAGGTATTGGTACAGGTGGAACGATTACTGGTGCTGGTGAAGTGCTGAAGGAAGCGTATAAAGATATTAAAATTTATGCAGTAGAACCTGCGGATTCACCAGTACTATCTGGTGGGAAACCTGGTCCACATAAAATCCAAGGAATCGGTGCGGGATTCATCCCAGAGACATTGGATGTAGAGGTATATGATGAAATTGTTCAAGTAAAAGCAGAGCAAGCATTTGAATATGCAAGAAGAGTGGCTAAAGAGGAAGGTATTTTAGTGGGTATCTCTTCTGGAGCAGTTATTTATGCAGCAACAGAAATTGCGAAAAAGTTAGGTAAAGGGAAAAAGGTACTTGTTATTATCCCAAGTAACGGTGAACGTTATTTAAGTACACCGCTTTATCAATTTGAGTCTTAATTATATGTGATTGAAAAAGCATCCTTGAAAAGGATGCTTTTTCTTTTTGGATTGGAAATAGGAAAAGAGTGAATGACTAGAAAACTTCATGTAAAATAAGAGGTAGTATAATTAATTTATTTTCACTAGCCTTCGAGTATAACCACTTTATATATATAACGAATGTAGTTTGAGGTGGTTAATCTAAGAGGGTGGGATAAAAGAAGACGGGGTGTTGATATGCAACGAAGAAAATCTTTAGCGCTTTCTATTCCATATCAGTTAGATTTCTTTAAGCAGTATAAATTTCTTTCTAAGGATAAACCGCAACATATTTTGTTAGAGAGTGGACGTGGCGGTCGTTATAACATTGTGGGGTTGAACCCAGTAGCGGTAATCCGAGGGAAGGGTGAAACGTTACATATAAGCGAAAGTGGTAAGGAAACAATAAAACAAGGAAACCCATTAGATTTAATGCAGGAATATATGGAGCGATGGAAAACGGACTATAATCCGGAATACCCTCCATTTCAAGGTGGTGCAATTGGTTACTTTAGTTATGATTGCATCCGTTATATTGAAAAACTCCCTTCCCATGCGGAGGATGACATTAATATACCTGATATATTCTTTTTATTATTTGATGATGTGTTTGTTTATGATCAAAAAGAAAAAGTATTATGGATTATTACACATTATGTAGATAAGCATGAAGAGGCAAAAGAGCGATTAAATGAATGGAAGATTCTTTGGGCGACAGAAGCGCCAGAAGTGAATATACCTTTCGCATGCCCTGAAGAGAAAAGTGAAACAGTTGCTTTTACAGAAGAAAGTTTTATGAAGGCGGTTGAATGTATTCAAGAATATATTGGGGCTGGTGATGTGTTCCAAGTAAACTTGTCGACAAGGCAAGAAAGAACGTTACAAACACACCCACTAGAAATCTATACAAGTCTTCGTAAGATTAACCCATCTCCATATATGGGTTACTTGGAGCTCGGGGATTTTCAAATTGTTAGTGGATCGCCAGAGTTGCTAATTAAGAAAGAGGGAACCGAAGTAAGTACAAGACCGATTGCTGGAACGAGATCTAGAGGGGCGAATGAGCAAGAGGATGAAGAATTAGCAAAAGAATTAATTGAGAATGAAAAAGAAAGAGCAGAGCACGTCATGCTTGTGGATTTAGAACGAAATGATTTAGGGCGTGTTTGTAAATATGGCACTGTAGAAGTAGATGAATTTATGGTAATTGAGAAATACTCACATGTTATGCATATTGTTTCTAATGTGCGTGGTGAGGTGGAAGAAGATAAAGATGCTTTTGATTTAGTGAAGGCTGTATTCCCTGGGGGAACAATTACTGGTGCTCCGAAAATACGTACGATGGAAATTATTGAAGAATTAGAACCTGTTCGTCGAGGGATTTACACAGGTTCAATCGGGTGGATGGGTTATTCTGGAGATACAGAATTGAATATTGTAATTAGAACACTGCTTGCTAAAGATGGAAAAGCGCATGTACAAGCAGGGGCGGGAATTGTAATTGATTCGAATCCGGAAAATGAATATAAAGAGTCGTTAAAAAAGGCGATTGCTTTATGGCGTGCAAAAGAACGTAGCGAAGAAACGGTTAGGTGAGAGAAATGATATTAATGATTGATAATTATGATTCTTTTACATTTAATTTAGTGCAGTTTCTTGGAGAACTTGGACAAGAGCTTGTTGTTAAACGTAACGATGAAGTGACTATTTCAGATATTGAGAATATGAAACCAGACTTTTTAATGATTTCGCCAGGTCCGTGTAGTCCTAATGAAGCAGGTATTAGTATGGAGGTTATTCAATACTTTGCTGGAAAGATTCCGATTTTTGGGGTTTGTCTTGGACATCAATCCATTGCACAAGTGTTTGGCGGAGAGGTTATACGTGCGGAGCGCTTAATGCATGGGAAAACGTCGCTTATGCATCATGACGGAAAGACGATTTTTTCGGATATCCCTAATCCGTTTACTGCGACACGTTATCATTCCCTTATCGTTAAGAAAGAGACGTTACCTGATTGCTTAGAGGTAACATCTTGGACAGAAGAAGGGGAAATTATGGCGCTCCGTCATACAACATTACCGATTGAAGGTGTACAGTTCCATCCAGAATCAATTATGACTTCCCACGGGAAAGAGTTGTTGCAGAATTTCATTCGTAAATACAGCCCAAGTGTGACATCGTGTTAATTTACGTAAATGGTGAGTATGTAGAAGCAAGTGAAGCGAGAATTTCTCCTTATGATCATGGTTATTTATATGGTCTTGGAGTTTTTGAGACATTTCGTATTTATAATGGTCATCCTTTCTTATTGGATGATCATTATGACCGTTTAATAGATGCACTGGATACATTGCAAATTAAATGGACAATGACGAAAGATGAAGTACTGCTTATTTTGAAGAATTTACTCGTTAAGAATGAATTAGAGCATGCATATGTACGTTTTAATGTATCAGCGGGTATAGATGAAATTGGATTGCAAACGGAAATGTATGACGAGCCGTCTGTTATTGTTTTTATAAAACCTTTAGCAGCCCCCGAAGACGTAGTGGAAAAAGAAGGGGTTGTTTTAAAACAAGTGCGAAATACACCAGAGGGTGCGTCTCGCTTAAAGTCTCATCATTATTTAAATAACATTTTAGGGAAACGTGAAATTGGAAATGTTGTGAATAAGGAAGGTATTTTCCTTACTGAAACAGGTTATGTTGCAGAGGGTATTGTTTCGAATCTCTTTTTCGTGAAAGGTGATATTTTGTATACACCTTCGCTAAAAACAGGGATTTTAAATGGTATCACTCGTGCGTTTATTATAAAGGTTGCTGAAGAGCTGGGCATCGAAGTGAAGGAAGGTTTCTTTACAAAAGATGAATTACTTTCAGCTGATGAAGTCTTCGTAACAAACTCGATTCAAGAAATTGTCCCGCTTTATCATATAGAGGGACGAGATTTCCCGGGTAAAGTAGGTATGGTTACAAAAAGGTTTATGAGTCTTTATGAAATGCAGAGAGAGAAATTGTGGAGCAGAAATGAATTGCGAAGAGGAGATGTGTAGTTTGAAGTGGGATTATGATTTGCGCTGCGGCGAATATACATTGAACTTAAATGAAAAAACTTTAATTATGGGGATTTTAAATGTAACACCAGATTCGTTTTCTGATGGTGGGAGTTACAACGAGGCAGAGGCTGCGGTGCGCCATGCGAAAGAAATGCGAGATGAAGGTGCTCATATTATTGATATCGGCGGTGAATCTACTCGCCCGGGTTTTGCTAAAATATCGGTGGAAGAAGAAATAAAGCGAGTTGTTCCGATGATTCAGGCGGTTGCAAAAGAAGTGGAATTGCCTATTTCTATCGACACGTATAAAGCTGAAGTTGCAAAACAAGCAATCGAAGCTGGCGCTCATATTATTAATGACGTTTGGGGAGCGAAGGCGGAACCAAAAATCGCTGAAGTTGCAGCTCATTATGATGTACCTATTATCTTGATGCATAATCGCGATAACATGAATTACCGCAATTTAATGGCTGATATGATTGCTGATTTATATGAAAGCATCAAAATTGCTAAAGATGCTGGGGTGCGAGATGAGAATATCATTTTAGACCCAGGCATCGGTTTTGCTAAAACACCTGAACAAAATTTAGAAGCGATGCGTAATTTAGAACAGTTAAACGTACTGGGTTATCCAGTTCTCTTAGGTACTTCAAGAAAGTCCTTTATTGGACATGTGTTAGATTTACCGGTAGAGGAACGTCTTGAGGGAACAGGAGCTACCGTTTGTCTCGGCATTGAAAAGGGTTGTGAGTTTGTTCGTGTTCATGATGTGAAGGAAATGGCACGTATGGCTAAGATGATGGATGCGATGATTGGTAAGGGGGTAAAGTAATTGGATAAAATTTATGTTCATGATATGGAGTTTTACGGTTATCATGGTGTATTCCCAGAGGAAAATAAATTGGGTCAGAGATTTAAAGTGGACTTAACGGTGGAGTTGGATTTGAAACAGGCAGGAGAAAGTGATGACTTAGAGCATTCTGTCAATTATGGAGAGCTTTTCGAGTTATGTAGAAAAGTTGTTGAAGATAGAACGTATAAGCTTGTAGAGAGTATCGCTGAAAATATTGCTGCAGATATATTAAAACAATATGAGAGTATTTTCCGTTGTACAATTAAAGTAATTAAACCAGATCCGCCGATACCTGGGCATTATCGTGCTGTAGCAGTGGAAATTACGAGAGAACGTCCATGAATAATATAGCTTACATTGCATTAGGTTCAAATATCGGAGAACGTTATACGTATTTAACTGAAGCGATTCAGTTTTTAAACAAAAACCCGTATATCCAAGTTAACGATATTTCATCTGTATATGAAACAGAGCCAGTTGGCTATACTGACCAAAGTTGCTTTTTAAATTTAGTTATAAAAATTTCTACCAATTTATCACCGCAAGAATTATTGAAAATTACACAAAGAGTAGAGAATGATTTAGGAAGAAAAAGGGAAATTAGATGGGGTCCGAGGACCATTGACCTTGACATTTTACTATATAATCAAGAAAATATTGAAGCAGAGAATCTTATTGTTCCGCATCCGCGGATGTTCGAAAGAGCTTTTGTTATCGTTCCGTTGTTAGAGATTAATCAAGATATAAAACAAAACATTTTACGTTCACAAGTAGAAGAAATGAAAAGGCGAGAGGGAGTAACGGTATGGAAGCAGAAAAATGGGGAAGACGCATTCGCGCTTTTCGAAAGCTAAAAGGTTATACACAAGAAGGTTTTGCGAAAGAGTTAGGGGTATCTGTATCTGTTTTAGGTGAAGTTGAGAGAGGGAATCGATCGCCTTCCCAAGATTTTGTAGTGGAAGTTGCTAAGGCATTAAAGGTTTCAGTGGAGGAATTAATGCCGAAGTGACTATGAAGGAAGGAGTAAGTCGAGTGTTAAAGATTGCAAATATTGAGATGAAAAACCCGGTTGTATTAGCACCGATGGCGGGAGTGTGTAACTCTGCATTCCGTTTAACAGTAAAAGAATTTGGTGCAGGTTTAGTTTGTGCTGAAATGGTAAGTGATAAAGCGATATTACTTAATAACAAAAGAACATTAGATATGTTATATATTGATGAAAGAGAAAAGCCATTAAGTTTACAAATTTTTGGTGGAGAGAAAGAAACTCTTGTAGATGCTGCGAAATACGTAGATAAATATACGACAGCAGACATTATTGATATTAATATGGGTTGCCCAGTACCGAAAATCATTAAGTGTGACGCGGGAGCAAAGTGGCTTTTAGACCCAAATAAAATATATGAAATGGTAGCGGCAGTTGTAGATGCTGTTGAAAAGCCGGTTACAGTTAAGATGCGTATTGGTTGGGATGCAGATCATATTTTTGCAATTGAGAATGCAAAAGCTGTTGAGCGTGCTGGCGGACAAGCAGTAGCGGTTCATGGACGTACACGAGTACAAATGTATGAAGGGAAAGCGGATTGGGATATTATTAAACAAGTAAAGCAAGCTGTAAATATCCCGGTTATCGGAAATGGTGATGTCGAAACGCCACAAGATGCAAAGTGTATGCTTGATGAAATTGGTGTAGACGGTGTTATGATTGGTCGCGCTGCCCTTGGGGACCCGTGGATGATTTATCGTACGGTAAAGTATTTGGAAACAGGTGAATTAATGCCGGAACCGACAGTGCGTGAGAAAATTGACGTATGTATGTTGCATCTAGATCGTCTTATCGATTTAAAGAACGAAAATGTCGCTGTAAGAGAGATGAGAAAGCATGCAGCCTGGTATTTAAAGGGTGTTCGTGGTAATGCAACTGTACGTAATGGTATCAATGCTTGTAATACGCGTGAGGACCTTGCGAATGTATTAGGTGCATTTGTAGAAGAAGTAGAAGCGAAACAGCAAACAATTCACGTTGGTTAATAATAGATAGGGAAGATTGACATTCTTCTATACACTTCCTATAATTACGTGAAAGAAAGAAGAACTGCCAGCTAGTTGCTGGCAGTTTTTCTAGTTGAGTAGAAAATGCTATACTGTATATATTGTAAAAATTAATAGAGCTGGAGTGATATCAATACCATGGATAACATGAACCACGAAGAATTAAACGACCAATTGCTTGTTCGTCGTGAAAAGTTACATAACTTACGTGAGCAAGGAATCGATCCGTTTGGTAAACGATTTGAACGTACAAATGCAACAAATGACTTATTAAGCTTATATGGAGAGTTCTCTAAAGAAGAATTAGAAGAGAAAGAAATCTCTGTTTCTATCGCTGGTCGTATTATGACAAAACGCGGTAAAGGAAAAGCTGGATTTGCACATATTCAAGATTTACATGGACAAGTTCAAATTTATGTTCGTAAAGATGCTGTTGGAGATGAAGAGTACGAATTATTTAAAACAGCAGATTTAGGTGATTTAGTAGGTATTGAAGGTAAAGTGTTCAAAACGAACGTGGGAGAACTTTCGGTGAAGGCAACGGGCTTTACACTATTAACGAAATCTCTTCGTCCATTACCGGATAAATATCATGGATTAAAAGATGTTGAACAACGCTATCGTCAACGTTACTTAGACTTAATCACAAGTATGGAAAGCCGTGAAACATTCGTTACTCGCAGTAAAATCATTCGTGAAATGAGAAGATACTTAGATGACAATGGTTATCTTGAAGTGGAAACACCTATGATGCATGCAATTGCAGGTGGAGCTTCCGCGCGTCCTTTCATTACGCACCATAATGCGTTAGATATGGAATTATATATGCGTATCGCAATTGAACTTCATTTAAAACGCCTTATTGTGGGTGGATTAGAAAAAGTTTATGAAATCGGTCGTGTATTCCGTAATGAGGGTGTATCAACTCGTCATAATCCAGAGTTTACAATGATTGAATTATATGAAGCGTATGCTGATTATAAAGATATTATGAAACTAACAGAAAATATGGTTGCGCATATTGCGAAGCAAGTACTAGGTACAACAACAATCCAATATGGTGATTATGAAATTAATCTAGAACCAGAATGGACACGTCTTCATATGGTAGATGCAATCAAGGAACATTCTGGAGCAGATTTCTGGAATCCAATGAGTGTAGAAGAAGCGCGTGAACTTGCAAAAGAACATAATGTAGGTATTAAGGATACGATGGAAGTTGGTCATATTATAAACGAATTCTTCGAACAAAAAGTAGAAGATAAATTAATTCAACCAACATTTATTTACGGTCATCCGGTAGAAATTTCGCCACTTGCGAAAAAGAATGACGAAGATCCACGATTCACAGATCGTTTCGAATTATTTATCGTTGCACGTGAACATGCAAATGCATTCACTGAGCTAAATGATCCGATTGATCAAAAAGAACGCTTTGAAGCGCAATTAAAAGAGCGCGAACAAGGTAATGATGAAGCTCACATGATGGATGATGATTATATTGAAGCTCTTGAGTACGGTATGCCTCCTACAGGTGGGCTAGGAATTGGTATTGATCGTCTTGTTATGTTGTTAACGAATGCACCATCTATTCGTGATGTATTATTATTCCCTGCTATGCGTCATAAACAAGACTAAGCTTTGGAGATTTCTCCAAAGCTTTTTTTATTTGAGTATGAGCTACGTAGGGATAGTAGCTCTTGATGGTGCGAGAAATTATATTTATATAGAAGAAATGTGCTGTTTTTATACTTTTTTACTAAGTTAAAAATTTTATTAGAAAAACTATTGCATTTT
>NZ_JARVHO010000001.1:5242500-5245000 GCF_040459735.1 Bacillus cereus group sp. RP32 | reverse complement strand
GTTAATGGGTGATGGCGTGCCTTTTGTAGAATGAACCGGCGAGTTACGATCCCGTGCGAGGTTAAGCTGAAGAGGCGGAGCCGCAGCGAAAGCGAGTCTGAATAGGGCGTTTAGTACGTGGTCGTAGACCCGAAACCAGGTGATCTACCCATGTCCAGGGTGAAGTTCAGGTAACACTGAATGGAGGCCCGAACCCACGCACGTTGAAAAGTGCGGGGATGAGGTGTGGGTAGCGGAGAAATTCCAATCGAACCTGGAGATAGCTGGTTCTCCCCGAAATAGCTTTAGGGCTAGCCTTAAGTGTAAGAGTCTTGGAGGTAGAGCACTGATTGAACTAGGGGTCCTCATCGGATTACCGAATTCAGTCAAACTCCGAATGCCAATGACTTATCCTTAGGAGTCAGACTGCGAGTGATAAGATCCGTAGTCAAGAGGGAAACAGCCCAGATCGCCAGCTAAGGTCCCAAAGTGTGTATTAAGTGGAAAAGGATGTGGAGTTGCTTAGACAACTAGGATGTTGGCTTAGAAGCAGCCACCATTTAAAGAGTGCGTAATAGCTCACTAGTCGAGTGACTCTGCGCCGAAAATGTACCGGGGCTAAATACACCACCGAAGCTGCGAATTGATACCAATGGTATCAGTGGTAGGGGAGCGTTCTAAGTGCAGTGAAGTCAGACCGGAAGGACTGGTGGAGCGCTTAGAAGTGAGAATGCCGGTATGAGTAGCGAAAGACGGGTGAGAATCCCGTCCACCGAATGCCTAAGGTTTCCTGAGGAAGGCTCGTCCGCTCAGGGTTAGTCAGGACCTAAGCCGAGGCCGACAGGCGTAGGCGATGGACAACAGGTTGATATTCCTGTACCACCTCTTTATCGTTTGAGCAATGGAGGGACGCAGAAGGATAGAAGAAGCGTGCGATTGGTTGTGCACGTCCAAGCAGTTAGGCTGATAAGTAGGCAAATCCGCTTATCGTGAAGGCTGAGCTGTGATGGGGAAGCTCCTTATGGAGCGAAGTCTTTGATTCCCCGCTGCCAAGAAAAGCTTCTAGCGAGATAAAAGGTGCCTGTACCGCAAACCGACACAGGTAGGCGAGGAGAGAATCCTAAGGTGTGCGAGAGAACTCTGGTTAAGGAACTCGGCAAAATGACCCCGTAACTTCGGGAGAAGGGGTGCTTTCTTAACGGAAAGCCGCAGTGAATAGGCCCAAGCGACTGTTTAGCAAAAACACAGGTCTCTGCGAAGCCGTAAGGCGAAGTATAGGGGCTGACACCTGCCCGGTGCTGGAAGGTTAAGGAGAGGGGTTAGCGTAAGCGAAGCTCTGAACTGAAGCCCCAGTAAACGGCGGCCGTAACTATAACGGTCCTAAGGTAGCGAAATTCCTTGTCGGGTAAGTTCCGACCCGCACGAAAGGTGTAACGATTTGGGCACTGTCTCAACCAGAGACTCGGTGAAATTATAGTACCTGTGAAGATGCAGGTTACCCGCGACAGGACGGAAAGACCCCGTGGAGCTTTACTGTAGCCTGATATTGAATTTTGGTACAGTTTGTACAGGATAGGCGGGAGCCATTGAAACCGGAGCGCTAGCTTCGGTGGAGGCGCTGGTGGGATACCGCCCTGACTGTATTGAAATTCTAACCTACGGGTCTTATCGACCCGGGAGACAGTGTCAGGTGGGCAGTTTGACTGGGGCGGTCGCCTCCTAAAGTGTAACGGAGGCGCCCAAAGGTTCCCTCAGAATGGTTGGAAATCATTCGTAGAGTGCAAAGGCATAAGGGAGCTTGACTGCGAGACCTACAAGTCGAGCAGGGACGAAAGTCGGGCTTAGTGATCCGGTGGTTCCGCATGGAAGGGCCATCGCTCAACGGATAAAAGCTACCCCGGGGATAACAGGCTTATCTCCCCCAAGAGTCCACATCGACGGGGAGGTTTGGCACCTCGATGTCGGCTCATCGCATCCTGGGGCTGTAGTCGGTCCCAAGGGTTGGGCTGTTCGCCCATTAAAGCGGTACGCGAGCTGGGTTCAGAACGTCGTGAGACAGTTCGGTCCCTATCCGTCGTGGGCGTAGGAAATTTGAGAGGAGCTGTCCTTAGTACGAGAGGACCGGGATGGACGCACCGCTGGTGTACCAGTTGTTCTGCCAAGGGCATAGCTGGGTAGCTATGTGCGGAAGGGATAAGTGCTGAAAGCATCTAAGCATGAAGCCCCCCTCAAGATGAGATTTCCCATAGCGTAAGCTAGTAAGATCCCTGAAAGATGATCAGGTTGATAGGTTCGAGGTGGAAGCATGGTGACATGTGGAGCTGACGAATACTAATAGATCGAGGACTTAACCATATAATATGTAGCAAATGTTATCTAGTTTTGAAAGAATATAAAAAACTTGTTGACTTTAAAAGTTAAATAAGTTACAATAATTCTTGTCTTAAATGAATACAGTCTGGTAATGATGGCAGAGAGGCCACACCCGTTCCCATACCGAACACGGAAGTTAAGCTCTCTA
>NZ_JARVHO010000001.1:5180000-5240000 GCF_040459735.1 Bacillus cereus group sp. RP32 | reverse complement strand
CTGTTCATCAATATAAGTTTCCGTGTTTCGTTTTGTTCAGTTTTGAGAGAACTATCTCTCATATATAAATGTATGTTCTTTGAAAACTAGATAACAGTGTAGCTCATATTTTTTTAATTTTAGTTTGGTTAAGTTAGAAAGGGCGCACGGTGGATGCCTTGACACTAGGAGTCGATGAAGGACGGGACTAACGCCGATATGCTTCGGGGAGCTGTAAGTAAGCTTTGATCCGAAGATTTCCGAATGGGGAAACCCACCATACGTAATGGTATGGTATCCTTGCCTGAATACATAGGGTAAGGAAGACAGACCCAGGGAACTGAAACATCTAAGTACCTGGAGGAAGAGAAAGCAAATGCGATTTCCTGAGTAGCGGCGAGCGAAACGGAACATAGCCCAAACCAAGAGGCTTGCCTCTTGGGGTTGTAGGACATTCTATACGGAGTTACAAAGGAACGAGGTAGACGAAGCGACCTGGAAAGGTCCGTCGTAGAGGGTAACAACCCCGTAGTCGAAACTTCGTTCTCTCTTGAATGTATCCTGAGTACGGCGGAACACGTGAAATTCCGTCGGAATCTGGGAGGACCATCTCCCAAGGCTAAATACTCCCTAGTGATCGATAGTGAACCAGTACCGTGAGGGAAAGGTGAAAAGCACCCCGGAAGGGGAGTGAAAGAGATCCTGAAACCGTGTGCCTACAAATAGTCAGAGCCCGTTAATGGGTGATGGCGTGCCTTTTGTAGAATGAACCGGCGAGTTACGATCCCGTGCGAGGTTAAGCTGAAGAGGCGGAGCCGCAGCGAAAGCGAGTCTGAATAGGGCGTTTAGTACGTGGTCGTAGACCCGAAACCAGGTGATCTACCCATGTCCAGGGTGAAGTTCAGGTAACACTGAATGGAGGCCCGAACCCACGCACGTTGAAAAGTGCGGGGATGAGGTGTGGGTAGCGGAGAAATTCCAATCGAACCTGGAGATAGCTGGTTCTCCCCGAAATAGCTTTAGGGCTAGCCTTAAGTGTAAGAGTCTTGGAGGTAGAGCACTGATTGAACTAGGGGTCCTCATCGGATTACCGAATTCAGTCAAACTCCGAATGCCAATGACTTATCCTTAGGAGTCAGACTGCGAGTGATAAGATCCGTAGTCAAGAGGGAAACAGCCCAGATCGCCAGCTAAGGTCCCAAAGTGTGTATTAAGTGGAAAAGGATGTGGAGTTGCTTAGACAACTAGGATGTTGGCTTAGAAGCAGCCACCATTTAAAGAGTGCGTAATAGCTCACTAGTCGAGTGACTCTGCGCCGAAAATGTACCGGGGCTAAATACACCACCGAAGCTGCGAATTGATACCAATGGTATCAGTGGTAGGGGAGCGTTCTAAGTGCAGTGAAGTCAGACCGGAAGGACTGGTGGAGCGCTTAGAAGTGAGAATGCCGGTATGAGTAGCGAAAGACGGGTGAGAATCCCGTCCACCGAATGCCTAAGGTTTCCTGAGGAAGGCTCGTCCGCTCAGGGTTAGTCAGGACCTAAGCCGAGGCCGACAGGCGTAGGCGATGGACAACAGGTTGATATTCCTGTACCACCTCTTTATCGTTTGAGCAATGGAGGGACGCAGAAGGATAGAAGAAGCGTGCGATTGGTTGTGCACGTCCAAGCAGTTAGGCTGATAAGTAGGCAAATCCGCTTATCGTGAAGGCTGAGCTGTGATGGGGAAGCTCCTTATGGAGCGAAGTCTTTGATTCCCCGCTGCCAAGAAAAGCTTCTAGCGAGATAAAAGGTGCCTGTACCGCAAACCGACACAGGTAGGCGAGGAGAGAATCCTAAGGTGTGCGAGAGAACTCTGGTTAAGGAACTCGGCAAAATGACCCCGTAACTTCGGGAGAAGGGGTGCTTTCTTAACGGAAAGCCGCAGTGAATAGGCCCAAGCGACTGTTTAGCAAAAACACAGGTCTCTGCGAAGCCGTAAGGCGAAGTATAGGGGCTGACACCTGCCCGGTGCTGGAAGGTTAAGGAGAGGGGTTAGCGTAAGCGAAGCTCTGAACTGAAGCCCCAGTAAACGGCGGCCGTAACTATAACGGTCCTAAGGTAGCGAAATTCCTTGTCGGGTAAGTTCCGACCCGCACGAAAGGTGTAACGATTTGGGCACTGTCTCAACCAGAGACTCGGTGAAATTATAGTACCTGTGAAGATGCAGGTTACCCGCGACAGGACGGAAAGACCCCGTGGAGCTTTACTGTAGCCTGATATTGAATTTTGGTACAGTTTGTACAGGATAGGCGGGAGCCATTGAAACCGGAGCGCTAGCTTCGGTGGAGGCGCTGGTGGGATACCGCCCTGACTGTATTGAAATTCTAACCTACGGGTCTTATCGACCCGGGAGACAGTGTCAGGTGGGCAGTTTGACTGGGGCGGTCGCCTCCTAAAGTGTAACGGAGGCGCCCAAAGGTTCCCTCAGAATGGTTGGAAATCATTCGTAGAGTGCAAAGGCATAAGGGAGCTTGACTGCGAGACCTACAAGTCGAGCAGGGACGAAAGTCGGGCTTAGTGATCCGGTGGTTCCGCATGGAAGGGCCATCGCTCAACGGATAAAAGCTACCCCGGGGATAACAGGCTTATCTCCCCCAAGAGTCCACATCGACGGGGAGGTTTGGCACCTCGATGTCGGCTCATCGCATCCTGGGGCTGTAGTCGGTCCCAAGGGTTGGGCTGTTCGCCCATTAAAGCGGTACGCGAGCTGGGTTCAGAACGTCGTGAGACAGTTCGGTCCCTATCCGTCGTGGGCGTAGGAAATTTGAGAGGAGCTGTCCTTAGTACGAGAGGACCGGGATGGACGCACCGCTGGTGTACCAGTTGTTCTGCCAAGGGCATAGCTGGGTAGCTATGTGCGGAAGGGATAAGTGCTGAAAGCATCTAAGCATGAAGCCCCCCTCAAGATGAGATTTCCCATAGCGTAAGCTAGTAAGATCCCTGAAAGATGATCAGGTTGATAGGTTCGAGGTGGAAGCATGGTGACATGTGGAGCTGACGAATACTAATAGATCGAGGACTTAACCATATAATATGAAGCAAATGTTATCTAGTTTTGAAGGAATATGCCTTCATAGTTTGGTGATGATGGCAGAGAGGTCACACCCGTTCCCATACCGAACACGGAAGTTAAGCTCTCTAGCGCCGATGGTAGTTGGGACCTTGTCCCTGTGAGAGTAGGACGTCGCCAAGCAACTAAACACGAGTCAAATGACTCGTGTTTTTTCGTGTTTTCTTTTATAATCCATAGTAATTAAAAAATGTGTTTAAATAATTATTATTTTGATTAAATACAGGGGAATGTGGCTAGGATAGTGAATAAGCAAAAGAGTTGCAAATTTTATTAATACGTATATAATTAAAGTCAAAGATAGTCAAAGTCAATAAAGGTGGCGGATAAATGAGAAATATATCTGATATCATTGAGCAATATCTAAAGCAAGTTATTGACTTAAGTAATAATAATGTGATTGAAATCAAAAGAAATGAGATTGCGGATCGATTCGAGTGCGTACCATCTCAAATCAATTATGTAATCAATACCCGTTTTACGATAGAAAGAGGATTTGTAGTAGAAAGTAAACGTGGTGGAGGAGGTTACATTCGCATTATAAAAGTCAAACTGCATGACGATATAGACATGATTGATCAAATGCTTCATATGATTGATCATAGCGTTGCGCAAGGGAATGCAGAGAGTATGATTATACGTTTAATAGAAGAGGGAATCATAACAAATCGTGAAGCTAAACTTATGTTAAGTGTACTAGATCGTTCTGTATTATCAATGGATGTTCCTTCTCGAGATGAACTTAGGGCTCGAATATTATGCGCAATGTTAAGAACACTGAAATATAAATAAATATAGCTTTTGTAAAAGAATAATAACTAAGAGATAAGACAGTTAAATATTGTAGAGGTTTTGAAAAAAGAACACGCACTTTTATTTAAACAAGTAAAGGAAAGTGAACAATCTAGTAATGTATGAAAAGTACTATCAGATAGATCGTTCCTATTGTAAAGGTGGGGATAGTGATGACTTGTCAAAACTGTAATATAAGACCAGCAACTTTACATTATACAAAAGTAATCAACGAAAAGAAGACGGAAGTTCATCTTTGTGAGCAATGTGCAGAACAAAGTGGCTATACGTCTTTCTTTCAATCACCGCAGTCTAACTTTTCATTCCATGATTTATTTGCTGGGTTATTACACGGTGAATCAACAATGTTTGAAGAAGGACAAAACGGGCTTTCGAATACAAGTATATTAAGGTGTCCAGATTGTAAGATGACATATGAGCAATTTACAAAGGTGGGACGGTTTGGATGTGCTTCTTGTTACGATACATTTAAGGAACATTTAAAGCCATTATTAAAACGTCTGCACGGCGGACATACAGATCATTGTGGAAAAATTCCGGAACGTATAGAAGGAAATCTTCACTTAAAGAAAGAATTAGATGAACTAAAACTCATTCTGAAACAATACGTACAGAAAGAGGAGTTTGAGAAAGCTGCTGAAGTAAGGGATAATATTCGAGGTCTTGAAAATCAGCTTAGTGAGCATAGAGAGGGGGAATAGTTCTATGTCACTGGACAAAATTATGAATGAAGCGATTAGTCCATGGATGAAGGGGGATGGCCCTGATTCTGATATTGTTTTAAGTAGTCGAATTCGTTTGGCTCGTAATTTTAAAAAATATCAATTCTCTACTATGCAAAACGAAGAAGAAGCTAGACAGATTCATGAATTATTTAAAAAGGAATTTATAAATAAAACGGTAGAACCTTTTGGAGAGTTTGAACTATTAAAAATGAATGAATTAACGCCTCTTCAAAGGAGAGTATTAGTTGAAAAGCATTTAATTAGTCCTAACCTTGCAGGAACAGAATATGGAGCATGTCTATTATCAGAAAGCGAACATATTAGTGTTATGCTTAATGAAGAAGACCACATTAGGATACAGTGCTTATTTTCAGGGTTACAGTTATCAGAGGCCATTCAAAGTGCCAATCAAATAGATAATTGGATAGAGGAAGAGGTTGAATATGCTTTTGATGAATCACTTGGATATATAACGAGCTGCCCTACTAACGTTGGTACAGGATTGAGGGCTTCCGTAATGATTCACTTACCGGGACTCGTTTTAACGAAAAGAATTAGCCGCATTATACAAGTAATTCAAAAATTGGGGTTAGTAGTAAGAGGAATATACGGTGAAGGTAGCGAAGCGTTAGGTAATATATTTCAAGTGTCAAATCAAATGACGCTAGGAAAATCTGAAGAAGATATTATTGCAGATTTAAAAAGTGTCATTCAACAAATCATACAGCAAGAAAAAATGGCTAGAGAATTAATTGTACAAAATTCAAGTATTGAGCTTGAAGATAAGGTTTATCGCTCTTATGGCATACTAGCAAACAGTCGGTTAATTCAATCTGCAGAAGCGGCCACTTGCTTATCAGATGTACGACTTGGTATTGATTTAGGATATATAAAAGGTGTATCGAGAAATATTTTGACTGAGCTAATGGTTCTTACACAACCAGGCATTTTACAACAATATGCAGGCGGACCTTTAGGACCAGAAGAAAGAGATTATCGAAGAGCAACCTTAATCCGTGAGCGATTACGTATTGAAAAAAACTAAGCGCAAGTAGGAGGCGATTTCTATGATGTTTGGAAGATTTACAGAAAGAGCACAGAAAGTATTAGCTTTATCTCAAGAGGAAGCAATTCGTATTGGGCATAATAATATTGGAACAGAACACATTTTACTTGGGCTTGTACGCGAAGGGGAAGGAATTGCAGCAAAAGCGTTAATTGCTCTTGGATTAAGTCCAGAGAAGGTTCAAAAAGAGGTAGAAGCGTTAATTGGACGCGGAACAGAAGCTTCTCAAACTGTACATTATACACCGCGTGCTAAAAAGGTTATTGAGTTGTCTATGGATGAAGCTCGTAAATTAGGTCATTCTTACGTTGGAACAGAACATATCTTACTTGGTTTAATCCGTGAAGGTGAAGGTGTAGCAGCACGTGTTTTAAATAACTTAGGTGTTAGCCTAAATAAGGCAAGACAACAAGTATTGCAACTTCTTGGAAGTAATGAAGCAAGTTCAGGTCACCAAGGTGGTTCTTCAACGAATGCAAATACACCGACACTGGATAGCTTAGCACGTGATTTAACAGTTGTTGCACGTGAAAATCGTCTAGATCCTGTTATCGGTCGTGGTAAAGAAATTCAACGTGTAATTGAAGTTTTAAGCCGTAGAACAAAAAACAATCCTGTATTAATTGGAGAACCTGGTGTAGGTAAAACGGCAATTGCAGAAGGATTAGCACAACAAATTGTAAATAATGAAGTTCCTGAAACATTAAGAGATAAGCGTGTTATGACACTAGATATGGGTACAGTTGTAGCTGGAACGAAATATCGTGGTGAATTTGAAGATCGTTTAAAGAAAGTTATGGATGAAATCCGTCAAGCTGGAAACATTATTCTATTTATTGATGAACTTCATACATTAATTGGTGCAGGTGGAGCAGAAGGTGCAATTGATGCATCTAACATTTTAAAACCATCTTTAGCACGCGGAGAGTTACAATGTATTGGGGCGACAACCTTAGATGAATATCGTAAATATATTGAAAAAGACGCGGCTTTAGAAAGACGTTTCCAACCAATTCACGTTGATGAGCCAAGTTTAGACGAATCAACTCAAATATTGAAAGGTTTACGTGATCGTTACGAAGCGCATCACCGTGTATCTATTACAGATGATGCAATTGATGCAGCTGTAAAGCTTTCAGACCGCTATATTACAGATCGTTTCTTACCAGATAAAGCAATTGATTTAATTGATGAAGCTGCTTCAAAGGTTCGCTTACGCTCTTATACAACACCACCAAATCTAAAAGAGCTTGAAGTAAAACTTGAGGAAATTAGAAAAGAAAAAGATGCAGCTGTGCAAAGTCAAGAATTTGAAAAAGCTGCTTCCTTACGTGATATGGAACAACGCTTACGTGAAAAGTTAGAAGATACGAAGCGTCAATGGAAAGAACAACAAGGAAAAGAAAACTCAGAAGTGACAGTAGAAGATATTGCAAATGTCGTTTCTACGTGGACTCGTATACCGGTTTCTAAACTTGCACAAACAGAGACTGATAAATTATTAAACTTAGAATCCATTCTTCACAACCGTGTTATTGGTCAAGATGAAGCGGTAGTAGCTGTAGCGAAAGCTGTTCGTCGTGCTAGAGCAGGATTGAAAGATCCGAAACGTCCGATTGGTTCATTTATTTTCTTAGGACCAACAGGTGTAGGTAAAACAGAACTAGCAAGAGCATTAGCAGAATCTATGTTCGGTGATGAGGATGCAATGATTCGCATCGATATGTCTGAGTACATGGAGAAGCATTCGACTTCTCGTTTAGTTGGATCTCCTCCAGGATATGTTGGATATGAAGAAGGTGGACAATTAACAGAAAAGGTTCGCCGTAAGCCATATTCAGTTGTCCTATTAGATGAAGTAGAGAAAGCTCATCCTGATGTGTTTAACATTTTACTACAAGTATTAGAAGATGGTCGCTTAACGGATTCTAAAGGGCGTACAGTTGATTTCCGTAATACAATTGTTATTATGACATCTAACGTTGGTGCAGATGCGTTAAAACGTAATAAACATCTTGGATTTAACGTACAAGATGAGAGCCGCGATTATTCAGATATGAAAGGTAAAGTAATGGATGAACTGAAAAAGGCATTTCGTCCAGAATTCTTAAACCGTATTGATGAAATTATCGTGTTCCATATGCTTGAGAAAAAACATATTCAAGAGATTGTAACACTTATGGTGAATCAGTTAGTGAAGCGCTTAAAAGAGCAAGAGATTGAATTGCATTTAACAGAAGGAGCGATTTCAGCCATTGCTGATAAAGGATTTGACCGAGAATACGGTGCTCGTCCGCTTCGTAGAGCAATTCAGAAACATGTAGAAGATAGACTATCGGAAGAACTTTTAAAAGGTGCTATTGAGAAAGGACAAAAAGTTATCTTTGATGTTGAAGGGGAATCATTTGTCATTCATAGTGCTGAAAAGGTAAAATAAGTATAGACAAACTAAGAGGGCTACGAGATAGCCCTCTTTCTTGTACGAGAAGGATAAACTGTTTATAGATGAAAGTGAAGTGAAATATAAAACGATATGGCTAAAAAGAAAACAAAATTCACATGTCAAGAGTGTGGTTATCAGTCACCAAAATATATGGGGAAATGCCCTGGTTGTGGTCAATGGAATACGCTTGTTGAAGAGATGGAACCGGTTGTATCATCAAGACGCCTTAATTATGCCAATGCAATTCAATCGGAAGTAACAAAACCAAGACGCCTAACAGAAGTAGAAACAAAATCTGAGGCACGTATTGAAACGAAATTCCAAGAGTTTAACCGTGTACTTGGTGGTGGGATTGTAGATGGATCCTTAGTACTTATTGGTGGAGACCCTGGGATTGGGAAATCAACATTGTTATTACAAATTTCATCGCAATTAGCAGATTCTTCATATGATGTACTATACATATCAGGTGAGGAGTCAGCAAAGCAGATTAAACTTCGTGCAGATCGTTTGCATGTAAAGGGTAGTAATCTATTTGTTGTAGCAGAAACTGATCTACAGCGAATTGCAGCGCACATTGAAGAAATGAATCCAGCTTTTGTTGTTATTGACTCTATTCAAACGATACATTTACCTGAAGTGACGTCAGCCCCAGGAAGTGTAGCGCAAGTACGTGAATGTACAGCGGAATTAATGAAACTTGCAAAAACGAAAGGAATTCCTATTTTTATCGTCGGACATGTAACAAAAGAGGGGGCAATTGCAGGACCTCGTATGTTAGAACATATGGTCGATGCAGTTCTTTACTTTGAAGGAGATCGTCATCATACATATCGTATTTTGCGAGCTGTGAAGAATCGTTTTGGCTCCACGAATGAAATGGGTATTTTTGAAATGAAAGAGCTCGGTCTTGCGGAAGTCTTAAACCCTTCTGAAATTTTTCTTGAGGAAAGGCCCGTTGGAGTCGCAGGATCAACAGTAGTTGCCTCAATGGAAGGAACAAGACCAGTTTTAGTAGAAATACAAGCATTAATCTCCCCTACTAGTTTTGGAAACCCTCGAAGAATGGCGACGGGAATTGATCATAACCGTGTATCGCTTATTATGGCAGTGCTAGAAAAAAGAACAGGTTTATTATTGCAAAACCAAGACGCATATTTAAAAGTAGCAGGTGGTTTGAAATTAGATGAACCAGCAATTGATTTAGCTGTGGCTTTAAGTATTGCTTCAAGTTTTAGAGATAAATCTACGACACCAACTGATGCAGTAATAGGAGAAGTAGGATTAACTGGAGAAATAAGAAGAGTATCAAGAATTGAACAACGTGTACAAGAAGCAGCTAAATTAGGATTTCAACGTGCTATTATTCCTAGAAAAAATTTGGGAGGATGGACAATTCCGGATGGGATTGAGGTAGTAGGTGTATCTAATTTAGGGGAAGCGCTTCGTTTGACATTAGGAGGCTAGGCTATGGAAGAAAACAAGCAACGTGTCAAAAGTATGATTAATATTTTACAGCTCGTGGCCCCAGGAACACCACTGCGCGAAGGGATAGATAATGTGCTTCGCGCACAAACAGGGGGACTAATTGTTCTTGGATATAATGAACAAATTAAAAGTATTGTTGATGGGGGATTTCACATTAATTGTGCATTCTCTCCTGCTAGTTTATACGAATTAGCAAAAATGGATGGGGCGCTTATTTTAAATGAAACTGGAAGTAAAATTTTAATTGCAAATGCACAGTTAGTTCCAGAGGCATCTATTGATTCTATTGAAACAGGTATGCGCCATCGGACGGCAGAGCGTGTAGCAAAGCAGACAGGTAGTCTCGTTGTGGCTATTTCACAAAGACGTAACGTAATTACACTATATCAAGGGAATTTACGTTATACACTAAAGGATATAGGTGTTATTTTAACAAAGGCAAACCAAGCTATTCAAACGTTAGAAAAATATAAGGCTGTATGGAATGATGGTATTACGAATTTGGGCATTCTAGAATTTGAAGAAGTCGTTACAATGTCCGAGGTGGTTCATGTGTTACATAGTGTTGAAATGGTACTGCGGATTAAAAATGAAATATTGAGCTATATTCATGAGTTAGGAACGGAAGGTAGGTTAATTCGTTTACAACTTACAGAACTACTAGCTGATTTAGAGGCAGAGGCAGCGTTATTAATTAAAGATTATTATCAAGAAAAAACACAAGACCATCATCAAATTTTGAAAAAGTTACAAGATCTTGCGAATACACAACTTCTAGAGGATAGCGATTTAGTTAAATTGCTTGGCTATCCAGGACAAATGAGTTTAGAAGAAAGTGTGACGCCGAGAGGATACCGAATCACAAGCAAAATTTCGCGCGTTCCGCCACTTATCATTGAAAATTTAATTAATCGATTTAAGACTTTGCAAGGTGTTTGTCGAGCAACTATTAATGAATTGGATGATGTGGAAGGAATTGGAGAAGTAAGGGCGAAGAAAATACGAGAAGGCTTAAAAAGAATCCAAGAGCATCTCTATATGAGTAGACACAATTAAGAATATTACATTGATTCCATAATATAACGACACTAGAACATTTTTGGTATATGATATGGTATATTGGTAAATAAAACTATTTATAAAAAAAAACACGTCCGCTTTTGCATTCGGCGTTTTGATTAGCGAAACAATGGTTAATAATGAGTAGGAGGTGGTTGGATGTTAAAACGGATTGTACAGCTCTTCTTTCTAGTAATTGGCGGAGCGTTAGGGATTTACTTAATCCCAAAAGTTATTAATGTATTAGACATCGGTGCCGTTCCTTTATTGGAAGGATCGTATGTTCGTGCAATTATTGGTGCAATTATTTTATTTTTAACAACATTTTGGCTTGTAGATTATATTGTTCAACTTATTAAGCATATTGAAGAGGCTCTTGTAAAGGCGCCTGTAGCGGATGTTTTATTTGGTACATTAGGGTTAATCTCTGGTCTTATTGTTGCATATTTAATTTTAATACCAATTCGTGAATTTACAATTCCAGTTATTAGCACAGTGTTGCAAGTGTTCTTTACTCTTTTACTTGGATATTTAGGATTCCAAGTAGGGTTTAAAAAGAGGAATGAATTGCTAGGATTATTTACATTACCACAACGTGGGAAGAAGAAAAATAATAATAGTGAGAATGAAGAAACTGAGGTAGAAGAATCTACAACTCATTGGAAAATTCTCGATACGAGTGTAATTATCGATGGGCGTATTGCTGATATTTGCCAAACAAAGTTTTTAGAAGGAACAATTGTGATTCCACAATTCGTGTTAGAAGAACTTCAGCACATTGCCGATTCTTCTGATGCTTTAAAGCGTAATCGTGGTCGCAGAGGATTAGATATTTTAAATCGTATTCAAAAAGAGATGCCGATTCCGGTAGAAATTTATGAAGGCGATTTCGATGATATTCAAGAAGTGGATAGCAAACTTGTAAAGTTGGCGAAAATCACTGGTGGAACAGTAGTAACGAATGATTTCAATTTAAACAAAGTTTCTGAATTACAAGGGGTAACGGTGTTAAATATTAACGATTTAGCTAATGCAATTAAACCTGTTGTACTCCCAGGTGAAGAACTGAGTGTTTATGTTGTCAAAGATGGAAAAGAACAAAATCAAGGTGTTGCATATTTAGATGATGGCACGATGATTGTAGTAGAAGATGGTAGAGAATATGTAGGTTCACAACTCAATGTGCTTGTTACTAGTGTGTTACAAACATCGGCTGGGCGTATGATTTTCGCCAAACGTAAATTATTAGAAAAAGCATTATAAGTAGAGGATTATTAATATGTATACATTAATTATTCCAGCAGCTGGTCAAGGTAAGCGGATGGGTGCTGGTAAAAATAAGTTGTTCTTACTTATTAATGAAGTACCGATTATTGTGCATACGTTACGTGCTTTTGAAAAAGATAAAGCGTGCAAAAGTATTATTATGGCAATTAACGAAGAAGAACGTCCGTATTTTGAAGAATTAATGCAGAAGTATCCAATTGAAAAGCCAGTACAATTTATTCAGGGCGGAGCCGAAAGACAAGATAGTGTATATAACGCCATTCAGCATACTAGTGATGTTGAGTATGTTCTTGTACATGACGGCGCGCGTCCATTTGTAACGAACAAAGTGATTCAAGATGTATTAACTGCAGCGGAAAAATATGGAGCGTCCATTTGTGCGGTACCAGTGAAAGATACAGTTAAGAAAGTAGAGCAGGGTATCGTTGTCGAAACGGTAGAAAGATCTCAGCTTAAAGCTGTACAAACACCACAAGGGTTCGCTGTTTCTCTTTTGTTAGAAGCTCATAGAAGTGCAAAACAGGGTTGTTTCCTTGGTACAGATGATGCAAGCCTCGTAGAACGTATCGGGAAGCAAGTAGGTGTAGTAGAGGGGAGTTACTATAATATTAAAGTGACGACTCCAGAGGATTTATTAATTGCTGAAAGTTTCCTTCATGTTCAAAAGAAATGAAAGTGATGATTATAGCGAAAAAAAGCTCGGCAACAGCCGGGCTTTTCTTTATAAGGATAGCGATATAATATAGAATCATAAAGCTCTGTAGTTTAGCTTGAGGAGGATGTAAAAAATGTTTCGAATTGGACAAGGTTTTGATGTGCATGAGTTTGCGGAAGGTAGACCGTTAATTATTGGTGGAATTACAATTCCTCATGAGAAAGGATTAATTGGTCATTCAGATGCAGACGTATTGTTACATACGATTGCGGATGCATGTTTAGGTGCAATTGCAGCTGGGGATATTGGAAAGCATTTCCCTGATACAGATCCTGCTTTTAAAGATGCTGATTCAGCTGTATTGCTGCAAAAGGTTTGGGAATTTGTACGTGAACAAGGTTACGAGTTAGGGAATCTAGATTGTACAATTATTGCTCAAAAGCCAAAGATGGCACCACATATTGAAAGTATGCGTAAACGTATTAGTGAACTATTAGAAACGTCTATTGACAATATCAATGTAAAAGCAACAACAACAGAAAAATTAGGATTTACAGGTAGAGAAGAAGGAATTGCTTCTCAAGCAGTTGTTTTATTACAGAAAAAATAATGGTTTTTAATTCGTAAGATGGATAATCACATTTTTTTGGTGTACAATTATAGAATGTGTTGACATTAAGAATGGAAGGTGTACCAATTATGGAAAAGCAAGTGAGAGTGCGCTATGCGCCAAGTCCAACAGGACACTTACATATCGGAAATGCGCGTACGGCATTATTTAATTATTTATTTGCTCGTCATCAAGATGGTAAGTTTATTATTCGTATTGAAGATACTGATGTGAAACGTAATGTTGCTGGTGGAGAAGAAAGCCAATTAAAATACTTGAAATGGCTCGGTATGGACTGGGATGAAGGTGTTGATGTTGGTGGTGAATTTGGACCATATCGTCAAACAGAGCGTTTAGATATTTATAAAAAATTATATGAAGATTTATTAGAACGCGGTTTAGCTTACAAATGTTATATGACAGAAGAAGAGCTAGAAGCAGAGCGTGAAGGACAAATCTCTCGTGGTGAAACACCGCGTTATGCTGGAAACCACCGTGATTTAACTGAGGAGCAAATGAAGGGATTTGAGGCTGAAGGCCGCATTCCGAGTATTCGTTTCCGTGTACCGGTTGATCGCGACTACACGTTTAAAGATATCGTAAAAGATGAAGTTGCATTCCATTCAAATGATTTCGGTGATTTCGTTATCGTGAAAAAAGATGGAATTCCAACTTATAACTTTGCGGTAGCAGTAGATGATCACTTAATGGAGATTACACATGTACTTCGTGGTGATGATCATATTTCAAATACGCCAAAACAAATGATGATTTACGAAGCTTTCGGTTGGGATATTCCGCAATTTGGTCATATGACTTTAATTGTAAACGAAAGCCGTAAAAAGTTAAGTAAGCGTGATGAATCTATTATTCAATTTATTGAGCAATATAAAGAGCTTGGATATCTTCCAGAAGCGATCTTTAACTTTATTGCACTACTAGGTTGGTCGCCAGTAGGAGAAGAAGAAATCTTCTCTCAAGAAGAATTTATCAAAATGTTCGATGCAGCTCGTTTATCAAAATCACCTGCATTATTTGATTCTCAAAAACTAAAATGGATGAACAACCAATATATGAAAAAGCAAGATTTAGATACGGTGGTAGAATTAAGCTTACCGCATCTAGTGAAAGCTGGACGTATAGGTGAAACTTTAAGCAAACAAGAACAAGCTTGGATTCGTGATGTAATTGCGTTATATCATGAACAAATGAGTTTTGGAGCTGAAATTGTAGAACTTTCTGAAATGTTCTTCAAAGATCATGTTGATTATGAAGAAGAAGGACAAGAAGTATTAAAAGGTGAACAAGTACCAGAAGTACTTCGTGCATTTGCGGGTCAAGTAGAAGCACTAGAAGCGATGGAACCAGCAGCGATTAAGGCGGCTATTAAAGCAGTGCAAAAGGAAACAGGTCATAAAGGTAAAAACTTATTTATGCCAATCCGTGTTGCAACTACTGGTCAAACACATGGCCCAGAGCTTCCTAATGCTATTGCACTTCTTGGAAAAGAAAAAGTTTTAAATCGTCTTCAAAAAGTAATTGGTTAACATTTTCTAGATTTAGAAATATAATAAGTATACTTAAAACCTAATAAGGAAAAGCGACGAGAAGGAGAAGTAGAAAATCAGGCTTTTTACAGAGAGAACCACCTTTAGGCTGGAAGTGGTTTATAAGCGGATTTTTGAAATGCCCCTTCGAGTCTTCTGCTGAACAGCGAATTGTTTTGTGAAACGTCTTAGGGCGTAAAGTAAGCAGAAGCGGTGTACACCGTTATCATAGATGAGTTTGAGGCTTTCTTTAGCCTAAACAGAGTGGAACCGCGCTTATAAGGCGTCTCTGTCAATATGACAGAGGCGTCTTTTTTATACCGTAAAAATGGGTATGAGCATAAGTTTTATCCCCGTGTATAAAGATTTAGGGGGATAAGTAGGGAGTTAAGGGAGTTAGTTCACTCGAAAAAGCAGCCCATAAAGGGGAGGGAGCGTCGATGTTTAAGAGGCTTCGGGAAGATATTGAAGTCGTTTTTGAACAGGATCCAGCGGCAAGAAGTTATTTCGAAGTCATTTTGACTTACTCTGGATTACATGCAGTTTGGGCCCATCGAATTGCACATGCTTTTTATAAAAAGAATTTCTTCTTTATTGCACGTTGGATCTCACAAGTTAGTCGTTTTTTTACCGGTATTGAGATTCATCCAGGAGCAACAATTGGTCGTCGTTTTTTCATAGACCATGGAATGGGGGTTGTAATTGGAGAAACGTGCGAGATTGGTGATAATGTAACGATCTATCAAGGTGTTACATTAGGTGGTACGGGTAAAGAAAAGGGGAAGAGGCACCCTACAATTCAGGATAATGTATTAATTGCAACAGGTGCTAAAGTACTAGGTTCTATTACAGTTGGAGAGAATTCTAAAATTGGAGCAGGGTCTGTCGTATTAAAAGAAGTACCTGCACATTCTACAGTTGTAGGTATACCTGGCCGAGTCGTTATTCAAAATGGAGTAAAGATCGGTCAAGAATTAAATCATTCTGACCTTCCAGACCCAATTTTTGATAAGTTAAAGGTCATGGAAGTAGAACTTGATAAATTGAAAAAACAACTTGAAGTAAAGGTAGAAAGGAAGGATAAAAATGACTATTCACATTTATAATACGTTAACGCGTCAAAAGGAAGAGTTTACTCCATTAGAAGAAAATAAGGTAAAGATGTATGTGTGTGGACCTACAGTTTATAACTATATTCACATTGGGAATGCAAGACCACCTATGGTATTTGATACGGTACGCCGTTATTTAGAATATAAAGGGTATGATGTGCAGTATGTATCTAACTTTACTGACGTAGATGATAAATTAATTAAAGCAGCAAATGAATTAGGTGAAGATGTGCCGACAATTGCTGACCGTTTCGTTGAAGCGTATTTTGAAGATGTAACGGCACTAGGTTGCAAACATGCAACAGTTCATCCGCGTGTAACGGAAAATATGGATATCATTATTGAATTTATTCAAGAACTTGTGAATAAAGGATATGCATATGAATCAGAAGGTGATGTGTACTTTAGAACGAAGGAATTTGAAGGATACGGTAAATTATCGCATCAACCAATCGCCGACTTACGTCACGGTGCACGCATTGAAGTAGGAGAAAAGAAACAAGATCCTCTTGATTTTGCTTTATGGAAAGCTGCGAAAGAAGGAGAAATCTTCTGGGAAAGCCCTTGGGGGAAAGGTCGTCCAGGCTGGCATATTGAATGCTCGGCAATGGCGCGTAAATACTTAGGAGATACAATCGATATTCATGCTGGTGGTCAAGACTTGGCATTTCCTCATCATGAGAATGAAATTGCGCAGTCTGAGGCATTAACAGGAAAAACATTTGCACGTTATTGGATGCACAATGGATATATTAATATTAATAATGAGAAGATGTCTAAGTCACTGGGGAACTTCATTTTAGTTCACGATATCATTAAGCAATATGATCCACAGCTAATTAGATTCTTTATGCTATCGGTACATTACCGTCACCCAATTAATTTCAGTGAAGATTTACTACAAAGTACAAATAACGGACTGGAAAGAATTAAAACGGCTTACGGTAATTTAAAACACCGTATGGAAAGTAGTACTGATTTAACAGATCATAATGAGAAATGGTTAGCGGAACTGGAAAAATTCCAGACTGCATTTGAAGAAGCAATGAATGATGACTTCAACACTGCTAATGCAATCACTGAGTTATATAATGTAGCAAATCATGCAAATCAATATTTACTGGAAGAACATACGTCTACAGTTGTAATTGAAGCATACGTAAAACAACTTGAAACATTATTTGATATTTTAGGGTTAGAATTAGCGCAAGAAGAGTTGCTTGATGAAGAAATTGAGGTACTTATTCAAAAGCGCATTGAAGCTCGTAAAAATCGTGATTTTGCGTTATCGGATCAAATTCGCGATGATTTAAAAGACCGTAATATTATTTTAGAAGATACCGCTCAAGGTACAAGATGGAAAAGAGGATAAGAATGATTGATGCAAAGCAATTAAACAGCTTAGCGTTAGCATATATGGGTGATGCGGTATATGAACAATATATCCGCTATCACCTACTTCAAAAAGGGAAAGTTCGTCCTAATCAATTGCATCGATTAGGGACAAGCTTTGTTTCGGCAAAAGCACAGGCGAAAGTTGTTTATCATTTATTAGAGACAGCATTTTTAACAGAGGAAGAAGAGGCGGTACTAAGAAGAGGGCGTAATGCAAATTCAGGTACTGTCCCGAAAAATACTGATGTACAAACATATCGATATAGTACAGCCTTTGAAGCGCTAATTGGCTATCATCACTTATTAAATAATCGTGAAAGATTAGACGAAATTGTATATAAGGCAATTGCTGTTTTAGAAGAAAAGGAAGGGGGCACATCATCATGAGTAGTGAATATATTATCGGACGTAACCCTGTAATTGAAGCGTTACGCTCAGGAAGAGATATTAATAAAATTTGGATCGCGGAAGGTGCTGCCAAAGGACAAATACAAATTGTACTAGCACTAGCGAAAGAAAATAAGATTATTTTACAACATGCACCAAAGAAGAAGTTAGATCAATTAGTTGAGGGGAACCATCAAGGTGTAATTGCTCAAGTGGCTGCATATCAATATGCTGAGCTAGAAGATCTATTTAAAGTGGCAGAGAAGCGTAACGAAGATCCGTTCTTCTTAATTTTAGATGAAATCGAAGACCCGCATAACCTAGGTTCTATTATGCGTACTGCGGATGCAACAGGAGCTCATGGAATTATTATTCCGAAAAGAAGAGCTGTGGGACTTACTGCATCAGTTGCGAAAGCATCGACTGGAGCAATTGAATATATTCCTGTTGCACGTGTAACGAATTTATCTCGTACAATCGATGAATTAAAAGAACGTGGACTTTGGATTGCTGGTACAGATGCAAAAGGGAAAACGGATTACCGTAATTTAGATGGTAAAATGCCAATTGGATTAGTAATTGGAAGTGAAGGAAAAGGTATGAGTCGTATTATTGGTGAAAAATGTGATTTCTTAATTACTTTACCGATGGTCGGTAAAGTTACATCCTTAAATGCTTCAGTAGCCGCAAGTTTGTTAATGTATGAGGTATATCGTAAGCGTCACGAAATTGGTAAATAAAAAATGAACGATATTTTAATCGTTGACGGTTACAACATTATCGGAGCTTGGGGAGACTTGAAGAAACTACGGGATGTAGATTTGCAATCATCAAGAGATGCACTGATTGATAAGATGGCGGATTACCAAGGATACACAGGTACAAAGGTAATGATAGTTTTTGATGCTTATACGGTCCAAGGTATTGAAAAAAAGATGAAACAATCGCGTGTGGAAGTCATATTCACGAGGAAGAATCAAACTGCAGATGAAAAGATAGAGCAGCTTGCGATTGAGCTTAGAAATATAAATACGCAAATATATGTTGCGACTTCTGATTATACGGAACAATGGGTTATATTTGCGCAAGGTGCTCTTCGGAAATCTGCACGTGAATTGGAGTTGGAAGTACAAGCGATGGAGCAACAAGTAAGAAGGCGTACACAAGACACAAAAGAAAAGCAACCCGCCATGCGAAAGATATTTAGTAAAGATATTACAGAAAAATTAGAAAAATTAAGAAGAGGAGAGCGTTGAAGCATTGACGCTCTTTATCTTTTTACTGTATAATATTGCTAAATAAATAGCGGTCGGAGGGATCAAGGTGGAAGCAGGCTTCGTAAGTGTAGGCGACGTTACATTTCGTGATTTAGAGGATGAGGCAATCGTTGAGTTAGTTCGAAAAGGTAATACTGACGCTCTAGAATATTTGATTCACAAATATAAGAACTTTGTTCGCGCGAAATCGAGATCTTATTTCTTAGTGGGTGCCGATCGAGAAGATATTGTTCAAGAAGGTATGATTGGATTGTTTAAAGCGATTCGTGATTATAAAGAGGACAAGCTGTCTTCATTCAAAGCATTTGCTGAACTGTGTATCACTCGGCAAATTATTACCGCTATTAAAACAGCAACAAGGCAAAAACATATTCCGTTAAATTCATATGTGTCTTTAGATAAGCCGATTTATGATGAGGAATCTGATCGGACATTATTAGATGTTATTTCGGAAGCGAAGGTAACGGATCCTGAAGAAATGATTATAAGTCAGGAAGAATATACAGACATAGAATCTAAAATATCTGAATTATTAAGCGATTTAGAAAGGAAAGTGCTTTCTTTATATCTAGATGGTCGTTCTTATCAAGAGATTTCGGAACAGTTAAATAGACATGTAAAATCTATTGATAACGCTTTACAGAGGGTGAAGCGGAAATTGGAACGATATATGGAAATGAGAGAGAGTACCACTTTAAATTCATAAGAAATGCTACAGGTGTAAAAAATCACCTGTTTTCTTTTTGTAGAGAGTGCAAAAGGCATGTCATTGACATTGTCTTTTGTTGTATGATACATTTTTAGGGACATAATGTTACAAGGTTGGTGTAACTAATGAGGAAAAAAGTTGTACTCTCATGTGAAGAGTGTAAAAATCGAAACTACTCTACGATGAAAGATACGAGCTCAGTAGAGCGACTTGAAATAAAGAAGTTTTGTAAAACATGCAATCAGCATACAGTTCACAAGGAAACAAAATAAATAATTGAAATAATACACTGGAGGTCCCGTAGATGCGTTTAACGAACTTTTTCGGCGATGTAGGTCGCGAAATGAAAAAAGTAAGTTGGCCTAAAAAAGATGAATTACTCCGTTCAACAGCGACTGTTATCGCTACAGTTGTCTTCTTTGCGATTTTCTTCGCAGTGGTTGATATGGGCATTTCTTCTTTAATTCGGTTAATTCTTGGTTAATTCTTGAATAAGAAGCACTTATCCATGATATAATGTTATTTATAAGAACTGTGTAAAGGCCCGGTGAACGGGTTTTTTCATTTGCGCAAAAAAATGTACGTCAGGGAGGGAAGGACGCTCGTCCTAAATGAATGGAAAAAAGTTGGTATGTTGTCCATACTTATTCTGGATATGAAAATAAAGTAAAAGCAAACCTAGAGAAACGTGTAGAATCAATGGGTATGCAAGATAAAATTTTCCGTGTTGTTGTCCCGGAAGAAGTAGAAGTAGAAATGAAAAACGGTAAAGAAAAATTAATGAAAAGAAAAGTGTTCCCAGGTTATGTATTAGTAGAATTAATCATGACTGATGACTCTTGGTATGTTGTACGTAACACGCCAGGTGTAACTGGGTTCGTTGGTTCTTCTGGTTCTGGATCTAAACCATCACCTCTATTAGAAGAGGAAGTGGTTACCATTATGAAGCATATGGGAATGGACAACGAAGTGGTTGATTTCGACTTTGAACTTCATGAGACAGTGCGTGTAAATGAGGGGCCATTCGCAGATTATACAGGTGCTATTGAAGAAATTGATGTGGAGAAGAAAAAGGTTAGCGTGCTTGTAGACATGTTTGGTCGCGAGACTCCAGTTGAGCTTGACTTCCATCAAATTGAAAAATTATAAAATGAAACTTGAAATGAATTGTAAAAAGTGATAATATCTTTTAAGTCAGTACGTCTTCGTTATCGGAGACGTTTTTTGAAAGATTTTATCCTTACAGATAAAATATGACGTGGGAGGGCAAATCACTGTCCAATTGACCACATCACGGACTTAAGGAGGTGTGTCTCGTGGCTAAAAAGGTAATTAAAATGGTAAAGCTTCAAATTCCTGCAGGTAAAGCTAACCCAGCTCCACCAGTTGGTCCAGCATTAGGACAAGCAGGTGTTAACATCATGGGCTTCTGTAAAGAGTTTAACGCTCGTACAGCTGATCAAGCTGGTCTTATCATCCCTGTTGAAATTACGGTATTTGAGGACCGTTCATTCACTTTCATTACTAAAACTCCTCCTGCTGCTGTTCTTCTTAAGAAAGTAGCTGGTATTGAGTCTGGTTCTGGTGAACCAAACCGTAATAAAGTGGCAACTGTTAAGCGTGATAAAGTACGCGAAATCGCTGAAACTAAAATGCCTGACCTAAACGCTGCTAGTGTAGAAGCTGCAATGCGTATGGTTGAAGGTACTGCACGCAGTATGGGCATCGTTATCGAAGACTAATTCGATTTGTTTTTTTTAAAAGGTTGCGGGTCTGGAATTCCAATTCGCAACCTTTATTATCGTAAATGATTATCGTTTTTAAATAAATGGATGGCGCGCATCCTCAGGTTATACCTGAAAATAAGCGTAAACGTGGGAGGTTATTCCGCTAAAACCACATTCGAGGAGGAAATAAAAATGGCTAAAAGAGGTAAAAAGTACGTAGAAGCTGCAAAGCTTGTTGATCGTGCAACTGCTTACTCTGCAACAGAAGCAGTAGAATTAGTAAAGAAAACAAACACAGCTAAATTTGATGCGACTGTAGAAGTTGCATTCCGTTTAGGTGTTGACCCTAAGAAAGCTGACCAACAAATCCGTGGTGCAGTTGTTCTTCCGCACGGTACTGGTAAAGTACAACGTGTATTAGTTTTCGCTAAAGGTGAAAAGGCTAAAGAAGCTGAAGCTGCTGGAGCTGACTTCGTAGGCGATGCTGATTACATCGGTAAAATCCAACAAGGTTGGTTCGATTTCGATGTAGTAGTAGCAACTCCTGACATGATGGGTGAAGTTGGTAAACTTGGTCGCGTATTAGGACCTAAAGGTTTAATGCCAAACCCTAAAACTGGAACAGTTACTTTCGATGTAACTAAAGCTGTTAACGAAATCAAAGCTGGTAAAGTTGAATACCGCGTTGATAAAGCTGGTAACATCCACGTTCCAATCGGTAAAGTATCTTTCGAAGATGCTAAATTAGTAGAAAACTTCGGAACAATTGCTGACACTTTACAAAAAGTTAAGCCAGCTGCTGCAAAAGGTACTTACATGAAGAACGTAACAGTTGCTTCTACAATGGGACCTGGCGTACGTGTAGACGTTTCTACATTAGCGTAAAATTTGGAAGTTGACTTCATAAAGAAGTTTTTATATAATCATTTATGTTGTGAATTTAATTAGTGTACCGTAGACAGTAGGTGTCAATAGACTTAATTTCCTACCTAGGTGTTAATATACGAAACGGAATTTTTTTCTGTGACTATATGCCTCCATGTCTACAAGTTGGGCATGGAGGTTTTTAGTGCACTTTCGGTACATCTTCTATATAATCTACAGGAGGTGTAATAACATGAGCAAAGTAATCGAAACTAAACAACAAGTTGTAACTGAAATCGCGGACAAACTTCGCGAAAGTAAATCTACAATCGTTGTTGACTACCGTGGTTTAACAGTTTCTGAAGTAACAGAATTACGTAAAAACTTACGTGAAGCTGGCGTTGAGTTCAAAGTTTACAAAAACTCTTTAACTCGTCGTGCTGCAGAGTCTGCTGAAATGGCTGAGTTAAACGAATTCTTAACAGGACCAAACGCAATCGCGTTCAGTAACGAGGATGTAGTTGCTCCTGCGAAAGTATTAAACGACTTCGCTACAAAACATGAAGCTTTAGAAATTAAAGCTGGTGTAATCGAAGGTAAACTTGTAACACTTGATGAGGTTAAAGCTATCGCTACTCTTCCATCACGTGAAGGCTTACTTTCTATGCTTCTTAGCGTTCTTCAAGCTCCAATCCGTAACCTTGCACTTGCTACTAAAGCAGTTGCAGAACAAAAGGAAGAGCAAGGCGCTTAATTTTTTAAAAGATAATTACTTGTTATCTATAAAACAATACAAACCTATTTAAGGGAGGATATTTACAATGACTAAAGAACAAATCATTGAAGCAGTTAAATCTATGACTGTATTAGAACTTAACGACTTAGTAAAAGCTATCGAGGAAGAATTCGGCGTAACTGCTGCTGCTCCTGTAGCTGTAGCTGGTGGCGCTGGTGAAGCTGCTGCTGAGAAAACTGAATTTGACGTAGTACTTGCAAGTGCTGGCGCTCAAAAAATCAAAGTTATCAAAGCTGTACGTGAAATCACTGGTCTTGGCTTAAAAGAAGCTAAAGAATTAGTTGACAACACTCCAAAAGCAATCAAAGAAGGCGTTTCTAAAGAGGAAGCTGAAGAAATGAAAGCTAAACTTGAAGAAGTTGGCGCTGCTGTAGAAGTTAAGTAATTAACTTTTGATGCTTTAAAAAAAGCTCGCTCTCATGCGAGCTTTTTTTTTAACTGTAAAGAAAAGAGGTGGCCATATGGCAGACCATTATTTTTCTAACGACCCTTCTAGTAAAAGTGATCGTAAACGATGGGAATTTACACTTCGTGGATCTCAATTTACTTTCTTATCTGACCGTGGGGTGTTCTCGAAAAACGAAGTGGACTTTGGTTCTCGTCTTTTAATTGAAGCGTTTCAAGTGCCAGATATTAAAGGTGATATATTAGACGTAGGTTGTGGATATGGACCAATTGGTTTATCGTTGGCGAAAGAGTTTCAAGACCGTAAAGTTCACATGGTGGATGTGAATGAAAGGGCGCTTGAGCTTGCGAAAGAAAATGCCGCTAACAATAGAATTGGAAATGTACGCATTTTTCAAAGTAGCGTCTATGAAAATGTAGATGGTATGTATGCTGCTATTTTATCTAATCCTCCAATTCGTGCAGGTAAAGATATCGTGCATGAGATTTTAGAAAAGGCTGTAGAGTATTTAGTTCCAGGTGGAGAGTTGTGGATTGTTATTCAAAAGAAGCAAGGTGCACCATCTGCACTGAAGAAACTAGAGGAAGTATTTTCTGAAGTCGAAGTTGTAGAAAAGAAAAAAGGATATTATATCATAAAATCAAAAAAACGTTGACGGTTATTTTTGGCTATGTTAACATTATACAATGCCAATATATGATTTTCTGCGTTGAGAAAGATGTATATTTTTGTTTCTCTTGGAAAAGATAGTAAAATCAGCAGATTATGAAACAGAATGATGGTTTTCTTATAGAAGCCATTTTTCTTTTTTGAGCAGGTAGAAAGACTCAACGTATTTATCTTTAAGAGAAAAAACTACGCTAATAGCAGTAGTTGTATTTATTTGTGATTTTGCACAAATTTTTTTGTGCATTTATAATACTCATGATTTGAGGGGTGAAGCAGTTGACAGGTCAACTAGTTCAATACGGACGCCACCGCCAACGAAGAAGTTATGCCCGTATTAGTGAAGTATTAGAGTTACCAAATCTTATCGAAATTCAAACCTCTTCTTATCAGTGGTTTCTTGATGAGGGTTTGCGAGAAATGTTCCAGGACATTTCTCCGATCGAAGACTTTACGGGAAATCTATCGCTTGAATTTATCGACTACAGCTTAGGTGAACCTAAATACTCTGTAGACGAATGCAAAGAGCGTGATGTGACGTATGCAGCACCACTTCGTGTAAAAGTGCGTCTAATCAACAAGGAAACTGGTGAAGTAAAAGAACAAGATGTGTTCATGGGAGATTTCCCACTCATGACAGAGACTGGAACATTCGTAATTAACGGTGCAGAACGTGTTATCGTTTCCCAGTTAGTTCGCTCTCCAAGCGTATACTATAGTGGCAAAGTGGATAAAAACGGAAAACGTGGTTTTACTGCTACTGTAATTCCAAACCGCGGAGCTTGGTTAGAGTATGAGACAGATGCTAAGGATGTTGTATATGTGCGTATTGACCGTACGCGTAAACTTCCTGTAACTGTTTTGTTACGCGCATTAGGGTTTGGCTCTGATCAAGAAATCACCGAGCTTTTAGGTGATAACGAATACTTAAGCAACACATTAGAAAAAGACAACACAGATAGCACAGAAAAAGCATTGCTTGAAATTTATGAGCGTCTACGTCCTGGTGAACCACCAACAGTAGAAAATGCTAAGAGCTTACTTGTGTCTCGTTTCTTCGATCCAAAGCGCTACGATTTAGCAAATGTAGGTCGCTATAAGATCAACAAGAAGTTACACATTAAAAACAGATTGTTTAATCAACGTTTAGCTGAAACATTAGTGGATCCAGAAACTGGTGAAATTTTAGCGGCGGAAGGAACAATCTTAGATCGTCGTACACTTGATCGCATTTTACCTTACTTAGAGAAAAACATTGGATTCAAAACAGCGAAACCAATGGGTGGAGTGGTAGAAGGCGATGTTGAGCTGCAATCTATTAAGATTTATGCTCCTGAGTCAGAAGGCGAACGCGTAATTAATGTAATTGGTAATGCAAATATTACTCGTGATGTAAAACACATCACACCAGGTGATATCCTTGCTTCTATCAGTTACTTCTTCAACCTACTATACAAAGTGGGGGATACAGATGATATCGACCATTTAGGAAACCGTCGTCTGCGTTCTGTTGGAGAACTATTACAAAATCAATTCCGTATCGGTCTTTCTCGTATGGAACGTGTTGTTCGTGAGAGAATGTCGATTCAAGATACAAATGCAATTACACCACAAGCGTTAATTAACATTCGCCCGGTTATTGCATCTATTAAAGAGTTCTTCGGAAGTTCTCAGTTATCTCAGTTCATGGATCAAACAAATCCATTAGCAGAGTTAACTCACAAACGAAGACTATCTGCATTAGGACCCGGTGGTTTAACGCGTGAGCGCGCAGGCTTTGAAGTACGTGACGTTCACTACTCTCACTATGGTCGTATGTGTCCGATTGAAACACCAGAGGGACCAAACATCGGTTTGATTAACTCATTATCATCGTTCGCGAAAGTAAATGAGTTTGGTTTCATTGAAACACCATACCGTCGTGTTGATCCAGAATCTGGTCTTGTAACAGGGCAGGTTGATTACTTAACAGCAGATGAAGAAGATAATTATGTTGTAGCCCAAGCGAATATGAAATTATCTGAAGAAGGAGAATTCCTTAGCGAAGATATCGTAGCTCGTTTCCGTGGTGAAAACATTGTCACAAATAAAGAACGCATCGACTACATGGATGTATCTCCAAAACAAGTAGTGTCGGCAGCGACAGCTTGTATTCCGTTCTTAGAAAACGATGACTCTAACCGCGCACTTATGGGAGCGAACATGCAACGTCAGGCGGTTCCGTTAATGAATCCGGAATCTCCGATTGTAGGTACAGGTATGGAGTACGTATCAGCAAAAGACTCAGGTGCTGCAGTAATCTGTAAACATCCTGGTGTTGTTGAACGCGTAGAAGCACGTGAAGTTTGGGTACGTCGCTATGTAGAAGTTGACGGTCAAACAGTAAAAGGCGACTTAGATCGCTACAAAATGCAAAAATTCATTCGTTCTAACCAAGGAACTTGCTACAACCAACGTCCAATCGTAAGTGTTGGAAATGAAGTTGTAAAAGGTGAGATTCTTGCGGATGGTCCTTCTATGGAATTAGGTGAACTAGCACTTGGACGTAACGTGCTTGTTGGCTTCATGACTTGGGACGGTTATAACTACGAGGATGCGATCATTATGAGTGAGCGCCTTGTAAAAGATGATGTGTACACTTCTATTCATATTGAAGAATATGAGTCAGAAGCTCGTGATACGAAGCTTGGACCAGAAGAAATTACACGTGACATTCCAAACGTTGGGGAAGATGCATTACGCAACCTTGACGAGCGCGGTATCATTCGCGTTGGTGCGGAAGTAAAAGATGGAGATTTACTTGTTGGTAAAGTAACACCTAAAGGTGTAACAGAATTAACAGCTGAAGAACGTCTATTACATGCTATCTTTGGAGAAAAAGCACGTGAAGTACGTGATACATCACTACGTGTACCACACGGTGGTGGCGGTATTATCTTAGACGTAAAAGTATTCAACCGTGAAGATGGCGATGAATTGCCACCAGGCGTGAATCAACTTGTACGTGCATATATCGTTCAAAAACGTAAAATCTCTGAAGGTGACAAGATGGCCGGACGTCACGGTAACAAAGGTGTTATCTCTCGTATTTTACCAGAAGAAGATATGCCTTACTTACCAGACGGTACGCCAATCGATATCATGTTAAACCCATTAGGGGTACCATCTCGTATGAATATCGGTCAGGTATTAGAGCTTCATCTTGGTATGGCAGCAAGATACCTTGGTATTCACATTGCAACACCAGTATTCGATGGTGCTCGTGAGGAAGATGTTTGGGGCACGATTGAAGAAGCTGGTATGGCAAATGACGCGAAAACAATCCTGTATGACGGACGTACTGGTGAACCATTCGATAACCGCGTATCTGTTGGTGTCATGTATATGATCAAACTTGCGCACATGGTTGACGATAAACTTCATGCTCGTTCTACTGGACCATACTCACTTGTAACGCAGCAGCCTCTTGGAGGTAAAGCTCAGTTCGGTGGACAGCGTTTCGGTGAGATGGAGGTTTGGGCACTTGAAGCTTACGGTGCTGCTTATACTCTTCAAGAAATCTTAACAGTGAAGTCTGATGATGTTGTTGGACGTGTTAAGACGTATGAAGCAATTGTTAAAGGCGAAAATGTTCCAGAACCAGGCGTTCCTGAATCATTCAAAGTATTGATTAAAGAGCTGCAAAGTTTAGGTATGGACGTTAAAATGATGTCTAGCGACGATAAAGAAATTGAAATGCGTGATACAGAAGATGACGATGATCATCAATCAGCAGATAAATTGAATGTCGAAGTTGAGACAACTAAAGAATAATTGGGATAACCTGTAGACTAAAAGGGAGGTAGGCCCCTTGATAGATGTAAATAACTTTGAATATATGAAGATTGGACTTGCTTCACCTGACAAGATTCGTTCTTGGTCATACGGTGAAGTTAAGAAACCAGAAACAATTAACTATCGTACGTTAAAGCCTGAAAAAGATGGCTTGTTCTGTGAGCGTATTTTCGGACCACAAAAGGACTGGGAATGTCATTGCGGAAAATACAAACGTGTACGTTATAAAGGTGTAGTTTGTGATCGATGTGGCGTTGAAGTAACGCGTGCAAAAGTTCGTCGTGAACGTATGGGTCATATCGAATTAGCTGCTCCTGTATCTCATATTTGGTATTTCAAAGGTATCCCGAGCCGCATGGGACTTGTCTTAGACATGTCCCCTCGCGCGCTTGAAGAAGTAATTTATTTCGCTTCTTATGTTGTAACAGAAAGTGGAGATACACCACTTGATAAGAAGCAATTACTTTCTGAAAAAGAATACCGTGCATATCGTGATCGATATGGTAGCACATTCCAAGCTGCTATGGGTGCGGAAGCGATTAAAAAGCTACTACAAGACATCGATTTAGATAAAGAAGTAGACTTCTTAAAAGAAGAATTAAAAACAGCGCAAGGACAACGCCGTACTCGTGCTATTAAACGTCTAGAAGTATTAGAAGCATTCCGTAACTCTGGAAATCACCCATCTTGGATGATCCTAGATGTTCTTCCAGTTATCCCGCCAGAACTACGCCCAATGGTACAGTTGGATGGTGGACGTTTTGCTACTTCTGACTTAAACGACTTATACCGTCGTGTAATTAACCGTAATAATCGTTTAAAACGTCTATTGGACTTAGGTGCACCAAGCATCATCGTTCAAAACGAAAAACGTATGTTACAAGAAGCTGTAGACGCATTAATCGATAATGGTCGCCGCGGCCGTCCAGTTACTGGACCAGGTAACCGTCCATTAAAATCACTATCTCACATGCTTAAAGGTAAACAAGGACGTTTCCGTCAAAACTTATTAGGTAAACGTGTTGACTACTCTGGCCGTTCTGTAATCGTTGTAGGACCGAACTTAAAGATGTACCAATGTGGATTACCGAAAGAAATGGCGCTTGAATTGTTTAAGCCTTTCGTTATGAAAGAGTTAGTTGGAAAAGGTTTAGCACACAACATTAAGAGTGCTAAACGTAAAATTGAGCGTGTACAACCTGAAGTTTGGGACGTTTTAGAATCTGTGATCAAAGAGCATCCAGTACTTCTAAACCGCGCACCAACACTTCACCGTCTTGGTATCCAGGCGTTTGAACCTACATTAGTAGAAGGTCGCGCAATTCGTCTTCACCCACTTGTATGTACTGCATACAACGCGGACTTTGACGGTGACCAAATGGCAGTTCACGTACCGTTATCATCAGAGGCACAAGCAGAAGCTCGTATTCTTATGTTAGCGGCACAAAACATCTTGAATCCAAAAGACGGAAAACCAGTTGTTACTCCATCTCAGGATATGGTATTAGGTAACTACTACTTAACACTTGAGCGTGAAGGCGCAATCGGTGAAGGTATGGTCTTCAAAGATGCAAACGAAGCAATACTTGCATACCAAAATGGATATGTACATCTGCACACACGTGTTGCAGTTGCTGCAAGTTCGGTAAATAATGTAACGTTTACTGAAGAGCAAAAGAGTAAGCTTCTATTAACAACAGTTGGTAAATTAATATTTAACGAAATCTTACCAGAGTCGTTCCCTTATATTAATGAACCAACAAACTCAAACCTTGAAAAAGAAACACCAGCGGAATATTTCGTTGAAAAAGGTGCGAACATTAAAGAAATTATTGCTAGTCGCGAAGAAGTGGCGCCATTTAGCAAGAAGATCCTTGGTAACATCATTGCGGAAGTATTCAAGCGTTTCCAAATTACGGAAACATCTCGCATGCTTGACCGCATGAAAAACTTAGGATTTAAGTACTCTACAAAAGCTGGTATTACAGTTGGGGTATCTGACATTCTTGTATTAGGCGAAAAAGATGAAATTCTCCATGAAGCACAAGCAAAAGTAGATAATGTAATTAAACAATTCCGTCGCGGTTTAATCACGGAAGAAGAACGTTACGATCGCGTTATCTCTATTTGGAGTAATGCAAAAGATGTTATCCAAGGAAAACTGATGAAATCCTTGAATAAACGCAACCCAATCTTCATGATGAGTGATTCAGGTGCCCGTGGTAACGCATCGAACTTTACTCAGCTTGCTGGTATGCGTGGTCTGATGGCCAATCCATCTGGTCGTATTATCGAACTTCCAATTAAATCAAGTTTCCGTGAAGGTTTAACAGTACTTGAGTACTTCATTTCTACGCATGGTGCGCGTAAAGGTCTTGCCGATACAGCACTTAAAACTGCCGATTCTGGTTACTTAACACGTCGTCTTGTAGACGTTGCACAAGATGTAATTGTCCGTGAAGATGATTGTGGAACAGATCGTGGTCTATTAATTGGTGCGATTAAAGAGGGTAATGAAGTAATTGAGTCATTATATGATCGTCTTGTTGGACGTTTTGCAAGAAAAACTGTAAAACATCCTGAAACAGGTGAAGTATTAGTTAGTGAAAACCAACTAATTACTGAAGATATCGCGCATATCGTTGAAAATTCGGGTGTTGAAACTGTAAACATTCGTTCAGCGTTCACGTGTAACACTCGCCACGGTGTATGTAAGAAGTGTTACGGTCGAAACTTAGCAACTGGTACAGACGTAGAAGTAGGAGAAGCGGTAGGTATTATCGCAGCTCAATCTATCGGTGAGCCAGGTACACAGTTAACGATGCGTACGTTCCATACAGGTGGGGTTGCCGGAGATGATATCACTCAAGGTTTACCTCGTATCCAAGAGATCTTCGAAGCTCGTAACCCGAAAGGTCAGGCAGTTATCAGTGAAATCGATGGTGTTATCGCAGCGATTAACGATGTTAAAGATCGCCAAGAAGTAGTTGTACAGGGTGAAGTTGAAGCTCGTACGTATGCTATTCCTTACGGTGCACGTCTGAAAGTAACTCTAGGACAGCCAATTAGCCACGGTAAAGAGTTAACAGAAGGTTCTATTGATCCGAAAGAATTACTAAAAGTAACGGACATTACGGCGGTTCAAGAATACTTACTACGTGAAGTTCAAAAAGTATACCGTATGCAAGGGGTAGAAATTGGTGACAAACACGTAGAAGTAATGGTACGTCAAATGTTACGTAAAGTTCGTGTAAGTGATGCGGGTGAAACAGATGTATTACCAGGAACACTACTAGATATCCATCAGTTTACTGATGCGAATGCGAAGGTGCTACTGAAAGGTAAACAACCAGCAACAGCTAGACCTGTTCTACTTGGTATTACAAAAGCTTCACTTGAAACTGATTCATTCTTATCTGCAGCATCGTTCCAAGAAACGACACGTGTCTTAACTGATGCAGCGATTAAGGGTAAACGCGATGAGCTTCTAGGATTGAAAGAAAATGTTATTATCGGTAAACTTGTTCCTGCTGGAACAGGTATGAATCGTTATCGCAAAGTGGATCTTGTAAAAACAACACAAGGTGACATGAATGTAGAAAACGATGAAGTTTATGTGGAACAGTAAAATTTTCCGTCGTAAATTTTGTATAAAAACAGTTAATCCTAGTTGACATTGTATGAGTCAAAATGTTACTATAATCAAGGTTGCTCCTGAACGATGCTTTGGAGGATATTTATATGTCTTATCAAAAAGTGTCAAATGCTGAAAATGTAGTCGTTGGTCATAAACGCACATTGGAGGCAATCAAAAATGGTATAGTTAAAGAAGTTGTTATTGCGGAAGATGCTGATATGCGGTTAACCCATATGATCATTCGTACCGCCTTGCAACATAACATACCCATAACCAAAGTTGAATCAGTTCGTAAGCTTGGAAAAGTTTCGGGGATTCAAGTGGGAGCTTCAGCAATAGGAATAATAAGTTAAAACTGTTTTTGTGAGGAGAGAGCATTTGCTCTTCCTTGCAAAAACTTTGTTTTCAACTAATAATGAACCACCTGGATATGTGGTCATACAAACATGCGAAGGGAGGATAATCAAATGCCTACTATTAACCAATTAGTGAGAAATGGTCGTACTGATAAAGTATGGAAATCTAAATCACCTGCGTTAAACAAAGGGTTCAACTCTTTAAAGAAAAAATCAACTGATATCTCTGCACCTCAAAAACGTGGTGTATGTACTCGTGTTGGTACAATGACTCCAAAGAAACCTAACTCAGCGTTACGTAAATACGCTCGTGTACGTTTAACAAACGGTATCGAGGTTACAGCTTACATCCCAGGTATCGGTCATAACCTACAAGAGCATAGCGTAGTATTAATTCGCGGTGGTCGAGTAAAGGATTTACCAGGGGTACGTTACCACATCGTTCGTGGTGCGCTTGATACAGCTGGTGTTGACAAACGTATGCAAGGACGTTCTAAATATGGTACTAAGCGACCAAAACCTGCTAAAAAATAATAAACTTATAATGAAAGGAGGAACTCAATATGCCTCGTAAAGGACCTGTTGCGAAACGTGACGTGTTACCAGATCCAATGTATAAGTCTAAGCTAGTAACACGCCTTATCAACAAAATGATGGTTGACGGTAAAAAAGGTAAATCTCAAACAATTCTTTATAACGCTTTCGATATCGTTCGTGAACGTTCAGATAAAGACCCTATGGAAGTATTCGAGCAAGCTCTAAAGAACATCATGCCTGTTCTTGAAGTACGCGCTCGTCGTGTTGGTGGTGCTAACTACCAAGTTCCAGTTGAGGTTCGTCCAGAACGCCGTACAACTTTAGGTCTTCGCTGGTTAGTAAACTATGCTCGTCTTCGTGGTGAAAAAACTATGGAAGAGCGTCTAGCTTACGAAATCTTAGATGCAGCTAACAATGCTGGTGCATCTGTTAAGAAACGTGAAGACACTCATAAAATGGCAGAAGCTAACAAAGCATTTGCTCATTACCGTTGGTAGGATTCAACGTAAAATAAATGTAAGCATAAACCGCTTTATTTGTCGCTTATGGAAGTGTGGAGAGGGAGAATGCCTCTCCCTTTCGTTGGGCGCTCGTTTTACATAATGAGGGTACTGGACATACTGACATGTGTAACAATATAAAGTGGCTTTTTTGCTACTTAAAATAAAAAAATCCAATCCATATATGGAAGGAGCAAGACACCAAATGACAAGAGAGTTCTCTTTAGAAAACACTCGTAATATTGGTATCATGGCTCACATCGATGCTGGTAAAACAACAGCAACTGAGCGTATTCTGTATTATACAGGACGTATTCATAAAATCGGTGAAACTCATGAAGGTGCATCTCAGATGGACTGGATGGAGCAAGAGCAAGAGCGTGGTATCACAATTACTTCTGCTGCAACTACAGCTCAATGGAAAGGTCACCGTGTAAACATCATTGACACTCCAGGACACGTAGACTTTACAGTAGAAGTAGAACGTTCTTTACGCGTACTTGATGGTGCGGTAGCAGTACTTGATGCACAATCTGGTGTAGAACCACAAACAGAAACTGTTTGGCGTCAGGCTACTACTTACGGTGTACCTCGTATCGTATTCGTTAACAAAATGGATAAGATTGGTGCGGATTTCTTATACTCTGTAGGAACAATCCACGATCGTTTACAAGCAAACGCACACCCAATTCAGTTACCAATCGGTGCTGAAGATGAGTTCAATGGTATCATTGACCTTGTTGAAGAATGTGCTTACATGTACGGTAACGATTTAGGAACAGACATCGAGCGTGTTGAAATTCCTGAAGAGCATAAAGAATTAGCTGCAGAATACCGTGGAAAACTTATTGAAGCGGTAGCTGAGCTTGATGAAGAAATGATGATGAAGTACCTAGAAGGTGAAGAAATCACTGTAGAAGAGCTTAAAGCTGGTATCCGTAAGGCTACAACTTCTGTAGAATTCTTCCCAGTAATCTGTGGTTCTGCATTCAAAAATAAAGGTGTTCAAATTCTGTTAGACGCAGTTATCGACTACCTACCATCTCCATTAGACGTACCAGCTATTAAAGGTACTCTTCCGGATACAGATGAAGAAATCGAACGTAAGTCTAGCGATGAAGAACCATTCGCAGCTTTAGCATTCAAAATCATGACTGACCCTTATGTTGGTAAGTTAACGTTCTTCCGTGTGTATTCTGGTGTGTTAAACTCTGGATCATACGTGAAAAACTCAACTAAAGGTAAGCGTGAGCGTGTAGGTCGTATCCTACAAATGCACGCTAACAGCCGTGAAGAGATTTCAACAGTTTACGCTGGTGATATCGCTGCTGCTGTAGGTTTAAAAGATACTACTACTGGTGATACTCTTTGTGATGAGAAGAGTCTTGTTATCCTTGAGTCTATGGAATTCCCAGAGCCAGTTATCTCTGTAGCTATCGAACCAAAATCTAAAGCTGACCAAGATAAAATGGGTACAGCATTATCTAAGCTTTCTGAAGAAGATCCAACATTCCGTGCTCACACTGACCAAGAAACTGGCCAAACAATCATCGCTGGTATGGGTGAACTTCACCTTGATATCATCGTTGACCGTATGCGCCGTGAATTCAAAGTGGAAGCAAACGTTGGTGCTCCTCAGGTAGCATACCGTGAGACTTTCCGCGCTGCTGCGAAAGTTGAAGGTAAGTTCGCTCGTCAATCTGGTGGTCGTGGACAATTCGGTCACGTTTGGATTGAGTTTGAACCTAATGAAGAAGGTAAAGGTTTTGAATTCCAAAACAAAATCGTCGGCGGTGTAGTTCCACGTGAATACATCCCAGCTGTTGGTGCGGGTCTTGAAGACTCACTTAAAAATGGTGTACTAGCTGGTTATCCACTAGTTGACATCAAAGCTGCGTTAGTTGACGGATCTTACCATGATGTCGATTCATCTGAGATGGCGTTCAAAATCGCTGCATCTATGGCACTTAAAGCTGCGGTTTCTAAATGTAGCCCAGTAATTCTTGAGCCAATGATGAAAGTTGAAGTTGTAATTCCTGAAGAGTACATGGGTGACATTATGGGCGACGTAACATCTCGCCGTGGACGTGTAGAAGGTATGGAAGCTCGCGGTAACGCACAAGTTGTTCGCGCTATGGTTCCACTTTCTGAAATGTTCGGTTATGCAACGGCATTACGTTCTAACACTCAAGGACGCGGAACATTCTCAATGACATTTGATCATTATGAAGAAGTACCGAAGTCTGTTTCTGAAGAAATTATTAAAAAAAATAAAGGTGAATAATTGATTTTTATCGATTGTTCAAGTATAACTACTTATGTAAGCTTAGAAAGTGGGACGTAAGTTTCACTTTCTAGTCTAAATATAAAATAACCTATATAAACTAAGGAGGAATTTAGAATGGCTAAAGCTAAATTCGAACGTTCTAAACCCCATGTTAACATCGGTACAATCGGCCACGTTGACCATGGTAAAACTACATTAACTGCTGCGATCACTACAGTTCTTGCAAAAGCTGGTGGTGCTGAAGCACGCGGATACGATCAAATCGACGCTGCTCCAGAAGAAAGAGAGCGCGGAATCACAATCTCAACTGCACACGTTGAGTACGAAACTGAAACTCGTCACTATGCACACGTTGACTGCCCAGGTCACGCTGACTATGTTAAAAACATGATCACTGGTGCTGCTCAAATGGACGGCGGTATCTTAGTAGTATCTGCTGCTGATGGCCCAATGCCTCAAACACGTGAGCACATCCTTCTTTCTCGTCAAGTAGGTGTTCCTTACATCGTTGTATTCTTAAACAAATGCGACATGGTAGACGACGAAGAATTATTAGAATTAGTAGAAATGGAAGTTCGCGACCTATTATCTGAATACGGATTCCCAGGCGACGATATTCCTGTAATCAAAGGTTCTGCTCTTAAAGCTCTTCAAGGAGAAGCTGATTGGGAAGCAAAAATCATTGAATTAATGACTGAAGTTGATGCTTACATCCCAACTCCAGAACGTGAAACTGACAAACCATTCTTAATGCCTATCGAGGATGTATTCTCTATCACAGGTCGTGGTACAGTTGCAACTGGTCGTGTAGAGCGCGGAATCGTTAAAGTTGGTGACGTAGTAGAAATCATCGGTCTTGCTGAAGAAAATGCTTCTACAACTGTAACTGGTGTAGAGATGTTCCGTAAACTTCTTGACCAAGCTCAAGCTGGAGACAACATCGGTGCTTTACTTCGTGGGGTTGCTCGTGAAGACATCCAACGTGGACAAGTTCTTGCTAAAACTGGCTCTGTAAAAGCTCACGCTAAATTCAAAGCTGAAGTTTTCGTATTATCTAAAGAAGAAGGTGGACGTCACACTCCATTCTTCGCTAACTACCGTCCTCAGTTCTACTTCCGTACAACTGACGTAACTGGTATCATCCAATTACCAGAAGGTACTGAAATGGTAATGCCTGGTGACAACATCGAAATGACTATCGAACTTATCGCTCCAATCGCTATCGAAGAGGGAACTAAATTCTCTATTCGTGAAGGTGGACGTACAGTAGGTTACGGTGTAGTTGCTACTATCGTTGAGTAATCTTAACTGATATAAAAAAACCAAGGGATTTTCCCTTGGTTTTTTTGTTTGTATTTATATAATGAATGAAATGATTTTTTTATGTTTTGACGAGTTTCTTCTATAGTAATACAAAATCAATAAAACTAAAATCCAGAAACTGTAAAATGTATTCTGTGAGATGAAAACTTGAAATTCTTTAAAGTGCCATGTATAATAGCAAAAGTAGAGAAAAGCAGATGCAAACAAAAAGATGCTTGCATCTAGACGAATAACATTGTATAATAGACAATGTTGGTCTTTGACTGCGATGAAGTGGAAGGTTGCTGACACACCCGGCCGCTTTGCCATGGCATGGTGTGGGGAAATTTCCATGGAGAAGGTCTATTTTAGAAATAGGCGAACGAAGGAGGGAAAATAATGGCAAAAGAAAAAATTCGTATCCGTTTAAAAGCTTATGATCACCGTATTCTTGATCAATCAGCTGAGAAAATTGTAGAAACAGCTAAGCGTTCTGGGGCAACAGTTTCTGGTCCGATCCCATTACCAACTGAGAAGACTATTTACACAATTCTTCGTGCTGTTCATAAGTACAAAGATTCTCGTGAGCAATTCGAAATGCGCACACACAAACGTTTAATCGATATCGTGAGTCCTACTCCACAAACAGTAGATTCATTAATGCGTTTAGACTTACCGTCTGGTGTAGATATCGAAATCAAACTATAATTCATATAACTTAAAAATGTAGGAGGTGTAACTCATGACCAAAGGAATCTTAGGAAGAAAGATCGGTATGACTCAAGTATTTGCTGAGAACGGTGAGTTAATCCCAGTAACAGTTATCGCTGCTAATCCAAACGTTGTTCTTCAAAAGAAAACAACTGAAACTGATGGCTACAATGCAATCCAGTTAGGATTTGAAGATAAACGTGAAAAGTTAACTAACAAACCTGAACAAGGCCACACTGCTAAAGCATCTACAACTCCTAAGCGCTTCATTCGCGAAATCCGCGATGCAGACGTGGACGGATTAGAGGTTGGTCAAGAGGTAAAAGTTGAAGTTTTCGCTGCAGGTGAAATCGTTGACGTAACAGGAATTTCTAAAGGTAAAGGTTTCCAAGGTGTTATCAAACGCCACGGACAATCTCGCGGACCTATGTCTCATGGTTCTCGCTATCACCGCCGTCCAGGTTCAATGGGCCCAGTTGCTCCGAACCGTGTATTCAAAGGCAAAAAACTTGCTGGACGTATGGGTGGAGACCAAGTTACTATCCAAAACTTAGAAATCGTTCAAGTTGACACTGAGCGCAACTTATTACTAGTAAAAGGTAACGTTCCAGGTGCTAAGAAATCTCTTGTAGTTGTTCAAGGCGCTGTGAAGGTTAGCAAATAATTCACAATAGGAAGGAGGAATTCCAATGCCAAAAGTTACTGTATATAACCAAACTGGTTCACAGGTTGGTGAAATCGAATTAGCTGAAGCTATTTTCGGTATCGAACCAAATGAAGCTGTACTTTTCGAAGCTGTAATGATGCAACGTGCATCTTTACGTCAAGGTACACACAAAGTAAAAACTCGTTCTGAAGTTCGTGGTGGTGGTCGTAAACCATGGCGTCAAAAAGGAACTGGACGTGCTCGTCAAGGGTCTATCCGCTCTCCTCAATGGCGTGGTGGTGGTACGGTATTCGGACCTACACCAAGAAGCTATGCGTACAAACTTCCTAAGAAGGTTCGTCGTTTAGCAATCAAATCTGCATTAGCTACTAAAGTAGTTGAGAACAACATTGTAGTTCTTGAAGACCTAGTGTTAAATGCACCAAAAACAAAAGACATGCTAGCAGTACTTAAAGGATTAACTGTTGAGAAGAAAGCTCTTATCGTAACTGCTGATGCAAACGAATCTGTAGAGTTATCTGCTCGCAATATCCCTGGAGTAACAGTAATCACTGCTGATGGCGTAAACGTTTTAGACGTGCTTCATCATGATAAGCTAATCATGACAAAAGCGGCAGTGGAAAAAGTAGAGGAGGTGCTTGCATAATGAGAGATCCTCGTGATATCATTAAGCGCCCAGTTATCACTGAACGTTCTATGGAAATGATGGCTGAAAAAAAATACACGTTCGATGTGGACGTTAAATCTAATAAAACAGAAGTTAAAGATGCTCTTGAAGCGATCTTTGGTGTTAAAGTAGAAAAAGTGAACATCATGAACTACAAGCCGAAAGCAAAACGCGTTGGTCGTCACGCTGGTTTTACTAGCCGTCGTCGTAAAGCAATCGTTAAGCTAACTGCTGACAGCAAAGAAATCGAAATCTTCCAAGGTGTTTAATTCTTACTAAAGAAGGAGGGAAATTGAGATGGGAATTAAAAAGTATAATCCAACTACTAACGGTCGTCGTAATATGACTACGAATGATTTCGCTGAAATCACGACTGACAGACCAGAAAAGTCATTACTTGCTCCTTTAAGCAAGAAGGCTGGTCGTAATAACCAAGGTAAAATTACTGTACGTCATCAAGGTGGCGGACATAAGCGTCAATACCGTATCATCGACTTTAAGCGTAACAAAGATGGAATTCCAGGACGCGTTGCTACGATCGAATACGATCCAAACCGCTCTGCGAATATCGCATTAATTAACTACGTTGACGGTGAAAAACGTTACATTCTTGCTCCTAAATCTTTAGAAGTAGGTATGGAAGTTATGTCTGGCCCAGAAGCTGACATCAAAATCGGTAACGCATTACCATTAATCAACATTCCAGTAGGTACTGTTGTTCATAATATCGAGCTTAAGCCTGGTCGTGGCGGACAATTAGTTCGTTCTGCTGGTACTTCTGCTCAAGTACTTGGTAAAGAAGGTAAATACGTACTTGTACGTTTAACTTCTGGTGAAGTACGTCTTGTATTATCTGCTTGTCGCGCTTCAATCGGTCAAGTAGGTAACGAACAGCATGAACTTATCAAAATCGGTAAAGCAGGTCGCTCTCGCTGGTTAGGTAAACGCCCAACAGTTCGTGGTTCTGTAATGAACCCGGTTGATCACCCACACGGTGGTGGTGAAGGACGTTCTCCAATCGGACGTAAGTCTCCAATGTCTCCATGGGGTAAACCAACTCTTGGATTCAAGACTCGTAAGAAAAACAAAGCGTCTGACAAATTCATCGTTCGTCGTCGTAAAAAATAATGGGATTGTAGTACGGTTCATTTCTAGAACCGTACGCCAATCACGAAGGGAGGCACCAAAATGGCTCGTAGCTTAAAAAAAGGACCATTTGTCGATGATCACTTAATGAACAAAATGGAAAAATTAGTTGCATCTGAGCAAAAACAAGTTGTTAAAACTTGGTCTCGCCGTTCAACAATCTTCCCTCAGTTCATCGGACACACAATCGCTGTATATGATGGTCGTAAACACGTACCTGTGTACATCACTGAGGATATGGTTGGCCATAAGTTAGGTGAATTCGCACCAACTCGTACGTATAAAGGTCACCTTGCTGACGATAAGAAAACTAGAAGATAATGAGAGGAGGCACTTCAATGCAAGCTAAAGCAGTAGCGAGAACAGTTCGTATTGCTCCTCGTAAAGTTCGTTTAGTAGTAGACTTAATCCGAGGTAAGCAAGTGGGTGAAGCGATTGCTATCCTTAACCACACACCAAAAACTGCTTCTCCAGTTGTAGAGAAAGTTTTAAAATCTGCAATCGCAAATGCAGAGCACAATTATGAGATGGATATTAACAACCTAGTTGTTGAAAAAGTTTTCGTTGACGAAGGTCCAACGTTGAAACGTTTCCGTCCACGTGCAATGGGTCGTGCAAGCCAAATTAACAAACGCACAAGCCACATTACAGTTGTGGTATCAGAAAAGAAGGAGGGATAATCGATGGGTCAAAAGGTTAATCCAATTGGTCTTCGTGTCGGCGTTATCCGTGACTGGGAATCTCGTTGGTTCGCAGAGAAAGATTATGCTACATTACTACATGAAGACATCAAAATCCGTGAGTACATTACTGTACGCTTAAAAGATTCTGCTGTTGCTAAAGTAGAAATCGAACGTGCAGCAAATCGTGTAAATGTTACAATTCACACTGCAAAACCTGGTATGGTAATTGGTAAAGGTGGTACTGAAGTTGAAGCACTTCGTAAAGCTCTTAACCAATTAACAGGCAAGCGTGTACACATCAACATTTTAGAAGTTAAGAGAGCTGATCTTAACGCTAAATTAGTAGGCGAAAACATCGCTCGTCAATTAGAAAACCGTGTATCATTCCGTCGTGCACAAAAGCAAGTTATTCAACGTGCTATGCGTGCAGGTGCTAAAGGTATTAAAACACAGGTTTCTGGTCGTCTTGGCGGAGCTGATATCGCTCGTGCAGAATCTTACAGTGAAGGAACTGTTCCACTTCATACACTTCGCGCTGATATTGACTATGCAGCAGTTGAAGCTGATACAACATACGGTAAATTAGGCGTAAAAGTATGGATCTACCGTGGAGAAGTCCTTCCTACAAAAAAGAAAGCTTCTGAGGAAGGAGGAAAATAATATGTTAATGCCAAAACGCGTAAAATATCGTAGAGAGCATCGTGGTAAAATGCGTGGTCGTGCAAAAGGTGGAACTGAAATTGCTTTCGGTGAATTCGGTTTACAAGCACAAGCTGCTTCATGGATTACAAACCGTCAAATCGAAGCTGCTCGTCGTGCAATGACTCGTTACATGAAACGTGGCGGTAAAGTATGGATTAAAATTTTCCCTTCTAAACCTTACACTGCAAAACCTCTAGAAGTACGTATGGGTTCCGGTAAAGGGGCACCAGAAGGCTGGGTAGCAGTAGTAAAACCTGGGAAAATTATGTTCGAAATCGCGGGTGTATCTGAAGAGGTAGCACGCGAAGCATTACGTCTTGCAGCTCACAAGTTACCTGTGAAATGTAAATTCGTAAAACGTGAAGAAAATGGTGGTGAATCTAATGAAAACTAATGATATTCGTGAATTAACCACTGCCGAAATCGAAACAAAAGTTAAAGCTTTAAAGGAAGAATTGTTCAATCTTCGCTTCCAACTTGCTACAGGACAATTAGAGAATCCAACTCGCATTCGTGAAGTGCGTAAAGCAATTGCTCGTATGAAAACTGTAGTTCGTGAAAGAGAGATCGGAATTAATCGATAAATTGAGGGGAGGTTTGCATAGTGAGCGAACGTAACCAACGCAAAGTTTATACTGGTCGTGTTGTGTCTGACAAAATGGACAAAACGATTACAGTTTTAGTTGAAACTTACAAAACTCATTCCTTGTACGGAAAACGTGTTAAGTATTCTAAGAAGTACAAAGCCCATGATGAGCAAAACCAAGCGAAACTTGGCGATATCGTTAAAATCATGGAAACTCGCCCGCTTTCTGCTACTAAGCGTTTCCGTTTAGTTGAAATCGTTGAAGAAGCGGTTATTATCTAAATAGACGAATCGGAATTTTTAGTCCGAAGGGAGGTTTCATAACATGATCCAACAAGAATCTCGTTTGAAAGTTGCTGACAACTCTGGTGCACGTGAACTTTTAACAATTAAAGTATTAGGCGGCTCTGGTCGTAAATATGCTAACATTGGTGACATTATCGTTGCTACGGTAAAACAAGCAACACCAGGTGGCGTTGTTAAAAAAGGTGACGTTGTTAAAGCAGTAGTGGTACGTACGAAGAGCGGAGCTCGTCGTCCGGACGGTTCTTATATCAAATTTGATGAAAACGCAGCGGTTATCATCAAAGACGATAAGAGCCCACGTGGTACTCGTATCTTCGGACCAGTAGCTCGTGAATTACGTGATAGCAACTTCATGAAGATCGTTTCTTTAGCTCCAGAAGTTCTATAATTTAAGGTATTGCCTTGCTAAGGAGGTGCAGAATTAAGATGCATGTAAAAAAAGGTGATAAAGTACAGGTAATCACTGGAAAAGACAAAGGAAAACAAGGCGTTATCCTTGTGGCTTTCCCAAAGCAAAACCGTGTTATCGTTGAGGGTGTTAACATCGTTAAAAAACACTCTAAGCCATCTCAATTAAATCCACAAGGTGGAATTATTACTAAAGAAGCACCTATTCACGTTTCTAACGTTATGGTTTTAGATCCGAAAACAGGTGAACCTACTCGCGTAGGCTTCAAAGTAGAAGATGGTAAAAAAGTTCGTATTGCAAAAAAATCTGGTGAATTATTAGATAAATAATTTTCTTAAGAAAGGAGGTCACTTCATTGAATCGCCTTAAAGAGAAGTTCCAAAAGGAAATTACTCCTGCTCTAGTGAGCAAGTTTAACTATAAATCTGTGATGGAAGTACCGAAAATCGAAAAGATCGTAATCAACACTGGTGTTGGTGACGCGGTATCTAACTCAAAAGCTTTAGACAATGCAGTAGAAGAATTAACACAAATCGCAGGTCAAAAACCTGTTGTAACTCGTGCTAAAAAATCAATCGCTGGTTTCCGTCTTCGTGAAGGTATGCCAATCGGTGCGAAAGTAACTTTACGCGGCGAGCAAATGTATGAGTTCTTCGACAAATTAGTATCAGTTTCTTTACCACGTGTACGTGATTTCCGTGGTGTTTCTAAGAAATCATTCGATGGTCGTGGGAACTACACATTAGGTGTTAAAGAGCAACTTATCTTCCCTGAGATCGATTATGATAAAGTAAGCAAAGTCCGCGGTATGGACATCGTAATCGTTACTACAGCGAAAACTGATGAAGAAGCTCGTGAACTTTTAACACAATTCGGTATGCCATTCCAAAAATAATGGAAACCAACGCTAAGTAGAGGAGGCGAAAACGTGGCTAAAAAATCTATGATAGCGAAACAAAAGCGTACTCCTAAGTTTAAAGTACAAGAGTATACACGTTGCGAACGCTGCGGTCGTCCGCATTCTGTATACCGCAAATTTAAGCTTTGCCGTATTTGTTTCCGTGAACTTGCATATAAAGGTCAAATTCCTGGTGTTAAAAAAGCTAGTTGGTAAAACCCACAAATGGGAAGGAGGTAAAACACATGGTGATGACAGATCCAATTGCAGACATGCTTACTCGCATCCGTAATGCGAACATGGTACGTCATGAGAAATTAGAGGTTCCTGCTTCTAAAATCAAAAAAGAGATCGCTGAACTTTTAAAACGTGAAGGTTTCATTCGTGATGTAGAATACATCGAGGATAACAAACAAGGTATCCTTCGTATTTTCCTGAAATATGGTGCAAACAATGAACGTGTAATCACTGGATTAAAACGTATCAGTAAACCTGGCTTACGCGTTTACGCTAAAGCTGATGAAGTACCACGTGTACTTAACGGATTAGGTATCGCTCTTGTTTCTACATCTAAGGGAGTAATGACAGACAAAGACGCTCGTCAATTACAAACTGGTGGAGAAGTAGTAGCATACGTTTGGTAATATATATTTAAAACGAACGGAGGTGTGACCACATGTCTCGTATTGGTAAAAAGATTCTTGAAATCCCTGCAGGTGTTACTATTACAATTGCAGAAGACAATACTGTAGCAGTAAAAGGCCCTAAAGGTGAATTAACTCGTAAATTCAATGCTGATATGTCTATCAAAATTGAAGAAAATACACTAACAGTTGAGCGTCCATCTGAACAGAAGGAACACCGTGCATTACACGGTACAACTCGTGCTTTAATCGGAAACATGGTTGAAGGTGTAACTACAGGTTTCGCACGCGGACTTGAATTAGTCGGTGTTGGTTACCGTGCTCAAAAACAAGGAGATAAACTTGTATTAAGCGTAGGTTATTCTCATCCAGTAGAAATGACTCCGGAAGCAGGTCTTGAAGTTGAAGTACCTGTACCAACTAAAATCGTAATCAAAGGTATCGACAAGCAACGTGTTGGCGAATTTGCTGCTAACATCCGTGCTGTACGTGCTCCTGAGCCTTATAAAGGTAAAGGTATTCGTTACGAAGGCGAAGTTGTTCGTCGTAAAGAAGGTAAAACTGCTAAGTAAACCCGTTAGGTGAGAGAAAGGAGTGACAAGAATGATCACTAAAGCTGATAAAAATGCGACTCGTAAGAAAAGACATGCACGTGTACGTGCTAAACTTACTGGTACTGCAGAACGTCCACGTTTAAACGTGTTCCGTTCTAACCAACATATTTACGCTCAAGTTATTGATGATGTAAATGGTGTAACGTTAGTAAGTGCATCTACTCTTGATAAAGACCTTGCTCTTAACGGTACTAGCAATACTGAAGCTGCTACGAAAGTAGGAGAATCAGTTGCTAAGCGTGCTGTAGAGAAAGGCGTTAAAGAAGTAGTATTCGATCGCGGTGGTTACTTATACCATGGCCGTGTTAAAGCTCTAGCTGAGGCTGCTCGTGAGGCTGGATTACAATTTTAATGGTCAAAGGAGGGAAAATTGATGCATCGCATTGACCCAAGTAAATTAGAACTTGAAGAACGTGTAGTTACGATAAATCGTGTCGCGAAAGTTGTTAAGGGTGGTCGTCGTTTCCGCTTTGCTGCACTAGTTGTAGTTGGCGATAAAAACGGTCATGTTGGATTCGGTACTGGTAAAGCACAAGAGGTACCAGACGCAATCCGCAAAGCTATCGAAGACGCTAAGAAAAACTTAATCGCTGTACCATTAGTTGGTACAACAATTCCACACACAATCAACGGTCATTTTGGAGCTGGTGAAGTATTCTTAAAACCTGCTGCTGAAGGTACTGGTGTTATTGCTGGTGGACCTGTTCGTGCGGTACTTGAATTAGCTGGTGTACAAGATATTCTTTCGAAATCTCTTGGTTCTAACACACCAATCAACATGATTCGCGCTACTGTGAACGGATTAAGCGAACTTAAGCGCGCTGAAGATGTTGCAAAATTACGCGGTAAATCTGTAGAAGAGCTACTAGGTTAAGGAGGGAAAACAAATGGCGAAAAAGTTAGAAATTACCCTCACTCGTAGTGTAATTGGTCGTCCACAAGATCAACGTGCGACGGTAGAAGCTTTAGGTCTTAAAAAGTTGAATTCAACTGTAGTTAAGGAAGAAACTCCTGCTATTCTTGGTATGATCAACAAAGTTTCTCACCTTATAACTGTAACAGAAGCTTAAGGATAACTCATTAATATAAGGAGGTGCCTGGGAATGAAACTTCATGAATTAAAACCTGCAGAAGGTTCTCGTAAAGTACGTAACCGTGTCGGTCGTGGTATCGGTTCTGGTAACGGTAAAACTGCTGGTAAAGGTCATAAAGGACAAAACGCACGTTCTGGTGGCGGTGTTCGTCTTGGCTTCGAAGGTGGTCAAACTCCATTATTCCGTCGTTTACCAAAACGCGGCTTCACAAACATTAACCGTAAAGAGTTTACTATTGTAAACTTATCAACGTTAAATCGTTTTGAAGATGGTACAGAAGTAACACCTGAATTATTGCTGGAAACTGGCGTTATCAGCAAGTTAAACGACGGTGTTAAAATTCTTGCAAGCGGCGCAGTAGAGAAAAAATTAACTGTTAAAGCGCACAAGTTCTCTTCAAGTGCTAAAGAAGCAATTGAAGCAGCTGGCGGATCAGTTGAGGTGATCTAATGTTTCGTACAATCTCCAACTTTATGCGCGTTGCTGAGATAAGACGTAAAATATTATTCACTTTAGCGATGTTAATCGTATTCAGAATTGGCACGTTTATCCCAGTGCCATTTACAAATGGAGACGTACTGAAAGCACAAGATCAATTAAATGCCTTAGGTATCCTAAATACATTTGGCGGTGGCGCCTTGAAAAACTTCTCCATCTTCGCGATGGGAATCATGCCGTATATTACAGCATCCATCATCGTGCAATTATTGCAGATGGATGTTGTTCCTAAATTTTCGGAATGGTCGAAGCAAGGTGAAATGGGCCGTCGTAAACTAACGCAATTCACGCGTTACTTTACAATTGTTCTTGCGTTTATTCAGGGGTTTGGTATGTCAATTGGTTTTAACGGTATGGTAGGTGGGCAATTAATTTTGAATCCTGGTTGGAGCACTTATTTATACATTGCTACGGTACTGACTGCTGGTACTGCATTTTTAATGTGGTTAGGTGAACAGATTACAGCTAAAGGTGTAGGTAATGGTATTTCCATCCTTATCTTTGGCGGTATTGCCGCAGCGATCCCAAGTGTTATATCTCAAGTGTATCAACAACAGTTTCAAAATATCGGAGATCAATTGTTCATGAGTATCGTTAAAGTTGCATTGATCTTACTAGCTGTGCTAGCGGTTATTGTTGGTGTTATTTTCATTCAACAGGCTGTTAGAAAGATCCCAATTCAATATGCGAAGCGTGTAACAGGAGGGAATGGGAATCATGCTGGAGCACAAAACACACATTTACCCCTTAAGGTAAATAGTGCGGGTGTTATTCCAGTCATTTTTGCTGTTTCATTCTTAATTACGCCTCCAACTATTGCACAGTTCTTCCCGAATCATGATGTATCGCAGTGGATCATTGCAAACTTTAACTATTCTCACCCAGTGGGAATGATCATATATGTTGCGCTCATTGTAGCCTTCACATATTTCTATGCGTTTGTTCAGGTTAATCCAGAGCAAATGTCAGAGAATCTAAACAAACAAGGTGGATATGTTCCAGGTATTCGTCCGGGTAAGAATACGGAACAATATCTAACAAAAATCTTGTATCGTTTGACCTTTGTAGGATCAATTTTCCTAGCAGCGATTGCAATCTTACCAGTTATCTTTACGAAATTGGGAAATCTTCCTCCATCTGCACAGATTGGTGGAACGAGTATGTTAATCGTTGTCGGCGTTGCTTTAGAAACAATGAAGCAGCTAGAAAGTCAACTGGTAAAACGCCATTACAAAGGGTTTATCAAGCAATGAGTAAGTGGGAAGAATTGTCTTCCCTACATGCTCATGTACTCTGAGGGGGAACAAGGATGAACTTAATTTTAATGGGGCTTCCTGGTGCTGGTAAAGGTACACAAGCCGAACAGATTGTTGCCAAGTATAACATCCCTCACATTTCAACAGGAGATATGTTCCGTGCAGCTATGAAGGCTGAAACTGAAATGGGTCTACAAGCAAAATCTTTTATTGATAAAGGTGCACTTGTTCCAGATGAAGTTACAATCGGAATCGTTCGTGAACGTTTAAGTCAAGAAGACTGCGTAAGAGGTTTCTTACTAGACGGTTTCCCACGAACTGTTGCACAAGCATCAGCTCTTGAAGAGATTATGAAAGATCTTGGTAAAAAAATCGACTATGTTTTAAACATTAATGTGGATTCAGGGTTGTTATTAACACGCCTTACAGGCCGTCGCATTTGTAAAGAGTGCGGTGCGACTTACCACTTAGAATTCAATCCACCAGCAAAAGCTGATGTGTGCGATAAATGTGGTGGCGAATTATATCAACGCTCTGATGACAATGAAGAAACTGTGGCAAATCGTTTAGATGTAAATATTAAGCAAACAAAACCTTTGCTTGATTTCTACGAGGAGCTTGGTTACTTACAAAGCATTAATGGTGAGCAAGATATCAATAAAGTATTTGCTGATATCGATGTTCTCATCGGAGGCTTAGCGTAATGATCATCTGCAAAACTCCTCGCGAGATAGAAATCATGCGAGAAGCTGGCAGGATCGTTGCTTTAACTCATCAAGAGTTGAAACAGCATATTACTCCAGGAATTACAACGAAAGAGCTCGATCAAATAGCGGAAAAGACGATTCAAAAATATGGTGCTACGCCATCTTTTAAAGGATACAACGGATTTCCGGGGAGCATATGTGCTTCTGTAAATGAAGAGCTTGTACACGGAATTCCAGGGAAGCGCAAGCTCGAAGAGGGCGATATCATCAGTATCGATATTGGTGCGAAATACAATGGGTACCATGGAGATTCTGCATGGACGTATCCAGTTGGAAACATTTCTGAATCTGTTCAAAAGCTACTTGATGTCACAGAAAAATCGTTGTATCTTGGTCTAGAACAAGTAAAACCAGGCGAAAGATTATCAAATATCTCACATGCGGTTCAAACCCATGCTGAAGAGAATGGGTTCTCGATCGTTAGGGAGTATGTTGGTCACGGAATCGGGCAAGACTTACATGAGGACCCTCAAATCCCGCACTATGGTCCACCAAATAGAGGCCCTAGATTAAAGCCGGGAATGGTCATCTGTGTCGAGCCGATGGTGAATCAAGGAAGACGATATGTAAAAACACTATCTGATGACTGGACAGTGGTAACGGTAGATGGTAAATGGTGTGCACACTTTGAGCACACGATTGCTCTTACAGAAGCAGGATACGAAATCCTTACCACTTTATAAGTAGCTGGCTCTCCGGGATTTCAGAGCAGTGTAAAATGTTACTGATTTGAAGAAGGGAGAACTATTGAATGGCTAAAGATGATGTAATTGAAGTCGAAGGTACCGTTCTTGAAACGTTGCCAAATGCTATGTTCAAAGTAGAATTAGAGAATGGGCATGTCGTATTGGCTCACGTTTCTGGTAAAATCCGTATGAACTTCATTCGTATTTTACCAGGAGACAAAGTTACGGTAGAATTATCTCCGTACGATTTAAATCGTGGTCGTATTACGTACCGTTTTAAATAATATAGCACTCCGTAATCTTTAAGGAGGTTCGAGACATGAAAGTAAGACCGTCAGTTAAACCAATCTGCGAAAAATGTAAAGTTATTCGTAGACGTGGAAAAGTAATGGTTATTTGTGAAAACCCTAAACATAAACAAAAACAAGGTTAATCAGAAGGAGGTGCATTCAGAATGGCACGTATCGCAGGTGTAGATATTCCTCGAGACAAACGCGTTGTTATTTCTTTAACTTACGTATTCGGCATTGGTCGCACAACTGCTGAAAAAATTCTAACTGAAGCTGGTATTTCTTCAGAAACACGAGTTCGTGATTTAACGGAAGACGAACTAGGACGTATCCGTGATATCATCGATCGTATTAAAGTTGAGGGAGACCTTCGTCGTGAAGTATCTCTTAACATTAAACGTCTAATGGAGATCGGTTCTTACCGTGGTCTTCGTCACCGTCGTGGTTTACCAGTTCGTGGTCAAAACTCTAAAAACAATGCTCGTACACGTAAAGGTCCACGTCGTACAGTAGCAAATAAAAAGAAATAATAAGTAAAGGAGGTTGAACTAACAATGGCACGTAAAACAAACACTCGTAAAAAACGTGTGAAAAAGAATATTGAAGCTGGTATAGCTCATATTCGTTCTACTTTCAACAACACAATCGTAACACTTACAGATACTCATGGTAACGCACTTTCTTGGTCTAGTGCTGGTGCACTTGGTTTCCGTGGATCTCGTAAGTCTACTCCATTCGCTGCGCAAATGGCTGCTGAAGCTGCTGCTAAAGTTGCAATGGAGCACGGTTTAAAAACTTTAGAGGTTACTGTTAAAGGTCCTGGTGCTGGTCGTGAAGCTGCAATTCGTGCTCTTCAAGCTGCAGGTCTAGAAGTAACAGCAATTAGAGATGTTACTCCAGTTCCTCATAATGGATGTCGTCCACCAAAACGTCGTCGTGTGTAATTTTTCTGTATAGAATTTTCCCTTTTGTCTATAATGGATATGATGCATTATCGAGAAATTTCGTACAGAAACATCGCTTGTTGTGCACAATCGGGAACTGCCTAAGGGGGACTTTCGGTTAGACAGGGGGTATCCCTTTGTTTAACCGGGGTTTCGACGTTTTGAAGGAGGGTTTAGTTAATGATTGAAATCGAAAAGCCGAAAATCGAAACGGTTGAACTTAACGAAGATGCTAAATATGGTAAATTCGTAATTGAACCGCTTGAGCGTGGATATGGTACTACTTTGGGTAACTCCTTACGTCGTATTCTTTTATCCTCACTCCCTGGTGCCGCTGTTACTGCTATCCAAATCGATGGCGTATTACATGAATTTTCAACAGTTGAGGGCGTAGTAGAAGACGTTACGACGATCATCTTAAACTTGAAAAAGTTAGCTCTTAAAATCTACTCTGAAGAAGAGAAGACGTTGGAAATTGATGTGCAGGGCGAAGGTATTGTCACAGCTGCTGATATTACTCATGATAGTGATGTAGAAATCTTAAATCCAGATTTACACATTGCAACGTTAGCAAAAAATGCGCATTTCCGCATGCGTTTAACTGCAAAGCGTGGCCGTGGGTATACGCCAGCTGATGCAAATAAAAGCGAAGATCAACCAATAGGAGTAATTCCTATTGATTCTATTTATACTCCAGTATCACGTGTGACTTACCAAGTGGAAAAGACACGTGTCGGACAAGTGGCTAATTATGATAAGCTTACGCTTGATGTATGGACGGATGGAAGCATCGGGCCAAAAGAAGCTATCTCTTTAGGTGCCAAAATCTTAACTGAGCATTTAAATATCTTTGTTGGTTTAACTGATGAAGCACAAAATGCTGAGATTATGGTCGAGAAGGAAGAAGATCAAAAAGAGAAAGTTCTTGAGATGACTATCGAAGAACTAGATCTTTCTGTTCGTTCTTATAATTGCCTAAAACGTGCAGGAATTAATACTGTACAAGAGCTTGCGAACAAAACAGAAGAAGATATGATGAAAGTTCGTAACTTAGGACGTAAATCCTTAGAAGAAGTTAAACATAAGCTTGAGGAATTAGGTTTAGGTTTACGTAAAGACGACTGAGGATTTAAACCCATCAACAAAGGAGGGAACTACGAATGGCATACAGAAAATTAGGCCGTACAAGTGCGCAACGTAAAGCTATGTTACGTGATTTAGCTACTGATTTAATTATCAACGAGCGCATCCAAACGACAGAAACTCGTGCAAAAGAACTTCGTTCTGTAGTGGAAAAAATGATCACTTTAGGTAAACGCGGAGATCTTCACGCTCGTCGTCAAGCAGCAGCTTTCATTCGCAATGAAGTAGCTAACGCTGAGACTGGTCAAGATGCACTTCAAAAATTATTCGCTGATGTAGCTCCACGCTATGCTGAGCGCCAAGGCGGATACACTCGTATTGCAAAAATTGGTCCACGTCGCGGAGACGCAGCACCAATGGTAATTATCGAGTTAGTATAATGATAATTAAAAGGGCAGGACAGTTCTTTTCAAGAAACTGGTCATGGCCCTTTTTTTTAAATATAAAAATAGGCTAACTTGGCGAAGGAAAGGGTGCCTTGTATTGAAAAAAGAGAAACTTCGGACAGAAAATATATCATTTCAATATCCTGGGGCAGCCACTTATGCATTAAAAGATGTTTCATTTGCCTTGTATGAGGGAGAATGGGTATCTGTTATTGGACAAAACGGTTCAGGGAAGTCTACACTTGCAAAATTATTGAATGGTTTGTTTTTGCCGGAAACAGGGACTATTACAGTAAATGATACAATGGTTTTATCAGAGGAAACGGTATGGGATGTTCGAAAACAAATTGGGATGGTATTTCAAAATCCAGACAATCAATTTGTTGGAACGACAGTGCAAGACGACGTTGTTTTTGGCTTAGAGAATATCGGAATGCCAAGAGAGCAAATGGTAGAAAGATTAAATCAGGCTCTCAAACTTGTCCGTATGGAAGATTTTCTTAATGATGAACCTCATTCGTTATCTGGTGGGCAAAAGCAGCGAGTGGCAATAGCAGGCGTTTTAGCACTTCAGCCATCTATTTTGATATTAGATGAAGCAACGTCAATGTTAGATCCTCAAGGGAGACGTGAAGTAGTAGAAACGGTTAGACAACTTGTTAATCAAAAAGGTATTACCGTGTTATCAATTACGCACGATTTAGAAGAAGCGGCACAATCAGATCGTGTCATTATTTTAAACAAGGGAGAAATATTAGAGGAAGGGACTCCAAAGCAAATCTTCAAGTCCTCTCATATGCTCCAGGAAATTGGATTAGATGTACCATTTTCAGTGAAAATAGCAGAATTATTAAAAAGAAATGAAATTCTCTTGCAAAATACGCATCTTACAATGGAAAGCTTGGTGAACGAACTTTGGAGATTACATTCCAAAAAGTAGAACATCGTTATCAATATAAAACTCCATTTGAAAGACGCGCACTTTATGATGTAGACGTGTCGTTTCCAAGTGGGGGCTATTATGCCATTATCGGTCATACTGGTTCAGGTAAGTCGACGATGATTCAACATTTAAATGGTTTATTGCAGCCGACGAATGGCATAGTTCAAATTGGTGAACATTTCATTTCGGCAGGAAAGAAAGAAAAAAAGCTAAAGCCACTACGTAAAAAGGTAGGGGTTGTCTTTCAATTCCCAGAACATCAGTTGTTTGAAGAGACTGTGGAGAAGGATATTTGTTTCGGCCCTACTAATTTTGGGGTATCTGTAGAAGAAGCGAAGCAAAAGGCAAGAGAGGCAATTGAACTTGTAGGGTTAGAGCCAGAACTGTTAACACGTTCACCGTTTGAGTTAAGTGGTGGGCAAATGAGGCGTGTTGCGATAGCGGGTGTATTGGCGATGGAACCCGAAGTGCTTGTATTAGATGAACCTACAGCAGGACTAGATCCAAAAGGGCAGAATGAACTTATGGAGATGTTTTATAAGCTGCATAAGGAAAAAGGTCTTACAGTTATCCTAGTAACACATAATATGGAGGATGCTGCTAAGTATGCGGAGCAGATTGTAGTCATGCATAAAGGAACGGTCTTTTTGCAAGGAAGTGCAGAGGAAGTATTTTCACATGCTGATGAACTAGAGAAAATTGGCGTGGATCTTCCTATGTCTTTAAAGTATAAACGTGCAATTGAAGAGAAGTTTGGCATTTCAATCCCAAAGGCTACCTTATCTTTAGAGGATCTTACTCATGAAGTTGTGCAGGTGTTACGAAAAGGTGGTCATGAATCATGCAGCAGTTGATTATTGGAAGATATATTCCAGGGAAGTCTCTTATTCATCAACTTGATCCACGTACGAAGCTGCTGATTGTCTTTTTATATGTATTTGTTGTTTTCTTAGCAAATAATGCGATTTCATATGGATTTTTATTTTTATATGCACTCATTGCTTTATTTTTTGCAAAAGTGCCGATTCGTTATGTACTTTCGGGCTTAAAACCAATTCTATGGATTTTTCTTTTTACATTTTTCCTGCATATTTTTACAAATAAAGAAGGGGAAGTACTATTCCAGCTTGGTTGGTTTTCGATACATGAAAAAGGATTAGAGCAAGGGATATACATTTCTATACGATTCTTCGTTATTATTTTAATGACGACATTATTAACGTTAACGACGACACCTATTGAGATTACAGATGGTTTGGAGACGTTATTAAAGCCGTTGAAACGTATAAAAGTTCCTGTTCATGAAATCGCATTAATGATGTCAATTTCTCTTCGTTTTATTCCAACATTAATGGATGAAACGAGTAAAATAATGAAGGCACAATCTTCACGCGGTATTGATTTCGCAGGAGGACCGATAAAAGATAGGATGAAAGCTATTATTTCACTACTCGTTCCTCTATTTATCAGTGCTTTTAAGCGTGCTGAGGACTTAGCAATTGCTATGGAAGCACGTGGGTATCAAAATGGTGAAGGACGTACTAAATTTAGGCAACTACGCTGGAAAACAAGTGATACAGTAACGATAATAAGCTTACTTTGTTTAGCTTGTATTTTGGCATGGGTGCGATCGTAATGGAGAATAGAGAAATGGATAGAATAAAATGTACGGTTGCATATGATGGCATGCATTTTTGTGGTTATCAAATTCAGCCGCAGCATCGTACTGTTCAACAAGAGATTGAGAAAGCTTTGCAGAAATTGCATAAAGGAGCGCTTGTTCGTGTTCAGGCATCGGGCAGAACGGATTCTACCGTTCACGCTAAAGGACAAGTCATACACTTTGATACACCGTTGTCGCTTGAAGAGTGGCAATGGAGTAATGCATTAAACACAATGTTGCCAGATGATATTGTTATCAGACAGGTAGAGAAAAAAACAGAAGAATTTCATGCGCGTTACGGTGTCGAGAGAAAAGAATATCGTTATCGTGTATTATTATCAAAGACTGCGGATGTATTCCGTAGAAATTACGTATATCAATATCCATATCCGCTCGAAATAAGCTCTATAAGAAAGGCGATTCCTTATTTTATTGGAACGCATGATTTCACTTCTTTTTGTTCGGCAAAAACTGACAAAAAAGATAAGGTGCGAACGATTTATGAAATTGAGTTAATTGAGCAAGGCGATGAATTAATTTTTCGTTTTGTAGGTAATGGATTTTTATATAATATGGTCAGAATTATTGTTGGTACGTTACTTAGCGTAGGGCAAGGAAAGCTTGATCCTGATAGCATTCCAGAGATTTTAGCGAAACAAAATCGTCAGTTTGCTGGAAAGATGGCTCCAGGTCATGGACTTTACTTATGGCAGGTAAACTATAACAACTAATCCTGGTGTAACATTTGCTTGACATTAGAAACTCAAAAGTATATCATAACATATGGTATTGTTTCTAAAACCACGATTAGCCCCGGAAGGAAATCGTGTTTAAGATAAACAATAGATTTTTTCTATGGAAAAGATAACGAGGAGGGAAACACATGCGTACGACTTTTATGGCAAAAGCTAACGAAGTTGAGCGTAAATGGTATGTGGTTGATGCTGAAGGTCAAACTTTAGGTCGCCTATCTACTGAAGTAGCATCTATTTTACGCGGTAAAAACAAACCTACATTTACACCACACGTTGACACGGGTGATCATGTAATTATTATTAACGCTGAAAAAATTCATTTAACAGGTAATAAATTAAACGATAAAATTTACTACCGTCACACTAACCACCCAGGTGGACTTAAACAAAGAACAGCTCTAGAAATGCGTACAAACTACCCTGTACAAATGTTAGAGCTTGCAATTAAAGGGATGCTTCCAAAAGGACGTTTAGGACGTCAAGTATCTAAGAAATTAAACGTGTATGCTGGAGCAGAGCATCCACACCAAGCACAAAAACCAGAAGTTTACGAACTTCGCGGATAATCAATTAAAGGAGGGCTTACTTTGGCACAGGTTCAATACTATGGCACTGGACGTCGTAAGAGTTCAGTAGCGCGCGTACGCCTAGTTCCAGGCGAAGGACGCGTTATCATTAACGGTCGTGATTTTGAAAACTATATCCCATTTGCTGCATTACGTGAAGTAGTGAAACAACCTCTAGTTGCAACAGAAACTTTAGGTAACTACGATGTACTTGTAAACGTAAATGGTGGTGGATACACTGGTCAAGCTGGTGCTATTCGTCACGGTATTTCTCGCGCTTTATTAAAAGCTGATCCAGAATACCGTCTAACACTAAAACGTGCAGGTCTATTAACTCGTGACGCACGTATGAAAGAGCGTAAAAAATACGGTCTTAAAGGCGCACGTCGTGCACCTCAGTTCTCAAAACGTTAATTTTTGCGAACTACAAACCCCAACCATTTTGGTTGGGGTTTTTTTATGTTTCATTCCTCTTTTGTAATTTTTGTAGTTTGGAATATTTTAGTGCTATTCTCTCGCGTATGCTTCTTCTTTAGAAGTTTAGACTAATACGTATTAGGGAGGTTTATAAGTACTATGAATGTCATTGTCAGCTTACAAGAAAAACAAAAAGAAAAGCAGTTGAAATATGAACGGAAGATGCTGCGAGAATTATCATTAAAAACATTACGTTCAAATATTAGGGATGCCTTTCAGATGCAGGAACTTCATCGTCAGTATGAAGATTACTGTATTGAATTAGGGATAGAATCGTATTTATTAGGAGCGAGATACAGTAAGTTTGGTTATTATGGTGAATCATTCTTTGATGTGAAATATAGAGCCTTAGAAGAAGAGCAACAATTAACGGAAACACTATTCCAATTTTTAACGAGCATGACTATGCGGGAAATTAAGTTACAAGATGAGGAATTACTTTTTGAATCTTGCCAGCAGTTTATCGGCTTATGGTGGCAGGAAGGATATGAAAAAGGTGAAAGAAGATATCGATTAAAGCTTCATTAAGACAAGCATAAACTTTCCTCTTGTCCCATATAAGTAATTAGAGGGACTAGCTGGAGGAGGAAAGGTATGAAGAGAATTCGAATTATCTCTTTTGCACTCGCTGCGGTTGTTTTGTTTTTTTTAGTCAAACAAGAATTTCAAATTACAAAATCGTGGCGAGCTTGGAATTTACCCTTATCAGGGAAAGTGATTGTATTAGATGCTGGGCATGGTGGGCCAGACGGAGGGGCTGTTGGTGGAAAAGATATTATAGAAAAAGATATTACGCTTGAAATTACAAAGAAGGTACAAGATTATTTACAAGAACAAGGTGCACTAGTTATTTTAACACGTGAGGGAGATTATGATTTAGCTCAGAAAGATACAAAATCATATAGTAGACGTAAAGCAGAGGATTTAAAAAAGCGTGTAGAGATTATTAATAAGCCTGATGTAGACTTTTTTGCGAGTATTCATTTAAATGCTTTAACTAGTAGTGGATCGAAAGGCGCACAAACGTTCTACTATCGTTCTTCGGTTGAAAATGAACGTGCTGCGAAATTTATACAAGCTGAATTGAGAACGAGTTTAGAGAATACGAATCGTTCTGCTAAAACAATTTCTCATGTGTATTTATTGAAGTATGCGAAAACACCAGGTGCTCTAATTGAAGCTGGCTTTTTATCGAATGTAAACGAAAGGTATATGTTAAATTCGGAGAAATATCAGCAAAAGGTAGCGGCTGCAGTATATCGTGGTATATTACGTTATTTCACGGAAAAAGGGAATCCTCCAGAATAAGGAGGATTTTTTGAATTTCTCTCGTTAACGAAGTTTTCCGAAAATATGTTATACTGGAAATGTAAACGCATTTATTTCAAAAATAAAGAGAGATAAATTTAATTAACATTACGTTATTTTTCATACAGGGGGCTGGGCTAACTATGGTAACGAAAGAGCAAGTAGTGGAAGCGTTAGAAGGGATTGTAGATCCGTTTTTACATAAAACGTTAAAAGAAACAGGTGCAATTAAAGAGGTAACAGTTAAGCCTGAGAAGGAACATGTAAGTGTTAAAATTGCAATTGTAAAAACCGGTACAGCGGAACAAATGCAATTGCAATCTGGAATTGTAAAATTAGTAAAAGAACTAGGAGCAGCAACAGTAGGGCTTCGCTTTGCAGAATTTACAGAAGAGGAATTAGCTCAGTTTGCACCGGAACAGGAAGAAGAGCAAACTGAATCTTTATTGTCACCAAATTCAAAAACAACATTTTTAGCAGTGGCGAGTGGAAAAGGTGGAGTCGGAAAATCAACAGTTTCTGTTAACCTTGCTATTGCTTTAGCTCGTCTAGGTAAAAAGGTTGGTATCATTGATGCTGATATTTATGGTTTTAGCGTACCGGATATGATGGGGATAGAAAAACGTCCTGTTGTAAGAGGAGATAGAATCATTCCGGTGGAGCGTCTAGGTGTAAAGGTAATTTCAATGGGATTCTTTGTAGAAGATAATGCACCGGTTATTTGGAGAGGCCCTATGCTTGGGAAAATGTTAAATCACTTCTTTACAGAAGTAGAGTGGGGCGATTTAGACTATTTAGTTTTAGATTTACCACCGGGTACAGGTGATGTTGCGCTAGACTTACACTCAATGTTGCCAGCTTGTAAAGAGATTATTGTAACAACGCCACATCCAACAGCGGCATTTGTGGCAGCGCGTGCTGGAGCCATGGCTTTACGTACAGAACATAGTATTCTTGGTGTTGTTGAAAATATGGCGTATTTTGAAAGTAAAACAACTGGTGAAAAAGAATATGTGTTTGGAAGAGGTGGAGGAGATAAATTAGCTACAGAACTTCAAACAGAAGTACTTGGCCGAATCCCGCTTCAACAACCTGATTGGAATAAAGATGACTTTGCGCCTTCAGTATATGAAGATACACATACGACGGGTCTTATTTATCGTACGATAGCTGAGACAGTAATTGATAAAATAGCTGTCGCGCAAAAATAAAATAATAATGAGTGGACGATACATATCTTGTCCACTCATTATTATAATTATTATTTTTACTGTTGCTCCTTTTTACCGTCTTGGGAACCACCTTCACCGCCTGCTTCTTTTTTATCAGATCCACTTTTTTCGGCCTTTTGTACACCTTTACTAATAATATCAATCATCTTAGCTTGGAAGAGTGGGCTTTCAGCAGTTTCTGTTAGTACTTGTTGTAAATATTGGCGGTATTCTTTGCTCTTCATTGTTTGTAACATTATTTTTTCTACTTCAGGGTTTTTCATAATTTCTATAACGCCTGCTTGGTATTCAGGGTCTTTTAGTAATGTTTTCATTAAGGTTGTTTGTTCTTTCCCCATACTTTTAGCGAATTTCGATGAGAACTCAGGGTCTTTAAAGAGCTTTTCCCAGAATTGTTGCCCTTTGTCGGATACCATTGCATCTTCAATCGTTTTCTTTACTACTGTTTCATCTAGTATGAGTGCTTGTTTCATTTTTTCATCAGTTAACACATCTTGAATGGCTTTCTTACCTTGATCGGTTTTTAAAATATCAACAATCATTTTCTTCGTTTGATCATAATCAAGTTCGGACTTTGCTTCTTTTCCTTGTGCACATGCTACAAGTACAAGAAATAGAAAAGAAGAAGTCAAAACGAGCAGCATCCGTTTCATAAGTTGGAACTCCTTTCAACACAGTTCTCTCTTTTTAATATAAATATCTTTAAGGAATTTATACATGAACATGGCTAGCTTTTTGAAATTGTCATTGATACAATTTAATTAGAAATATAAGGATAATGGGGGATGTGTTGTGAATAGCCGCAAGTGGGTACGCCTGTTTTTTACGACGTTGTTTCTAGGTGGGATTAGCACGGTCATTATTGGGTTTGTTTTGGAGTGGGACAAGTACGCTAAATTTTTTCAAAATTTCGACGGAAAGGAGATTTTAGCAGTTTCCTTCTGGTTGATGGGTGTAGGATTTATTTTTAGTGTTATAAGTCAAATGGGGTTCTTTGCCTATTTAACAATCCATCGTTTTGGACTGGGGATGTTCAGGTCACCTTCTTTATGGAATGCAGTCCAGCTCTTCTTTATTGCATTCGTTTTATTTGATTTCGTGTATTTAAGATCCGTATTGATTGCAAATGGGGAAGTTTCGTTAGGGAATAACATACTTGTTGCAGGTGTATTATTTTTGTTTGGGGCGATTGTTGCTTACATAAAAAGTAAAGAAACGAATAGAAAGGCATTTGTGCCCGCTTTGTTCTTTATGGTTGTTGTAACAATTCTTGAGTGGGTACCAGCGCTTCGTATTAATGACACAGATTGGTTGTATTTAATGGTGATACCACTTTTATTATGTAATGCATATCAGTTACTTATTTTACATCGTTTAATTGGAA
>NZ_JARVHO010000001.1:5082500-5175000 GCF_040459735.1 Bacillus cereus group sp. RP32 | reverse complement strand
GCAGTGAATAGGCCCAAGCGACTGTTTAGCAAAAACACAGGTCTCTGCGAAGCCGTAAGGCGAAGTATAGGGGCTGACACCTGCCCGGTGCTGGAAGGTTAAGGAGAGGGGTTAGCGTAAGCGAAGCTCTGAACTGAAGCCCCAGTAAACGGCGGCCGTAACTATAACGGTCCTAAGGTAGCGAAATTCCTTGTCGGGTAAGTTCCGACCCGCACGAAAGGTGTAACGATTTGGGCACTGTCTCAACCAGAGACTCGGTGAAATTATAGTACCTGTGAAGATGCAGGTTACCCGCGACAGGACGGAAAGACCCCGTGGAGCTTTACTGTAGCCTGATATTGAATTTTGGTACAGTTTGTACAGGATAGGCGGGAGCCATTGAAACCGGAGCGCTAGCTTCGGTGGAGGCGCTGGTGGGATACCGCCCTGACTGTATTGAAATTCTAACCTACGGGTCTTATCGACCCGGGAGACAGTGTCAGGTGGGCAGTTTGACTGGGGCGGTCGCCTCCTAAAGTGTAACGGAGGCGCCCAAAGGTTCCCTCAGAATGGTTGGAAATCATTCGTAGAGTGCAAAGGCATAAGGGAGCTTGACTGCGAGACCTACAAGTCGAGCAGGGACGAAAGTCGGGCTTAGTGATCCGGTGGTTCCGCATGGAAGGGCCATCGCTCAACGGATAAAAGCTACCCCGGGGATAACAGGCTTATCTCCCCCAAGAGTCCACATCGACGGGGAGGTTTGGCACCTCGATGTCGGCTCATCGCATCCTGGGGCTGTAGTCGGTCCCAAGGGTTGGGCTGTTCGCCCATTAAAGCGGTACGCGAGCTGGGTTCAGAACGTCGTGAGACAGTTCGGTCCCTATCCGTCGTGGGCGTAGGAAATTTGAGAGGAGCTGTCCTTAGTACGAGAGGACCGGGATGGACGCACCGCTGGTGTACCAGTTGTTCTGCCAAGGGCATAGCTGGGTAGCTATGTGCGGAAGGGATAAGTGCTGAAAGCATCTAAGCATGAAGCCCCCCTCAAGATGAGATTTCCCATAGCGTAAGCTAGTAAGATCCCTGAAAGATGATCAGGTTGATAGGTTCGAGGTGGAAGCATGGTGACATGTGGAGCTGACGAATACTAATAGATCGAGGACTTAACCATATAATATGTAGCAATGTTATCTAGTTTTGAAGGAATATACCTTCAATAGTCTGGTAATGATGGCAGAGAGGTCACACCCGTTCCCATACCGAACACGGAAGTTAAGCTCTCTAGCGCCGATGGTAGTTGGGACCTTGTCCCTGTGAGAGTAGGACGTTGCCAGGCTATTATTATTCCGCAGTAGCTCAGTGGTAGAGCTATCGGCTGTTAACCGATCGGTCGTAGGTTCGAGTCCTACCTGCGGAGCCATTATGCTTCCATAGCTCAGCTGGTAGAGCACTTCCATGGTAAGGAAGAGGTCACCGGTTCAAGCCCGGTTGGAAGCTTGGGAAGAGTTTTGAAATTTTTGGCCCGTTGGTCAAGTGGTTAAGACACCGCCCTTTCACGGCGGTAACACGGGTTCGAATCCCGTACGGGTCACCACTTTTGGAGGATTAGCTCAGCTGGGAGAGCACCTGCCTTACAAGCAGGGGGTCGGCGGTTCGATCCCGTCATCCTCCACCATATATATTTTAAATGTCGGAGGGGTAGCGAAGTGGCTAAACGCGGCGGACTGTAAATCCGCTCCTTCGGGTTCGGCAGTTCGAATCTGCCCCCCTCCACCATTTTCTTTAAAATAACCTGAGAGGGTTTATTTTTTTGAAAAGATAACCATACTAGTAAATATTAATGGGCTATAGCCAAGCGGTAAGGCAACGGACTTTGACTCCGTCATGCGCTGGTTCGAATCCAGCTAGCCCAGCCATTTACGAGCCATTAGCTCAGTTGGTAGAGCATCTGACTTTTAATCAGAGGGTCGAAGGTTCGAATCCTTCATGGCTCACCATTTTCGCGGAAGTAGTTCAGTGGTAGAATACAACCTTGCCAAGGTTGGGGTCGCGGGTTCGAATCCCGTCTTCCGCTTTATTACTAAGGGGCCTTAGCTCAGCTGGGAGAGCGCCTGCCTTGCACGCAGGAGGTCAGCGGTTCGATCCCGCTAGGCTCCATCTAAATAAAAAAGCTTACATCATATGATGTAAGCTTTTTTTGTATTTAAAAAGACAACTTTCATACTTGTCGTTTAAAATGAAGAAAATGTAAAAGTAAAGGATGGGGGATAATTGTGAAAGTTGTTATTGCATCTGATTCATATAAAGAAAGCTTAAAAGCTATAAAAGTATGTGAAGCTATTGAAAGAGGATTTGGAGCAATTTTTCCTAAAGCAGAGTACGTAAAAATACCAATTGGAGATGGAGGTGAAGGAACGGTTGATTCACTTGTGGATGCTACAGATGGAAGAATGATACCTCTTCATGTGACAGGACCGCTTAGAGAACGTGTACAAGCCTTTTACGGTATGTCTAAAGATAAAAAGACAGCGTTTATTGAAATGGCAGCAGCATCAGGATTACAACATGTTCCGGTTAAAAAGCGAAACCCACTTATTACAACGACTAAAGGAACCGGAGAGCTTATACTACATGCGCTAGACGAAGGAGCCGAGCACATTATTTTAGGACTTGGCGGAAGTGCTACAAATGATGGCGGAGCAGGTATGTTGTCAGCTTTAGGGGTCAGGTTTATAAATGGAAAAGGGGAAGTAATAGAGCCATCTGGAGGAACGTTACATTCGATTGTCGCTATTGATTTTTCATGCATGGATTCACGCTTACTGCATATAAAGATAGAAGCAGCATGTGATGTAGATAATCCGTTAGTTGGAATAAGGGGAGCATCTTTCGTATTTGGGAGGCAAAAGGGTGCGAATGCAGAGATGATGAAAGAGCTGGATGAGAATTTAAAGCATTATGCGAATATCCTTAAACAATACTTATCTTGCGACGTATCTAAAATACCTGGCGCAGGAGCCGCAGGAGGAATGGGAGCAGCTGTTATTGCAGTGTTAAAGGGAAACTTGCGGAGAGGAATTGAAATTGTATTAGACTATACAAATTTTGATAAGCATATAGAAGGAGCAGATTTAATTATAACTGGCGAAGGGAGAATAGATGAACAAACAGCATATGGAAAGGCCCCTGTAGGTGTTGCAGAGCGTGCAAAGCATTTTCGTATTCCTGTCATTGCTATTGGAGGATCTGTATCTCCGAATTATCCAGCTGTTCATGAAAAAGGAATCGATGCAGTATTTAGTATTACAGCGAGTCCTATGACATTAGAAGAGGCATATAAAGTAGCGGAAGAGAATATCGAAATGACAGCAAAGAATATTGCCGCAGTATGGAAAATAGCATCAGAAAAACACTTCTAAATGTAGGAGTGTTTTTTATTATTATTTAATAATAATGATGGTAGTTGTTTCATTAAGTTAACTTTATACATAGAATAGTCTTGAAATTGGGTTTTTAAGGCGAATACAAGTGAATAATTTGTATATCCATACAGAAAAATGTTGAGTTGAGTCAGACTATATAAAAGATTTAAAATATTTAGTGAAGGCATAAAAGGGGGATACTATCTATGAAAAAAGAAATCTCAGTTATTGGAGTTCCAATGGATTTAGGACAGATGCGTCGCGGGGTAGATATGGGGCCGAGTGCAATCCGTTATGCAGGCGTAATTGAAAGAATTGAAGAAATTGGATATAACGTTAAAGATATGGGAGATATATGTATAGAGAGAGAAAAAGAAATAGATGTAAATACAAGCTTAAGAAACCTTACACAAGTTGCAACTGTATGTAACGAATTAGCAAGTAAGGTGGATCATATTATAGAAGAGGGACGTTTTCCACTTGTATTAGGTGGTGACCATAGTATCGCAATTGGTACATTAGCTGGTGTTGCGAAACATTATAAAAATTTAGGTGTTATTTGGTACGATGCACATGGTGACTTAAATACAGAAGAAACTTCACCATCTGGAAATATTCATGGCATGTCACTTGCAGCAAGTTTAGGGTATGGACATCAAACGCTTGTAGATTTATACGGGGCATATCCAAAGGTGAAAAAAGAGAATGTTGTCATTATCGGTGCACGTGCATTAGATGAAGGAGAAAAAGACTTTATTCGCAATGAAGGTATTAAAGTATTCTCGATGCACGAGATTGATCGTATGGGTATGACGGCCGTTATGGAAGAAACAATCGCTTATTTATCTCATACTGATGGTGTACATTTATCATTAGATTTAGATGGTCTTGATCCTCATGATGCACCAGGAGTTGGCACGCCTGTAATTGGTGGCCTATCTTATCGTGAAAGCCATTTAGCAATGGAAATGTTAGCGGAAGCTGATATTGTTACATCTGCTGAGTTTGTTGAAGTAAATACAATTTTAGATGAGCGAAACAGAACGGCAACAACAGCAGTTGCTTTAATGGGTTCTTTATTCGGTGAAAAACTAAAATAAATGTAAGAAAAGCAACTGAGAAGTTGCTTTTTTTATTTGAAAATAAGCGTATAATAATGATTTATATTATACTGTACGATAATAATGTTTGACATCTTACCAATTTAGACTAAAGGAGGGTTGTTTGTAATTGTCGTTTGTTTCATGTATGGTATAATTAACTAGTTGTTGGAAATACATACAGATAGAGCATAAAACAATATTTCAATATATGGATAGAATTGCTCGTAAGTAGGAGGAAGGGTTAGCATGCCTTTTGAAGATACGACCATTTTGAAATATCTTAGTACGGTATTAGATATTGCCGTTGTATGGTTTATTATATATAAGCTAATTCTCATAATCCGAGGGACGAAAGCTGTTCAACTTTTAAAAGGGATTACAGTTATTATTGTCGTTCGGATGATCAGTATTTTCCTTGAATTACATACGCTTTATTGGCTAACTGAGCAAGTATTAACGTGGGGATTTTTAGCCGTTATTATTATTTTCCAGCCAGAATTGCGAAGAGCACTTGAGCAGCTAGGACGCGGGAGTTTATTTTCGCGTACTGGAACTCAGGAGGACGATGAGCCTGAAATCGTTGCAACAGCGATAGCGAAAGCGACGGAATATATGGGGAAACGTAGAATTGGTGCATTAATTACTTTGTCAAAAGAGACTGGTATGGGTGATTATGTGGAAACGGGTATTCCGCTAAATGCAAACGTATCATCGGAATTACTCATTAATATTTTCATTCCTAATACACCTCTTCACGATGGAGCAGTAATTATGCAAGGAAGTACCATTAAAGCAGCAGCGTGTTATCTTCCGTTATCGGAAAGTCCTTTTATCTCTAAGGAACTAGGAACTAGGCATCGCGCTGCAATGGGAGTTAGTGAAGTTACTGATAGTATTACAGTAGTTGTGTCGGAAGAAACTGGCCAAATTTCTTTAACGAAAAATGGTAAGTTGCATCGTGATTTGAAGACAGAACAACTGAAAGATATGTTGTTAGCTGAATTTAGTGCGAACGAAAAAACGACTTCTTCGTCTTTATGGAATTGGAGGAGAAAGCGTCATGGATAAGTTAATGGAGAATCATTGGTTTCTAAAAGGGATCTCATTACTATTGGCGTGTATGCTTTTTATGTCAGCGACTTTAACTGAAAAAAATACGACATCGGGGATAATACCTTTCGCAAATGATGCGAAAGAAACCTTAACTAATTATGCCATTAACCTTAAGTATGATGAAGAGAAATATATTGTAAGTGGTATTCCGTCAGAGGGCGTTAAGGTGAAGTTAGAGGGCCCAAAAGCAGCAGTTGCTACAGCAAAAGCGAAAAAACAATTTGATATACCAGTTGATTTGAGAGATAGCGAAAAAGGAACTTATGAAGTTTCTTTGAAAACGAACGGGCTTCCAGATGATGTGAAAGGAACAGTTCAGCCATCAACAATTAAAATTACTCTACATGAAAAAGCGAGAAAATACGTCCATGTAGACTTAAAATTATCAAATGAGGATCAAATGCCAGCGGGTTCTACTCTCGAAAAATCAAACATTAAACCTGATACTGTTGAGGTAGTTGGGACGAAAGAAGAAATTGAAAGTATTTCATCTGCTAAGGCGTATATTGATTTAAAAGGTGTTAATAAAACTGTTACAAAAACAGCCGAAGTTACATTATACAATAGAGAAGGAAAACGTTTAAATGTAAGAACGAGTCCATCTAAAATTAGTGTAACATTGAATGTGGCGACGCAAGCTACGGCCAATAATACTGAAAAAACTGTTCCTGTAACGTATACGAAAAAGGGGAGTTTACCAGAAGGATTGGCCGTTACAAATATTAGCATTGAGCCGAGAGAAGTAACGATAGCAGGTCCAAAAGATATCTTGGATAATATACAATCGATAGAGGGGGTCGAAGTAGATCTTAGTCAATTGACAGAGTCTACAACATTCGATACCTCTGTTTTATTGCCAAAGGGTGTAACAAGTGCAAAACCGAATCAAGTGAAGGTTTCGGTAGGAGTGCAAAAAACAAAACAAACGAAAACAAGAACGATTGATGGTATATCAATTCAAAAAAATGGACTTTCTAAAGATGTTACGGCCCAGCTACTTTCGCCGCAAGATGGGAAGATAAGCGTTGATATTTCAGGAGAAACAAGTATAGTAGATAAAATAACAGCTGCTCAAATAACAGCAGCCATTAATCTGCAAAATGTATCTCCGGGGACGAAGGATGTTTCTATTCAAGTGAGCGGTCCTGGTAATATTTCAATAGAGCCAAAGCAAAAAAGTGCTAAAGTCACAATTGTGAAGAAAGAAAATCCAGACAAAGAAGTACAGGGTAACGGTGAAAAACCAGATTCAAATAATAACCAAGATAATCAAACTGAAAAACCAAAAAATCCTGAACCTGAACCTGAACCTAAGCCTGACACGGAACAGGAACAAAATAAAGATAAAGAAAAAGAAAAAGAAAAAGAAACTAGTCAAGAGCCAACAAAAGAAACTAGTCAAGAGCCAACAGTAGATAATCAAAAAGAGCCAGAAAAAGGAGCGAATCATAATGGGTAAATATTTTGGTACAGATGGAGTACGCGGGGTTGCGAACCAGGAGTTAACACCTGAATTAGCGTTCAAAATTGGACGTTTTGGTGGTTATGTATTAACAAAAGATACAGATCGTCCAAAAGTAATTATCGGCCGTGATACACGTATATCAGGACATATGTTAGAAGGAGCTTTAGTAGCAGGTCTATTATCAACTGGAGCAGAAGTAATGCGCCTTGGCGTTATTTCTACACCAGGTGTTGCTTATTTAACAAAAGCGTTAGATGCACAAGCAGGTGTTATGATTTCTGCATCTCATAATCCAGTACAGGATAACGGAATCAAATTCTTCGGTTCAGACGGTTTTAAATTAACAGATGAGCAAGAAGCAGAAATCGAAGCTTTATTAGACAAAGAAGTTGATGAACTACCACGTCCAACAGGTACGAACCTTGGACAAGTGAGTGATTATTTTGAAGGCGGACAAAAATATTTACAATATATTAAACAAACTGTAGAGGAAGATTTCTCTGGTTTACATATCGCTTTAGATTGTGCGCATGGTGCTACGTCTTCTTTAGCTCCATACTTATTCGCGGATTTAGAGGCTGATATTTCAACAATGGGAACTTCACCAAACGGCATGAACATTAACGATGGAGTAGGTTCTACGCATCCAGAAGTATTAGCTAAATTAGTAAAAGATAAAGGCGCTGATATCGGTCTTGCCTTTGATGGTGATGGTGACCGTTTAATCGCTGTAGATGAAAAAGGAAACATCGTTGATGGCGATCAAATTATGTTTATTTGTGCGAAGTACATGAAAGAAACTGGTCAACTAAAGCATAATACAGTCGTTTCGACTGTTATGAGTAACTTAGGTTTCTACAAAGCACTTGAAGCTAACAATATCACAAGTGATAAAACAGCAGTTGGTGACCGTTACGTAATGGAAGAGATGAAGCGTGGTGGTTACAACTTAGGTGGAGAACAATCGGGTCATATTATCTTACTTGATTACATTACAACTGGTGATGGAATGTTAAGTGCACTTCAACTGGTAAACATCATGAAAATGACGAAAAAACCATTATCTGAGCTTGCAGGTGAGATGACAAAATTCCCACAATTACTAGTAAACGTTCGTGTAACAGATAAAAAACTAGCATTAGAAAATGAAAAAATTAAAGAAATTATTCGTGTTGTAGAGGAAGAAATGAACGGTGATGGCCGCATTCTTGTTCGTCCATCTGGAACAGAGCCACTTATTCGTGTAATGGCAGAAGCACCAAAACAAGAAGTGTGTGACGCATATGTACATCGCATTGTAGAAGTTGTGAAAGCTGAAGTTGGCGCTGAATAATTCGATAAATTTATTGAAAAGGAGCACAAAAAGTGCTCCTTTTTCATATGTTTTATAGACGATGAAAAAAAATTCATTGACGGTTTATCCATGTTTGTTATAAGATGGTCTTGTTCTTTTTCTCAAAGGAAATATTGTAAATTATAGAAGCGCCAGAACTACAAGTAGTGTAGTTGACGAGGTGGAGTTTATCGAGATTTCGGCGGATGACTCCCGGTTGTTCATCACAACCGCAAGCTTTTACTTAAATCATTAAGGTGACTTAGTGGACAAAGGTGAAAGTGTGATGAGAGAAAAGGAACGGATGAAAACTAGCTGTATAAGTATATACGGACTTAAACCCAATCGAGAGGAAGGTGAAAGCCGTTACAAGCTTACAGGGCTAGCAATATGTAATCCGTTTTTTAGTATAAATAAAAATGGTATCGGACTATGTCGTTACATGTTCGCAGAGCAATGTAAGCATTTGTAACGGCGACTAAACATGTGTGGAATCGTAGGATTTATTGGAGAGCAAGATGCAAAGGAAATTTTATTAAAAGGTTTAGAAAAGCTAGAATATCGTGGATATGATTCAGCAGGTATTGCAGTACAAACAGGTAACGGTGTTGTTGTATACAAAGAAAAAGGTCGTATTGCAAAACTTCGCGAAATCGTAGATGAGAACGTAGCAGCAAGCGTGGGGATCGGTCACACACGCTGGGCTACACATGGTGTTCCAAGCAAAGTAAACGCGCATCCGCATCAAAGTACATCAAAACGCTTTACACTAGTTCATAACGGTGTAATTGAAAACTATGAATTAGTGAAAAAAGAATATTTACAAGATGTAACGTTCGTAAGTGAAACTGATACAGAGATTATCGTACAGCTTATGGAACAACAAGTGAGCACAGGACTAAGTGTAGAAGAAGCGTTCCGTAATACGCTATCTCTTTTACATGGCTCTTATGCAATCGGATTACTTGATGCTGAAAATCCAAACATGATTTATGTTGCTAAAAACAAAAGCCCGCTATTAGTAGGTGTTGGTGACAACTTTAATGTTGTGGCGAGCGACGCTATGGCGATGTTACAAGTTACAGATCAATTTATTGAGTTAATGGATAAAGAAATCGTAATCGTAACGAAAGAAAGTATTACAATTAAAAACTTACAAGGTGAAACGATTGAACGTGCACCGTTTACAGCGGAATTAGACGCAAGTGATATTGAAAAAGGAACATACCCTCATTTCATGCTGAAAGAAATCGATGAGCAACCACTTGTAATCCGTAATATAATTCAAAAGTACCAAGATGAAAATGGCGAGATTGAACTGAATGAAGATATCCGTAACGCAATTTTAGACAGCGATCGTATTTACATCATTGCATGTGGAACAAGTTATCATGCAGGTCTTGTTGGAAAACAATTTATCGAGAAGTTTGCAAAAATGCCAGTTGAAGTGCATGTAGCAAGTGAATTCTCTTATAATATGCCATTATTAACAGAGAGACCATTCTTCATTTACATTTCACAAAGTGGTGAAACAGCTGATAGCCGTGCAGTACTTGTACAAACGAATGAAATGGGTCATAAAGCATTAACGATTACAAACGTACCTGGTTCTACACTTTCTCGTGAAGCTGATTATACACTTCCGTTATATGCGGGACCAGAAATCGCAGTTGCATCAACGAAAGCTTACACAGCACAGCTTGCGGTACTTTCAATTTTAGCTGCGGACATTGCTAAAGCGAAAGGCGAAGTTCTTGATTTTGATTTAACACACGAATTAGGACTTGTAGCAAATGCGATGATAGAACTTTGTGATCAAAAAGAAGAAATGGACGCATTAGCAAAACAATTTTTAGCAACAACTCGTAACTGTTTCTTCATCGGACGTAGCGTAGACTTCTACGTAGGATTAGAAGGTGCGTTAAAGCTAAAAGAAATCTCTTACATCCAAGCAGAAGGATTTGCTGGAGGAGAATTAAAACACGGTACAATCGCCTTAATTGAAAATGGTACACCAGTTATCGCACTTGCTACACAAGAGCACGTAAACCTTGGAATTCGTGGTAACGTGAAAGAAGTAGTAGCACGCGGAGCAAACCCATGTATCATCTCAATGAAAGGCTTAGAAATGGAAGGTGACAGCTTCGTATTACCAGCTGTACACGAAGCATTAGCACCGCTAGTAGCAGTTATTCCATTCCAACTTATTTCATACTATGCAGCACTTCACCGCGAGTGTGACGTTGATAAGCCACGTAACTTAGCTAAGTCTGTTACTGTTGAGTAGGAAATTGGTAGGTTAATAAATATAGTTGTGGATTTGAAATAAATTTAAGAATTTGTACCCCTTTGGATAGTTTATCTAAAGGGGTATCTTTGTGCCGAAAAAGAACATCTAAAATTGCTAAGTGGATAGCACCCTACTAATGAAAGTTTTACTTTATCGGATTTGGAATAAAACTACTTTTGTTTATCTGAATTTTCCGTTATTATTTTAAGTATTCGTGAACAATTTTCTTTATTATGACGAGATGCGACGATAGATTCATGGACATTATAAGGGGGACTTATTATATGAAAGTGAATGAAAAAACATATTTAAGTATAGAAGAGATTATTTCAGTACCAGCCTTATCAAGTGCAAACATAAGTGATGATGGCGAAAACGTAGCATTTGTTAAGAAGAGCGCTAACTGGGAAGACAATACGTATAGAAATCATGTATGGATATATGAAGCAGATAAAGGGCAGAGTTACCCACTAACAAATGGGGATATAGATAGTATACATCCATTATGGTTTCCAGATTCCAAGAGCATTGCATACCTTAGCCCAAGCGGTGAGGGGGCTAATACAAATCAGATCTTTGTAAAATCAATAGAAGGTGGTAGTGAGGTTCAAATTACGGATGAGAAGGAAGGAGTTAATACATTCAAATGGGACCCTACTGGTAAAGGTTTTTATTATATTGCACAGTCAAAAGAATGTGAGGAAATAAAGAAACGTAAGGGACTATATGGAGATTTTCACCATGTAGGTAAGGAACATCGGAATAATTGTTTATACTACGTTGAAATAGAAAAAGTGATACAAAATGATAAACAGGAACGGAAAGTTAGCGGTATTTATCAACTAACGAATGGTAAGGATTTTTATATACATAACTTTGATATTTCAAATGATGGGAAAAAGGTTGTATGTATGGCTACACCAAGCTTAAACGATTATATGAATGGTGATATATATATATTAGATGTTAGAGCTGGGGAACTACAAAAGATGAATATAGATAAGTTGTTAGGAGCGAGCGTCTGCTTTGCTCCTGAGGACGATAAAATATGTTACGCAGCAAGCATAAGAGAGAAGGATTACTATAGAAATCATATACAAGATAATACATTAGAGATATATGATATGAATACTGGAGAGGTAATTCAGCCTTTAACAAATTTTGATAGTACGGTTATGCCATTACAGTGGACAGCTAAAGGGATTTTAATTAGATGGCAGGATAAAACGAATTATCGTATTGGATTGCTATGTGAGGATGGCACTGTGGAAATGTTAAGCGAAAAAGTAGATGGCTTTATAATGGATGCCTCTATAACAAGGGATGGCAATCATATAACCTATAATAAGGCTATAACAAATGAAACCTTTGAAATCTATTTGGATGATAAAAAAGTAACAAATGAAAATAGCTTTTTCGAAGGAAGGCTTAAAAGTAACAGAGAAATCATCTCATGGAAAAGTAGTGATGGACTGGAAATAGAAGGAGTTTTATCAACCCCAGTAGAGTTTGACGCAAATAAAAAATATCCCTTATTAGTAGTAATCCATGGTGGTCCGAATTGGGCGTCCTTTCCGATATTTTCAGACTGTTTTAATGAGAAATATCCGATTGAACAGTTTATCGAAAAAGGCTTTATCGTTTTAGAGCCAAACTATAGAGGAAGTTCTGGTTATGGTAATGAATTTTTAAAAGCAAACTATAGAAAACAAGGACTTGCTGATTATGATGATGTTATATCTGGAGTGGATGCACTAGTTGAAAAAGGGATTGTAGATAAAGAGAGAGTAGGGGTTATGGGATGGAGTAACGGAGGATATATATCAGCTTTCTGTTCTACATGTAGCAGTAGATTTAAAGCTATCTCAGTTGGGGGAGGAATTACGAACTGGAGTACTCATTATGTAAATACAGATATCCCTTACTTTATTAGCATGTATTTAGGAAATACTCCATGGAATGATCCAGAGATATATAAGAAAACATCACCAATGACATATATTAAATCAGCCTGTACGCCTACGTTAATTCAACATGGGGAAAAGGATGTAAGAATTCCAATTACAAATGCATATGAGCTATATGAAGGGTTAAGAGATATGGAAGTTGATACGGAGTTAATTATATTTAAAGGAATGGCATATAGTTCGAATCAGCCAGGAATGAATGTGGCTATTATGAAGCAGAACTTGATGTGGTTTTCACACTATATTCTTGGAGAAAGCATGAAAGATTTTCGTACTATATAATGGATATCCGCACAGGGATTTTTCGTTGTGCAATTGTATCAGATTGTTGTAAACTGTATGCAAACCATTATTGAGAAGATTTAAATGATTATAGGGAACGGAATTCGGAGGACTAATATGACAAAGAATAAAAATGAGTTATCTGTAGAACAACGTGAAGAACTATTAAAAGTATTACAAGCTCGTTTTGAGAAAAACATGAACCGCCATGAAGGTCTTGAATGGGATAAAGTTGAAGTGAAGCTGGCTACTAATACTGAAAAATTATGGTCAATTTATGAAATGGAAGTAACTGGCGGTGAGCCGGATGTTGTTGGTTATGATGAAGAGAAGGACGAGTATACTTTCTATGATTGTTCAAAGGAGAGTCCTAAAGGTCGCAGAAGTCTTTGTTATGATCTTGAAGCGTTAGAGGCAAGAAAAAAGCATAAACCAGAAAATAACGTTATTGATGTAGTAACTGCTATGGGCATTGAATTATTAACGGAAGAACAATATCGAGAGTTGCAACAACTTGGGGATTTCGATATGAAATCATCAAGCTGGGTACAAACGCCTTCAGATATTCGAGAACTCGGTGGTGCTCTATTTTGCGATTATCGCTTCGGACACGTTTTTGTGTACCACAATGGAGCAGATTCCTATTATGCTGCTAGAGGATTCCGTGGTTCGTTAAGAGTTTAAATTTGGAGTAAGTAAGAAAAGAGCCTATACTTAGGCTCTTTTTCTTATTTATATTTTAAAAGTAAACTGTTACTACGCAGTTTTACTTAATTTATATGTTTCATGGTTGTTTTTACGGAAAAGTTTAGGGAAAACATAGCCATCTAATCCAATACGTCCAGCGTTATGACCTGCAACTAAAATGAACATAGTTAAAATAAGCAGATTTGGGTTTACACTAACAGTTCCACTTAGTAAAAATGAAAGATTCATTATAATTCCAAAGAATGCAGCAGTTTTTGTTAATCCGCCTAAAATTAAACCTAGACCTACTAAAATTTCTCCCCATTGAACTAAAAAGCTAAATAGGTCTGCGTTTGGAAGAACAAAGTGTTGAAGGAAATCTGCCCACCAACTTTGTACGGCAGGGTGATCACCTGATGCCTGAACGATAGCGCCCTTTAGAAAACCACTTGCATCAAAAGATTGTCCGAAAACTTTGCCTATCCCAGCAGCGAGCCATGCATATCCTATGTAAAATCGTAAAAATAATAATATGAAAGCAGCACGTTTATCAGTCCTTAAAAAATTGATAACCATTGAAATCCCTCCAATATTTTATTTACATGTTTATTATATATCCATTGTGAAAAAATTCACAATGGATAAAGTGTGAACAAAAAATATGATTTTTCATTTGTACATAAAGTATTTGGAAATGTATTGTTTGGAGGATGAATAATACATGAAGGGAGCTCTCCACTAAAATAAGTAGCTCCCGTAGTAAACTGATTCATGTACGTTCTTTTAACTAGCTACTATTAGCTTATCTTGTCTTTTCCTTATTATTTCTCTGGTTTTATATAAGGAACAACTTGTGCAGTAACTCCTACAGAAGCACCGCGAATAAAGTCTTGGTTTTCTAATGCCTTAAAGTTTTCTGTTTTTCCTGTTAGCATAACCCCTAAGATTTTCACTTGATCAAATGGTTTGCTCTTGTTTGATTTTAAAAACTTCTGGATAGTTTCGTCATGTCCATCGTCATCGTATTGGTTAAGTGAATCAACGAACTCTTTGTACGCTTCTGCAGGGGACTTGTCTGGATTAAATCCATAAACGGGCATACCAGCAGGTCCTTTGCTTTCATCTCCAATTGGTGAGATCATATATAACCATACAATGTTTAAGTTGTCTGGAATTTTTTCTTTAATTTCTTGTAGTGTATAGGGCTGATTGAAAGAGATAGCAACTTCAGCAACATAGTTGTTCATTTGTGAAACTTCCCCTAATTCATTTTGGACACCATCAAAATACTCCGTAATAGCGGGATTATAAAATGTTGCAAATTTTTTCTTTGTTTGTTTATCGTACTCATAGAACTCTTTATTAGACCAATAAAAACCAGGCGTTAATTCATTGGAATCGATATTGATGCGGATCCAACCATAGGAGCTTGTTAATGTATTCCACGGGACTACGTAACCATTAATGTTTTTAGAACGATTTGATATAATATTGCCGCCAAACATGGATGAATTACTCGTTATTTGAGAATCAATTTGTACATTCGGTTCTGCAATGTCGTTATGTAAAAAGAGTCGTTCGTGAAGCTTCGTAGAGCTTTTGGCTGCAAAGTAATTGCCAACTTTATAAATTATAGGGATAAGCATGATTACAACGGTAATAGAAGTAATGATGATTTTAAGTAACTGTTTCCTTTTCGCTTTTTTTAATGCATCTTTTAAAGAAGTATCCATTAAGGTTTTCCTCCTATTTTTGAGTGAATTGCTTTACGTGCACGATGTAACTTTTGTTTGACGCTATTTACTTGAATATCTAGTATTAGGGCGATTTCCTCATATGAAAAGTTGTAGTAGTACTTTAAAAAGAAGGCTTCTTTATATTCTAGTTTTATATCTTTTAATAGATAGAAAATCTCATCTTTATTTAAAACGGCGTCTAATTCTCGGTCTGTATATTGTAATTTTGAATAAATCTCTTCAGTTAAATAGATGGTTTGTTGCTCTTTTTTCCTCTTCAAGTCAATGTATTCGTTTAATGCGACTCTGAAAAACCATGGACGTATGTTACTCTCGGTTAGATTATCTAGCAATGTGTATACTTTATAGAAGGTATTTTGGATGATGTCTTCTGCATCTTCTTTTATAGCCCCTTTCGCTAATAGTAGTTTGAACACTTCCTCCCCTAAATTGATAAGATAGGAGGTCAATATATTTTCTTTTCCCATCACTTTTCCTCCCTACACTTATACAACGGATAGGTAATGATAAATGTATACACTTAAATTTAAATTTTGTTCTTTATACAAATAAAAAAGGCATATAACAATCATATGTTATATGCCTTTTCTAATATAGACTTAGTAATTTATTTAGGTAATGTAAATTTAACTTTTTTACCTTGTGAAATATCTTTAGCTTCTTTATTTCTCATAGGTCCTAACTCAATCTCAAAGCTTTTGTCTTTCCAAATCTTTTCATACTGCTCTTGATCTAAAATATATACTTGTAGTAACTCTCCAGATGTTCCTGTTTTGACTGAAGCATTATAGTCATAATTTAATAGCATACCTTCATTAATCGTATATTGTGTACCATCATTCACTCTTAATGTAGAGCTTATAGGAGATAGTGAAACGTCTTGAGCATCTTTGTTATCAAGCTTGAATTTTACTGTTAACAGAACAAGACCGTTTTTAAAATTTGCAAAGCGTGGAGCTTCGACGGAATTTGGTGTGAATTGAGTGAATTGGTATCCGTCTAATGTAACATTAACAGCGCCTAATTCTTGGCTGTTATTAATACTTGATTTCTCTTTTAACATTTTTTTATCGCCCATGTTATTAGCTGTAGCTTTATCTTGGTAGAAAGTGTTATCTGTTGCAACCTTTTCAGCACCTTGTTTGTTTAAACTTAATGAAAAGCTTCCAGGACTTCCGATTGGAGCATCAAATTTTCCTTTATTAGCTTGTGCAGTTGGGACTGTGACTGAGACTGTTGAGAGACTTGAGATTTTCGCTAGATCATCTTTTCCGAATGGATACGCCATATAACCAGAAATAGTTTCCCCTGCTTTTACTAAGTAATCATTCGTTGGAGCAAGCTTAGTTGGTAGCTGATCTTCTTTTGGAATTAAATCTTTATAGTTACTATACGCTTTCTGCGCACCAGTAAATGACATGTCCAATGCTGGCATATAATAAATATCTTTAGCTGAACTATTTTTTACGCTGTAGTTCACAAGAATAACTCCGCCCTCTGTTTGACGATTAAACGGAATGTCGAAGTTTGTATGGAATCCATTTAATTCAACTAATGTGTAACCGTTCATTGATACTGAAACATCTTCAGCTTTATACACTTGTGGTTCCTTATTTTCAAAAAGAACTTTTGTTTTACCACCTGTTTCTTTTTCCATATAGGAAATCAGCTTAGAGTAATCGCTTGAGCTAGTAGCTGTTTTTTCTGTTTTGCTTTCTTTTGTTGTATTTTCTTTTTGTTCTTTATTTGTCGTATCGCTTTGACCACAGCCAGTTATTACAAACGCTGCTACGATTACTGTAGAAAATAAAGAAAGTAATTTTTTTGACATGTTTCTTCCCCCTATTTGTTTAAAACTAGTTGAGTCTGTATAATCAGACCGTTTACAACTCTCACATTAGCCCCACATTTTATTATAAAAAATAAAGCCAGTATTTACCAGTGTTTTTCTGATTGTTTTAATTATTTAATTATTGTAATATACTAAAATTAGTAGAAGGACGGCATAGAATATTGACCTTTATTTTTTTATCATTTAAAATATTACATCATATTGGTATGATAGAAATAGAGATATATGGAAAGGGGACAAGGACTCAATATGTGGATGAGCTTGTAATGATTAGAAACTAGATAGATAAATTTTTCTCTCATAAGTGAGGGGTTATTTAGCTTTCTGTAAATCATTCAAGGACTGCATATTTGGCTTGTGCATCCCTTTTGTAAAGATAATGCATAGGGAAGTTCATATCTCTTATATAAAATATGCGTCCTTTAAAATTGGAGGAGTATATGATGAATCAATTAAAAAATAAAATAGCAGTTGTTACAGGTGTAAGTCGTCTAGATGGTATAGGCGCAGCAATTTGTAAAGAGTTAGCTGAAGCAGGATACGATATATTTTTTACGTATTGGACAGCGTACGATAAAGAGATGCCTTGGGGCGTTAATCAAAGTGAACAAATACAATTAAAAGAAGAGTTACTAAAAAGCGGTGTTAAAGTATCGAGTATGGAGTTAGATTTAACTCAGAATGATGCACCGAAAGAGCTTATAAATAAAGTTACTGAACAACTAGGCTACCCTCATATATTAATTAATAATGCAGCGTATTCCACAAATAATGACTTCTCTAATTTGACTGCTGAAGAATTAGATAAGCACTACATGGTAAATGTTCGTGCGACTACGTTGTTAAGTAGTCAATTTGCTCAAGGGTTTGATAAGAAATCTGGTGGTAGAATTGTGAATATGACGTCGGGACAATTTAAAGGACCTATGGCTGGAGAACTAGCGTATGCAACAACGAAGGGCGCTATTGATGCTCTTACTAGTACGTTGTCAGCTGAGGTAGCTCATTTAGGAATAACAGTGAATGCAATTAACCCAGGTCCAACTAGTACGGGATGGATGACTGAAGAGATAAAGCAAGGATTAAAGCCGATGTTTCCTTTTGGTAGAATTGGTGAGCCGAGGGATGCAGCAAGACTCATTACATTTTTAGTAAGTGAAGAAGCAGAATGGATTACCGGACAAGTTATTCATTCTGAAGGTGGATTTAAAAGGTAAAAAGAAGGTATCTCACCCTGGTGAGATACCTTCTTTTTTAATCTTTCTTCAATCTTCGTGCAACACCGTTCCCTAAAGATTGTAGCCCTTGAACGAGGATAATTAAAATAAAGACAGTTGCATACATTACTTCAGGTTCGTAGCGTAAATGTCCGAATCGATATGCTAAATCACCAAGACCGCCAGCACCTACAAGTCCAGCCATTGCTGTTGCACCGATTAAACCAATCGTTGCAATTGTTAATCCAAGTACAAGGGAGGGACGAGCTTCTTTCACCATAACGTGCCAAATGATTTTTATAGTAGAAATGCCCATCGCTTGGTAAGCTTCAATAACACCACGATCTACTTCTAATAAAGCTGTCTCCATTAATCGTGCAATATAAGGAGCTGTGAATACGACAAGTGGTACGATAACACCTTGCACACCAATGGAGGTTCCCATTAGAAACTTTGTAAAAGGTAAAATGAAGAATAATAGAATGATAAATGGAAGAGAGCGAATGATATTAATAACGGTATTCAAAATAGGATAAATGATTTTATTTTCATGCTGTCCACCAGGTCGCGTTAAAACAAGTGTAACGCCAAGTGGTAATGCAATAAGGATAGAGATAAATAGTGAAATAGATGTCATTTGAAATGTTTGAATGGTTGCTTCCCATATGACTTTACCCCATTCATCCAAAAAGGATTTGTTTCCCATAGTCTGTTCTACCTCCTTCTACGATGATCCCTTGCTCTTGTAAAAATGATAAAGCGCGGTCTACTTCATTTTTCTCACCCTGCATATGAATGATCAGTTTCCCGTATGCTTCATGTTTTAACTGCGTAATATTACCGGATAAAATATTTGGATACACTTGAAAACGTTTTGTAGCGATAGCTAACGCTGGTTCGCCAGAAGAGGTTCCTATAAATGAAAGTGTTACGATTTCTCCGGTTCTTTGAAGTTCTTTTTGTACTTCTTCTGGAATTTTAGTTGCAAATGCACTGTTTACGAATTTCTTCGTTGTTGTATGCTGTGGGTTTGTGAAGATATCCTTCACAGTCCCGCTTTCAACTACTGCTCCATGTTCCATAACAGCAACTCGGTCACATATACGCTGGATAACATTCATTTCATGTGTAATTAATAAAATTGTGATCCCGATTTCTTCATTAATCTTTAATAATAGGTCGAGAATAGAATCAGTTGTTTCTGGATCTAAAGCACTTGTTGCTTCGTCGCTTAATAATACTTCCGGTTCATGTGATAGTGCACGTGCAATGGCAACACGTTGCTTCTGGCCGCCAGAAAGTTCGCTCGGATATGCATCTTTTCGGTCAAAAAGATCGACAATACGTAAATACTTTTCTACCCTTTTTTCAATTTCATTTTTTGGAAGACCAGATAGACGTAACGGTAATGCGATATTTTCATAAACTGTCACAGTTTTAAGTAAGTTGAATCCTTGAAAAATCATTCCGATTTTTTGTCTCGATTTTGCGAGTTCTTTTGCTGATAAAGTTGTTAAGTCTTGGCCGTTTACAATGATATTTCCTGTCGTTGGTTTTTCTAATAAATTTACACATCGAATTAATGTACTTTTACCAGCGCCACTATATCCAATGATTCCAAATACTTCGCCCTTTTTTACTTGAAGGGAAGTAGGTTTAAGAGCTTCTACATTCCCTTTTTTTGTTGTAAATACTTTGGATACATTTTTTAATTCAATCATTATCGTCAGCTCCTACCAAGATGGTAAAACTGAACCATCAAATTTTTTCTCGATAAATTCTTTTACTTCTTTAGATTGATAAGCTTTCTTTAATTTATTTACAACAGCATCATCTTTATTTTCAGTACGAACAACGACCCAGTTTACATATGGTGAATCTTTTCCTTCACGGAAAATAGAATCTTTCGCAGGGCTTAATTTTGCACCTAATGCAAAGTTTGTATTAATTGCAGCTGCTTTCACTTCACTTAGTTGTGTCGGTAATTGAGATGCCTCTAATTCAACAATTTTTAATTTCTTTGGGTTTTCAATTACATCTTTCGCAGTCGCTTTTTCTGTAGCCTTTGGACCCACTTTTAAAACGCCTGCTTTTTCAAATAGTTTTAAAGCTCGAAGTTCATTCGTTGGATCATTTGGTACAGCGATTGCGTCGCCCTCTTTTAAGTCTTTTACATCTTTTATGTCTTTAGAATATACGCCCATAGGGAATGTTACTGTTGAAAATACTTCAGTTAATTTCATATTGCGTTCAGCTTTAAATACGTCTAAATAAGATTTCGTTTGATAGCTATTTACATCGAGGCTTTTTTCATCTAAAGATACGTTCGGTGCTACATAATCATTAAATACTTTTACATCAATTTCGAGACCGTCTTTCGCTGCCACTTCTTTTACCTTTTCAAAAATTTGTTCATGCGGTCCACCCGTTACACCGACAGTAATCTTTTTCTCATCTAATGCTTTTACCTCTTTATCAGAATTAGCACCACATGCACCTAACAATAATACCGCTCCACTTACAATGCTCAATAATACTTTTTTCATCTATAGTTCCCCCTTCATATACGTTCCAAAATAAAAAGCACCTCTCAAAAATAAGAGAGGTGCCGAATAGACAAAATAGGTTCCTCTCTTATCTTCCAAAACGAAAACTCGTTTTGCAGGAATTAGCACCTTAGCTTATACGTCATAAGCTCGGTTGCCGGGCATCATCGGGCCAGTCCCTCCGCCACTCTTGATAAGAGTATGTGTATGTAGTTTTTAATATGGTACTAATAGTAAATCTTACAAATAGAATTGTCAATGTTATTTTCTGAATATATTTTATTTTAAGGTAATGGAAACATTCCCTTTTTTATGTCCCTTTTCCACATACATATGAGCTTCAGCAATTTCTTCTAATCGGTAAGTTCTATCAATAACGGGCTTTAGTTTTTCCGTTTCGACTAGTTTTTTTAATAGAATCATATCCTCTTTACTTACCTTGGCCATCATTCCATTAACAGATACATATTTTCCATTGGATGTTAATGTATTTGTACAAAGGGATTTTTTATACTTCCCAACTGCATCAAATATAATATCGTAGCGCTCGCCTGGCTTAGTAAAATCTTCTTTCGTATAATCAATTACTTTATCAGCTCCTAAAGATTGAACGAGTTCAAAATTTGAATTACTACAAACAGCCGTAACGGTCGTACCGAAATATTTAGCAAGTTGTACAGCAGCTGTTCCTACTGATCCGGAGGCACCATATATGAGTACTTGTTGCCCTTTTTTTATACGGCCCTTTCTCAGGAAATGCAATGCTGAAGTTCCACCAAAAGGAATAACTGCCGCTTCTTCATACGTCACATTGGTAGGTTTTAATGTTATTAATCCACTTTCATGTACACATGTATATTCAGCATAAGCACCAGCATGAAGGCCAGTTAATGCAAAGATAGGATCTCCCTCTTTAAATTGAGTTACATCTGTTCCTATTTCTTCGATTTCACCGGATAACTCTACGCCGAGTATAGGGTTTCTCGGTTTTCTGAAACCTAATATGATCCGCATAGGAATCCAAAATAAGAGGGGACTATTAAAACCGCGTATTCTACAATCTCCAGTCGATACACTTGTTGCGTGAATTTTAATTAATACTTCGTTCTTTTTAGGTGTAGGTTTCTCTATATTTTGAAGCTGAAGAACATTAGGTGGTCCATACTGTGTGCAAATGATCGCCTTCATAATGACCTCCTGAAATGAGTTGTTGTTATTTACATCATATTTAAAACCTTCATTAAACATGTCGCTATATAGCGAATATAGATTAAAAATTATATAGATTTCATAGGAAAAGAGGTGATATTATTTTGGGAAAGGGGGCGACATTATGAAAAAAATTATTTTTGTTTCAAGTTTAGTACTTGCAATCAGTCTAGGGGTAGGGTGTAGTAATGAGAAAACAGCAAAGACGGATGAACCGAAAAAAGAATCAGTTCAAAAAGAAAAAGAATTAGCAGCGAAGGATGTTTTCAAGAAAACGAACGAAGCTTTTAAAAATGAAGAGCATGTAACGATGACATATGGTGTAGGGGTAAAAGCTGAGGGAACAGAGATGGATATATTAAAGGCTAAGATGCAATTAGAGCCAAAGACAAAGAATTCTCGTTCTGAAATGAATATTTCCGGTACAGATGTTGTAGTGTATACTGTGGATGGTAAAGTTGCTGGTGAGGTAAAAAACCCTAATACAGGAGAAGTTATAACCGTACCAGAGGAGCAATTAAACGCTGGTGGAATGAAAGCGACTCAAGATATTATAGATAAGTTAGAAGTACCAGCAGTAGTTTTAGATAAAATGAAGATGGAGAAAAGCGGAGATAAATATAAACTGAAATTTACATTAAAAGGGCAAGAAACAGAAAGTATGTTAACTAGCATGGATGAAACACAGAAGAAAATGTTACAAGCACAAAATGCGAAGATAGAAGAAGTGGATGCAGAATATATCATTACAAAAGATTTTAAATATGAATCAGCAAAGATAGACATGATTATGAGTAGTAACGGCAAGGATAAAGCACACATTATTACGAACGCAAAATATACGTCGTACGAAAAGTTTGACCCAATACAATTGCCGGCAGCAAAGTAATAGTTTTGATGAAGGGGGATCTAAAATAAGGTGCCCTCTTTTTGTATACTTTCTTCATAGGAAAATAGGTACAATATGAAGAGGGAAAACTGTAGAAGAGGAGAGTGTCATTTGAAAAAAAGAAGGATAGCGGTGGTCATTGTGGCTTATACAGTGTTGCTTGCAACATCTGTAAATACATATAAAGAGCAACTAAAGCACCCTATTATGAGCGATGTAGGAAAGTTGCTTCCAACGAAAATTAAACGTGTTGAAAATGCTGAGGATGAACGTTCATTAAAACAGGTAGTGAAAGATGCAAATACTTCCGGAGAGAAAATTTCCATTGCAGGTATGCAACATAGCCAAGGAGGACAGACGTATTATCCGAACGGCACGATGCTTGATATGAAGGAGTATAATAAAATATTAGAATTTGATCCGGAGGAGAAGAGGATTAGGGTGCAAAGCGGTGTCACATGGAATGACATTCAAAAGAAAATCAATCCATATGGTCTTGCGGTTCAAGTAATGCAATCTCAAAACATTTTTACTGTTGGTGGTTCATTAAGTGTGAATGTACATGGGCGTGATATTCGTCATGAAGCATTGATTGATACAGTAGAGTCATTCAGATTGTTAATGGCAGATGGTACGGTACGTAATGTAAGTAGAGAAGAAAATGCAGAGCTATTTCCATATGTCATAGGTGGTTACGGGTTATTTGGTGTCATTTTAGATGTGACATTAAAGTTAACTGATGATGAATTATATGAAATGCATACGAGAATGATAGATTATAAAGAATACACATCTTATTTCAAAGATAAAGTGAAAAGAGATGAAAATGTTCGTATGCACTTAGCCCGTATTTCTGTTGCCCCCAATTCATTTTTAAAAGAGATGTATGTGACAGATTATACATTGGCGAAAAATCAAAATATGAGGGAAGAGTACAGTGAATTAAAAGAGGAAACTATTATAGCTGCACCGAAATTTTTACTCGGATTATCCCGTTATAGCGATTGGGGAAAGAATACATTTTGGGATATACAAAGAAGTTATTTTGAGCGTACAGATGGAGCGTATGAGACGCGAAATAATGTTATGAGGTCAGATAGTGCCTTTATGGAATATGAAAATCCGAATAGAACAGAAGTGTTACAAGAATACTTTGTGCCTATAGATTTCTTCACGGAATACATAGATGATTTACGTAACGTATTAAATGAAGAAGAGCTTAATTTGCTCAATATTACGATTCGTTATGTGGAAAAGAATGAAAATGCAGTTTTATCCTATGCGAAAGATGATATGTTTGCGCTAGTTCTTTTAATTAACCAAGGACGCTCAGAGGGTGAAATAAAGAAAACAGAAGATGTCATTCAGAAAATGATTGATGTTACTTTAAAACATAATGGTAATTATTATTTACCGTACTATTCGTATCCAACGAAGGAGCAGTTAAAGAGGGCATATCCTCGTATAGAAGAATTTCTTCAGAAGAAAAAAGAAGCGGATCCAAAAGAGAGATTTGTGAATTTATTTTATAGGGAGTATACGAAATGACATATAGAAGATTTGTAGCGTCACAAAGCATAATTATGATGGCGGGAAGTATGGTATTTCCTTTTTACATTCTATTGCTTCGGAATGTTGGGAATAGCTTCTCGCAGTTTGGCTGGGCGTATGGCTTATTTGCTTTAACTTCAGCACTTGTATATCCATTAGTAGGAAAGATGTCTGATCGAGTAGGCGATCAAAAATTATTAATTATATATGCTTGGTCCATGGCAATATTAATGCTTTGTTTCCCGATTGCCACGGAAGTCTGGCATGTGTATATTCTTCAAATTGTAATGGGAGTTTTAGGTGCTGTGCAGCGTAATACCGAGAAGACGTCGTTAGCACGAAAGGTTGTGCAAGAAAATGCTGGTTATGAGATTGGAAAATATCATGTGTGGACATCGATTGGAGGAGCAATAGCAATTATTGCAACGGGATATTTAGTAGATTTCTTTACGATTGGCACCATTTTTTATATTGCATCTATCTTATATGTAGTGAGTGGGATTGTATTAAGTAGTAAAAAAATATAATCATCCCCATTTTTACCTGAATACCCTTTATTTGTTATACTAAAAGGGAAAATAAAAGAAAAGGGGACATTGCCTTTGATGAAATTTTTAATTTTAGCTATTCTCACTTTGTTTTTGATTCCATGGACAAGAAGCGGTAGTAAACTTCGAGCAGTGGATAAGAAAGGGGATGAGAAGGTTGTAAAGGGTAAGAAATCATCCATTTTAGTTATTCCTGTATTATTTTGGATAGGTATTGCAATCTATGAATATCTTTGGCTAATCGATGATCGAGCAGATTCGATTCTTACTCATTATGCCGTTGCAGTAGCAGTTTTAATTGGGCTTGTTTTATTTTCACAAAATCAAATAGGGAAATTAGAAGGTACGTTAAAGGGACTTCTAATGTTTGTTTTACTCGCAAGTTACGGCTATTTTGGTTATTTACACGATATAGTAATCACGCAAAAAAAATATGATTCTGTTGTGAAGATCGAGAAAGATATTTCAGAGCCTTTTACTGAAAATGATCAACCGTTTACAGTGCCGCCAAAGACAGCGGAGAATAAAATGAAAAAAGTATTTGGGGATATTCCGAAAGTAGCTTATTTTGAGCTAGGGGAATTAACGCCACAAATGGTAAATGGTGAGGCTTTATATGTAGCACCGATTGAAGTTTCAGGCTTTTTTAAAGCACGTAAAGCTGAGACAATTCCAGGGTACGTAACGATGTCAGGTACGAATCCTGATGCAGAAGCGAAACTGCATCTTGGTTATAAAATGAAATATGTGCCGAGCATGTTCTTCGGGAATAATTTAGAGCGTGTTGTAAGGCAAGCAGAACCAAATCTAATCTTTAAAGGGAAACCTAAATTTGAAGTGGATGATAAAGGGAAACCGTATTATACAATGACGTATGGTGAATTTATTTCAGGAAGATCTGGATTTGAGGTAGAGGGCGTTGTAGTAGTAGATGCACAAACAGGTGAAGTGAAAAGATATGATAAAGGAAAAGCGCCTAAATTTGTTGATGGTGTATTAAATCACGAGACCGCATCTACATTAAATACATACTTCGGTAAATATATTCACGGATTTTGGAATACGAAATTCTCGCAAACGGATATGAAGATTCCGACTGAGTGGGGAACGAAAGAAGGGGTTACACCAATTTTCGGTAAGGATGGAACGTTATATTACTTTACTGATTTCACCTCTCCAAAAGAGGGAGTAGATTCTGCGTTAGGTTACTCGCTTATCGATGCGCGTACAGGTAAGTTGTATTACTATAACGGAAAAGAAGTGAAGGGGATTATGGATGGTTCAGCTGCTTCGGAAGTAGTGGATAATTCCTTTAAGAGAGAGAAATGGCATGGAACGATGCCGGTTATTTATAACGTGTATGGTAAACCTTCTTGGATTGTACCTGTTATTGATGACGGGGGATTAGTACGTGCTCATACAGTTATCTATGCTTCTAATGCGAAAATATTTGCAACAGGTTCGACGCAAAAAGAAGCGCTTGAGAATTATAAAAATGCGCTGAGTGGAAGTGGAGATTCATTTAGACCGACTTCAAATGGTAAAGAAGCACAAAAAGAAGGCGTTGTACAACGTGTATATAAAGAAAAATCAGGTGAAAATACAATTGTGTATGTACTGTTAGAGAATGAACAAAAAGTATTTATGATACCGGTGAAGAAATTCCCATATGCTATGTTTACAGAAGTGGGAGATCCAATTCAAATCACATATTTAGATACAGGAGAGGCGATGTCTTCCGTATCTAAATTTACAAATAGCAATTTGAAAAAGTAAAGCGATAGAAATTCTATCGCTTTTTTTTACGGTATGAAACAGGAAAATGCACTATACTTGACGTATGTTTATGTTGTAACTATAATTGTTACGATTTAGTATTTATCGGAAAGGGTGAACGGAAAAAGTGAATGGCGTTAATCACGAAATATATAAACCTGTCAAGACAAATAGGTTATGGATGATTCTTGTATTAGGGACACTTACGGCGATTGGGCCATTATCTATTGATATGTATTTGCCTTCTTTACCAAAATTAACAGATGATTTACAAACAGGCGCATCTCTTGCACAGCTTACATTGACAGCATGTTTGCTTGGGCTTTCAGTAGGACAATTATTTGTTGGTTCAATTAGTGACATTTACGGAAGGCGCAAACCTCTTATTATCGCTCTTATTATTTATGTTGCTTCTTCTTTACTTTGTGCTATTGCACCATCTATTTGGAGTTTAGTGTTATTGCGCTTCTTACAAGGGGCTTCAGGATCGGCCGGGATTGTTATATCACGTGCAATGGTACGTGACATGTATTCAGGTTCTGAAATGACGAAGTTTTTCTCACTGCTCATGTTGGTAAACGGAGCAGCGCCTATTTTGGCACCGATTATTGGGGGACAATTACTACAGTTCACAACATGGCGCGGTGTCTTCATCGTTCTCGGAGCAATTAGTGTATTCATGTTAATATCAGCTACTTTCGTATTACGTGAAACATTACCTCCTGAAGAAAGAGAAACAGGTGGTTTGTCAGGGACATTGGCGACGTATGGAAAACTGTTAAAAGATCGTTTGTTTATGGGATATGCATTATCACAAGGGCTAGTAACGGCGGCGATGTTTGCTTACATTTCGGGCTCACCATTTGTGTTGCAGAACATATACGGAGCATCACCACAGCAATTTAGCTTATTCTTTGCGATTAACGGTATCGGTATTATTATTGCTAGTCAGGTTACAGGCCGTTTAGCAGGGAAAGTGAATGAGAAAACGTTATTCGTTTCCGGTATTATTATTGCAGCTGTTGGTGGTTTATCTTTACTACTGACAATTGTACTAGGAATAGGTTTAATTGGTGTTTTATGTTCGTTATTCCTTGTTGTATCAAGTGTCGGGGTTGTATCAACAACTGGTTTCTCATTAGCGATGAGAAACCAGAAACAAGCTGCAGGAACGGCATCGGCTTTATTAGGTTTATTACAGTTCATTTCAGGAGCACTTGTTGCACCATTAGTAGGTATTGGCGGAAGCAATACCGCATTACCGATGGGGGTTGTGATAGCTCTTTGTGAAATTGGTGCTGTATTATGTTATCTATTTATGGCCAGAAGAAGTGAAAAGCAGTTTGAACTGCAACAAAGACAAAATTTAGAAGCTTAAATTATAAAAAAGAGCTGATTCAAATATTTTTGAATCAGCTCTTTTTTCATTTCTTTGAAATAACTCATACAGCTTTGTAAGGTGATGCAAAAGTTATTTGCATAAAGTGACGATACTGTGACAAAAATGTAGGCATGTACATTAAGGTAGCGTCTTAAGTGTAAAAAGTAGGATGTTCTCGGTATAATAACAAGTGGAGATAAAAGAAACTATAATGAGTAGTAGCTGTAGATAAAAGGAGAAGAAGAGATGAAGAAGGTTTTGGGTATTGCTGTAATGGGAAGTATGATCCTTCTAGCAGGATGTAATGGAAATAAAGAACCGAAAGAAAAGGTAGAGCAATCTACTGAGCAAACAGAAGAGATGAAAGAATACCGTGCAGTACATGAAAAATACGATATGAAAATGAATAAAGAAATTAATAAAGCACTACAGTTATTTGAAGTGGCAAAAGAAAAGGGCGGTAAGGAAATAACGAATGCTACATATAAAGAAGATGTGCAAAAGGTAACGACTAGCATGTTAGAAGATATTGATAATATACGTAAAGAAATTCGTGTTCCAAAATCGAAAGAGCAAGAACATGAGGTATACGCTGGTTTCTTGAATGAATCGGAACAAGCAATGAAAAAATTACAGAAGTTAGCTAAAGAAGAAGACTCATCATTGATTCGTGATATAGAAATTAACTTTGCAACAGCATCAACATACTATAAACGTTTTCAAGCAGAAACGAAAAAATAACCTTGCGTACGCGCAAGGTTATTTTTTCTTCTTACCATCTCCGTCTTCATCCTCGGATACTAATACATTTTGTTTTTCGTGAAATTCAGAGATTGTTTGTCTGGTAATATTATCGAATGGAGTATAAAAAGAAGTGATACGTTTCTTTTTAATAAAGAGTTTATCCCGCTATTTGCCGGGAAGTAAGACCCCCACCTCAAAATTCAGTGAAAGCAAAGAAGTTAGGTAGGGGATCCACTGCCCGTAAAAGCCCGATTGGTTCAACTAATAATCAGTGGGGGATGCCCCCCACTGATTAAAGTTTCACTTTATAGACCCCGATGATGACAAGTATAACGATTGTTAATGGTAATCCTATAGTAGCAAGAAGCAAGGGATCCATCTTATAACTTCTTTAATATTATTTCTTTTTATTATAAGAGAAAACTGTAATTTCGATAAAAGGAGCGAAAACTGATTTTTCTAAATATATCCAATTTGATTGACTTTTCATTTTTTCAGAATTATAATTCAAAATATACAATTTGAACCAAATAATAATATAGCAATTTACTTATCCAGAGAGGTAGAGGGACTGGCCCTATGACACCTCAGCAGCGGGTTCTGTAACAGGAACACCGTGCTAATTCCAGCAAGCAAGTCTTGAAAGATAAGTGATGGGCCTTCGTTTATTAAGCCTTGATCTTATTTTTTAAGATCAAGGCTTTTTGTGTTTTAAGAAGCGGAAAAGTAATTGGAACAAATATGTCAATAAAACAAAGTAAATACATTTGTTTAGGGGGTTATTGAAGTGTATGTTATTAAAAAACTATCGGTTATGATGTTCACGCTATGGGTCATTACAACAGTAACATTTTTGATTATGCATATCATTCCAGGGGATCCATTTTCATCAGATGCGAAAATCTTTCCTGAAGAAGTGATACAAAACATGAGAGCGAAGTATCACCTTGATGAACCGTTATGGAATCAATATGTTGCTTATTTAGATGGCGTAGTTCATTTTGATTTTGGTGAATCTGTTCAATCCACAGGTCAAGGTGTATCAGAAATTATAACGACAGGATTTGGTCCATCAGCGATTATTGGTTTACAAGCACTTATTATTTCATTATTAGTCGGAATTGCAGCAGGTACATTTGCAGCTCTATATCATGGGAAAGTAATTGATTATAGTGTGAGCTTACTTGCGATTCTCGGTATTTCTATTCCAAGTTTTATTTTAGCACCACTATTTATACAAGTATTTGCTATACAATTTGAACTTTTACCAGTAGCGTCTTGGGGCACATTCGAACATACGGTATTGCCATCCTTCGCATTAGCGTTAGGACCAATCGCGGTTATTACAAGATTTGTTCGCTCTAATATGATTGAAGTTTTGCAGAGTGATTATATTAAGCTAGCGAGAGCGAAAGGCATACCAATTAAGAAAATCATTATAAGACATGCTCTTCGAAATGCGATTGTTCCGGTACTTACATTTGTTGGACCGTTAATGGCTGGACTTTTAACAGGAACTTTCGTTATTGAAAAAATATTTTCCATTCCTGGTCTAGGAAAATATTTTGTAGATAGTATTTTTAACCGGGATTATCCGGTCATTATGGGAACAACGATTTTCTATAGTGCATTATTAATTTCTTGTATTTTCATTACAGATATTATTCACCGTATTGTTGATCCGCGTATTCGTTCTATTACGTAAGGAGGGGGGCATTTAAATGGGAGCTTATGAAATCAATAAACAGTTATTAACGAATGAGGAGAAAAAAGAATTAACGATAAATAAAGATCAGCAAACGATTAGTCGAAAGAAGGAAGTGTTTCGCAAGTTTATATCAAACCCTATAGCAGTTTTAGGGGCAGTGACGTTATTACTAATTATTATTTTCTCACTGGTTGGCGAAAGTTTAACGGCATTTACTGCGAGTGAACAAGTAAAAGAAGCAACAAACCTCCCACCTAGTAGTGAGCATTGGTTCGGAACAGATGATTTAGGAAGGGACATATGGGTGCGCACCTGGGCTGGAGGGAAAATTTCACTAACAGTTGGATTAGTGGCAGCGGCTCTTGATATAGGAATAGGTGTACTAATCGGGGGCTTTAGTGGATATGTGAGAGGACGTAGTCGCCTTGGAACGTTAATTGATGAGTGGATTGTACGAGGGATTGAAGTGTTATACGGTATCCCATATTTATTAATTGTTATTTTATTATTAATCGTTATGAAACCAGGGCTTTTTACAATTATTATTGCCCTTGCATTAACAGGATGGATTGGCATGGCACGTCTCGTTAGGGCACAAGTATTATCTTTAAAGCAAAGAGAATTTGTTATTGCAGCAGAGCGATTAGGTACATCGCATATGAAGATTATATACGGACACATCATTCCGAATTTAACAGGCATTATTATCGTAAATTTATCATTTACAATTCCAGCAGCTATTTTCTCAGAATCATTTTTAAGCTTTATCGGACTCGGAGTACAATCACCAGCAGCGAGCTGGGGAACGATGACGAACGATGCACTCGGGACATTACTAAGCGGAGAATGGTGGCAATTATTCTTCCCAGCAATCATGATTGCACTCATTATGTTTGCATTTAATGCAATTGGTGATGGTTTGCAAGATGCAATTGATCCGAAGATTGTAAAACGGAATCGAAAGGAGAAAAAACATGGGACAGCTCTTATCTTTAGAAAACGTAACATTGGTCGTTGAAAAAGAGAATAATAAGCAAGCAATTGTGAAGCATGTTTCCTTTTCTATTAATGAAGGTGAAATCGTTGCACTTGTAGGAGAAAGTGGTTCAGGAAAAAGTGTTACAGCACAATCTATTGTCGGATTAAATCAAGAATCTATTCACATTGATGACGGAAGCATCTTTTTCCAATCTCAAAGGTTGACGAATTTACAAGAATCAGAATGGAATCAAATTCGAGGGAAAGATATTTCATTTATCTTTCAAGACCCTCTGTCCTCTTTAAATCCGACGATGAAAGTAGGAAGGCAAATTACAGAAGTGATTTTGCAACATGAGAAAAAATCGAAAAGAGAAGCAAAAGAAATTGCGATTAACTTATTAAATGATTTAGGGATACATGAAGCAGAGAAACGTTTTGAACAGTACCCACATCAATTAAGCGGAGGCATGAGGCAACGTATTTGTTTAGCAATTGCTTTTGCGTGTCACCCAAAGCTCGTTATTGCAGATGAGCCTACAACTGCATTAGATGTAACGATTCAAAAGCAAATTATGGGGTTATTAAAAGAGCGAAAAGAAAAACAAAATACGAGTATTTTATTAATTACACATGATTTGGCGCTTGTACGTGAAGTAGCTGACCGAGTAGTTGTGATGTACGGGGGACGTGTTGTTGAAAAAGGGACGATACAAGAAGTGATAGGTTCACCTAAGCACCCATATACGAAAAGTTTATTGCAAGCTATTCCGAATATGGATGATTCCGAAAAGGTACTTAGGGCCATTGAGGGAACAACACCATCAATTGAAACGTTAAATAGCTTTGGGTGCCCATTTGTAAATAGATGCCCAGTAGCAATACAAGAATGTGTTCATCGTTTCCCTGATAGAACAGCATATTCTGGGGAACACAGTTCACATTGTTGGCAACATGTTCTAGAGCATGACCAAGCGAAATCAAAAGAGAAGGTGAATGCCTCATGACGACAGATTTAATTACTGTAAAGCAAGTAACGAAAACGTATGGAAGTAAAAAGAAAGAAATCATAGCGCTAAAAGATATATCACTTTCTATCCCGAAAGGAACGACGCTTGGCATTATTGGAGAAAGTGGTTCAGGAAAGACAACACTTGGTAAGCTCATAGCTGGGATCGAGAGCCCAACGTCTGGTCAAATTGATTATAACGGTCAAGTTGTTCACAAGTTGAAATCAGCTCATAAGCGAGATTTCTTGCAGAAAGTACAATTCATTTTTCAAGATTCAAAAGCTGCATTAAATCCGCGCTGGAAAGTACGCGATAGCGTAACAGAAGGATATATTTCATTCGGTTTAGGTGATAAAGGATTGAAAGATGAGGTAGCAGGTGATGCGCTAGAACGTGTTGGATTAGATAGACGATATACTGATCGATACCCACACGAATTTAGCGGAGGACAACGTCAACGGATCGCTATTGCAAGGGCGTTATTATGTGAGCCAGAAGTATTAATCCTGGATGAACCAATTTCAGCGTTAGATGTTTCACTTCAAATCCAAATTGTGCACTTGTTGCAAAAGATTCAAAAGGAACAAGGCTATACATATTTATTTATCGCGCATGATTTGCCGATGGTTCACTATTTATGTGAAAAGGTAGCTGTCTTATATAAAGGAGAACTTGTTGAATTTGGAAATACGGATGAAGTATTCCGTAATCCACAACATTCTTATACAAAAACATTATTAGCATCAACACCAAAAATTTCGGGTTAAAGGAGAATGTAGGATGAAGAAGTTTTTATTATTTGTCATTATGACCGTATTAGCAATTACTTCTGTCGCTTGCGGTAAAAAAGAGGCGCAAAAGGCGAGTGCTGGTAAGGGAGAAGGAGATCGATTAGTAACGAATATTGGTAGCGATCCATATACACTCGATTCCGCTATTGCAACAGATAGCACATCAGGTTATGTAATTGGACATTTATTCTCAAGCTTATATACGCAAGATAGTGATGGGAAATATCAAAATGAATTAGCAGAGAAAGAAGAAGTAAATGCAGATGGAACTGAATATACAATCCATTTAAAGAAAGATATTAAATGGTCAGATGGTTCTCCTATTACAGCAAATGATTTTGAATTTGCATGGAAGCGGTTATTAAATCCGAAAACGGGTTCTATGAATGGGACAGAAATGTACTTTATTAAAGGTGCAGAGGCGTATAATACTGGAAAAGGTGAAGAAAGCCAAGTTGGTATTCAAGTTGCTGATCCTCAAACATTGAAGGTAACACTTGAGCACCCAGTTGCTTCTATTAAACAAAAATTAGCGAGTTCATTATTTATTCCATTATCTAAAAAATCAATTGATGATAACAACAAATTAAAAACAGATCCAAAAGAGTTAATTACAAATGGACCATTCACGTTAAAAGAATGGAAGCATAACCAAGCAATTACAGTACAAAAAAATAAAGAATACTATGATAAAAAGGTAACATTAAAAGAAATTGAGTTTCGTATTATTCCAGATTCTAAAACAGCGTACCAATTATACAAATCAAAAGAATTAGATTTACTAAGTGGTTTACCACAAGAAATGATTGAGAAAGAAAAAGGAAATAAAGAATATAAGCGTGTTGCGGGATTCTCATCTTATATTTATTCGTTTAACGTAGAAAAAGAGCCATTCACAAATGCGAAAGTACGTAAAGCATTTTCATTAGCAGTTGATCGTAAGTTTATCGTTGAAAAACTGTATAAGAATAATGCGCAAGAAGCATATGCATTCGTTCCAGAAGGAGCAAAAACACAAAGTGGTCGTGATTTCCGTAAAGAAAAAGGTGATTACGTAAAATTTGATACAACAGAAGCGAAAAAATTATTAGAAGAGGGTATGAAAGAACAAGGTTGGTCTACATTACCTGAAGTAACATTAAAATTCACAACGGATATACAGCATAAAAAAGTAGCAGAAGCAATGCAGGAAATGTTTAAGAAAAATCTTGGTGTAGATATTAAATTAGAAAATAAAGAGTGGAAGAGTTACATCGATACATATAAGCAAAGTGATTTCCAATTAGCTTATATGGGATGGGGCGGTTCTTTATTAGACCCAATTACTAAACTAGATTTATATGCAGGTGATGGTCCAAATAACTATGCAAAATGGCATAATAAAGAATTTGACGCTTTAATCAAAGAAGCAGAAGTTGAACAAAATGAAGATAAGCGTTTTGATTTATTGCATAAAGCAGAAGATATTATGTTTACAGATTCACCGTTAATTCCAATTATATTCCCTTCTGATTCTTACTTACAAAAAGGATCAGTATCTGGACTTCAATATTATGTTGGATCTAAACCAGATTTAAGATATGCAAAAATAAAGAAGTAGGCAACCGCCTACTTCTTTATTTTATTTCTCTTTTATATTCTTTTTTCGTTCCATCAGAGAAGACAACTTCTAAATCAAACTTTTGGTAGTCTTTATCAAGTTTGAACACATTTACTACTTGATCGATTACTTCTTGGTCAGGAGTATCTTTATCAAATTTTAATTCTTGTAGAAGTGGGCTTAATTTTGTAATAGCCTCGTCACCTGTAAACTTTGCATTTGATTTGTGGTCTTCAAGTTTTGCTTCCATTTTCTTATCAGCTGCTACATTCTTATAATCAGCCTCGTAGTCTTTCTTTGTATCTTGATAGTCTGCATCCAAACTAAATTCATTGAAGTTAAGTTTTAAATCAGCAGGAGCTTCATTTTTTGCTTCTTCAGTAGTTTTCTTATTAGAAGTTGTATCTTCTTTTGCAGGAGCTTTACATCCTGTTAATACAGGTACTAGCATAAGCGCTAATAAAACTGATAGTAAAATTCTCATTATAATTTCCTCCTTATGTAAATTCGTTCTATACAAGTTTTTCCCAAAATCATGTAATTATGTATGTGTTGAAAATAAATTATTAACTTGTAGCCACAAAGTTTAATCCGTAATTTAAATCAAAAATGATTTGTATCTATATGGTAAATTAAGGTTGTGAGGAGGTACTAAAATGCATGAAGAATATAAAGAGATGATAAAAAAAGCAATTGAATATATAGAGGAGCATTTACATGAGGAGCTTACAACAGAAAGAGTGGCGTCTCACAGTGCAGTATCGATGTACCATTTTCATCGCATCTTTCAAAGATATGTTGGGATGAGTGTAACGGATTATATTCGAAAGAGAAGGTTAACTCATGCTGCGCAAGCTTTAGTGTCAACGGAGAGGGCTGTTATTGATATTGCAGTACAATACGGCTTTTCCTCACAAGAGGCATTTACGAGAGCCTTTAAAAGAATGTTTCAATTGCCACCGAAGAAATATCGAAAGTACTTCCAGCATTTTATATAAAAAGAGAGGGTGTTTCAATGCAAAAAGGTATACCGAAAGGATGGATCTTAAGTGGAAGTCATCCTGCTGAATATGAGATGGGTTTAGACTATGAAGTTGGCCATCAAGGAAAAGTATCTGCATACATAAAGGCAAAAGAGAATGTTACACATGGAGGATTTTCAACATTAATGCAAATGTTCCGAGCGGATAAATATGTAGGTAAAAGATTACGTTTAACAGCATTTGTTAAGAGTGAGAACGTAAGAGATTGGGCGGGATTGTGGATGCAAGTAGACGGAAAAGATACAGAACCACTCGCTATGGATAACATGCAAAATCGCCCAATTAAAAATACGAATAACTGGCAATCGTACTCGGTTGTATTAGATATAAAAGAAGGAGCACTTGGTATTGCATTTGGTGTCTTATTATCAGGGGAAGGTTGTGTGTGGCTAGATAGTATTCGATTTGATGAAGTGGATGAAAAAATTCCTTCAACAGATTTGGCTGAAAATTTTTATGAAACACTACTAGAAGAGCCAGTAAATCTACAATTTGAAGAGATAGAAAAGTAAGGAGAAAAGATATGTTCAAATATGCAAAACTAATAAGTATTAGTTTAGTAGTATCGTCTTGTATTATGGGAATTAACTATTTCATTAGCTATCTGTGGTCAGGGCATATACCTTCTTTGACGTGGAGAACATATTTGATGTTTATGTTTATATTTATGATGAGTTTTAGTTCGATGCAAAAAGAAGGGGAAGAGGATTATTGACAATAGTCTTCTTCGCCTTTCTTTCATTAACACAAATGTTCATAACTGTTTTCGGAAATGCAGGTATGATTTTTAATATAATTTCACTATCATTACAACTTGTAAGTTCGGGTGTAATTGTACCACATGAGATGCTTTCTAAAACATATCAAACAATCGGTGAATTATTTCCCGCAACATATGCAGCGAATGGCTATTATACAATAATATTTTGGGGAGTAAGTTTAGAGAAAAATATTATTTCATTATTAGTCATTATATTAGTTACACAATTGGTAGTAGTAATTACTGTATCTATAAAAGGAATAGTAAAGAGAAGAAGCTATGTAGTTAAAGAAGTATAAAATAAAAAAGGTATCCTGCGATTGGATACCTTTTTTATTTTATTATTTTGTAACTTCTGTCCACTTGTAGTTAAATTCACCACCGAAGTCAGTTGTTACAAGCCCTTTAATAAATCCGCGTTGTAGGTAAGAACGACCTTGTTGGTATAAAGGAGCGACAGCACCGTCTTGTAATAGGATTTTTTCAGCTTGCTTCATTGCTTCAAAGCGAGCCTTTTCATCGCTAGCTAAATCTGTTTTCACTTTATGAATGAGCTCATCATACTCTTTGTTAGAGTATTTATCGAAGTTATAAGCACTATCTGTTGTAAATAAATCTAAGAATGTAATTGGGTCAGCGAAGTCAGGGCCCCAGCCATCAATACCGACTTCATAGTCACCACTTAATAGTAGTTTCAGCTGTTGTTTACGTGGTTGTGGTTTTAATGTCACTGTTAATCCATCTAGGTTCTTTTCTAGTTCACCTTTTAAATATTCACCAGTTTTTTTAGCTAAAGCATTATCACTTGTTAATAGTTCGATTGTTACTTTGTCAGTACCAAGTTCTTGTTTCGCTTTTTTCCAGTTTTCTTTCGCTGTTTTCACATCATCTTTGACTAGGTTTCCGTTTTCTTTACGGAAGTCGTTACCTTCTGGACTCTTTGCGAATTTCGCAGGAACCATTCCTTCAGCTGGAATAGCACCGTTATTTAAAATTGTTTCTACGTATGCTTTTTTATTCATTGCTCCGTTAATAGCAAGGCGTGCATGTTGATTTTTTAATGTTTCATTTTTTTGATTTAGTCGTAAGAATTGAATGCCAACTTCAGCGCGGTCTTTGAAGTTTGGATCGCTCTTATATTTATCAACAAACTCCGCAGTTAAAGCAACGCGATCAATTTGTCCTGAATCGTATAAGTTAACTTCTGTAGATTTATCTTTAACGACATTGAAGTTGATTTCTTCTAATTTTACAGTTTTAGCATCCCAATAGTTAGGGTTCTTCTTCAATTGGAAGCTTTGCTCGTGTTTCCAGTTATCTAATATGAAAGCACCGTTGTAAATTAAATGATTTGTTTCTAAACCATATTTATCGCCCTGAGATTTTAAGTAATCTTCATTAATTGGTAAGAATGTTGAGAATGTCGTTAAGCTTAAGAAGTAGGGAACAGGACGGTCTAGTTGTACTTCTAACGTTTTATCATCAAGAGCTTTGACACCTAGTTGATCAATTGGCAATTGTTTCTGGCTTATTTGTTTCGCATTCTGTATATCGAAGAATAAGAATGCATATTCAGCTGCTGTATCAGGACTTACGGCACGTTGCCAAGCGAAGACGAAGTCCTTTGCTGTAACAGGAGTACCGTTTGACCATTTCGAATCACGCAGGTGGAATGTATATTTTGTTTTATCGGGACTAACGTCAACTGACTCAGCAACACCAGGAATCGGTTTATTATCTTCTCCCATTGCATATAAACCTTCAAACACATTTCGCATTACGTTCATGGATTCCCCGTCCGTCGCTTTTGCAACATCCATTGTTGGAATTTCTGAAGCAAATGATAAGTTAATTGCCTGTTTATCAGGTGCTTTATCATTTGCTTTCGCTCCACTTGCGTTATCTTTATTTCCTCCGCAAGCAGTTAGTAATAGACTTGCCCCTAACACAGATGCAACAACAGGTACAACTTTTTTCTTCATTGTTCGTTCCTCCCTAAATGTGTTGTTCGTAACGTCATAATGTCCGTGTCTTGAAGTGTAACTATAGAAGAAGAGAAAACCTATTATAGATATGTGCATGTAGGTAATCAGGTGTTCTATATGTATATACATGTTGAGCTATAATCTATCATTATATGTTTCAACGTAGTAGACGTTATATTTTGATGGTGAAATATTTTGTTTCTTTGATTATTTAGAATATTAACACTGGAAAGAACTATATGTCAATAATAAAAATAGATTGTTAATTTCTTAGAATAATATATTAAAAAAGCAGATTTCCTCGCATTAGGGAATCTGCTTTTAATATGTTTTGCTAAAAAAACAATTGGTGGGGGTTAATAATCAGTGGGGGATGAAGAAAACCCCACTGATTAAAGTTTCGCTTTATTTTTCAATTTTGGCCCATTTGAAGTTTAATTGACCTGCAAAGTCTACTTGCACAATTCCTTTCACATAAGAACGTTCTAAATAAGATTCGCCTTTTTGGTAAAGAGGGGCGATAACAGAGTCTTTAAATAATATTTTCTCGGATGCTAGTAATGCTTCCCAGCGAGCCTTTTCATCACCGGCTAAAGTTGTTTTCACTTTTGCTATTGTTTCATCGAACTCCTTATTAGAGTAATGATCTAAGTTGTAAGGGTTATTCGTTGTAAATAGCTCAAGGAATGTAATTGGATCTGCAAAGTCAGGGCTCCAGCCGTCAATTCCAATTTCGTAGTCACCTTTTAATAAAAGTGAAACTTGTTGTTTACGTGGTTGCGGCTTTATATTTACTGTTAAGCCATCTAAATTCTTTTCTAATTGTCCTTTTAAGAACTCACCAGTTTTCTTTTCAAGGTCACCGTCACTTATTAATAGTTCTAATGTTATTTTTTCAGACCCAAGTTCTTGTTTTGCCTTTTTCCATAATTCTTGAGCAGATTTTGTATCAACCTTTGTTAAATCGCCGTTTGCAGCACGGAAGTCTGTTCCGTCAGGTCCTTTTGCAAAGTTTTTCGGCACGAGACTAGAGGTTGGTGTGGAGCCGTCATTTAATAACGTATTTACAAAGGATTTTCGATCAATTGTTTGATCGATTGCTTGGCGTGCAGAAACGTTTTGAAGTACTTTGTTTTGTTGATTCATACGTAGAAACTGTACCCCTACGTTTGGCCGTTCTTTAAAGTTAGCATCCTTTTTATATTTATCAACGAAGTCAGATGTTAGTTTGATACGATCTAATTGTTTTGACTCGAATAAATTTACTTCTGTAGATTTTTCTTTGACGACGTTAAAATTGATTTCTTCCAGTTTGACAGTATCTTTATCCCAATAGGTAGGGTTTTTCTTAAATTTAAAGCTTTGCTCATGCTTCCAATCGCTTAGTGTAAAAGCTCCGTTGTACAAAATTGTATTGTCTTCTAACGCATACTTATCACCTTGTGCTTTAAAGAATTCCTCGTTAATTGGTAGAAATGTTGGGAATGCTGTTAAGCTTATAAAGTACGGAACAGGACGTTCTAATTCTACCTCAAACGTATGGTCATCAATTGCTTTTACACCAAGTTGATCGGCTGGAAGTTCTTTGTTGTTAATTTTTGTTGCATTTTTAATATCAAAGAATAGAAATGCATATTCAGAGGCTGTTGCTGGATCAACAGCTCTTTGCCAAGCGAAGACAAAATCTTTCGCTGTGACAGGAGTGCCGTTTGACCATTTTGAATCTCGCAGGTGGAATGTGTATTTCGTTTTATCGCCACTTACTTCATGAGATTTTGCAACGCCAGGGACAGGTTTGTTACCTTCACCAAGATTATACAAACCTTCAAATACGTTTCTCATTACTTGACCAGAATCAGTATCTGTAGCACGGGCTGTATCCATTGTTCGTATTTCAGTAGGTGAAGATAAGTTTAAAACCTGTTTACTAGGCGCCTCGTCTTTTGCATTTGCTCCGCTTGCTTCGTTTTTATAACTACCGCAACCAGTTAATAAAATACTTACTCCTACAACTGATGCAATACCGGGTACGAACTTCTTTTTCATTTGATTTTCCTCCTAAATAATTAAGTTTGGATGATGATGAGGGAAATGAAAAATAAAAAATCCCTCTTTTCATATTGAGAAAGAGGGATTTTTACGTACAAGTTATGCACCCGTATATAAACGAAGTCCCTCATTCTATCTTTCAAGCACAATGCTTGCAGGAAGTGGCACAGTATTCAAAATGAACCTGTTGCCGAGGTTTCAAAGGGCCAGTCCCTCCACCTCTCTTGATACAATGAGTAAACGAATAAATTTTATTAATTTTTGTGTTTCTTTGATAATTCAAAATCTTACACCTTGGATGATGAAGTGTCAACCAATTGAAATATAGTTTAAATTTTCAGTTTTATTTAACGAGAAAAACCACTGCATATGGCAGTGGTTTTTCTACTAGAAGTTAAAGTTATCTGGATCTGGACCAACTCGACGATCTTCATTTAGAGCTTGAATTGCTTTCATGTCATCAGCACTTAATTCAAAATCGAATATATTTGCATTTTCAATAATGCGATGTTCTTTAATAGATTTAGGGATTGTTACAACTTCATTTTGTAAATCCCAGCGTAAAATAATTTGTGCAGTTGATTTATTATATTTTGTCGCAATGTCTTGTAATGTGGAGTTATCCAGTAGTTGTCCCTGCATTAATGGTGACCAAGCTTCAAGCTGGATGTTATGTTCTTTACAGAAAGCGTGTAATTCTTCTTGTGCTAAACGTGGGTGGTATTCCACTTGATTGACCATTGGCTTAATTTCAGCGATTTCAAATACGTCTTGTAAGTGGTGAATGTGGAAATTACTTACACCGATAGCACGAACACGGCCATCTTTATAAATTTTTTCTAACGCTTTCCATGATTCAGTATATTTCCCTTTTACAGGCCAATGTACTAAATATAAATCTAAATATTCTAGACCTAATTTTTCTAATGTAGTTTCAAATGCTTGAAGTGTTGTTTCATATCCTTGATCGCTATTCCATACTTTTGATGTAATAAATAATTCTTCACGTGAAACACCTGCTTCACGGATCGCTTGTCCAACGCCTTCTTCGTTTTGATAGATTGCTGCAGTATCGATGCTGCGGTAGCCATTTTTAATTGCTGATTTTACAGACTCAATTACTTCTGAACCATCTTCTACTTTAAAAACACCTAAACCGAACCAAGGCATTTTTACACCGTTATGTAATGTAGTATAGTCTTTTAAATTTGTTAAACTCATATTATTTTCCCCTAGCATTTTTGTTTGTTGCTTCTACTGCTTTTTGAACTGCCTCTGAAAAATTATATTCATATAAAGCTTTGAGACCTTCAGCTGTGGAACCACCTGGCGTTGTTACTTGTTCGCGGAGGTTAGCCGGATCTTGCGTTTGTTCAAGCATAGAAGCAGATCCAGAAATCATTTGAATGACAAGGTGTTTTGCGGTTGCTTCATCGACGCCATAATTTTTTGTTGCTTCAACCAAGCTTTCAGCAAAGTAATAAAGGAAAGCTGGTGCACTTCCAGTAACTGCAGTAAGCTGATGAACTTCTTCCTCAGTGCAAAGTTGCGAAGTACCAATGCCTCTTAAAAGCAGTTGCAAGGTTTCTTGATGCATCTCGTTTACTGATTGTCCTGTTGTATATAAGGAGATTGACTTCCCAATTTCAGCAGCTGTATTTGGCATAATCCAAGCAACAGGCGTGTCCTTAGGGAGTCTAGCTTCTAAATAAGATGGACCAATGCCAGCAGCTACCGTTACGACAAGTTGATTCGATAGTAACGGAGATAGCTCCGCTAATAATTCTTCATGTGCAGAAGGCGGCATTGCTAAAACAATCGTATCAACAGATGTAACATGCTGCTTCCAATCTGTTGTGATAGACACATTATATCGTCCTTGTAATTGTTCTAGTTTTTCTACGTTGCTGCGGTTAGAAACGATAATTTTTTCGATGTATTCTTTGCTTGTTTTAAGTAATCCGGAAAATATAGCTTCTGCCATACGACCAGCACCAATAAATAGAATTCGATGTTTAGTTAGCATATCCTTTATTCCTTCCTAGTGGAGATATGTTATAAAAAACGATACCATCTTTAAGAGAATTTTGTAAAAAGAAAAGACTTACCGTAGATGGAATGGATAACGAGAAGGGGGAAATTCGTGGTAAAGGAAAGAGCTATTCCTTATACTGGTGATAGGAAATTTATTATACATCTGGGGAGAGATGATCATAGTCAGAAGTCCGCTTTTTTTATTTATTTCTAGTATTATTTGCGTATTGGTTGGATTTTATATTCAATCGAGTTATATTGAAATTTTCGCATCGGTTATGGGGATTATTAATGTTTGGTTATTAGCGAGGGAAAAGGTATCTAACTTTTTGTTTGGCATGATTACGGTTGGGGTATTTCTGTATATTTTCATTACGCAAGGTTTATATGCAATGGCAGTATTGGCAGCCTTTCAATTTATATTTAATGTATATGGTTGGTATTATTGGATTGCACGTAGTGGGGGAGAAGAGGTAAAAGCAACAGTTCGTTTAGGTGTAAAAGGGTGGACTATTTATATAATCTTTATGTTAGTTGCTTGGATTGGTTGGGGCTATTATCAAATCCGTTATTTAGAATCAACTAGTCCATATTTAGATGCTTTAAATGCTGTACTAGGATTAGTAGCTCAATTTATGCTAAGTCGAAAAATTTTAGAAAACTGGTATTTATGGATTTTGTATAACGTGGTTAGCATTGTGATTTATATTTCCACAGGTTTATACGTCATGCTAATATTAGCTGTTATTAATCTCTTTATATGTGTAGCTGGTTTACTAGAGTGGAAGAACAACTATAAAAGACAGGGACATGTAAATAATTATATTTAGAAAACAATTGAAAGAGAAAAACCCCTAAAGTATATATGCTTCAGGGGTTTATTAATAGATTATAAGTTTATGCTTTTGTCATACCTAATAATACAGCGCCGCCGATAATTAAAACACTACCTAGTGCAATAAAGACCAATTGACGTTTTGTTTTCTTTTCACCTAAGAAGACAATCGCACCGAATGTTGAGATAACGATTCCAGTTTGAGATAATGGGAAGCTTGTTGCTACTCCGACACGTGGTAATGAAAGAAGTAAGAATAAGTTTCCAGTTCCCCATAGTAAACCAGATAAAGCATTACGGATTGCATATTTGTTAAATGGTTTATGTTTAGATGTCAATACAACCGCACCAACAAACATACCAACTGCTTGTGGTAAAATAGCAGACCAACCATCGATATTATACCAACGAATAATAATTACATATACAAGGTAACCGAAAGTAGAAACAATTAAAGTAAGAAGTCCTTTTTTCAATTGTCCTGGTGGCTGTGCATTTTCTTTGTCATCTAGTGATGTGAATACAACACCAACTACGATTAATAGGATTGCAATCGTTCCCAGAACAATCGTTGTTGTAGTAGTCCACTCACGGAAAGCGATAACCCCAAAGATAGAAGTTGCAACAAGTTGCATACCAGTAGAAATCGTTACAGTAGTTGAAACACCTAGTTTTTCAACTGTTTTTAATTGGTTTACTTGTCCTAAAGCCCAGAATAAACCTGAAATAAAACCAACAATCAAGACTGTCATTGTTAAAGCTGGTTGAGTAAATACATACATAATTGTTGCGAAGAATAGAGCACCGATTGTCATACCTACCGTTTGGCTATATGCACCACCGCCCATTTTTACGCTTACTAATAAGATGTTTCCCCATGCAATTGCAGGAAGAAGCGCTAATAAAATGTCCATTACAAGACTCCCTTCGGTTTTCTATACCAATATAATTACATATCGTTCTAACGATCGGTAATGCCCCACTACTAGAGTAGAAGATTACCGATCGCTAAAACAGGATGAAGAATTCACGATATAAATGCGTTTTCATTTCTTCATTTTTTGAAACACCTCCATATAATAACAGGAAATTGCCTATTTTAGAAAGTGAATTCAAATAAAATGTATATTTTAATAAAAGGTAAAATTCAGTTATTTCCCGATGGTATATTTTATTTCCTAAGAAATAAAGAAGCAGCTTCGATAAAAGCTGCTTTAAGAGTTAGTAATTCTTTTATTAATAAGCTGAATACATAGCAGAAATAGGAGTGACATACTAATAGTGATAACTACTAGTGTCCAAGCGAGTTGCATATTACTTGCATCAATCGCCATATAAATTGCAGTTGGGATTGTTTGAGTTTTACCAGGAATGTTCCCAGCAAACATGAGTGTAGCACCGAACTCACCGAGCGCACGAACAAAGCTCAAAATCATTCCGCTTAGTAAGGCGGGAAATGCAAGCGGAAGTGTAACGTGCAGAAAAACTTGATATTCACTTGCACCAAGGTCGCGAGCACTTTCTTCAATTTGTATATTTGCAATAGAAAATCCCGTTTTTGCTGATTGATACATGAGTGGAAATGCAACAACTGTAGAAGCGATGATCGCAGCAGTAGATGTGAACATAATGGACTGCTGAAATATTGATTCTATCCATGTTCCAATGGGACTATTATTTCCAAAAATGATAATGAGAAAGAAGCCGATTACAGTTGGTGGAAGTACCATTGGTAATAAGAAAATAGTTTCTAATATTATTTTATATCTCCATGAGGAGCGTGCTAGCGCCCTTCCAATAATCGTCCCTAAAATTGTAACGATAATGGTGGCGCATGCAGCTACTCGTATAGATAGAAAGATTGGTGAAAAAATAGCATCAAAGCTCATGGCAATTATAATAGGACTGTAAATCCATATTTTTTAAAGATAGATTGTGCATCTTTTGACTGCAAATACTCATAAAATGAAGTCGCCTCTTTCTTATGCTTAGATTCTTTTATAACACCTAAAGGATAGTGGATTGGCTCATGCGAAGTAGCTGCTGCTGTCTCACCAATCTTTACTTTGTTTGAAATAAGAGCATCTGTTTTGTATACAATACCAGCATCGACATTACCTGTTTCTACATATGTTAACACTTGGCGAACATCTTTTGTAAATACGATTTTATTTTGAATGTTATTCCAAAGATTTTCATGCGTGAGAGAAGCCTTTGCGTATTTTCCCGCGGGTACAGATTCAGGTGTACCAAGTGCGATTTTCTTAATTTTTTCATCTTTTAAATCTTGAATTTTCGTAAGAGAACTATCTTTTGGGACAACTAGAACAAGTTCATTTCCAAGAAGATTTTTCCCTTCTTTTTCATTAATGAATCCTTTTTTTACAAGAGTTTGGAATTTATCTTCGGCTGCTGAGAAGAATAAATCAGCAGGTGCGCCTTGTTCAATTTGTTGTTGAAGTGCACCAGAAGCACCGAAGTTAAAAGAAAGTTTAATATTAGGTTCTTTTTCTTTATATTTTGTTTCAATTTCTTTTAGTGCATCTTGTAAGCTTGCAGCAGCTGATATAGTAAGTTCTACTGCTTTTCCTTCTTTAGCAGTTGATTTCTCTTTCTTTTCGCCGCTTGTACATGCAGCACTAAATATAAGAAGAAAAGAAAGTATAAGTGCTCCGATGGATCGTAATGTAAACTTGTTCATAAAAAAATCCCCTTTCGTTTTGACATGTTTAATTATAACTAATTATAACTAATTATAATTGAATATAATTTGAACGATGTAGTTGTTTTTAAATATAGGAGAAATATTCTTTTCTTTGTTACAATAAAGGAAGAAAGTGAGGAATCGTCTATGGATCATCATTCCTACACAACGGAAGAAGTAGCGAAGCGATTAAAGGTATCAAAATTAACTGTATACGATCTAATTAAAAAAGGAGAACTTCCTTCTTATAGAATTGGTAGACAGATGCGCATTGATGCAACAGATTTAGAACAATATATAAAGCAAATGAAAACAGGGAAAATACAAGGTACTCCTGTAAAGAGCGAAGATAGTAGGGGCTTGGATACATGTATTATTAGCGGGCAAGAACTAACGTTAGATATGTTGGCAAAACGTATAGAAAATCGTCTGCCAAGTTCAAATATATTAAGGGCATATCAAGGTAGTTTAACGAGTTTAGTAAAAATGTATCAAGGAGAAGGAAATATCGTTAGCTTGCATTTGTTTGATGGAGAAACAGGTACATATAATGTTCCGTATGTAAAACGTATTTTAGTGGGACAACCATGTACGATGATTAATTTATTAGCAAGAAACGTTGGGTTTTATGTGCAAAAGGGAAATCCGAAAAATATAAAAACATGGGCTGATTTATCTCAATCATCTATACGATTTGTAAATCGAGAAAAAGGTTCTGGCATTAGGGTGTTAGTGGATGAACAATTGCGCATTCAAAAATTAAATAAAGAGCGTATTAGTGGATATGAATGGGAAGAGTCGAATCATCTTGGTGTTGCCACGCAAGTCGCAAATGGAAAAGCTGACGTAGGAGTAGGTTCAGAAAAGTTTTCACAGATTGTAAATGTAGACTTTATTCCAATCATGAAAGAACAGTATGATTTAGTGATTTTGAAGAATAAAGAAAATGAAGAGCTGATCGAAGTCGTGAAAGATATTCTGCAATCGGAAGAATTTCATAATGAATTAAAAGCGATTGGCGGATACGATATGACGAAAACAGGTCAAGTTATATATGAAATAAAGTGAAACTTTAATCAGTGGGGGTTTTCTTCATCCCCCACTGATTATTAGCCTTCACCAATCGGACTTTTATGGGCAGTTGATCCCCCACCTAACTTCTTTGCTTTCGCTGAATTTTGAGGTGGGGGTCTTACTGCCCATTAAAGCGGGACAAACTAAAAAGCTGCTTGTCTATGAGACGAGCAGCTTTTTCTATATATAAAGGGGTTTGGGGAAACAAAGTGTTAAACAAGACCTTGAGCAAGTGTGTAAATGAAAGCTGTAAGAAGAGTAGCTCCACTTGCAAGTCCGAAGAAATCTGATTTGTTAAATGTAATGTTGTTCATTATAATCTCTCCTTATTTATTTAATGTAGTTGCAACAGCTTTTGCATCGACAAGTGCGGATAGCACCATGCCCATTGTATTTAAAAATTTGTTTGATTTCATTTTGTTCATCATGCGTATCCGCTCCTTTTCGAATTGTTGTTGCCCTGCTTTATGTCTTAATTATAGGAAATATGATCGCCTGCAACTATCGAATTAGCTTACGGGAGACTTACATTTTTGTAAGAAAAAAAGACATTCATGTAAGAATGTCTTTTAAAGCATATTGATATGATGATGCTCTTCAATTGTTTTTAAAAAGCTACGCATTGAATTCGTCATATAACTATCTTTACGGCGTATGAAAACCGTTGAAATACTACCATATTTTTCAGGGATTGCATGACAATGTACTTTACCAGCTTTAGAAAGATGGTGGACAGCAGACTGTGGTACGAGTGTAATTCCAAGGCCGAGTGCAACACTGTTTAATATCGTTTCTAATATATTAAATTCCATAATTCTTTTTGGGAGCAAACCTTCATCTTTAAGCCATCGTTCTAGTTTGGAACGGTATCCACATCCTTGGTTAAAAACGAGTAGGGGCGTTGTTGTAAATTCTTCTATATGAAAAGCTTTATTTTGTGTTACAAGCATTAATTTTTCTGTACTAACATCGTATTGTTCAATTAGTGGGTGTTTAATAGGCCCTGATATAAAGGCACCATCTAATTGATGATCAAGTACTTCTCTAATCAATGCTTCTGTTAGACCCGCTTGTAATGATAAATCGACATTCGGATAGCGTTTATAGTAAGAAGATAAAATGGTAGGTAATGTACTTACTGTTTCGACTGTACCGATTTTTAATATGCCAGAGGGAGTTTCACTATCTAAAAATACTTGTTTTAGCTCGTCAACATCTTGCAAAATTTTATTAACATAAACGAGCATTTTTCTTCCTTCAGCTGTTAAAGTCATGCCTCGTTTATGACGATAAAAGAGCGGTGTTTTTAGTTCGTTCTCTAGTTGTTTAATACGTGCAGTTACATTTGATTGTACGTAATTTAATTCCTTTGCTGCGCCGCTTACACTACCTTTGTCGGCAACGTTCTGGAAGATTTGTAAATCTCTTAATTCCATAATGTGATCCTCCTTGATGTTAACTATCATTATAAATGATAGTTAACATCATTTTGAATCATTTTACGTGATATATTTTTTCTTTTACAATTCTCTTTGTGCAAATAGAAAGAAGTGGGGGATTGTGGTGAAAAAAGGTCAAATGATAATAGGGGCTTTAGCATGTTTAATTGCAAGTATGTCGTGGGGAGCAATGTTTCCGGTTGCTGATCATGCGCTAGAATACATAGATCCATTTTATTTTTCGCTTATTCGCTATGGAGCAGTGGCGATCGTACTGATTGTATTGTTGTTAATGAAAGAAGGAAAACAGGCATTTCGTTTAGAGGGAAGAGGAAAGTTACTCGTCTTTTTCGGAACGATGGCGTTTACTGTATATAATGTACTTATATTTTTAGGTCAAATGTTAATGGGAAAATCAGGTGTGATGGTAGCCTCCATTATGGAAGCACTGATGCCGATGATTTCTATTTGTATTCTATGGGGATATAAGCATGTAAAACCGAAAAAGTATATGATAACGAGCATGATTATCGCTTTTGTAGGGGCTGTATTCGTTATTACGAAAGGTGATATGAGTTTCTTTTTAACATTGAAAGATAACATGTTTTCGCTGGCCTTTATATTTGTTGGAGTTGTAGGTTGGGTTATTTATACGATGGGTGGTCAAACGTGTAGCGATTGGTCAACATTACGTTATTCTACGTTGACGTGTGTATTCGGTACGACTGTCACAGGGATTATAACTGTAATCATTACATGGTTTGGATACGTATCGGTTCCGAGTATGGGAACGATTTCTATCGTGAAATATGATTTATTGTTTATGATGACATTACCAGGTATCGTAGCGTTACTTGCTTGGAACTATGGTGTGAAAGTTTTATCGTCCATTAATGGGATTTTATTTATTAATTTTGTACCAATCACGACTTTAGTTATTATGATGATGCAAGGATATCGAATAACAATGTTTGATATTATAGGGACTTTACTTGTTATTGCAGCACTTATTCGCAATAACGTTTGTCAGAGAAAAGAAGAAAATATAAACAAGCGAAGTTTACAAGAAGAGCAATTACGTCAAGCTGTTTAATAGGCAATTGGAGGATTTCACATGTTAGAAAGTTTATTGTTTTTCTTCGCCGTCGGAGTTGCCTGCGAGCTTGCAGCAATTAACCGAAATGGTCGTAAAAAGATAAAACAACAAGCTGAGCTGATACAGCTTTTAAAAGAATTGAAAGAAAGAAAAATGTAAAAAGACGACCGGGCATAGACGGTCGTCTTTTTCTATATAAAGGGGAAAGGGGACACAAAGTTATACAAGCGTAGCAGCGTAAATAAAAGCAGTAAGAAGAAGAGAACTACTAGCTAATCCTAAAAAATCTAATTTGTTAAAAGTGATGTTATTCATGATGCATTCTCCTTACTTGTTTAATGTAGAAGCAACAGATTTTGCATCGATTAGAGCGGAAAATAACATGCCCACTGTATCTAAAAAATTGTTTGATTTCATTTTGTTCATCATATGAATCCGCTCCTTTTCGAATAGTTGTTGTTTCTTTCTGACTTAATTGTATGAAATATTTGGGGAAGTAACTATCGAATTAGCTTACAAGAAAATTATACTTTTGTAAGAATTGAAATGTAACAATTAATACTTAAAATTATTACCAACTCCTAAAACTTAGTGTTATAATCGTTATAAGAAAATGATTATAATTCGGATATTCAGAAAGGAACGAAACAAATGTATAAACCAATTACATTTTTGTTGAAATATATATTTAAAACAGCTGGGAAAGTAGAAGTGCAAGGAAGAGAAAAGTTACCAGAAGGTGGCCCATATGTTGTTGCATGTACACATACAAGTTTTATGGATGTATTAATGTTAGCCACAGGGATGTACCCGACCCAAATTCATTACATGGCAAAAAAAGAGTTATTTGAAGGGAAGTTCAAAAATTGGTTCTTTAAAAATGTGAATGCATTCCCTGTAGATCGTGCGAATCCAGGACCGAGTACACTCAAAATTCCGTCACGCCTATTAAAAGAAGGGAAAGTAGTAGGGATTTTTCCGAGTGGGACACGATCAACAGAAGACGTTTCATTAAAAGCTGGGGCTGTTACGATTGCATTGCGTTCTAATGTCCCGTTAGTACCGGCAGCTTATGTTGGTCCATCAAGTGTGAAAGAATTAATAAAAGGGAAAAAGGCACAATTAATTTTTGGCGACCCAATTCAAATTGATGCTGAAGAACAAATAGATCGAAAGATAGCTATGAAAATGATGACAGATCAATTAAATGAGAAATTTGATGAGCTAAAGGAAACTTTGCAATCAAATCAAAAGTAAGAAAAGACGACCGGGCATAGACGGTCGTCTTTTCTATTACTATTTATAATAAAGGGGAAAGGGGACACAAAAGTTATACAAGCGTAGCGGCGTAAATAAAAGCAGTAAGAAGAAGAGAGCCACTAGCTAGTCCTAAAAAATCTAATTTGTTAAAAGTGATGTTATTCATCATACATTCTCCTTACTTGTTTAATGTAGAAGCAACAACTTTAGCATCGATTAGAGCGGAAAATACCATGCCCATTGTATTTAAAAAATTGTTTGATTTCATTTTGTTCATCATATGAATCCGCTCCCTTTCGAATAGTTGTTGTCCTGTTTCTGACTTAATTGTATGAAATATTGAGGAGAGTAACTATCGAATTAGCTTACAGGAAAATTACACTTTTGTAAGAAAAACGAATGAAGGTGTAATGATGAGAAAGTTTGACATATGTTCGTGGAATTCATTAAGTTAAAAGTAGAGGTGAGTGTATGGCCAATATTAAAGATATTGCAAAGATGGCGGGAGTTTCAGTTACAACTGTTTCGAGAGTGTTGAATGATCACCCATATGTAAGTGAAGAAAAAAGGAAAGCGGTTAAGGAGATAGTTGAGAAGTTGAATTACTCACAAAACGCAAATGCCGTTCATTTATCAAAAGGGAAAACGAATATTGTTGGTGTAATTTTACCGTATATTAATCATCCATGTTTTGATGCGATGGTGGGCGGGATGATGGAGGTGGCGTTAGCTCATAATTACAGAGTGCTGCTTTGCCAAACGAATTATAATAAAAAAGAAGAAATGAAAAGTTTACATATGTTAAAAACAAAACAATTGGATGGCCTTATTATTTGTTCTCGTGCGAATGATTGGGAAACGATAGAGCCGTATGCTTCCTATGGGACAATCGTTGCTTGTGAAGATAATGATATTTCAAATATCTCAAGTGTATATACGAATCATTCGGCAGCTTTTCAATTAGGAATGGATTATTTGATTGAGAAAAGTTATAAAAAAATTGGTTATTGTACGGGGAGGAAATTAGGTCCGAGTAGTCAAAAGCGTTTTGATGTTTATAAACAGCAATTGCAATCTATAGATGAAGAAGTGAATGAAGAATGGATTTTTACAGAATGTTTTACATTAGAAGATGGTGTGAAAGTGGCTCGTAAATTAAAGGGGATGCAGCATCTTCCCGAAGCATTAATAGTAGCAGGAGATGAAGTTGCGATTGGGGTTATGACAGAAGCTGAAAAATTAGGTATTCAAGTTCCTGAGGATTTAGCGATTATTGGCTTTGATAATCAACCTATTTCGCAAGTGTTACAACTTACAACCATTGATCAAAATTTAAAGGAGATAGGTAAAAAGGCTTTTGAAATGTTTTATAGGCAAATAAGTGGTGAGAGTTCTAAACAAGAAAAGGAGGAAATTCCATACGAACTTGTGGAACGCTCTACCGTTTAGCTTTAATCCGTTATATGTAAATCACATAACGGATTATTTTTTTGAAATATCTTTGACAGGAAACGCGTTTCATACTTTATAAAGGAGTTACACCGGTCTGTAATAATCCATGGATTCTTTTCAAAATAGTATTTGGAGGGATATGCATGAATGAACTTTTATTGAGTATGAAAAAGTATATAGAAGATGATGAAAAGGTTTTGGCTTTTGTCGTAGGGATATTTGAGAAGGATAATTTTACGCTATCGTATCAACATGGGATTTTTGCTGCTACTACTAGACGTCTTCTCTTTTATGGGAAATTTCCATACTATCCTGCAACATTTAAAGATTATTCATATTTGCATATAGATAGCATAGATTTTCGTCCGCATTTCGAATGTGCTTGTAATCATGAAACCCTTCGAGCTAAGTATATTCAGAAGGGGAATGTGGAGCGATTTGTCCGTACAGTGAGAGCGAATATGAATAATTAATCACCCCTTTGTTTAAACATAATATCTCGATCTTTAAGAGTAAAAATGCACAATAAAAACAACTTCTAAACCTCTAGGAGATAGTGATACAATGTCAAATGGGGGGAGGTATGAACTATGGTTAATCAACGTATAAAGGAAATAACACTAATTACAATTGGTTCATTATTATTCGCAATTGGTATTAATTACTTTGCAATTCCAAACCGTTTATCAGAGGGTGGAATTATTGGTTTAACGGTTGTTACGTACTATTTATTTGATTGGTCACCGGGGATTGTAAACTTTGCTATAAATGCAATTTTACTAGCTATTGGTTATAAATTTTTTGATAAGAAAACGATGGTTTATACAATCTTAGGGATTGTAGAAACATCCTTGTTTTTATATGTTACGGAACACATTGAGTATCATGTAAATAGTGATACGTTATTAGCAGCTCTATTCGCTGGCTTATTTGTCGGTGTCGGATTAGGCTGTATGTTCAAAGCTGGAGGTACATCAGGAGGATCGGCAATTTTAGCTCGGTTAGCCAATCAATATTTAGGGTGGAGCGTTGGTAAAGGCGTACTTATTATTGATATTGTGGTAATTGCTGGTTCTGTATTTATAATAGGGCAAGAAAAAGCAATGTACACACTTGTTGCAGTATTCATCGGAGCGAAAGTGATTGATTTCATTGTAGAAGGAATGGATACAAAAACAGCTGTTACAATCATTTCAAATCAACCGGATTTAATCCGTGAAACTATTACGAAAAACATGACACGCGGTGTCACTGTATTAGAAGGACGCGGCGGATATACTGGTAAAAATAAAGAAGTGTTATATGTTGTTATAAATAAACAAGAGCTTGTTAAGTTAAAGCAGGTTATTAGTCGAGTAGATGAAGATGCTTTCGTTGTTATTCATGATGTACGCGATGTACTTGGCGGTGGCTTTAAAGCGAGCTAAAAGGTGAACGAGTAAATTCGTTCACCTTTTTTAATTCTTACAATAATGTAAGTGTAATGTAATGAGATTCAATAGTAGATTTTATTCCTTCTTTTTAAAATGGATGTATATATATCCTGCAGAGGAGGAAGATTGATTATGAAGAAAAAAATGATCACTACTATAATAGCGATGATAGTGATAGTAGTAATGTTACTGCCTACGAAACTTGGACCAGTTATCGATAAATATAATCCACTTTATAAGACAAAAGAATACTATACGGTCGTGAATACAATTGGTCAGCATATTGGTGATGAGTGGTATGAATTTATTGCATTTGACGAACGTGGAAGAGAACAAAAAATAAAGAAGACTGTTAAGCATATGTTAAAGAGAGATGAAGCGTTAAAGGTGTATGCAAAAGGACGCTACGGAGAGGCGATTGAAGAAATTGAAGCTGTAAATATTCCTATTAATGCGAAGAGTAAACTTTTAACGATGAGATAGCAGATTATACCCCCACCTATTTTTTGTCGAAAATAAAAATACTAGGTAGGGGTATTTTAGGGTTCATGAAAGAGCCTTAGTCCATATGGACTAAGGATCTTTTTGTTATATAAAGGGGAAGGGGGTACATTGTAGTAGCATGAGTGAAAGGTATAAGAAGAGTAGCTACTAGCAATGTAATTTGGTTATGTGAGTGTTCTTCTTATTTGGCTTGCTTTCTAACTTTAGTGTACGAGATATAGGTAAGAGAAACTATCGAATTACATTACACATAGCTTACAAACATGTAAGTCTTCTGTAATGTAATTCGATGGTTAAAAGATAGTGAATTTCATATAGTGTAATTAGAAAGTCTCACTGTATTACTTTCTGTTTGTAATATTAATGAAGAATGAAAAACCAACTACTTTTTAATAGCCCTCATCTGTATTTAGATGAGGCTCTTTTTATAAACCTTACAACATTGTAAGGTTTACGTAAGTTAATTCGATAGTAAATTTGTCATATTTTTTGCATAATAGATACAAATAGATAAAATAATTAGGGATATAGTAAGAAGGGAGAAAACTGGGATGCGTAAAGAAGAAGTAGTGAAGTTTCCAATTAAAGATTTCTGTAGCTACTTTACTGTTGCCGTAGTATGTATTGGATTATTTGATATCATAACAAACTTAATTGTTAAATAATATAGATGATAAAACAAGAAGGGAGATCCTTTCTTGTTTTTTTTATGGGGGAATAAAGATGAAATGGATTGATAGTCATATACATGTTGACCAATATAAGGATGAAGAAAAAAGTAGATTACTTAAAGATGTGGAACATAGTAAAGAGATACAGGGGCTTATCGCGGTATCTATGAATTATCAATCATGTAAAGAAACTTTATCTTTAGCAAAGCGATATCCTTTTGTACATCCAGCAATAGGTTTTCATCCGGAGCAACCGATTCATAAAGAAGAATGTGAGCAAATTTATAAATTAATTGAAGAGCATGTAGAAGACATAGTTGCGATTGGTGAAGTAGGCTTACCGTATTATTTAAGAAAAGAAGATGAGCGTATTACTATCAAATCATATATATCAGTGTTACAACGATTTGTTGAACTAGCTAGTAAATATGATTTACCCATTATATTGCATGCAGTGTATGAAGATGCTGATATTGTATGTGATTTACTAGAGAAATATAAAGTTTCATGTGCACACTTTCATTGGTTTAAAGGAAGTGAAACAACAATGAAACGGATGATGAGGAACGGTTATTATATTTCTATCACACCAGATGTTTTACATAAGGACAAAATTAGAAAAATTGTTTCGTATTATCCACTTGAATATATGATGGTAGAAACAGATGGACCGTGGGAATTTCACGAGGATGTTATGACGCATCCGAGAATGATTCGAGAGGTATTAAAGGAAATTAGTGTTATAAAAAACGTATCTGTTAATAAGGTTGCGAAAACGATATATGAAAATACGATTCAATTTTATTTGAAAGGATAGGAGTGTTACTCTTATCCTTTTTATTATGAAAATAACCAATGGGTTATTAATAACATGCCACGTTTTAGTTTAAGTTAAAAAAACCACCAAGCAAAATGCTTGGTGGTTTTGTATTAAGATTCTAATTTTTTCCCACGTCTTAATAACAATAGAAAGACAATGATGAAGAAACCAAGTATAAGGAAGAATCCATATTGTTTTATATAATCCATTACATCGCTTGCGCTGGTTGGTTTTTCAACGTGAATGCCGTCTTTATTAGTAGTAATATGAATATCTTGCATTTTCACTTCATTTGCTTCTTTTTGTAAATCAATCCATTCTATATTTGGAATGCTTTCTAGATCCTTTAATACTTCTTTTAATGGTTTCACACCTAAGTAAGGATGATAGAATGCACCAATAACTCCATCGGATAATTTAGCAACGGATACAGCATTTTCTTTCATTTTAGCAATAGCGTGTGGTTTATCTTCTTCGATAAATCCAACTGTTTCAGGCATTAATTTCACGCCATGTAAAAATGATGGTGTACTTCTGTATGCTGGAGAGTGCATGGATTTCCAAGTTGTATCACTTAATTGTAGTTGTCCTACATAAGTTGAAAAGTACCTGGATAATATTTCATATCCTTTTTGAGACATCGTGTAATGAGGTGCTTCAAAAGCGACAGGATACAGTTTGGCATCTACAAGTTCTTGAATGCCTTTTTCAATATGCTCAGTCGTATATTTTTCTTCAAACTCTTCCCCTTTTTTTACATATGCATTATATGCTTCGATATTAGGAAAGTCATCTTTTGTTTTTGGTTTTTCATGCTTCGGTTGACGAATTGGTTGATCTGTTTTTACGTCCCAAAATTCAAAACCCTCCCCAGTTTCACTGTCATAAAATTGGTGCGTATAACCATGCATAATAATTGCTGCACCATCATCTTGCATAGAGCGTAAAAGATCGACTAGTTCGGGTTTATCTTTTAAATGCAGTGTTTTACCTGTATCTGGATCTGTATATACAGGAATAACAGTAATCATGTAGGGAATCTTTTTCTCTTTTAGTAATTCAGCAATTTCTTTTAATTGATTTGTATCTGCGGCTGGATGAACATCCTCAAGACGTAAATAAGTCTCTACTTTATTTGTCGTTGGCTTTTGACCAAAGTAAGAAAATAACATTTCGCCGACATAATGAGATATCCAGTCAAAGAGATTTGACGTTGCAACGTAATAAGATGTTTCGTGCCGAACGATTAGTGGGCTTTTGCTATTTGAGCTTAAAGCGTTAGCAAGAACAGTTCCGTTTGTATCAAAAGATTGAACCAATCGTTCCTCTTCTAAAGTGTTTTTTAGTTTATTACTTGGATATTCGATTTTATTAACTCGTATATCATCAGCCTTTAGGGTAATGAAAGAAAAGCGATTAGATAATTGTTCAACATTTTGTCCTAAAACTAATACTGGACCTGAGAAATTTTCTAGAAGTTGCTTTGTTTCAATAGGAAACTCCTCTTTTTGTTCACCGATATAAACGATATGTGTATAAGAAGATGGATTAGTAATTTCATTAGCCCTTTTTAAACTTTTCGTAGTTATATCGTTTGTAAAATGTCCTAATTGGGTATTAAGGATTTGAATATTATTTGTAATTTTATCGTCTTGTGTACTGTATAAAACAAGTACTTTTGGTTGTGATGATGTTTGTGCAGAGGTGTGGATAGGGATAAGTAGTAAAACGCTGAACAAGAGTATTATGCACTTTTTCATTTGGTCTGCTCCTATTCTATATGTAGAGTTCAATTTACAATTATATACAAAAAATACGTTGTAGTCTATGAAAGTTACATTTTTGTACGTATTTACCAGCTGTTTTTTCACAAAATCGGTCTAAAGCATGATGATAATATATATAGTTATTTGCTATGATAAAAGAGTAAGAGAATGATAGAATGTGGGTAATTGTAAAGGGAAGAAGGCTGAAAGGGGACAAATTTCAGCGGAGAAAGAGGTAGTGGTAGTGAAGAAATTCTTTGTAGGATTTTTAGTTGTTCTTGGGGTGTATTTATATTTCCAAGGAAAGTCTGAAGGAATGGGCAAGTTAGTGAATGAGACAAGCTATGTTGACTCAGAAGAAGCAAAACAGATGAAACAAATTATTATAGAGGAAGCAAAGAAAGTCAATCTTCCAGAATGGATACCTCTTACAATTGCCGAACATGAAAGCCGGTTAAATCCAAGAAGTGTTGGAGATAACGGAACTTCATTCGGATTGTTTCAATTGCACCGTGGCGGTGGCCTTGCACCAGATCATTTAACTGATGAAGAGTTGAAAGATCCGCGCATAAATGCACAAATTGCAATGCCGCATTTAATGAAAGGATATAAGCGTGGGGTGCAAAAAGGTTTGACTGATTTTGCATTACTAAAATATGTAGCAAATACATCTGGATGGCCAGGGAATTTAGGGCCGGAGTGGACGGATAATAATATGAAGTATAACGTCGGGTTAGAAGATGTGTACTATCGAAATAAAGGTGTAATTAAAGAGTAGGTTTTTGAGACCTACTCTATTTTTTTGTGGATAATCGCGTCGTTTTGTTTTGTGAAATACTCCGCTAGTTGTATTTTCACTTCTTCTAGTTTTGTGGAAACTTGTGGTATTTTATATCCTACATATAACGGTGAAACGACAAATCTAGGAACAACTTTACAAATGATTTTTCCGTTTGTGTGATAGAAGAATAAGTTATAACTACTACATCCTTTATGGAAATCTGTCAGTATGTAACGTACAGTTTGCTGAATATAATTTGCCAGTTCATCTATGCATTCAACATCTTCAATGATGATATTAAATTCAGTAAAACCGATAATAGGGCGATCTGAAATATTGAGTTCAATGCGTTCGTTTTTTTGTACAATGACTCCTCGGAAGTTGTCCTGTTCTACGTTACCGAGATAGTCTACATATTTCATTCCGATAATCTGCATGTGTGCATGATGCAAACTCCCGCCTGAGAATGGACCGTGATTTTTGTATAAAATCACAGATGTGAATTCTTCATTCTTCTGTAAGTCTAACCAATGTTTAATGGAGAAACGAATTAGCGATCTCATATGTTCTTCTGTATATGTTGCAATGTGGTCTTTACAATTATCGGTTTCGATTAGCACCGTTTGAAATGTATCTTTTAATGTAGGGAATTTGTTTTTCAGCCAAATAATTGAGCCCTCAGTTGCTAAAATATCCGTTAAATTTTCTCTGTCACAAAAAGGACATGCAGCGCTTCTATTCCGAATGCTTTCTGGTTTTTGTTTGCCAATATCGTTTAAAAAGTATAGTTGTTGTGTATCCATTTGTATATATGCCCCTTTAAAATATGTGTAAAAATCCCGCTTAATACATTCGGGAAAAGGAGAAGGAAATCCTTTAAAAGGAATGGGAAAAATAAAAGACAAGATATCCTCATTAAGATAGGGTACCTTGTCTTTTATTTGTTCTTTAATAATGTGTATGGATAATATAGATTATTTTTATTGTGCTTCTTTTTTCTATTTTTTATTGTGTATAAGGAAATTGCTGTACTTGCGATTACAATAATGGCTTTCTTCATATTCATTTACCCCTTTTTTATTGTTGGTTTAATTCTTGGCTAACTGCTTTTGCATCAACTAGAGCGTGTAAAATCATTTTTACCATGTTCATCATATTCCTTCACTCCTTTTTATAGTTCGTTTAGTTCTTTTACAACTGCTTGTCCGTTCACTAATACCTCAAAGATTGCTTTCACAATTTCTTTCATCATGATTGTTTCCTCCTTTTGTTGTCTCTCTTGTTTAAATCTTTATTGTATAGGGAGGCATCTTTTCGTACTATCGCTTTCCATTACGTGAACATAACAGTTTTGTAAGATTTGATGTCACTTATTGAAATGTTTAGTCTATCTTCATTATTTTCAGAAAAATGACTATTCAAACATGAAATGGGAAAGTATAATAAAGAAGTAAGTATTAAATTCCGTACGAAAGAGGTGAATGAGATGAAACGTTCTTTAGCTGCACGTGCCAAATTTTTAGATTATATCTATTTTTGTCGTGCGATTTTTCATGATGTAGTTGTTAACGGGATACGTCTGTCCTTTTTTAACAACTGCATAGTAGCTATTGAACGATAGAAATCTCTTCACCCATTTTTAATAAACGTGTGAAAAGGGAGCTATTTGGCTTCCTTTTTCTATGTCGAAAACCATGGGGAATGTTTCTTTCCCATGGTTTTTTATATTGAAAGGAGTACGGAAAATGACAATTTGTAGTGTAAATAATGTAACGAAATCTTTTGGTGGAAACATCATATTTGAAAATATATCGCTTGAAATAAAGAATGGTGAACGTGTTGGATTAGTTGGTCGTAACGGTAGTGGGAAGACAACAATCTTTCAGCTTCTAACTGGAATGGAAAGTTTGGATGCAGGAGCCATTCATATGAAGAAAGGTACACGTATTGGTCATGTGGCACAAATTCCGAAATTTGATGAGGGTATGACTGTATATGATGTATTGAGTTCCGCTTTTAAAACAGAAAAGGAATTAGAAAGAGAAATGCGTGCTTTAGAAAAAAATATGGCGGAAGAACGGGAACCATCTGCTTTACAAAAATTAATGGAGAGATACGGAGTAATCCAAGAAAAGTTTGCGTTTCTTGGTGGTTATGAAATAGAAGCGAACCTGATGAAGGTAGCAAATGGTCTACAGGTGACAGAACTATTTCCACGATCATTTTTGGAGTTAAGTGGTGGGGAACAAACAAAGGTAAGTCTTGCATACATGCTATTGCAGAAACCAGATTTACTTCTATTAGATGAACCAACCAATCATTTAGACTTATTTGCCGTAGAGTGGCTAGAGCAATTTTTAAAAGAATACAATGGAACAGTTATGGTCATTTCACATGATCGCTATTTCCTTGATGAAGTTGTAACGAAGATTTTTGATTTAGAAGATGGAGAGATTCACGTGTATCATACGAACTATTCTCAGTTTGTTGACGAAAAGGAAGAACGGTTGCTTCAGGAGTTTCAGGCTTATCAAGAACAGCAAAAGAAAATAAAGAAAATGAAAGAAGCAATTAAGCGACTACGTGAATGGGCAAATCAGGCGAATCCTCCGAATGAAGGATTGCATAAGAGAGCGAGAAGTATGGAACGTGCACTGGAACGTATAGAGAAACTAAAGAAACCTATTTTAGAACGAAAACAAATGGGGCTTCAGTTTGAAGGGCAAGAGAGAAGTGGGAAAGACGTTGTTTTAATGAAAGAAGTGAGTAAAGGTTTTGCTGGCCATCCTTTATTTAACGAAGCGAATTTACATGTTCGTTTTCAAGAGCGTGCGGCGATCGTTGGCCGTAATGGTACAGGAAAGACAACGCTACTAAAGTTATTATTAGAAGAAATAAAACCAGACGCTGGAGAAATTCGAATTGGTAGTAGTGTGAAAATCGGTTATTTATCACAGCATGCGTACGGAAATATGAAGAGTAATGTATTAGAGGCTTTCAGGGAATATGTAGCTGTAACAGAGGGAGAAGCGAGACATATATTAGCTAAGTTTTTATTTTATGGTCCAGCGGTGTTTAAGAAAGTAACGCAACTGAGCGGTGGAGAAAAAATGAGATTAAGACTTGCGCAACTTATGTATCAAGATATCAATTTTTTAATTTTAGATGAGCCGACAAACCATCTCGACATTGAATCAAGGGAAGTTTTAGAGGAAGCTCTTGAGCAATATAATGGGACGATTTTAGCTGTTTCACATGATCGTTATTTTTTAAATAAGTTATTTGAAAAGACGTATTGGATTGATGAGCATAAATTATTTGAGTTTGCAGGGAACTACGCATGGGCTCGTCAAAAGTGGGAAGAAAAGCTCGAGAAACAAGTAATAAAGCAGCAACGCCAAGGAAGAAAAAGTATGGCAACAGCTCCTGTAAAAAAGAAAGAAGTTAGGAATGTTGAGGATATTGAAACGGAGTTAATGCATGTAGAAGAAGATATATATATGCTTGAGTGTAAGATGGAACATGTAGTTGATGTTGAAATGCTTGAACAATTGTATGAAGAAAAAACGAAGAAAGAGTTGTTACGAGCGGAGTTATATAATGAGTTAGAGAATATTGTGGGGTGAAAAGTAGAAAGCGAATCCCTTCAGCTTTGCTGAAGGGATTTGCTTTTTTATACTGATATTTTACTTTAAGAAAAAAATAAAAATTGTGTTTCACGTGAAACAGTAAATTTGATACATCTGTGTTCCGTAATTTGCATAGATTGTAAAACATAAATGATATTAGTTTTTTTGATCGGTTACTTATTTCCCGAGACATAAGTATGTGTAACAGCGAATCAGGATTGAAAATAAAAAAACAGAGTTACAGTTTTACACGCTGAACTCTGTTTTCTTTTTGTGTGGTATCTTCCCTTGTTGAAATGATAATAGCGATCCCGAGCATAATAAAAAAAGCTAAAAAGAGGACGAACTTTGGGAAGAATGGGAATAGTAATAGAGCCCCGACTATCATAATTGTTAATAATACGTAGTGCAGGACGTATTGGAATAGGTTGTCCATGTTTTCGCCCCCTTTTTGGTAATTGGTTATTAGTAGTCTATGTTTCATATGGAACGAATAGAAGTGAATTTTTAATTTTTTAATAAGAAATAAAAGAGAGTGATTGACATGCTTAAAGGAATGGAATAATCTTGAAAATAATTCATACTATTTTTATAGGAAAAATAAAGATAGTTACAGAAAGGGGGCCTATGTTCCTACATCTTTAAAAATTAGGAAGGTAAAGGTGAGAGTGCAATGAAAAATGTTTTTAAAGGAGCACTTGCTACATTTCTTAGTGTGTCAGTATTACTAGCCGGATGTGGTCATGAGGAAGCAAGTACAAATGAAGCCGGGAACGTACCAAAAGTAAAAGATGAATTTATTAAGGCGAGCGACAAAGCAAAAAGTCCTATAAAAGTAAATGAAAGAAAAGATACTTTTGTAGTTGGAATGCCGAGTCCTGGAGGGATATTCCTTCCGCACTTTATGGAGAATGGATGGGATGGTAATATAACGCAAGCTATCTTCGCGCCCCTTGTTGGGCTGGATAAGGAAGGAAAGCCAATTCCAATATTAGCGAAAAAGTGGGAGATTTCGGAGGATCAGCTTACATATACATTCCATTTGAAAGATGATTTAAAGTTTAGTGATGGTTCACCGTTAACTGTAGATGATGTAGCATTTACATTAACGTTATTACATGATCCAACTTATAGTGGTGCGACTGATATAAGCCAAACAGCAATAAAAGGTGGGCAAGCTTATAAAGAAGGAAAGGCAACCTCTATTGAAGGAATTCAAATCATTGATCCGAAAACAATTACGATTACGACTGAAAAGGTAAATGCTCAAACATTATCATTAATCGGTGGAGAAGTTATATCTAAAGCTTATTATGGGAGAGAGTATAGACAAGGACACTTGGAGTACTTAAAAGAGTTATATGGAAAGCCGGTGGGAGCAGGAGCTTATAAATTGGATAAATATATTCCTGGTCAAGAGGTTCGATTTGTAGCAAATGAAAATTATTTTGAAGGAAAACCGAAGATTGAGCACTTTATTTATAAAATTACAAAGGGTGATACGAAGTTACAACAATTTCAAGCAGGAGAAGTAGATTATGATGGTTTTACGACAAACGTGGAGACCATTGAGCAATTAAAAGATTTAGGTTTTGCTAATATTAATGTGTATACAGGAAGCTCTTATGGCTACATTAAAATGAATTATAAGAAGCCATACTTTAAAGATAAACGTGTCCGCCAAGCATTTATTTACGGATTAGAGCGTCAAAAGGTTATTGATACGTATTTCCAAGGATATGCGTCACTCGTTAATGTACCGATTACGCCAGTTTCATGGGCGTATACAGAAGAGGGCATTAATAAATATGAGTATAATTTAGAGAAGGCGAAGAAATTACTGGATGAGGCTGGATGGAAAGCGGGTTCGGATGGAATTCGTGAAAAAGATGGACAAAAATTGAAAGTAAGTTATTTTGCCTCATCAGCAAGTAAAATAAATGATGTAATGATTCCTGTGATGAAAGAAGATTATAAAAAGTTGGGTGTAGAGTTTAACCCAGAATATATGGACTTTAATACGATGATTTCAAAAGTGATAAAAGGTGATTATGATTTAGCGATGGTATCTACGCCAATGATTGATGATCCGAGCGGAACGATTGAAGAGTTTGTTTCAACAAGTAAACGAAATTATGATGGATATTATAATCCGAAAGTAGATGAATTAGCTAAGCAAGCATTAGAAACGTTGGATATTGAAAAGCGAAAAGAAATTTATAAAAAGTTATATCAAGAATTAAGCGAAGACCCGCCTGTAATCTTCTTGAATAATAGCAAAGTGGTGTCTGCACATAATGCACGAATTCAAGGATTACAAGAAGATAACTATAACGGTATTTTATTAAGTTTACCTAAATTAAAGATAGAATAATAATTTTGAAAAAATTCTAAAAATATTTATTTAGAAAGAATTGACAAAATATAACGGACGATATAAGCTAATAACCATAAAGTCTACCGGAAAGGTCGGAATAGGATTGTTACCCCTCAAAAACATTTATTTTTTTACGATTAAAACCGACTTTTCCGATTGGCTATAAAATGTTGCTGTGGGGGGCATACATAAGGCAAGCAATTCATAAGGTTTAATTATTAAAAAAGTTAGGGTGGGGATAATGAAGAAAAAGACAAAAAAATGGGCTGGTGTATTTTCAGTATTATTGAGTAGTTCGCTTGTGTTATCTGCTTGTGGGGGACAGGAAGATACGGCTTCTACAGAACCGGTAAAAAAGCAGGATTTAAAAGACGCTAAGATTGAATCAATCCCAGCTACAGATAAAAAGAAAAGTCCAGAGAAAGCAAATCAGCGAAAAGATACTTTTATTACAGCCATTTCTAAGCCAGGGGGAGTTTTCCTTCCGTATTTTCAAGATAATGGTTGGGATGGAAATGTAACATCTGTTATTTTTGCGTCATTAGTAACAACAGACAAACAAAGTAAACCTATTCCGGATCTTGCAGAAAAATGGGATATTTCTGCTGACCAGTTAACATATACATTCCATTTACGTAAAAATCTAAAATTTAGTGATGGTTCGCCTTTAACGGCGGAGGACGTAGCATTTACATTAACACTACTTCATGATAAAGCGTATGAAGGTGGAATGGATATTGCTCAGTATGCTGTTAAAGGTGGAAAAGAATATAAAGAAGGAAAAACAACTTCTATTGAAGGAATTCAAGTTGTTGATCCACAGACAATTAAAATTACAACTGAAAAAGTTAATTCACAGGCGCTAACTAATTTAGGTGGCCCAGTGCTATCAAAAGCTTATTATGGAAAAGATTATAAACAAAATACAAGTTTAGACTATTTAAAAGCATTATATGGGCAACCAATTGCAGCGGGTCCATATAAATTTGAAAAATATGTTCCAGGTCAAGAAGTACGCTTTGTTGCTAATGAAAATTATTATGCAGGTAAACCAAAAATCAAAAACTTTATTTACAAAATCACATCAGGTGATACTGGATTCCAATTATTCCAAACAGGTGAACTGGACTATAGTGGATTTAGAGCAAATCCTGAGAATATAGACCAATTAAAAGGATTAGGTTTTGCAAATATTAATCTTGAGTCATCAAGTGATATTGCTTATATCTATGTAAATAATAAGAAATCGTATTTGAAAGATAAGAAGGTACGTCAAGCACTTACTTATGGATTAGACCGTAAGAAGTATGTGGATACAGCTTTACAAGGATATGGATCTGTTGCTAACGTACCAATTGCGCCAGTTTCATGGGCATATACAGAAGAAGGTATTAATAAATATCCACACGACGTAGAAAAGGCTAAAAAATTATTGGATGAGGCTGGTTGGAAAGTAGGTTCTGACGGGGTTCGTGAAAAAGATGGTCAAAAACTAAAATTAACATACTACGCATCAAATACAGGTAAAACAAATGATATCTTTATTCCAATTGCAAAAGAAAGTTACAAAGAAATCGGTGTTGAATTAAATCCAGAGTTGATGGACTTTAATACGATGCTTTCAAAAGTAGGAAAAGGTGACTACGATTTAGCGGCAGTTTCAACACCAGGAATTAGTGATCCAAGTGAAGTTGTAAGTGATTACTTATCAACTAATCCAAAAAGTGATACGGGTTATAACAACCCGAAAGTAGATGACTTGATTGTAAAAGGTATAGGGACGACAGATATTGAAAAACGTAAAGCAATTTATAAAGAACTGTATAAAGAGTTAAGTGATGATCCACCAGTTATTTTATTAAACTATCGTAAACTACTTTATGCTCATAATGCACGTATAAAAGGAATTGATCCAGAAAATTACGATAGCATTAGTTCCAACTTACCAGTGTTATCTATTGAACAATAAGGGTTGACCTAAATAATAGAAGGCGTTTTTTCATACAGCGATGGGATAGTAGCTGTTTTGAAAAAATGTTCTTCTATTTTTAAGTAAATAGGATTGGGGAGACAAAAGGTGAAAACATATATCATTCGTAGGTTCCTTCAAATGATCCCTACATTGTTTGGTACATCTATTATTATTTTTTTCTTATTTGCACTTTTGCCGGGGGATTATATTGATTCAAATCCTAAGTTAACACCAGAGAGAGCTCAAGAGTTAAGGGAATTGTATGGCTTAAACAAACCAATTATTGAAAGATATTTTCAATGGTTAGTGAATGCTTTGCATGGTGATTTTGGATTTTCTCTACAGTATCAAGAACCTGTAACTTCATTACTTAATAAATTTATTTGGAATACATTTATCGTTGCTGTTGCAGCTTTATTTTTCACTTGGATTATTGCTCTTATTATTGGGGTTATTTCTGCAACAAAGCAGCACTCTTGGTTTGATAGATTGGTAACAATCGGTGTCTTTGCAGCAATGTCATTTCCATCATTCTTTATCGGATTATTTTTAATTAAATTATTAGCAGTTGATTTAAAGTTATTACCTATTGGTGGCATGATTGATATTGGAAGTAACTCAACAGGAATAGCATACATATTAGAAGTATTACGTCATATGATTCTACCTGTATTTATTTTAACGCTTCTTGGTGTAGGATCATTAACACGATATTTTAGAACTAGCATGTTGGATGTTGTTAGGCAAGATTATATTCGTACTGCTCGTGCAAAAGGTTTAAAAGAAAGAACCGTTATTTATAAACATGCATTGAAAAATGCAATTTTGCCAGCAATTACATTACTTGCTTTTGAATTACCTGGTTTATTTTCAGGAGCGATTATTATTGAACAGATTTTTAATTGGCCAGGGATTGGGAGTATTCAATTAGAAGCATTAAACTTCCGTGATTATACGGTATTAATGGCCTTTACAATGTTTCTTTCTTGTTTAACAATTATGGCTAATTTCTTAGCTGATATTGTATATGCGTTTGTTGATCCAAGAATTCGATTGAAGTAAGGGGGGGGAAAGATATGGAGACTATTACACCAATAATAGAGAAAAAGAAAGAACGAAAAAAGAGAAATGAATCATCACCATGGCGTCAAGCGTATAAAAAAATTAAGAAAAATAAGATGGCACTGTGTGGCTTATACGTTTTAATATTTATGTTTTTATTTAGTTTTATCGGTCCAATCTTTTCGCCGTATGCTGATGGGAAAGTACAAGTAACACAAATTAATAAACCACCCAGCCTGTCACATTGGCTTGGAACAGACCAGTTGGGACGGGATATTTTAACTAGACTTATGCAAGCAGGGCGTATTTCATTAACAATTGGTTTAGCGTCGATGCTATTATCCGTTATACTAGGAGCTTTATTAGGAGCAATTGCTGGTTTTTATCGAGGAGTTGTAGATCATTTAATTATGCGTGTTGCGGATGTGTTAATGTCCATTCCGGGATTACCGCTACTTATTATAATGGGAGCAATTTTATCAGAATGGAAATTACCATCGGAATACCGTTTATATGTTGTAATGATTATTTTAAGTTTAGTAGGATGGCCAGGACTTGCCCGGCTTGTGAGAGGACAAATTTTAACATTGCGGGAGCAAGCCTTTATGCAAGCAGCAGATGTATTAGGATTAAAGGATTCTCGGAAAATTATTCATCATTTAATTCCTAACGTCTTTCCGTTGCTTATTGTTGTAGCAACTTTGGGTGTTGCAGGTTCAATTTTGAGTGAATCCGCGCTAAGTTACTTAGGTCTCGGCGTCGTCCCACCTACACCATCATGGGGGAATATGATTAGCGCAGCTAACTCATTAATTGATTTCCAAAAGCGGCCGTGGTTATGGATTCCGCCTGGTTTCGCAATCTTTATAACAGTTGTATCAATTAATTTACTTGGTGATGCACTTCGTGATGCGTTAGATCCAAAGATGAGACGGTAGGTGAGAAGGTATGAGTAAAGCGGTAGTAGAGCTGAAAGACTTACAAACACACTTTCAGACAGAAGAAGGAACAGTAAAGGCTGTGAATCATGTTAGTTTTACAGTTCGAGAAGGTGAAACGGTTTGTGTTGTAGGCGAATCGGGTTGCGGGAAAAGTGTAACAGCTTTATCTATTATGGGACTTATTGCTGAATCAGGCAGTGTAGTAGGTGGAGATATCTTATATGAAGGAAAAAGTCTTTTAGGAATGAAAGAGAAAGAGCTTCGTAGTTTACGAGGAAATGATATTGCGATGATTTTCCAAGAACCGATGACATCGCTAAATCCTGTCTTCACTGTAGGTGAACAAATTGTAGAGACGTTAAGAGAGCATGAATTACTTAGCAAAAATGAAGCGTATAAGAAGGCAATTGAGTTAATTCGTAAAGTTGGTATAGCTCGTGCGGATGAAATCGTCCATTCTTATCCGCACGAACTGAGTGGTGGCATGTTACAACGTATTATGATTGCTGTTGCACTTAGTTGTAATCCGAAGTTATTAATTGCGGATGAACCGACAACGGCTCTTGATGTTACGATTCAAGCTCAAATATTAGACTTATTAAGACAAGTAAAAGAAGAATTTAAAACATCCATTTTATTAATTACACATGATTTAGGCGTTGTAGCTGAGATGGCTGATTACGTTGTCGTTATGTATGGCGGGAAAGTTATTGAAGAGGCACCAGTACTAGAAATATTCCAAAATCCGAAACACCCGTATACGAAAGGGTTGTTGAAATCAAAACCAGTGATGGGAAAACGAATAGATAAATTATATTCTATTCCAGGGCAGGTTCCTAATTTAGTTGGTTTGGATGAATTTTGCTACTTTAGCGGTCGTTGTGAGCATTGTATGGAAATATGTAAAGAAGAAGCGCCAAATCTGAATGTACATGATGAGAATCATAAAGTAGCTTGCTGGTTATATGAGGAGCGTGCGGGACAATGAGTGAACCATTATTAGAAGTAAAAAACTTAAAAACATATTTCCCAATTAAAGGCGGCATATTTAGTAGAACGATTGGACATGTGAAAGCAGTTGATGGAGTAAGTTTTACTATTAATAAAGGCGAAGTGTTCGGTCTCGTTGGTGAATCAGGAAGCGGAAAAACGACGATAGGAAAAACAATTTTACGTCTCGTTCAAAAAACGGAGGGAGAAGTGAAGTTTAAAGGACACGATGTTCATTCTCTATCAAAAGAGGAATTGAGAAAACATCGTCCTAATATGCAGCTTGTGTTTCAAGATCCATTTAGCTCATTAAATCCGAGAATGAGGATTGGAGAAGCACTTGGCGAGCCGATGTTGGCTCACGGACTAGCGACGAAAGAAAATGTTCGTGAAAAAGTGACAGAAGTATTAGAGTTATGTGGCTTAGCCCCATATCATATTGACCGGTATCCTCATGAGTTTTCTGGTGGACAACGTCAGCGTATCGTTATCGCAAGAGCTATGGTATTAAATCCGGAATTTATAGTAGCTGACGAACCTGTGGCAGCACTAGATGTATCTATTCAAGCACAGATCATTAATTTATTTAGTGAGTTACAGGAGAAAAAGGGACTATCTTATTTGTTCATTTCTCATGATTTAAGCGTAGTAGAGCACTTATGTACGAAAATTGGAATTATGTATTTAGGAACGATTGTGGAAACAGCGCCGCGTGATGCGTTATTTACGAACCCACTGCATCCGTATACAAAAGCATTGTTATCAGCTGTGCCAATACCAGATCCAACAGTGAAGCGAGAGCGGATTATACTAGAGGGTGATATTCCAAGTCCAGCAAATCCACCTTCGGGTTGTCGCTTTCATACACGTTGCCCGTTTGCAACAGATATTTGTAAACAAACGGTACCAGAATTCCGTAATGTTGGTGAAGAGCATTTTGTTGCTTGTCATCATGTATAAAAGAAAAGGACCCTTTCAAATTGAAAGGGTCCTTTTTTTATTTACTAGATGAAGTTTGTTTCAATACAAATTTCTCGATTGCGTGAGCAACACCATGCTCATTATTTGTTAATGTTACGACATCACATAGTTTTTTTACATCTTCTTCAGCATTTCCCATTGCAACTGATAAGCCAGCTACTTGTAACATTGGCACATCATTAAAGTTGTCCCCGATCGCAATAGTATCTTCAATTGGTATATTGAAATAAGCAGCCATTTCTTGTAGACCGTTCCCTTTATGACCGTGCTTATCCATAATTTCTACATTAGTAGGAGCTGATGCCGTAACTGAAATATCAGTGTCTTCTTGTAACATGCCTAATAGCTGTGCACGATGCGCTGCATTAAATGTCAAAATGAAGAATTTAGATATTTCTAATTCTGGATTATTTACAACATCTTCGATTTTTTGGAAATCAGTAATTAAGTTTGATTTCTTTTGTTTTTCTGTAATTCTTTCAAGTTCTTCAAGTGTAACATCTAGTGCATGCTTGTTTTCTTCGAACGCTTGCATGACTTGATCTTGCCATGTATATGGAGAATAAACTCCTTTATTCGTATATAGCTTATAAGGAAAACCTTCAGATTCTAGTAATTTTGCAAGCTTGTATACTTTATCGTTTTGTAAACAACGCGAGTTAATTACTTTTCCATCCACATAAACAATTGCCCCATTGCTCGCTCCAACTGGAAGAGATAGTTTATATTCTTCCAATAATTTTAAAACATCCTCTTTTGCACGACCAGAACAAATCATGACTATATGACCAGCCTCTTTTGCAGTTTGGATAGCTTGTAAGTTCTCCTTGGAGATTTCAAGATTAGATGATAGTAGCGTACCATCCATATCTAATGCGATTAATTTCAAAATGACCACCTCTTTGCTTTTATTATACATAGTTATATAGAGGAAACATATAAACTTATCTTGGAAAGATCGTATTTTATCTTGCGTGAACCGTCAGTAAAAAGTTGATAGGCGCCATCTTATTACTTTGAATATGCACTTTAATTTGTAACAAAAATAGAGGTAGGTATGAGGGTGTTTCGTTATATGACTGTAATATTACAATAACATTACAAACGTCAACTTAGTAGAAAGTGCATTAAAATAGGGTTTTTAAGGGTGTTTATAAAAAAACGTAAAAAAAGTGTAATAAAATTTACGTAATTATATTGCAACGTAACAATAGTTATGTTACATTAATGTTACAAACGTTACGTTAATAACTTCAATGTAACGCTAACGTAAAAACTATGAAATAAACATTTCTTAGAAATTACATATAGATAACTTATTAAAAAGGAGGATACATAAAATGAAAGAGCAAGTATTACAAGTAACAAAAGGTGACTTCGTAGGATCAGCAAGTGGAGCAGTAGTATTAACAGCATTAATCGTATTTCTATCAAGCGTATTAGTATAATAGAAGTTTTGTAATAAAAGAAAAAGAGAGGAGAATGCAAAATGAAAGAGCAAGTATTACAAGTAACAAAAGGTGACTTCGTAGGATCAGCAAGTGGAGCAGTAGTATTAACGGCATTAATCGTATTTCTATCAAGCGTATTAGTATAATAGAAGTTTTGTAATAAAAGAAAAAGAGAGGAGAATGCAAAATGAAAGAGCAAGTATTACAAGTAACAAAAGGTGACTTCGTAGGATCAGCAAGTGGAGCAGTAGTATTAACGGCATTAATCGTATTTCTATCAAGCGTATTAGTATAATAGAAGTTTTGTAATAAAAGAAAAAGAGAGGAGAATGCAAAATGAAAGAGCAAGTATTACAAGTAACAAAAGGTGACTTCGTAGGATCAGCAAGTGGGGCGGTAGTATTAACGGCATTAATCGTATTTCTATCAAGTGTATTAGTATAATAGAAGTTTTAAATCATACAAAATGAAAGGAGAATGAGGAATATGAACAGTGAACAAGTGTTACAAGTAACAAAGACAGATTTATTAGGATCATTAGGTGGAGCGGTAGTATTAACATCATTTATTTTATTCCTTGCAAATGTATTAGTATGAGACATATAAATACAATCATTCAAAAAAAATAAAGACTCTAGCATATTAGTAAGTAGTTAATATGTTGGGGTCTTTTTTGTTTTCCTCTCCTATATACCATCAAGTATGAATATTCCCTCCGTCATGTAAAGAGAAAAAAGTCGAATTTTATATGTAAGAAAAAAAGAGGAATTTGACAGAAAAGATAGAAAATTTTAAAGGTCAGAATTTGTTAGCTTGCTAACTAATTGCTATTAATTGATGTTGGAAGCGTTTTCGGTTGGTTTTAAGTATGAACCATTTAATCTATTTACAGGGGGATGAGGATTTTATGAAACAAAAATCTATGGATACGCTAGCTGCACAAATGGAGGACTTTTTTCCGGTACGTGATGTAGATCATTTGGAATTTTACGTAGGAAATGCAAAGCAATCAAGTTATTACCTCGCGAGAGCATTCGGGTTCAAAATTGTGGCTTACTCTGGATTAGAAACTGGTAACCGTGAAAAGGTATCTTATGTTCTTGTGCAAAAAAATATGCGTTTTGTTGTGTCTGGAGCTTTAAGTAGCGATAATCGTATCGCAGAATTTGTAAAGACACATGGTGATGGTGTAAAAGATGTTGCTTTACTTGTTGACGATGTTGACAAAGCATATTCGGAAGCTGTGAAACGTGGTGCCGTTGCAATTGCTCCACCTGTGGAATTAACAGACGAGAACGGTACACTGAAAAAAGCAGTTATTGGTACGTATGGTGATACAATTCACACGCTTGTAGAGCGTAAAAATTATAAAGGAACATTTATGCCAGGATTCCAACAAGTGGAGTTTAATATTCCATTTGAAGAGTCAGGTTTAATTGCTGTAGATCACGTAGTTGGTAATGTTGAGAAAATGGAAGAATGGGTTAGCTATTATGAGAATGTTATGGGCTTTAAACAAATGATTCATTTTGATGATGACGATATTAGTACAGAGTATTCAGCATTAATGTCGAAAGTTATGACAAATGGAAGTCGTATTAAGTTCCCTATTAACGAGCCAGCAGATGGAAAGAGAAAATCGCAAATTCAAGAATATCTAGAATTCTATAATGGAGCAGGTGTACAACATCTTGCTTTATTAACAAGCGATATCGTTAAAACAGTGGAAGCGCTTCGTGAAAATGGCGTGGAGTTTTTAGATACACCTGATACTTATTATGATGAGTTAAGTGCGCGAGTTGGGAAAATTGATGAAGAAATTGATAGGTTAAAAGAATTAAAGATTTTAGTAGATCGCGATGAGGAAGGATACTTACTACAAATCTTTACGAAACCAATTGTAGATCGTCCAACTTTATTTATTGAAATTATTCAACGTAAAGGTTCTCGCGGATTTGGAGAAGGGAACTTTAAAGCATTATTTGAATCAATTGAAAGAGAACAGGAACGTCGCGGAAACTTATAAGATTTGTATCCACCAGCAAAAGTCTCTTTGCTGGTGGAAATTTCATTTTCATAGGGAGGAATCATGATGAAATTTGTTACATTTCGTCTTCCTTCGAAAGAAATGCGAGCTGGATGGCTTGAAGGTGACAAAGTAATTGATATGAATCTTGCTAGTGATGGGAAATTACCTTCTTCTATGTTCGCCTTTTTAGAGAAAGCGGATGAGTATGTAGAAGTATTGCGTAATATGGAGAATCCAGAAAAGGGTATATATTCCTTAGAGGAAGTGCAATTAGCGGCAGCAATTCCTAATCCGAGTAGTATTCGGGATTTTTACGCGTTTGAACAGCATGTAAAAACGGCCCGCGGCCGGAGAGGGCTAGAGGTTGTACCTGAATGGTACGATATCCCGGTTTTTTATTTTACGAACCATCGTGCTGTAATTGGTCCGGATGATTTTGTAATTGGTCCGAAGAAATCTAAAAAGCTTGATTATGAGTTAGAGATCGCTTGCGTAATTGGGAAAGAAGGAAGAAATATTTCTCGTGAGCAAGCAGAGGAATACATTTTTGGTTATTGTATTATGAACGACTGGAGTGCAAGGGACTTACAAGCAACAGAAATGAAGGTAGGACTTGGTCCAGCAAAAGGAAAAGATTTTGCAACTTCATTAGGAGCGCACCTTGTTACGAAAGAGGAATTGGATGTTTATCGTAACGGTGACCGTTATGAGTTAGAGATGACTGCTCATGTAAATGGAAAGCTATTATCAAAGGGGAACTTCCAAGATATTTACTATACATTTGCTGAAATGATTGAACGTGCTTCGGAAGACGTTACGTTATATCCAGGCGATGTGATTGGTTCTGGGACAGTAGGAACAGGTTGTGTTTTAGAACTGGGTACGGAAGAGTGGCTGCAAGATGGGGATGTTGTAGAACTTACGATTACTGGTTTAGGTACGTTACGTAATACGGTCAAAAAAGAAATGGAAGCAGGTGATGGGCATGTTTTATCGTCACATGGGGGAGCTACCTCATAAACGACATGTACAATTCCGTAAAAAAGATGGGTCGCTTTATCGCGAACAGGTAATGGGAACAAAAGGTTTTTCTGGTACGCAATCTATTTTGTACCATCATTATATGCCAACGGAAGTAGGTCATGCGGCATTATCCCATTCTTGTCAGTTGCAGTATGAAGAAGATGTAGCTCTTGCTCATCGTCATTTTCGCACAAAAGAAAATAAAAAAACTGGCGATGCAGTAAGCGGAAGGAATTTTATGCTTGGGAATGAGGATTTATTAATTGGAGTAGTGGCTCCGACAGAAAAAATGGACTATTTCTACCGTAATGGTGATGGTGATGAAATGTTATTTGTTCATTACGGAACAGGGAAAATTGAAACGATGTTTGGAACGATTCACTATCGAAAAGGTGATTATGTAACAATCCCAATTGGAACGATTTATCGTGTTATTCCAGATGAAGGAGAGACTAAGTTTCTTGTTGTAGAGGCAAATAGTCAAATCACAACGCCGCGTCGCTATCGGAATGAATATGGACAATTGTTAGAGCATAGTCCGTTTTGTGAGAGAGATATTCGTGGTCCTGAAAAATTAGAGACGTATGATGAAAAAGGTGAGTTTGTCGTAATGACAAAGTCACGAGGGTATATGCATAAACATATTTTAGGGCACCATCCGTTAGATGTTGTTGGTTGGGATGGCTATTTATATCCGTGGGTCTTTAATGTAGAGGACTTTGAACCAATCACAGGTCGTATTCATCAGCCACCTCCAGTACATCAAACGTTCGAAGGTCACAATTTCGTTATTTGTTCTTTCGTACCACGTTTATACGACTATCATCCAGAATCTATTCCGGCACCATATTATCATAGTAACGTGAATAGTGATGAAGTACTGTACTATGTAGAAGGAAACTTCATGAGCCGGAAAGGTGTGGAAGAAGGTTCTATTACACTTCATCCGAGCGGAATTCCTCATGGGCCGCATCCTGGGAAAACAGAGGGAAGTATAGGGAAGAAAGAAACACTTGAACTAGCTGTTATGATAGACACGTTCCGTCCGCTTCGTATTGTAAAGCAAGCACATGAAACAGAAGATGAAAAATATATGTATAGCTGGATTGAAGAAGGTTCACATACTGTGAAATAGGTAAAAAGAGGCATGCTCAATAAGTGAGCATGCCTCTTTTGTGGAATCGACATGTATAATAATACCAAAAAAAATTACGGAAAGATATATAGAAACAACGATAAGGATATTGTATGTTCCGAAAGATTTCTACTTATTTCGACAAAAGTATTGACTGGGGAAAGTGCAATGAGTAAAATAAAAAAGCAAATTAAAAATTTTCAGAAAATTTAAAACTTGGAGGGGCATGCTATGAAGCAAATTTTTCAAAAGAAGCCTATTGCAAAGCTAATGCAAGAGAGTAAGCAAAAGACGTTAGCAAGAACATTGGGTGCATTGGATTTAACTATGCTTGGAATCGGGGCAATTGTTGGAACAGGTATTTTTGTTCTAACGGGCGTGGTAGCAGCAAAACATTCTGGACCAGCTATTATATTATCATTTGCGATAGCCGCGTTAGCCTGTGCCTTTGCTGCATTTTGTTATGCTGAATTCGCTTCTTCAGTTCCTGTCTCAGGCAGTGTGTATACGTACACATATGCGACGATGGGAGAGGTATTCGCATTTTTAATTGGATGGGACTTAATGCTTGAGTATTTACTCGCTACATCTGCTGTAGCAAACGGTTGGTCCGCTTATTTTCAATCTTTATTAAAGGGATTTGGGATCCATATTCCTACCATTCTCTCCTCGGCCCCTGGTACAGGAAAGGGTGGAATAATTGATTTGCCTGCGGTTCTAATTATTTTAGTGATGACAGTTCTTTTATCTAGAGGTGTTCGTGAAAGTGCACGAATAAATAACATTATGGTTTTTATTAAATTAGCGGTTGTTCTCATATTTATCTTTGCTGGTTTTAATTATGTAAAACCTGAAAATTGGACACCTTTTATGCCGTTTGGCTTAGATGGTGTAATGGCTGGAGCTGCTACAGTGTTTTTTGCATTCATAGGGTTTGATGCAGTTTCAACGGCAGCAGAAGAAGTGAAACGTCCACAACGTGATTTACCAATTGGCATTATTGCATCTTTATTAATTTGTACGGTTCTTTATATTGTTGTTTCACTTATTTTGACAGGAATTGTTCCATACGGACAGTTAAATATATCAGATCCAGTTGCTTTTGCACTTCAATTTATTGGACAAGATAGTTTAGCGGGAGTAATTTCAGTAGGAGCAATTACAGGAATCACAACAGTAATGTTAGTTATGATGTATGGGCAAGTACGTGTTTCGTATGCAATGAGTAGAGATGGATTATTGCCGAAGCGCCTTGCTAAAGTCCATCCAAAATTTAAAACACCATTTTTAAATACATGGACAACAGGAATTATTGCAGCACTTATTTCAGGATTAATAGATTTAAATGTGTTAGCGCATCTTGTAAATATGGGGACTTTATCAGCCTTTGCACTTGTAGCTGTTGCTGTTATTGTAATGAGAAGAACTCATCCGGATTTACCAAGAGCATTTAAGGCACCACTTGTACCATTTTTACCAGCATTAACGGTGATTTTTTGTTTATATTTAATGCTTCAGTTATCCGGAACTGCTTGGATTAGTTTTGGGGTATGGATGGTTATCGGTATTGCGGTTTACTTCTTATATAGCCGAAAACATAGTGCTTTAAATAATAGTAAAGACGAAGAAGATGCAGCGAATTTATAAGTTGAAAAATCCATTCTAATTCTGTTAGGATGGATTTTTCATTCTGAAAATTTACATTTTTCTGATTGTGTATATAATATAATTGTTGGGGAACTGAGGGGGGAATGTATGAAAAATACGTGGCGTGAGTTAAGGGAGATGGACCGAAACATATGGATTCGGTTTATTGGCGAAACGTTAAATGGAATTGCAATGATGATGTTGATGCCTTTTTTTGCCCTATATTTAAAAGATAAGGTGGATTCGTTATTGGAAGTAGGGGTTATTATGGCACTTTCTCCGATTGCCGCAAGTTTCGGTTCTCTTCTTGGTGGGAGGATTGCTGATATATATGGAAGAAAGCCAATAATGATTTTTTCAATGGTGAGTAATGCTTTGTTCATGCTAGGTTTTTTATTTATAGAAGGATTTATTCCTTATGCTATTTTATCTATTTTTTTGGGGCTCAGCAATTCATTATTCCATCCCGCTGCATCAGCAATGGTTGCGGATGTAACAGCACCTGAAAAAAGAACAGAAGCATATGGTTTATTACGAATGGGGCACAATATAGGTGCTGCAATTGGCCCGATAATGGGTGCTTCAGTAGTTATGTTGTCGAAGAACCTTGTGTTTATTATTGCCTCGTCTACGATGTTATTTTATGCATTACTTGTATTCATTCTTATTCAAGAGACAATGCCAAAGAGTGCGAATAAAGAAGAAAATAAAGAAAAGGAATCAGAGGCGGTTTGGAAAATTGTAATGAGAGATAAGGCACTAATGATTTATTTGTTAGCAGGTATCATTATTTCGATGGGATTTTCTCAAACAGAGGGCATGTTGCCGCTGCACTTTGATAATGAAATGAAAGGCATTTTTGGAACTAACAATCCATATCCATATTTAATGGCTTTAAATGGACTATTAGTTGTGTTGTTCCAATTTCAAATTTCAAAATGGGCCACAGATAAACCTGTCGGAAAGACGATGTTATATGGTGCATGTTTGTTCGGTGTTGGTTTGTTCTTTATAGGATGGTTACCGAAGTGGTTTGGAGAATTTGATGCAAATGCTACGATTATTTTAATAACGTTGCTGTTCGTTTATGCCATATATACGTTAGGTGAGATGATTATGTCGCCTGTACAGATGACGTTTGTAGCGAATTTGGCCCCTGAGCACTTGAGAGGGACTTATATGGGAGCTGCCAGTTTGCAGTGGATTACAGGAGGCGCATTCGGTCCACTTCTTGGCGGTTTTTTATTGGATCGATTACTTGGCCACTTTCTATTTACAATTTTAGCTGTAGGATGTGTAGTTGCAGGTATTGTATATGTTTCTTTAGATCGTCTCGTTGAGCAAAGGCAAAAAGGCACACTGACCAAACAATCTTCTTAATGAGTAGATGACATACACAAAAAGGGGATTTCTACATATTTTAGGTACATAACTAGATTGGATTACAATTTTATCCCGCTATTTGTGGGCAGTAAGACTTCCACCTTAAAATTCGGCGGGAGATAACTGCCTGATTGGTGCAGGCTGATAATTAGTGGGGATGGCCCCTCGTTAATTAAAGTTTCACTGTATTTTAGAATTTAATTTTGTATATTTATGAAGAAAGTTAAGTAGAAAAATTATAGAAAACCAATAAGTGGTGTCATTTAATTATTTGTGGAAGTTACATTTTATTTCAAATAGGAACTACCTATTTTTATAAAAAGTGCTAAAATAGAAAAATGAAAACAATTGGTTAGGGTGATTTCAGTGACAAAAATTAAATTAGGTTTATTATATGGTGGAAAATCAGCTGAGCATCAAGTTTCGCTACAAACGGCCCTTGCTGCTATTAAAGCATTAAATCAAGATAAATTCGAGATTCATCCAATTTATATTACAGAACAAGGTCAATGGGTGCGCGGTGAGCGTATTGAAGGTGAAGTAACAGATGTTGAAGTTCTAAAAATGCGCGGTGCAGAAAATGCGATTTCTCCGTTATCATTAAGCACAGAAATCATTCCATCTGCAGCTTCTGAAGAAAATGCTATCGACGTTATTTTCCCATTATTACATGGACCAAATGGTGAAGATGGAACGGTTCAAGGATTATTAGAATTAATGAACATTCCTTATGTAGGAAATGGTGTTCTAGCATCTGCTGCTGGTATGGATAAAGTTGTTATGAAAAACATCTTTGCAGAAGCTGGATTGAAACAAGCGAAGTATGCATCGTTTATTCGTAGTGCATGGGAAAAAGATTGTGAAACAGCATACGAAAAAGTAGAAGAAGTTTTAGGATATCCTTGCTTCGTAAAACCAGCAAACCTTGGTTCAAGTGTTGGTATTAATAAGTGTAAAAATCGTGAAGAGCTTGAGAATGCATTTGAAGAGGCATTCCAATTTGATCGCAAAATTATTGTAGAAGAAAATATTGTTGGACGTGAAGTAGAAGTTGGTGTATTAGGTAATGATGAACCGAAATGTTCAGTTGTAGGTGAAATCGTACCGAAAAAGGACTTCTATGATTATAAGTCGAAATATATCGATGGCGATACAGCATTAATTATTCCGGCTGAAATGACAGAAGAAGAGTCTAATGTCATTAAGCGAGATGCAATTATTGCATTCCAATCGTTAGATAGTGCTGGCTTAACAAGAGCTGATTTCTTCTTAACGAAAGACGGAGAAGTATATATTAACGAAGTGAATACGATGCCAGGGTTTACGCCGTTTAGTATGTTCCCTCTACTATGGCAACATACTGGATTACCGTATCCGGAATTAATTGAAGAGCTAATTCGTTTAGCGATTGAGCGTCACGAAGAAAAACAAAAAATTAAATATACAATCTAACAAAAAAGGAGGAAGCACTATTCGCAGGAATAGTGCTTCCTCTATGTAAGGAGTGTTCTCATGATAAATCGAACGTTAAAACAAGTAGAACAGATGGTAAATGGTATGGGATTAGCAGAGCAATATGAGGGAATTACTATACAAGGAGTCTCTATTGATACGAGAAAAATTGAAAATGGAAACTTATATGTTCCGATTCAAGGTGAACGTTTCGATGGACATGCTTTTGTAGATAAAGCCGTTGAAAATGGAGCTGTGGCGACATTATGGATGAAAGATGTAGCAAATCCACCTGAGAATCTTCCTGTTATTTTTGTGGAAGACACGTTATCAGCATTACAAATGTTAGCGAAAAACTATCGCAATCAATTGGATGTGAAAGTTATTGGTGTGACAGGGAGTAACGGTAAAACATCTACAAAAGATATTGTAACAAGTCTTCTTGCAACTAAATTCAAAGTTCAAAAAACAGAAGGCAACTTTAATAACCATATCGGGTTACCTCTTACTATTTTAAACTTAGAAGAAAATACAGAAGTAGCTGTATTAGAAATGGGTATGTCAAGCCAAGGGGAAATTGAATTCTTATCTAAGTTAGCTCGTCCAAATGCAGCTATCATTACGAACATTGGTGAGGCACATTTAATGGACTTAGGCTCTCGTGAGGCAATTGCTGAAGCGAAATTAGAAATTGTGACAGGATTACAAGAAGGTGGAGTGTTCGTATATAACGGAGATGAGCCATTATTAACAAATCGTGTTCCTGAAATGAATTTAATAGCTGAAACAGTTACGTTTGGTGATGCTAGAGCAAATGATTACTATCCAACGACTGTAACATTACAGGCAACTGGGACACATTTTAAAATGAATAGAGAAGAAAATATTTCATTCTACTTACCAGTATTAGGAAAACACAATGTGTACAATACGCTTGCTTCAATGGCAATTGCGAAATATTTTGGTGTAACGTGGGAAGAGATGAAAGAAGGTTTAGTAACACTTCAAATGACAGGCATGCGTATGGAAATTGTAAAAACAAATAGTGGTTTAACAATTATCAATGATGCTTATAATGCAAGTCCAACGGCTATGGAAGCAGCGTTCCACCTAATGAATGGTTTAGATGGATTTGCTAAAAAAATTGTTGTACTTGGTGACATGCTAGAACTTGGTGATCAAGAAGTACAATTCCATTATGAGGTAGGTAAATTAATCGATCCAGCAAAAATCTCATATGTGTTCACATATGGTAAATTAGGGGCTCAAATTGCTGAAGGAGCGAAAATTAATTTCCCTATTGAGCGTGTAAAAGCGTATGATAATAAAGAAGAGCTAGTAAAAGAGTTACAAGCAGTAGTTAATGTGAAAGATGTTGTATTAATAAAAGCATCTCGCGGCATGAAATTGGAAGAAGTAATTACGATGTTGAAATAATTGGTGTATATAAATAGGGATGATAGACGCGAAAATAGAAGAAACTTATAATAAGCGCTTACAGTAAATATAAAAAAATAAAAGTGAAGAAAAAAACTCTGAATATGAAAATAAGGTAACAGTTGGGTTTGCTTTTTGCACATACAAAACTTATAATTGATAAAGTGTAATAACGTTTAGAAGTATTTTCGCGAAGAATATACGCCCGTTTATATACGTGAGCATTCAGGAAAAGGGCTTTTCCGCAAATTCGGAAAACGCCTTTTTTTAAATGATAAGTATAGGATAGAAAAGGAGAAGTAACATTGACAACATTTCGAGAATTAGGATTAAGTGAGTCTTTACTACAATCTGTTGAAAGTATGGGCTTTGAAGAGGCTACGCCGATTCAAGCTGAAACAATTCCACATGCATTGCAAGGTAAGGATATTATTGGGCAAGCGCAAACAGGTACAGGGAAAACAGCAGCATTCGGATTACCACTATTAGATAAAGTGGATACAAATAAAGAAGCAGTTCAAGGTATTGTTATCGCGCCAACGCGTGAATTAGCAATTCAAGTTGGAGAAGAGCTGTACAAAATTGGTAAACATAAACGCGTTCGTATTTTACCAATCTATGGTGGTCAAGATATTAACCGCCAAATTCGTGCTCTAAAAAAACACCCACACATTATTGTTGGTACGCCGGGTCGTATTTTAGATCATATTAACCGTAAAACACTTCGCTTACAAAACGTAGAGACAGTTGTTCTTGACGAAGCGGATGAAATGTTAAACATGGGCTTCATTGAAGATATTGAAGCGATTTTAACAGATGTGCCAGATACACATCAAACATTATTATTCTCAGCGACAATGCCAGATCCAATCCGTCGTATTGCTGAGCGTTTCATGACTGAGCCTCAACACATTAAAGTAAAAGCAAAAGAAGTAACAATGCCAAACATTCAGCAGTTCTATTTAGAAGTGCAAGAAAAGAAAAAGTTTGACGTGTTAACACGCTTATTAGATATTCAATCTCCAGAGCTTGCAATCGTATTCGGTCGTACAAAGCGTCGTGTTGATGAATTATCAGAAGCATTAAACTTACGTGGTTATGCAGCAGAAGGTATTCACGGTGACTTAACACAAGCGAAGCGTATGTCTGTATTACGTAAATTTAAAGAAGGTGCTATTGAAGTTCTTGTTGCAACAGACGTTGCTGCACGTGGTCTTGATATTTCAGGCGTAACACATGTATATAACTTCGATATCCCACAAGATCCAGAATCATACGTTCACCGTATCGGTCGTACTGGCCGTGCAGGTAAAAAAGGTATTGCAATGTTATTTGTAACACCTCGTGAATCAGGACAATTAAAAAATATCGAGCGCACTACAAAACGTAAAGTTGATCGTATGGAAGCACCGACACTTGACGAGGCATTAGAAGGTCAACAACGTTTAATCGCTGAAAAACTTCAAAGCACAATTGAAAATGATAATTTATCATACTACAAGCGTATTGCAGAAGAAATGTTAGAAGAGAATGATTCTGTAACAGTAGTAGCTGCTGCTTTAAAAATGATGACAAAAGAGCCAGATACAACTCCAATCGCTTTAACGTCAGAACCACCAGTTGTTTCAAGAGGTGGCGGTTCTAAAAAACGCGGCGGTAACGGAGGCGGATACCGTGATGGTAACCGTAATCGTAGTCGTGACGGACGCGGCGGTGGCGATGGTCGTAACCGCGATCGCAATCGTGATGGTGGTAGCCGTGGCGGCGATGGCCGTAACCGTGATCGCAATCGTGATGGTGGTAGCCGTGGTCGTAAAGGTGAAGGTCAAGGTCGCCCTGGATCTTCAAATGGACGTGGCGAAAGAAAACATCATAGCCGTCCACAAGCTTAATAAAAAAGAGAATGCCCTTTGCTGGCATTCTCTTTTTTTATTTCTGTAATTGTACATACTACATAATAACTTGTGTAGAAAAGAGGTGCTACATGCTTGTAAGACTTGGATATGTTGCGATGAGTGTACATTTAAAGAATGCATCTCCATCTCAAACGATGACATATGCGCAGTTTCAACGAATTGGTGATCGAGAGGCTGCAATTCGTAAACTCGAAAGAATTGCTAATTCGAATTTAGAAAATTGTTTACGGTTATTAAAGCATAATAAAGGGCATGACATATCTTTCTTTCGGCTTAGTTCCAAGCTTGTTCCTTTAGCGAATCATGAGGAGTTGTTAGAGTGGAACTATATTCGCCCCTTAAAAGAAAATTTAAAAGTACTAGGTGATTACGCTATTCGAATGAATATGCGTATTGATTTTCATCCAGATCATTTCGTTGTGCTGAATTCACCTGAAGAGAATATTTTTAAACAATCTGTAAAGACATTGCAGATGCATAAAAAATTATTAAAAGGTATGGGGATTGAACATAAGCAACGATGCGTATTACATGTGGGTGGAGGTTATAGAGATAAGGAACTCGCATTAGAACGCTTTATAGAAAATTGGTCAAGTGTTCCAAGAAGTATCCAAGAGATGGTCATATTAGAAAATGATGATACGACCTTTTCTTTAGAAGAAACATTGTATTTAGGTGAAAAATTAGATATTCCAGTCGTGTTTGATTTGCATCACCATATGATGAATAATGATCGAGAAGATTGGCATGAAGATTGGGCGCGTGTTGTACATACGTGGGAATCGTCTTTGTTACCAGTGAAAATGCACATTTCTAGTCCTAGAGAGGGAAAAGACCCGAGAGCGCATGCGGACTTTATTGATGTAGATACTTTTTTATCTTTTTTAAAAAAGATAAAGGGAAGTGTTCCGCAAATTGATTGTATGATTGAAGCGAAGAAGAAGGATGAGTCTTTATTTCAACTAATGAGAGATTTAAGTAAACAAACAGATGTAGAAATTGTCGATGGTGCGAGCTTTTATATTAAATAAGCTCTGCACCATCGAATTTTTTTGTTAATAAAGGAGTGCAAATACCACCAATAATCAATCCTGTTAAATGGCTTATAGGGTTAGCGGAGGGATTGAAGAAAGTGAATAGTAGTAATATACATATCATGATTGAAAAAATAGCAATGTCTCTTGGATTGGAAGAACGATATCGACTATACAATAGAAATAATTGTGCACCTAGCAATCCGAAAATACCACCAGATGCCCCGGCATGAATATATTCAAGAGGCATAATGAGATAAGAAGAAATATTTCCAAGAATTCCAGAAAGGAAAAAAATAATGATGAAAGAAAAGTGCCCTAGTTGTTTTTCAATAGAAGAGCCAAGCACAAATAAACAAATACTATTAGAAAGGAAATGTTGTAAGTCTACATGTACAAGTAAGGAAGTTATGAGACGCCACCATTCTCCTTTAGCGATATATTCATTGTAGGATGCCATGGGAAAGAGAAGAAAGTCGCCTAACATAATCATGACTAATTGTATGAGAAGTAAAGCGATGACGATTGGTTGTAAGGAAATGCGGGCAGAAGGTATTAGCATGTTGTGAGTATCACTCCTTTTGCATCAGAAAGATTCTCTGTTATTCTTACAATATGAAAAAAGAAAGCTAAATAGAAGAAGGGGATTTTGAAATGATTGTAGGGATTGGAATCGATATTATTGAATTGAATCGAATTGAAAAAATGCTAGATGGAAAACTTAAATTTATGGAGCGTATTTTAACTGAAAGTGAACGCAATGTTGCTAAGGAGCTGAAGGGAAGTCGCCTTACAGAGTTTGTAGCTGGAAGATTTGCAGCAAAAGAGGCGTATTCAAAAGCGGTAGGAACTGGTATTGGAAAAGAAGTAAGTTTTTTAGATATTGAAGTAAGGAATGATGATAGAGGTAAGCCGATTCTCGTTACAAGTACAGAGCATATTGTTCATTTATCAATTAGTCATAGTAAGGAATTTGCTGTTGCTCAAGTTGTTTTAGAAAGCTCGTCACGCTAGTCTGCATATTTTATATCTTTGTCTCATATATTTGATGTAGCGATAAGGAAGGTACATCTTCCATTCATTTATAGGGGCAAAGGGGCTGAAGTGATGAAAAGGCGTCTGTTTTTAGTTCTTGTCGGTTTATTAACCGTTTTTGTGTTGGCGGGTTGTATGGAAAAGAAACAAGATGATGTTGTGAGAGATTTAGAGGCGAAAGTAAAAGGGATGAAAAGTTATCAAGCTGAAGCAAAATTATCTATTAAAACAGGGAATGAGCCTCAGGAGTACAAGGTAGAAATATGGCATAAGGAACCTTCTTTTTATCGTGTGAATTTGCAGAATGCGAAAAAAGATCAAAGCCAAATTATTTTAAGAAATGAAGAAGGGGTATTTGTATTAACGCCAGCACTTAATAAGAGTTTCCGTTTCCAAAGTGATTGGCCGCAAAATAGTAGCCAGGCTTATTTATATGAATCCCTTGTGAGAGATATTTTGCAGGATAAGAAAAACCTTACTTTTGAAAAAACAGATAAGTATTATATTTTTAAAACAAAAACAAACTATCAACATCAAAACATGTTGCCGAAACAAGAGATTACATTGAAGAAAAGTGATTTAACACCAGTTTCGGTGAAGTTAATGGATAATGATCAAAATGTTCTTGTGAAAGTAGATTTCTCAAAAGTGAAATTTGATGCGAAATTTGATAAAGGTGCATTTGATACGAAACAAAATATGTCTAGAGCGCAAGTAGATGTTCAAACAACAGCGAAAGAAGACAAACCATTTGCTATTTTGTATCCGCGTGATACGCCGCAAGGTATGGTTTTGAAAGATGAAAAAGAGTTGAAGACAGACAGTGGCAAGCGTGCGATACTCACATACACTGGAAGTAAGAAATCCTTTACTTTGATACAAGAAAAGGCAAAAGTTGCAGAGGCTTCGTCAGCGATAAGTGTGAGCGGAGAATTGGTTGATCTTGGCTTTACAATTGGGGCATTGACGAAAGATTCTTTAACGTGGTCGCATAACGGAGTAGAATATATGCTCGTGTCTAAAGGTTTAGAGCCGAAGGAGCTATTAATGGTTGCTCGTTCAGTTACAGAGAAGCAAGTGAAGTAAACTTCTTAGACGTGGTGATATATGTGCACCACGTCTTTTCTTAGTTTGAAGGGTGGATTTCATAAAAGAAGCATATAAAAGAATAAGCTTCGCATATCGTGTATAAGGAAGTGTATTTATGGAAGAAGCACCATTTTACCGTGACACTTGGGTGGAAGTGGATTTAGATGCGATCTATAACAATATTACACACATTAAAGATTTCATTCCAAGTGATGTAGAGATTTTTGCTGTAGTCAAGGCGAATGCATATGGACACGATTATGTACCGGTAGCTAAAACGGCATTAGAAGCAGGGGCGACAAGGTTAGCGGTTGCCTTTTTAGATGAAGCTCTAGTGCTTCGAAGGGCTGGTATTACTGTGCCGATTTTAGTGTTAGGTCCTTCCCCGCCTCGTGATGTCAATGTAGCTGCTGAAAATGATGTAGCATTAACTGTTTTTCAAAAAGAATGGGTGGATGAAGCGATCAAACTTTGGGATGGTTCATCTACAATGAAATACCACATTAATTTTGATAGTGGTATGGGAAGAATTGGAATACGCGAACGGAAAGAATTAAAAGGGTTTTTAAAAAGTTTAGAAGGTGCGCCATTTTTAGAACTAGAAGGAGTTTATACACATTTTGCAACAGCGGATGAGGTGGAGACTTCTTACTTTGATAAGCAATATAACACATTTTTGCAGCAGTTAAGTTGGTTGAAAGAGTTCGGAGTGGATCCTAAGTTTGTCCATACAGCTAATAGTGCTGCAACGCTACGTTTTCAAGGGATTACATTTAATGCAGTACGAATTGGCATTGCGATGTATGGGTTATCCCCGTCTGTAGAAATACGCCCTTTTTTACCGTTTAAATTAGAACCAGCGCTATCACTGCATACGAAAGTTGCTCATATTAAACAGGTGATTAAAGGGGATGGGATTAGTTATAACGTCACTTACCGAACGAAAACGGAAGAATGGATTGCAACTGTTGCGATTGGATATGCAGATGGATGGCTTAGAAGATTACAAGGGTTCGAAGTGCTTATAAATGGTAAAAGGGTACCGATTGTAGGTCGAGTAACAATGGATCAATTCATGATACACCTTCCTTGTGAAGTGCCGCTTGGTACGAAAGTTACACTCATTGGAAAACAAGGTGATGAGTATATTAGTGCTACTGAGGTTGCTGAATATTCTGGGACTATTAATTATGAAATTATTGCAACGATAAGCTTCCGTGTGCCGAGAATATTCATACGGCACGGCAAGGTTGTAGAAGTAATCAATTATTTGAACAATATATAGAAGGTAGTATGGTTTGCTTCTTGTCATTTGAGAGGACTGTTCATTGGTTAAGAATAAGCTCATTTTTGATGAGAAGCTTTTTACTTATCATTACTTTTAACATAATTTAACGTGAATTTTGCTGGAAACTCTTTCGTTTCTTGTTTGTAATAAGATAAAAATAAAAGAATATGAATGTTTTGTTTGTGAATTGGAAAACATAAGCAAGGAATAAGGAAGTCTTTGCAACAGGCTCCATACAATGGTATTATTACAATAGGTGTCATATATATATTTGGGTGTGTAGTTGACGGTGGAGGTGTATTTTTGTGTCCGAATCAAGTGTAACTACTGAAATCGTGGTTCGGTTGCCAAAGCAAATGGTAACGGAATTGGACGGAATTGGAAAACAAGAGAATAAGAATCGCCATGAACTAATTTGCCAGGCAACACAACTGTTATTGCGTCAACATAAGACGAAGAAACGCTACCAACATGAATCAATGCGACGTGGGTACATTGAAATGGGAAAAATTAATCTTGGTATTGCATCGGAAGCTTTCTTAGCAGAGTATGAAGCAGCTCATACAGTAGAACGCTTAGTTAGCGGGGGGTAATATTTTGATTGTAAAACGCGGCGACGTGTATTTTGCAGACCTTTCCCCAGTTGTTGGTTCTGAGCAAGGAGGCGTTCGTCCGGTTCTTGTCATTCAAAATGACATCGGAAATCGTTTTAGTCCAACGGTGATTGTAGCGGCTATTACTGCACAGATTCAAAAAGCTAAATTACCCACTCATGTGGAAATTGATGCGAAAAAGTACGGTTTTGAGAGAGATTCTGTTATTTTACTTGAGCAGATTCGAACAATCGATAAGCAGCGCTTAACGGACAAAATCACTCACTTAGATGAAGTGATGATGATTCGTGTAGATGAAGCGCTACAAATTAGTTTAGGACTAATAGATTTTTAAATCGGCAGTTTAAGTTGCTCTCTTTACAGGGCAACTTTTTTTATTATAGAGGAGGTTACGGTTGTATATGGAAATGGTAGATAATCGACAAGCGTTAATGAAAATGTTAGTGAAGGAATTAGGCTTTACCGAAAAGCAAGTTCGTCATGTTATTCAATTAACAGAAGAAGGTAACACAGTTCCATTTATTGCTCGTTACCGAAAAGAATGGACAGGCTCTTTAGATGAAGTGCAAATTCGTACAATTTTAGAGAGATGGCAATATATGATGCAGCTTGAAGATAGGAAAGAAGAGGTTCTTCGTCTTATTGATGAGAAGGGGAAACTGACAGGAGAGTTACGTCAGCAAATTGTTAAAGCTGTAAAGTTACAAGAAGTAGAAGATTTATATCGTCCATATAAAGAGAAAAGAAGAACGAAAGCAACGATTGCAAAAGAAAAAGGACTAGAGCCGTTAGCTGAATGGTTATTGTTATATAAGAAAGAAGATCCAAATCAGAAGGCAGTGGAGTTTATTAACGCAGAGAAAGAAGTGCAATCTGCAGAAGAAGCATTACAAGGTGCCCAAGACATTATTGCAGAAATCGTTTCAGATGAAGCAGCTTATCGTAGTTGGATTCGGAATGTTACTTTTAGAAAAGGTGTTATGTCTTCGTCCGTAAAAGATGAAGAGAAAGATGAAAAGAATATATATGAAATGTATTACAGTTATGAAGAACCGTTGCAGAAAGTAGTGCCGCATCGTGCATTAGCGATGAATCGCGGTGAGAAAGAAGATATATTGAGAGTTTCTGTTGTTCCACCAGTAGATGAGATAGTAACTTTCTTATATAAGAGAGTAATTCGTGATAACGATTCTAAAAGTGCACATTATGTAAAGTTAGCGATTGAGGATGGTTATAAACGATTAATTCAATCCTCCATTGAAAGAGAGATTCGAAAAGAATTAACAGAAACAGCTGAGGAACAAGCGATACATATTTTTTCTGAGAACTTACGTAATTTGTTATTACAACCTCCAATGAAAGGAAAGGTTGTGTTAGCTTTAGATCCTGCATATAGAACGGGTTGTAAATTAGCTGTTGTAGATGATACTGGGAAGGTTCTATATATTGATGTTATTTATCCGCATCCACCTGTTCGTAAATATGAAGATGCAAAAACGAAAGTTCTTTCTATTATAGATAAATATCAAGTTGAAATGATTGCGATTGGGAATGGTACAGCTTCTAGAGAATCGGAAGAATTTATAGTTGATGTATTACAAAATGTGAAACAAGAAGTCTTCTATATTATTGTGAACGAAGCTGGTGCGAGTGTGTATTCGGCCTCCGATTTAGCTCGTGAGGAATTTCCGGATTTACAGGTTGAAGAAAGAAGTGCTGTTTCTATTGGGAGACGTCTGCAAGATCCACTTGCTGAACTTGTGAAGATTGATCCTAAATCAGTTGGGGTTGGACAATACCAACATGATGTATCTCAAAAGAGGTTGAATGAATCATTAACATTTGTAGTAGAGACGGCAGTTAACCAAGTCGGTGTGAATGTAAATACAGCTTCAGTTGCGTTATTGCAATATGTTTCGGGTTTATCGAAAACTGTTGCGAAAAATATTGTGGCAAAGCGTGAAGAAGAAGGGAAATTTACAAAACGAACAGACTTAAAGAAAATACCGCGTCTAGGTGCGAAGACATATGAACAATGCATAGGTTTCTTACGTATATTAGAAGGGGCAAATCCGTTAGATCGAACGGGTATTCATCCAGAACAATATAAAAATGTTGAATTGTTATTGAAGAGTCTAGGGTTATCAAAAGATGACGTAGGGCAATTGCAATTACAAAAGAGCTTAGAAGAAGTGGAGATTTCTAAGTTATCGCAAGAAACGGGAGTTGGGGAGCCAACATTAGTTGATATTATAGATGCGCTCATTAGTCCAGAGCGAGACATGAGGGATGAGTTGCCTAAACCGCTTCTGAAAAAAGGGATTTTGAAATTAGAAGATTTAAAACGTGGTATGGAACTGGAAGGAACAGTTCGTAACGTTGTTGATTTTGGTGCTTTTGTTGATGTAGGTGTAAAACAAGATGGTTTAGTACATATTTCTAAACTAAGCAAACAGTATGTGAAGCATCCGTTAGATATTGTATCTGTCGGACAAATCGTCAAGGTATGGGTAGATGATATTGATACGAAAAAAGGTCGCGTTGCACTATCCATGTTGCCGATTGAATAGTAAGAGAAGAGAGCAGATGAAACTGCTCTTTTTTTATGGGATAAAACGTGTAATGGATTATGAGCTTTGATGTATTTTGCTATAATAAAACCAGCATTCATTTAGTAATTTAATTTGATACCGGTTTTTTTCAAAATATGCGCGTTGCATTTGTTTTTTTAGCCACGTAGGCATAGGAATCCCTCCTTGTTTAATCCTACTCTCAAAAATGTAAGGTACTATTGATGAGAGGTTGGTGAGTGGATTTCTATTCATGCTATATTTTTAGAAACCACGCTTCTTGAATGAGGATGGGTATATGTACTATTTAATATATGTATAAGGGAGGAGAAAAGTGTAAAAATATTTTTTAGTTTAGGAGGAATGAGAGTGGATGAGCAAGAAATACAGCGTCTGGTGGAAGAAGTATCACTACAATACTTCGGAATGCCATTTTTACATAGAGCTATGTTCAATAGTAGGTTGCGTACAACTGGTGGACGTTATCTATTGAATACACACAACATTGAACTGAATTATCGATATTACGAAATGAATGGGAAAG
>NZ_JARVHO010000001.1:5040000-5077500 GCF_040459735.1 Bacillus cereus group sp. RP32 | reverse complement strand
GTACCGCAAACCGACACAGGTAGGCGAGGAGAGAATCCTAAGGTGTGCGAGAGAACTCTGGTTAAGGAACTCGGCAAAATGACCCCGTAACTTCGGGAGAAGGGGTGCTTTCTTAACGGAAAGCCGCAGTGAATAGGCCCAAGCGACTGTTTAGCAAAAACACAGGTCTCTGCGAAGCCGTAAGGCGAAGTATAGGGGCTGACACCTGCCCGGTGCTGGAAGGTTAAGGAGAGGGGTTAGCGTAAGCGAAGCTCTGAACTGAAGCCCCAGTAAACGGCGGCCGTAACTATAACGGTCCTAAGGTAGCGAAATTCCTTGTCGGGTAAGTTCCGACCCGCACGAAAGGTGTAACGATTTGGGCACTGTCTCAACCAGAGACTCGGTGAAATTATAGTACCTGTGAAGATGCAGGTTACCCGCGACAGGACGGAAAGACCCCGTGGAGCTTTACTGTAGCCTGATATTGAATTTTGGTACAGTTTGTACAGGATAGGCGGGAGCCATTGAAACCGGAGCGCTAGCTTCGGTGGAGGCGCTGGTGGGATACCGCCCTGACTGTATTGAAATTCTAACCTACGGGTCTTATCGACCCGGGAGACAGTGTCAGGTGGGCAGTTTGACTGGGGCGGTCGCCTCCTAAAGTGTAACGGAGGCGCCCAAAGGTTCCCTCAGAATGGTTGGAAATCATTCGTAGAGTGCAAAGGCATAAGGGAGCTTGACTGCGAGACCTACAAGTCGAGCAGGGACGAAAGTCGGGCTTAGTGATCCGGTGGTTCCGCATGGAAGGGCCATCGCTCAACGGATAAAAGCTACCCCGGGGATAACAGGCTTATCTCCCCCAAGAGTCCACATCGACGGGGAGGTTTGGCACCTCGATGTCGGCTCATCGCATCCTGGGGCTGTAGTCGGTCCCAAGGGTTGGGCTGTTCGCCCATTAAAGCGGTACGCGAGCTGGGTTCAGAACGTCGTGAGACAGTTCGGTCCCTATCCGTCGTGGGCGTAGGAAATTTGAGAGGAGCTGTCCTTAGTACGAGAGGACCGGGATGGACGCACCGCTGGTGTACCAGTTGTTCTGCCAAGGGCATAGCTGGGTAGCTATGTGCGGAAGGGATAAGTGCTGAAAGCATCTAAGCATGAAGCCCCCCTCAAGATGAGATTTCCCATAGCGTAAGCTAGTAAGATCCCTGAAAGATGATCAGGTTGATAGGTTCGAGGTGGAAGCATGGTGACATGTGGAGCTGACGAATACTAATAGATCGAGGACTTAACCATATAATATGAAGCAATGTTATCTAGTTTTGAAAGAATATAAAGAACTTGTTGACTTTAAAAGTTAAATAAGTTATGATGATTCTTGTCTTAAATGAATACAGTCTGGTAATGATGGCAGAGAGGTCACACCCGTTCCCATACCGAACACGGAAGTTAAGCTCTCTAGCGCCGATGGTAGTTGGGACCTTGTCCCTGTGAGAGTAGGACGTTGCCAGGCTATTTATATCATCGCGGGGTGGAGCAGCACGGTAGCTCGTCGGGCTCATAACCCGAAGGTCGCAGGTTCAAATCCTGTCCCCGCAACCAAATGGTCCCGTGGTGTAGTGGTTAACATGCCTGCCTGTCACGCAGGAGATCGCCGGTTCGACCCCGGTCGGGACCGCCATTTTATATAAAGAAAAGAACGAAACATGTTGTTTCGTATTTTTTTATTTGTTTTAACAAAAAACTAATAAAGACAGTCAAACTATCCTTAGGAAAACTCCTAAGGACTTTTTTATATATTCAAAACCTGTATAATAAAGAGCAGAGAACATTGTGAGTAAAGTAGGTGAAGTCTGTGAGTAAATATGAAATAACAACAAACTCTTCTGAGGAAACACAAAGATTATCAGAAAAACTAGGTGGACTTGTTGGGGCACAAGATGTAATTATTTTAGAAGGAGATCTAGGGGCTGGTAAGACAACTTTTACAAAAGGACTAGCAAAAGGTCTTGGAGTGAAAAGAGTTGTAAATAGTCCTACCTTTAATATTATTAAAGAATATAAAGGGAGATTGCCGCTATATCATATGGACGTGTATCGCTTAGCAGAAAGTGAAGAGGACTTAGGTTTTGATGAGTATTTCTACGGTGAAGGAATTACCGTAGTAGAATGGGCTCATTTAATAGAAGCATTTTTACCGAATGAGAAGTTACAAATTAGTTTATTCCATGCTGGAGATGATACAAGGAAAATTGTACTCGAGCCAATTGGAGATCGATATATTAGATTATGTGAGGAGCTATTACAAGATGAAAGTACTAGCAATTGATACTTCAAATTACGTAATGGGTGTATCCCTTATTGAGGAAGGAAACGTAATTGGGGAAATCATTACAAACTTAACAAAAAACCATTCTGTACGTCTTATGCCAGCTGTAGAGAAATTGTTAAAAGAATGTGGTGTAAAACCGAAAGAATTAACTAAAATAGTTGTAGCTGCTGGACCTGGATCATATACAGGTGTTCGCATAGGTGTGACAGCTGCAAAAACATTAGCTTGGTCACTTCAAATACCAATTGTAGGTGTATCAAGTTTAGAAGTAGTGGCTGCAAACGGTGCTAATTTTGATGGATTAATCTGTCCTTTATTCGATGGAAGACGCGGACAAATTTATACTGGGTTATATACATATGAAGGAGAGCATTTAACTTCTATAGAAGAAGACCGAATCATTCTTATTGTAGACTGGTTGCAAATGTTAAAAGATACAGGAAAGCCTGTTTTATTTATTGGTAACGATGTTAAACTGCACAAAGAGACGATTATCGAACATTTAGGCAACCAAGCTGTATTTGCTCCCTTCACTAAAAATAACCCAAGACCAAGTGAGTTAGCTTTCTTAGGGTTACAAAAAGAAGAACAAGATGTACATTCATTTGTTCCTAGTTATCTTCGTTTAGCTGAAGCTGAAACAAAGTGGTTAGAAAGTCAAAATAAGTAGGAGCTTGCAGAAGATGGATATGATATTTAGAAAGATGGAACTCGATGATATCGCTCAAATTGTAGCTATTGAAGAAGCGTCTTTTTCAACTCCTTGGACTGCAGATGCCTTTCACCGTGAGTTAACGACGAATGAACATGCACATTATGTTGTGCTAGAAAAAGATGGTCGTGTAATTGGGTATTGTGGATTGTGGATAATTATTGATGAATCACATATAACAAATGTAGCTATTTTGCCAGAATACAGAGGTCAAAAGCTAGGGGATGCTTTATTGAAAGAAGTTATTTCCGAAGCGAAAGATTTAGGGGTAAAAACGATGACGCTTGAAGTACGTGTATCAAATGAAGTAGCAAAACAGTTATACAGAAAATACGGATTTCAAAATGGTGGAATTCGTAAACGATACTATGCAGACAATCAGGAAGATGGTCTCGTAATGTGGGTGAATATATAATGGAAAAAAATACGATTATACTTGGTATTGAAACAAGTTGTGATGAAACAGCAGTAGCAGTTGTTAAAAATGGAACGGAAATTATTGCGAATGTCGTTGCATCACAAATTGAAAGTCATAAACGTTTTGGCGGAGTTGTACCAGAGATTGCATCCCGTCATCATGTAGAAGAAATTACAGTTGTGTTAGAAGAAGCTTTAAAAGAAGCAAATATCACATTTGATGATATTGATGCAATTGCTGTAACAGAAGGACCTGGGTTAGTAGGAGCGCTTTTAATAGGGGTAAATGCAGCGAAAGCAGTGGCTTTTGCACATGATATTCCTCTAGTGGGTGTTCATCATATAGCTGGGCACATTTATGCGAACCGTTTAGTAAAAGAAGTTCAATTCCCACTACTATCACTTGTTGTATCTGGTGGACATACGGAGCTTGTTTATATGAAAGAACATGGTTCATTCGAAGTGATTGGTGAAACAAGAGATGATGCAGCTGGAGAGGCATATGATAAAGTAGCTCGAACATTATCCATGCCATATCCAGGTGGTCCTCACATTGATCGCCTTGCACATGAAGGGGAACCGACAATCGATTTGCCTCGTGCATGGCTAGAACCTGATTCGTATGATTTCAGTTTCAGTGGATTGAAATCAGCAGTTATCAACACTGTGCATAACGCGAAACAACGCGGGATAGAAATTGCACCGGAAGATTTAGCAGCAAGTTTCCAAGCGAGTGTAATAGATGTGCTTGTAACGAAAGCATCTCGTGCAGCAGAAGCGTATAACGTAAAGCAACTGCTTCTTGCTGGTGGAGTAGCTGCGAATAAAGGACTTCGAGCACGTTTGGAAGTGGAATTTGCGACAAAAGAAAATATCGAGCTAATTATTCCTCCACTATCTTTATGTACCGATAATGCAGCGATGATTGCAGCCGCAGGTACAATTGCATATGAACAAGGAAAACGTGCTACATTAGCTCTAAATGCAAATCCAGGATTAGATATTGAAGAATAGTTATGCACAAAATTAACCACAGCTTGTGGATAAAACCCATATTATCTGTTGATAATGTGGGTTTTATTGTGTATATAAAATGTTGATAACTTTTTTGGGATTTGTGGATAATGTGGAAAAGTTATTTTGGGGTTTATTTTATAAAGGTGGATATGTGTATAAACCTGTGGATAAAGTAGATGAAGTCTGACCTTTGAATGTATTCTTTTTTGGGAAATAAATCGCAAGAAGATATCTCTAAAAAACATTTTGAAATGTGCCCTTATTATAGGGGCGAGCCAACATTGTCAAACTTTGTCGGTAAATCGGTATGTCGTGTCGAATCGTTTATACCCCAGCTAGAAGATAAAAAGGATGTCGCATAGTCAAAAATCCCGACTTATGAGACATCCTTCTTATTCATACTCTTATAAATGTAATTCTTCCCATTCTGCCATACAAGCATCAAGTTGCTCTTGTAGTGTTTGCTTTTTCGTTGTAATTTCACTAGCCTTTTCATAATCTGCGTATATTTCTGGTAAGCAAAGTTGATCTTCTAACGTAGCAATTTCTTCTTCAAATTCTACAATATTTTGTTCTAGTTCCTCAATTTTTCGAGTGCGTTGACGTTCTAATTGTTTACGCTCTTTTTCTTCGAGATAATTTAATTTCTCTTGAGCTACAGTTTTTTGAACAGGTGCTTGGTTTTCTTGATGTTCTTGTTGTTCAAATGCTGCACGTTCAATCATTTCATTTTTCTTCTCTACATAGTAATCGTAATCGCCTAAATACTCTTGTGCACCTTCTGTTGACAACTCAACAACGGTCGTCGTTACACGATTAATAAAGTAGCGGTCATGTGAAACAAATAGAAGGGTGCCTGGATAATCAATTAAAGCATTCTCCAAAATTTCTTTACTATTTAAATCAAGATGGTTCGTAGGTTCATCGAGAATTAATAAATTCGATTTTTGCATCATAAGTTTTGCAAGAGCTAATCGAGCTTTTTGTCCACCACTAAGAGAAGATACTGGTTTTAGTACATCATCCCCTGTGAATAAGAAGTTACCTAATATCGTGCGAATTTCTTTTTCGGGCTGCAATGGATATTCATCCCATAACTCATTTAAAACTCGCTTAGAAGATGTTAAGTTTGCTTGTTCTTGATCATAATAACCAACAGATACATTGGATCCGAAAGAAACATCACCATTTAATAGTGGTAACTTATTCACAAGTGATTTTAATAATGTGGATTTCCCAATTCCGTTTGGACCAACTAAAGCAACGCTATCCCCGCGAGTTAAGCGCATAGTTACATGTTCAATAATCGGATCATCATCATAGCCGATAGTTGCATCCTTTACTTGTAAAACATCATTTCCACTTTGTTTTTCGATATCGAAGTGGAAGGATGCTGACTTAGAATCACCTAATGGTCTAGTCAATAATTCCATTCTATCTAATTGTTTACGACGGCTTTGAGCACGTTTTGTCGTAGATGCGCGAGCTATATTTTTTTGAACGAAATCCTCAAGCTTAGCGATTTCATCTTGTTGTTTTTCATAACGTTTCATGTCTTGCTCGTATAATGCTGATTTTAAGTCCAAATATTTACTGTAGTTACCAACAAATCGTCTGCTTTCTTTATTCGAAATTTCATATACTTGTGTAACGAGTTTATCCAAGAAATAACGGTCATGGGAAACGATTAGTATTGCGCCAGGATAGCCTTGTAAATATTGTTCAAGCCATGTTAATGTTTCGATGTCTAAATGGTTTGTAGGCTCGTCCAAAATAAGTAGGTCTGGTTTCGTTAATAATAATTTACCGAGAGCTAATCGTGTTTTTTGTCCACCGCTTAATGTAGAAATCGTCGTCTGATGCGTTTCAATTGGGAAGCCAAGACCACTTAAAATCGAGCGAATATCTGCTTCATATTGATATCCACCTTGATCTTTATAATCTAATTGCAATTGGTCATAATCAGCTAATAATCTTTCATATGTAGCCTCGTTTGAAAAGTTTTCTTCTTTTCCCATCTCTTGCTCTAGCCTTCGAAGTTTTGTCTCCATTTGCTGCAAGTGTGTAAAGACGGTTAACATTTCATCCCAAATTGTTAAAGACGTTTCTAACCCGGTATTTTGGGCTAAATATCCGATTGAGACATCTTTTGGTTTTATAATTTCGCCACCATCATGAGATAGCTCACCAGCTATTATTTTTAATAGTGTAGATTTTCCGGCCCCATTTCGTCCGACTAATGCGATACGATCTTTCGTTTGAACTTCCAATTTTATGTTTGCAAGAATCGTTTCGGCACCGTATAATTTCGTAAGCGCGTTTACTTGTAATAAAATCAATGTTTTCACCTCAAATAATTTCTTAACTTTGCCATGTTTATATTTCTCAATCATACTAAAAATAGTGTATAGTTTAAAATAAAGAGAGAATACTTCTTCTCTTTATTATACAGGGAAATTCATGAGTGCTAAACTTCTGCATTTGATTCAAGTATATGAATAAAGATAGGAAGAGAGGAGAGGTTATATGGAGCAGCAAAAAATTCCACAGGCCACTGCCAAACGATTGCCTCTATACTATCGATTTATCCAAAACTTATCTCTTTCTGGTAAGCAACGTGTTTCATCAGCCGAATTGAGTGAAGCGGTAAAAGTTGATTCCGCAACGATTCGAAGAGATTTTTCATATTTTGGAGCGTTAGGGAAAAAAGGTTATGGATATAACGTAAATTATTTATTATCATTTTTCCGTGAAACACTCGACCAAGATGATATAACACGTGTAGCACTTATTGGAGTAGGTAATTTAGGGACCGCTTTCTTACATTATAATTTCACGAAAAACAATAATACAAAAATTGAAATGGCGTTTGATGTTAGTGAAGAGAAAGTCGGGACAGAAATCGGGGGCATTCCTGTATATCATTTAGATGAATTAGAAGAACGTTTATCAACTGATATACAAGTGGCAATATTAACAGTACCCGCTACAGTAGCACAATCTGTAGCAGATAGATTGGCAGAAACGAACGTGCATGGTATTTTAAATTTCACACCAGCGCGCTTAAATGTGTCAGATAATATAAGAATTCACCATATTGATTTAGCGGTAGAGTTACAAACACTTGTTTACTTTTTAAAGAATTATCCACAATAAAACGCAGAGGAAGCGACCTCTGCGTTTTATTATTGTTTTTTCTTTGTGAATTTAACTAAGATAAGGCGAAGTGCCAAATTAAAATCAATTGTTGCCATAACTGCAAATAGTATTGTCCACATATTCCAGATTGTATCTGTTACGTTCGTAATGGCGAAGCGTGTAAAGATACATCCTAGAAGGAAGTACAATGCAGCCATGAACAATGGTGAGTTCCTCATACTAAAAATCCTCCGATAAAGCCTTGCATTTTTTCAGCTTCTTTAATCATTTCTTGAATTTGTTCATTGCTCATTAAAACTTGAGCAACTGCAACTAATGTATTCATTGCAACATGAGCTGCGATAGGGACGATAATACGCTTCGTTTTTACATATAAAAAGGCGAATACGAGTCCCATAGAAGTGTATACCAATAAGTGAGTGAAATCAAAATGAATTGCTGCGAATACAAGAGAACTAATGATAGCGGCAATAAAGAAGTTAAACTTCTTATAAAGTGTACCAAATAAAATTTTTCTAAATACGATTTCTTCCAAAATAGGTCCTATTATAGAGATAACGATAAGGAACCAAGGTGTCGTTTTTGCGATATCCATAAGTCTTGCTGTATTTTCTGATCCAGGTTTAATTCCTAATACACGCATTTCTATCATACCGGCAATACTTTGTGAGAAAAATGCTAGGAAGAACCCGATAAAAATCCAACCAATTGTAGCTGGAACAGTAGAGCGCATTGTATCTAAACGTCTGTCACGAATATCTGTTCTAAGTAACCAAAGTACGATACATAATGCAATAAAGAAGCTAATGATTGCCCAGTGGCCAGTTATGAGTTGAAATTTCTCTTCTCTAGTAAATCCCCTGTTATCATAAAGTCCAGTTTTCAGCAGAAGTGGTAATCCAGCAATGGATGATAACTGCATTAAAATGTATGTAACGATAACCCACCAATATTGTTTTTTCAAATGGTTTAACCATCCTTTCTAACTCTAGTGTATGAGATAAGGTAGGATAACATGTAAGTATGCTACCTACGATATAAACCTCGCTTAAATTATGTTTTTTTTGTAAATCCTTATTTGAAATTATAATAGAAGACAGGAGAAAGTTGTGTGTATAGCGAAAACAACTTAGGGTGTCCTTTCATATTGTAACATACGAGTAGGGGAAACAACGATTCATATAGTAAAGGTAGAAGAAGAGGGACTCTATATAGAAAAGTGTATAGCTTAATTTGCGAAAAAATTATGATTTTTTTACTTGCAAAAGAAATTGAGATTATTTATTATTATAAGTGTGTTAGCACTCGGGTGACTTGAGTGCTAATGAATAAAATTTACATAACAAAATGAGGAGGTTATTGTTCATGCTAAAGCCATTAGGTGATCGCGTTGTAATTGAGCTTGTTCAAGCAGAAGAAAAAACAGCAAGTGGTATTGTATTACCAGACACTGCAAAAGAAAAACCACAAGAGGGTAAAGTTATTGCAGTAGGTACTGGTCGAGTGCTTGAAAATGGTGAGCGTGTTGCTCTAGAGGTAGCTGCAGGTGATCTTATCATCTTCTCAAAATATGCAGGTACTGAAGTAAAATATGAAGGTACTGACTACTTGATTTTACGTGAAAGTGACATTTTAGCAGTTATCGGTTAATTATATAAATCTTAAAAAATTCAAGGGGGTCAATTATTATGGCAAAAGATATTAAATTTAGTGAAGAAGCACGTCGTTCGATGCTTCGCGGTGTCGACACTCTTGCAAACGCAGTAAAAGTAACGCTTGGACCAAAAGGTCGTAACGTTGTACTTGAGAAAAAATTTGGTTCACCACTTATTACAAATGATGGTGTAACAATCGCAAAAGAAATCGAATTAGAAGATGCATTCGAAAACATGGGTGCAAAATTAGTAGCAGAAGTTGCTAGCAAAACAAATGATGTAGCTGGTGACGGAACAACAACTGCAACTGTATTAGCACAAGCTATGATTCGTGAAGGTCTTAAAAACGTAACAGCTGGTGCGAACCCAATGGGTCTTCGTAAAGGTATCGAAAAAGCTGTTACTGCTGCAATTGCAGAATTAAAAGAGATTTCTAAACCAATCGAAGGCAAATCTTCTATCGCACAAGTAGCTGCTATTTCTGCAGCTGACGAAGAAGTAGGTCAATTAATCGCTGAAGCAATGGAGCGCGTTGGTAACGACGGCGTTATTACTTTAGAAGAATCTAAAGGATTTACAACAGAATTAGACGTAGTAGAAGGTATGCAATTTGATCGTGGATATGCATCTCCTTACATGATTACTGATTCTGACAAAATGGAAGCAGTTCTTGATAACCCATACATCTTAATTACTGATAAGAAGATTTCTAACATCCAAGAAATCTTACCAGTATTAGAGCAAGTGGTACAACAAGGTAAACCACTTCTTATCATCGCTGAAGACGTAGAAGGCGAAGCTTTAGCTACATTAGTAGTGAACAAACTTCGTGGTACATTCAATGTAGTAGCTGTTAAAGCTCCTGGATTTGGTGACCGTCGTAAAGCAATGCTAGAAGATATCGCAATCTTAACTGGTGGCGAAGTAATCACTGAAGAATTAGGTCGTGACTTAAAATCTGCTACAATTGAATCTTTAGGACGCGCTGGTAAAGTTGTTGTAACGAAAGAAAACACAACTGTAGTTGAAGGTATCGGAAATTCACAACAAATCGAAGCTCGCATCGGTCAAATCCGCGCGCAATTAGAAGAAACTACTTCTGAATTCGATCGTGAAAAATTACAAGAGCGTCTTGCAAAACTTGCAGGTGGCGTAGCAGTAATTAAAGTAGGTGCAGCAACTGAAACTGAGTTAAAAGAGCGCAAACTTCGCATTGAAGATGCACTTAACTCAACTCGTGCAGCAGTAGAAGAAGGTATCGTTGCAGGTGGTGGTACTTCACTTATGAACGTATACACGAAAGTAGCTTCTATCGTAGCTGAAGGCGACGAAGCAACAGGTATCAACATCGTACTTCGCGCACTAGAAGAGCCAGTTCGTCAAATCGCAATCAACGCTGGTCTAGAAGGATCTGTAGTTGTAGAGCGTCTAAAAGGCGAAAAAGTAGGCGTTGGTTTCAACGCAGCTACTGGCGAGTGGGTTAACATGCTTGAAACTGGTATCGTAGATCCAGCTAAAGTAACTCGTTCTGCACTTCAAAACGCAGCATCTGTTGCAGCTATGTTCTTAACGACTGAAGCTGTAGTTGCTGACAAGCCAGAACCAAATGCACCAGCAATGCCTGACATGGGCGGCATGGGCATGGGCGGTATGGGCGGAATGATGTAATTCCGTTTGCTCGAAAAACATCCATTTCTATATAGAAATGGATGTTTTTTTATGTTTTTTAGAAAAGGAAATTAATTTCTGTAGAATTTTGTCGCTTTCTCTCTTGACCATATCGATACTTCATTGTTAGAATCTAGGGAGATAATATAAAAAAATCCTTCATATATCCTCGATGATATGGTTTGAGAGTCTCTACCGGGTTACCGTAAACAACCTGACTATGAAGGCAGTGCGTCTTATATTTATAAAGAGCGGAAGACTATCTTTCTTTATAAAGCCAGACCCCTGCCTTTTCTTTGTTATGAGACTAGAGGCGGAGGACTGGCTTTTTTTATTATATTAGTAATGCTTTTTGCCTAATTGGTAAAAATATTTATATACGAGAACTAACGTTGGGGTGATTATTTTGAAGAAGCAGCATGATACAATTATCGTTTTAGATTTTGGGAGTCAGTACAATCAGTTAATAGCACGTCGAATTCGTGAGTTCGGTGTATACAGTGAACTTCATCCACATACAATTACTGCAGAAGAAATTAAAGCAATGAATCCAAAAGGGATTATCTTCTCTGGTGGACCAAATAGTGTATACGGTGAAGGCGCATTACATTGTGATGAAAAAATCTTTGAACTAGGATTACCGATCTTCGGTATTTGTTACGGTATGCAGCTTATGACGCAACACTTCGGTGGGAAAGTAGAACGTGCAAACCACCGTGAGTACGGAAAAGCTGTTCTTAAAGTAGAGAACGAATCAAAATTATATGCGAACCTTCCAGAAGAGCAAGTTGTATGGATGAGCCATGGTGACTTAGTAACTGGTTTACCTGAAGGATTCGTAGTAGATGCAACAAGTGAGTCTTGTCCAATTGCTGGTATGAGCAATGAAGACAAAAACTTATACGGTGTACAATTCCACCCAGAAGTACGTCATTCTGAGCACGGTAACGATTTAATTAAAAACTTCGTATTCGGCGTATGTGGTTGTTCTGAAGGATGGAACATGGAGAACTTTATCGAAGTAGAATTAGAGAAAATCCGTGAAACTGTTGGAGACAAAAAAGTACTATGCGCACTTAGCGGCGGTGTAGACTCTTCTGTTGTAGCAGTATTAATTCATAAAGCAATCGGCGATCAATTAACATGTATTTTCGTTGACCACGGCTTACTTCGTAAAGGTGAAGCAGAAGGCGTTATGAAAACATTCAGCGAAGGCTTCCACATGAACGTTATTAAAGTGGATGCACAAGAACGCTTCATGAACAAGTTAAAAGGTGTAGAAGATCCAGAACAAAAACGTAAAATCATCGGTAATGAATTCATTTACGTATTTGATGATGAAGCTTCTAAATTACAAGGAATGGACTTCCTAGCGCAAGGTACACTTTATACAGACATCGTTGAAAGTGGTACAGCAACTGCACAAACAATTAAATCTCACCATAACGTTGGTGGTCTTCCAGAAGACATGCAGTTCAAATTAATTGAGCCTTTAAACACGTTATTTAAAGATGAAGTACGTGTATTAGGATCAGAACTAGGAATTCCTGATGAAATCGTATGGCGTCAACCATTCCCAGGCCCTGGTCTTGGTATTCGTGTATTAGGTGAAATCACAGAAGAGAAATTAGAAATCGTTCGTGAATCTGATGCGATTTTACGTGAAGAAATTATTAAAGCGGGCTTAGACCGCGAAGTTTGGCAATACTTCACTGCGCTTCCTGGTATGCGTAGCGTAGGTGTTATGGGTGATGAGCGTACTTACGATTACACAGTAGGTATCCGCGCAGTAACATCTATCGACGGTATGACAGCTGACTGGGCACGTATCCCTTGGGACGTATTAGAGAAAATCTCTGTACGTATCGTAAACGAAGTAAAACACGTTAACCGTATCGTGTATGATATAACAAGTAAGCCACCAGCAACTATTGAGTGGGAATAGTATTATAAAAAAAGATCCATCTATTGCTCATGCATAGATGGATCTTTTGTATTTTTACCATTAATACGAACGAAAGTATAAAAGTTTATAAAAATGTTCGTTTTTAAATTGACAAAACTACTTCATCGAGTTAATATGAGTATGTAATTCAATCGAAAAGTGAATATTATGCCGTCGTATAATATCGGGGATATGGCCCGAAAGTTTCTACCTAGCTACCGTAAATGGCTTGACTACGAGGCGTTTAGATAAAGATGAGGGGAAACTTGTCTTTATTCATAGAACGCTTCCATGTATATGCAATGGAAGCCTTTTTTATTTTTAATAGATAAAAGAGGGCTAGGGAGATTACGGCGAGTAATCATATAACGGGGGAAACGTAAGATGAAACGCTATTTTCAGTTTGATGAACTCGGCACAAATTATAAAACAGAGTTCATAGCGGGTTTAACGACATTTTTATCTATGGCTTATGTATTATTTGTCAATCCTGCTACGCTGTCACTTGGAAATGTTAAAGGGTTACCGGCAGGTACAGGAATGGATCCAGGTGCAGTATTCGTTGCTACAGCATTAGCGGCAGCGATTGGTTCGTTAATTATGGGGATATTCGCGAAGTATCCAATTGCATTGGCGCCGGGTATGGGAATTAACGCGTTCTTTGCTTATACGGCAGTGTTAACGATGGGTATTCCATGGCAGACAGCAATTGCTGGAACGTTAATGTCAGGTATTATCTTTATTATTCTTACAGCTTCAGGTATTCGTGAAAAAATCATTAATGCAATTCCATCAGAGTTAAAGTTTGCAGTAGCGGCAGGTATCGGATTATTCATTGCTTTCCTTGGATTCCAAAATGCCGGAATTATCGTGAAAAATGATGCTGTTCTTGTTGGGTTGGGGGATTTAACAAAGGGCACAACGTTACTAGCGATCTTCGGGGTTGTTACTACAATCATCTTCATGATTAAGAAAGTTAATGGTGCAGTGTTCTACGGTATGATTCTTACAGCAATTTTAGGAGTAGCGACAGGATTAATTGATACTCCAAAAGCTGTAGTGGGAGCAATACCGAGTCTAGAACCAACGTTCGGTGTGGCATTAACTCACTTTGGAGACATTTTCACTGTTCAAATGGTGATTGTTATTATAACGTTCTTCTTTATCGATTTCTTTGATACAGCAGGTACACTTGTAGCGGTTGCGAATCAAGCAGGATTAATGAAGAACAATAAATTACCACGTGCAGGAAAAGCGTTATTCGCAGATGCGATTGCAACTGTAATCGGTGCGATCTTAGGTACATCAACAACAACGTCTTACATTGAGTCGTCTGCAGGGGTAGCAGCGGGTGGACGTTCTGGATTTACAGCAGTTGTAACAGCAGGATTCTTCTTGCTGGCACTATTCTTCTCGCCATTATTAAGCGTTGTAACACCAGCTGTAACAGCGCCAGCATTAATTATTGTAGGGATCTTGATGGTTTCATCTTTAGGCGAAATTGATTGGAAGAAATTCGAGATTGCAGTACCAGCATTCTTTACAATCATTTCAATGCCACTTACGTATAGTATTGCGACAGGGATTGCAATCGGGTTTATCTTCTATCCAATTACAATGGTAGTAAGTGGTCGTCGTAAAGAGATTCATCCAATTATGTATGTTATGGGAGTTTTATTCGTACTATATTTCATCTACGTTCGTAAATAAAAGGGGTTTTTTGAAAGGTCTAGACTTAAGGGGAGTCTAGACCTTTTTTGCGTCTTCAGAAAATCTTAAGGATTTCCGAGCGTTTTTCTTCAGAAGTTTTCCTATAATAGAAGTTAGGGATTAAAAAAGTGATGGGGGAGATATTGTGGCGCACGAAACAATACTTGTCGTAGATGATGAAAAAGAAATTAGAAATCTTATTACAATCTATTTAAAGAATGAAGGATATAAAGTGTTGCAAGCAGGAGACGGAGAAGAAGGATTACGTTTACTAGAAGAAAATGAAGTACATCTAGTCGTATTAGATATTATGATGCCAAAGGTAGATGGTATTCATATGTGCATGAAAGTAAGAGAATCGAAAGAAATGCCAATTATTATGCTTTCTGCGAAAACGCAAGATATGGATAAAATTTTAGGATTAACAACAGGTGCAGATGATTACGTAACGAAACCATTTAATCCGTTAGAGTTAATCGCAAGGATTAAATCTCAGTTACGTCGTTATATGAAGATGAATGGTTTTGCTCTTCAAAATGAGGACGAGCTAGAAATTGGAGAGATGAAGATAAACATCTCAACCCATACAGTCATTGTAGGTGGAGAAGAAGTGAAACTGACTCCGAGGGAATTTTCGATTTTAGAATTACTAGCTCGTAATCCGGGGATGGTCTTTAGCGCGGAACAAATTTATGAAAAGGTTTGGAACGAAAGATCTTTCCAGTCGGATAACACGGTAATGGTTCATATTCGGAAAGTGCGTGAAAAGATTGAGGAGAATCCAAGGAAGCCAATATATATAAAAACAGTATGGGGAGTGGGGTATAAGATTGAAAAAGATATTTAATCCATTTACTTATGTTAGGAAATTTCGAAAATTAATTGGAAAGATAATAAAGAGTGTGAAACGGAGTGTGCGAATTCAACTTATTACTGCGTTTACTGCTTGTGCGTTATTAGGTCTTTTGTCAGCAAAGGCAGCAGCGCCGTTTTTTGAGAATGCGAATCGGAAGGCGATGATCGATTATCGGGCTGGTATGGAGGAGATTAATCAACAAGCTCAAGGAGCGGCAAATAGTTCGGTTCATGAAAATAAATTAGAAGCTATATCCGATATGATCGAAAGGGAGAACCAAAGTTTCGAGCGAGGACCTAGAGCTTTAAAAATATTGGTTACTGACGAGAGCGGTAAAGTTTTATATAAAACGAAGCAGGCACAAGAAGAGCAAATTGATTTGCATAATACGATTCGTAATGCAGCATCATTTGCGATCAACTATTCAAATGGCCAAGATGCATTTGAAAGTACAAGAAAAGAATTTATAGCTTTTGCACCTATTACAATAGAAGATAAGAATTTATACATGTTTGTTAGTGGGATTCCAGAAGGTGAAGTAATATATGATACGCAAGAAGGGCCGTTTCCATTTTGCATAGGTGTACTCGTATTTATTTTCTCTTTCTTCTATATAACAAAGAGAAAGATGAAGCAAATTGAAGCGATGGCACAAGGTGTAAAGGAAATAGAAAAAGGCAACTTAGCGTATCGTATTGAGAAGAAAGGTGAGGACGAGATTGCGTCTTTAACTGAGAATATTAATAATATGGCAGAAGAGCTTATGAATAATATAGAAAAGGAACGTAAATTAGAGAAGCAAAAGAATGAGCTTATTACGAATGTATCTCACGATTTGCGTACACCACTGACTTCTATTATGGGTTACTTGCGATTACTTCGAGATTCTAAATATGAAAATAAAGAACAACATGATGAGTATACGAGAATTGCTTTTGCGAAGTCGGAGCAGTTAAAGAATTTAATAGAAGATTTATTTGAGTATACGAAGTTAACAAATGAGCAAGTTGTATTAGAAAAACAAGAGGTTTGTATAAATGAGTTATTGGAGCAATTAATAGAAGAGTTAGTACCGCAGGCAGAAGAGCATGGACTTGCGTTTGTTAAGAAGTTTCCTGAGGAACGTGCCTATGCAGCGGTTGATTCGGAAAAGATGGTACGTGTATTTGATAATCTATTAATGAACGCGATTAAGTATAGTAAAGATGATGGGGAGATAAAAGTTTCTCTTCAAAGGCAGCGCCGGGATATACAAATTGTAATTGCGAATCATAGTGAAGAGTTTACGAGAGAAGAGCTAGGGAGTTTGTTTGAACGTTTTTATAAGAAGGATCAATCTAGAAGTAGAGTAACAGAAGGATCGGGACTTGGATTAGCGATTGCGAAAAGTATTGTTGAGCTGCAAGGTGGTAGTATTCGAGCGGAATATGAGGATGGTATTATTCAGTTTATCGTCTCGTTACCAATTATAGAAAAATAATAAATGAATAGAATGATATTTGATAAAAAGGCTTATTTTAAAAGAAATAAGCCTTTTTATATTTTTTTAGAAAAATATGTTGACGATTAGAGTATAGAGGTGTAATATAGGACAAGTCGCCGATGCAATAACGCAGAACGCGGTAAACAAAATGAAAAACTTAGTTGACATTGAAACATGAAGATGTTAACATAAGGGAGTCGCAAATGAGCGACCGAGTAGTTCTTTGAAAACTGAACGAAACAAACAACGTGAAACGTCAATTTTTATTTTTAGATGCTAGACAAACTAACTTTATTGGAGAGTTTGATCCTGGCTCAGGATGAACGCTGGCGGCGTGCCTAATACATGCAAGTCGAGCGAATGGATTGAGAGCTTGCTCTCAAGAAGTTAGCGGCGGACGGGTGAGTAACACGTGGGTAACCTGCCCATAAGACTGGGATAACTCCGGGAAACCGGGGCTAATACCGGATAATATTTTGAACTGCATGGTTCGAAATTGAAAGGCGGCTTCGGCTGTCACTTATGGATGGACCCGCGTCGCATTAGCTAGTTGGTGAGGTAACGGCTCACCAAGGCAACGATGCGTAGCCGACCTGAGAGGGTGATCGGCCACACTGGGACTGAGACACGGCCCAGACTCCTACGGGAGGCAGCAGTAGGGAATCTTCCGCAATGGACGAAAGTCTGACGGAGCAACGCCGCGTGAGTGATGAAGGCTTTCGGGTCGTAAAACTCTGTTGTTAGGGAAGAACAAGTGCTAGTTGAATAAGCTGGCACCTTGACGGTACCTAACCAGAAAGCCACGGCTAACTACGTGCCAGCAGCCGCGGTAATACGTAGGTGGCAAGCGTTATCCGGAATTATTGGGCGTAAAGCGCGCGCAGGTGGTTTCTTAAGTCTGATGTGAAAGCCCACGGCTCAACCGTGGAGGGTCATTGGAAACTGGGAGACTTGAGTGCAGAAGAGGAAAGTGGAATTCCATGTGTAGCGGTGAAATGCGTAGAGATATGGAGGAACACCAGTGGCGAAGGCGACTTTCTGGTCTGTAACTGACACTGAGGCGCGAAAGCGTGGGGAGCAAACAGGATTAGATACCCTGGTAGTCCACGCCGTAAACGATGAGTGCTAAGTGTTAGAGGGTTTCCGCCCTTTAGTGCTGAAGTTAACGCATTAAGCACTCCGCCTGGGGAGTACGGCCGCAAGGCTGAAACTCAAAGGAATTGACGGGGGCCCGCACAAGCGGTGGAGCATGTGGTTTAATTCGAAGCAACGCGAAGAACCTTACCAGGTCTTGACATCCTCTGAAAACCCTAGAGATAGGGCTTCTCCTTCGGGAGCAGAGTGACAGGTGGTGCATGGTTGTCGTCAGCTCGTGTCGTGAGATGTTGGGTTAAGTCCCGCAACGAGCGCAACCCTTGATCTTAGTTGCCATCATTAAGTTGGGCACTCTAAGGTGACTGCCGGTGACAAACCGGAGGAAGGTGGGGATGACGTCAAATCATCATGCCCCTTATGACCTGGGCTACACACGTGCTACAATGGACGGTACAAAGAGCTGCAAGACCGCGAGGTGGAGCTAATCTCATAAAACCGTTCTCAGTTCGGATTGTAGGCTGCAACTCGCCTACATGAAGCTGGAATCGCTAGTAATCGCGGATCAGCATGCCGCGGTGAATACGTTCCCGGGCCTTGTACACACCGCCCGTCACACCACGAGAGTTTGTAACACCCGAAGTCGGTGGGGTAACCTTTATGGAGCCAGCCGCCTAAGGTGGGACAGATGATTGGGGTGAAGTCGTAACAAGGTAGCCGTATCGGAAGGTGCGGCTGGATCACCTCCTTTCTATGGAGAATTGATGAACGCTGTTCATCAATATAAGTTTCCGTGTTTCGTTTTGTTCAGTTTTGAGAGAACTATCTCTCATATATAAATGTATGTTCTTTGAAAACTAGATAACAGTGTAGCTCATATTTTTTTAATTTTAGTTTGGTTAAGTTAGAAAGGGCGCACGGTGGATGCCTTGACACTAGGAGTCGATGAAGGACGGGACTAACGCCGATATGCTTCGGGGAGCTGTAAGTAAGCTTTGATCCGAAGATTTCCGAATGGGGAAACCCACCATACGTAATGGTATGGTATCCTTGCCTGAATACATAGGGTAAGGAAGACAGACCCAGGGAACTGAAACATCTAAGTACCTGGAGGAAGAGAAAGCAAATGCGATTTCCTGAGTAGCGGCGAGCGAAACGGAACATAGCCCAAACCAAGAGGCTTGCCTCTTGGGGTTGTAGGACATTCTATACGGAGTTACAAAGGAACGAGGTAGACGAAGCGACCTGGAAAGGTCCGTCGTAGAGGGTAACAACCCCGTAGTCGAAACTTCGTTCTCTCTTGAATGTATCCTGAGTACGGCGGAACACGTGAAATTCCGTCGGAATCTGGGAGGACCATCTCCCAAGGCTAAATACTCCCTAGTGATCGATAGTGAACCAGTACCGTGAGGGAAAGGTGAAAAGCACCCCGGAAGGGGAGTGAAAGAGATCCTGAAACCGTGTGCCTACAAATAGTCAGAGCCCGTTAATGGGTGATGGCGTGCCTTTTGTAGAATGAACCGGCGAGTTACGATCCCGTGCGAGGTTAAGCTGAAGAGGCGGAGCCGCAGCGAAAGCGAGTCTGAATAGGGCGTTTAGTACGTGGTCGTAGACCCGAAACCAGGTGATCTACCCATGTCCAGGGTGAAGTTCAGGTAACACTGAATGGAGGCCCGAACCCACGCACGTTGAAAAGTGCGGGGATGAGGTGTGGGTAGCGGAGAAATTCCAATCGAACCTGGAGATAGCTGGTTCTCCCCGAAATAGCTTTAGGGCTAGCCTTAAGTGTAAGAGTCTTGGAGGTAGAGCACTGATTGAACTAGGGGTCCTCATCGGATTACCGAATTCAGTCAAACTCCGAATGCCAATGACTTATCCTTAGGAGTCAGACTGCGAGTGATAAGATCCGTAGTCAAGAGGGAAACAGCCCAGATCGCCAGCTAAGGTCCCAAAGTGTGTATTAAGTGGAAAAGGATGTGGAGTTGCTTAGACAACTAGGATGTTGGCTTAGAAGCAGCCACCATTTAAAGAGTGCGTAATAGCTCACTAGTCGAGTGACTCTGCGCCGAAAATGTACCGGGGCTAAATACACCACCGAAGCTGCGAATTGATACCAATGGTATCAGTGGTAGGGGAGCGTTCTAAGTGCAGTGAAGTCAGACCGGAAGGACTGGTGGAGCGCTTAGAAGTGAGAATGCCGGTATGAGTAGCGAAAGACGGGTGAGAATCCCGTCCACCGAATGCCTAAGGTTTCCTGAGGAAGGCTCGTCCGCTCAGGGTTAGTCAGGACCTAAGCCGAGGCCGACAGGCGTAGGCGATGGACAACAGGTTGATATTCCTGTACCACCTCTTTATCGTTTGAGCAATGGAGGGACGCAGAAGGATAGAAGAAGCGTGCGATTGGTTGTGCACGTCCAAGCAGTTAGGCTGATAAGTAGGCAAATCCGCTTATCGTGAAGGCTGAGCTGTGATGGGGAAGCTCCTTATGGAGCGAAGTCTTTGATTCCCCGCTGCCAAGAAAAGCTTCTAGCGAGATAAAAGGTGCCTGTACCGCAAACCGACACAGGTAGGCGAGGAGAGAATCCTAAGGTGTGCGAGAGAACTCTGGTTAAGGAACTCGGCAAAATGACCCCGTAACTTCGGGAGAAGGGGTGCTTTCTTAACGGAAAGCCGCAGTGAATAGGCCCAAGCGACTGTTTAGCAAAAACACAGGTCTCTGCGAAGCCGTAAGGCGAAGTATAGGGGCTGACACCTGCCCGGTGCTGGAAGGTTAAGGAGAGGGGTTAGCGTAAGCGAAGCTCTGAACTGAAGCCCCAGTAAACGGCGGCCGTAACTATAACGGTCCTAAGGTAGCGAAATTCCTTGTCGGGTAAGTTCCGACCCGCACGAAAGGTGTAACGATTTGGGCACTGTCTCAACCAGAGACTCGGTGAAATTATAGTACCTGTGAAGATGCAGGTTACCCGCGACAGGACGGAAAGACCCCGTGGAGCTTTACTGTAGCCTGATATTGAATTTTGGTACAGTTTGTACAGGATAGGCGGGAGCCATTGAAACCGGAGCGCTAGCTTCGGTGGAGGCGCTGGTGGGATACCGCCCTGACTGTATTGAAATTCTAACCTACGGGTCTTATCGACCCGGGAGACAGTGTCAGGTGGGCAGTTTGACTGGGGCGGTCGCCTCCTAAAGTGTAACGGAGGCGCCCAAAGGTTCCCTCAGAATGGTTGGAAATCATTCGTAGAGTGCAAAGGCATAAGGGAGCTTGACTGCGAGACCTACAAGTCGAGCAGGGACGAAAGTCGGGCTTAGTGATCCGGTGGTTCCGCATGGAAGGGCCATCGCTCAACGGATAAAAGCTACCCCGGGGATAACAGGCTTATCTCCCCCAAGAGTCCACATCGACGGGGAGGTTTGGCACCTCGATGTCGGCTCATCGCATCCTGGGGCTGTAGTCGGTCCCAAGGGTTGGGCTGTTCGCCCATTAAAGCGGTACGCGAGCTGGGTTCAGAACGTCGTGAGACAGTTCGGTCCCTATCCGTCGTGGGCGTAGGAAATTTGAGAGGAGCTGTCCTTAGTACGAGAGGACCGGGATGGACGCACCGCTGGTGTACCAGTTGTTCTGCCAAGGGCATAGCTGGGTAGCTATGTGCGGAAGGGATAAGTGCTGAAAGCATCTAAGCATGAAGCCCCCCTCAAGATGAGATTTCCCATAGCGTAAGCTAGTAAGATCCCTGAAAGATGATCAGGTTGATAGGTTCGAGGTGGAAGCATGGTGACATGTGGAGCTGACGAATACTAATAGATCGAGGACTTAACCATATAATATGAAGCAAATGTTATCTAGTTTTGAAGGAATATGCCTTCATAGTTTGGTGATGATGGCAGAGAGGTCACACCCGTTCCCATACCGAACACGGAAGTTAAGCTCTCTAGCGCCGATGGTAGTTGGGACCTTGTCCCTGTGAGAGTAGGACGTCGCCAAGCAACTATTAAGACGAGTCAGAATGACTCGTCTTTTTTGTGTTTTAAACTTCTTATCAGCTTCAAGTAAGTAATCCGTATTCTTTTGATCCCCTCATATTCATTTTCTTTCATCATTTTTGATGTGTAGTTTAAGATTTTCTATTCTATTTTTTGTAAAAGCAATCTATCGGTGTGTTAAAATAGTACAGTTGTTTTTCGAGGTACTTTAATATAGGAAGATTTAAATTTTTTTAAGGAGATAATATGAAAAAGATAGGTGTAATTACTATAGTAGTTTTAGTCCTTCTAGCAATTACTTATATGTTAGTCGGGAATTATTTTTATAATTATGCGTTGAATGCGAAACAAGAGAAAGAGTTTTTAGAGGATAATCCTCACTTAGTAGAAACTGTGAATGCATCGGGAGGTGTGTTCGCTACAAATGAAGAAAAGGATGCGAACTTTGTATCAAATCATAAACCTAATACACGAAACATAAATTCTTTCGATAAGTTGAAATTAACAGGTTATGAATATATGAATGAACAATCTAGCCATAAATGGGCAATTGTAGTTCATGGGTATGATAGTAGGGCATCGAAAATGACGAAATATATCCGGAACTTTTATGAACAAGGATATAACGTCATAGCGCCAGACCTTCGTGGGCATGGAAATAGTGAAGGTGATTATATAGGGATGGGCTGGCATGATCGTAAAGATATTTTGATTTGGATTCAACAAATTGTAAAGAAAGACCCTAATGCTGAAATAGCACTCTTTGGTATTTCAATGGGGGGAGCAACTGTAATGATGACTTCAGGTGAAGAGTTACCTTCTAACGTTAAAGTTATTATTGAAGATTGTGGATACTCAACTGTTATTGATGAATTTACGTATCAACTAAAAGATTTATTCCATTTGCCAAAGTTTCCTGTTATGAATGCGGCAAATACAGTTACAAAATTAAGATCTGGATATGATTTAGAAGAAGCTTCAGCTATAAAACAAGTGGCGAAAAGTAAAACACCTATGCTATTTATTCATGGGGATGCTGATACATTTGTTCCTTATGAAATGTTAGATGAAGTATATAATGCTGCAAAAGTAGAAAAAGAGAAATTAATTGTTCCAGGTGCTGGACATGGAGAAGCCGAGAAGGTAGATTCGAATAAATATTGGAATACCGTATGGAAGTTCGTGGGGAGATACATTCCAGCGTAATTAGATTGTTTTAGATTTGTATATACGATAATCAGAAGGAAAGGTTTTTATACTTTTGATTATCGTTTTTTCTATTTAAAAACTTATTTTAGTTTGTAGTATATAAGGTTTGAAGCATAAATTTTTGAATTCCTTATTGCCAGTGCTACAATAATTGAAAACTACATGTTAATGAGGTGTTTCTATGAAGATTGAAGTATGGTCAGATTTTGTATGCCCATTTTGTTATATTGGGAAACGTAGATTAGAAATGGCTTTAGAGCAATTTCCGCATAAGAAGGATGTTGAAGTGGAGTTTAAAAGTTTTGAATTAGACCAAAATGCTCCAATCTATTCTGGAACAAGTATTAATGAAGTACTTGCATCAAAGTACGGGATTAGTATTGAAGAAGCTAAGCGTAATAATGTACAACTAGGAAATCATGCAGCTAGTATGGATTTAAATTTTAATTTTGAAGAGATGAAGCCGACGAACACTTTTGATGCGCATCGTCTAGCTAAATTTGCAAAGGATCAAGGGAAAGAAAAAGAGATTACGGAAAATCTACTTTTTGCATATTTCACTGAATCGAGAAATTTAAGTGATGTGGATACGCTTGCTACTATTGCTGAAGCTTCAGGTTTAGATAAGCAAGAAGCTTTACGTGTTATTAATGATAAAGGTGCATATGCAAATGATGTTAGAATTGATGAAGCGATTGCTCAGCAATATCAAATTTCAGGAGTACCTTATTTTATTATTAACCAAAAGTATGCTATTTCAGGTGCGCAACCACTCGAAACTTTTGTCGGTGCACTTCAACAAGTGTGGGAAGAAGAGAATCCTGCACCTAAGTTACAAGAGCTTTCTTCAGAGGGTGGAAGCGATATGTCTTGTACGGATGAAAGTTGTTCGATACCTTCAAAAGAACAATAGTTTTTATGAAGGAATAGCAACCCATAGAGTATTTTATGGGTTGCTTATCTATTCTTATAGAAGAGGTATATAAATACATAATTTAATAACGTAAATAGGATTTATAAAAAATGAAGTTTTTTATAAAAACATATTGACGGTTGTATCTTAGAGGTGTAATATAGAACAAGTCGCCGATGCAATAATGCAGAACGCGGTAAACAAAATGAAAAACTTAGTTGACATTAACTAACGAAGATGTTAACATAAGGGAGTCGCAAATGAGCGACCGAGTAGTTCTTTGAAAACTGAACGAAACAAACAACGTGAAACGTCAATTTTTATTTTTAGATGCTAGACAAACTAACTTTATTGGAGAGTTTGATCCTGGCTCAGGATGAACGCTGGCGGCGTGCCTAATACATGCAAGTCGAGCGAATGGATTGAGAGCTTGCTCTCAAGAAGTTAGCGGCGGACGGGTGAGTAACACGTGGGTAACCTGCCCATAAGACTGGGATAACTCCGGGAAACCGGGGCTAATACCGGATAATATTTTGAACTGCATGGTTCGAAATTGAAAGGCGGCTTCGGCTGTCACTTATGGATGGACCCGCGTCGCATTAGCTAGTTGGTGAGGTAACGGCTCACCAAGGCAACGATGCGTAGCCGACCTGAGAGGGTGATCGGCCACACTGGGACTGAGACACGGCCCAGACTCCTACGGGAGGCAGCAGTAGGGAATCTTCCGCAATGGACGAAAGTCTGACGGAGCAACGCCGCGTGAGTGATGAAGGCTTTCGGGTCGTAAAACTCTGTTGTTAGGGAAGAACAAAGTGCTAGTTGAATAAGCTGGCACCTTGACGGTACCTAACCAGAAAGCCACGGCTAACTACGTGCCAGCAGCCGCGGTAATACGTAGGTGGCAAGCGTTATCCGGAATTATTGGGCGTAAAGCGCGCGCAGGTGGTTTCTTAAGTCTGATGTGAAAGCCCACGGCTCAACCGTGGAGGGTCATTGGAAACTGGGAGACTTGAGTGCAGAAGAGGAAAGTGGAATTCCCATGTGTAGCGGTGAAATGCGTAGAGATATGGAGGAACACCAGTGGCGAAGGCGACTTTCTGGTCTGTAACTGACACTGAGGCGCGAAAGCGTGGGGAGCAAACAGGATTAGATACCCTGTAGTCCACGCCGTAAACGATGAGTGCTAAGTGTTAGAGGGTTTCCGCCCTTTAGTGCTGAAGTTAACGCATTAAGCACTCCGCCTGGGGAGTACGGCCGCAAGGCTGAAACTCAAAGGAATTGACGGGGGCCCGCACAAGCGGTGGAGCATGTGGTTTAATTCGAAGCAACGCGAAGAACCTTACCAGGTCTTGACATTCCTCTGAAAACCCTAGAGATAGGGCTTCTCCTTCGGGAGCAGAGTGACAGGTGGTGCATGGTTGTCGTCAGCTCGTGTCGTGAGATGTTGGGTTAAGTCCCGCAACGAGCGCAACCCTTGATCTTAGTTGCCATCATTAAGTTGGGCACTCTAAGGTGACTGCCGGTGACAAACCGGAGGAAGGTGGGGATGACGTCAAATCATCATGCCCCTTATGACCTGGGCTACACACGTGCTACAATGGACGGTACAAAGAGCTGCAAGACCGCGAGGTGGAGCTAATCTCATAAAACCGTTCTCAGTTCGGATTGTAGGCTGCAACTCGCCTACATGAAGCTGGAATCGCTAGTAATCGCGGATCAGCATGCCGCGGTGAATACGTTCCACGGGCCTTGTACACACCGCCCGTCACACCACGAGAGTTTGTAACACCCGAAGTCGGTGGGGTAACCTTTATGGAGCCAGCCGCCTAAGGTGGGACAGATGATTGGGGTGAAGTCGTAACAAGGTAGCCGTATCGGAAGGTGCGGCTGGATCACCTCCTTTCTATGGAGAATTGATGAACGCTGTTCACAATATAAGTTTCCGTGTTTCGTTTTGTTCAGTTTTGAGAGAAACTATCTCTCATATATAAATGTATGTTCTTTGAAAAACTAGATAACAGTGTAGCTCATATTTTTTAATTTAGTTTGGTTAAGTTAGAAAGGGCGCACGGTGTGATGCCTTGACACTAGGAGTCGATGAAGGACGGGACTAACGCCGATATGCTTCGGGGAGCTGTAAGTAAGCTTTGATCCGAAGATTTCCGAATGGGGAAACCCACCATACGTAATGGTATGGTATCCTTGCCTGAATAACATAGGGTAAGGAAGACAGAACCCAGGGAACTGAAACATCTTAAGTACCTGGAGGAAGAGAAAGCAAATGCGATTTCCTGAGTAGCGGCGAGCGAAACGGAACATAGCCCAACCAAGAGGCTTGCCTCTTGGGGTTGTAGGACATTCTATACGGCAGTTACAAAGGAACGAGGTAGACGAAGCGACCTGGAAAGGTCCGTCGTAGAGGGTAACAACCCGTAGTCGAAACTTCGTTCTCTCTTGAATGTATCCTTGAGTACGGCGGAACACGTGAAATTCCGTCGGAATCTGGGAGGACCATCTCCCAAGGCTAAATACTCCCTAGTGATCGATTAGTGAACCAAGTACCAGTGAGGGAAAGGTAGAACAAGCACCCCGGAAGGGAGTGAAAGAGATCCTGAAACCGTGTGCCTACAAATAGTCAGAGCCCGTTAATGGGTGATGGCGTGCCTTTTGTAGAATGAACCGGCGAGTTACGATCCCGTGCGAGGTTAAGCTGAAGAGGCGGAGCCGCAGCGGAAAGCGAGTCTGAATAGGGCGTTTAGTACGTGGTCGTAGACCCGAAACCAGGTGATCTACCCATGTCCAGGGTGAAGTTCAGGTAACACTGAATGGAGGCCCGAACCCACGCACGTTGAAAAGTGCGGGGATGAGGTGTGGGTAGCGGAGAAATTCCAATCGAACCTGGAGATAGCTGGTTCTCCCCGAAATAGCTTTAGGGCTAGCCTTAAGTGTAAGAGTCTTGGAGGTAGAGCACTGATTGAACTAGGGGTCCTCATCGGATTACCGAATTCAGTCAAACTCCGAATGCCAATGACTTATCCTTAGGAGTCAGACTGCGAGTGATAAGATCCGTAGTCAAGAGGGAAACAGCCCAGATCGCCAGCTAAGGTCCCAAAGTGTGTATTAAGTGGAAAAGGATGTGGAGTTGCTTAGACAACTAGGATGTTGGCTTAGAAGCAGCACCATTTAAAGAGTGCGTAATAGCTCACTAGTCGAGTGACTCTGCGCCGAAAATGTACCGGGGCTAAATACACCACCGAAGCTGCGAATTGATACCAATGGTATCAGTGGTAGGGGAGCGTTCTAAGTGCAGTGAAGTCAGACCGGAAGGACTGGTGGAGCGCTTAGAAGTGAGAATGCCGGTATGAGTAGCGAAAGACGGGTGAGAATCCCGTCCACCGAATGCCTAAGGTTTCCTGAGGAAGGCTCGTCCGCTCAGGGTTAGTCAGGACCTAAGCCGAGGCCGACAGGCGTAGGCGATGGACAACAGGTTGATATTCCTGTACCACCTCTTTATCGTTTTGAGCAATGGAGGGACGCAGAAGGATAGAAGAAGCGTGCGATTGGTTGTGCACGTCCAAGCAGTTAGGCTGATAAGTAGGCAAATCCGCTTATCGTGAAGGCTGAGCTGTGATGGGGAAGCTCCTTATGGAGCGAAGTCTTTGATTCCCCGCTGCCAAGAAAAGCTTCTAGCGAGATAAAAGGTGCCTGTACCGCAAACCGACACAGGTAGGCGAGGAGAGAATCCTAAGGTGTGCGAGAGAACTCTGGTTAAGGAACTCGGCAAAATGACCCCGTAACTTCGGGAGAAGGGGTGCTTTCTTAACGGAAAGCCGCAGTGAATAGGCCCAAGCGACTGTTTAGCAAAAACACAGGTCTCTGCGAAGCCGTAAGGCGAAGTATAGGGGCTGACACCTGCCCGGTGCTGGAAGGTTAAGGAGAGGGGTTAGCGTAAGCGAAGCTCTGAACTGAAGCCCCAGTAAACGGCGGCCGTAACTATAACGGTCCTAAGGTAGCGAAATTCCTTGTCGGGTAAGTTCCGACCCGCACGAAAGGTGTAACGATTTGGGCACTGTCTCAACCAGAGACTCGGTGAAATTATAGTACCTGTGAAGATGCAGGTTACCCGCGACAGGACGGAAAGACCCCGTGGAGCTTTACTGTAGCCTGATATTGAATTTTGGTACAGTTTGTACAGGATAGGCGGGAGCCATTGAAACCGGAGCGCTAGCTTCGGTGGAGGCGCTGGTGGGATACCGCCCTGACTGTATTGAAATTCTAACCTACGGGTCTTATCGACCCGGGAGACAGTGTCAGGTGGGCAGTTTGACTGGGGCGGTCGCCTCCTAAAGTGTAACGGAGGCGCCCAAAGGTTCCCTCAGAATGGTTGGAAATCATTCGTAGAGTGCAAAGGCATAAGGGAGCTTGACTGCGAGACCTACAAGTCGAGCAGGGACGAAAGTCGGGCTTAGTGATCCGGTGGTTCCGCATGGAAGGGCCATCGCTCAACGGATAAAAGCTACCCCGGGGATAACAGGCTTATCTCCCCCAAGAGTCCACATCGACGGGGAGGTTTGGCACCTCGATGTCGGCTCATCGCATCCTGGGGCTGTAGTCGGTCCCAAGGGTTGGGCTGTTCGCCCATTAAAGCGGTACGCGAGCTGGGTTCAGAACGTCGTGAGACAGTTCGGTCCCTATCCGTCGTGGGCGTAGGAAATTTGAGAGGAGCTGTCCTTAGTACGAGAGGACCGGGATGGACGCACCGCTGGTGTACCAGTTGTTCTGCCAAGGGCATAGCTGGGTAGCTATGTGCGGAAGGGATAAGTGCTGAAAGCATCTAAGCATGAAGCCCCCCTCAAGATGAGATTTCCCATAGCGTAAGCTAGTAAGATCCCTGAAAGATGATCAGGTTGATAGGTTCGAGGTGGAAGCATGGTGACATGTGGAGCTGACGAATACTAATAGATCGAGGACTTAACCATATAATATGAAGCAAATGTTATCTAGTTTTGAAGGAATATGCCTTCATAGTTTGGTGATGATGGCAGAGAGGTCACACCCGTTCCCATACCGAACACGGAAGTTAAGCTCTCTAGCGCCGATGGTAGTTGGGACCTTGTCCCTGTGAGAGTAGGACGTCGCCAAGCAACTATTAAGACGAGTCAGAATGACTCGTCTTTTTTGTATGCTTTCATACCTCTGTTAATTGCCTGCTTAACTCCTTCTAAATAGGCGAATCCATACCTTTTATCTGGTTCTAAGTAAGTACCTTCTGCCCATTCATTCCACGCATTAATAAATAAAAACTCGCTGTTGTAAAGAGAATAGGTACGCTGGATTTGTTTGCTTAAATATATCGTGAACTTCCTAGGGGTAGAACCTAGGAAGATGCTGCTATTTAAGTCTTTGCGGCGTGCTGTATTGTCCCAGTCAACAAAGGCACCAGGAAATGTTTTTTTCTCTGGAGGAGATCGTTTTAGTATATACATCCACACTTTATCATAATCCCAAGCGTTTATTTGTTTACCAGACTCATATATTGTCTTATTTATGTCTGAAGAGCTATCATGAGCAATTGTATAAAAAGGCTCGAATTGAATGCTAGCATCAAATCCATTTATATTAGGAAGTGGAAAGCTGTTTAATGTTTCTGCAAAGTATATACCTTTCAAACCATTTTCTTGTGCGAGTGTATTCCAATAATGAAGCATTTGTTCACAATGAGGGATATGCCCGGGACGATAAATAATGAATAGTGGTTTATCGTCTATACGGATATATCTCTCATCTTGGAAAGCTTGCAATAAATACTCAAAGTGTTCTTTCCAATCCGATAATTCTCCATAATTTTGAGGCATTAATATGTGACTATCAAGACCATCCCAAGTTTTTGTCCACGGTTCATTTGCCCAAGAAAGGCAAAATGGAAAATCTGGTTCCTTCATCTTAAGCACCTCATTAAAGGGTGCCTCCAATAGCCTCTTCCCTTTAAACCAGTAATGGTAATAACAAAAACCATATATGCCATGTGCTTTGGCGATTTCTGCTTGCCATTTTCTTACGGATGGGGTGGTTAAGTCATAATAAAAATCTTGATAAGGTTCTCTAGGTTGGTAATGTCCTGAAAATAAAGGTCGTGCACTTTTAGTATTTGTCCATTCAGTAAACCCTTTCCCCCACCATCGGTCATTTTCTTTTATTTGATGAAACTGTGGTAAGTAAAAAGCGATTATTTTCAAGATATATCCCCCTTATGTTCTTCGTAGTTCAAGTGGTGGGAAGTTACTTTTGATTTTTCGAATCTAGTTAAAGCATGAGATATGTTATTTACTTACTGTGTTTATGCTGCATAATGAATTCTTTTGTACAGTGTGCTTAATATGGAAATCTTTGATGATTTAATATATACGGCTGAGATACAAAATGATCTTCATTATACAATGAGCGAAAAGAGTTAATCTTTTTGGAGAACAAATAGAGCTTGGGGTAACCGGTTTGTATCATCAAAAAAGTCCCGTAGCTTTAAATACTTCTCATAGTGGTTTTTAATATAAGTTCTAGGTATAACGGTTTCCCCGTAGAAGCTACGGTTTCTAACGTCTCCAGCTCCCGTAGGGCTGTGGACAAAATTGCCGCTTTCATAATCCGAGATGGCACGATTTATATCTGGAAAAGCTTGAGATAAAGTTTTATGCCATCCCGTTTGAATTAATTCAGGGTGTTCCTTAAATTGTTGACAGAAATCGAGAAAATAGCGTGCTTGTGTTGTGGCGATGAAGATGCCACCTGGACGAAGAATTCTTGAAAATTCATTTATCCAATTTTCTGCTGTTTCTTCGGATAAATGTGAGAATACAGAATAAGCGAATATGATATCTAATGAATTGTCATTAATAAATTCTACAGGAGGTTGTGGGTTGGTTGTTTTATATATCCCTCTTCCTAACGTTTCATTACAAAGAGTAATCATGAGGGGATCTACATCAATACCAAGTAAATTTTCATCGCGAACATTTTTGAAAAAGAAGCGTATGATTCTTCCCCATCCGCAACCAAAGTCTAAAATTTTACGTCCTTTATTCAAAGGAACACCTAGATTTTGGGCATATGTTTTTACATGGCTATAAAACAAATATGCTTCATAAAGAGCATGTTCATAGGAAGCACCTACAAACTGTTGTTGAATTTCTTCAGGGGGGAACATAGGTACTGGGATGCCATTTATCTTTGTTTGTGAGCAACTTTGTATAAATAGATTTAGAAGTTCAACATCAGAAAGCGGGCTAACAAGGTTATCAAAATCATTTCCTAACTTGAAGTTATTCATTTGTTAACCTCCAAATTATATAGTACCTAAAAATTATTTTCGTGTTTTTTACTAATAAAAACGTGTAGAAATTCAGCATCTAATCCCAGTGATCTATCCTTTTGTAAATAAACAATGGTATACATATTTGCATATGTATAAATATATTCAATCATATCTTGACCCCAATCAAATGTTACTAAAGACCCGTTCTCATCAATAGGATTACCATGATAAATTGGCTCCTCAATATATTCGATTCCTTCTTTATTGATTCTTGCTCTTTGTAAAGTCTTTGTGAGTGTATGATACCAAGGGACAGTAAACACATGAGCACCGCCAGGCTTTAATACACGCTCTATTTCTTTAAAGGCTTTGTTTGGCTCCATTACATGTTCAAAGACATCTTGAGTAATGAACAAATCAAAAGATTCATTTTGGAAAGTCATATCTTCTAAGTTCTCACATCTAATTCCTTGAAAGTATTGGCCGAGAGGATAGTTTTTAAAGTATTGAGAATACGTATAGTTTTTGCAGTTTTTTATAAGTAGCTGAGTTGTAATTCCCCCAGGAGAGGATTCGTGGATATGATAGGAACCCCATTTAGGAAAAAATGTATTTAAAACATGGATTATAGCTCGCTGCCTTGGTATAGAGTGGCATGTAGAACATAAGTAATGATCTCTAAGCCAATCATTATGCTCTATAAATGTAGTTTCCTTCTCACAAATAACGCAATATCCATTATTGTGCTTCAAATTACTTTCCACATGACATCACTCCTTTGTAAAAAAATGCATATGACACACACGTCAACAATCAGTGAAATCAAAGAGAGTGGGCGGAAATTAGGGAACCCATAAAAGTGAGATTGGTAGAATGGAATAATTAGCGGGAGAGAACCCCACGCTAATTAAAGTTTCACTTTATGCTATGCGATACATTCGCTTTTATTCATTGAAGAATGTATCGACTTAGAATATCCCTTTTGTGTACGGATACATTTCAAAGTCTTGTGCATATATTTCTGTAACTAACGCCATTGTTTCTTCATCATAAAAGCTTTCATATGTTGGAAAGCGAGGGAAGGTGGCATCTGTAATGCTGAGTTCTGCATAGCTTCCTGTATAAAGCATCTTATGAGCCCGATGATGATCTGAATTTGTAAGAAGCGCTAAATTGGATTTAATTAAATCGTACGTGTGTTCTACCTTAGTGATTTGTGTATTAAAATCTTCTAAAGGAATATAGTATTGGATGAAATTTTCTTCACCTGGAACGTATTGCTGACTAAAATGTATGTCCATTGCTAGGGAATTTGAACCCAATGCTCGAATGTAATATAAAAATTGTTTAAATGATACTCCACGGTTACTATATTTGTCATTATACAAATAGTGGCGGATACTTTCCCATTGCGGGCTAGCGTATGGATTGTCAGCAAGTAATAAAAATGAGCTGACGGCCCTTTTGTAGGGATTCCGTACAAGTTTACAAACATCTTTATTTGCTGTTAGAAGCCCATTTTGTAACTCTGGTATGTAGTTAGTGTTGTTTTTATACACCCAGAATTCATAGTAATGAATAAAGTCATGGTATTTCTTTGCTTCATTAAACAATCCAATTTGAAAAAAGAACCAATTAGCTAAGGCGGTACATCCGCTTCTATGGCTCCAGAATAGTATAAGTGGAAAGTCTTTATGGAAATGTGGGATTCGATCTTTATGTAGGATTACATGATTTAAAAGCTCTTGATTTACACTCTTCATACATGTAGTGCTCCTTTTTGAAATTTTTATTTATGGAGAAGGGAAGTTTTTACTAATCCAATATATTCATGGGAATGAGTAAATAGTATGAGTGTTTTTTGCGGTCAGCTTAAATAAGATAGCGATTCTAAAAGGAAAATATAAAATAAAGATAATGAAAATTTATAGGAAGCATACAATGATAAGAGGATGAATAATAGCAGTGACCAAGTTCATTTAATTGCATTTCTAGGTGTGATAAGCAAAAATCTTATTACTAGAGAGGATATTATGAGGAAGAATAATTATTTAATAGTAGGTGGAAATAGTTTCATTGGTATTAACCTCGCATTAGGTTTATTGAAACAAGGTCAAACTGTCAAAGTATTTTCCAGACATATAAATAATTTTCCTCAAAATATTATAAGTGATGTTGAATTTATTAAAGGTGATTTGGCAAATGTTGAAGATATATATAAAGCTTTGGTGGATGTGGATATTATTATTTATTTAGCTGCAACGTCTAATGTAGCAACTTCAATTGAAGATGTTTTCGGAGATATAAACAGTAGCTTTTTTTTTCTTAACTTCATGGAAAGTGTTAAAAATTTTCCTGTTAAAAAAATTGTATTAGCATCTTCTGGAGGCACGGTTTATGGTGAACCGGAATATTTACCTATTGATGAGGAACATCCATTAAAACCACTTTCTCCTTATGGAATAACAAAAGTGTCGCTTGAAAATTACTTGTACTTTTATAAGAAAAAATACGGAATTGACTATGTTGTATGTAGATATTCTAATCCATATGGAAAATATCAAAATCCTTTAAAGAAAGTTGGGGCAATAAACTGTTTTTTGTATCAGCATCTCAGTAATGAAAAGATTAATATATATGGGAATCCACAGGAGATTATTCGAGATTATATTTATATCGATGATTTAGTTGAAATCACTATACAACTATCACAATTAAATCGTTTGAAATCTTGTGTATATAACATAGGGAGCGGCAAGGGTCTCTCTTTAAAACGAATTATAGTAGAATTGGAGAAATTAACGGAAAGAAAAGTGGACTTTACCTGCTATAAACAAAGGCAAGAAAATGTTCAAAAAATCATTTTAAATATAGATAGAGTAAGACGAGAATGTAATTGGGAACCGAAAATAGATTTCAAAAGTGGAATTAGATTAAATAAGCTATGGATTGAAGAGTTCTTATATAGTAAAAAATAATAAACCATGCCCTACTTTTGTATAAGTAGAGCGTGGTTTATTATTTTATTTCTTTTTTTATTACCCAAAGGTCTTGATGTTCCCACCAAAAACCTTCAGTGTATTTTTTGATGACAGGGTTATAGGGCAATAATTTAATTTTGTCACATACGTAAGAGGGACTAACGATCGTTTGCCCGTATTGATGAACATCCAAATCCAATTGTTCACTAGAAGGGAGAAACCAATAACCCTGTTTATTTAAATCTGGAAAGCTGAAGTACTTTTTACTTTGATAACCATGAGTTGTGAAAATGAGTAAGCCTTCAGGAGAAACAGCGTTATACAATGTTTGAAGCCAACGGAACCAAGTTGTATCAGGCATATGAGAAAAAAAGGATAGACAAAAAACGATATCATACGTAGAGGAGTTCAAATTTACTTGTTCAGGTTCAGGGTGAGATAAGATAGAAGAAGTATTTAATGTACGTTCAATAAAAGTAATAGCCTCTTCATGTATATCGCAGGTAGTTATACTTAAGTTCGTTTGTAGGTTTAATAAATGACGTGTTACGCAGCCGTATCCGGATGCGAATTCTAATAATTTTATTGGAGTGTCTATAGGAGGATAAAAGGACGTAATTAAATCTAAGAGTGTTTCTGCGGATTTTCTCCCATCTTGAAAATAATAATCTATCGCTTCTTTTTTAGATGGGAAGACTGGATTAGTGACAAGGAATTGAAAGATATGATCCTCTGGATGGATACTTGCATTTACATTGTAGTTGTGTGCAATTTGAGAAATCAAATCTTTATTTGCCTCTATAAATTCTTTCAATGAGTAACCCCCCTTAAATAATAGTAACGTCTTACAAGAGATACTGATGGCGAAGAGAATATATCATTCAATCTTCAAATATGCTTTAAGATACTTTCTATATGTGTACATTTTCTTTTTTGAAATGTCGTCGATAGTAAAGGTTTCTTTAATGAAATTCTGCATTTTTACAACTTCACTGTAATGGGAATATAAATCTTCTGTTCTCGTTACGCTATTTGTATGTCGTCTATGATAGTTTAACGGTTTTGGATTGAAATAAATGTTCCCCTCTTTAAGAATAGAAACATAGAAAAACCAATCACCAGCTACTTTAAACTTTTCTAATTGTTTTTCTGTAGTTTTTATATCTATGTTTTTAAAAACTACACTTGAGACATTAGGTATGGTGTTTTTGATAAGTAATGTATCTTGTATTTCATCTATCCCTTTTCGGAAATAAGAACTTTTCCATTTTCCTTTATCAATATCATTTGTGTAATCTAAATAATGATTGGCTAGGATATTTCCTTGTTCATCTATTTGTTTTGATTGTGTGTAGCTTAAGGTAACATCACCATTTATATGAAACCCTTGTATTACTTCTTCTAAAAATGTCTGATCACATAAGTCATCAGCCTCTGCAATCCAAATATAATCACCGGTTGCTGCAGAGACGCCTTTTATCCATTGTTTAAATACAGAACCAGAGTTTTTATCATTAATAATCTGCTGAACTTTTAGGTGGGGCTTATTTTCGTTTGAGAGCAGCTGTTTAAATATAGATACGCTATTGTCAGTAGAGGCATCGTCTAGGAAAATTAGTTCGTAAAGGGGATAGGTTTGGTTTAATATGGATTTAACTCGGTCAGGTAAGTATTTTTCGTAATTATAGTTCGGTATGATTACGCTTATTTTTTTGTAATTATGATCAAGTAGGTTTAACAGTTGATAAATGTAATGAAGAAAGTTAAAATCTTTTTCAATAAGCTCTTGGCCAAAGCGCCCTTTTTGTAATCGTAAGTCTTCATCTCCAATAAATTTATATATTCTTTCCAGCACCTGCGGTAAATTTAAAAAGTCTACTAAGGCGCCAGTTTGTTCCGTAACAACATCTTCAAAACCTCCAGCGTTTTTAAAACCTATAACAGGGACTTTTGTATCTAATGCTTCTAAAACAACGTTTGGAAAAGGATCTTCTCTTGAAGTTAATAAATATAAATCAGCCCCGGCGTTATATAAACCGATATCTGGAGTAGGCTCAACTAATGTGAAATGTGCTGTATATCTTGGGGATAGTGTGTTAAAGAAATGAACATCCGTTCTCCCGACCCAGATAAAATGAATATTCGTATGAACTTTTCTTACTGAGTAAGCAATAAGTGAGAATAAATCTATCCCTTTCCGATGATCAGCAAAACCTACTCCCAAAATGATTTTGCTATCTAGAGGCAGGTTGTGTTTTTTTCGTAATTCACTTCTAGCTTTTGCAATATTGTTCTTATAAGGATTGTGGTTAAACAAGCCTTGAGGGAGGATGTGACATTTTTGATGATCTAATTGGGTGATTGTACGGAATTTTTCATACACGTACTGTGAAGGGAAGACAATTTTGTAAGCAAACTGGGCAATGTTTCTCGCTTTCCCCTCGGCAGAGTACTGTTGTATTAAATGCGGCAATTCATGTATTAATGAAATAACTTTTATATTGTGTTTAGCTAGTAATGCAACTATGTCACCACTTATGACGGTACTACATATGGCGATGGTATAGTCTTGTGATAGTAACTTCTTTATTAATAATTCGACCCTTTTTTCTGTTGGGTAGTCTTCCTCTAGGCAATAAACAGGACCATACTTTTGAAAATCGTGGATTAAAATGCCCGTTCCAATAGAAATAATTGCGACGGAGTAATGAAAGTTTTCTTTAAGAGCTTTAATAGTATGTAAAGAAAGCAGCTGTGCTCCGTGGAAATGGGCATCATGGGATACATAAATGATCTTCTTATTAACATGCATTTCATAACGCCTCCTAAGTTAATTAGATTTTTAGTAAATGCATAGTGTATTTATAATTCCTAGAGAGAAGTGGTAGGAGATAATTGTGAATACAGCTGGAATGTACTCGAAATAAAAAGTGCTACCTTTAATATATATTTGTTTGGCTTGCTATTCATTCTTTAGAAAGGTGTAAGTAAGAAAGTATAAACTGTCGATTATGAAAGTGATTGCACCAGTTTATTAATCTCTAGGAACGGAGTATAAATGAAGAAGGTTCAATACCCTTTAGAA
>NZ_JARVHO010000001.1:5025000-5037500 GCF_040459735.1 Bacillus cereus group sp. RP32 | reverse complement strand
ACCGTGTGCCTACAAATAGTCAGAGCCCGTTAATGGGTGATGGCGTGCCTTTTGTAGAATGAACCGGCGAGTTACGATCCCGTGCGAGGTTAAGCTGAAGAGGCGGAGCCGCAGCGAAAGCGAGTCTGAATAGGGCGTTTAGTACGTGGTCGTAGACCCGAAACCAGGTGATCTACCCATGTCCAGGGTGAAGTTCAGGTAACACTGAATGGAGGCCCGAACCCACGCACGTTGAAAAGTGCGGGGATGAGGTGTGGGTAGCGGAGAAATTCCAATCGAACCTGGAGATAGCTGGTTCTCCCCGAAATAGCTTTAGGGCTAGCCTTAAGTGTAAGAGTCTTGGAGGTAGAGCACTGATTGAACTAGGGGTCCTCATCGGATTACCGAATTCAGTCAAACTCCGAATGCCAATGACTTATCCTTAGGAGTCAGACTGCGAGTGATAAGATCCGTAGTCAAGAGGGAAACAGCCCAGATCGCCAGCTAAGGTCCCAAAGTGTGTATTAAGTGGAAAAGGATGTGGAGTTGCTTAGACAACTAGGATGTTGGCTTAGAAGCAGCCACCATTTAAAGAGTGCGTAATAGCTCACTAGTCGAGTGACTCTGCGCCGAAAATGTACCGGGGCTAAATACACCACCGAAGCTGCGAATTGATACCAATGGTATCAGTGGTAGGGGAGCGTTCTAAGTGCAGTGAAGTCAGACCGGAAGGACTGGTGGAGCGCTTAGAAGTGAGAATGCCGGTATGAGTAGCGAAAGACGGGTGAGAATCCCGTCCACCGAATGCCTAAGGTTTCCTGAGGAAGGCTCGTCCGCTCAGGGTTAGTCAGGACCTAAGCCGAGGCCGACAGGCGTAGGCGATGGACAACAGGTTGATATTCCTGTACCACCTCTTTATCGTTTGAGCAATGGAGGGACGCAGAAGGATAGAAGAAGCGTGCGATTGGTTGTGCACGTCCAAGCAGTTAGGCTGATAAGTAGGCAAATCCGCTTATCGTGAAGGCTGAGCTGTGATGGGGAAGCTCCTTATGGAGCGAAGTCTTTGATTCCCCGCTGCCAAGAAAAGCTTCTAGCGAGATAAAAGGTGCCTGTACCGCAAACCGACACAGGTAGGCGAGGAGAGAATCCTAAGGTGTGCGAGAGAACTCTGGTTAAGGAACTCGGCAAAATGACCCCGTAACTTCGGGAGAAGGGGTGCTTTCTTAACGGAAAGCCGCAGTGAATAGGCCCAAGCGACTGTTTAGCAAAAACACAGGTCTCTGCGAAGCCGTAAGGCGAAGTATAGGGGCTGACACCTGCCCGGTGCTGGAAGGTTAAGGAGAGGGGTTAGCGTAAGCGAAGCTCTGAACTGAAGCCCCAGTAAACGGCGGCCGTAACTATAACGGTCCTAAGGTAGCGAAATTCCTTGTCGGGTAAGTTCCGACCCGCACGAAAGGTGTAACGATTTGGGCACTGTCTCAACCAGAGACTCGGTGAAATTATAGTACCTGTGAAGATGCAGGTTACCCGCGACAGGACGGAAAGACCCCGTGGAGCTTTACTGTAGCCTGATATTGAATTTTGGTACAGTTTGTACAGGATAGGCGGGAGCCATTGAAACCGGAGCGCTAGCTTCGGTGGAGGCGCTGGTGGGATACCGCCCTGACTGTATTGAAATTCTAACCTACGGGTCTTATCGACCCGGGAGACAGTGTCAGGTGGGCAGTTTGACTGGGGCGGTCGCCTCCTAAAGTGTAACGGAGGCGCCCAAAGGTTCCCTCAGAATGGTTGGAAATCATTCGTAGAGTGCAAAGGCATAAGGGAGCTTGACTGCGAGACCTACAAGTCGAGCAGGGACGAAAGTCGGGCTTAGTGATCCGGTGGTTCCGCATGGAAGGGCCATCGCTCAACGGATAAAAGCTACCCCGGGGATAACAGGCTTATCTCCCCCAAGAGTCCACATCGACGGGGAGGTTTGGCACCTCGATGTCGGCTCATCGCATCCTGGGGCTGTAGTCGGTCCCAAGGGTTGGGCTGTTCGCCCATTAAAGCGGTACGCGAGCTGGGTTCAGAACGTCGTGAGACAGTTCGGTCCCTATCCGTCGTGGGCGTAGGAAATTTGAGAGGAGCTGTCCTTAGTACGAGAGGACCGGGATGGACGCACCGCTGGTGTACCAGTTGTTCTGCCAAGGGCATAGCTGGGTAGCTATGTGCGGAAGGGATAAGTGCTGAAAGCATCTAAGCATGAAGCCCCCCTCAAGATGAGATTTCCCATAGCGTAAGCTAGTAAGATCCCTGAAAGATGATCAGGTTGATAGGTTCGAGGTGGAAGCATGGTGACATGTGGAGCTGACGAATACTAATAGATCGAGGACTTAACCATATAATATGAAGCAAATGTTATCTAGTTTTGAAGGAATATGCCTTCATAGTTTGGTGATGATGGCAGAGAGGTCACACCCGTTCCCATACCGAACACGGAAGTTAAGCTCTCTAGCGCCGATGGTAGTTGGGACCTTGTCCCTGTGAGAGTAGGACGTCGCCAAGCAACTAAAAACACAAGTCTTTTGACTTGTGTTTTTTCGTGTTTAATAAAGCATGAGCATTTTGTACACATTTAGAACTTGTATCGGTGTATTGAGAATTAAGAAATATGATATATGCGGAATGGATATAGTTTGTATACACATTCGGTCTCTGTCCAAGGGGTGTTTAATTTTTGAGCTGTGTCGTACGGTAAAGATTAAAATTGCTTGAAGAACATTTGGATTATTAATGATGATTTACACCCGCTATGCCATATTGGAGTAGGTAGTACTTGATGTGAAATGGATAAAAAACCGATATTCTAACTTGAATATCGGTTTTTTATCTGTGACTTATATGAATTTATAGCAATACGAAAAGCGTAAATAAGATAGCTAACAAAATACGATAGTATGCGAAAGGTTTTAAGCCTATCTTTTCTAAAAGCTTTAGGAATGTTACTACTGCTAACGTTGCTACTATAAAAGAGGTAATGAATCCTACCACAAACATAGGGGTATCATTGACACTTAAATACTTCCAGCTTTTTAACAAGTCTAAGCCTGTAGCGCCTACCATTACAGGAAGAGCAATGAGAAAAGAGAACTCAGATGCAGTTTTATAATTTACTTTTGCTAATAGACCTCCAGAAATAGTAGAGCCAGCTCTAGAGAAGCCGGGGTATACTGCTAAGCATTGAAATAATCCAATTGTTAATGCTTGACGGTATGTTAAATCATCCAGTGAATAGGAGGTTGCCTCTTTCTTCTTTACTTCTGCAAAGAGCATAAGAATTGCCCCTGCTACAAGTCCAATTACGACAGTATAGGGCTGAAATAAGTAAGTTTTAATAACACCATGTAGTAGTAAACCAGCAACTACTGCTGGAAATACGCCAAGAAATACATGGAATGCGTTGAATTTCTTCTCTTTCCGCAGAAGAGGTTTAATATTACATAAAGAAACGAGGCGTTTATGATATAAAATTGCAATAGCTAAAATTGCCCCTAGCTGTATAACAATTTCAAACGTTTTCGCTCTTTCTCCTTCAAAATCTAATAAATGCCCGACTAATATAAGGTGACCAGTAGAAGAGATAGGTAAAAATTCGGCTAACCCCTCTACGATACCGAGTATGAAGGCAATAATGATATCGCTCATCGTTTCACTCCTATAAATTAATGAATGTCTACTCTTTTGAAATAGAATATTGTTGCAAAAAATCCTGAAACCGCTGTTGCTGCAATGATGATATAAGAATATTCCGGTGGATATGTGGGTTGTAATTCATTATTTGCGATATCAAGAGTAGCGGTCCACGGAAATAAATCTTTATGTTTGGAGTTTACGAGCATAAGATTAGTCATTGTAATAATGACTGTTAATATAATAGGTGGTACATAGCTCTTCATTACAAGAGTTAGTAGCACAATAGGTGAAGATAATAGAAAGAGAAGTCCACCACAGATTAAAAATTTTAGAAAAGAACCTAAAAATAAAGCAGTGTTAAAACCAGGGAAGTTCCCCAATAGCCCTAATATTAAAGTAAGTGCCCAAGCGACTAAAGTTAGCATCATGATCCAAAGAAAAAGAGTGATGAACTTACTTATAATAAAGCTAATACGCGATACGGGGATAGTTAGTAAATTCTTTAGTGTGTCTTCTGCATATTCACGGGTAAACAGATAAGCAATTACTACTCCATATAAGGGGAATCCTATCACTAAAGTAGTATATAAGTTAACATCAGTAAATAATTGATGGAACCAAATAGTCGGAGTGGGCTGTTTGGTTTTTATATGTATATAAGAAGCTACTACGACTAAGAAAGGTGCGACACCAGCCCCAATAATGCTAATTAAAAACATATTAGAGCGTTTTAGTTTTATTAGTTCTGTATAGAGTAGATTAACCAATTGTTCCACCTCCAACTAATTTAGTGAAATAATCTTCTAATCTATCTTCACTTATCATCATTTTTAATACTTCTACACCATTTAGAACGAACGTTCTGTTGATGTATCCTTGTTGTCCAAAATGAGAATAAATACGAATATTCCCTTCATCATGTACTTCATAATCAAAGATTTGAAGCTGATTTTCTAATAGCATTGCGGCTTTGTTTTCATTATTCACTTGAAATTCTATGTACTTACGGTTTGCTTTACGTAGCGTATTAAGAGAAACTTCTTCTAGTAACCTTCCTTCATGAATAATTCCCATACGATCAACTAATTGTTCTACCTCAGCTAATATGTGACTGGAAATAAGTATCGTTATATTTCTTTCCTGAGCTAAAGATTTAATAAGTTTTCGCATTTCTTTAATACCAATGGGATCGAGCCCGTTAGTTGGTTCATCTAGTATGAGTAATTCGGGATAATGGAGAAGGGCACGTGCAATACCTAGGCGCTGCTTCATTCCTAAAGAATACTTCCCAACTAATTTTTTTGTTTCATGCTGCAATCCTACTATTTCTAATGCTTCTTCAATAGCATTCTTTTTGTGAATCCCAATTATCTTTGTATTAATTAATAAGTTTTCTTTTGCAGTTAAGTTTTCATAAAACCCTGGAACCTCAACGATAGAACCAATTCTTCTTAAAATATCTTTTTGATTTTGAAATAAGTCCTCTCCGAATATTTCAATATTTCCACTTGTAGGTTTTATAAGACTGAGTAGCATACGAATGGTTGTTGTTTTGCCCGCACCGTTTCGTCCTATGAATCCATAAATCTCGCCTTGTTGAACATTAATATTTAGATTATCTACTGATTTTTGTGTGCCATACACTTTAGTAAGGTTAGTCGTTTTTATAATTGTATTTATAGGAAACACCTACTTTCTATAAGTTCTTAATTACATGATAAGAAGGAAGGCTTAACTGCATATTAATCATTTCTTAACTATTTCTTAAAAGAAATGTATTTTGGAATTGAAAAGCCAAAAGTAGTTCGTTTCCATGGAGTACTTTCAACCCATATATGCCCACCATTTCTCTCAACGAGTGCTTTAGAAATTGAAAGCCCGAGACCGCTACCACCAGAAGAGGAGTTTCTCGATTGTTCGCTTCGGTACATTCGTTCAAATACGTTTTGTAAATCATGTTTTGGAATACCAGGGCCTTTATCCCAAATAAGAAGTTCATAGTCTGTATCAGTTTCTAGTAGTTCGATCCCTAATGTTTTCCCATCTTTTCCGTAATAAATGGCATTTTTTATCAAATTACTCATAATTCGCATAAGGCTAAGGTGGTCTGCAATGATAGGACAAGTAGATTCTGGTATGAGAACCTGTAGTTCGAGATTATGTTTTGAAAGTTCAGGTAAAAATTCAATCAAAACTTCTCTAGTAACTTCAGAAAAGTCGAGTTCCTCTTCTTTTAGTGGAAATTCATTGGCGTCTAGCTTTGCCATATTGAATATTTCATTAACTAGATGTTTTAAGTTATTTGATTTCATATAAAGTATTTTAAGATATTCTTTCCTTTCTATTTCAGAAACAGCAACCCCATCTTTTAAAGCGTCGATATATCCAATAATAGAGGTGAGTGGTGTTCGGATATCGTGCGAGATACTAGACAAAAGTTGTTTTCTAGATTCCTCGGATCTTTTTGCTTCGATCCGAACCTTTTCTAATTCAGCTATCAGTTCGTTTATTGAAAAAACGATACTATGTAATGAGGGGTCATTGCTTGTGAATAATCTCGTTTGTAAATTTCCTTTTAGTACACGACCTAATTTTGTGTCCAATGATTTGCGATTTTGAATGAATTGTATTCTTGAAAAGAAGAGATACATTGTAATTAAAATAAGGGTAATAAATAAAGACATCTTCCCTTTTGGGCCCATTTGTATATTTAAAAGCCCGCAAATGATAAGTTGTAATGAAATAAGGAATAGGGTTTTATCAGTCTTCAAGTTTTTCACCTACAAACTTATAACCAATTCCCCATACAGTTTGAATGAATTTTGGATTAGAAGGATTGATTTCTATTTTCTTTCTAAGTTTTCGAATATGTACCATAACGGTATTATCGTCTTCTATATAATTATCGTCCCATACATTTCGAAAGAGCTGTGTTTTTGTAAATACTTGTCCTGGGTTTGAAGTAAAGAATTTCAACAGTTCCAGTTCTTTTCCGGTTAAGCTGATTTCTTCTTTATTTGTATGAACTGTGTATGTATTTAAATCGATAGTTAGTCCTTTGAAAGCTAAAATTGTTTTCTCTTGTGCAGTAGTGTTACTTCCAAGAACTAAAAAACGCCGCATAAGAGCCTTTACTCGTGCAACTACTTCGTGAATACTGAAAGGTTTCGTAATGTAATCATCAGCGCCAATGCTTAAACCTAAAATTTTATCAATTTCGTGATCTTTAGCGGTTAGCATTAATATAGGTACGTTAGTTTTATCTCTAAGTTTTCTACATACTTCGATACCATCTACTTTCGGCATCATAAGATCTAATATAACGAGGTTATAGTTGTTTTGATTAAATAGTTGCAAGGCTTCTTCACCATTAACCGCAGTATCTACCATATATAATTCTCGTTCTAAATATATTTTTAATAAATTTCGGATTTCTTTATCATCGTCTGCTATAAGGATACGTATATCTTTCATATTTTCACCTGCTTCTAATAGAGTTTTATTGCTAGTACAACAACTCTCTAATTATATACTAGTATTTGTTAAAATAAGGTTGCTAGTTTTGTTGGAGGGACATGTCTACAAGAATTAAGTCTAGAGTTCAAATGAAATCGAATATGTTTTGGAAGAATAAATTAAAGAGAAGCAGAAGGTGGTTTCTAGTAATGACTCTTTGTAGAGGCATATCTAGCTAAAAGAGCATAAAAATATTAAATTGAATATCTTTATAAAAAGGTGTTGACGATTTCACCTTAGAGGTGTAATATAGGATAAGTCGCCGATGCAATAACGCAGAACGCGGCAAACAAAATGAAAAACTTAGTTGACATTGAAACATGAAGATGTTAACATAAGGAAGTCGCAAATGAGCGACCGAGTAGTTCTTTGAAAACTGAACGAAACAAACAACGTGAAACGTCAATTTTTATTTTTAGATGCTAGACAAACTAACTTTATTGGAGAGTTTGATCCTGGCTCAGGATGAACGCTGGCGGCGTGCCTAATACATGCAAGTCGAGCGAATGGATTGAGAGCTTGCTCTCAAGAAGTTAGCGGCGGACGGGTGAGTAACACGTGGGTAACCTGCCCATAAGACTGGGATAACTCCGGGAAACCGGGGCTAATACTGGATAATATTTTGAACTGCATGGTTCGAAATTGAAAGGCGGCTTCGGCTGTCACTTATGGATGGACCCGCGTCGCATTAGCTAGTTGGTGAGGTAACGGCTCACCAAGGCAACGATGCGTAGCCGACCTGAGAGGGTGATCGGCCACACTGGGACTGAGACACGGCCCAGACTCCTACGGGAGGCAGCAGTAGGGAATCTTCCGCAATGGACGAAAGTCTGACGGAGCAACGCCGCGTGAGTGATGAAGGCTTTCGGGTCGTAAAACTCTGTTGTTAGGGAAGAACAAGTGCTAGTTGAATAAGCTGGCACCTTGACGGTACCTAACCAGAAAGCCACGGCTAACTACGTGCCAGCAGCCGCGGTAATACGTAGGTGGCAAGCGTTATCCGGAATTATTGGGCGTAAAGCGCGCGCAGGTGGTTTCTTAAGTCTGATGTGAAAGCCCACGGCTCAACCGTGGAGGGTCATTGGAAACTGGGAGACTTGAGTGCAGAAGAGGAAAGTGGAATTCCATGTGTAGCGGTGAAATGCGTAGAGATATGGAGGAACACCAGTGGCGAAGGCGACTTTCTGGTCTGTAACTGACACTGAGGCGCGAAAGCGTGGGGAGCAAACAGGATTAGATACCCTGGTAGTCCACGCCGTAAACGATGAGTGCTAAGTGTTAGAGGGTTTCCGCCCTTTAGTGCTGAAGTTAACGCATTAAGCACTCCGCCTGGGGAGTACGGCCGCAAGGCTGAAACTCAAAGGAATTGACGGGGGCCCGCACAAGCGGTGGAGCATGTGGTTTAATTCGAAGCAACGCGAAGAACCTTACCAGGTCTTGACATCCTCTGAAAACCCTAGAGATAGGGCTTCTCCTTCGGGAGCAGAGTGACAGGTGGTGCATGGTTGTCGTCAGCTCGTGTCGTGAGATGTTGGGTTAAGTCCCGCAACGAGCGCAACCCTTGATCTTAGTTGCCATCATTAAGTTGGGCACTCTAAGGTGACTGCCGGTGACAAACCGGAGGAAGGTGGGGATGACGTCAAATCATCATGCCCCTTATGACCTGGGCTACACACGTGCTACAATGGACGGTACAAAGAGCTGCAAGACCGCGAGGTGGAGCTAATCTCATAAAACCGTTCTCAGTTCGGATTGTAGGCTGCAACTCGCCTACATGAAGCTGGAATCGCTAGTAATCGCGGATCAGCATGCCGCGGTGAATACGTTCCCGGGCCTTGTACACACCGCCCGTCACACCACGAGAGTTTGTAACACCCGAAGTCGGTGGGGTAACCTTTATGGAGCCAGCCGCCTAAGGTGGGACAGATGATTGGGGTGAAGTCGTAACAAGGTAGCCGTATCGGAAGGTGCGGCTGGATCACCTCCTTTCTATGGAGAATTGATGAACGCTGTTCATCAATATAAGTTTCCGTGTTTCGTTTTGTTCAGTTTTGAGAGAACTATCTCTCATATATAAATGTATGTTCTTTGAAAACTAGATAACAGTGTAGCTCATATTTTTTTAATTTTAGTTTGGTTAAGTTAGAAAGGGCGCACGGTGGATGCCTTGACACTAGGAGTCGATGAAGGACGGGACTAACGCCGATATGCTTCGGGGAGCTGTAAGTAAGCTTTGATCCGAAGATTTCCGAATGGGGAAACCCACCATACGTAATGGTATGGTATCCTTGCCTGAATACATAGGGTAAGGAAGACAGACCCAGGGAACTGAAACATCTAAGTACCTGGAGGAAGAGAAAGCAAATGCGATTTCCTGAGTAGCGGCGAGCGAAACGGAACATAGCCCAAACCAAGAGGCTTGCCTCTTGGGGTTGTAGGACATTCTATACGGAGTTACAAAGGAACGAGGTAGACGAAGCGACCTGGAAAGGTCCGTCGTAGAGGGTAACAACCCCGTAGTCGAAACTTCGTTCTCTCTTGAATGTATCCTGAGTACGGCGGAACACGTGAAATTCCGTCGGAATCTGGGAGGACCATCTCCCAAGGCTAAATACTCCCTAGTGATCGATAGTGAACCAGTACCGTGAGGGAAAGGTGAAAAGCACCCCGGAAGGGGAGTGAAAGAGATCCTGAAACCGTGTGCCTACAAATAGTCAGAGCCCGTTAATGGGTGATGGCGTGCCTTTTGTAGAATGAACCGGCGAGTTACGATCCCGTGCGAGGTTAAGCTGAAGAGGCGGAGCCGCAGCGAAAGCGAGTCTGAATAGGGCGTTTAGTACGTGGTCGTAGACCCGAAACCAGGTGATCTACCCATGTCCAGGGTGAAGTTCAGGTAACACTGAATGGAGGCCCGAACCCACGCACGTTGAAAAGTGCGGGGATGAGGTGTGGGTAGCGGAGAAATTCCAATCGAACCTGGAGATAGCTGGTTCTCCCCGAAATAGCTTTAGGGCTAGCCTTAAGTGTAAGAGTCTTGGAGGTAGAGCACTGATTGAACTAGGGGTCCTCATCGGATTACCGAATTCAGTCAAACTCCGAATGCCAATGACTTATCCTTAGGAGTCAGACTGCGAGTGATAAGATCCGTAGTCAAGAGGGAAACAGCCCAGATCGCCAGCTAAGGTCCCAAAGTGTGTATTAAGTGGAAAAGGATGTGGAGTTGCTTAGACAACTAGGATGTTGGCTTAGAAGCAGCCACCATTTAAAGAGTGCGTAATAGCTCACTAGTCGAGTGACTCTGCGCCGAAAATGTACCGGGGCTAAATACACCACCGAAGCTGCGAATTGATACCAATGGTATCAGTGGTAGGGGAGCGTTCTAAGTGCAGTGAAGTCAGACCGGAAGGACTGGTGGAGCGCTTAGAAGTGAGAATGCCGGTATGAGTAGCGAAAGACGGGTGAGAATCCCGTCCACCGAATGCCTAAGGTTTCCTGAGGAAGGCTCGTCCGCTCAGGGTTAGTCAGGACCTAAGCCGAGGCCGACAGGCGTAGGCGATGGACAACAGGTTGATATTCCTGTACCACCTCTTTATCGTTTGAGCAATGGAGGGACGCAGAAGGATAGAAGAAGCGTGCGATTGGTTGTGCACGTCCAAGCAGTTAGGCTGATAAGTAGGCAAATCCGCTTATCGTGAAGGCTGAGCTGTGATGGGGAAGCTCCTTATGGAGCGAAGTCTTTGATTCCCCGCTGCCAAGAAAAGCTTCTAGCGAGATAAAAGGTGCCTGTACCGCAAACCGACACAGGTAGGCGAGGAGAGAATCCTAAGGTGTGCGAGAGAACTCTGGTTAAGGAACTCGGCAAAATGACCCCGTAACTTCGGGAGAAGGGGTGCTTTCTTAACGGAAAGCCGCAGTGAATAGGCCCAAGCGACTGTTTAGCAAAAACACAGGTCTCTGCGAAGCCGTAAGGCGAAGTATAGGGGCTGACACCTGCCCGGTGCTGGAAGGTTAAGGAGAGGGGTTAGCGTAAGCGAAGCTCTGAACTGAAGCCCCAGTAAACGGCGGCCGTAACTATAACGGTCCTAAGGTAGCGAAATTCCTTGTCGGGTAAGTTCCGACCCGCACGAAAGGTGTAACGATTTGGGCACTGTCTCAACCAGAGACTCGGTGAAATTATAGTACCTGTGAAGATGCAGGTTACCCGCGACAGGACGGAAAGACCCCGTGGAGCTTTACTGTAGCCTGATATTGAATTTTGGTACAGTTTGTACAGGATAGGCGGGAGCCATTGAAACCGGAGCGCTAGCTTCGGTGGAGGCGCTGGTGGGATACCGCCCTGACTGTATTGAAATTCTAACCTACGGGTCTTATCGACCCGGGAGACAGTGTCAGGTGGGCAGTTTGACTGGGGCGGTCGCCTCCTAAAGTGTAACGGAGGCGCCCAAAGGTTCCCTCAGAATGGTTGGAAATCATTCGTAGAGTGCAAAGGCATAAGGGAGCTTGACTGCGAGACCTACAAGTCGAGCAGGGACGAAAGTCGGGCTTAGTGATCCGGTGGTTCCGCATGGAAGGGCCATCGCTCAACGGATAAAAGCTACCCCGGGGATAACAGGCTTATCTCCCCCAAGAGTCCACATCGACGGGGAGGTTTGGCACCTCGATGTCGGCTCATCGCATCCTGGGGCTGTAGTCGGTCCCAAGGGTTGGGCTGTTCGCCCATTAAAGCGGTACGCGAGCTGGGTTCAGAACGTCGTGAGACAGTTCGGTCCCTATCCGTCGTGGGCGTAGGAAATTTGAGAGGAGCTGTCCTTAGTACGAGAGGACCGGGATGGACGCACCGCTGGTGTACCAGTTGTTCTGCCAAGGGCATAGCTGGGTAGCTATGTGCGGAAGGGATAAGTGCTGAAAGCATCTAAGCATGAAGCCCCCCTCAAGATGAGATTTCCCATAGCGTAAGCTAGTAAGATCCCTGAAAGATGATCAGGTTGATAGGTTCGAGGTGGAAGCATGGTGACATGTGGAGCTGACGAATACTAATAGATCGAGGACTTAACCATATAATATGAAGCAAATGTTATCTAGTTTTGAAGGAATATGCCTTCATAGTTTGGTGATGATGGCAGAGAGGTCACACCCGTTCCCATACCGAACACGGAAGTTAAGCTCTCTAGCGCCGATGGTAGTTGGGACCTTGTCCCTGTGAGAGTAGGACGTCGCCAAGCAAAAACCTAAGTCGATTCGACTTAGGTTTTTTTGTGTTTATTTTTATTTATCAAATGTCATAATTCATAAATTTAATAATCTTAAAGAAGAAAAAAGATGAAATAGAG
>NZ_JARVHO010000001.1:4815000-5020000 GCF_040459735.1 Bacillus cereus group sp. RP32 | reverse complement strand
TGACCCCGTAACTTCGGGAGAAGGGGTGCTTTCTTAACGGAAAGCCGCAGTGAATAGGCCCAAGCGACTGTTTAGCAAAAACACAGGTCTCTGCGAAGCCGTAAGGCGAAGTATAGGGGCTGACACCTGCCCGGTGCTGGAAGGTTAAGGAGAGGGGTTAGCGTAAGCGAAGCTCTGAACTGAAGCCCCAGTAAACGGCGGCCGTAACTATAACGGTCCTAAGGTAGCGAAATTCCTTGTCGGGTAAGTTCCGACCCGCACGAAAGGTGTAACGATTTGGGCACTGTCTCAACCAGAGACTCGGTGAAATTATAGTACCTGTGAAGATGCAGGTTACCCGCGACAGGACGGAAAGACCCCGTGGAGCTTTACTGTAGCCTGATATTGAATTTTGGTACAGTTTGTACAGGATAGGCGGGAGCCATTGAAACCGGAGCGCTAGCTTCGGTGGAGGCGCTGGTGGGATACCGCCCTGACTGTATTGAAATTCTAACCTACGGGTCTTATCGACCCGGGAGACAGTGTCAGGTGGGCAGTTTGACTGGGGCGGTCGCCTCCTAAAGTGTAACGGAGGCGCCCAAAGGTTCCCTCAGAATGGTTGGAAATCATTCGTAGAGTGCAAAGGCATAAGGGAGCTTGACTGCGAGACCTACAAGTCGAGCAGGGACGAAAGTCGGGCTTAGTGATCCGGTGGTTCCGCATGGAAGGGCCATCGCTCAACGGATAAAAGCTACCCCGGGGATAACAGGCTTATCTCCCCCAAGAGTCCACATCGACGGGGAGGTTTGGCACCTCGATGTCGGCTCATCGCATCCTGGGGCTGTAGTCGGTCCCAAGGGTTGGGCTGTTCGCCCATTAAAGCGGTACGCGAGCTGGGTTCAGAACGTCGTGAGACAGTTCGGTCCCTATCCGTCGTGGGCGTAGGAAATTTGAGAGGAGCTGTCCTTAGTACGAGAGGACCGGGATGGACGCACCGCTGGTGTACCAGTTGTTCTGCCAAGGGCATAGCTGGGTAGCTATGTGCGGAAGGGATAAGTGCTGAAAGCATCTAAGCATGAAGCCCCCCTCAAGATGAGATTTCCCATAGCGTAAGCTAGTAAGATCCCTGAAAGATGATCAGGTTGATAGGTTCGAGGTGGAAGCATGGTGACATGTGGAGCTGACGAATACTAATAGATCGAGGACTTAACCATATAATATGAAGCAAATGTTATCTAGTTTTGAAGGAATATGCCTTCATAGTTTGGTGATGATGGCAGAGAGGTCACACCCGTTCCCATACCGAACACGGAAGTTAAGCTCTCTAGCGCCGATGGTAGTTGGGACCTTGTCCCTGTGAGAGTAGGACGTCGCCAAGCAAAAACCTAAGTCGATTCGACTTAGGTTTTTTTGTGTTTATTTTTATTTACTAAATGTCATAATCCATAAATTGAATGACGCTAAAGAAGTGAAAAGAATGGAATAGAGGTTGTTTAAAGTACTAGCAATGATTTTTTGTTTTCTAGGTTTTCCGAGTGTTCCTAAAATAATCGTTATGATAGGAAACGTTATTTCTACCACAAGTATATATTTAAAAAAGTGGGATGATATAAATAAGTATTCAATCATTACAGCAAAGACTGCGATAAAAAGGAATAAATACGAAAAAAGTGTAGTTCGTTTTTTCATTATTGTCTTCCTTATAAATAAAATGAATATAAATGATATGCTTTATATTAAAGCATACGGAATAAGTATACAAACCGTTATGTGTACAATAGATCTCTAGAAATATAAATTCTAATTTCTTATCCTTCTTGCATATAGTTACAATTATTCTTTTGAATATAACTAAAACACGAACGTTATTGGTGAGTAATAAAAAAACATTCGATTATTTATTGACATTGTTTATGAAATATTGTTAATATAGCCATAGAAAGAATAATATATAAGACCTCATATAATCGCGGGGATATGGCCTGCAAGTCTCTACCTAACGACCGTTATTCGTTAGACTATGAGGGAAAGTCACTCGGTATTTTTCTATTCACAAGGGATACGTATGCCTGAGTAGAGCACTTTCTCTCATAGTAAAAGAGAAACTGTTCTATTTCAGGCTTTTTTTATTTGAATCGGGGGGATTCTAATATGAAATCACTAGTTGGAGTCATAATGGGAAGCACGTCAGACTGGGAAACAATGAAATATGCTTGTGACATTTTAGATGAATTAAATATACCGTATGAGAAAAAAGTTGTATCTGCTCATCGGACTCCGGATTATATGTTTGAATATGCAGAGACGGCTCGTGAACGTGGGTTGAAAGTTATTATTGCTGGAGCTGGTGGAGCAGCGCATTTACCAGGGATGGTTGCAGCGAAGACGAATCTTCCTGTAATCGGAGTTCCAGTTCAATCAAAAGCGTTAAACGGCTTAGATTCATTATTATCCATCGTCCAAATGCCAGGAGGGGTTCCAGTTGCAACTGTTGCAATTGGTAAGGCTGGTTCAACAAATGCTGGTTTACTTGCTGCACAAATACTTGGATCATTCCATGATGATATACATGATGCATTAGAATTGAGAAGAGAAGCAATTAAAAAAGATGTGCGCGAAGGTAGTGAGCTAGTATGACGAGAATCATTTTACCTGGAAAAACAATCGGTATTATTGGAGGCGGCCAGCTAGGAAGAATGATGGCATTGGCAGCTAAGGAGATGGGATATAAAATTGCTGTTTTAGATCCTACAAAAAATTCACCATGTGCACAAGTTGCTGATATTGAAATTGTTGCACCATATGACGATTTAAAAGCAATTCAGCATTTAGCGGAGATTAGTGATGTTGTCACATATGAATTTGAGAATATTGATTATAGATGTTTACAATGGCTTGAAAAACATGCTTACTTACCGCAAGGCAGTCAGTTGTTAAGTAAAACACAAAATCGTTTTACAGAAAAGAATGCGATTGAGAAAGCTGGGCTACCAGTAGCAACGTATAGATTAGTTCAAAATCAAGATCAGCTTACTGAGGCAATCACTGAGTTATCATATCCTTCCGTCTTGAAAACGACGACAGGCGGATATGATGGGAAAGGTCAAGTTGTTTTAAGAAATGAGGCTGACGTTGATAAAGCGCGAGAGCTTGCGAATGCAGCAGAGTGTATTTTAGAGAAATGGGTGCCTTTTGAAAAAGAAGTATCAGTTATTGTGATTCGTAGTGTAAGTGGTGAAACGAAAGTATTTCCGGTAGCGGAAAATATTCATGTAAATAACATTTTGCATGAATCTATCGTTCCAGCTCGCATTACAGAAGAACTTTCTCAAAAAGCAATTGCTTATGCAAAAGTGCTCGCGGATGAACTAGAACTTGTGGGAACACTAGCGGTAGAGATGTTTGCTACAGCTGATGGTGAGATTTATATTAATGAATTAGCACCAAGACCTCACAATTCAGGACACTATACACAGGATGCATGTGAAACGAGTCAATTCGGTCAACATATTCGAGCAATCTGTAATTTACCTCTTGGAGAAACAAATTTGTTAAAACCAGTTGTCATGGTAAACATTTTAGGCGAACATATAGAAGGGGTCCTAAGACAAGTGAATAGATTAACCGGGTGCTATTTACACTTGTATGGAAAAGAAGAAGCAAAAGCGCAGCGAAAAATGGGGCATGTTAATATTTTAAATGATAATATTGAAGTCGCTCTAGAAAAAGCGAAGAGTTTGCATATTTGGGACCATCAAGAACAACTGTTGGAGGGAAAAAGATGATTAGTCGTTATACACGCCCAGAAATGGGTGCAATTTGGACGGAAGAGAACAAATTTAAAGCATGGTTAGAAGTTGAGATTTTAGCTTGTGAAGCATGGGCTGAGCTTGGCGATATTCCAAAAGAAGATGTTAAAAAAATCCGTGAGCATGCATCATTTGATATTGATCGTATTTATGAAATTGAAAAAGAGACACGTCATGACGTAGTTGCATTCACTCGTGCTGTATCAGAAACACCAACATTAGGTGAGGAACGTAAATGGGTTCATTACGGTTTAACATCTACAGACGTAGTAGATACAGCGCTATCTTACATCTTAAAACAAGCGAATGAAATTATATTAAAAGACTTAGAAAACTTTGTAAGCATTTTAGCTAACAAAGCGAAAGAGCATAAATACACGATCATGATGGGAAGAACACACGGTGTTCATGCAGAACCAACAACATTTGGTTTAAAACTTGGTCTTTGGTATGAAGAAATGAAACGTAACGTAGAGCGTTTCAAACAAGCTGCTGATACAGTTCGCGTTGGTAAATTATCTGGTGCGGTTGGTACATACGCAAATATCGATCCATTCGTAGAAAAGTATGTTTGTGAAAACTTAGGCTTAGAAGCAGCACCAATTTCAACACAAACATTGCAACGTGATCGCCATGCTCATTACATGTCAACACTTGCACTAATCGCAACATCTATCGAAAAGATGGCAGTTGAGATTCGTGGTTTACAAAAGAGTGAAACACGTGAAGTTGAAGAGGCTTTTGCAAAAGGCCAAAAAGGCTCTTCTGCAATGCCACATAAACGTAATCCAATCGGATCAGAAAATATGACTGGTTTAGCTCGTGTTATCCGCGGTTATATGATGACAGCGTATGAGAATGTTCCATTATGGCATGAGCGTGATATTTCTCACTCTTCGGCAGAACGCGTAATTTTACCAGATGCTACAATCGCATTAAATTACATGTTAAATCGTTTCGGTAATATCGTTAAAAACTTAACTGTATACCCAGAGAATATGAAACGCAATATGACAAGAACATACGGCTTAATTTATTCTCAGCGTGTAATGCTTACATTAATCGACAAAGGTATGGTACGTGAAGAAGCTTATGATATCGTACAGCCTAAAGCGATGGAAGCTTGGGAAACACAAGTACAATTTAAAGAGCTTGTAGAAGCTGATGAGCGTATTACGAGCAAGTTATCACAAGAAGAAATTAATGAATGCTTCAACTATGAGCATCATATGCAACACGTTGATACAATCTTTGAACGCCTTGGGTTAAACGAAGCGTAAAATTTCATATGGCACAGAATAGAGTCATTCTGTGCCATTCTTTATAAAAACATTATTCACATTTTTCAAACTACAGGGGGCTTGCGAAATGCAAAAGCTAGAATTGCTGTATGAAGGTAAGGCAAAAAGAATTTATCGTACAGAATCAGCAGATATGGTTTGGGTAGAGTACAAAGATAGTGCGACTGCTTTCAATGGGGAGAAAAAAGAGACGATTACAGGAAAAGGTCGTTTGAACAATGAGATTACAACTTTATTGTTCAGAAAGTTACAAGAAGTAGGAATAAAAACACATTTTGTAGAGAAGTTATCTGAAACAGAGCAACTTGTTAAAAAAGTGAGTATTATTCCTCTAGAAGTTGTCACAAGAAATGTAATTGCAGGAAGTCTTTCAAAACGATTAGGAATGGAAGAGGGGACTGTACTTGCAGAACCGATCGTAGAATTTTACTTCAAAGATGATGATTTAGGAGATCCGCTTGTAACGGAAGATCATATTCGTGTATTAAACGTTGCATCACCAGAGCAAGTAAGCGTATTACGAGATATGGCTCTACAAATCAATCAAGTGTTGATTGATCATTTCGCAAGCTGTCGTGTAAGACTAGTAGATTTCAAATTAGAGTTTGGTATAACAGATGAAGGAGAAATCATTTTAGCAGATGAAATTTCACCAGATACTTGCCGTTTATGGGATGAAACGAGCAATGAAAAATTTGATAAAGACGTATTCCGTCGTGACCTTGGAAATTTAACAGAAGCTTATGAAGAGATTTTAAAACGTTTAGGGGGAATTTCACATGTATAAAGTTAAGGTATATGTAACGTTAAGAGAAAGCGTATTAGATCCACAAGGAACAGCAGTAAAAGGGGCACTTCATAGTCTTTCGTTCACAGAAGTACAAGACGTTCGAATCGGAAAATATATGGAATTAACAATTGATAAATCAGTATCTGACCTTGACGCAAAGGTAAAAGAAATGTGTGAAAAACTATTAACAAACGTTGTAATGGAAGACTTCCGTTATGAAGTTGAGGAGGTTGTCGCACAGTGAAATTTGCAGTCATAGTATTCCCAGGTTCGAACTGTGATGTCGATATGTTCCATGCAATTAAAGATGAGCTTGGTGAAGAAGTAGATTACGTTTGGCACGATAGAGAGAATTTAGATGAATATGATGCAATTTTACTACCTGGTGGATTCTCTTACGGTGACTATTTACGTTGTGGTGCTATTTCTCGCTTCGCGAATGCAATGAAAGCAGTGCAAAAAGCTGCTGAGCAAGGAAAGCCGATTTTAGGTGTATGTAATGGATTCCAGATTCTTGTTGAATCAGGGTTACTACCAGGAGCGTTAATGAGAAACGAAAACTTAAAATTTATGTGCCGAACAGTTCAGCTGCGTGTTGAAAATAATGAAACGATGTTTACATCACAATATGAAAAAGATGAAGTAATCAATATTCCAATCGCGCATGGTGAGGGGAATTACTATTGTGATGAAGAGACTCTTAAACAATTAGAAGAGAATAATCAAATCGCATTCCGTTACGTAGAAAATCCGAATGGAAGCGTTTCAGGTATTGCTGGTATTGTAAATGAAAAAGGAAATGTACTTGGTATGATGCCACACCCAGAGCGTGCTGTAGATGAATTACTTGGCGGTGCTGAAGGGTTAAAAGTCTTTCAATCTATCTTAAAACAGTGGAGGGAAACATATGTCGTTAATGCTTGAACCAAATCCAACACAAATTAAAGAAGAGCGCATATATGCGGAAATGGGGCTAACAGACGAAGAGTTTGCCATGGTTGAAAAGATTTTAGGCCGTCTGCCAAATTATACAGAAACAGGATTATTCTCTGTTATGTGGTCTGAACATTGCAGTTATAAAAATTCAAAACCAGTACTTCGAAAATTCCCAACAACAGGTGAGCGCGTTCTGCAAGGACCTGGGGAAGGTGCTGGAATTGTAGATATCGGTGATAATCAAGCGGTTGTATTTAAAATGGAAAGTCATAACCATCCTTCTGCTATTGAACCATATCAAGGAGCAGCAACAGGCGTTGGTGGTATTATCCGTGACGTATTCTCTATGGGAGCACGCCCGGTAGCTCTATTAAACTCACTTCGCTTCGGTGAATTACAGTCACCACGTGTGAAATATTTATTCGAAGAAGTAGTAGCAGGGATTGCAGGATACGGTAACTGTATCGGCATTCCGACTGTTGGCGGCGAAGTACAATTTGATCCATGTTATGAAGGAAATCCACTTGTAAATGCAATGTGCGTAGGCTTAATTAATCATGAAGATATTAAAAAGGGGCAAGCGCACGGTGCTGGAAATACAGTAATGTACGTAGGAGCATCAACTGGTCGTGACGGTATTCACGGTGCAACATTCGCATCTGAAGAGTTATCTGAAAGCTCAGAAGCGAAGCGTCCAGCAGTTCAAGTAGGAGATCCATTTATGGAGAAACTTCTTATTGAAGCTTGCTTAGAACTTATTCAGTCGGATGCACTTGTTGGAATTCAAGATATGGGTGCAGCTGGTTTAACATCATCTTCTGCAGAAATGGCAAGTAAAGCAGGTATGGGTATTGAAATGTACTTAGATGATGTACCACAACGTGAAGCAGGAATGACACCATATGAAATGATGCTATCTGAATCACAAGAACGTATGCTAATCGTTGTGAAAAAGGGTAGAGAGCAAGAAATAGTAGATTTATTTGAGAAGTATGGTCTTGCAGCTGTTACGATGGGGAAAGTAACGGAAGACAAAATGCTTCGCTTATTCCATAAAGGTGAAAAGGTAGCTGAAGTACCAGCAGATGCTCTTGCAGAAGAAGCACCAATTTATCATAAGCCATCAAAAGAAGCAGCATACTTTGCTGAATTCCAGGCAATGAAAATGGAAACACCAAAAGTAGAAAATTATAAAGAAACGTTATTCGCTCTATTACAACAACCGACGATTGCAAGTAAAGAGTGGGTTTATGATCAATATGATTATCAAGTTCGCACAAGCACAGTTGTTACACCAGGTTCAGATGCAGCAGTTGTACGTGTACGCGGTACAGAAAAAGGATTAGCAATGACGACAGATTGTAACTCTCGCTACATTTATTTAGATCCAGAAGTGGGCGGTAAAATTGCAGTAGCAGAGGCAGCACGTAATATCGTATGTTCTGGGGGAGAGCCACTTGCAATTACAGATTGCTTAAACTTCGGTAATCCAGAAAAACCAGAAATCTTCTGGCAAATTGAGAAATCAGTAGATGGTATGAGTGAAGCTTGTCGCACATTACAAACGCCAGTTATCGGCGGAAACGTATCAATGTATAACGAACGTAGTGGTGAAGCTGTATACCCAACACCGACAGTTGGGATGGTTGGACTTGTACACGATTTAAAACATGTAACAACACAAGAGTTTAAGCAAGCTGGCGATTTAGTTTATATCATTGGAGAGACGAAAGCTGAGTTTGGTGGAAGTGAATTACAGAAAATGATTCACGGCAAAATTTTCGGTCAATCACCAAGCATCGATCTAGACGTAGAATTAAAACGTCAAAAACAAGTATTAGCAGCAATTCAAGCTGGCCTTGTTCAATCTGCTCATGATGTTGCAGAAGGTGGTTTAGCAGTTGCAATTACTGAGAGTGCAATTGGTGCAAATGGTTTAGGTGCTACTGTGAAATTAGACGGAGAAGCAACAGCAGCATTATTCGCTGAATCACAATCTCGCTTCGTTATAACTGTAAAACGTGAAAATAAAGAAGCGTTTGAGACGGCGGTAGAAGCAATTCAAGTTGGAGAAGTGACAAATACAAATGAAGTAACAATTCATAATGAAGAAAATGAAGTATTACTTACAGCAAATGTAGATGAAATGAGAAAGGCTTGGAAAGGGGCAATCCCATGCTTGCTGAAATAAAGGGGTTAAATGAAGAATGTGGCGTTTTCGGAATTTGGGGGCATGAAAATGCAGCACAAGTTTCGTACTACGGATTGCATAGTTTACAGCACCGTGGACAAGAAGGCGCAGGCATCGTCGTAAATAATGGTGAGAAAATCGTCGGTCACAAGGGGTTAGGTTTAATATCGGAAGTATTTTCAAAAGGTGAGCTAGAAGGCTTAAACGGAAAATCAGCAATTGGACACGTACGATATGCGACAGCTGGCGGAAGTGAAGTTGCTAACGTTCAACCATTATTATTCCGTTTTTCTGATCATAGTATGGCATTAGCTCATAACGGAAATTTAATTAATGCAAAGATGCTTCGTCGTGAATTAGAGGCAGAGGGAAGTATTTTCCAAACAAGTTCAGATACAGAGGTACTTTTACATCTCATTAAACGTAGTACGAAAGATTCTTTAATTGAAAGTGTAAAAGAGGCTCTAAATAAAGTGAAAGGTGCGTTTGCATATCTTTTACTAACTGGAAATGAAATGATCGTTGCGCTAGACCCGAATGGATTCCGTCCTCTTTCAATTGGAAAGATGGGAGATGCTTACGTTGTAGCATCAGAAACATGTGCTTTCGATGTAGTAGGTGCAACATACATTCGTGATGTAGAACCAGGTGAATTACTTATCATCAATGATGAAGGAATTCATGTAGATCGTTTTACAAATGAAGTAGATCATGCAATTTGTAGTATGGAGTACATTTACTTTGCACGTCCGGATTCTAATATTGCAGGTATTAACGTCCATGCAGCACGTAAAAACATGGGAAAACGTTTGGCGGCAGAAGCTCCTATTGAAGCTGATGTTGTTACTGGTGTACCAGACTCTAGTATTTCAGCGGCAATTGGTTATGCAGAGGCGACAGGAATTCCATATGAGTTAGGATTAATTAAAAATCGTTACGTTGGACGTACGTTTATTCAACCTTCTCAAGAACTGCGTGAGCAAGGGGTTAAGATGAAGCTTTCAGCAGTAAGAGGCGTAGTTGAAGGAAAACGAGTTGTGATGATTGACGATTCTATCGTAAGAGGAACGACGAGTAAACGAATTGTTCGTATGCTTCGCGAGGCTGGAGCGACAGAAGTCCATGTAAGAATTGCTTCACCACCTCTTAAGTATCCATGTTTCTATGGCATTGATATTCAAACAAGAAAAGAATTAATCGCAGCAAATAATTCAATAGAAGAAATCCGTCAAATCATCGGAGCAGATTCTTTAACGTTTTTAAGTGAAGATGGATTAGTAGATGCAATTGGACGTCCATATGAAGGGAAATACGGCGGTCTATGTATGGCGTACTTCAATGGAGATTATCCAACAGCTCTTTATGATTATGAGCAAGAGCTTTTAGAAAGTATGAAATAAGAAGAAAAAAGCTTCTACTTCTTTTGATGTAGAAGCTAGCTTCTTTCTTAAAATGGCCCGCCCTGAATAGGGAGAAATTAAAAGACGAGGTGTAGATAACGATGGCGAATGCATATAAGCAAGCAGGAGTAGATATTGAAGCTGGATATGAAGCGGTATCTCGCATGAAAAAACACGTACAAACAACAATGAGAAAAGAAGTACTAGGCGGTCTAGGCGGTTTTGGAGGTATGTTTGATTTATCAAAATTTGCATTAGAAGAACCTGTATTAGTATCTGGAACAGATGGCGTGGGAACAAAATTGATGCTCGCTTTTATGGCAGATAAACATGACACAATTGGTATTGATGCAGTAGCAATGTGTGTAAATGATATTGTTGTCCAAGGAGCAGAGCCGCTTTTCTTCCTTGATTATATTGCTTGTGGTAAAGCTGAACCTAGTAAAATTGAAAACATCGTCAAAGGTATATCAGAGGGCTGTCGCCAAGCTGGTTGTGCATTAATTGGTGGAGAAACAGCTGAAATGCCAGGAATGTATTCTACGGAAGAATACGATTTAGCTGGTTTTACAGTTGGAATTGTTGATAAAAAGAAAATTGTAACAGGTGAAAAAATTGAAGCTGGTCAAGTATTAATTGGCTTAGCATCTAGCGGTATTCATAGTAATGGTTATTCTTTAGTACGAAAAGTATTACTAGAAGATGGAGAACTATCTTTAGATCGCATTTACGGACGCTTAGAACTACCTCTTGGTGAAGAATTATTAAAACCAACGAAAATTTATGTCAAACCTATTTTAGAACTATTGAAGAAATATGAAGTATACGGTATGGCGCATATTACAGGTGGCGGATTCATTGAAAATATTCCACGTATGTTACCAGAAGGAATCGGTGCAGAAATTGAATTAGGATCTTGGAAAATTCAACCGATCTTCAGTTTACTTCAAGAAGTGGGAAAACTAGAAGAGAAAGAAATGTTCAATATTTTTAACATGGGTATTGGTATGGTAGTAGCGGTGAAGGAAGAAGAGGCAAAAGATATCGTTCGTCTTCTTGAAGAGCAAGGAGAAACAGCTCGTATTATTGGACGTACTGTACAAGGAACTGGCGTTACCTTCAATGGGGGCACGGCACTATGAGTAGATTAGCAGTTTTTGCTTCTGGAAGCGGCTCTAACTTTCAATCTCTCGTTAATGCGATAGAAGAAAAAAGATTGGATGCAGAAATTAGTTTATTAGTATGTGATAAACCAGAAGCACGTGCTGTTGGACGGGCACATTATCATCATATTCCGTGTTTCGCCTTTTCAGCGAAAGCATATGAGTCAAAAGAAGCATTTGAAAAAGAAATATTAAAGAAGCTAGAAGAGTATGAGATTGATTATGTCATTTTAGCTGGATATATGCGTTTAATTGGGCCGACTTTATTAGGAGCGTATGGTGGGAAGATTATTAATATTCATCCGTCACTATTACCGAGTTTTCCTGGTAAAGATGCTGTCGGTCAAGCGTTAGAAGCAGGTGTGAAAGTAACTGGAGTAACAATTCATTATGTAGATGCAGGTATGGATACAGGTCCAATTATTGCGCAAGAAGCAGTAGTTGTTTCTGAAGGGGATACGAGAGAAAGCTTACAAAAGAAAATTCAACAAGTTGAACATAAATTATACGTAAATACAGTGAATCAAATTGTTCAGTCTGCGAAAGAAACAACTGTTAACTAACATACAACCAGGGGTGAAGGATAAATGAAAAAGCGTGCATTAGTAAGTGTTTCAGATAAAACAGGAGTAGTAGAATTTGTTAAAGGTTTACTAGAACAAGGGATTGAAGTTATTTCAACAGGTGGTACAAAAAAATTACTAGAAGAAAACGGCTTACAAGTAATCGGTATTTCTGAAATAACTGGTTTCCCGGAAATTATGGATGGACGTGTAAAAACATTACACCCAAATATTCATGGTGGTCTATTAGCGGTTCGTGATAATGAAACGCATGTAGCGCAAATGAATGAATTAGGTATTCAAGCAATTGATTTTGTTGTTGTTAACTTATACCCATTTAAAGAAACAATCGCTAAGCCTGATGTAACATTTGCTGATGCAATTGAAAATATTGATATCGGTGGTCCAACAATGATTCGCTCTGCTGCGAAAAATCATAAATTTGTATCGGTAATTGTAGATCCAGTAGATTACGATGTTGTATTAGCAGAACTGAAAGAGAACGGTGAAGTAAAAGAAGAAACAAAACGTAAATTAGCAGCGAAAGTATTCCGTCATACAGCGGCATATGATGCGTTAATCTCTAACTACTTAACAGAGCAAATGGGGGAAGAAAGCCCAGAAACATTAACAGTGACATTTGAGAAAAAACAAGATTTACGCTATGGAGAAAATCCACATCAAAAAGCAACCTTCTATAAAGCACCATTCGCTGTAACTTCTTCTGTTGCATACGCAGAACAATTACACGGTAAAGAATTATCTTACAACAATATTAATGATGCAGATGCAGCACTTAGTATTGTAAAAGAATTTACAGAGCCAGCAGTAGTAGCAGTAAAACATATGAATCCATGTGGTGTTGGAGTGGGTACTGATATTCATGAAGCATACACACGCGCTTATGAAGCAGATCCAGTATCAATCTTCGGTGGAATTATTGCAGCAAATCGTAAAATTGATAAAGCTACAGCAGAAAAGTTACACGAAATTTTCTTAGAAATCATTATTGCACCTTCTTTCTCAAAAGAAGCTTTAGAAGTATTGCAAAGTAAGAAAAACTTACGTCTACTAACTGTAAATATTGAAAAAGCGACAAGTGCAAGCAAAAAACTAACTTCTGTACAAGGTGGTCTTCTCGTTCAAGAGGAAGATACGTTATCATTAGATGAAAGTACAATTTCAATTCCGACAAAACGTGAACCATCAGAGCGAGAATGGAAAGATTTAAAACTAGCTTGGAAAGTTGTAAAACATGTGAAATCAAACGCAATTGTTTTAGCGAATGATAACATGACAGTTGGTGTAGGCGCGGGACAGATGAACCGTGTAGGTTCTGCAAAAATCGCAATTACACAAGCTGGCGAAAAAGCACAAGGTAGCGCACTTGCATCTGATGCTTTCTTCCCAATGCCAGATACAGTAGAAGAAGCAGCAAGAGCAGGGATTACAGCAATCATTCAACCAGGCGGATCAATCCGTGATGAAGATTCTATTAAAGTGGCGGATAAGTATGGGATTACGATGGTGTTCACTGGAGTACGTCATTTCAAACACTAATAGAGGATATTTAAAAGGTCCGGTCAAGATAACTGTCGCATGTCGTCGTTGCATTGCCAGTGCGGTACTCATGTAGGAAAGCTACATTCCGTGTCCTCCTGTCAAATGTGCCTCGACCTGCTCGGTTCTCTTGATCCTCCCTTTTAAACTTTGATTGATATGAAAACAAACTAGGAGCAGAGCTTCTAGTTTGTACTTATTTAAGTATTGGGGGATGAAATATGAATGTTTTAGTAATTGGCCGCGGTGGGCGTGAGCATGCTTTAGCTTGGAAGTTTGCGCAATCTGAAAAGGTGGAAAAGGTATATGTAGCACCTGGTAATGAAGGTATGCGCGATGTTGCAACACCAGTTGATATTGATGAAAATGATTTTGATGCATTAGTTTTATTTGCTAAAGAGAATAAGGTTGAATTAACTTTCGTTGGACCAGAAATTCCGCTTATGAATGGAATTGTTGATCGATTTAACGAAGAGGGACTTCGTGTGTTTGGCCCAAATAAGGCGGCTGCTGTTATTGAAGGTAGTAAGGCTTTTACGAAAGAATTGATGAAAAAATATGATATTCCAACTGCGGCATATGAAACTTTTACAAACTATGAAGAAGCAGTACAGTATATTCAAAAAGTTGGTGCGCCAATCGTTATTAAAGCTGACGGCCTAGCTGCTGGTAAAGGTGTAACGGTAGCAATGACGCTTGAAGAAGCATTACAAGCTGTGAAAGAGATGCTACAAGATGTGAAGTTCGGCGAAGCGAGCAAGAAGGTCGTTATTGAAGAGTTTTTAGATGGACAAGAATTTTCATTAATGGCATTTGTAAATGGAACAACTGTGCATCCGATGGTAATTGCGCAAGATCATAAACGAGCTTTTGATGGTGATAAAGGTCCAAATACAGGCGGAATGGGTGCGTATTCTCCAGTACCACAAATTCCAGAATCAGCAGTTCAAGAGGCAATAAAAATGGTATTACATCCAACTGCCAAGGCGATGATTGCAGAAAACCGTTCGTTTACAGGAATTTTATATGCGGGACTTATTTTAACAAATGATGGCCCGAAGGTAATTGAATTTAATGCACGCTTTGGTGATCCTGAAACGGAAGTAGTATTACCTCGCTTAGAAAATGATTTAGTTGATGTATGTAACGCTGTATTAGATGAAAGTGAATTAACGTTACAGTGGTCAGAGGAAGCGATAATTGGTGTTGTACTTGCTTCGAAAGGGTATCCGGAAGCATATAAAAAAGGTGACATTATTAAAGGATTAGATGCACTGAAAGATGTAATTGTTTTCCATTCAGGTACAGCGATGAAGCATGGTGACTTTGTAACAAATGGTGGCCGTGTACTATTTGTTGCTTGTAAGGCGGACGGTTTACAAGCAGCGAAAGATAAGGTGTATAAAGAAATCGGCAAAATTGAGAGTGATGGTCTATTTTACCGAAGTGATATAGGATATCGTGCAATTGGGCATGAGATGACGAGAAGCTAATATGTAAAAATCCCGCTGATTTCTCAGCGGGATTTTTTATGCATCTTTATCTTTATCTTTTTTCAATTTTCCTTTTTGCTTTGCCATTTCTCGAAGTAAATACTCGATGTGTGCATTGACGCTACGAAACTCATCATTCGCCCATTTTTCGATGACTGCGTGTAATTCAGGATCAATACGTAATGGAAAGCTTTTCTTTTTAGCCATAATGATTTACAACCTTTTAATATAGGCTTCCTGTATTAATAACTGGTTGTGCACCTTTATCTGAAACGATGGCAACTAATAAGTTGTTCACCATATTTGCTTTACGCTCGTCATCTAATTCAAGTACGCCTTCCTCATCTAACATATGGATTGAATCTTTCGCCATCTTCACAGCACCTTCAACAATCTCTTTTCTAGCAGCTAATACTGCTTTTGCTTGTTGACGTTGTAGCATTGCATGGGCAATTTCTGTTGCGTAAGCTAAATGTGTTAAACGAGTTTCTAATACTTCTACGCCAGCGATTTCAAGGCGCGCTTCTAACTCACGTTTTAATTCTTCAGAGATTTCTTCAGTATTTCCGCGTAACGTGATGCAAGTTTCATCTTGGAAATTGTCATAAGGATATTTTGTTGCGACGTGGCGGATTGCTGTTTCACTTTGAATTTCTACAAATCGATCGTAATGTTCAACACCGAACATTGCTTTTGCAGAATCAACTACTTTATATACGATAACGGCTGCAATTTCAATTGGATTTCCCTCAATATCGTTTACTTTTAACTTCTTACTATTAAAGTTTTCAACACGTAACGATACAGTTTGACGGAATGCGAATGGAATTGTTAAAAATAAACCGTTTTGACGAATTGTTCCTAAATAATTACCGAAAAACGTAATAACTTTTGCTTGGTTTGGTTGAACAATACCAATACCTGTAGCAAGAACGGCGGCTAAAATAATAGTTAATGCCGCTCCTATGAAAATTTCTTGTACAAGGAAAAATACACCGATAGCGGCTAAAATTAAAATCCCGATAATACCGAGAAAACCATTTACATAAAAAACTTGTTTTTCTTTCATATGATCGCCTCCTGATATAAAAATGATATCACTTTTATATCATTTTATGCAAGGGCTCTACAATTAATTTTCTGAAATTAATTATTAAGTATCTCTTATGTATATTTTGAGGTCTGAAACAAGAATATACGTTCTGTTTTATGGTAAAATAAAGAAGACTTAACCGCCCACTGCAGCAGCTAAGTCCCTTTGAGAGCATCTTGCATCGTGACAAATGATTCAAAGCGGTTTTGCCAGGATTATATCTTCAATCGCTGACTCAATCTCTTTGTCAGAAGCGTCAAAACCTCCATTTGACTGTGGTTTGTCGTGATTGGAAGTTTGATTCACTTCTTCTTTAGCATGTCCCTTTTCAGTAAAATTCATGCTAGGCATTTTAAATGCCCCCATATTCATGTATTTTCCGAATTTCCACATTTCAACAACGGGGCAGAAACGAACAATTCCCTCTGCGATTTTCATTGCACCAATCCATAGCAAGACGTTAGACCAAGTGCACCACGGCTTGCGTACAAGTTTAGCACTACTACAGCCGAAGAGGATAAGTCCGAGTGTAATTCGAATTAGGGCATTTATTGTACCGATGTTTTGCTTCATTAGAAAAACACTCCTTTTTATGAAAGTTGAAATAGATAATACTATTTCTCTTATTAGTATCCCGTGTGATTTTGGGGATATGTAATCCAACATTTGACGTTGAAAAAGATGTTGGAATGTGCGTGTGTGTAAGTAGCTTTTTTTGTTATAATGAAAGAATGCACAAAAGGAAGTTCAAAATTAAATCCTCTCGTTTGAAAAACTATGGAAGAGGGAATTCCAAACTTAATTCTCCGTTTTAAACAAATATTTAAGATGAAGTTAAAAAATCCTGATGAAAATAAACTGTTATTTTGAACAGAAATATATATAACTAGAGAAAAGAAAGGGTGTTTTCATGTACGATATTTCCGGGTGGAAACATGTATTTAAGCTCGATCCAAATAAGGAGTTAAGTGACGAACATTTAGAAATGATTTGTGAGTCTGGAACAGATGCTGTTATTGTAGGCGGAAGTGATGGAGTTACAATTGATAATGTATTACACATGCTAGTTAGCATTCGTAGATATGCAGTTCCTTGTGTGTTAGAGGTTTCTGATGTGGAAGCAATTACACCAGGATTTGATTTTTATTATATCCCAAGCGTTTTAAATAGCCGAAAAGTAGAATGGGTAACAGGCGTTCATCATGAGGCTTTGAAAGAATTTGGGGATATTATGGATTGGGACGAAATTTTCATGGAAGGGTATTGTGTTTTAAATCCTGAAGCGAAAGTAGCCCAGCTTACAGATGCGAAATGTGATGTAACAGAAGATGATGTGATTGCATACGCGCGTTTAGCAGACAAGCTATTACGTCTACCAATATTTTATTTAGAATATAGCGGTACGTATGGAGACGTTGAACTTGTTAAAAATGTAAAAGCAGAATTAAAACAAGCGAAGTTATATTATGGCGGCGGTATTTCTAATGCTGAACAAGCGAAGGAAATGGCACAATACGCTGATACAGTAGTTGTTGGAAATATTATTTATGATGATATAAAATCCGCGTTAAAAACAGTTAAAGCAGTAAAAGGAGAGTAGGTGCAGGCGTATATGAGTAAGACAGATAAGTTATTAAATGGTTTAAATCCGCAGCAACAAAAAGCAGTACAAACAACGAACGGACCACTTCTATTAATGGCAGGTGCAGGTAGTGGTAAAACACGTGTGTTAACACATCGTATTGCGTATTTACTTGGTGAAAAAGGTGTAGCGCCATGGAATGTACTAGCTATTACCTTTACAAATAAAGCGGCTCGTGAAATGCGCGAGCGTATTGATACACTTGTCGGACCAGAAGCAGAAGATATTTGGATTTCTACGTTCCACTCTATGTGTGTACGTATTTTACGACGTGATATCGATCGTATTGGTATTAATCGTAACTTTACAATCCTAGATTCAGGCGATCAGTTAACTGTAGTCAAAAAAATTATGAAAGAGCGCAATATTGATCCGAAGAAATTTGAGCCGCGCTCTATTTTAGCTGGTATTAGTAATGCGAAAAATGAATTGTTATCTGCAGATAAATATGCGAAAAAAATTACAATCGCTGATCCATATGAAAAATTAACGAGCGATGTATATACAGAATATCAAAAACGTCTTCTGAAAAATAACTCATTAGACTTTGATGATTTAATTATGACAACGATTCAGCTATTTGAACGTGTTCCAGAAGTACTAGAGTTTTATCAGCGTAAGTTCCAATATATTCACGTGGATGAGTATCAAGATACGAACAAAGCGCAGTACCTTCTTGTAAAACATTTAGCAGCACGTTTTAAAAATTTATGTGTTGTAGGTGACTCAGATCAGTCTATTTACCGTTGGCGCGGGGCTGACATTTCTAACATTTTGTCATTCGAAAAAGACTATGAGAATGCGCAAGTTATTCTGTTAGAACAAAACTATCGTTCGTCACAAAATATTTTAAATGCAGCGAATGCTGTTATTGAAAAAAATTCAAACCGTAAACCGAAAAAATTATGGACAGACAATCAAGTTGGAAGCAAAATCTCATATTACCGTGCTGCGACGGAAAAAGACGAAGCATATTTTGTTGCGAAAAAAATTCGTGACGATATTCAAATGGGAAAACGAAAATATACGGACTTTGCAGTGCTATATCGTACAAATGCCCAGTCTCGTATGGTCGAGGAGATTTTCCTGAAATCTAATATTCCTTACAAAATTGTCGGTGGTACGAAGTTCTACGATCGTAAAGAGATTAAAGATATTTTGGCGTATTTACGTTTAATTGGGAATCCAGATGATGAGATTAGTTTCGCACGTATTATTAACATGCCAAAGCGCGGAATTGGTGCTACTTCTATCGATAAAATTATTAATTATGGTGTACAAAACGGAATTTCATTAACTGCTGTATTCGATGAGATTGAGCATGTTGGAGTAAGTGCAAAAATTACAAAGGCAGTAAAAGAATTCGCTGGTTTATTACACAACTGGGTAAATATGCAAGAGTATTTATCTGTTACAGAATTGGTAGAAGAAGTTATTGAAAAAACAGGCTATCGCGATATGTTGAAAAACGAGCGTACTTTAGAAGCAGAAGGTCGTTTAGAGAACTTAGATGAGTTTTTATCTGTTACGCAAACATTTGAATCTCAAAGCGAAGATAAGAGCCTTGTTGCATTCTTAACAGACTTAGCGCTTGTTGCTGATATTGATCGTGTCGATGAAGATCCAACTGCTGGTGAGGAAGTTATTTTAATGACGATGCACTCAGCGAAAGGATTAGAGTTCCCAGTTGTCTTTATTGTTGGGTTAGAGGAAGGAATATTCCCGCATACTCGTTCTCTAATGGAAGAAGATGAAATGCAGGAAGAGCGTCGCCTTGCTTATGTAGGTATTACTCGTGCAGAAGAAGAGTTATATTTATCTAACGCACAAATGCGTACTTTATTTGGTAGAACAAGTATGAACGCTGCCTCTCGATTTATTACAGAAATCCCGGCAGAGCTAGTAGAATCGTTAAATGAAACAGCGCCAAAGCGTGAAACTTCGTTTGGTGCAAAAGGCAGAACGACAAGTACAAGTAAAATGACAACTACAACTACAACACGCTCTCGTTCAGCTTTCGCGCGTCCTGCAGCTAAGACGACAGGCGGCGAGCAAATTGGCTGGGCAGTAGGTGATAAAGCGTCCCACCAAAAATGGGGAGTCGGTACAGTGGTCAGTGTAAAAGGTGAAGGTGATGCAAAAGAATTAGATATTGCGTTCCCAAGCCCGATTGGTGTTAAACGTTTGTTAGCAAAATTTGCACCTGTGACGAAACAATAGGAAAGGAATGAGGATATGTCAAAAGAGATAGCAAAACAACGTATAGAAGAACTGCGTGATTTGTTAAATACATTTAACTATCAGTATCACGTATTAGACAATCCTTCTGTTCCTGATGCGGAGTATGACCGTAATATGCAGGAGCTTATAAAATTAGAAGCAGAGAATCCAGAGTTTATAAGTGAAGACTCTCCCTCCATTCGCGTTGGAGGAATGGTTCTTGATATATTTGAAAAAGTCACACATAAGTCACCGATGTTAAGTTTAGGAAATGCATTTAACGAAGGAGATTTACGTGATTTCGACCGACGAGTACGCCAAGGAATTGATGATGCGAATGTAAGATATATATGCGAATTAAAAATTGACGGACTTGCTGTTTCACTTCATTATGAAAAAGGACGCTTCATTCAAGGGGCAACACGTGGTGATGGTGTAACAGGTGAAGATATTACTCAAAATTTAAAAACGATTAAAGCGATCCCGCTCCGTTTAAATGAAGAAGTGACATTAGAAGCACGAGGCGAAGCTTATATGCCGAAGCGTTCATTCGTTAAGTTAAATGAAGAAAAAGAACAAAATGGTGAAGATGTATTTGCGAATCCGCGTAATGCGGCAGCAGGTTCAATACGCCAACTTGATCCAAAAATTGCAGCGAAGCGTAACTTATCTATGTTTGTGTACGGTCTTGCGAATGTAGAAGAAAAAACAATTCCATCACATAGTGAATCGCTTGATTTCTTAGGTGAACTTGGATTCAAAACAAATCCAAATCGTCGTACATGTGAAACAATCGAAGAAGTTATAGCTTATGTAGAAGAATGGCAAGAAAAACGTCCGCATCTTGATTATGAGATCGATGGAATCGTTATAAAAGTGGATGATGTTGCTCTTCAAGAAAGTTTAGGAACTACAGCAAAGAGTCCAAGATGGGCGATTGCTTATAAATTCCCGGCTGAAGAAGTTGTAACAAGATTAACAGGCATTGAATTAAGTGTTGGTCGCACAGGGGTTGTAACACCGACTGCAGAGCTAGAGGCAGTGCGAGTGGCTGGTACTATCGTTCGTCGTGCCTCTTTACATAACGAAGATTTAATTCGTGAAAAAGACATTCGAATTGGTGACTATGTTGTTGTGAAGAAGGCCGGAGATATTATTCCTGAAGTTGTGAACGTTATTTTTGATAAGCGTACTGGTGAGGAAGAAGAATATCATATGCCAACGCATTGCCCAGCATGTGAGAGTGAACTAGTTCGTTTAGAAGAAGAGGTAGCACTTCGCTGTATAAATCCAACTTGTCCGGCTCAAATTCGAGAAGGATTAATCCATTTCGTTTCAAGAAATGCAATGAATATTGATGGACTTGGAGAACGTGTCATTACACAACTCTTTGATGCTGATTATATTCGTACATTCGCTGATTTATATTCGTTGACGAAAGAGCAATTATTACAGCTAGAACGATTCGGTGAAAAATCAGCAACGAATTTAGTACAAGCAATTGAGAATTCTAAAGACAACTCATTAGAACGATTATTATTTGGTCTTGGTATTCGCCATGTTGGAGCGAAAGCAGCCCGTACATTTGCAGAGCATTTTGAAACGATGGATGCGCTTGTGAAAGCAACGGAAGAAGAACTAAAAGCAATTAATGAAATTGGCGAAAAAATGGCTCAATCTGTCGTGACGTATTTTGATAATGAAGACGTATTAGAGTTATTACAACAATTTAAAGAGTATGGCGTGAATATGGCATACAAAGGTATAAAAATGGCTGATTTACAAAATGTTGAATCTTACTTCGCAGGAAAAACTGTCGTTTTAACAGGTAAATTAGAAGTTATGGGACGTAGTGAAGCGAAGAAGAAGATTGAGGCATTAGGTGGAAAAGTCACAGGAAGTGTTAGTAAAAGTACGGATTTAGTTGTTGCAGGTGAAGCGGCAGGTTCGAAATTAGCACAAGCAGAGAAGCATAATGTTGAGGTTTGGAATGAAGAGAGGTTCTTACAAGAGCTAAATAAGTAAGAGGTGCAAACTTACCATGAAAAAAATAGCATTAGCGGTATTAAGCCTTGGCCTACTCGTAAGTGGGTGTAGTGCAGGTGCCGATAAAGATGAAAAAGTGGTTGAGAAATCGGGGAAAGCAAAAGAACAAGCAATCGTTCCGAAGTACGCTATTTCGGATGAATATTATAAGGCGACTATTCCATTTGAAGCAGGAGCTGCACGCGGATTAGTTGTACAAGGATTAAGTAATCGTCTTGATATAGATGAATTTGAAACAGGATTAATGCGTATTGCAAAAGAATCCTTTAGTACGAAAGATCATTTCTTTAAAGGTGGAGATGTTCTAGATACTCAAAATGTGCAGATGCTTGTTAAAAGAAAGCGTACAGATGCTGAACAAAAGGAACTAGAGGACAAATTAAAAAAAGATGCAGTTAAATTTCCAAACATTGGGTTAAACCCAGCGTTAGGTGGAGGATCTGAATCATTAGAGGCAAAAAATAAAAAAAATCCAATATATATTTCAAATATTTTAGAGCATGATTATTATGTGAAAAAAGGCGAAACAGATGAGCGCAAAGGCATAGTAGTTGGTTTAGCGATGAATTCGGTTCATTATTACGAGGAAGAGCATGGTTATCCGCGTGAGGCTAAAATTGAGCAAGAAAAAATGTTAGCGGAAGGGAAAAAAATGGCGCAAGAAGTCTTGAAATTTATGCATCAAAAAAAGCCTGAAACAAAAAATATTCCGATAACATTTGCAATTTATCGTCAGGCTCCAAAGGCTTCACTCGTGCCAGGTAACTTTGTTTCTTATGCGAATGTTGAAAAAGGCAGTGAAACGGTTGAGGATTGGAAACAAATTAATGAGAAATATTATTTATTCCCATCTGAACAAGCAAAAACAGATAATAAACGTGAAGATCTTGCGAGAGTATCGAACTTTAAAGCAAAACTAAGCGATTATTTCCAAGGCGACTATACAGCTGTTATCGGTACTGGTATGTATAGAGACGATGAATTAAGAGAAATAAAGCTTGATATTCCTGTCCAGTTTAATGGGAAAGCAGAAATAATTGGTTTTACACAATATGTAGCCGGGCTTGTTATGGAATACTTCCCGAATTATATGAAAGTACAAGTAACGATTAAATCTGTAGAACGTCCAGAAGCGATTATTATACGTGAAGCGAAGCAAGATGAACCATTTGTGAAAATTTTAGATTAAATAGGAGGGCTGTTCCTTTATGGAACGGCTTTTTTTCTTGAGGTATTTTGTTATAATTTAAAATGTTATAAATAATGGGGGTAAGGGGTAAAGCACATGGACGAATTAAGTTTTCAAGTCATTATTTTATTAATTGCATTCGGCTTTTTAGCAGCTTTTATTGATTCAGTTGTTGGCGGTGGAGGATTAATTTCGCTTCCAGCACTTATGTTTGTTGGTTTACCACCAGCTTCGGCAATTGCAACGAATAAATTAGCTGCAACGATGGGGACGTTTACGAGTGCAGTTTATTTTATTCGATCAGGAAAGGTCGATTTTAAAATTGTAGGAAAGTTAATCCCGTTAACTGTTATAGGAGCGGTCGCAGGCGCTTTAGTAGTAAAGTTTATTCCGCCGGATATTTTACGTCCGTTAGTGCTTGTGATGTTGGTGTTTATTGCCATTTATATTATTGCAAAAAAGGATTGGGGAAGTGTATCTACCTATAAGAAGATGACGAAAAGAAAAACATTAATATTTTTCTTTGTTATTTTAATGATAGGGTTTTACGATGGATTTTTTGGACCAGGGACAGGATCCTTTTTAATTTTTGCATTTTTATTAGTTGGTTTGGATTTTATTCAAGCGGCAGCATCTGGAAAACTTTTGAACTTTGTTAGTAATATCGTATCTTTAATTACTTTTTTATTTTTAGACGTAATTCATTTTGAATACGGTATTATTATGGGATTGTCGATGATTTTTGGCGCTTATTTTGGATCGAAGTTTGCAGTTCAAAAAGGTGTTGGATATGTAAGAACTTTATTTTTGTTAGTAACTATTTTATTGATTGGAAAAAACATTTTGGAATATACTCATATTTTGTAGAGTTATACGTATGTATAACTCTATTTTTTTATTATATTTTAAAAATTAATTAATTTTTAAAATATAAGTCTAGGAATATTTGAATAAATCTAAATTATCGTGTAGAATAATGTTGTAAAATGTAAACGTTTTTCTAAGGGGAGGCTAAAAAGAATGGTAGTAGCATACAAACATGAGCCATTTACAGATTTTTCAGTGGAGGCTAACAAATTAGCGTTTGAAGAAGGTTTAAAGAAAGTAGAATCTTATCTTGGACAAGACTATCCATTAATTATTGGGGGAGAAAAAATCACTACAGAAGACAAAATTGTTTCTGTAAACCCTGCAAATAAAGAGGAACTTGTTGGTCGCGTTTCAAAAGCAAGCCGTGAGTTAGCTGAAAAAGCAATGCAAGTAGCGGATGAAACATTCCAAACTTGGAGAAAATCAAAGCCAGAAATGCGTGCAGACATTTTATTCCGTGCTGCAGCAATCGTTCGTCGCAGAAAGCATGAATTCTCTGCTATTCTTGTAAAAGAAGCAGGTAAACCGTGGAATGAGGCAGATGCTGATACAGCAGAAGCAATCGACTTTATGGAATATTATGGTCGTCAAATGTTAAAATTAAAAGACGGAATTCCAGTAGAAAGCCGTCCAATTGAATATAATCGTTTCTCTTACATTCCATTAGGAGTAGGTGTTATCATTTCTCCTTGGAACTTCCCATTCGCAATTATGGCAGGTATGACAACAGCTGCTTTAGTTTCTGGTAACACAGTATTACTAAAACCAGCTAGTACAACTCCTGTAGTAGCAGCGAAATTCATGGAAGTATTAGAAGAAGCTGGCTTACCAGCTGGCGTAGTAAACTTCGTTCCAGGTAATGGTTCTGAAGTTGGTGACTACTTAGTAGATCACCCTCGTACACGTTTCGTGAGCTTCACTGGATCTCGTGATGTAGGTATCCGTATTTATGAGCGTGCAGCGAAAGTAAACCCAGGCCAAATTTGGTTAAAACGCGTTATCGCTGAAATGGGTGGTAAAGATACAATCGTTGTTGATAAAGAAGCAGATCTTGAATTAGCAGCTAAATCTATCGTAGCATCAGCATTCGGATTCTCAGGACAAAAATGTTCTGCATGTTCTCGTGCAGTAATCCATGAAGATGTATACGATTACGTATTAAATCGTGCTGTTGAATTAACGAAAGAATTAACAGTTGCTAATCCAGCTGTTTTAGGTACAAACATGGGTCCTGTTAATGACCAAGCTGCATTCGATAAAGTGATGAGCTATGTTGCAATTGGTAAAGAAGAAGGTAGAATCTTAACAGGTGGCGAAGGAGACGATTCTAAAGGCTGGTTCATCCAACCAACAATCGTTGCTGACGTTGCAGAAGATGCTCGCTTAATGAAAGAAGAAATCTTCGGACCAGTAGTAGCATTCTGTAAAGCAAAAGACTTTGATCATGCACTTGCAATTGCAAACAATACAGAATACGGTTTAACAGGTGCTGTTGTTACTAATAACCGTGACCATATTGAAAAAGCACGTGAAGAATTCCATGTGGGTAACTTATACTTCAACCGTGGATGTACTGGTGCAATCGTAGGTTACCAACCATTCGGTGGCTTTAACATGTCTGGTACAGACTCTAAAGCTGGTGGCCCTGACTACTTAGCACTTCACATGCAAGCAAAAACTACTTCTGAAACTTTATAAGAAATAGTAGAAGAGATCTTCGCAGTCTGCGAAGATCTCTTTTTTTTTTTTTTTTGAAAAAATTTCTATATGTGGATTAAGATAGATATAAGTAGAAAAACTAATAAAGTAATAAGGTTTACTTCAGTAAATAAGGTATATTATATTTGTTGAATAGATTCTCTTTAAAGACAAGAAAAGTAGGTGAACAAAGTGGGAAAATATCAATTAGATTACAAAAGTCAGGTATCTGTGGCAAAGTTTCATGAAAAACAGACGCCTGCCAAATTTGATAAAAAGCAGCAAATTGAAAAATTGCGTGCGGAGTATTTGAAAAAGAAGCAAAAACAAACAGATAAATAATATGTTACGTTTTTGATAGGAGAAACTAGTTCTAATTACCGTATATTACCATTCGATAATTAGAACTAGCTAAATCCTATTAATATCGGGATAAACATGTAAATAGAAACAAAACAATGAGAAAAGTTGACTTATTAGTCATATTTTTTAGTATTCATTTTAAGGATTTCCTGTATAATACAATTTGAAAGAAAATCTATGGTTTGACAAGAAATACTCTTTTCGGTGTTGCTCACTGAAGGGAGTGTTTTTTTGTAGCCACAAACTCCTCTGTACTCATTACAGTTGCATATACTCCATTTAAACTAGCCAAAATTGTGTTATGAATATAAACGGCTGGTATAGTAGCATTCTTAAAAGAAAGATCTTTTGTAGCACAAGCATCATGTATAACGGTACATGGAAAGCCGAAATCAAAAGCAGCCCTTACGGTAGCATCAATACACATATGAGTCATCATCCCGCATATGACGACGTGCTCAATGTCTAAACGTTGTAATTGTTCTAGAAGATCAGTTTCGCGAAAACTATTTGGATAATGTTTGAGTATAACGGTTTCTTCTCTAAGTGGACGTACGCTTTCATGAATATGTACACCCTCTGTATTGGGTAGGAAAAAAGTAGCGTCATTTTTTATTGCTACATGTTGGATATGAAAAATAGGTTCGTTTTTCGTTCTAAAGAGTTGTAGCAGCTGACGAGCATATTTGCTTGCTTCTATTGGATTACGCAATTCCATCTTTCCGTGTTGAAAATAATCATTTTGAATATCAACGAGTAAAAGAGCTGTTTTCATATATTTATCTTCCTCCGGTTTCATATTCAAATAATGGTATTCAATTTATAGAGGTGATTCTCCTTTTAAAAAAATATGAAGGAGAAGAATTTTACATAACTTTAAAAAGCAATATTATATTGTGATTTTTTATTTGAAAATTTTAATAGATAAATAATTAATATTTTTCTAAAAAATGTATTGACTCTTATTATTCTGAGTTCTATAATGAGAATTAATTAAACGACAATTAAATCGATACATTCTTATCCAGAGAGGTGGAGGGACTGGCCCTACGATACCTCAGCAACGGGTTTTTTAATACCGTGCTAACTCCAGCAAGCCTTATAAAAGGCTTGGAAGATGAGAAGATGTGACCGAGTACATATAAGTGCTCTCCTTCTTATCTTTATGGTTGATAAGAAGGAGAGCACTTTTTATTTTACCTCGAAAGCTCTACTTCAAGTTTTTACAGCATATAGGAGGGGAAAAAATGATTTCTTTTAACAACGTAAGTAAAGTATATGAATCAGGTGGGCAATCTGTTCATGCGGTGGAGGATGTAACATTATCAGTTGAGAAGGGCGAAATTTTTGGCATTATCGGTTTTAGTGGCGCTGGAAAGAGTACGTTATTACGCCTAGTAAATATGTTAGAGAGACCAACGGCGGGAACGATTTCAATAGATGATAAAGATATTACATCACTATCGACGAAAGAATTACGGAAGCTAAGACAAAGAATCGGGATGATTTTTCAAAGTTTTAATTTATTTAATTCAAGAACAGTGTTTGGGAATATTGCTTATCCATTAAGGTTAGCGAAAGTACCAAAAAATGAGATAACAGAAAGAGTAAATGAACTGCTAAAGTTTGTAGGATTAGAAGATAAAGCAAACTATTATCCAGAGCAACTATCAGGCGGACAAAAGCAGCGTGTTGGCATTGCAAGAGCACTTGCAACATCGCCAGACATTCTTATATGTGATGAGGCAACATCAGCTTTAGATCCAGAAACAACGACAGAAATTTTGAACTTATTAAAGAAAGTAAATCGAGAATACAATGTAACAATTCTTCTTATTACACATGAAATGCATGTTGTGAAAGAAATTTGTCACCGTGTAGCTGTAATGGAGAAGGGAAAGGTTATTGAAGAAGGAAAACTGTTTGATGTTTTCACACAACCAAAAACAAAGACAACTCAAAACTTTGTACGCTCCATTATTAATGATCATTTACCGGAAAGTGTTCTAGGGAAAATTCAAAATGGTGGACAGATTTATCGCTTAACATTTACTGGGGAAGAGACAGGGCAGCCGGTACTATCATATATCGCGAAAAACTATACCGTCGATGTAAACGTACTGTACGGAAATATTATTGAACTTCAAAATGTGCTATTTGGAAATCTACTTGTAGAACTGCAAGGTGAGCAGAAAGAAATTCAAAAAGCATTACAACATCTAAGACTGCAAGTGCAGCTGAAGGAGGTAGAAGCTCATGCGAGTTGATTGGAGTATATTTTGGCCTCGCATAGTAGATGCGACGGGGGATACCCTCTTAATGGTAATCGTAACCCTTATATTTGCTACAATTCTTGGTATACCACTAGGTTTACTTTTATATGTAACGAGGAAAGGAAACTTTTTAGAAAATAAATGGGTCTTTTCTATTCTTAATATCATTATTAATACAATTCGTCCGGTTCCATTCATCATCTTCTTAGTAGCTTTAAGCCCACTAACAAGAAGTGTTATCGGAACGACGATTGGAACAGCAGCAGCAATCTTTCCAATGACGTTAGTTGCGTCAATTGGTATTGCTAGAATGGTTGAAACAAATCTTGTTTCAGTTCCAAAGGGAGTCATTGAAGCAGCTCAAGCGATGGGTGCTTCACCATTTAGAATTGTTTTTGAAATTCTTGTACCAGAAGCGTTAGCGCCATTGATTTTAGGTGTTACGTTTATGACAGTTGGTTTAATTGAATTTTCTGCAGTTGCTGGGCTTGTCGGTGGTGGCGGTCTTGGTGACTTAGCGATGACATATGGTTATCAACGTTTTGATACATCAGTTATGTTCGTAACGGTCGTTTTACTTATTATTCTCGTACAGGTAGCTCAAAATTTAGGAAACTACTTTGCGAAAGTCTTTTTACGCAGATCATAAAAAGGAAGAGGGGAAAAGAAAATGAAGAAAATTTTAGCATTTGCATTATCAGCAATTGTAGGAATTTCAGCGTTAAGCGGCTGCTCAGATGCAGGAGCAAAAGAGAAAGTAGTTCGCATTGGTGTAACTGGAACGGATGGGAACGCTTGGGAAATTGTAAAGGACAAAGCTGAAAAAGAAGGAATTAAAGTTAAACTGATTGAGTTCTCTGATTATACAACGCCAAATAAAGCGTTAGCTGATGGAGATATTGAACTAAACTCATTCCAGCACGTTGCTTTCTTAGAGCAATTTAAAAAAGAGCATAAGTTAGATATTACAGCTGTTGGTACAACGCAAATTGCACCAATGGGCTTATACGCTGAAAAATATAAGAAGGCAAATGAAATTCCAGATGGTTCAGAAATTGCGATTCCAAATGATCCAACGAACCAAGCTCGTGCATTAAAACTTCTTGATGCAGCTGGATTATTAAAGCTTAAGAAAGACTTTGGCTTATTCGGAGATCCAAGTGGCATTGCTGAAAATCCGAAGAAGTTAAAAATTACACCGGTTATCGCACAGCAAACACCTCGTGTATTAAAAGATGTTGCAGCTTCAGTTATTAATAACGGTGTTGCTGGTCAAGCTGGATTAGATCCAGCGAAGGATCCAATTTTCTTAGAAGATCCAAAGAATGAAGATGCGAAGCCATATATTAATATTTTCGCAGCTCGTACAAAAGATAAAGATGATCCAACACTGAAAAAAGTAATTGAACTATATCATTCAAAAGAAGTAACAGATGCAATTAAGAAAGAAACAAATGATGGTTCCATTTCAGTAGATCTTTCACTTGAGGAGCTTGAAAAAATCGTAAAATAATTATCGGGTTTAACGATTAACAGTAGGAACCCCTCCGCTGTTAGCTCGTTCAACATATAATCTACTTAACAAACAAAACCCTAATTCTGTACCTTCCAATTCTGTATAATGTAGAATCCAATGTTTGTTAAGTAGAGTGATGGACCAGGAGTTTTCCTGGTCTTTTTTTATGAATGAAAGTAGCTAGCGAATAGTAAGGTAATCCAAATTATAAAAGGGTAAGCAAATAAGCTGAAAATGAGTGTAATTACGAATTGTTTTTTATGAATGAGGTGTTTTTCGAATGAAAAAAAGAAAATAGAAAAAATCATAATGAAAACGGCTGATATTACGCCAGGATTATATGAACGATAAATGAAAAACAAAATAATATGTTGAACAGAGTTGAAGAATATCGCCCCCTGTATAAAAATAATCCAGTATATAGAAGACAAGAAGTTTAGTTGATATAGAAAGACGATAAGTAAGACAAAGATTGTTAATACGAAAATCGCAATGAAAAATTGTCGGCTTGTTATAAAATGAATTGAAAATTGATTAGCAAGATATTGTGGCATTTGAAAAGATTCTTCAAGGTTATGAACGAAAAATAATAAAGGAATGATCCAGGGTATAATAGTTGAATGTTTTTTCATCAACTTACATCACTCCAATAAAATATAGAAAGCCTAAAAAAGGCCCTCTATACAGGGATAGTTATTCAATTATGATACTTTTTAAATTATCCTCATGATGCTCTTGTTTTTTCGGATAAGTAGCTAGTTCCTCTTGCAAAATGTTTAGTGCTTGCTTAGCTGATTGCTGGATTGGGGCAGGTAACTCTTCTAATATATTCATACCGACTTTTATTTTTGTACGAATTACCTTCCTTAGTAGTTCCTCACGCATGCACTACACCTCCAAATCGAATGTTTAGTACATCATCTTCGAATTTTGCTCCTTGAATAGAAAGGTGTGTTAACGTTTTTGGTAATGTGATGTTCCGTTTCACAGAACCTGAACGAATGATAAGTTCATCACCTTTTTGATTTAATGAAAGTTCACTTTTGTTTGAGAAGGGAATGGAGAGAACGAAAATATACTCATCGCCATCTTTTTTTACATATTGAGTGCGACCGTTAAATTTCACTTCCGTAGGAGAAGAATCTGATTTAAATAAAGCATCTCCTACACGCTCTAACATAGACAAACCGACAACCTCTTGTTCAAACATAGGAGCTTCGTAAATAGGAAGCGGCTGAAAACTATCTTGAATCAATGTTTTATATTTCTTTTGAGTATCTTTCCATGCTTGAAAATAAGGATCGGTGACAGTGTTAGGGATGACGCGATTAATCATAATGGCATCCACGTTATAATCGTATAAGTTTAAATACGTAAAGCTGCGCTGAGCTTCTTTAATGACCATCTTTTCAGGATTTACAACGATGCGGATACTTGTTATGTCTCGGTTTGATAAAATATCTCTCATTTCTCCAAGTTGTTCAAGTGTATTCGTTAATTCGTCCATAATATCATCGGTTGGAAGGGGGACACCAAGAAGTGGTTGAGCTACAGGACGAACAACTTTTAAAACTTTTCTTTTAATAGGAAATAATTTTTCCATCCACCAGCCGAGCATGTCTGGAAAGCTGAGCATTGCTAATGTTTCTCCTGTTGGAGCACAATCAATGATAATAACATCATATGTGTTTTGTTTATAATAATCGAGTACGCGAAGTAAGCTAATTAAATCTTCCATACCAGGAAACATCGTTAATTCTTCTGTTGTAATATCATCAGCTGCTTTGGAGGTGAAGAGTAGCGTAATATATTTCTGTAATTTCCCCCAGCCTTTTTCCATCTCATAAATCGTATTAATTTCTTGTGCCCACAAATTTTCACGAATTGCTAATGGCTCAGAAGATAGCTTTATACCAAATGAATCTCCTAAACTATGAGCAGGATCTGTACTCATTACTAATGTTTTTAATCCTTGTTTTGCGCTTTGAAGTGCTGTTGCTGCTGAAATGCTAGTTTTTCCTACGCCGCCTTTACCTGTATACAAAATAATTCTCATTATTCTATCCCCTTTGTTTCGAGTATCGAATATTACGAGTGCCGAAATAAAATGTTGAATAAAAACCCAACTAGGGTTTTATTCAATCGGAATGTTTTTCATTTTAGGTGTAGAAACCTTTTCTTCTGTTTTTTGCTGTGACGTAGCAATGTGATTCATGATCTTTTGGAAGATTTTTAGTAAGAATGCTTTTTCTGCTTCTGATAATGCTTCTGTCACTAGGCTAAAGTAATGGGCTGCATTTTGTTTTACTTCTTGAACGAGCATTACGCCGTTTTCTGTTAAACGAATTAATACAATGCGTCGGTCGTTTTCATCACGGTACCTTTCAATATATCCCTTTTTTACGAGGCGATTTACAACACCTGTCGTTGTACTCATCGGTATATCAAGAAGGTCAGCGATTTTTGTCATTGTAATATCTGTATTTCGCTCCATCCAAAGTAAACAAAATACTTCTGTTTTAGAAAGTGTTAAATCTAGGCTTACCCATTCTTCAGGATAAAAAAGTTTCTTGGCGTTATCTAGCAGTAAGTCTAAAAAATGTTCATATTGCAACAATTATTTCCACTCCCGTATATTTCGAGGTTCGTAATATTTGTTTTTATTTTATGAAGAATTGAAAAAAATGTCAATAGTTTTAACTGTTTTTTCAGATTAGACAGAAAACTAACTTTAAAATAGTATTCTTTTATGATAGATTTATAAATATAAAACTAGAATTTACATAAAAATCCATCATAGTAAATATACTTATCTATAATGGATGTACAGCTAACGAGGGGGAGAACAATGAGAAGACGTAATACGCAAGCGTTCACGTTTTTAGCATGGACTTCATTTGTTTGTGCACTTTCAGGTATGCTAATTGGGATTTATACGTTAGATGAAACGCTTAGTGTAAAAGGATATTATTTAATTGGAACATTATTTTTAACGATGTCTTGTTTTGTATTACAAAAAACAATTCGTGATAATGAAGAAGATAACGAGAGATTTCCGAAAAATAAACCGTTAGATAAAGAGTAAATCGTAAAGAAAGGCATTCGCCTTTCTTTTTTTATGTAAAAATGCAGTAAGTGCCGTGTGTTGACTTGCTTGAAGTACTGAAAATTTGGTATCATCAATAGTATTGTAGATTGAACGATATATTATGGAGGTGGCCTAGCCGTGTCAAGAATTTCCGTTGAGAATGTAAAGCACGTAGCACATTTAGCACGTCTTGCAATTACTGATCAAGAAGCTGAAAAATTTCAAAAACAACTAGATGCAATTGTTACATTTGCAGAACAGTTAAATGAATTAGATACAACTGATGTAAAACCAACAACTCATGTATTAACTATGAAAAATGTTATGCGTGAAGATGTACCAGAAAAAGGTTTACCAGTCGAAGAAGTATTAAAAAATGCACCGGATCACAAAGATAATCAAATCCGTGTTCCAGCAGTATTAGAATAGAGGAGGGGAATTTCGATGTCATTATTTGATCATTCCGTATCAGAGTTACATAAGAAGTTAAACAACAAAGAAATTTCCGTTACGGATTTAGTAGAAGAATCTTACAAACGTATTGCGGATGTTGAAGATAACGTAAAAGCTTTTCTTACATTAGATGAAGAAAACGCACGCGCGAAAGCGAAAGAATTAGACGCGAAAATTGGTGCTGAAGATAATGGTTTATTATTCGGTATGCCAATTGGTGTAAAAGATAACATTGTAACTAACGGTCTTCGTACAACTTGTGCGAGCAAAATGTTAGCAAACTTTGATCCAATTTATGATGCAACAGTTGTGCAAAAGCTAAAAGCTGCTGACACAGTTACAATCGGTAAGTTAAATATGGACGAGTTCGCAATGGGTTCTTCAAATGAAAACTCAGGTTTCTACGCTACGAAAAATCCATGGAACTTAGATTACGTTCCAGGCGGATCTAGTGGTGGTTCTGCAGCAGCTGTAGCAGCAGGAGAAGTATTATTCTCTCTAGGTTCTGATACGGGTGGTTCTATCCGTCAGCCAGCTGCATATTGCGGCGTTGTAGGTTTAAAACCAACTTACGGACGCGTATCTCGTTACGGATTAGTAGCATTCGCATCTTCACTTGACCAAATCGGACCGATTACACGTACAGTAGAAGATAATGCATACTTATTACAAGCTATTTCAGGTATTGACCGTATGGATGCAACTTCTGCTAACGTTGAAGTAGGAAACTACTTAGCTGGTTTAACAGGCGACGTTAAAGGTTTACGCATTGCTGTACCGAAAGAATACTTAGGAGAAGGTGTTGGCGAAGAAGCTCGTGAGTCAGTACTAGCTGCTTTAAAAGTATTAGAAGGTATGGGCGCAACTTGGGAGGAAGTATCTCTTCCACACTCTAAATACGCTCTAGCAACGTATTACTTATTATCTTCTTCTGAAGCATCTGCTAACCTTTCACGCTTTGATGGCGTACGTTACGGTGTTCGTTCTGATAATGTAAATAATTTATTAGACCTTTACAAAAACACACGTAGCGAAGGTTTTGGTGATGAAGTAAAACGTCGTATTATGCTTGGTACATTTGCACTTAGCTCTGGTTACTATGATGCATACTACAAGAAAGCACAACAAGTACGTACATTAATTAAAAACGACTTTGAAAATGTATTTGCTAACTACGATGTTATTATTGGACCAACAACGCCAACTCCGGCATTTAAAGTGGGCGAAAAAGTTGATGATCCAATGACAATGTATGCAAATGACATTTTAACAATCCCAGTAAACTTAGCGGGTGTTCCAGCGATTTCTGTTCCATGTGGATTCGGTGCTAACAACATGCCACTTGGTCTACAAATCATTGGTAAACACTTCGATGAAGCGACAATTTACCGCGTTGCACATGCGTTTGAGCAAGCAACAGACTATCATACAAAAAAAGCAAGTCTGTAAGGAGGCGAGCATAGATGAATTTAGAAACAATTATTGGTTTAGAGGTTCACGTTGAGTTAAAAACAAATTCGAAAATTTTCTCTGCGAGTCCAACAGAATTCGGAGCGGAGCCAAATACACAAACAAGTGTAATTGACTTAGGATACCCAGGGGTACTTCCTACTTTAAATAAAGAAGCAGTTAACTTTGCAATGAAAGCTGCAATGGCATTAAACTGTGAAATCGCAACGGAAACGAAGTTCGACCGTAAAAACTATTTCTACCCAGATAATCCGAAAGCTTACCAAATTTCTCAATTCGATAAGCCAATTGGTGAAAATGGTTGGATTGAAATTGAAGTAGACGGTAAAAAGAAACGTATCGGTATTACACGTCTTCATTTAGAAGAAGATGCTGGTAAATCAACGCATACAGCTGATGGTTCATTAGTAGATTACAATCGTCAAGGTATGCCTTTAATCGAGATCGTATCTGAGCCAGATATGCGTACGCCAGAAGAAGCATATGCATACTTAGAGAAGTTAAAATCAATCATTCAATACACTGGCGTATCTGATTGTAAGATGGAAGAAGGTTCCTTGCGTTGTGATGCGAACATTTCCCTTCGTCCAGTTGGACAAGAGAAGTTCGGTACAAAAGCGGAACTGAAAAACTTAAACTCATTCACTTACGTACAAAAAGGTCTTGAGCACGAGCAAGTGCGCCAAGAGAAAGAATTGTTATCTGGTGGTATCATCCAACAAGAAACACGTCGTTATGATGAAGCAACGAAGAAAACAATCTTAATGCGTGTGAAAGAGGGGTCTGACGATTACCGTTACTTCCCAGAGCCAGACTTAGTTGAACTTTACATCGATGATGAGTGGAAAGAAGAAATTCGTGCTTCGATTCCAGAACTTCCAGATGCACGTAAAGCTCGCTACGTTGCAGAAATTGGCTTACCAGCTTATGATGCACACGTATTAACATTAACGAAAGAGATGTCTGATTTCTTTGAAGCAGCAATTGAAGATGGAGCAGATGCGAAACTAACATCAAACTGGTTAATGGGTGAAGTGCTTGCATACTTAAACAAACAACAAAAAGAATTAAAAGACGTTGCATTAACGCCTGCTGGTTTATCTAAAATGGTTCAATTAATTGAAAAAGGTACAATTTCTTCTAAAATCGCGAAGAAAGTATTTAACGAGTTAATTGAAAAAGGTGGAGACCCAGAGGAAATCGTTAAAGCAAAAGGTCTTGTTCAAATTTCTGACGAGGGTACACTTCGTAAAGTTGTAACAGAAATTCTTGATAATAATGAGCAATCTATCGAAGACTTTAAAAACGGTAAAGACCGTGCAATTGGCTTCTTAGTTGGTCAAATTATGAAAGCTACAAAAGGACAAGCAAATCCGCCGCTTGTTAACAAAATCTTACTTGAAGAGATTAATAAGCGATAATAATAGTAACTTGTAAAGATTAAGCAGAAAAACACCCGTACATGGGTGTTTTTCTAGGTTAATCAAACGTTTGTTTAAATGAGAGAAGATCGTTTAAACAAACGTTTGATTAACTGTCAAAAGTGTAAAAATGTTTGTATAGCAACTATGGTATGATAGTTGCAAAAAGGTGGGAATAATGATAAATCTAGACATAGAGGTTTTTTTCATCTCATGAAATAATAGATAATTATTATTCGTTATATGTAAATTGTTGTGAGGAAATAGATGGACATAAATTTTTTGTCAAATAAAACAAAACCATTGAAATGAATATTTACTTTTGATGGACTACACGAATCGGGTTCTTACTGCCTGTTTGAGCGAGATAAAAGAAGGATAGGAAGATGAGAGGAGGTAGGCATGGGAATACTGAATAGAAGTTCGGTATGTTCTTTTTCAATATATAAAGAAATTTCCTGTGCTAATAAATGATGAAGCGAGCAAGAATTATTTATAATCCTACTTCTGGGCGCGAGCTATTTAAGAAGAGCTTACCGGAAGTATTACAAAAATTAGAACAAGCTGGATATGAAGCGTCTTGTCATGCGACAACTGGTCCTGGAGATGCGACTGTGGCAGCGAGGCAAGCTGCGGATCGTAAGTTTGATGTTGTTATCGCAGCTGGTGGTGATGGTACATTAAATGAAGTGGTGAACGGCTTAGTAGGACATGAACATCGTCCAAAGTTTGGAATTATTCCAGTTGGAACGACAAATGATTTTGCGCGTGCGATCGGTGTACCTCGTGCTATTGAAGAGGCTGCGGATATTATTTGTGAAGGGAAAACAGTTCCGTTAGATCTTGGTAGAGCGAATGATACATATTTCATTAATATCGCTGGTGGCGGCCGTATTACAGAATTAACATATGAAGTGCCAAGCAAGCTAAAGACGGTATTAGGCCAACTTGCTTACTATTTAAAAGGAATCGAAATGTTACCGTCATTACATCCAACATATGTTGAAATTGAGTATGATGGGAAATTACTACAAGAAGAAATTACGATGTTTTTAATTACGAATACTCGTTCAGTGGGCGGCTTTGAAAAGGTAGCACCATATGCATCGATTAACGATGGATTATTTGATTTATTAGTACTGAAAAAAGGTTCTATTGCTGACTTAATTAAAGCAGCAACACAAGCGCAGCGTGGTGAACATATTAACAATCCAAAAGTACTATACACACAAGCAAATCGAATTAAAGTGCATTCACCAGATAAACTAATGATTAACTTAGACGGTGAATACGGTGGAGATGCACCGATGGAATTCGAAAATATATATCATTGTCTTGAACTATTTGTTCCTGAACAACAAGAGGATGCCCTGTAAAGGCATCCTTTTTATTATATAGAGGAATTGTAAATTGGAAGTTAGTTTGATTTTTATGGTATTTTTACAATCCGTTTATTTTATATCCATACTTTATTGATACACTGGAGGAGATAAGAAACGAGAGGTAGGATGCTATGGAGAAGGTAAAGGCAATACTATTTGATAAAGATGGGACATTAATGGATTTTCATTCAATTTGGATAAAAGTGGCTGAAGAGCTTGTTGCTGAATGTATAAAATTATATCAACTCCCACAGTCAATGCAGCAGGCTTTATTAAAAGAAATCGGTGTGGATGGGGCATTTGTTCATCCTCGTAGTGCAATAGCTGCTGGAACAAGCCTCGATGTAGCAAAGGGGCTTTGTAAGTATATTACGTCATCTAAGGAAGAGGAAATGCATGAGTGGGTAAGTGAAAAATTATTTTCTCTTATGTATGAACACCGCTCCTATATGAAAATGACGGCGGATTTACCGAGGATTTTACAAGGTTTAAAGGATAGAGGATTTATTTTAGGTGTTGTGACAGCTGATGATTTTGCACCAACAGAATTATTTTTGAAACAATATCAATTAGAGTCCTTTTTTGATTATGTTGTAGCTTCAGATACATTTCCGGCACAAAAACCAGATAAAAGAATTGTAGAATCTTTTTGTGAGAAGTTTCATTTAGAAGCAGGTGAAGTAGCCGTCGTTGGAGATACACCAACTGATTTATATTTAGCGAGAAATGGTGGCAATTGCTATGCAATTGGAGTACTGTCTGGTACAGGAGATCGTCAAACGTTAGAACCACTTGCAGATTTAGTAGTACAATCTGTCGGGGAGTTTATTTCACATTCGGGTGAGTTGATTTGGGAACAAGGAAAGTCTAATGTGTAAGAAAAATAAGTCTATAAGGACTCTTAATGAGTCTTTATAGACTTATTTTTTATGTCGACATAGAAGGTATGCAGGATGAATGCTGGGAAAGAACGTTGGCATACATTTTGCAATGAAAAGAGAAAACAATGTAAAGAAAAGGATGGGGTACGTAATGAACACAAAAAAATTTGCTAAAGTAAATGAACAAATTCCTGGACCGAAAGCAGCGTCTTTATTAGAACGCCGCCAAAATATAGTACCAAAAGGAGTAAGTAACGGCATCCCAACGTTTGTACAATCTGCAAATGGTTCTCTTGTAACAGATGTTGATGGCAATCAGTACATTGATTTCGCGGGAGCAATCGGAACAATTAACGTAGGGCATTGTCATCCAGCTGTTAAAGAGGCGCTCCATAAACAAGTAGATCAATACATTCATACTGGATTTAATGTCATGATGTATGAGCCATATATTGAATTAGCAGAAAAACTTGCGGCATTAGCGCCGGGAAGTTTTGATAAGCAAGTACTATTTTTAAATAGTGGTGCAGAAGCGGTTGAAAACGCAGTGAAAATCGCTCGTAAATATACAAAAAGACCTGGTATTATTGCATTTTCTAAAGGATTCCACGGGCGTACATTAATGACAATGACGATGACAAGTAAAGTAAAACCATATAAATTTGGATTTGGCCCATTTGCGCCTGAAGTTTATAAAGCACCGTTTCCGTACGAATATCGCCGTCCAGAAGGATTAACGGAAGAGCAGTACGATGACTTTATGATTGAAGAGTTTAAGAATTTCTTCATATCAGAGGTAGCACCAGAAACAATTGCAGCCGTTGTAATGGAACCTGTTCAAGGGGAAGGCGGATTTATCGTTCCGAGTAAGAAGTTTGTGCAAGAAGTACGCAATATTTGTTCAGAACACGGCATCTTATTTGTAGCGGATGAAATTCAAACAGGATTTAGTCGTACAGGAAAATATTTTGCCATTGATCATTATGATGTCGTTCCAGATTTAATTACGGTATCTAAATCATTAGGCGCTGGTGTACCGATTAGTGGTGTTATTGGGCGCAAGGAAATTATGAATGAGTCTGCGCCGGGAGAGCTTGGTGGAACGTATGCAGGAAGCCCACTAGGATGTGCAGCAGCATTAGCAGTACTTGATGTGATAGAAAAAGAGAATTTAAATAATAGAGCGATAGAATTAGGAAAAGTCGTAATGAACCGATTCGAAGAGATGAAAAATAAATATAATTGCATTGGTGATGTGCGTGGTTTAGGAGCAATGTGTGCATTCGAGCTCGTTCAAGATCGGAAGACGAAAGCACCTGATAAAACGTTAACAGCTAATTTGTGCGCAGAGGCAAATAAACGCGGATTACTTCTACTATCAGCAGGGACATACGGTAATGTTATTCGTGTGTTAATGCCATTAGTTATTACAGATGAGCAACTTGAAGAAGGATTAACAATAATTGAAGAATCATTGCAAGTCTGTTATGAGAAAGCAAATACTGCTCGTGTTTAAAAGCTAAATAATAAATCGCAAACATTCTAGCTGACCCTATATAAAATACAGAAAATTCACTTTATAATAAAGGTAGTGAAGTGAATCGATGGATTGGAAGTTAGGGGTGGCTAGGATGGTTGGAGAAAAGGAACGAGTGTTAATGGATTTACAAGATGTATTTGAATATGCGTTTGACGAAATTTTTGTGACTGACGAAAAGGGAATCGTTGTGCGTGTAAATAGTACATGTGAAAGGCACTATCAACTAGCTGCTAAAGAGTTGGTAGGTAAGCATGTGAAAGAATTGCAGAAGGATGGTATCTTTTATCCATCGGCAACGTTAGAAGTAATTGAAAAAAAGAGACCGATTGAACTCGTTCAAACGACAAAATCAGGAGAGTATTTACACGTTCGTACAAGGCCTGTTTTTGATAATGAGGGAAATTTAAGAAGAGTAATTAGTTATTCACGTGATCTTACAGAGCTCTACCAATTACGTCAAAAGGTAGAGGAAATGGATAATCAGTTAAAAACATATAAAAAAGAATTAAGAGAAACATATGAACATGAAGGACTTATTTTTAAAAGTATCGCTATGCAAAAAATAGTCGAGACAATCAAGAAAGTATCCGTGGTAGATAGTACAGTTCTCGTTTTAGGTGAGACAGGAGTAGGGAAGAGTCGATTAGTACGTCATTTACATGAAGTGAGTAACAGGAAGAATGAAAGTTTCTATGAAATTAATTGTGCGGCATTGCCAACGAATTTAATTGAATCAGAGCTTTTTGGATACTCAGGTGGATCTTTTACAGGTGCGAATCGTGAAGGGAAAAAGGGATTATTAGAATCAGCTCATAAAGGAACTCTTTTCTTAGATGAAATTGGCGAAATGCCACTTGAAATTCAAGCGAAACTTTTGCAAGTGTTGCAAGAAAAAACGTTTCGTCCTATTGGCGGAAGAGAATTAAAAAAGGTGGACGTTAGAATTGTAGCGGCTACAAATAGAGATTTAAATATGATGGTGAAACAAGGAACATTCCGGAAAGATTTATATTATCGTCTGAATGTCATTCCAATTGTAATTCCACCACTCAGGGAAAGAACCGAAGACATTTTGCCACTCATTTATCATTATTTACAGCACTTTAACGAAAAATATGGCCGGAATGTAAAATTAGCGCCTAGCACATTGCAAATGTTTGTTGGTTACCCGTGGGAAGGAAATAATAGAGAGATTGAAAATGTGATTGAGCGAATTGTTATAACTGCTGATGATATCGTTACGATAGAAGATTTGCCAATAGCGATGCAAGAATCAACGCTTGAACAGTCCGGCCAAAGTCTCTATAAAATGTTAGAAGAAGTAGAACGGAATATTATTTTGAAAGCATATAAAACATATGGATCGAGTTATAAAGTAGCGGAGTTTTTAAAAATAAGTCAATCTGCTGCCACTAGGAAGATAAAGAAACTTATAGAGGAGGAAGAAAACATTGGATAAAAAAGCGACATTTGTAAATGTAGAGAAAAAGGCGATGTATATAAATGGTGAGTGGATTACATTGCAAGAACAAATCGAAGTAAATAATCCAGCAACGAAAGAAATATTTGCGACGGTACCAAAGGGTGGGATAACAGAGGCAAAGCAAGCTGTTGATGCTGCTCATGAAGCTTTTAAATCATGGTCTAAGTTAACAGCAGCAGACCGTGCAGTGAAGTTAAAAAAATGGTTCACACTTATCGATGAAAATAAAGAAGAGATTGCAGCGATTATGACGAGAGAACAAGGAAAGCCGTTTGCAGAAGCACTTGGTGAAGTGAATTATGCCAATAGCTTTGTTGAATGGTATGCAGAAGAAGGTAAACGCGTATATGGCGAAACGATTCCTGCTTCTCATCCGAATAAACGTATTTTAGTTATGAAGCAACCAGTTGGAGTTATGGCCGCTATTACACCTTGGAACTTCCCGGCTGCTATGATTACGAGAAAGGTAGCCCCGGCGCTTGCAGCGGGATGTACGGCAGTTGTAAAACCGGCAAGCCAAACGCCGTTAACTGCTTTGAAATTAGCTGAATTAGCCCATGAAGCGGACATTCCAAAAGGCGTAATAAATATTGTAACAGGCAGTGCGAAAGCAATTGCTGATACGTGGATGGAAGATGGACGTGTTCGAAAAGTTTCCTTTACAGGATCAACTGAGATTGGGAAAGAATTAATGGCTAGTGCTGCACAAACGATGAAAAAGGTTTCACTTGAGTTAGGTGGTCACGCGCCGTTTATTGTTATGAATGATGCGGACTTAGATAAAGCGGTAGAGGCGGTAATCGGTTCGAAATTCCGTAACGCAGGACAAACGTGTATATGTACAAACCGAGTATTTGTTCAGGAAGAAGTGTATGAAGTATTTGCAGAGAAGTTTCAAAAGGCAGTAGGGCAGTTAAAAGTAGGAGACGGTTTCGGTGATGGAACGACTGTAGGACCACTTATTGACGAGAATGCAGTTTCGAAAGTACAGGAACATATTGAAGATGCTATTCAAAAGGGTGGAACAGTCTTATTTGGTGGTCATAAGGTTGCAGAGCTAGATGGACACTTTATGCAACCAACTGTAATTGGATTGGCGAACGATACGATGCTTTGTATGAATGAAGAAACATTCGGACCAGTAGCACCAGTTGCGAAATTTAAAACGGTTGAAGAAGTAATCGAACGTGCAAATAATACACCATATGGCTTAGCTGCTTATATTTTCACAAAAGATATTAGTCAAGCATTCCAAGTTAGCGAGGCATTAGAGTACGGTATTATCGGATTAAATGATGGACTTCCATCAGTTGCACAAGCACCGTTTGGTGGCTTTAAAGAAAGTGGTATTGGCCGTGAAGGAGGGCATTTCGGTATCGAGGAATATTTAGAAATTAAATATATTTCATTAGGACTATAAGTAGTATACTAGAATCTCTATAAGGTAACAGAGAAGGAGATTCTAGTATGGTATATTGGTTATTATTACTTGTTACAATTATTTTTGAAGTAGCTGGAACAATTGCGATGAAACTATCAAATGGTTTAACAAAGCTTGTTCCAAGTGTACTTATTTTCGTATTTTATGGAATTTGTTTCAGCGTATTTGCTATCGTTGTCAAAAAAATTCATTTAAGTATTGCTTATGCGATTTGGTCTGGTGTAGGAACATTACTTATTACAATTATTAGCGTGTATTTCTTCAAAGAGCACATTAACTTATTCCAAGCATTTTGTATTCTTTTTATTGTTTTAGGAGTAATTGGGCTTAAGGTTTCATCGGCATCATAAAAGGCTATCTTCCGGTGTGGAAGATAGCCTTTTGTTTTTATTAAAATGCCCAGTTACCTTTACGGAAGATTGGTTCATGTCTTCCATCATCTGTAATACCATCGATATCAAGCTCAGCTGATCCAATCATGAAGTCGTTGTGTGTAATACTATTGTTTGCTCCATTTTCGGCAAGTTCTTCTTTAGACATTGTTTTTCCACCAACTAAGTTGAAAGCATAAGCACTTCCGATTGCAAGGTGGCAAGATGCGTTTTCGTCAAATAGTGTATTGTAGAATAAAATATTTGTATTTGAAATTGGTGAATCATGAGGTACTAAAGCAACCTCGCCTAAGAAGTGAGAGCCTTCATCTGTTTCTACTAAATGTTTTAAAGCCTCTTCACCAGTTTCAGCTTTATAGTCTACGATACGTCCGTTTTCAAATGTTAACGTGAAGTTATCGATAATGTTACCTGCAAATGCTAACGGTTTTGTGCTAGATACTTGGCCGTTTACACCTGTTTTAAGTGGCATTGTAAATACTTCTTCAGTTGGAATGTTCGCCATAAATGGTACGTTCTTTTCATTTAAGCTACCAGCACCAGCCCATACATGCTTTTCTGGAAGTTCGATCGTTAAATCTGTTCCAGGAGCTGTATAGTGAAGGGCTTTATAATGCTTTTCGTTTAAGTAATCAACTTTTGTATGTAACGTTTCATCGTGTTTTTTCCATGCTTCCACAGGATTTTCTAAATCCGCACGAGTAGCTTTGAAAATAGCATCCCATAGTTTTGCTTCTTGTTCTTCTGGTGCAACGTCAGGGAATACTTTCGCAGCCCATTCTTTCGTAGGAACAGAAATGACACACCAGCTTACTTTATCAGCTTGTACGTAATCACGGTATACTTTCATTGCTTCACCAGCTACTTTATGAGCTGTTGCGATACGCGTTGCTTCTACACCTTTTAATAAATCCGGGTTTTCTGCATAAATAGACATAAATGCAGCGCCTTCTTTTGCTAATTCTTCACGAGCGTGTGCTTTCCAAGATGGGAACTCAGCGAATGCTTCTTCAGGAGCTAGGTCGAACTTTAAGCGTGTTAACGTCTCATCATTCCAGTCCACATATACGTGTTTTGCACCAGATTTATATGCTTTTTCTGTAACGAGGCGCACAAATTGTACAGCTTCAAGAGGTGCACTAATTGATAGTGTTTGTCCTGGTTGAATATTAACACCAACATTGACTGCAAGAGCAGCATATTTCTCTAACGTTTGTTCAAATGACATATGTATAATCTCCTTTAATTTGAAAGATTTCTTACTATATATAATACAAGAAAATTCAAAAAATATATATAAATATAGCGTGAAAAGAGAGCTCAAAATATATTGAGCTCTCATCGTTATTTAATCGAAGAAGCAAATTGTTCTACAGTCGTCGAATTGTGTATGCGAACACGCTTCATTTTTAATAATTCATCGGGTTCACCTTTTGTGATGAACTTTCCGGATTTTGTTGTCGTCGCAAATTGATAATATTTCTTCGTTTCTGCAACAACTTTATCATCCACATGACCGAATGGATAAGCAACTGCAATAACAGGCTTACCTGTTATTTTCTCTAGCTTTTCCTTTGATTCTTTTAATTCTTCTTCATAGTTTGTAATTTTCGGCAAGTCTGCATGTGTTGCAGTATGAGATTGCATAGAGAAAATGCCGGAATCAACCATTTCTTTTATGTCAGATGTAGAAAGTGATCCTTCTACATCAACGTTATCAACAATCATATATTCTGTTGCTGTAGGTTTAAACGTATCGTCTTTTAGTTTTTGTAAAACATGAAATGCATTCATATTATTTTTCATACCGTCATCAAATGTAACAAAGATAGGTTTATTTACTTTATTAATATCGCCCCAACGTTCAAAAGTTAGTAATGTATAGCCGTTGTCCTTTAAATATTTCATTTGGGCTTCAAAATTAGCAGGTGATACGAATAAATCTTTAATGCCTTGTCCATGATAATCATTGATTGCGTGGTACATAAGAACGGGAACCTTTTGCTCGAAAATAATAGTAGATTTTGTGAGTGGAATGTTTTTCCCATCTTCTTTCATTCCTATTGCTTCAATTTGAAACTCACCGCGTTTTCCTTCAAATTCTTTTATGTCAAAAGGAAGTGTAAATTGTTTCTCCTTTTCTTTAGAAGAAAAAGATTTAGCACTTTCCTTCCCATCAGCTGTGCGCCAAATTTTATATTGTACCTCACTTAAAGTATCCTTTATATCTGTCATATGAATAGTAGTGTTTGTAGATTCGTGTGTAATCGGATGATAAGAAATTTTACCTTGTTCTTGCACAGTCTCTTCTTGTTTCTTAACTTCTTGAACCTTTTTCTCTTTTTTAGGTTCCTGATTTACATTGCTACTGTTACAGCCAGCTAAAATGGCAGACGTACATAAAGCGATTGCTGCGTATTTTCTCATAAAATCACCTTCTATTGTGTATTATGTTGCATACGTATTTAAAATCCCCACCGCTGTAAGAGAGGTGGGGACATACTGCCCGTAAAAGCCCGATTGGTGAGGGCTAATAATCAGTGGGGTGAACAAAACCCTCACTGATTAAAGTTTTACTTTATAAGAGATATGAATTTTTCCATTGATGTATTAGGCCCTACAAAGTGGCGTTTAATTAAGTACTGTTCGTTTGGCATCCCTTTTGTAATGTGATTACCGTGATCAGTAGTTACTGCGAACTCATAATGTTTTTTTGTTTCTTCAACAGCTGGGTCATTATAAGAACCTACTGGATAGGCGAGAGCGATGACCTTTTTACCAGTAAGGGCTTCGATTTTTTCTTTCGAACTACGTAATTCCTCATCATAATTGCTTGAATGAGCCATCATCGTATGATTAGCAGTATGTGATTGAATAGAAAAAATGCCTGAATCCATCATTTGTTTTATCTCATCTGTTGATAGACGATTTGGTTTGTCTATCTCATTTGCAGTAAGGAATTCAGTAGCCGTAGGTTGAAATCTATCATCTTTTAATTTTTGTAAAATATGAAGAGCGTTCATATTATTTTTTCGACCATCATCCATCGTTACAAAAACAGGTTTATTTACACGATTTATATCATTCCAACGTTCAAATGTAAGCATCGTATAACCGTTATCTTTTAAATATTGCATGTGTTTTTCGAATTGCTCAGGTGGTACGTATAAGCCGTAATCCCCATCACTTGGTCCAGGGTATTTTTCAATCGCATGGTACATTAATACGGGTACATGTTGCTGGAATGTAATTTTAGATGTTACTAGATTTGTTTCAGTATGATCTTCTTTGATTCCTACTGTTTCAATTTGAAATTCGCCACGTTTTAAATGAAATGATTTTAAATGTAGTGGGAGGGCAAAGTCACGTTCTTTTTCTTGTGAAGTAAAAGTTTGTTTGTTTTCAGGACCATCAGTAGTACGCCAAATATTGTAACGCACTTGTGTGAATGAATCTCTTAAGTCCTTTGTATAAAGCGTGGTGTTTTGTGCGTTATATTCATACGGATCCCATGTAATAATTCCTTGTGTTAAAGGCAGTTCAACCGCTTTCGCTTTTTTTTGTTCAACTGTTTGTTTCGCCGTTGCTTCTTTTATTTGTTTATCACTAGTGCTACTAGTGTTACAACCTACGAGAATAGCAGAAGAAAGTAAAGCGATATATGTATATTTTTTCATTCTATCATCCTTCTATTGTGTTTTAATTATCATCACTTATGTCTTGAAATTATCATTCGTATAAGTGACACTAACTCAAATTTTCGATTTTAAAAATTTGAATTATACCCTTGTACATCATATCACTATAGAATATAGAGGGGAATACATTTTTGGAATAATTCGGAAAAAACCTTATATTTTTCTGGTGGAGTTTACATAAAAATACATATAGAAGAAAGTAAAAAAACTCCACCTAAATTTCCTTTTGAAAAAGGAGAAGTAAGGTGGAGTTTTTTTATTATATAAACAATCCAGCGATTGTTGCAGATAAAATAGAAGCAAGTGTTGATGCAAATAGCATTTTCCAACCAAATTTAGAAACGATGCTTCCTTGTTTTTCAGAAAGGGCACGGATTGTACCTACAATCGCACCAATTTGGCTAATACTTGCGAAGCTAATTAAGAATACTGTAACGATTCCGACTGTACGTGGAGATAATGTTGATGCAACACCTTTTAAATCAAGGATTGCTACAAACTCGTTTAATACAATCTTCGTACCCATAATTCCACCAGCTGGGATAATATCTTGAGTTGGAATACCCATTAAGAATGCGAATGGAGCAAGTATATAACCGAAGATTTGTTGTAAAGTAACAGCATATCCCATTGCACCTGAAGCTGCGCTAATTACGTAGTTTACAACTTCCATCACACCGATGAAGGCAATCATTAATGCGGCAACGATACCAGCTACTTTTAAACCATCAAGCGCACCGTTAATCATTGCGCCGATAAAGCTGTCTCCGAATAAAGTTCTATCAAATTTTTGAATCACTTCATCTTCTTTTTTCGTATCAACTGGTGTTAATAGCGAACAAACGATTAAGCTTGAGAATAAGTTTAGTGGAAGAGCTGCTAGTACATATTTCGCATCTAACATCATTACGTATGATGCTGTAACAGAAGCAGAAACGGAACTCATTGCAGAACAACAAATAATAAACATACGGTTTTTATTAAAATGCTGTAAATCGTTTTTAATAACGATTAACGCTTCACTTGAACCGAAGAATACAGAGTTTACTGCGTGGAATGACTCGACGCGTGGTAAACCAGTAATTTTTGAAATTGCACCACCGACAACGCGAACGATGAATGGTAAAACACCTAAATAACTAAAGATAGAAAGTAGTGCTGAGAAAAATACGATAATTAATAATACATTTAAGAAAAAGACAAAATCTCTTTGAATTCCATTAAAGAGAAAATCGACACCTGTCGTACCAAGTTTAATTAGTTTGTTGAAAACTTTACTAATGAAGATAATAATTTGTTGACCAATTTTTGTGCCAAACATAAACCAACCGATTAAAATTTGGAAACCAATCATAATAGCAATTGCACGGAAGTTGATTTTACTTCTATTGTTTGACAAAGCAAAGCATAAACCTAAAACGACAAGAATACCGATAATGCTCATTACATATTGCATGTAGTTGCCCCTTTCAGAAGTTCGTATAAAGTTTGTACATAAAACGCTCGTTATATTACTAAAAATAAAACAAAGAGGTTTTATGTCATACGTAAGATGTCTGACCTTTTAGAAAAATAAAAATAAAAAAAGACCCATATGGATTCACTTTCATCTATGAGAGAAAGCTAATCAATATGAGTCTTTTTTTGCACATAGGCTAATATTCATTAGTTTTCCCCATAGTCCAGCAATTTAAGGTTGCCGGGTAGAAACTCTCGATCCATATTATCGAATATATATGAGGTAACATCGTCCGTATTAAATTAGTAGTAGCGTAACATTAACAGAGAACTATCGTCAATAGCTTTTTTTCTTCCGATAGAAATAGACCATATAAGTATGATAAAATGTAACGCAGTGTTATGAAAAAGAGAGGTCGGAAAATGAGTACAAAAATGACGCCACCAGTTGAGAAAAATGATTTTATAGATGTAGTATTTGAAGATTTAACACATGATGGTGCCGGTGTTGCGAAAGTAAAGGGCTATCCTATTTTCGTTAAAAACGGATTACCAGGTGAAGAAGCACAAATTAAAATTATTAAAGTGAAGAAAAACTTCGCATTTGGTCGTTTAATGAAGCTTCATACAGAGAGCCCATATCGTAAAGATGCAGAATGCCCAGTGTACAATCAGTGCGGCGGTTGTCAGCTTCAGCACTTAACATATGAAGGACAATTACAAGCGAAAGAAAAACAAGTACGTGACGTTATGCAGCGTATTGGCGGATTAAGCGATGTTCCTGTGCACCCTGTACTTGGTATGAAGAACCCATGGGTATACCGTAACAAAGCACAAGTACCAATTGGAGAACGTGAAGGTGGACTTGTCGCTGGTTTCTATCGCCAAGGAACACATGACATTATTAATATGGAATCATGTTTAATTCAGGCAGAAGAAAACGATACATTAATCCAGGAAGTAAAACGTATTTGTGAAAAACACGGTATTTCGGCATACAACGAAGAGCGTAATAAAGGAACACTTCGCCACGTAATGGCTCGTTACGGACAAGTAACAGGGGAAATCATGCTTGTCTTCATTACTCGTACAGCAGAATTACCAAACAAGAAAGCAATCATTGAAGAAATTGCAGCGAAATTCCCAGAAGTAAAATCGATTGTTCAAAACGTAAACACGAAACGTACAAACGTAATCTTCGGAGACACAACGACAGTACTGTACGGATCAGAATACATTTATGACTTTATCGGTGACATTAAATTTGCAATTTCAGCACGTTCATTCTATCAAGTAAATCCAGAACAAACGAAAGTACTATACGATAAAACGTTAGAATACGCAAAATTAGATGGCAACGAAACAGTAATTGATGCCTATTGCGGAATTGGATCAATTTCCTTATTCCTAGCGCAAAAAGCGAAAAAAGTGTACGGCGTTGAAATCGTCCCAGAAGCAATCGAAGACGCAAACCGAAACGCAGCATTAAACAACATGACAAACGCTGAGTTTGGCGTAGGAGAAGCAGAAGTAGTTATTCCAAAATGGTACAAAGAAGGCATAATCGCCGACACAATGGTCGTAGATCCACCGCGTAAAGGTTGTGATGATGCACTACTAAACACAATCATCGACATGAAACCAAAACGTGTCGTATACGTATCATGTAACCCAGCAACATTAGCACGTGACTTAAAAGTACTAGAAGAAGGCGGATATAAAACGCAGGAAGTACAACCTGTTGATATGTTCCCGCATACGACTCATGTGGAGTGTGTGGCTTGGCTTAAGTTGGTATAATAGGAAAGCAGTTGATATAGGAGAATCTATACCATCTGCTTTTTGGTTTACAAAAATACCATTTATAAGCGATTTTAGTTAAAATAAATATTGCTGATTTTCATAAATTATAAATTGAGAGTTTGAAATTACATTCATATTGAAAGGATTTGAATTTGAAATGATAGATAATTTTTGGCGTGATTTACCACGACCATTTTTTGTACTTGCACCAATGGAAGATGTGACAGACGTTGTTTTCCGTCACGTAGTAAGTGAAGCTGGTAGCCCAGATGTATTCTTCACAGAGTTCACAAACTCGGATAGCTATTGTCATCCAGAAGGTATGAAAAGTGTACGTGGCCGTTTAATTTTTACAGAAGATGAACAACCGATAGTGGCGCATATTTGGGGAGATAATCCTGAATATTTTCGCCAAATGAGTATTGGTATGGCAGAGTTGGGATTTAAGGGCATCGATATTAACATGGGGTGCCCTGTACCGAACGTAGCATCAAGAGGAAAAGGTAGTGGCCTTATTCTACGCCCAGACGTTGCGGCAGAACTTATTCAAGCAGCAAAAGCAGGCGGACTACCTGTCAGCGTAAAAACACGACTGGGCTTTAAAGAGTTAAGCGAATGGGAAGATTGGTTAACGCATATTTTCAAACAAGATATCGCAAACCTTTCTATTCATTTACGTACAAGAGAAGAAATGAGCCAAGTCGATGCGCACTGGGAGCTAATTCCAGAAATTAAAAAATTACGTGATCGTATTGCACCAAATACGCTAATAACAATAAACGGAGACATTCCTGACCGTAAAACTGGGCTGGAACTTGCTGAAAAATACGGTATTGATGGCGTTATGATCGGAAGAGGTATCTTTAAAAATCCATTTGCTTTCGAAAAAGAGCCAAGAGAGCATAGCAGTAAAGAACATTTAGATCTTTTAAGACTACAACTCGATCTTCAAGATCAATATGCAGAAGTATTACCACGCTCTATCACAGGACTACATCGCTTCTTCAAAATTTATGTAAAAGGCTTCCCAGGAGCTGCTGAACTAAGAAATCAATTGATGAGTACGAAATCAACGAATGAAGTGCGTGCATTGCTTGATAAGTTTGAGGCGAGTGTTAATGTGGTAGAAGGTAGTGAAACGGTGTAACTCCCTGAAGTAGAGGGGCTGGATTCTATTTATTTAGTTTTGCGTTTTTTGTAGATTACGATAGAAAGAAAACAGTTTTATAAATGTATCGAACTAACCAACACCTTTATGTTCCCGCGTATACTCTATATATATGGAGTTTGAGGCTGGGGTGTAGAAGTGGTTTGAATAGACAGACAGATGAAAATCCAAATGCTGAAGGAGGAGTTTGGATTTTTATCTGTTTTTATTTGAATAGAGCTAATGAACTGAATTGAAATTTTTAATTTGATCTTCAGAAGGCCTATAAAGACAGAATGTTGTGCTCTATTCTTGAGCCTAGATTTGTTTTTAGTTGAAGAATAAATACTAGCGGATTTCTTGGCAGATACTGGACGTAAAGTAATCATAATATTCTTTGTATCATTTTCTGTAACTGATAAAGAAAAATTCCTGCATTGAAAATCATTATTTCTTAATATACAATTGAATAGCGTGTATTTCATATATATAGAAAATTTTATCTATTACATAGTTAACATAGGTGGATTTAACAAAGACGTCTATGTTAACTATGTAATATTAATTAAGGAGACCAGTACCATGGAAAATAGCACAAAAACTCGACCGCTACTCGTTCCACAATATATGGAACAATTTTCTTGTATAGGATCAGAGTGTGAAGATTCTTGTTGTATCGGATGGAGAGTCAATGTTGATGAAGATACTTATAAAAAATATCAAAAATCACGTGATTTGGAATTAAAACCACTTTTCAAAAAGAAAGTAACAAGAGAACGCTCAAACCCTACTACTAGTTCTTACGCCAAAATTAAAATGGATAAAGAAGGAAGGTGTTCTTTCTTATCCGAAGAGAATCTTTGTAAGGTACAATTAAATTTAGGCGAAGATTATTTATGTAATACTTGTACGTTTTACCCGCGTTCTATTAATAGTATTAACGGTGTGATTGAGAAATCAGCGACTATTTCATGTCCTGAAGTCGCACGTTTAGCGTTGTTGAATCCAAATGGAATTGATTTTGAGGAGATAGAGGAGCCAGTCGGTAATCGTGAAGTGATTGGAAAAACTTTAAGAACTCATGACTTGAAAGGAAAAAATATGCAACAAAAATATTTTTGGGAATTACGTATTTTTTCTATTCAAGTTATACAAGATCGATCTTATACTTTAGCGGAGCGTCTAATTATTTTAGGCATGTTCTATCAAAAGATACAAACCCAAATTGATCAAGGTGATGTTCATGGAATTCCAGATACCATTTCTCAGTTTACTAAAGGGATGGCTAATCAAGGAATGAGAGAACACATTGAAAAAATACCTACCCAGCTAGCGTTGCAAATGAAACTATGTAAAGAATTAGTGGAGTATCGTGTTAGCCAATCAATTACAAGTCAACGATACATTGATTGTTTAAAAGAGATGTTAGAAGGGATTCAATATACAGAAGAAGCATCTATTGAGGAAGTTACAGAGCACTATAAAAAAGCGTATGAACAATTTTATGAACCATTTATGACAGAACATGAGTACATTTTAGAAAACTACTTAGTCAATTATGTATTTAAAAACTTGTTCCCGCTCGGACAGAAGACGCTTTTCAACGATTATGTTATGCTAATCATTCACTATTCAATGATAAAACTCCATTTAATCGGTATGGCAGGTTTCCATAAAGGATTAACGAACGATTTAGTAATTAAGCTTATGCAATCTTTTGCTAAAACTGTTGAACATAACACGGTGTATTTAAAAAAAATATTCACTTTACTGAAGGAAAATGACTTAACAACAATGGCTTACATGGCAATTTTAGTGAAAAATTAGGTGGGGAATTTGAAAAATTTGATTCATGTCAGTAATATATAAATAAGATTAGTCGAAGTGAAGAGGCAATGTTCTAGAGTAGCAAATTAATGCTACTTTTTTTGTTAATTAATGCTACGGTAGAATTTAAGAGGAAATATTTAAATCTCTAGTGCTGAACTAAGAAATCAATTAATGAGCACAAAATCGACGGATGAAGTGCGAGCATTGCTTGATAAGTTTGAGGCGAGTGTTAATAAAGATGGGGATAGTGAAACAGTGTAATTTTTGAAAGTTAGAGGGAATGGAGTGTTTGCTTCATTTTAATTAAGGTGAACTGTACCATAAATAAAAAGTAAAACTTAAGTAAATATAATCAATATATTTCACTTGAATTTTACGTAACATTCACGTTTGAGTTGCCTACTAAATTAGAGTTGCATAAAAAGAAATGGACTAACCTATATTAGGTTAGTCCATTTTTAATTGTGTTAATTAATGGTAAATTCCATCCTTGTTTGCTTTATTAATATCATCCTTAAAGGAAGGAGCTATCCCACTACCAACTAAAATACCTTTTACAGTATTTGATTAAAGGCGTTTCTATCGATAGGACCTTTCTTAATTTCTAATACAATAAATTCGTTATTAGAAATATCTCTTAATAATAAATAAAATCACCCCCATAAGCATTAATCCACCTAAGACTACAAAACCTCCCATTAAAATGTTAAAGTAGTACCTTAACGACATTCATTTACACATGCTAAAAGCATTAATATAATCAACATTTCAGGAGGCAAAACAATGGCAATGAGCAACAACGATATATTAAAAAGAGTAAGGTACGCTTTAGATATAAGAGATATAGATATGGTAGAAATCTTTAAACTTGGTGGTATGGAAGTAACGAAAGAAGACGTAGTTGATATGCTTACAAAAATAAAGAGAGCTCCTCAGCATGAATCTGAAAATGATGATGTAATCGAAGATGAGTACGTAAAAACATGCGATATGATGATGTTAGAGGCATTTTTAAATGGATTTATTACTTTAAAAAGAGGGAAGCAGGATCCGAAACCAGGACAACCGGCACCTGTACAAAGCAAAGAGAGTGCGAATAACCTTCTTCTAAAGAAAATGAAAATTGCACTTTCATTAACGAGTGAGGATGTACTTGATATATTAGATAGCGTAGGCGTTACAGTAACAAAGGGAGAACTAGGCGCTCTATTAAGAAAGAAAGGCCATAAAAATTACAAAGAGTGTGGCGATAGATACGCAAGGAATTTCATTAAGGGATTAGGTGTAAAGTACAGAGGATAATAAGTTCGGTGAATCAATAAATGATATAATAGATAGAGTAGGGCGTTTGTGTCCTATTCTTTTTTATTTGTAAAATAATACACTAGGTGATGAAATGGTACATACATATTTAGGTGAGACGATTAATTTTCATATAACTTATAAGAAGAAAAAGTCCGTGCGTCTTTTTGTAGATTCGTATGGAAATGTGGAAGTGCAGGCTCCGAAAGGGACACCTGTTGAATACTTAGTCCAGCTGCTGGAGGAGAAGTGGGATTGGATTCAGAAAACACGTAAGGAAATGCAGGAGCGAGCGCTTGGACCACAGGAAAAGGATTATGATCAAGGAGAGGGTTTTCTGTATTTAGGAAGTACGTATCCGATACAGATCTCCCAAGATACAAGTATTACGCAAGACAATGCAGTGTTTGAAGGAGATAAGTTACACATTTATGTGAAAGAGCTTAAAGATGAGAAAATCCAGCAGGCTTTAAAACGATTTTACTATAAGCAGTGTAAGTCATTAGTAGAGAAGAGTATTAAAGTGCATCAAAGTAACTTCAAAACAAAACCACGTTCTATTCGTATTACAGATAGTAGTCGTACGTGGGGAACTTGTGATTCAAATTTACAGATAACATTCAATTGGAAACTAGCGATGGCACCACAGCGAGTAATTGATTATGTAGTTGTCCATGAAATGTGTCATATGGTTCATTTGAATCATGATCGCTCTTTTTGGCGTCTTGTCGGGAAGATAATGCCTGATTATAAGGAAATGGAGAATTGGTTAGCGTTATCTAGTTGGAAGATGACGGTTTAGTGGTGAACTTTATATAGGTTGCGATTATTGTCAATACTTGTCGGTAAGTCGATATAATTCAAAAATCGCTGATATATTTGAAGTTGCGCCGATAGATATCGAAAATCGCTGATATATTTGGAGTTGCAATCGATATGTTCAATGAAGAGAAAGTAAAAGGAGATGTCACAGCATACATCTCCTTTTTTCAGGTATATAGATTATCGCCCAAATTTCACAACAAAATCTCCGTCCACTTTTTCCATCTCATATCCACGATAACTTTCCGAAAGTAAAGCCTGCTGTCCAACAGTGTCACTCATCGGAACACTCTTAACATCCGTCCAATTTCTTTCCTTATCCCCACGCAATTCCTTCACAAAAACATACCGCATACTACCATTATACTTCTCCTTCAATGCAGCAATCTCCATTCCTTGCGCAAATTTATCCTTCAAACTCGGAATGTTAAAAGGTGCAACGGTGCAGCAAACGTAATCGTATTTGCTATCTTCGTTTTGTAATTCGTCCATGATGACTGTCGCTAATATTTTTTGCATCCCATTTCCTCGGCTGTTCGGGTGAACGTTTGAAATTTCTTGATAGATGACGCGATGTAGGTCGCTTTCTGGTATGCCAATATCAAGTCCTAAATGTTCGTCGTCGATAGGAGGAACGAGTAGGGCACGAAATGCGATGAGTTCGTTTTTGATAAAAGCACCGATCATCATGCCGTTTCCTTCTAGAATGTATTGAAACTCTTCTAACGAGAGTGGTTGTAAGCGACTTTTATCCTCTAGCGCCTCAACTACAACGTTTTGTAGTGATAAGATTTGTTCAATGTTCTCTAGTGTTAGTAATGTAACGTGAAATGACTCGTTATTTTGTTTTAATGATCCTTTGTATAGAACTGTCATGAGTTAATCCTCCTTTAGCGTACAACGTCTTGAAAGACGGTTAGTTCTTGTAATGTATCTTCATTTATTTCAATGCCGAGTCCTGGTTTTTCGTTTAAGTGAATAAATGGTACGTCGTAATGTAAGTTTCCGATGTCTTTCGTGAACTTTAATGGACCTGTAAGTTCAACGCTCGTAATGATTTTTTTCGAGAAAGCGACATGGAATCCTGCGGAAGAGGCAACGGATGATTCGACCATGGATCCAACTTGGCATTCAATGCCTGCCATTTCTGCTTGATGAGCGAGTTTTACAGCGGGATATATGCCGCCGCATTTCATTAGTTTTATATTTACTTTATCAGCCGCGTCTAATTTAATGATTTGACGCATTTCACGAGAACCTTTTAATCCTTCATCAATCATAAGCGGAAGGTCTGTTTTAGAACGAATGTGAGCCATTGCGTCAATATCGTCTGCGACAACAGGCTGTTCAATCCAGTCGATGTTTAAATGACCTAATGAACGAAGTGCTGTTAATGTGTTGGCGCTATTTTTCCATCCTTGGTTTACATCAACGCGAATCGCAATATCATTTCCTACACGTTCACGTACCGCTTCAATTCTTTTTACATCTTCTTTTACATTCGTACCGACTTTCATTTTGAAAGATTGGTAACCTTTTTGAATCATGGAAGCAGCTTCTTCAGCCATGTCTTCAGGTTCGGCGATACTTAAGACGTGAGTGACAGGGAAGTCTTCATGGTAGCGTCCGCCAATTAATTGATATACAGGTTGATTTAGTTTTTTGCCCATTATATCAAAACAAGCAATATCAATCGCGGCCTTCGCAGTAGGAACACCGTAAATTGTATTGTCCATCATATCGTGTATTTTCTCGATATTCATTGGATTTTGCCCAATGAGCGCAGGAGCAAGTGTATGTTTTAAAGTATGGAAAGTACTTTCCCATGATTCGCCTGTAACGTGATCATCAGCGACGCCCTCACCGTATCCGATAATGCCTTCATCTGTTTCCATTTTGACGATAATAGAAGGCATATCAGAATAAGAACCATAACTAATAACAAACGGATCGCGAAGTGGTAAACGAATTGCGTAAAGATGAATAGCTGTAATTTTCATTAGGTAGAGACCCCTTCCTGTTTACAATAGTTTTGTACATTTGATATAGTTGACGTTAAATAGTCGTTAATTAATGATAAGGAGTTAGAGAAATGATGATAAAAATTGCAGTTGTCGGTTCAAAAGAGTTTATGGAGACACTTTTACCTGTCGCTCATAAACTAGAAGAAATAGAGATTGATCCATATATTTACCTTCATCCGGCGGAATCTTCTGAACTTTTAAAGCATTTAAAGCCTTGTGATTTCATCTTTTTCTCAGGTGCTTTACCTTATTATATGGCAAAAGAAATAAGAGAACAATTACGAATTCCAAGTACGTATTTACAGCAAGACGAGACAACGGTCGCATCTTCCATTCTTTCTGTCATGTATCACCAACGTATTCAACCACATAAAATTTCAATTGATTTAGTAGATCGCTCATTCATTACAAATGTGTTCCATGATATCGGTATAAAAGAAAGTCCACAAGTGTTAGATTATGAAAATATGCTGTGGAGTAAAGATGAAATAAATAGAGTTATGGATTTTCATATAGCTAAATATCAATCAGGAGAAACTCATTTAGCTTTAACTAGTATCCACGCTGTCTATGATGAACTTCAAAAAATAGGTATTCCTTCAGAGCGTATGATAGATCCGAAGCAATCGATTATACATGGGTTAAAAGATGCGAAAATAAAAGCTGAGTTAGCAAAAAGCCATTCAGCTACTGTTGGTGCTTGTATGATTTCTTCTTTAAAATTACGAGAAGGTTTGCTTGAGCAATTAGATGTCATCTCAAAAGAACTGCGTGGTTCATTTAAAAAAGTCGATGAAATGACGTTCATTTTGTATACGACTCGTGGTGATATTGAATCGATTATAAAAACAAATATGATAAATAATTTATTTGCGAGTATAGAAGGAACGATAGCTATTGGATTTGGTTACGGAAAAACTGTGAAGGAAGCAGAGCAAAATGCTAAAATCGCTCAAAGTTTCGCGAAGAATAATCCAATAGACCACTGTTTTTATATACTAACAAGTGATAAAGAACTATTTGGTCCGTTCCCGAAAGAACAGAGAGTACAAAGTTTGAAGAATGAAAACCCGGAACTCATGAAAATAGCGAAGGAAACGAAACTGAGTCCAGCAAACTTATCAAAAATTATTCAATTTAGTCAATCACATCCGTCATTGAAGTTTACAGCAGCCGATCTTTCTGAATACTTACAAGTGACTCGGCGATCGACAGAACGGTTATTAAAGAAACTAGTTGATTATGGGTATGCTCATATTTGCGGCGAGGAAATGCCCTATCAACAAGGGCGCCCCCGCGCAATATATGAAATGAATTTACCGGTATCTTTAAGCTTCTAGTTGTGCCTTTTGTTTTTTTAGTAGTTCCGCTTTTTCAATGTCTGATAGTTTCGTAATTGTGAGACCAGTTATGCCGTAAATGATTGAAATAATAGGTACGATGAAATTCAATATTGCATAAGGAGCATATTCGAATGCGCCAACTCCAAGTGTTGCGAGTATAAATACACCACATGTATTCCAAGGTACGAAAACAGAAGTTAATGTTCCGCCATCTTCTAATGCTCTGGATAAATTTTTAGAATGTAGTCCTTTTTCTGTGTATGCATTTGCGTACATTCTTGAAGGAACAACAATCGAAATATATTGTTCAGAGCAAGTAAGGTTTGTTGCAAAGCAAGATGCGATAGTAGAAGCGATAAGTCCTTTTGCTGATGTCGCTAATTTTAAAATTTGATTTACAATTGAGCGAAGAATGCCAGTATGTTCTAATACTCCTCCAAAAGTCATAGCGACAATTGTCATAGAAACTGTATTCATCATCGAATCTAAGCCACCGCGGTTAAAGAGTTCGTCTACTAGCTTGTTGCCAGTGTCTATGACAAATCCATTTTGGAGTGCACCGACAGATGCGGAGACAGAACCACCTTGAATAAAGACTTGTGATAAAAATCCTAAAATAATACCTACGAGAATAGCTGGTATAGCAGGAACCTTTTTAGCGACCAATACCATAACGACTACAGGTATGATTAGTAGGAAAGGTGAGATAACAAAGTTTTGTTGCAATACTTGTAACGTTTGATCGATACCTTTTGCATCAATATTGTTATCGCCGAAGCTTCTTCCTAAGAAAGCATAAACGATAAGAGTAATAATTAAACCTGGAATTGTAGTAAATAACATATGACGAATATGTGTGAATAAATCTGTATTTGTTAATCCTGCGGCTAAGTTTGTTGTGTCTGAAAGCGGTGACATTTTATCGCCGAAATAAGAACCAGAAATGATAGCACCGGCAACCATTGGAGCTGGGATTCCCATACTTAGGCCAATTCCCATTCCTGCAACACCAATTGTTCCCATTGTAGACCAAGAGCTACCGATAGCTAATGCAACAATAGAACAAATAATTGTAATTGAAACTAAAAATAGTGATGGAGTTAAAAGATTTAAACCGTAATAGATCATTGTTGCGACGATTCCGCCGCCAATCCAAGCACCGATCGTTAAACCTACTAGAATAATGATAACGATAGCGGGTAATGCGAGGCGAATTCCTTTATACATTGCTTCTTCAATATCGTGCCATTTGTAACCGTAACGCCAAGCGACGATAGAAGCAACGGTTGTACCGATAATAAGTGGGACGTGAGGGCTTTGTTTTAATACAACAATTGTAACCATCATAACTGCAACTGTAATGATAATAGGGATCATTGCTACGCCAAAAGGTATTTCTTTTTTCATAAACTGCCTCCTCATTATGTATGTTTGTATTTTTAGAATTGTCGCAAAATAGACGTTATTAAATTATAATAACTAAAAATCGATATGAGCGTCAATAAAAAAACAGAAAATAAGGAATGTTCTATCGTTATGAAGTGAGTCGTCGATCGCATTTAAAAATAAACAATTGACTTTTTTCTTAAAATTCAATATGTTCATAAAAACATCTGTTTTTCATAAGTATAATTAACCTGAATGGTTTTGGAATTTGGGAAGGAGAATGTAGCTTTGAAAACATTAGAACTACAAGAGCGGTTAACTGAAATTTTTCAGCATTTACATGAAAACCCTGAAGTGAGTTGGAAAGAGTATGAAACGACAGCGTATATTACTAACTTTTTAAAAGAAGAAGGAATTTCATATAAAATATTTGATGATTGCCCAGGCGTGATTGCTGAAATTGGAAACGGAAATCCAGTTATTGCAATTCGTGCCGATATGGATGCACTTTGGCAAGAAGTGGACGGAGAGTTTAGAGCGAATCATTCATGTGGTCATGATGCTCATATGACCATTGTGATGGGGCTTATTTTACAATTGAAAAATATGAGATGGGATAGTGGGACGGTTAGATTTATTTTTCAGCCAGCAGAGGAAAAAGGAAATGGTTCTTTAAAGATGGTAGATAAGGGTGCTGTGGATGATGCTGATTTCTTATTTGGTGTTCATCTAAGACCGATTGAAGAACTACCTTTGAAACAAGCTGCCCCATCTATTCGTCACGGAGCAGCAGGATTTTTAGAAGGAACGATTCATGGAGATGATGCACATGGGGCACGTCCACATCAAGGGATAAATGCAATTGATGTCATTTCTATGATCAATATCGGTTTGAAAAATATATGGCTACCACCGCAAAGTTCATATTCAGTGAAGATGACAAGGTGCCAGGCTGGCGGGGATAATTTGAATATTATTCCGGGTAACGGCCATTTTAGCTTAGATGTTAGGGCAGAGAGTAATACATTATTAGAAGAATTGAAGAAAAAAATAGAGCATGTAATAGAATCGGCCGCATCGATGGGATCGAAAACCTCATACAAATGGATCGACCTTGCACCAGGAGCTGAAGTGTCAGAAGAAGCTGAGCGCTTTATGGGAAAAGGCATTCTTGAAGTATACGGGGAAGAGGGATGCACTGGACCGCTGTATACGACAGGAAGCGATGATTTCCATTACTACACAGTGAAGAGACCACATTTAAAAGCTGTCATGCTTGGACTAGGGGCCAACCTACAACCTGGATTACACCATCCATATATGAAGTTCGATCATAGTTGTATTATGGATGGAGTAGAAATATTGAAACAAACTGTATTGAAAGTATTAGAGGACAGGGGCTAGATAGCTCCTGTTTTTTTGTAGGAATGTGTCGTTAAGTCGATATATTGAAAAAATCGTTGATATATTCAGAAAATAATTGATGTAATTTCACGTACCAGTTAACTTGATGCAAAATGAGTCTCCAGTACATGGTGTATAATAATAAGTACCATTTTCTAATAGGAGAAGACGAATGAACGAACAATATTACGATGCAGTATTACATATAAAAACTGTCGGTGAGCAAAAGGGTTTTAACAAGTCTATGCATTATCACCGTTATGAACCGACGCCATATAGCGGATTAGATGAGTTATTGAATCAATATGAAATAAGAAGTAGCGACCAGGTTGTAGATTTTGGATGCGGAAAAGGACGATTAAATTTTTACATGCACCATAAGTGTGGTGCTTCAGCAGTTGGGATTGAAATGAATGAAGAGTTTTATAAAGAAGCAATGGATAATCTTGAGCGCTATGCACGAAAGGTAAGAAACAGTAAAGATAAAATTGGGTTTGAATGCTGTTTAGCGCAAGAATATGAGATTGATCCACGTGATAATCGGTTTTATTTTTTTAATCCATTTTCTGTACAAGTATTTATGAACGTAGTAAATAACATTTTGCTTTCGGTAGAGGAAACAGAGAGAGAAGTAGATATTATTTTATACTATCCTTCTGAAGATTATATTTTCTTCTTAGAGAACCAGACTACGTTTGAGCTGAAGAGAGAAGTAAGGTTGCCAGGTGCTTATGAGAAGAATGGGAATGAGAGGTTTTTAGTTTATACATTAAGATTATAAAAAAAGCAGGTGCCAAGGCACCTGCTTTTCTTTACTCACGTCTATATAATTAGTTACGGATTAAGTAATCAAATGCACCTAAAGCTGCGTTTGCACCTGAACCCATAGAGATGATGATTTGTTTGTACGGATTATTTGTACAGTCACCTGCAGCAAACACTCCTGGTACGTTTGTAGCGCCGTGCTTGTCTGTTACGATTTCACCGCGAGCGCGTTCAACTGTTTCGCCTAACCAGTCTGTGTTTGGCACAAGACCGATTTGTACGAATACACCTTGTAATTCAACGTGATGAACTTCTTCAGTTTCACGATCGATGTAAGAAATACCGTTTACTTTATCAGTACCAGTGATTTCTTTCGTTTGAACGTTTTTCAGAACAGTTACGTTTGGTAAGCTGTTAAGACGCTCTTGTAATACAGCATCAGCTTTTAATTCTGGCATGAATTCAAGAACAGTTACGTGCTTAACGATACCTGCTAAGTCGATAGCTGCTTCAATACCAGAGTTACCTCCGCCGATAACTGCTACGTCTTTTCCGATGAATAATGGACCGTCACAGTGTGGGCAGTATGCTACACCTTTATTTTTGAACTCAGCTTCACCTGGTACGCCAACGTTACGCCAGCGAGCACCTGTTGAAACGATTACGCTCTTACTTTTCAGAATAGCGCCGTTTTCAAGTTCCACTTCAATAAGTTCTTTTTTCTCTAAACGTTTCGCACGTTGTAGATTCATTACATCGATGTCGTATTCTTTTACGTGCTCTTCAAGACTTGCTACTAGCTTAGGACCTTCAGTGCGTTTTACGCTGATGAAGTTCTCAATGCCCATAGTATCCATTACTTGACCACCGAAGCGCTCAGCAACGATACCAGTGCGGATGCCTTTACGTGCTGCATAAATTGCTGCACTTGCACCAGCAGGGCCGCCACCAACAACAAGAACATCGTATGGATCTTTATCAGAAAGCTCTGATGCATCTGGACCGTTACCCATTTTAGCTAAAATTTCTTCAAGTGTCATACGACCGCTTCCGAAAGATTCGCCGTTTAGGAAAACTGTTGGTACTGCCATGATGTCTTTGCTTTCTACTTCCTCTTTGAATGCAGCGCCATCAATCATAGTATGTGTAATACCAGAGTTTAGAACGCTCATTACGTTAAGAGCTTGTACAACATCAGGACAGTTATGACAACTTAGGCTGATATAAGATTCAAAATGATATTCGCCTTGAATGTTTTTAATTTGATCGATTAATTTTTGTTCAACTTTTGGAGCGCGTCCACTTACTTGTAGTAAAGCTAACACTAATGAAGTAAATTCGTGTCCTAATGGAATACCAGCGAATACGACACCAGTGTCTTCACCAGGGCGATTTACGCTAAAGCTTGGTGTTCTCTCTAATTCAACTTTTTCTACTGTAATCTTAGATGACATAGTAGCTAATTCGTCTACTAGAGCTAACATATCTTTAGATACGTCGTCGTCTCCAGCGCTTACTTTAAGTAAAATATCGTTCTCCATTAACTGAAGGTATTGGGATAGTTGTGTTTTTATATCTGCATCTAGTATCATTTTGATCGAACTCCTTAGATTTTGCCTACAAGGTCAAGGCTTGGTTTAAGTGTTGCAGAACCCTCTTGCCATTTAGCTGGGCAAACTTCACCTGGGTTGTTACGTACGTATTGAGCTGCTTTAATTTTGTTAACAAGAATGCTTGCGTCACGGCCGATACCGTCAGCATTGATTTCCATAGATTGGATAACGCCGTCTGGATCGATGATGAATGTACCACGAGCAGCAAGACCTTCTTCTTCCATTAAAACGTTGAAGTTTGTAGTGATTGTGCGAGTTGGGTCACCAATCATAATGTATTCGATTTTGCCGATAGTTTCTGAGCTATCATGCCATGCTTTGTGAGTGAAGTGAGTGTCTGTAGATACAGAGTATACTTCAACGCCTAAGTCTTTAAGAGCTGCGTATTGGTTTTGTAAGTCTTCAAGTTCAGTTGGGCAAACGAATGTGAAGTCAGCTGGGTAGAAACAAACTACACTCCATTTTCCTTTTAAACTTTCGTCAGTAACTTGGATAAATTCTCCATTATGGTAAGCATTAGCTTTAAACGGTTTTACTTCTGTGCCGATTAATAACATATTAAAATTCCTCCTAAATGTTGGTTTTGAGCATCAAAAAATAGTGTGCTCATAAAATATATTTTTTAATTAACTATAATAATTCTAATTCGATATTAATTATCATATAGAAGTGGTTATTTTGTCAAGAGAATAAACCAACTTTATATCAATTTAATTAATATTTATTCTCAATTAAGGTTGTTAGAGAATTAAAAGGTAGTTTTCATGTAATCGATTTTCAACGAGTATGTAAAAGAGTAGTGCGTATGTTAGAGACATGGTGTAAGTATAAATTGTTAGGAAGGGAATATTTCTTAGAAGTTGTGGATTTGAAAAGGGATTGCTTATTTCTATTTTACAAAGAATTGTGCGATAAATAAAATAAAATGAATTAGAATCTTTTTGAACAATTTTTGTCCTCTCAAATATATAATTAAGAAGCATATGGCAGTGATATAGAAACATTGACTCAAGATGTTAACAAGATATAATAAAACCTAGATATATCTTTCAAAAAGAAGAAGATATAATATAGGATAAAAATTTTTCAACCTATTATTTTTTATAGCTTTTAGAAAACGCTTACAATTAGTGTGGAGGGGAAACCATGTCTAAGTTCACAAAGTATTTTTTAATGGAAGCTAACGATGTGATTGTATATGTGAAAGAGAAATTATGTGAGTTTGAGGATGCAAAGGGGTTACAGTGTAAAGAAATAGGCGATGGTAATTTAAATTATGTATTCCGCGTTTGGGATGAGCAGAAGAATATTTCTGTCATTGTAAAGCAAGCTGGGGATACAGCAAGGATTTCAGATGAGTTTAAGTTGTCGACGAATCGTATTCGTATAGAATCAGATGTTTTGCAGTTAGAGGGGGAGTTAGCACCTGGGCTTGTTCCAAAGGTATATTTGTTTGATAGTGTGATGAATTGTTGCGTAATGGAAGATTTATCAGACCACACAATATTACGTACAGCACTTATAAATCATCAAATGTTTCCAAAGCTGGCGGATGATGTAACGACCTTTTTGGTAAACACACTCTTATTAACGTCAGATGTTGTAATGAATCATAAAGAAAAGAAGGAACTTGTGAAAAATTATATAAATCCTGAGTTATGTGAAATTACAGAAGATCTCGTCTACGCTGAGCCATTTACAAATCATAATAAGCGTAACGAGTTATTTCCGCTAAATGAAGGATGGATTAGAGAGCATATTTATAGTGATAAAGAGCTTCGTTTAGAAGTAGCAAAACTTAAGTTTTCTTTTATGACGAATGCACAGGCGCTTATTCATGGTGATCTGCATACTGGTTCTGTTTTTGTGAAAAATGATTCCACGAAGATTATTGATCCTGAGTTTGCCTTTTATGGACCGATGGGATATGACGTTGGGAATGTAATGGCGAATTTAATGTTTGCTTGGGTGAATGCAGATGCGACCATGGCGCTTGGAGCTGAGAAAGATACGTATATGGGTTGGCTACAATCGACAATGGTAGAGGTAATTGATTTATTTAAGAAGAAGTTTTTAAATGCTTGGAATATTCATGTGACCGAAATTATGGCGAAGGAAGAAGGCTTTAACGAAGTATATTTACAATCTGTATTAGAAGATACGGCTGCAGTGACGGGACTTGAGTTAATTCGTCGTATTGTTGGGCTAGCGAAAGTAAAGGATATTACTTGTATCGAGAACGAGGAAGCACGTGCTAGAGCAGAACGCATTTGTCTTCAAGTAGCGAAGAAATTTATTTTACAGGCGAATCAATATAAAACAGGCACAAGCTTTGTAGAAACGTTAAAAGAACAGTCAATGCACTATGCGAAGTAAGGGGAGAAGATGATGGAAGAACAATTAATACCCATTCAGTGGAAAGATAATGCTTTAGTTTTATTAGATCAAACATTACTACCGAATGAGGTTGTCTATGAATCTTTCAAGACAGCTGAAAGTGTGTGGGATGCCATTCAAGTAATGAAAGTAAGAGGAGCACCAGCGATTGGTGTTTCAGCAGCGTATGGTGTGTATTTAGGAGCTAAGGAAGTTACTCAAAGTACGGTGGAAGACTTTATAGAGGAAGTCAAAAAGATATGTGCATATTTGGCAACATCAAGGCCAACAGCAGTAAACTTATTCTGGGCACTTGAAAGAATGGAGGCGGTAGCGACAGAGAACGCGCATTTATCAATCGTCCAGTTGAAAGATAGATTACTAGAAGAGGCAAAAGAGATTCATAGAGAAGATGAAGAAATTAACCGTCAAATCGGAGAACATGCATTAACGTTATTCCATGATGGAATGGGAGTGTTAACACATTGTAATGCTGGTGCGTTAGCGACGACTAAGTATGGTACTGCGACAGCTCCAATGTACTTAGCGAAAGAAAAAGGATGGGACTTAAAAATCTTTTCAGATGAAACACGTCCTAGATTACAAGGTTCAACGTTAACAGCATTAGAACTACAACGAGCGGGGATTGATGTTACTGTCATTACGGATAATATGGCAGCTATGGTCATGTCACAAGGGAAGATTGAGGCGGTAATCGTTGGGTGCGACCGTGTGGCAGCAAACGGTGATGTAGCAAATAAAATTGGGACATTAGGCGTATCTATTTTAGCAAAATACTACAACATTCCGTTTTATGTAGCAGCACCAACACCGACAATCGACTTAAAAACACCGACAGGAAAAGAAATTCCAATCGAGGAAAGAGATGCTTCTGAAGTGATTAATCGCTTCGGACAATATTCTGCTCCGAAAGAAAGTAAAGTATATAATCCGGCATTTGATGTCACACCACATGAAAATGTAACAGCGATTATTACGGAAAAAGGGATTGTAAAAGCACCGTTTACGGAGAACTTAAAAAATCTATTTCAATAAGTAGATAGATTTAAAAAGTCAGTCATCATAAGCTTCATACTTAGGGGGATGTATATGTTATTACAAAAAGAAAGAGAAGAAATTGTAGCGTATGGAAAGAAAATGATTTCTAGCGGTTTAACAAAGGGGACTGGGGGTAATATTAGTATTTTCAATCGTGAACAAGGTCTTGTTGCGATTAGCCCAAGTGGTTTAGAGTATTATGAAACAAAACCTGAAGATGTAGTTATATTAAACTTAGATGGTGAAGTGGTAGAGGGAGAGAGAAAACCGTCAAGCGAGCTCGATATGCACCTTATTTATTATAGAAATCGTGAAGATATAAATGCGCTTGTGCATACACATTCACCTTATGCGAAGACAATTGCATCATTAGGGTGGGAGCTTCCTGCTGTATCATATTTAATTGCTTTCGCAGGCCCGAATGTACGCTGTGCACCGTATGAAACATTTGGTACGAAGCAATTAGCAGATGCTGCTTTTGAAGGCATGATTGATCGTCGTGCCGTTTTACTTGAGAACCACGGTTTAATTGCAGGTGCAAATAACATAAAAATGGCGTTTACTGTTGCCGAAGAAATTGAGTTTTGTGCGCAAATTTATTATCAAACGAAAAGCGTCGGAGAGCCGAAGCTTTTGCCAGAAGATGAGATGGCGAATTTGGCGAAGAAGTTTGAAGGGTATGGGCAGCAGTAAAGTTAATTATTGATTAAAAAATAGCCGTGAAAGAAAGTATATTCACGGCTATTTTAGATTTTAAATTACTTAGATATGTTTTTTAGCTGAGCATCCAATTTCCAAAAACCAATTCCAGAGAATAAGGCTGCTAATGAACCAATAATTGCAGCAATACCAATATCTCCGAACATCATGCCGCCCATTAATATACCGAAAATGCCAATTAAGATAAGAATAATAGCGATAGCTTTCATTTTGTTTACCTCCTGTTATTTTTATTGTGCAGCAATATCTATAGTGCTTCCTAATAAAATTATACTTTGTGTAGTACCACCACTCACATTATCAAAAGCATTTGTAGAAAGAGGTAATCCGACTGCTGTTACATAAGAGTCTTTAAATATATCTTTTAAATTACCTGAAAATATAAGTTGGAAGCTTTCATAATCGTCAGTTAATATGTGAACATAGGTAAATGTTTCGTTATTGAAAGGATCTTCTTTAATTCCTACTACGGTTCCATTAATAGGTATTAATTTTTCCAAGTAAGGTGTTATATTCTTATCTAAATGTTTATAACTGATTGAATGATCAATTAAGCTCTTAGTTGCATTTACATCGGCATCTGTTTTTGCTGGAAATAAATTTGAATGCCCATTAATAAATTTACTGCTAGTTTTATTTAGAGAAGAATGTTGCCCAGGTAAAGATGATAGGTATTGTTTATATGTATCTACTTGGGGATTTTTGGTGTTTGTTGTATTGGTTTTGACACTATCTTTAGAGTCTTCAGAAGCTTTAGCCGGTGTATCGCCAGAGTTTGACGAATTATTTGATCCTAAGGCAATAGTAATGAAGAGTATTCCAAAACACAGTCCCGTATACTTTAACCACCGTTTAGTTTGATTGTTCTTTTTAATCAGTGAGATTATAACCATGATTAAGCAGACAATAATACCAATTAAAGATGTTAAACCTAAAAAAGCCTCCATATGAGGGGATTCCTCCTTTAATATAATAAAAGTACTATATAATAATATAATATTAAAAGGAATTTTTCTACCATTTAAATACAAAAATATCCTTTATATGTTTTTTGTTACTGAATATATTAAGGGGGATATTCAGCAAGAATGAGTTATATCAATTATTGAAGTATATGACGATTATATTCTTGATGGATAGTGTGATTCTTATATATAACAAGAGACACTGTTTATTTGTGTAGAGCTCATCGATATGTATAAGAGCAAGCGAGTAATAACTGTAACATTGTAAATAAACGTAAAAAAACCCCCTCAAGAAAAAATCTTGAGGGGGTTTCTTTACGCCTTCTTAAGCAACAAATACATAAAGTAAGGGGCACCAATTAAAGCAACGACAATACCTGCTGGGATGCCATTAGGTTCAACGATGTTTCGGCCAATTGTATCTGCTAATAGCAATAGCCATCCGCCGATTAAAAGGGCGATAGGCATGAAAATTTGATGTCTTGGACCTACTAAAGATTTCGCGATATGAGGAGCCATTAGTCCGATAAAACTAATTCCTCCTGTTACGGAAACAGCTGCAGCAGCAAGCGCAACGGCTGCAACTAATAAGTATCTGCGTTCTTTTTCAATTTCAATTCCAACACCGATTGCGACTGGCTCGTTTAATGCTAGAATGTTTAATCGATTTGCTTTATAGAAAACGAACGGAATTAATACGATTAACCATGGGAGCATTGCTAAAACGAAGACCCAGTCATCTCCCCAAATGTTTCCGGCAATCCACTTGGCGATAAAGTCCACTTTCATACGATCAGCGGATGAAATAAGGACAATCATCATTCCAGATAGTGCAAATGAAAAACCAATACCAGTTAATGTTAGTCGGATTGGCTGAAGCCCAGTTGATTTGCTATATGAAAATACGTAGATTAGAACAGCTGTAAGAAAAGCCCCGATAGATCCAACGACTGGTAGTAAGTAAAGAAATGAACCTACATCTATTGGAAAGTATAAAAAGAAAATAGCAACAGCAACACCGGCCCCAGAGTTGATTCCGAGAATACCAGGTTCAGCTAAATTATTTCGAGTAATTCCTTGGAAGATAGCCCCTGATAAAGCGAGAGCCATACCAGCTAATAATGTAATAACAATTCTAGGTAGTCTTAAAGAGTATAAAACAAACTCCTCTTTAAAAGTCCCTTGTCCCATTAATGTTGGGAGTAGTCGATCATAAGATAAAGATGCTGAACCAAGTCCCATTCCAACTACAATGGTGGTGATGGTCAGTATTAGTAAAGCGAGTATAATAAGACGTTGTTTTCTTAGAATAGATTGCATCATGAGAATGTTTTTCCTCCTTTACGTACAACGAATAGGAAGAATGGCAGCCCTACAATTGCGACAATAGCGGCAACTGGTGTTTCATATGGAGCGTTAATAGTACGTCCGATTGTATCTGCAAGTAGCATAAAGGAAGCTCCAGCAATTGCTGACATCGGTATAACAAATCGGTAATCTGGACCGACAATTGGGCGTACCATGTGAGGTACCATTAAACCGATAAATGCCATATTTCCGACAAGCGCTACAGAAGCACCAGCAAGTAAGATAATAATGATAAATAGAATGGTTTTAATAACAATAATTTTTTGACCTAGTCCAATAGCCACTTCTTCACTGAAACTAAGAACTGTCAATTTTTTTGCTAGTAAGATAGCGATAAAGATACTAATTGAAATGACTGGAATAATAATTTTCAATTGGCTCCAAGTAGTTCCAATTACGCCCCCAGCAGTCCAAAGTGATACATCTTGTGAAATTTTGAAGTAAATACCGACTCCTTCTGAAATTGCGAGTAGAAATGCTGAAACGGCAGCACCGGCTAATACAATTCGAAGAGGGGACAGCCCGCCTTTTTTCACCATACCAATTCCAAATACCATAATTGCGCCAATTGCAGCACCGATAAAGCAAGCAAATGTTAAGTAAAGATAGCTGATGGAAGGATTGAAAGCAAGTGTCAGTGCAAGCGCAGCATTTGCTCCACCAGATAGCCCTAATAATCCAGGATCTGCAAGTGGATTTCGTGTTAATCCTTGCATAATTGCTCCAGAAACAGCAAGGCCCGCTCCTACAAAAATAGCAGCAACTTCACGTGGCAAACGTATTTCGCGAATAATAGATATTTTGTCCCCTTTAGCGGAGGAAGTAAGTGCTAACCATACGTCTTTTATTGAAGTATCTGCAGCACCTAATACCATTGCCACCATAAAAATAAGAAAGAATGCAATTATGCTCAAAATGAGTTTGTATGTAAAAGCTATAGAACGTGGATTGTCGTGATCTTTTGTCATTCGTTTCACATCTTTTCTGTTCATAGAATAAAGGAAGAGGAATTCTTAAATTAAGAATTCCTCATGCTTGTATTATTTACCAAGAAAGTTCTTCTTGAAGAAGTCTAGTTGGAAGTCTAATGTAAGTGGATCATTGAAATAGAATTCCATCATGTTTGCTTCGTATACGCGATTATTTTTTACTGCTGGGATGTTTTTATATGATTCTGTCTCTTGGAATGAGTTATCAGTATCTTTGTTTTTACTTACGATTAAGTAATCACCAGCAAATTCAGGTAATACTTCAGTAGATAATGCGTAGTAACCTTCTTTTAATGCTTTTTCTTTTACTTTTTCAGGCATTTTTAATTTCATTTCTTGGTACAGAATTTCTGTTCCACGGCCCCAGTTTTCGCCGTATACATAAAGCTGTTTGTTGAAGTTTTCTACAACAGAAACTGTTGCATCTTCACCAATTTTTGCTTTAATTTCTTTACCAGCGTCTTGTGCACGTTTCTTGAAGTCATCAACCCAAGTTTTTGCTTCTTTTTCTTTGTTTAATAACTTACCGATTTCTAAATGCTGTGTTAGGTAATCAACTTTTCCGTAAGTGTACGTTACAGTAGGAGCGATCTTCTTTAACTTATCAACATTTTTAATATTTGATAAACCAATGATTAAATCTGGATTTAGTTCAGCGATTTTTTCAACGTTTTCATCTGATACTTCAGCAACATCTTTAAGTTTGCTATCAAAGCGTGGGTTTTGTTTAGACCATGAATCTACCCCAACAAGATTTACATCTAATGACATTACGTTACCAGCGAATGATGATAAAACAACAACACGTTTTGGATTTGCTGGAACTTCTACTTTACCATTTTCAGATTGGTATGTAATTGTTTCTGATTTACTACCTTTTGTATCGTTCTTTTTGTCTGTAGAGCCATTGCTACAAGCGCTCATAACAAGAACGAAAAGAACTGTTAGTGAAATAAATAACTTTTTCATTGTCTTTCTCCTTTAACATAGATGATATGTGTATATAATAATTTGTTTAACTGCAATCTGTTTGAATGAGTAGTGGTAATACAAAATGCTTATTAAAAATCTTGAATATGAGATTTTACAATATAGTATTAACCATATTAGTGAAAGAAGATGTAATCTCAAATTTGCTAATTATTAACAAATTGATAATGATTATCACTATTGATTCTTTAAATAATATAATTTTATATAGGTGTATTGTCAATAGTAATTTTGATTGTAAATTTTGCGGAAACAGGTTATATTTTATTGAGAATGATAATCAATGACTAGTAGCTGAGGAGTGACACGAATGAATCAAGAAGAATTGTTTGATGTAACTGTGATAGGCGGAGGACCTGCAGGGCTTTATTCAGCTTTTTATAGTGGACTCAGAGAGATGAAAACGAAAATAATAGAATTTCAACCACAGTTAGGTGGAAAAATACATGTTTATCCAGAGAAGATGATTTGGGATGTAGGAGGGCTGCTGCCAGTTACAGGTGATAAATTAATTGAACAACTTGTACAGCAAGGGCTAACATTTAAGCCAGAAGTGGTATTAAATACAAAAGTAGAATCGATTATTCGTAACGAAGATGGCACTTTTACGTTAAAAGCAAGCACTGGAGAAGAACATTTTTCAAAAACAGTTATCGTCGCAACTGGAAGTGGTATATTGAAACCTCAAAAGTTATTAATTGAAGGTGCTGAGCGATTTGAAGTATCTAATTTAAATTATACAGTGAAATCTTTAAAGCGTTTCAAAGGTAAGACGGTCATTATTTCCGGCGGAGGAAATTCTGCTGTTGATTGGGCAAATGAATTAGAACCAATTGCGAAAAAAGTGTATGTAACATATAGAAAAGAAGAATTATCTGGTCATGAAGCACAAGTAAAACAACTGCTGAACAGCTCGGCGGAGTGTTTCTTTAATACATCGATTACAAAACTCATTGCTGGTGATAATCATGAAGCGATCGAATATGTAGAATTAACGAATCATGAAACAAGTGAAATTTTACATTTACCTATTGATGAAGTGATTATTAACCATGGATATGAACGTGACATTACGTTATTAGAAAATAGTGAGTTAGACGTTGCAATTATAGATAATTATTATATTGCAGGTAATGCGAATAGTGAGTCCTCTGTAGATGGATTATATGCTGCGGGAGATATTTTAAAGCACGAAGGGAAATTACACTTAATTGCGGGAGCATTCCAAGATGCTGGAAATGCTGTAAATAAAGCGAAACAATTTATTCAACCTGATGCAAGTGAGTACGGAATGGTTTCTTCGCATAATGAAGTATTTAAGAAGAGGAATCGTGAATTGATCAAGCAGATGATGAAATAATAAAGTGAAACTGTAATCAGTGGGGCCATTCTCCGCTGATTATGGCTACGCACTAATATAGCGGGATAAAGAAACAAGTACCCCCCATTTACTTCTCTTTTCGAGTGACGAGAGAGGTAAATGGGGGTTTTCCTGTTTACTATATTTTCAATCATTGTAATGACACCGGTTTCATCAGTTCATGTGATATGAACGTTTTATTTGTAAATCTTCCTAGAAAACAATGAATCTATGTTTTACTGCCGCAGAACAGTATTACATTATGCTGTCCCTTTAGCTCGTTCGTTAGGAAATGGCATATTTAATATAGAAGCAATGTACTGTTTTCCATGCATTCGAGCTAATGATTCTAATATTTGACGGACGCGTTTTGTAAGATGTCCTTGTTCCTTTATAGCTTCACAATATGCGTCATAGAAAACGTATTTAGCCCAAAGGAAATCATCTTGTTGGAATAAAAAATGATTTTTGTACCATTCTCCAATTGTATGGTAACAATTGTTTTCATGTATTGCTGCGCTTTGAGAAAGAATACGATCAGATAAAGATGTAGTTAAATGAGAAATTGTGTTTTCTGTTTCAAATTGTAATGTTTTTTCTAACATTGTAATGATGTGACGAGTAGCCATATGTTAACTCTCCTTTGTGTAAATGGGTAATACCATTATATATTTAAAAAATCCTTACTATATTATTATACAATATATGGAATGCATCCACCTTCTTTTTAAATTGCATTTACAAAATCTTTTTTATTTGTTTACAAAAATAAAGTAAGATACAGTATATATGAAAAAAATAATAAAGGAATGAACGCGTTGTATATAACAGTAGAAGAAGCTGCGGAGTATTTGAATTTACCAAAGTCGTATATTGAAGAGCTAATTCAGCAAAAGAAAATTCGTGCACTATTTGATGGAGAGCAATATTTATTAAATAAAGAACAATTCAATACACATTTAGAACAAATGGAGAAATATAAGCAATTAGTGGAAGATATATTGAACGAACCAATTCCAGAAGATATGGATGTTAAAGACGAAGATTAAATTATGGGAGATCCCGTATGAAGATATGCAGAAATGTATCTTCATACGGGATTTTTTGTTTAAAGATATCAAAAGCCTAAGGAGCGTTTAGCATTTCTTCGAATTTTGATAGGTAGTAGTCTACCATGTTAAAAGCATATTTTTTTACAGCTAGGACAAACATAGAGAACGTAACCTGTACAGATACATATACTATCAGTGCAAAAGCTTATAAATTAATGAAAAGCTTATAAATTAATGGAAGGGGTTTTCTCGTGAGTTTATTTCATTGTGATTTTTTGAAAGACTTAATTGGATCTTATGTGAGAGTAAACAGGGGTGGTCCAGAATCTCAAAAAGGAACAATAATATCAGTATGTCCGGACTACTTCGTATTGCAGAATGAAAAAGGTGAGCTTTATTACTATCAACTTAGTCATCTAAAAAGTGTTACAAAAAATGCGAAAGACTGTGGATCAAGTGATTCCGAGTGGGAAGATTGCGAATGTGCAGAAGACTTTGAGGCACTACTTCAAACTTTCAAATATTGCTGGGTAAAAATTAATCGCGGTGGTCCAGAGAAAGTAGAAGGCATTTTGCAAGATGTATCTTGTGATTTCGTAACATTAATCGTAAAAGAGGAACTTATATTAATTGCAATAAAGCATATTAAAAGCGTTAACTATAATGCATTAGCATGCGGAGAGAGCGATGAGAGCGATGATAGTAGCAGTAAGGAAAATAGTAGCAATAATTCAGGTCGCGCTCGTGCACAAAGACAATCAAGTAGAGGAAGATAAGAGGAAAGGGGGATACGAAATTGGAGAATGTATTATGCTGTGACCAAATTAAATGTTTAGTTGGTGAGACTGTAAAAGTAAACCTTCGCGGACCAGAGAGTCGAGTGGGGGTACTTGTATCGTTAGGAAGAGATTACCTTACATTACAACTTCCTCTTGGTGAATTAGTATATTACCAACTAAAGCATGTGAAGAGTCTAGTTAAAAAAGTGAAAGAAAGTAAATGTGGCGATTGCTATGTTTCATGTTTCTGCTCTGATGATGATACTTTTGTCGATGTATTACGTGACTTGAAGTATAAGTGGGTAAAAATTAATCGTGGCGGTCCAGAATGTGTAGAAGGTTTGTTAAGTGAGGTACACCATGACTGTATTACACTAGTAAACTGCGATGAAGTTATTTATGTAATTAAGTCTCATATTAAGAGTGTGAGCCAAGTAGTGAAATGTAAAAAGAATGAAGAAGAATAATGTTTGATAAATAAGAGGGGCATTATGGTTGAAGGTGAAGAACGATTTCTTATTTCGGATAGTATGAAAAGGAAGTCCTTACTATTCAGACGGAACATTGCCCCTGATTATTTTTTGGAATGGAGAATAGGAAAGCAAAAAATTTATAGGAAGGAGGATATAGATGAATGAGTTAAACAAAAGTATTGGAGAAAATATATATGTTAAACTAATCGGTGAAAAAAGATTTAAAGGTGTATTAATAGACGTAGGAAATGATATTGTTGTTCTTTACAATGGACAAGACTACGTATATATATCTTTATACCATGTACAATATTATAAATTTTTAAGACCATATGATGAGGAAATATCAAAACCAGATGTTGATTCTGTAATTAAGAGGGAATCGCCTTCCATTTCTTTGAGAAAAGTATTAAGTACTTCTAAAGGAATTTTTACAGAAGTTTATGTAGCAGGAAATGCTCCAATACATGGTTATGTTACAAGTGTAATGAACGATTATATTGTTTTTTATAGTCCAGTTTATAAAACAGTATATATATCTTTAAAGCATTTGAAATGGTTAATTCCGTATAAAGAAAATCAAGTCCCGTACGCCCTCAATAAAAATGAACTTCCCGTGAATCCATTAAATATTACGTTAGCTAGAACATTTGAAGAACAGCTTATTAAAATGTCCGGCAAAATCATGGTGTTCGATTTAGGTGAGGAATCTAATAAGATCGGAAAGATGGCAAAGATTGATGAAGGGCATATTGAAATATTAAAAGCACGTGATGCAAAAATGTATGTGAATATTCAACATGTGAAATCTGTCCATTGTCCGTAATCTAGTTGAAAGGGCTGGCTTTTTCTTTTATATGCAGAAGAAAAGGTCGAGCCTATTTGTTTAGCTCGATTTGAATATGAGAGGGAAAATGAATTGAATATAAATGTGTTAGTGTGACCTTTGAAGAGGAAATCTTGTGCAAAATTATAAAAAATATGTACGAGCCATTTTTTATATATTCAATTTATTTTTTTGTGGGAGAACTGCTCAACTAATATATTAAAGGGGTTTTGTTTGTGGAGCAGTTTCCAAATTCGTTATCGATTACATTACTTGGTAGTGCTGGTGGAGCAGCAAAAGCAGTTTTAGCAATTTTAAATCAAGCGATAGCAAATGAAAAAGACCCGATTTATGAAGCGATAAAGAATGTTACATTTCATTTGGTTGACATAAAACAAAAAGATAGGGCTTATTATGGTGAGTTGTTTCCGAATTTGAAAGATCAATTGTTTTTATATGAAATTGACCTTCAAGATGTAGTGAAGTTCAAACAACATTTGAAAGAAAAAAGCACGGGTGTTGTTATTGATGTTTCGGGAGCAGATACAATTAGAGTATTAAGTTGTTGTAATGAACTTGGAATTTGTTATATTAATTCAGCTTTGGAAAATGAGGAAGTAGATCAGGACGATAGTTTAATCGGCTTTCAGCTTACGGAAAGATATACGAGGTTTGAGAAGGAGAAAGAGAAATTTACAAATACAAAAGCAATTATAGGCTCAGGTATGAATCCAGGTGTTGTTCAATGGATGGTTGTTGAACTTATGAAGGAACGTCCAAAGGAAAAGCCAAGAGCATGTTATATAGTAGAACATGATACGTCATTTTTAAATGATGCAGCACTTATAAAGCCTCATACACTTTATGCTTCATGGGCAGTAGAGCGATTTCTAGATGAAGCGATATGGAGTTATCCGATGTATATGAGTCATCATCGTCCTCTTTATTTTTATGAAGATGTATATGCTTCAGAGTATAAAGTAAAGTTAGGAGAGAAAGAGTTTTATGGCTGTTTAATGCCACATGAGGAAGTTTTAATTTTAGGAAAAAACTTCAATATGGAAGTGGGTTTTCTTTACCGAATTAATGAGTATACGACTAATGTAATTAGACAGAACTTAGATCAAGTAGAAGATTTATGGAGTTGGAATCGTAAAGTATTTAATCCAGCCGAAGAAGAGATTGCCGGCGAGGATCTAGTAGGTGTATTACTCGTTTATGAAAATAGTGAGACATATATGTATAACGTGATGAATAGCAGTCAAGTTTTTCATAAATATAAAACGAATGCGACTTACTTTCAAGTAGGGTGCGGGATTTATGCAGGTTTGTGCAGTTTACTTTTAGACCACTTTGGACAAGGTGCTTACTATGTCGAGGAATTATTATTAAATACAGAAAGTAAGTACGGCGAATATTTGAATTTATATATGAAGGATTTTGTAGTGGGCGGAAATGACTTTACGGATGGATTGCTACATGATCGGGTAAGATGGATATAAGTTGTGACGAAAAGGAAGGGGAAATCTCCTTCCTTTTCGTATGATAAGGTTACATCTTACCCTGAAAGCAATTTCATACTTATAATTTAAGGAGATAATATGTAGAGCTTTTGTATTGAGTATGAGGAGTATTTATATGAACAAATTTAAAAGCTTGATATATGAGGAAAGAGAAGCTTTAAAAGTATTTGAAAGAATTAACGGGTTTGTTAGAGAAAATCGGTAAAGCTTTTTACAAAACAAAGGAGAATGGTACGGACTGGGTTAATGATTACATATAAAATCATTGAGGAACATCAAGGAAGTATCGCGATTCAAAGTAGCATGGGAATAGGAACGAAAGAGGAAATTTTTTTACCGACAGCATAATGTGCTAGAGAAAAATATTTTTCAGAAAAGTGTTCTTGTTGTGTAAATATAAACATTTTATAAAATGTTTCAAGAAGGGTTTTTTTTATAAAATACTTCGTTTATAATGGAGGAAAATATCGACATGAGATTTGTTATTCATGTAACGGTTCGGTAGTGTTAGAGAAAGAAGGGGTGCACGCGCATCCTTTTTTCTATGCAGATATTATGAAAGAGGTGGTATGATGGAATTAACATTAAATTCGACTGTATGTTTACACACGATTCAATTTCGAAAAGAGCAAAAGAATTATATTGTAAAAGATACAATTACAGGAGAAAAATATGAAATGCCGCCACTTTGGATTGATGCATTGGCAATGATGCGTGACGGTTTTTTATTGGGGGAAATTGAGGAGAAATTAAAAGAAGAGTATCCAGACGAAGAAATAAATATGTTAGCATTTACGAGGCAACTGTTAGAGCTAGAGCTTGTCGGAATGGTAGATGGGGAAGAAATAGCTTGTACAAAGAAGAAAGAGAAAGATTATTTAGCTTGGTTACGTCCTCGTGTCGAGCAATTCTTTCTTAGTTTAAATAAAAAAAATAGAAGCAAAGGTCAGTGATGATCTTTGCTTTTTTGTATAGTTTGTTTAAAAAATTACAGCGAATGCCCTTGCGAAAGCACCGTCGCTATCTTTAATTTTTAAAGGTGCCGCTGAGAAAAAGAAACGTTTCGTGTTAATTGCATCTAAGTTGGTTAAGTTTTCGATTAAATAAATATTATTCCCAAGTAGTATGTGATGAATTGGCGATGTTTCTGTCGTTACCTCATCAGGAGAGATGAAATCTAAACCGACAGATTTTACTTTTAATTGAACTAGTTCTTCAGCTAATTCTTCAGAAAGATAAAAAGCTTCTTTCTCATATGCTTCTGTATTCCATTTCGTAGATAGATTGGAATGGAAAATGACAATATCACCTTTTTTTATGTCAGCGTTGTGTAATACTTCTTTAGGTAGTTTTCGTTCTTGTACATGAGTTACATCAATAAGAACAGCTTCGCCTACAAATTGATCTAGGGGTAATTGATCAATAGTCATTGCGCCTGAAATGAAATGAGCAGGAGCATCACAATGCGTGCCAACATGAACGACAGAATGAAAATCTGTAACTTGATAGCCTGTCTCTTCAACGCTTGTAATGGCTCCTAAATTGATTTTTGGTGTTCCAGGGAATTGGGACATATTGTTTTCAAATGTTTGTGATAGGTCAATTACTTTCATTTTAAATACCTCCAATATATGTTTTGAAATAAAAAAACTCACCTTTCATAATCAAGAAAGATGAGTTTTGTACACAATAGTTACGTTTTATCTTTCAAAATGCAATGCATTTTGCAGGAATTAGCACCTATTCAGTTTGTATAAACTGAGGTTGCTGGGCGTCAAAGGGCCGGTCCCTCTGCCTCTCTTGATAAAGACATATTAAGTTTTCATTTCTGAATATTCACTACTTTTAAATTGTAATTCATTTCCTTTTTTCGCGCAATACAAAATAGGTATTCACCCAAATAAAGTTGCTCGCATATTGTAGCTTATGTAAATAGAATGCTGCGAAGGAGTGAGTGCAGTGACAGGGAATGTATTGAATTATTACGCTGGTGGAAATACAGCTAGAGGATTTCAGAATTTATACGACGAGAATTTAAAAGGGCTAAACAGGTTATTTATTTTAAAGGGTGGTCCTGGAACCGGGAAATCTTCTTTAATCAAAGCAATAGGCCGTGAGTGGGTTGAAAAAGGATATGATATTGAATTTTTACACTGTTCTTCTGATAATAAATCGGTTGATGGTGTAATTATCCCGAAGTTAAAAGTAGGAATTGTTGATGGAACATCACCGCATGTTATTGAGCCGAAAATGCCAGGAGTTGTCGAAGAGTATATTAATTTAGGGGTTGCTTGGGACTCAGATAAATTAAGAAAGCAGAAGGTGGAAATTGAACGATTTGTTTCAGAAGCAAGCAAGGCTTTTCAAACTGCTTACGCTTGTTTTAACGAGGCATTAGTTATACATGATGAGTGGGAGAAAATATATATTAATAATATTGATTTTAATAAAGCAAATGAACTAACCGATCAGCTGATTCAGAAGTTATTTACAGATAAAGGCGGGAAACAATCGCTTGTGAAACATCGGTTTTTAGGGGCAGCTACACCGAAAGGAGCAGTTGATTTTGTTCCTAATTTAACAGAGGGATTATCACATCGTTATTTTATAAAAGGACGCCCAGGATCTGGGAAATCAACAATGCTTAAAAAATTAGCTAAGGCAGCAGAAGAAAAAGGATTTGAAGTTGAAGTATATCATTGTGGATTTGATCCAAATAGTCTTGATATGGTTATCGTAAGAGAATTAGGGTTTGCAATTTTTGATAGCACCGCACCACATGAATATTTTCCGAGCCGCGAAGGTGATGAAATTATAGATATGTATGCCTTGATTGTGACACCAGGGACAGATGAGAAGTATGCGACAGAAATTCGTGACGTGTCGATTCAATATAAAGCAAAAATGAATGAGGCGATGTCTTTCTTAGCGAAAGCGAAATCAGTTCGTGATAAATTAGAACGAATATATATTGCTGCTATGGATTTTTCAAAAGTAGATGCATATAAAGAGGAGATTCAAAAAGAGTTTGAACGAATTGCGGTTAGTGTAAAAGAAAAGAACAAGTAAAAAATAAAGGATTTTGGTAGGCTGTCGGGAATTTTCTGACAGCTATTTTAGTATGTAGTAAAATTAGCAGTATGTTTGTCGAATTTCCAAGGAAATAATCAAAAAATGGAGAGGGTATGAAATGAGAGAGAAAATTAGAGTGGAGTTAGCAAGAATTGAACAAGAGAATGATGTGAAAATTTTATTTGCAGTGGAATCAGGGAGTCGTGCTTGGGGATTTCCATCGAAAGATAGTGATTATGATGTTAGATTTGTTTATATGCATCCGGTAGAGTGGTATTTATCAATTCATGATAAACGAGATGTAATTGAGTATCCGATTAGTGATGATTTAGATATAAGCGGGTGGGATATTAAAAAGGCGTTACAGTTATTCGCAAAGTCAAACCCAGCTTTACTCGAATGGATTCGATCACCGATTTTCTATTCGAAAAACTCTCATTTTCCAGAACAGCTTCAGCAAATGAGTGATAAGCACTTTGATCCAAAAGCAACGATATATCATTACTTACATATGGCTTCAAAAAATTATCGTGAATTTTTGCAAGGTGAGAACGTAAAATTGAAAAAATACTTTTATGTATTGCGTCCGATTTTAGCTTGTAAGTGGCTAGAGGAGAAAACAACTTTACCACCTGTAGAATTCGATCAATTGATTACAGAATTATCGTTAGAACGTAGCGTATTAGATGAAATTGAACAGTTGTTAATAAAGAAAAAGGCAGGTACTGAATTAGATGTTGGATTAAAAATTGAGGTGTTGAATCAATTTTTAGAAGAACAAATTCATTACTATCAGCAATATGTAAAAGGAATTGAAAAGGGATCAGGAATTGATATAGAGAGTTTAAATACATTGTTTCGAGATATGTTGTTTGAAGTATATGAAAAAGAGCACAAGTGAGTTTGTGCTCTTTTTTTATTTTGTAGGAATAAAGAAAACAGATATAGCTGCAAGAAGACCCGCGAATGAGAACAAGTAAAAATTCCATGCTAAGTCATATTGCATTGTCATAATAATACCGACAAGAATAGGACCAGCAATCGCACCAACTCGGCCAAGTCCAAGTCCCCAGCCTAAGGAGGTAGCTCGGATATGGGATGGGAAGTATTGTGTTACATATGCATTTAATATTTGAGTAATACCGACTGATCCAATTCCAGCAAGGCCGATTAAAAGATAAATGATTGTAACAGATGGTTTAATTGTTAATAGTCCAATACATATAGCTGCCATAAGATAGGAGATGCTAATAACAATTTTAGCCCCTATACGATCCGCGATTGCTCCAGCAAATAATGCACCGATAGCGGCAGTAATATTTAGCATAAGTAAAAATGATAGACTAGATCCAAGAGGGTATCCTGCTTGGCGCATCATCTGCGGTAACCAAGTGTTTAAACCGTATATTAAAAACATTCCCATTATATAAGTAATCCAAAAAAGCAGCGTCGCTTTTATGTACTCTTTTGAGAATAACGTAAGAAATCCATTTTTCTTTCGTATATTAGGTGGGGCTTGATGAGTTTCCTCTTTTGCATTGAATTCAATTTGAAAACGATTAAGGATTTGTTCCACTTCTTCTTGTCGATTACGTGATAACAAAAATTGAATGGATTCAGGTAAATAACGAATGATGAAAGGAATGAGGAGTAGTGGAATCATTCCGATGCCAAACATAATTCTCCATCCGAAATCTTCTAACATAAACATAGACAAAATAGCACCTAACACGATACCTAAAGGATAGCCAGTAAACATAAGAGCATAAATAAAAGATTGTCGCTTTTTTGGTGAATATTCAACAGTAAGTGCTGAAGCTGTTGGAATAACACCGCCTAATCCGATTCCTCCGATAAATCGAGATAAACCAAATAGTTCAGGGGAAGGAGCAAGTGCAGCAAGGCCCATTGTGATGGAGAAAAGTGCTAAACAGCATATAAGCGTCCATTTTCGTCCAATTAGATCTGTAATGGTTCCAACTAGAATAGCACCAATAAACATCCCAAATAAAGCATAGCTAGCAATTGTACCAGCGTGTGCTGGTGAAAGTGCCCAGCTTTTGTCTTCTAGGAGCTTTGGCAGAACGGCACCGTAAATACCTAAATCATATCCATCAGCTAGAATGGCTAGCCAACAAATAAAAACAACAAGTTTTGTAATAGAGCTTGAAAAGATAGCTTTTGTAGATTCTAGATGAGGTGGAGCTGAAGTTTGCATAGTATCCCCTCCTTTTATTTATAGATAAATATATTATTTTATTTGATGTTAATATTTCCCTTCTTATGTCGGAGTTTATCTGAAAAGGTTTTATAACAAATAAAGAAGTTCAACAGGAATCCTGTTGAACTTCTTTATTTGTTTACTCATGATCAACTCGTTTTAACGGTTGATCTGCTGGACCTTCCATAACATCTCCCTCAATTGAAAAGCGGGAACCATGGCAAGGGCAGTCCCAAGTACAATCACCATTATTCCATTCAACTTCGCAGCCGAGATGTGTACAAGTTGTATCGACAATATGTAATTTCCCATCTTTGTCCTTATAAGCACCTGCTCGTTTCCCATTAACATGTACGACAGATCCTTCACCAACTTCGAGATCTTCTGGCTTACGTAATGCGGTTTCAATCTTTCCTTCAATTAAATGTTTCGCAACATCAATGTTCTGGGAGAGGAATGTTTTTATATCTGGATTTGCATGGAAGCGTGATGGTGCATACAGTTCCTTATAGGGATTGTGGACTTTTAGAATGGAGTCCTTCAGTAAATGAGCGGCAGCAGTTCCAGTTGTCATTCCCCATTTACGATATCCAGTTGCAACAAATATATTTGGATTTCTTTCGTTAATATGTCCGATATAAGGAAGCTTATCTAGCGTGATTAAATCTTGTGCTGACCATCTATAGGGAACTTCATCTACTCCAAACGTTGCTTCCGCAAAAGAATACAGTGCTTCGTAATGAAGCATCGTGTTTATTCCTTGTCCTGTTTTATGACTTTCTCCGCCAATTAAAATTAATTGTTCCCCATTATTTGTTGTATAGCGTAAGGAGCGTTTTGGATCATCAATACTTAAATACATGCCACCTGGATAATCTGTTTTTGCTTTAATGGCAAGAGCATAAGAGCGTTCTGCGTACATTCGCGTAAAGAAAAAGCTATTCGCATCATAAAAAGGAAAATGTGAACAAGAGACAACATATTCACAAGTGATGCGATGTCCGCTCTTTGTAATGATTTGTGGATAATCACCCTTTTCCACATCAATAGCTGTTGTTTGTTCATAAACTTTTCCACCCATCTCTACAAACTTTTCTAAAAGTGTTTTCAAATAAAGGAGGGGATGGAATTGTCCTTGGTTTTTCATGACAATTGCAGATTGTACTGGAATCGGAATCGATAGAGATTGAACATAGTCACAAGGTATATTTAATTTTTGATAGGCTTCATATTCTTTTGATAAACTTCTTAATCCATTATCAGTAGTTGTATATAAATATGAATCTTCATTTGAGAAATTACAGTCGATTTTATATGTTTTCACCGTCTCATTTATGAATTGTAGAGCATGATTATTTGATTCATAGTAAAGCCTCGCTTTTTCCAAACCAAAATGATTTATTAATTCATCATAAATAAGATCGTGTTGTGCTGTTACCTTTGCTGTTGTATGCCCAGTCGTTCCATTTAAAATAAGACCAGAATCAATTAAAACAACATCGATGCCTTCTTTCGCAAGTAAATAGGCAGTAGTAATACCTGTAATACCGGCACCGATAACGGCAACTTTTGTCTTTACATTTTCAGATAAAGGGGGAAAAGCAGGGATTTGAGTAGATTCAATCCAATAAGATAATGGGAATTGTGGAAATGTATCGCTTGTCATTATAGAAACCTCCCGATTTTAGAACAATTTTCCTTTTAATATTTCCATAAGATATGAAATTCATGTGTGCTGTTTTAGAGAGAGCCTATTTTTATTAAAAGAAAGATAAAATTATTTTAATATAATTTTGGTGTTGTCGGTATGAAGAGATAGGAGTTGTGCAAAGCTAGATTTAGGTGAGTTTATTTGTTGTTTACACAGAGAGTTCTTGAATAAGATAGAGTCTATAGTATGTCAGCATATGTATATGCATAATGGGTAAAACCTTATAAAATCTATGTTTTTTCTTTAGTGGAATAAAGTATGATTATAAAAATATAACCAACTTTTATTACTAGGTCATAAAAGTTGTTGACAATATGGAAATTCTATTGATATGATTCATCATGTGGAAAGGTTGATAGAGAGTAAAAAGAGAAATGTTTTTCATTGATAATAAAAGCGAAAAGATAAGTGACGATAGAGTGAGTATATTTTCCTTATACATAGATGCTTTTTAATCAGCTAGTAAAATCAATCTGGAAGCAAGAATTGATATATGTAAGTTGCGCAAGACGCAGCATAAGAAAGGGGCAAAAGGATGAAGGAGCTTCATACGTTTGGGTGGTATGCAGCACGTGTATCACCACATTTGCCGAAAAAAGCATTTAAACCAGTTCCTACACGTTTATTTGGTGGACTGGCTTATTTGCTTGTGGCATTGGCGGGGTTAATATCGATTGGTGTATTTGAATTGAATGTGTGGGCGAATCTAGGAATTGCGATTGTTCTTGGATTATGTTTTGCTTCACTTGGATTTTTAGGACATGAAATTTTACATGGAACTGTTGTAAGAAAAGCATGGCTTCGTGATTTTTTAGGCGCGATAGCATTTATGCCATTATCAACTGGCCCGAAGCTTTGGAGAAAGTGGCATAATGCAACGCATCATGTTCATACACAACATGAAGAAAATGATCCAGATGCATGGCCTACACTTGAGAAACTGAAAAAGAGTAAGTTTTTAAGGTGGGTATATCGCATGCCTCTTCATGTTCGTTCATTCTTTAGTTTTCTGTCACTAACCATTCAATTTACGTTACATTCGACTCGAATGTTCTTTCATTTTATAAAGGAATTTAAGTCATCCAATCAAAAATCTGTATGGCTTCAACTTCTTTTGCCTTGGACTGTTTGGATTAGTTTATTGTTTATTATGGGACCTGGAAAATGGTTATTTGCATATGTAATTCCATTGTTAATTGCTAACTTTATTGTAATGGCATATATCGCAACAAATCATCGATTAAATCCAATTGTTCCAGTAAATGATCCGTTAGCGAACTGTTTATCAGTAACAGTACCGCGCTGGGTAGACGTTTTACATTTCAATTTCTCATATCATACAGAACACCATTTGTTCCCTGCTATGAGCTCTAAATACTATCCGTTAGTAAAAGAGAAAATTAAAGAAATGTGGCCGGAACGCTATCATGAGATGCCAATGACAAAAGCTTTGGCAGCGCTATGGAATACACCACGTGTGTATTATCAAGGAAGTGAATTAGTGGATCCGCATAGAGAGCATTTCTATGGTTCTTTAGGAAATGGACTAGATCCTCATAATATTTCATATCGTGAGCAACATATAGAGGAAGAAGAGAGTATTAAAAAAGTAAATCAGTAAAAATTGATATATTTTGCAGTGAAAAAGCAAGCCATTTCAGGCTTGCTTTTTTTATAAAGAGACTTCTTTTTTATTCTTTTTGCTAAATTGAACTGAATTTGTTTCTTTTCTTTGTAATCGTTTCTCTAAAAGATTAACAAAATAAGTAAATAGAAGAACAAGTACGAGGTAATATAAACCAACGATTATGTATGTATCTAATTGTTGGAAGTTACTTGCAGCAATTGATAAACCTGATCCCCATAATTCGGACAATCCTACATATGCAACGAGAGAAGAGTCCTTTAATCCAATAATAAACTGATTTCCTAAAGGAGGAAGAGATTGACGAAATGCTTGCGGTAATACAATACGGCGCATTGCTAAAGGATAAGGCATACCTAAAGAACGAGCGGCTTCCAATTGTCCACGGTCGACAGATTGAATGGAACCGCGGAAAATTTCAGTAATATATGCACCGTTATGGATTGCTAAAGCAATTGCTCCTGCCCAAAAAGGAGTGAAGACAATAATCGATGTAATACCGAAATAGAGAATGGCAATTTGAACAATTAAAGGTGTACCACGAATAATGGCGATATATACATGAGCAATACTATTTAAAATCTTATTGTTAGAGATTCGAAAAAAAGCGAATAGTAATCCAATTAGTGAACCAAGTAATAGGGATGTTAGTGTTAATTGTAATGTGACAATAGTAGCCTTTAAGAGTGTGGGATAAGTAGACATAAAAATTTCAAACATATGTGTCACCTCATATTGTATGGATTTTGGTAGGGAATGAAATACCCCACATAAAAAGTGGGGCATAATGTATGAAACATTTGACTAGCTAATTTACTTCGTTTTTTCCTCTTCGCCGAGAATATTACGCCCAAACCATTTTTTACTGATTTTTTCATACGTACCATCTTTAATGATTTCATCTAAAGCTTTATTTACTTTCTCAACCATTTCTTTATTATCTTTACGAATAGCAATTCCCATTTCATCAAGATTTAATGGTTTTCCAGCTTCTTTTATATTTGATTTACCTTCTTTGATCATACGTAAACCAACCATTTGATCAGTGATTACTGCATCAATCCGTCCAGGCTCTAAGTCCATAAGTGCAGTAATATCGCTGTCATATTCTGTGATTTGATCTGTATGTTTTGCAACAAGGTCTTTAAAGGTACTAGCCTTTACAACACCAATTTTCTTACCTTTCAAATCTTCTGGAGAAGAGATAGATGTATTCTTTTTAGCCACAAAAATTTGGGCACCAGAACGATAATAAGGATTTGAGAAACTAACAGCTTTTAAGCGTTCTTCTGTAATTGCCATACTGCCCAATATAGCATCATATTTTTTCGATTGTAGACCTTGAATTAGCGTTTCCCATGGATTTGTAATAGGAGTGGGTTTCATATTCATTTTTTTCGCAAGTGCCTCACCAATTTCCACATCAAAACCGGCAAGCTTTCCGTCAGTTTCTTTATAGTTAAAAGGTTTATATAAGCCACTCATCGCATAACGAAATTCTTTTTTACCATTTGAAGAAGTAGTAGCACTTTCCTTACTACAGGCTCCTAGTATGAAGGATGTACATAATGTAATACTCGCAACAATGGTTAATAGTTTTCTTTTCATAAAACCCCTCCTATATATTCATCATACGGATGGTTTTAAGTATGTTACTGAGATATTTTATTTGGACAATTAGTTGTGCACCGTATGAATGTATTTCTTTTCATTTGAAACAGAAGTTACATTATAAAACGTTGCGTAAAAATTGTTTCGCTCGTTCATGTGATGGAGCTGAAAAGAATTGTGCTGGCGGAGCGTCCTCTACAATCTTTCCGTCATCCATAAATATGACGCGATCAGCTACATCTCTTGCGAAATTCATTTCATGAGTAACGATAACCATGGTCATTCCTTCTTCAGCAAGTTCTTTCATAACTTGCAATACTTCTCCAACAAGTTCAGGGTCTAAGGCTGAGGTAGGTTCATCAAATAGCATAATTTTAGGATTCATGGCAAGAGCTCGTGCAATGGCAATGCGCTGCTTTTGACCACCTGACAGGAGGTGGGGAGTTACATCTGCTTTATCTTGTAGACCGACTTTTTGCAAAAGCTGATTTCCAATTTCCTTTGCATTTGTTGTTTCTAATTTTTTTACATGGATAGGTGCTTCTATGATGTTTTCTAGTGAGGTCATATGAGGAAAGAGGTTAAAGTGCTGAAAAACCATTCCGACATTTTCACGGACTTTGTTTAAATTTGAATGCTGTGGATCAATTCGTTCACCTTGTAAGTGAATTTCACCTTCATCGTACATTTCTAAAAAGTTAAGACAGCGAAGTAATGTACTTTTACCGGAACCACTGGCACCAATTAAAACAACAACTTCTTTTTCTTTTACTTGTAAATCAATTCCTTTTAAAACATCAAGCGAGCCGAATGATTTTACTAGATTTCGAACCTGAATCATACAAAACCCCCAGTCAAAAATATATTTTACAAATGTTGCCCCTTATTTCTGTTATTAGTCATAAATTGTCAGAATCCTTTATTTTTTCGTGGATTTGATATTAAAGGAAATAATAATTTTTTGAAATCTCTATATCCTTCTATAATGAAAATATGGATAATAATATATAGGTAGTACTTATATTACTTATAAAAAGGGGGAAAGAAGAGATGGAAAAAGAAAGGAAGACATTTTCCTTTGGCTTACGTACACAACTTATGCTATTCACTACAGTTTTAGCTTTAATTACATATTCAACAAGTATATTTTTTATTTATGTGATATATGATTATTTTCAAAGTTATGTAAGTCAAACTGCATATAATATTATCGTTATGTTATTAGGGGTAGTATGGTCTGGAATTTTAGCATATGGAGCAGCGGTATTTTTAATTAAACCACTTCGAAAGTTGGAGGAGGTTGCAAGAAAAGCGGCCGATGGCGATATTCGTGAAGATGTCCCGTTACCAAAAACAGATGATGAGATTAAATCTTTAAGTGTTGCATTTAATATGATGCTAGGGAACTTAAGAGGTATGGTAAAAAATATTGATACTACATTTTCGTATACAAATAATCAAGTTCAGCAAATTAGAAGGCAAACAGGGGAAGCAACAAAGCAAGCACAAGGTGTGTCTGAAACCCTTGCAGAGATTTCTTCTGGCGCTGAGCAATCAGCGGCATCCATTCAGGCAATTGTTTCTGCTGTTGATACAACAACATCTATTGCGAGTGAAGTAGAAGAAAAAGCAAAACAGTCTGACGAGCTGTCTTTAGAAATGGTTCAAGCTTTAGGGCAAAGTACACGAGTCTTTACTTCTTTAATTCAAGGTATTCAAACATTGGCAAAAGAAAATGAAAATTCGATGCAAAATGTACAGAAATTAGAAGAACGAATGAAACAAGTAGAACATATTGTTTCTGTTGTGAGTGAGATTGCTAGTCAAACGAATTTATTAGCACTGAATGCTTCTATTGAGGCGGCTCGTGCTGGAGAGCATGGAAGGGGCTTTGCAGTTGTAGCTGAAGAAGTACGTAAACTTGCCGATGAAAGCGATCATTCTGCAAGAAATATATCGCAGTTATTACGGAATATGCAAGAAGAAGTGCAACAAGTCGCATTGAAAATGACAGAGCAAGTGAAAACGGCTAAAGAAGAGGCGAAACGTGGGGAAGCTACTGAATTAATTTTAAAAGAAATGTCATCAAGTATTATGGAAGTTGCCGATGCAACGAAGCAAATTAGTGGCTATATGAACGAACAAGTGAGTCACATTCATCAAACCGGAGCACAGACGAAGGCTGTAGCAGCAATTGCTGAGGAAACATCAGCTGGTTCACAAGAAGTAGCACGTGTGACGTTGCAACAATCTAAAAATATGGTAGTAATCGATCAATTGTTAAAGGATTTAGAAAAGCAAGCAGCAGACTTGAAACAAACAATTGAACGATTTTCAATGTAAAAAGGAAGAACAGCATTCTGTTCTTCCTTTTTTTACGTATGAAAGGGTGGGATATTTTGTTGAAAACGAAAAACATTGCAAGGATCATATATGGTTTTCACTTTACGCAATCTTTGAAAGTTAGGACCGTAATAACTAGTTTGCCAATTTTTAATGTCGATATCGGGCCAATTGATAAAGCTTTCTCGTAAATCTCTAACCGAGCATATGTAACGTGCGTGGACAAGAGCAGGTGAGGAATGAGATTTGCTTTTGTGAGAAATAAATAAGGCATAAGAATAAGGAATCTACATAGAGTTCAATGAAAACAGTTGCAAACTATTCATATTTTGTTATGATAGTGTTACGAAAACGTTTGCATAAAATTCTGATGGGATGCAAAAGGAGAGAATGACTATGAATAAGACATGGTGGAAAGAAGCGGTTGCGTATCAAATTTATCCGCGTAGCTTTATGGATTCAAATGGTGATGGTATTGGAGATTTACAAGGTATTATTGCAAAACTGGATTATTTAAAAGATTTAGGTATAGATGTAATTTGGATTTGTCCAATGTATAAGTCACCTAATGATGATAATGGCTATGACATTAGTGATTATCAAGATATCATGGATGAATTTGGTACGATGGAAGACTTTGATGCTTTACTAGATGAAGTTCATAAGCGTGATATGAAGCTTATTATTGATTTAGTTATTAATCATACGAGTGATGAACATCCATGGTTTATTGAGTCACGTTCATCTAAAGACAATCCGAAGCGTGATTGGTATATTTGGCATGATGGTAAAGAGGGTGCGGAACCAAACAACTGGGAAAGTATTTTTAATGGTTCGGCATGGGAATATGATGAAGTAACAGGACAATATTATTTACACTTATTCTCGCGTAAACAACCAGATTTAAACTGGGAGAATAAAGAAGTTCGCGAAGTGTTATACGATACAGTTAATTGGTGGCTTGATAAAGGAATTGATGGTTTCCGAGTGGATGCAATCAGCCATATTAAAAAAGAAGATGGTTTCAAAGATATGCCAAATCCAAAGGAACTAAAGTATGTACCATCTTTTGATAAACATATGAATGTGGATGGTATTCAACCTTTATTAGAAGAGTTAAAAGAAAATACGTTTTCTAAGTATGATATTATGACTGTTGGTGAAGCGAATGGCGTTAAGATTGAAGATGCTGAGCTTTGGGTTGGAGAAGAGCAAGGTAAGTTCAATATGGTATTCCAATTCGAACATTTAAGTTTATGGGATGCAGAAAAGAAGAAAGATCTTGATGTTGTAGGTTTGAAAAAGGTATTAACGAAATGGCAAAAAGGGTTAGAAAATAAAGGATGGAATGCTTTATATATTGAGAATCACGATAAGCCACGTATCGTTTCAACTTGGGGAGACGATAAACAATATTGGCGTGAAAGTGCAACAGCTCTTGGAGCAATGTATTTCTTTATGCACGGTACACCGTTTATTTATCAAGGACAAGAAATTGGGATGACAAATGTTCAATTCCCAAATATTGAAGATTATGATGATGTAGCAATTAAAAATTTATATCGAGAGAAAATTGCAGAGGGCGTATCACATCAAGATATGATGGAAATTATATGGGCTTCTTGCCGCGATAATTCACGTACACCTATGCAGTGGAACGATGAGATGAATGCTGGCTTTACAACAGGTGCATCTTGGTTTGGTATGAATCCAAACTATAAAGAAATTAATGTTGAAAAGCAAAAGAATGAAGAGAACTCTATTTTCAATTTCTATAAGAAAATGATTGCCTTGAAAAAAGAGCACGATGTACTGAATTACGGTACGTACGATTTACTTTTAGAAGATGATCCGCAAATTTATGCATATACTCGTACATTAAACGATGAAAAAATCGTTGTAATTAGTAATATCTCAAAAGAGGTAGCTGTGTATAATGAAGGTTCATTTGCACTAGAGCGCAAACGTTTGCTTTTAAATAACTATAAAGTTGTGGAAAATGAAAAAGTAACTTCAATCACGTTAAAACCTTATGAAACAAGGGTTTATCGCATTTCATAATAAAAAAGGATGCTCTTAGAGCATCTTTTTTTATGAAAAAAAATAAATTTCTATTGCAAAGTGAAAACGCTTTTATTAAAATAGATTTATGAAAACGGTTGCGTAAAGATAAAAATAAAGTAACGTAAGGAATCGTTTTCATAATAGAAACAGAAATTATCATTTAAATCATTATGTTGTTATAAATAAAGGGGAGGAAGAACAGATGAAAATTACGTCTTTTGATTTTTGGCAAAAGTTCGGGAAAGCATTATTAGTTGTTGTAGCTGTAATGCCAGCAGCTGGTTTAATGATTTCTATCGGTAAGTTAATTGGGATGTCTGCTGGGGATATTAACGCAGTTCATACAATCGCTCGCGTAATGGAAGACATCGGTTGGGCAATCATTACAAATCTACACATCTTATTCGCAGTAGCAATTGGGGGATCTTGGGCGAAGGATCGTGCAGGTGGTGCATTTGCAGCGCTATTAGCATTCGTCTTAACGAACAGAATTACAGGAGCTATATTTGGCGTAAACGCTGAAATGTTAACGGATTCAAAAGCGAAAGTTTCTTCAGTATTAGCAGGAGATTTAGTTGTAAAAGATTACTTTACTTCTGTACTTGGTGCACCGGCATTAAACATGGGAGTTTTCGTAGGGATTATTACAGGTTTCTTAGGAGCTACTCTATATAACAAATATTATAACTATAATAAACTGCCACAGGCATTAGCATTCTTTAATGGAAAACGATTTGTACCATTCGTTGTAATTGTTTGGTCTACAGTCACTGCGATTGTATTATCACTTTTATGGCCGTTCATCCAAAGTGGATTAAATGAATTCGGTCGCTGGATTGCAGCATCTAAAGATAGTGCACCAGTTGTTGCACCATTTGTATATGGAACGTTAGAGCGTTTACTATTACCATTCGGTTTACATCATATGTTAACGATTCCGATGAACTACACAGAGCTAGGCGGAACATATACGATGTTAACTGGTTCAAAAGTTGGACAAATTGTAGCAGGACAAGATCCTTTATGGCTTGCATGGATTACAGACTTAAATAATTTACTAGCAAATGGAGATACGAAAGCATATAACGATTTATTAAATAACGTTGTACCAGCTCGTTTCAAAGCTGGACAAGTTATTGGCTCAACAGCAGCGTTAATGGGTATTGCTTTCGCGATGTTCCGTAATGTTGATAAAGAAAAACGTGCAAAATATAAACCAATGTTCTTATCGGCTGCATTAGCAGTATTCTTAACAGGTGTAACAGAACCAATTGAATTCATGTTCATGTTTATTGCTCCAGTATTATATGTTGTATATGCAATTACAACAGGACTTGCATTCGCATTAGCAGATTTAATTAACTTACGTGTTCACGCATTTGGATTTATTGAATTAATTACTCGTACACCGATGATGGTTAATGCAGGACTAACAAGAGATTTAATCAATTTCGTTATCGTTTCATTAGTGTTCTTCGGTCTGAACTTTACATTATTCAATTTCTTAATTAAAAAATTCAATTTACCAACACCAGGACGTGCAGGTAACTATATTGATAATGAAGATGAGTCATCAGAAGGAACAGGAAATGTACAGGATGGTTCATTAGCAACAAAAGTTATTGATTTATTAGGTGGTAAAGAAAATATTGCTGACGTAGATGCTTGTATGACGCGTTTACGTGTAACAGTAAAAGATTTAGATGTTGTTGCACCAGAAGCACAGTGGAAACAAAATGGTGCTTTAGGACTTATCGTAAAAGATAAAGGTGTACAAGCAGTATATGGTCCGAAAGCTGACGTATTAAAGTCAGACATTCAAGATATGTTAGGTGCGTAATAAGATGAAATTGCTAACTTTAAACTGTCACTCTTGGCAAGAAGAGAATCAAATGGAAAAGATAAAATATCTTGCTAAAGTCATTCAAGAAGAAGAGTACGATGTCATCGCATTGCAAGAAGTAAGTCAGTCGATACAAGCTGAAAATGTATGCGGTAACAAGAAAGAAGATAATTTTGGACTTTTACTATTAGAAGAGTTAAAAGCGTTACATGTAAAAGATTACAATATTACTTGGGATTTCTCTCATATTGGTTATGATGTGTATGAAGAAGGATTAGCGATTATAACGAAGCATAATGTTGTAAAAGAAGATACGTTCTTTATTTCAGAAAATAAGGATACAACGTATTGGAAAACACGCAAAATTGTAAGTGCGACAATTGCTTATAATGATAAGAATATAACGTTTTACTCTTGCCACCTCGGTTGGTGGAATGATGAAGAAGAATCATTCAAAGATCAAGTTAATCGTTTGATGGGGCGTGTAGATAGTAATGAACTTTCCTTCTTAATGGGTGATTTTAATAATAACGCTCGTTTACAAGGTGAAGGTTATGAATATATGATACAAAAAGGTTTGTATGACACATATGAACTAGCAATAGAGAAGGATGAAGGAACAACTGTCCAAGGTGAGATTGCTGGTTGGGATGAAAATAAACATAACTTACGAATCGATCTAATATTGTGTAACCAAAGTGAAAAAGTTCGTTCTTCAAAAGTCATTTTTAATGGTACGAACAGAAATGTAATTTCAGATCATTTCGGTGTAGAAGTACAAGTAGATATATAATAGAAGAAATCCTCACAGATGATGAAAAGCTGTGAGGATTTTTTTGAGGAATACAAGTATTGCCAAGATAAAATACTTGTATTTTTTATGACATTTCCTATATATTTGTTATTATTGAATGTAAAACTAATTTGGTCATTTTGTATGCATACTTTTTTTACTTCGTTATATAATGAAGTAAGTGAAATATTTAATGGGAAAAATAGTGTATTTTCGTTTAATCCACGATGTAGAAAGTGATATAATTGCAAAATGTATGTATCATTTTCTAAAGAAGGAAAAATATATAATTAGGTGATAACTTCTATGAAACAAATTTGGCGTATTTATAAGACAGATTTACGGAATGTAGCTAAACATTGGGCTGCAATTGTTATTGTTTTAGGATTAATGATTTTACCATCGTTATATGCATGGTTTAACATTAAAGCTTCTTGGGATCCTTATGGAAATACAAAAGAGGTTCCCATTGCCGTTTCTAACCAAGATGCAGGCTCTAATTTAAGAGGGAAAGATATCAATATCGGGGACGAGATTGTAGATTCTCTAAAGAAAAACAAGAATCTTGGTTGGAAATTTGTAGACCAAAAGCAGGCGATTTACGGAGTTGAGCGTGGGGATTATTATGCAAGTATTACAATCCCAAAAGACTTCTCTGAAAAAATTGCAACTGTTCTGGATGAAAATCCACAAAAGCCAGAACTTGATTACTATGTAAATGAGAAAGTAAATGCGATTGCACCGAAAATTACAGCAAAAGGTGCATCAGGTATTACGGAAGAAATTAGTAAAAACTTCGTTAAAACAGCAAACGGTGAGATTTTTAAAATCTTCAATGACCTTGGAATCGATTTAGAAACAAACTTACCAAGTATCGAGAAAGTAAAAGACCTTGTCTTTAAGTTAGAAGCGCAGTTCCCAGAAATGAATACATTAATGGATAAGGCGTTAGATGATGCAACTCGAGCAGAGGATATTGTGAAAGTAGCGCAAAAAGAGTTACCGGTTGTAGAAAGTGTTATGAATGATGGGCAGGAAGCATTAGGAAATTTAGATAAGTTCTTCGCGAGAAATAATGAAACATTGAATCGTGCTCCGGGAACTATTAAGAATAATTTAATTGTAACGAAGCAGGGATTGGATGCTGCAGCGAAAATTACGGATTACTTAAAAAATCCTTCATTTGATTTTAATCTGACACTTCCAGATCCAGCTAAATTACCAGTGTTACCTAATATAACTCTTCCACAAATACCGCAAATACCAGAAATTCCAGCGTTACCGCAAGTGAATGGTGATGGGTATAAGAATATTGCTAAAAATATTGATCAAACTGTAAATAATGTTTTCAGCTCAATACGTGTTGGCACAACTTACGCACAAGGTGTTATAAACGGGTTACAAAATGGTAATTTTGATCCGGAAAAAGCGAAACAAGATCTTAATAATGTTTCTGAGACGCTGCAAGGACGTGCGGATAGTGTTTCATATGTAATTGATGTCTTTACTAAATTTAAAGAGTCGGCATCAACTGATTTTGGAAAAGAATTCTTCCAAAAGAGAATAGAAAGATTAACAAACCTTAAATCAGCTATTGAAAATGCAAATGGTGGCGTTAAAGATATTGCCAATATTATTGGTACAGGGCAAGAAGTGAAACAAGATGTAAGAGATGCTACTAATAAAAAGTTAGATTCAATAAATAACTTGGTAAATCAAGCAGAAGCAGATTATAATGCAACATTCGTAACTGATTTTGAAAAAGCAGTAAGTACAGCTGAGCAATTGAAAGATAAGGCTGAAGGTGTAAAAGAAGATGCGCAACAACTTAGAGGTAATTTAAATCAAGATATAAAAAAAGCGAATGAGTTAGTAAATCAAACCAATGAGGCATTAGACAATGGTAGAGAAAAGTACGATAAGGCTGTAAGTGATTACAGCAGATTAAAAACAGAACTTGGAAAAGCAAGAGAAGACTTAAGCAACGCAGGTGTTAATGGATTAGACTCTACAAAAGTAGCCTTAAATGATTTAAATGGACAGTTCAAAGCAGCATGGAATTTATTTAACGACATGATTCCAGTTCTGGAAAGTACAAATAAAGTTTTAGCAGATGTAAATAGTGATAAGAACACGAATAACACGATTTCTAAATTGAATAAAGTAAAAGATGGTCTTCAAAAAGGAATCGATTTAACTGATAAAGGAATTGACTCTATTAATAAAGGGCAAAAACCAGCAGCAGATGTGATTGAAAGTATTAATGAAGTATCTAAAAGTGTTTCGGGCCAAATTGGTGACATTTTAGCTAAATATGACTCAGAAATCACTCCAAATTTCAATGCAGCTATTGCTCGTACAAAAGAGATGTCTAAAAACACATCTCAAATTTTAAAAGAAGCAGACAAAAAGCTTCCAGATGTTAAAAAGCTACTAGAAGATTCATCAAAAGGCTTAGTAGACGGTAAAAAGAAATTAACAGACATTAAGGCTGACATGCCGGAGACTGAGAAAAAGATTAAGGACTTAGCAAATAAAATTCGTGATTTTGAATCTGAAGAGGATATAAAAGACATCATACGCTTATTGAAAAATGATGTTGAAAAGCAAAGTGATTACTTCGCGAATCCAGTAAATTTAAAAGAGAATAAGTTATTTGCGATGCCGAACTACGGTTCAGCGATGTCACCATTCTATACAGTGCTTGCATTATGGGTAGGCGCATTATTAATGGTTTCATTATTAACAGTAGAAGTACATGAAGAAGGCGCGAATTATAAGAGCCATGAAATTTACTTCGGACGTTTATTAACATTCTTAACGATAGGTCTTTCACAAGCGTTTATCGTATCGATGGGAGATATATTCTTACTCGGTACGTACGTAGTCGATAAGTTCTGGTTTGTATTATTTAGTTTATTTATTGGCGGGGTCTTCGTTTGTATCGTATACTCACTCGTTTCTATTTTCGGAAACGTTGGGAAATCGATGGCGATCATTTTACTTGTACTGCAAGTAGCAGGATCGGGCGGAACATTCCCAATTCAAATGACACCAGCGTTCTTCCAAGCAATTTATCCGTTCTTACCGTTCACATATGCAATTAGTGCAATTCGTGAAACAGTAGGTGGAATGCTTTGGGATATAGTAACTAGAGATTTACTTGTGTTAAGTGCTTTCGTAGTAGTTATGATTGTTGCTGCATTATTACTGAAAACACCAATTAACAAATCAAGTGAAAAGTTTGTTGAGAACGCAAAAGGAAGTAAAATTATTCATTAAAAATAAAAGGTTCCTACCGATAGTGGTAGGAACCTTTTTGTTTAATCAAATTTTAACTTCTTTAATGCTTCTGCGAACGGATTGTTTAATGGTTCTTCTTCTTTGTTCTGCTGTTTCATATATTTTTGAACGTCGCGTTTATCAGCTTTGCTTCCAGATTCCTTTTTACGTCTTTCTTGGAATGTGGATAATTTCTCGCGATAGCCACATTTACATGCAAAGATTTGTCCTGCACCTTCACCACGTAATTCTAACTTCTTCTTACATTGCGGACAACGAGCGTTTGTTGTACGAGATACATTTTTACGATGACCACATTCACGGTCTTGGCATACAAGCATTTTTCCTTTTTTGCCGTTTACCTCCAGCATTGGTTTACCACAGTCTGGACAAGACTTCGTTGAAATGTTGTCATGTTTATATTTTTTATCACTCGATTTAATTTCAGAAACAATTTCTTTCGTATAGTTCTTCATTTCTGAAATGAATACTTCTTTTTTCAGTTTACCCTTCGCAATTGCTTCAAGCTTTTGTTCCCACTCACCAGTTAGTGTAGGTGATTTTAACTCTTCTGGCACTAAATCAAGTAACTGACGGCCTTTTGAGGTAATGTGAATATCTTTACCACGTTTTTCAAGTAAGAACGAATTGAATAGCTTGTCGATAATATCAGCGCGTGTCGCTACAGTACCTAATCCACCAGTTGATTTTAACGTATCAGCAAGTTGTTTATTTTGCGTATCCATATATTTCGTAGGATTTTCCATTGCTGAAAGTAAAGTAGCTTCGTTAAATCGTGCAGGTGCTTTCGTTTGGCCTGATGTTTGCATAATTAACTTTACAGTTAATGTATCGCCTTTTTCAATGCGAGGTAGAAGTTGCTCCTTTACGTCATCCATTACATCATCATCTTCAAAGCGGTTTTCATATACTTCTTTCCAGCCGGCATGTAAAATTGTTTTTCCTCGTGCAATGAACGTTTCATTGCCAACTTTTGTGCGTAACGTTAGTTGTTCGTATTCGAATGCTGGGAATAAAATGGCTAAGAAACGTTTTACAACTAAATCATAAATTTTACGTTCTTTATCTGTGAAGGCGGAGAAATTAACGTATCCTTCTGTCGGAATAATTGCGTGATGATCGCTTACTTTACTATCATCAACAAATGATTTATTAGCCTTGATAGGCTTTTGTAATACTTTATGTGCTAAAGGACGGTATTCTCCAACGCCACATGCTTTTAGACGCTCTGGAAGTGTTCCAACGATATCAGATGAAATATAGCGTGAATCTGTACGAGGATACGTTAGAACTTTATGTTGCTCATACAATTTCTGCATAATGTTTAATGTTTCTTTCGCAGAGTAACCGAACTTTTTATTTGCATCACGTTGTAATTCAGTTAAATCGTAAAGACCAGGAGAGAATGACTTCTTCTGTTTTTTATCAATTTCCACAACGGTAGCATTATGCTTATCTAAACCTTTTACAATACCATCAATTTTTTCTTTATTAAAACTGCGGCTATTACCATTTGCATCTTGCCAAGTTAGTTTTAACTGATTCGTTGTTTGTACTTCGATACCGTAGTAAGTTTGAGCTTTGAAGTTCTTTATTTCATCTTCACGATTAGCGATCATAGAGACAGTAGGTGTTTGTACACGTCCGCAATTCAGCTGGGCATTAAAGCGAGTCGTTAAAGCGCGAGTCGCGTTAAGACCGATGTACCAGTCAGCTTCTGAACGTGCGACAGCCGAAGCGTATAAATCGTCATATGCTTTACCTGGTTTTAAATTTGCGAAGCCATCTTTAATTGCTTTATCAGTAACAGATGAAATCCATAAACGCTTAATAGGTTTTTGTATTTTAACTTTATCGATAATCCAACGTGCGACTAATTCGCCTTCGCGTCCAGCATCTGTCGCTACAATAATTTCATTTACATCTTTTCTAAGTAGCTGACTCTTCACAGCATTAAATTGTTTCCCTGTTTGTTTAATAACCGTTAATTTCAAGCGCTCAGGTAGCATCGGTAAATCTTCTAAATTCCACTGTTTATATTTCACATCATAGCTTTCTGGATCAGCTAATGTAACGAGATGACCTAAAGCCCAAGTTACAATATATTTACTACCTTCAAGGTAGCCATTTCCTTTTTTATCGCACTTAAGTACACGCGCAATATCTCGTGCAACGGAAGGTTTTTCAGCGATTACAACGCTTTTTGACATATTAAAAACATCCTTTCAAATTTCCATACGTTAACTATAGCATACATCTTCTTGAGATTCAGTTTCGCTCCAGATTTGAACGTTTTTTAGTGGGATAACATCTGTTTGAGGGTGAATGATGGCGACAGAACATAATATGCGCCATGATGAGACTATGAGAAATAGATACTTATTTATCCCGCATTAACGGGCAGTAAGACCCCTGCCTCAAAATTCAGCGGAAGCAAAGAAGTTAGGTAGGGAATCAACTGCCCATAAAAGCCCGATTGGTTCAACTAATAATCAGTGGGGGATGAACAAAACCCCCACTGATTAAAGTTTCACTTTATTATGCGTATTGTTTTATCAGTTGCTTCTATATGAAATAGAAAAGTAAAGAACTTGTTATTTTACTAGAATAAGAGTAGACTTTGAAGTAGATGAATAATAAGCACATGGGAGTTTGTGGATGCAAACTGAGAGTATGACTAATCCGTCATTGACCATTTGAACCTGTTGGATAATGCCAGCGTAGGGAGAGTGTAAAAGCACATGTTCAGGCACTTTGCGTACGCGCAAAGTGCTTTTTGTGTATCTCCCATCACTATAGTTAGGGGATGAGAAGGATGAATATGAAAGAAATTAGTAAAGTAGTGGATTTGGTGAGAGAATCTAATCCGCTCGTTCATAATATTACAAATGTTGTTGTAACAAACTTTACAGCTAACGGTTTGTTAGCGTTAGGGGCATCGCCTGTAATGGCGTATGCAAAAGAAGAAGTAGCAGAAATGGCTAGCATTGCTGGAGCATTAGTATTAAATATGGGGACACTTCGTCCTGACGAGGTAGAAGCGATGTTACTTGCTGGTAAGTCGGCTAATACGAATGATGTACCGGTACTGTTTGATCCGGTTGGCGCAGGAGCAACTTCTTATCGAACAGAAGTTGCGAGACATATTCCGGCCGAAATCGATTTAGCAATTATTCGCGGAAATGCAGCTGAAATAGCAAATGTTATTAATGAGAGATGGGAAATTAAAGGGGTAGACGCTGGTGCTGGAAATGGTAATGTCGTAAGTATTGCAAAGCAGGCAGCAGATGAACTAAATACAGTTGCGGTGATTACTGGAGAAGAAGATGTTGTTACAGATGGACAGCGAACTATTGTTATTCGAAATGGCCATCCTATTTTAACGAAAGTTACGGGAACTGGTTGTTTATTAACTTCTGTAATAGGAGCATTTGTAGCGGTAGAAAAGGATCATGTAAAGGCATCTGTAGCAGCATTAACGTTTTATGGTGTAGCTGCAGAACTGGCAGCTGCTAAGACAGTAGAAAAAGGACCAGGTAGTTTCCAAATTGAATTTTTAAATCAGTTAGCGAATACGACTTCGGGTGATATAGAGAAGTACGGGAAGATTGAGGTTATATAGTAAGGAGGGAAAATAAATGTCGCGTATTTCAAAGGCAGAAATGTCTAGGTTGTTATCAGTATATTTTATTATGGGAAGTAACAATTGTGCGAAGGAGCCACTACAAGTATTGAGAGATGCACTTGAAGGTGGTATAACAATTTTTCAATTTCGTGAAAAGGGAGAAGGCGCTTTAACGGGAGAACAACGTATTTTTTTCGCAAAAGAACTACAAGCAATTTGTAAGGAGTACGGTGTACCATTCATCGTAAATGATGATGTGGAACTAGCTCTCGAGTTAGATGCAGATGGCGTGCATGTTGGACAAGATGATGAAGGAATTACTTCTGTTCGTGAAAAAATGGGAGATAAAATTGTTGGTGTATCTACACATACAGTTGAAGAAGCACGCTGGGCAATTGAAAACGGAGCTGACTATTTAGGTGTGGGCCCTATTTTCCCAACGAGTACGAAAAAAGATACGAAAGCGGTGCAAGGAACGAAAGGGTTAGCTTATTTTAGAGAGCAAGGAATTACAGCGCCAATCGTTGGGATTGGTGGGATTACAATTGAAAATACCGCCGGGGTTATAGAAGCCGGTGCGGACGGTGTTTCTGTTATTTCCGCGATTAGTTTAGCTGAATCTCCGTATGAAAGTACGAAGAAGCTAGTTGAGGAAGTAAATAGGGGGTTGTAGGAAAACGGAACTTCACAAAAATAGTAAAAAACATAATGGACCGTTAAAAATATTTAAACAAACGTTTGATTAAAAAAGCACAAACCCTTTAAAATTGTCGGTTTGTGCTTTTTCTTTAAAACATAATTGATATTAAAAGCATTCCAATTCCGATAGAAGTGAATGTTGCGATTAGGCCTGGAATCATAAAGCTATGATTTAAAACATATTTCCCAATACCTGTTGTACCAGTGCGATCGAAGTTAATGGCAGCAACGATTGTTCCATAGTTTGGAATGAAGAAATATCCATTTACTGCAGGGAACATTGCGATTAGTAGCGCTGGTGGAATACCGAGTGATAATCCAAGAGGCATTAAAGCACGTACTGTTGCTGCTTGGCTATATAGTAAAATAGATAGAATGAATAATGCGATGGCAAATAGCCATGGTGCACTTGTTACTAGGTGCTGAATTGATCCTTGAATCATATTTAAGTTTCCGTTAAAGAAAGTATCTCCCATCCAAGCGATACCGAAAATAGCAACAACAGCTGTTGCCCCCGCTTTAAAGACGTTACCAGACACGATGCTTTCTACATTTGGTTTGCAGAAAATAATAATAAGAGCTGCGATAGTTAACATAACCATTTCAATTGTGTTTGGCATGGAAAGACGAATTAACTTCCCGTCAACCATCCATCCTGGACGAAGTGCTTCAAATGAACCGAGAAGTACGACAAGGAAAGTTCCTATTAAGAAAAGGATAACGGATAGTTTAGCGCCTTTTAAACCAACAAATTCTTTCTTCTCTTCAATTTTAGGAATCATTCCTTCTTTTAAACGTTTCAAGTATTCAGGGTCTTCATTTAATTCTTTCCCCATTTTGCTAGCAACAAATGCAGCTACCATACAAGCGATGAAGGTAGAAGGAATACTTACTTTTAAAATATCTAATAAGGTGATTTTATAGTCAGCTAGCATTGCTAAAAGTGCAACTGTTGCAGCTGATATAGGGCTAGCTGTAATTGCTTGTTGGGAAGCGATTACGGCAATTGACATTGGTCGTTCCGGTCTAATCCCAGATTCGCGAGAGACTTCTGCGATAACAGGAAGTACAGAATAAGCAACGTGACCAGTTCCTGCGCACAGTGTAAATAAATAAGTAACAATTGGAGCAAAGAATGTAATGCGCTTTGGATTTTTTCGCAATGCTTTCTCAGCTAGATGAACAAGGTAGTCCATTCCTCCAGCGGCTTGCAGTGCACCGGCAGCTGTAATTACTGCTAAAATCATAAGCATTACATCAATAGGAGGAGCTGTAGGTTGTAAGTGGAAGACAAAAACAAGTATTGCCATACCAACGCCACCCATTACTCCTAGACCAACTCCGCCTAGGCGTGCGCCAATAAAAATGCAGAGTAGTAACGTAAGAAATTGTAGCCAAAACATGATAAACTACCTCCGGAATTCATTAGTTAAGATATATTTGAATAATTTAATTTGAACGAAAATTAAAACAAATACCCAAAATAATCCTTGTGTTATATACATTTTTTATTATATAACACAAGAAATGTAACATTCACGAACTTTGTTAAATTATTTCGAAAAAATAATACATTGAAACTTTACATTTGCATCTCTAAATAGGTAGACATTTTAATTCTTATGTTGTAATCTTTGATAGAGAATAATGTAATTCTCATAGAACTCCCATATCGTTCAACTCGTTCAGCGAGAAAGGCAAACTGATGGAAACATTAGGACGCAAAACTACAGGAGCTAAGGCCGAAAGGCTACGCTAGCCAGTTACCGGACGGATAGGGTTGGTCTTGACCAATGCTTTTTCATTGGTCTTTTTTTTATTTGTAAACAAATGAGAACTATTATCAATTGTTAATAAGGTTTATATTTTAATAGTTTTTCTTTATATTAAGTTAATTAAGAAAGGTGATGTTGATGAAAAAATATTGGCACAAGCTATCATTTCTTCAAAAGAATGTATTGTTAACTGTGTTAGTTATTTTGACGCTTGTTGGTACTATGGGAGCGTTAAGTTTTAACATGTTTCAAAATAGCATGATGTCTATATTTGAAAGGCATTCTTTTGAAACAGGAGATACGGTATTACATAAATTAGACGCAGAAATATTGAGAGATGTTGCAAAAGACCCAGTGGCAGAAAGAGAAAAGAGAGAGAAGTTAACAGAGAAATTAGATGAAGCAACGGAAGAATTGAATAGTGTTGGACAAACGTATATTGTTGGAGCAAAAGAAAATGAAAAAGGTGAGCTACAAATCATTGATTTGTCTACAGGTTTAGCAAATGTTGTTGAAGTAAGGCCGGGAGAATATTATAAACAACCAGATCTTTGGATGAAAGCATATGATAAAGTAATGAGCACGAAAAAAGCAAACATGACAGTAGTATATGAAGATCTATTAGGGTCATGGGTAACGATATTAGAGCCAATTAAAGATGGAGACGGAAATATTGTGGCAATTGTTGCAGCCGATGTAGATGCTTCTATTGTTCCTATTACAAAGGAAAAATTCATTATACAAGGTTTAATGTTTATTTGTATTTCTGTTTTAATTGCAACTTTTATTCAATTCTTAATTGTGCGTAACGCACTTGCTCCATTGCGAGATTTACGTGAAGGATTACGCAAAGTCGGTGAAGGTGATTTAAGTATTAAGTTAGAGGAAAGACCAGATGATATTGGTATTGTTAATTCGTATTTTAATAATACCATCGAGAAGTTTAAAGGAATTGTAGATAAAGTGAAGCAGACAGCAGAACAGGTTTCCTCATCTTCACAAGAATTGTCAGTGAGTACGAAAGAGAATAGTATGGCGGTTCAAGAAATTGTAAGTTCTATGGTTGAGTTAAGAGCTAGCGCTCAGTCACAAGAAACGTCAGTACCACAGTATTTAGGTATTGTATATGAAATGGAAGATAAGATGGAAGAGATAAAAAATGCTGCAGAACAAATGGCGAAAGAGTCTGAAGGTATGGAGCATCATTCAGTAAAAGGAAATGGTGTTATTGAAAAGACGATGAATCAAATGATTATAATACAAAATGCAGTACAAGATTTATCTTCTATTATGTATTCTTTGGAAACAAAATCAAAAGAAATTAGTGATATAGTAACTGTAATTACAGGTATTTCAAATCAAACTAATTCGTTAGCGTTACATGCTTCTATTGAAGCTTCACGTGCTGAAGCAACCGGAAAGGGATTTGCTGTTGTTGCTGATGAAGTGAGTAAATTAGCAGAGCAGACGGAAGCATCAGCAAAAGATATAGCAAAATTAATAGGGGAAACACAAGCTGAAACGAAAGAAGCTATTGTTTCAATACAAAAAGCTTCAAAAGAAGTAGAATCTGGAATTGAATTTGTTCAAAGTAGTGGTGCTTTCTTTGAAAAAAATTCAAAATCAGCACAATCTGTTACAAATCAAGTTAGAGCTGTTTTTAGCAATTCAAGTGATATATTGCAAAATAGCCAAAATATTGTTCGTGTCGTAAATGAACTATCACATATCGCAAATAAGTATGCAAATAGTAGTAATAATATTGAAGAAAGTATGAAAGAACAGGAAATGTCTGTACAAGATATTGCTGAATTAGCTAGTTCTTTAAGCTGGCTTTCACAGGAGTTACAAGAGTTAATAGGGGAATTCAAAAGTTAAATGAAATGATTATACGTGCTTTTGTTTGTTCAATAAAATAAATCATGCTACAATGAAAACGAATTAAGGACCGGGGAGCCAATTGGCTGAGAGGATGTAAACAAACATCGACCCTCAACCTGATCTGGATAATGCCAGCGTAGGGAGTTACTTAAAGTGATGTAGCATATGTTATTCTATAATAACTTGCATACAAGGCTTTCCTACGCAGTAGGAAAGCCTTTTCTTGTTTTAATACTTCATTTTATAAGGGGGATTTTACTATGTCACAACAAGTTACAATTTCATTTTCAGTAGTACCACAAGCGAAGAACAAAGATGTGTATTCTGTTGTTGATAAAGCAATTGAAGTTGTACAACAATCGGGAGTTCGTTATGAAGTAGGGGCAATGGAAACAACGCTGGAAGGAGAATTAGATGTACTTCTTGATATCATTAAACGTGCGCAACAAGCTTGTGTGGATGCTGGAGCAGAAGAAGTGATTACTTCTATTAAAATCCATTATCGTCCAAGCACTGGTGTAACGATAGATGAAAAGGTTTGGAAGTACCGTGATGAATATGCAAAACCAGAAGCAATCTAAAATAATTACAACAATTTGGCTTATCCTTCTCATAGCGATATGGGAAGGATCTGTTTCATTATTTAAAATTGAACCGTGGATTTTACCGAAGCCTTCTGCCATTGTTCAAGAATTAATTGGAATGAAAGATTTACTATTACCGAATACGATGCAAACGTTACAAGAGGTTCTAATCGGACTGTTTTTTGCGATTTTAATTGGGACAAGTATTGCAATTATTATGGATGTTATCCCTTTATTTCGTATTTTAATAAATCCGTTGCTTGTTATTTCGCAAACGATTCCAATCGTTGTACTTGCACCGTTATTTATTATTTGGTTTGGATATGGAATGCTACCGAAAGTAATGGTAGTAATACTCGTTTGTTTCTTCCCGATTGCGCTCAGCATTTTAGAAGGTTTTCAAACGGTAGATAAAAATATGTTGAAGTTGTTGCAAACGATGAAGGCAACGAAATGGCAAGTTTACCAGAAAGTAAAGTTTCCAGCAGTGCTGCCATACTTTTTCTCAGGTTTAAAAATTGCAGTTACATATAGCGTAATGGGAGCAATTATTGGGGAATGGCTCGGTGCAAGCGAAGGATTAGGAGTTATGCTTACAAGAGCTACAAAATCCTTTCTAACAGCCCGAGTATTTGGTGTGGCGGCAATTATTGTTATGGTGACATTATGTCTGTATTTTATCGTGGAGTTTATGGCAAGAATAACAGCACCATGGATATATAGAAAGGACGGCAGAAAATGAAAAAAGGTTTAAAAGTTATGTTGGCTGCCTTATTAGCAGTAGGTGTGGCTGGATGTAATCCGGCGAAGAAAGAAGAAAGTGCAAGTAAAGATCAAAAAGTAAAAGTAGTATTAGATTGGTTTCCGAATACGAATCATACTGGCCTATATGTAGCGCAAGCGAAAGATTATTATAAAAAGCAAGGATTAGATGTAGAAATTATTCAGCCAGGTGATAATGTGACAGCGGAGCAAATGATAGCTTCCGGAAAAGCTGACTTCGCAATAAGCGCACAAGAAAATGTAACGTTGGCTCGTGTGGAAGGTATTCCTGTTGTATCTATAGGAGCAATCATTCAACATAACACTTCAGCTTTTGCATCACTTAAAAAAGATAATATGACGTCACCAAAAGATTTTGAAGGTAAACGTTACGGCGGCTGGGGAGGACCAGCAGAAGAAGCAACGTTGAAGACAATCATGGAGAAGCATCAAGCTGATTTTAATAAAGTTGAAAAAATCATCTTAGGACAAACAGATTTCTTTAAATCAATCGGTCGTGATGCAGACTTTGAATGGATATATTACGGATGGGATGGAATTGAAGCGAAGCGCCAAGGAAAAGAGTTAAATACAATTATGGTGAAAGACTTAGACCCAGCGCTTGATTTCTATAGTCCTGTTATTATTACGAGTGAAAAACATACGAAGCAAGATAAAGACTTTGTGAAAAAGTTTATGAGTGCAACGACAGAAGGTTATAATTTTGCAATTAAAGAACCGAAAGAAGCTGCTGATATTTTAATTAAAGCAGTTCCAGATGTGAATAAAGAATTAGTACAAGAAAGTCAAAAATGGTTAAGTACGAAATATCAAGATGATGCAAAAACGTGGGGAGTACAGAAGGAAGAAGTTTGGACGAATTACATGAATTTCTTATATGATAACAAAGTTATTAAGAAGAAAATTGATGTGAAAGATGCCTTTACAAATGAGTTCCTTCCAAGTGAAAAATGAGTGGATTACAAATAAAAGAGATTGTAAAAGCTTTTGATGGAAAGAATGTATTAGAAAATATTAGTGCTTCTATACGAGAGGGAGAGTTCGTTTCCTTTGTAGGACCGAGTGGTTGCGGGAAAAGCACATTATTAAATATGATTGCAAATGTTGAAAAACCAACAAGTGGAAATGTAACGTATAAGGATACGCACGTACAAGAGCAAGATGTTGTAAGTTATATGCCGCAGCAGGATTTATTACTACCTTGGCGATCAGCTTTGCAAAATATAGTTCTTCCATTGGAAATCGAAGGGAAACCGAAAAAACAAAGGCTGACAGAGGGAATGGAAGCATTAAAGCAATTTGAACTAGATGAATATGCAGACCATTATCCAGATGAATTGTCTGGTGGTATGCGTCAAAGAATTAGTTTTTTGCGCACATATTTATGTGAAAAGCCAATTATGCTACTTGATGAGCCTTTTGGAAAATTAGATGCCTTTACAAAAATGGAAGTACATAGCTGGCTTTTAAACTCTTGGCACCAAGAGAAGCAAACAATCGTTATGGTTACACATGACTTAGATGAGGCAATCTTACTTTCGGATCGCGTATTTATTTTATCTCAAAGACCAGCATCAATAGTTGGAGAGGTACAAGTGAAATTACCTAGACCAAGAACGATGGATATGTTAACATCACTTGAGTTAAAGAAGGATAAGGAAGAAATTCTGAGAGTATTAGCTCCTTATATGAAAAAATAGAAAAAGCCTCTTAACAGTTTTTAGTATAATTACTGTTAAGAGGCTTTTTTATATAGGGGGAGAAAGATGAAATCTATAGAGCAAATAGTTGATTCATTAACGCCGGATAATCTTGAAGAAGGAAAGTCCTTATTAAAAAATCATATTTTATTAATGAAGTATGGTATGGAACATCATGAATTAAAAGAAGAAGAAATGACAGAAGTTTTAAAGTGGGTTCAAGGCCGGAATCAATTGAGAGAAGATGTTCCAGAATTACGCGATTTACATTTAATTAAAAAGTTTCAAGCGGTATTAGATGAATTTATTCATTCTATAATTTCAAATGGTTATGTGGAAGACGCGGTAGAAGTTTTAGAGAGTATATTAAAAAGTATGGGGGCAGTCGCTCATATTTTAAAAATTATGTTTGTCAGCAAAAGAACAGTTAATAGAAATTCTTTAGAAATGGTAGAAGAGTTAAAAAGAGAGTGCTACAACTTAATGGAACAGCGTGCTGTTGTCGGGTTACATGCTCAAATCTTTCACGTTTTAGGTTTTGTTCATTCAATTCAGTTTGATTTAGAAGAAAGGTCACAGGAACATGGACGATCTGTAATAGGATTTTTAACAGATTTTAAAACGAATGAATTGAAGTCTGTACAACAATTTCAAAACGAAGAGCATATTCCAGAAGTGAAAAATATGGTTAGTAAAGAGTACGGAATAGAATTACAAAGAAGAATTTATATTTGGAAATCGTTAACGCTCATCTTTACAAGTCCATATGCATTAGAAAAGATGTATAAAGAAATTTACGCAGAAAATGAAAAAACGGAGAAGGAACAAAAGAAAAAATAGAGAATAGAATATAACAGAGTAGTTTATACTCTTAATATAACAAATGTTAAAGGAGTGAAAGGATAAAATGACTTTATCAACTGTTCTTCAAATGGTTTTAGCTTGATACGGGGGAAGTCTGCCCATTTTTAACGATTAAGCTAAATTGAAGACAGCAGGTAAAGAACCTTAATCCTTTTTTACGATAATATGTAATGGGTAAGGTGTATTCACCTTACCCATTTTTTATATGCACAATTAAATAAGGATTTTTACTGTGCTCTCTATTTAGCTTATGAACCATAAGTAGAGGAGAGAAAAAAATGAGTATATTAACAGTAGAAAATTTAAGTCATTCATATGGTGAGAAAACCATTTTATATAATGCGTGTTTTCGACTATTAAAGGGCGAGCATGTTGGGTTAGTTGGGAAAAATGGAATTGGAAAATCAACCTTGTTAAGGATTTTAACAGGAGAACTTATACATGATGACGGAAACATTGAATGGTTTCCACATTTGAAGATAGGCTTTTTACAGCAACATATGGATTTACAAGAGGGGATAACAACTGAAGGGTACTTACAAAGTGCATTTTCTAATTTGTATGCGATTGAATGTGAAATGTTAAAAATTGCAGAAGAAATGGATGGAGCAGAAGAAATAGAAAAACTGTTAGTAAGGTATGGAGAATTACAAACTATATTGGAAAGTTCTAATTTCCATCAAATTCATACAGAAATTGATGAAGTAGCAATCGGTTTAGGTTTATTTGAAATAGGGTTGAAAAAGGATGTTTCAAAGTTAAGTGGAGGACAGCGAACAAAGTTATTACTTGGGAAGCTCCTTTTAGAAAAAACTGATGTTTTATTGCTAGATGAGCCAACAAACTATTTAGATACAGCCCATATAGAATGGTTGCAATCGTATTTGAGACTGTATGAAAAAGCTTATGTGATCATTTCACATGACGAAGTATTTTTGAACAGTATTACGAATGTTATTTATCATCTAGAAGAACGGAAAGTGAAGCGGTACGTAGGAAATTATGAAAAATTTGTGCAAAGTTATCAATTGCAAAGGAAACAATTACAATCGGCGCATGCGAAACAGCAAAAAGAAATTGCTCAGTTAGAAACATTTATTCAAAAAAATAAAATTCGAAAAGCGAAACAGGCCAAAAGTCGAGAGAAAGTATTGGAGAAAATGCAAAGGGTTGAAACGGTTACTCATGTACCTCGATCCCGTTTTGATTTCAATGTTTATGAGGAGCCAGTTAGTCGCATATTACAGGCTGAAAAACTAAGGATAGGATATAGTTCTCCGTTATGTCCAGAATTGAATTTGCAAGTAAAAAAAGGAGAAAAGATAGCGATTGTTGGTCATAATGGAATTGGAAAAACGACAATGTTAAAAACGTTATTAGGTCAAATAAAGCCGCTAAGCGGTTCAATTTCTATTGGAGAACGAGTAAATCCTGTTTATTTTGCGCAGGAAGAGTTTGCTTCAGAAACAACACCATTAGAAAAAGTTTGGGCAGAACGACCAGATATGACAAAGAAAGAAGTACGCCAAGCATTAGCAAAGTGTGGATTGAAAGAAGAACATGTATTAAAACCTATTCGTTTATTAAGCGGCGGGGAACAAACGAAAGTACGTTTATGTGAACTTATCGTAACGAAAAGCAATGTTTTAATTTTAGATGAACCGACTAATCATTTGGATATAGAAACAAAGAAGTCTTTGCAGGAAGCGTTACAACAATATAAAGGAACAGTTTTACTTGTCTCACATGAGCCTTCTTTCTATGAAGCATGGATAACAAAAGTATGGAATATAGAAGAATGGGATGCTGAACGATATGAATAAAGAAAAGGCATTAGCTTGTATAAGCTAATGCCTTTTCTTTGTGATTAACATGATTTTCGAGAACTCTTACATGAGAATTGTATGAAGAAGCACTCTTATGGTGCGCTTATAAGCGTGCTTTTTCTTATGTTATGTTTATATTTAGATGCCTTTCCCTAATAGGCGACTATCTTTCTTTGTATATATAGATAGTTTGAAATGGAATGAAAATAATTCCTATATGTAAAGGATAATGTGATTAGTATGGGAAGACAATAGAACTTAAAGGAAATTCATGTAAAATTCAGATGAACTTCACACGAACTTCATATTAGAAACAAAATATGATTATAATAGGTTATTATAATGTTTATTTGTGATTTTTCATAACATTAAAAGTTTGAATTTAGGATAGAGCACTCAAACCTAAATTCAAACTTTAGTGAAATAATTAATGGAGGTTACGCTTAGTTTTCGCTAATGGATGCATTTACAAGTTCGGCGGGAGTGCCTGTTCCTGCCCCTCCGATTGTAACGGATCCACCAGGAGGAATTTCACCATTCCATCCTGCATTCGTAATTACGTAATGATTATTTATTTTACTACTAATTTTAGAATCCCAAACTTGTGTTAAATTGCCGTTATAATCAAATTCTAATTTCCAGTTTTTAATAGGGGTCGTTCCACTATTTTTAATTACAATCGAGAAGTTGTAACCACTTCCCCAATTTGAAGTGACTGAAAAGGTAGCATTCCCATTTCCACCAGGAGGTGTTGTATCAGTATCATCTGTTTTTACAATGATAGAAGTAGGCTGTGATTTATTCCCGGCAGCATCTTTTGCTATTATTGAAAATGTGTATTCGGTATTAGATTTTAAGTTTTTGATTGTAATGCTATTTGTTGTTGTACTCCATTTCTCTTCTCCGGCAGTAATTTCATATTCCGTAACTCCTACGTTATCAGTAGATGCAGTCCAGTTTAATTGAACGGAGTTTGAATTTTTATTTGTAACAGCAATATTTTTTACGTTTGTTGGGGGCTCAGTATCTTTTTGAGTAATAGGTCCACCAAGTAATTCTTTTACTAACGTATCAAGCAATTTTGGTCCACTGCAACTATATTTTGGACTTGTACGGCAATCCCCGCTTAGTTCCCAAAACATTGCGCCACCTAGACCCTTTGTCTTTATATAGTCTGTTTTATATTTCATAGATTCGTTGTCATCATAGCTAATAAACGTGCCTGTAGTCGCATTATATAAATAAGGTACTTTCGCTACATCGTTCCAGTGGCGAACAAAACCATTTTTATTAACATAATTAGCTGCTAAATCACCATAATCGTACACACCTGTGTCACCGGTAGAATAATCATCCCAAGTACCTTTAGAAGCGAGCTTTCCGTCACTACCTGGTTTACAAGGTTGGTATTGCCCATTATTTTCTTTTCCGCAACTTTTCCATCCACGTCCGTAAAAAGGTACACCTAATACGAGTTTATCCGCTGTAACCCCTTCATTTGTATAAATGTCTATCGCACCATCTACATAAAATTTTGTATCCGCTGCTGGGTCATTTGGATCTTTGTATAGTGCTGCATTATGGTTAGAAGTAGCTTCCCATCCACCGTGGAAATCATATGTCATAATATTAATCCAATCAAGTATTTGAGAGATCTGCTTTAGCTCTGTATGATCCGCATAACGTTGGCTTGCACCTGATGCGATTGTTAGTAAATATTGTTTCCCATCTTCTGCAGTAGCTTTCGTTAATGCATTTCGAACATCTTGAAGGAGTAGGGTGAAGTTTTGCTTATCTTCAGGACGATAACTACCACCAGGAATCGTTTCAACGCCCGGATATTCCCAATCTAAATCAACGCCGTCAAATCCATATTCACGAAGAAAAGCTACTGTAGATTCAGCGAATACTTTTCTTGTTTTTTCATCAGCTGCCATATCAGAAAAGCGGTTAGACCAAGTCCAGCCACCAACTGAAATAATTGTTTTTAAGTGAGGATACTTAGCTTTTAATCGTTTCAGTTCTCCGAAATTTCCACAACGGGCGTATTTATCACAATCTTCCCAAGTTGTACCTGATCCCGGATAAGATTTTGTGACATCAGCCCATGGTTCACCGAGTACGAGAGTGCCATTAGGAACCTCTTTATTTTGCAGTGGTACACCAGACTCTTTACAGTTCCACGTTTGTTTATTTGGATTATCGGGGTGAGTAGAAGGGTTTCCATGTTTTCCATTCCAGCAAATATCAGCGAAAGCATAGTTTAAATGAGTTAGCTTTGATGCATCAATGTCTGCAACTTGATAATTACGTCCGTAAATGCCCCATGAAGGAAAATATCCAACAATTTTTTGACCTTGCTTTGGTGAATCTGCTAATGCAACATTTGGAGTAATAAAGTTTGTAAGAAAAAGAGGTAAGAAGAGTAGTAGGGATAGTAATAGCAGTGTGAATTTTTTGGAGCTCATAGTCATTTCTCCTTTCAAAATAAAAGATATATTTAAAGGCATGCGCCAATAAACCAAAGTGAATCTAGACGTATGAAACGTCTAGATAAAGTGAAACTTTAATCAGTGGGGGCTTCATCCCCCACTGATTATTAGTTGAACCAATCGGACTTTAATGGGCAGCCCCACCCCCACCTAACTTCTTTGCTTTCGCTAAATTTTGAGGTGGGGGTCTTACTGCCCATTAAAGCGGGATAAAAATGATAAGACATCACGAAGTCTATACAAGGGAGCTGGGGGTGATTAAATCGTAGCAAATGTAAGATTTGGTGTAAACGCTTTATTTGATTCGCAAAGATTTTCTCAATATGAAATGGCTCTAATACAGACTACACATGAAAATAAAATATTGATTAGGGAGGAAAAGGCTCCTTGTAATTAAATTTGAGAAAAAATTGTATGAAGTCAATTTGTAATAGCGTAGCAAGATGAGAAAATATCATGTAAAATAATAGTAAAAATATGTAAAGGAGCGAATGGTGTGGATGTCTTTTTGAACATTGCTGAAGAAAAAATTCGACAAGCAATACGGAATGGAGACCTTGATCATATTCCGGGAAAAGGAAAACCACTACAATTAGAAGACCTTTCAATGGTACCTCCAGAACTTAGAATGAGTTATAAAATCTTAAAAAATGCGGGTATGATTCCACCAGAAATGGAACTACAAAAAGATATATTAAAAATAGAAGGCTTAATTGCGTGCTGTTATGATGAAGTAGAGAGAAAAGAATTACAAGAAGAGTTAACAGCAAAAACGCTACGTTTTCAGCAGGTAATGGAAAAGAGAAAGATTAAAGAGAGTTCAGCTTTTCGTATGTATCAGGATAAAGTATTTCGTAAATTATGCTAAGAGGGATAAGATGAATAAATTTGAAACGGTAGAAGAATTAGCGACACATATTGAAGAACAACAATTAGTATTGCTCTTTATTAAAACGGAAAATTGTGGTGTTTGTGATGTTATGCTAAGAAAAGTAAATGGTCTATTAGAGAATTATGATGACGTAGAGAAAGTGGAAATATTACTACAAGACATGCAAGAGATTGCGGGGCGTTATGCAGTGTTTACAGGGCCAACAGTTTTATTATTTTATAATGGAAAAGAGATCCTTCGTGAATCGCGCTTCATTTCACTTGAAAATTTAGAGAGAACCATTCAATTATTCGAAGATTAAGGGAGGCTTTTATATGGAATTTATTATTGTCATACTATTATTTGTTGTAGTTGGAATAATTGTAACAGCAGTTCGATCAAACAAAAAGAAGGTAAATCTTACGAAACAAAATAACATTCATAATTCATCTAACAACTCATCACCATTATTTTTCTTTGCTGGATCTGATAATGATAGCTCGCATGGAGGTTCACATGATTGTGGAGGATCTTTCGGTGGAGATAGCGGAGGCAGCTGCGATGGTGGCGGAGGTGGCGGTGATTGATGGAAATGCGCCTTATATAGGCGTATTTCTTTTTAAACAAACGTTTGATTAGTTGGCTTACATATGCATAAAAACAGTTAAACAAACGTTTGATTAATATTTTTAACGCACTAAGGGGAATAGAAATGAAAAGGGAACCGAAAGTGAAAAATAAGGAGAAAGTAGTGTTATTTTTATTAGCTGCGGGAGGCGTATTTCTTGTTAAATTAGGATTTAAAATTGGAATAATACATATGATTCGAACGTGGTTTGAAAGTACGTTTTCTTAAATAAGGAATATAGCCTCTTGTAATAGAGGTTTTTAATTTGTTATTATTAGACTGAACGGTCGGTTTAAAGAGGTGTAAATATGAGAAGAAGTGCAGAAGAGATAAAGAAAGAAATTGCATATAAAGCAGAAAGTCTGTTTTCACAGAAGGGTTATGCAGCTACATCTATGGAAGAGATTTGTGAAATTACAAAGCGAAGTAAAGGAAGCATTTATTATCATTTTAAAAGTAAAGAAGAATTATTTTTATTTGTAGTAAAACAGCATACGTATGATTGGCTTGAAAAATGGAATGAAAAAGAGAAGTTGTATAGTACAAATACTGAAAAACTATATGGTCTCGCGGCATATCATGTCGAGGACATACAGCAACCCATTTCAAATGCAATAGAGGAATTCTCTATGAGCCAAGTTGTAAGTAAAGAGATTTTGGATGAACTATTGGCTTTAACTAGAGAATCATATGTTATGTTTGAGAAACTAATTGAAGCAGGTATACAGTCTGGAGAGTTTCGTGAAGATAGTACGCGCGACCTTATGTATATTGTGAATGGATTATTATCAGGGCTTGGAGTACTTTACTACGAGTTAGATTATAAAGAGCTGCAACGTATTTATAAAAAGGCAATAGATGTATTGTTAAAAGGGATGGCAGCTGAATAATAAGTCAGTTGCTTTTCTTACAAAACAAATTGGACCGAACGGTCGGTTTATGAAAGGGGAATGAAAATGAACGCTTTATTTAAAAACCGAGCATTTATGCTCGTTATGGCATCTGATATTTTACAACAATTTGCAATTTGGATCAGAAATATGGCTCTTTTGTATTTCATAATGGAGCGAACGAATAATGATCCAGTTTCAGTTTCGTTGTTATCGGTTATGGAATATGCACCTATTTTTATTTTTTCGTTTATCGGTGGCGCGCTAGCTGATCGCTGGAATCCGAAAAAAACGATGGTTGCTGGAGATGTATTAAGTGTACTGTCTATTGTAGGAATTGTCTTGTTGTTAAAGCTGGATTATTGGCAGGCTATATTTTTTGCAACACTCATTTCCGCGATTGTAGGCCAATTTTCTCAGCCATCATCTTCGCGTATATTTAAGCGCTACGTAAAAGAAGAGCAGGTAGCAAATGCGATTGCATTTAACCAAACATTACAGTCATTATTTATGATTTTTGGACCAGTGATAGGATCACTTGTGTATACAAAACTTGGTTTATTTACGTCACTATATAGCTTAATCATTTTATTTTTGTTATCTGCTATTGCTCTTTCGTTTTTACCAAAATGGGTGGAACAAGAGCAAGTGGCGAGAGATTCATTAAAAAATGATATAAAAGAAGGATGGAAATACGTTCTTCATACGAAAAATTTACGTATGATTACGATCACTTTCACCGTTATGGGCTTAGCTGTTGGACTAACGAATCCATTAGAGGTATTTCTTGTAATAGAGCGCCTTGGAATGGAAAAGGAAGCAGTTCAATATTTAGCCGCAGCTGATGGGATAGGTATGTTAATCGGTGGTATTGTTGCTGCAGTTTTCGCTTCAAAAGTGAACCCGAAAAAGATGTTTGTATTCGGTATGAGCATATTAGCAATGTCATTTTTAGTAGAAGGGCTATCTACATCATTTTGGATTACTAGTTTCATGAGGTTTGGAACAGGTATTTGTTTAGCTTGTGTTAATATCGTTGTCGGTACGCTTATGATTCAACTTGTACCAGAAAATATGATTGGAAGAGTAAATGGAACAATTTTACCACTGTTTATGGGGGCAATGTTAATCGGAACTTCACTAGCTGGAGGATTGAAGGAGATGACCTCACTAGTTACTGTATTTTGTATAGCAATGGCACTTATTTTATTTGCGATAGGGCCAGTTCTACGCATGCAAATAAATAAAGAAGATGTCGCTAATAAAGAGGAACTAACAAATTCATTAGCTTCGAAATAATCAGTGTAAGGGAGCAGGGTTGCTCCCTTTTCTTGTGGCAATCTTTTGACAATGACATGCCCCAACTATATACTGATGATGTAAAAACGAGTTTACAGGTTAGGAGAAATGGTGTGAAAAATCAAATCTATGAATTACGCACTGAAAACAATATTTCACAAGGTGCATTGGCTGATAAGTGTAAAGTTTCTAGACAGACGATAAATGCAATTGAGAATAATAAATATGATCCAAGCTTAGCGTTAGCATTCCGTTTGGCTGAAGTATTAGGAACAACTGTTGATAAACTATTTTTGTACAAGTTGTAGGGGGAGTAGTTGTTGGGGAAAGAGAAAATAAGCCTTGTAGTTACGGCATTAGTAGCTATAAGTACGTTAGTGTTTGCACTTTATTATTGGTTAACTGAACTTCAAGTAAATTGGTATGCACTATTTATTTGTAGCATCGCGTTACATTATCTATTTAAAAGTTTGGCATCATATAGCGTTGAAGGGGAAACTGAGGAGAAAGAAGATGTAGAAAAACATGTATTAAAAATAAGTGCAAATGTTACGTATTATGTACTTGTTGTATTAATTTTTGGTTTGTTTTTCGCATCGGTAGGTTTTAATAAATGGATTGATTTTCATAACATACCGCTTTTGTTTGCGTTATGCGCTGCGATAGTTGTAAAGCCGGCTGTAGAATTTTTAATTGTAAGACGTTATCGCTAAAAATAAAGAAAAGATCCTCTTCTCATGAGAAGAGGATCTTTTTCTTATAGCGTTTTAGTTTTTGGACTAGGTGGTGTAACGGATGTATCATTTTCGGGAACTCTAGTTAGTAAGAATCCACCGATAACGAACAGTACAATAATACTAAGGACACCAGCGTTGGTTTTTCCTGTTAATTGTGTTGTAACACCGACTAATACTGGACCCATAATTGCCGCGAATTTACCAAAGATATTATAAAATCCGAAGAATTCATTTGCAGATTCTTTTGGTACTAGTTTTGCAAAATAGGACCGACTAAGTGCTTGAATACCACCTTGAGAAGTGGCAACTAACATTGCTAAAATCCAGAAATCGAGTGTCGTTTTTAAGAAATAAGCATATATGCAGATAATGATATAAATAATAATACCGACGTATAGCATTTTTTTACCTGTAAATGTTTCTGATAACTTTCCGTATAATAAGGCGAATGGACAAGCTACAATTTGTGTGACAAATAAGATGATTAATAGATTCGTTGCACTAATACCGAGATCTGTTCCGTAAGCGGTAGACATAGTAATAATTGTATCGACCCCGTCAATGTAGAAGAAGTAAGCGATTAGGAACATAAATACAGTTTTATATTCTTTAATATTTTTAAAAGTATCAGCAAGGCGTTTGAAGCTCATTGCAATTGGTCTTGGATGACGTTCAATATAATGTGTTTGCTCTACATTTTTTAGCATTGGAATTGTAAATAATCCCCACCAAAGAGCTGTTATTGCGAACGAAATTTGACTAGCAATGCCGACTGATAAAGGGATAGTTCCTTTTTGAGCAAGAATAATAAGAGCGATACAACCGATAAAAGGAATTGTGCTTCCAATATAACCTAATGCAAAGCCTCTTGTAGAAATTCGGTCCATTCTATCTTTAGAGGTAACATCTACTAAAAATGCATCATAAAAAATGTTTGCTCCCGCAAAACCGACTAATGCGAGCATATAGCAGCCTAGTAATAAGTACCACTGAGATGTTGGGACGACTGCTAGCATACTTGTAAATACGATACCGAGTCCAAAGAAGAATGTGAAAAATCGTTTTTTAAATCCTTTATAATCAGCAACTGTGCCGAGAATAGGAGCAAGTATAGAAATTAAAAGTGTAGCGAAAGAGTTTGCATATCCCCAATATGCCGTTGAAGTTGCACCAGATAGTCCGGCTTCTTTTGCAGCTGCTTTAAAGTAAATTGGGAATAATGCAGTTGTAATGACGAGCGAATATACCGAGTTCGCCCAATCGTATAATATCCAGCTTTTTTCTTGTCTGGACATTTTTTTCATATAATGTTCCCCCTTAAATTGTTCTACTAACAGTGTACAAAAATAAAAATTATAAAAAGAGAAACAGTGATGATTTTTACATAACTTTTACATATATACACAGTTCTTTACAATTGAAGTAAATCCTCTACAATTGATCCGTCTGTTTCACCTAAGTGTAAACCGAGTAGTCTAGCGATAGTTGGACCTTCATCAATAAGTCTCATGTACGGAATGGTAACGCCGCTTTTTATCCCTTTCCCAGCAGCGATAAAAATTGTTTCATAGTTAGGTTTTGTTGGAGAGTATCCATGCGTACCAAATGTATATTTTTTACTGGGCGTAACATCTTTTTCAGTAATTTCTTTTATAAAATCGCCTGTATAGTTTTCAGTGAAATAATATCCTTCTTGTGCTTCCAACATAAATAAACAATTACCATCTGCACCGCAGTCTTTTGCAGCTTCATCATGAAGCATAAATTCAATACCGTTTTGTTTATTTTGAAGTAACTCTTCAAATAGTAGTTGTACTTTTCGAATTGTATCCGTATCATTTTTGTCTTTCACATATACATAGGCAGAGCCGTCGCAACTTTGGCAATAGACCTTCCAGTCTACTAATTTTCCTTTTGAATTTATAGATATAAGCCCATTTTGATGAAATAGTACATTTAATTGAATGGCTTTGTTTTCACTTAAAGCGCTATGATCACCGAGAGCGATAATTGTACTTTCTTCGTATAGGTCACTGTCTTTTAAAGCTTGAATAATTTTTCCTAGCCGTTCATCATGTCTATGGATAGCAGCTATTGTTTCGTTAGATTCAAAGCCGTGATAGTGTCTTTGAGTGTCTAAATCGGTGAAATGTATAAACATGACATTAGGCTTCTTCGTCTGGATTGTATGCACAGCAGATGCAAGTACGAAATCATCGAGTTCAGGCTGTGATAAGCCATTTCTTATATGACCAAAACGCTGATTCAAATCTAATTGATATAGTGGGCTACCGCTAAATAATGAAACTAAGATTTGATTTTGCCACGGTCTATTTGGAAAAATTTCAGGTAAATTGTAATCAATATTTGCTCTGCCGGTAACAGGCCATAGAAGGGCAGCTGTCGTTAAATTTGCTTTATGTGCTTCATCGTATAACGTTGTTCCTTTAATGGATTTTCGGTACCAATGCCAATCTGGTGACTCGCGTCCAGGTTGAAGTAACGTATTGCTAACTACGCCATGTTTATTAGGGTAGTTTCCAGTAACGATTGTTGAGTGACTTGGATATGTTACAGAAGGATAAATAGGTTCCACTTTTCTCGCCATCGCGCCCTTGTTTATTAATGTTTGAAAATTAGGGAGTTTTTGTAATATAGGAAAATCTAAAGCTGATAAGCAATCGAAAGATAAAATAATGACGTGATTTGTTAATGCTTTATCCATAAAGTTCCCTCCTGATTATATAAAACCTATTATTATATATTACTATTAATACCTAGTAATAAAAATATATTTCTAGGTAAAAATTAATTATTTATTTTCAGAAAAATTAAACATATAATTAAGTATAAGGGAATGAATGGAAGGAGGGAATACTATGGATTGGCTAGATGGATTTAGTATCTTTTACATCATTGGCGGAATTACGATTATCCTTGTATTTACTATTTCGTATTTACTAAAGAAACGGTTTCCAAACAAACAGTTCGATATTATATTTGCACTTAGTTTAATACTTCTTTGCTTAGCATCCTTTCCCGTTACAATGATGGTGATTGGTGGATGGGAAGGAATGGGATATGGATTTATTGGTTTCTTTGTTCTACTTGGTACACTTATCGGTATGATTGCACATCAACTGGTAAAAATCTCGCGAAAAAGCTACGTATAAAACTGCAGAAAATGAAAAGAATATATAAAAATGAGAAAATTAGCTATTGTTTAAAAAAAGAATTTGTATTATGATAATCAACAAATTTATTTCGTTATAACGATGAAAAAGGACTAGTACATGTTCAACCTTTTTAGCAGAGAGAGAATCCGTCAGGCTGGAAGATTCTTAAAAGGGCGATATGGAACCTACCTTTGAGTTCTGCATATGCAGCGGGAATTTCCCGTTATCAAAAAGAGAGCATGCGCAATTTTTGTGCATGAATCAGGGTGGTAACGCCGGCAAAGCTCGGTCCCTATTTAGGGACGCGGGCTTTTTTGTATTTTCTAGAAGGAGGAAGACTGACTATGGCAAAAGAACAAGTACAAGCAATTACGAAGATGGAAGAGAACTTTGCACAGTGGTACACAGATATTGTGAAAAAAGCAGAACTTGTTGATTATTCAAGTGTAAAAGGGTGTATGATTTTACGTCCATATGGTTATGCCTTATGGGAAAATATGCAGAAAGTGATGGATGAGAAGTTAAAAGCAACGGGTCATGAAAATGTGTATATGCCAATGTTTATCCCAGAGAGCTTATTGCAAAAAGAGAAGGATCATGTAGAAGGATTTGCTCCTGAAGTAGCATGGGTGACACATGGCGGGGATGAAAAATTAGCGGAAAGACTTTGTATACGCCCTACATCTGAAACTTTATTCTGTGAGCATTTTTCAAAAATTGTGCAATCCTATAATGATTTGCCAAAGTTATATAATCAGTGGTGTTCAGTAGTTCGTTGGGAGAAAACAACGAGACCATTCCTTCGTACAACGGAATTCTTATGGCAAGAGGGCCATACAATTCATGAAACAGCAGAAGAATCGCAAGCTGAAACGTTACATATTTTAAATCTATATGCTTCTTTCTGTGAAGACTACTTAGCGATACCAGTAATTAAAGGACAAAAAACAGACAAAGAAAAGTTTGCGGGAGCAAAGGCAACGTATACGATTGAAAGTTTAATGCATGATGGAAAAGCACTTCAAACAGGAACATCTCATAACTTTGGAACGAATTTCTCAGAAGCATTTGATATTAAATTTTTAGATCGTAACGGTAAATGGCAATATGTACACCAAACATCTTGGGGCGTATCAACAAGAATGATAGGTGGACTGATTATGGTTCATAGTGATAATAATGGACTTGTAATGCCACCAAAAGTTGCTCCAGTGCAAGTTGTTATTGTACCGATTGCTCAGCATAAAGAAGGAGTTATAGCGAAAGCAACAGAGCTACAAGGACATATTCAAAAGGTTGCACGAGTAAAAATAGATGCTAGCAATAAAACGCCAGGCTGGAAATTTAATGAGTATGAAATGAAGGGCATTCCAATTCGATTAGAAGTTGGTCCTAAAGATATTGAAAAGAATCAAGTTGTACTTGTAAGAAGAGATACGAAAGAAAAAGAATTTATATCAATGGATCAATTAGAAGAACGTATTCCAGCACTACTTGAAGAAATTCATATTTCTTTATTTAATAAAGCAAAAGTATTTCGCGATGAGAATACGTATAGTGTGACGAATTTCGAAGAGATGAAAAAAGTAGCTGATGAAAAGCAAGGGTTTATTAAAGCAATGTGGTGCGGAGAATTAGCTTGTGAAGAGAAACTAAAAGAAGAAGTTGGAGTATCTTCTCGCTGTATGCCTTTTGAGCAAGAGCATGTAGCTGACGAATGTATTTGTTGTGGTAAAGAAGCTAAGCAAATGGTGTATTGGGGAAAAGCGTATTAATAATCTTTTGATAGAAATGATGAAAAGGACTTTGGGCTGCATAATAAAATGCAATCCAAAGTCCTTTTTAGTTTTACAATTTGTTTCATGTATTTTTTAGATGGAGGATGTGTTTTTATTTTGCGTTTTTACGGCGAATAAATAGTAGCATACCAATTAGGAATGTTGAAAGTCCCATTAAAATAGATGCAGGATAATGTGTTGCAGTATTAGGTAACTTATCGCCTTGTTTTTTCGCATTATCTTTTACATTACCACCTTGGGAACCGTTGCCACCTTGAGAACTGCTATCGCTTTTAACACGGTTACCGCCTTGAGAGCCGTTGCCACCTTGAGAACTGCTATCGCCTTTAACACGGCCGCCAGAACCATTGCCGCCAGAACCATTGCCGCCAGAACCATTGCCACCAGAACCACTGCCACCAGAACCATTGCCACTAGAACCATTGCCACCAGAACCACTGCCATCAGAACCGTTACCGCCAGAACCACTGCCACCAGAACCATTGTCGCCAGAACCACTGTCACCAGAACCACTGCCATCAGAACCGCTGCCATCAGAACCGCTGCCATCAGAACCGTTGCCACCAGAACCACTGCCACCAGAACCATTGCCACCCGAGCCATTGCCACCAGAACCGCTGCCACCAGAACCGTTGCCGCCAGAACCACTGCCACCAGAACCATTGCCACCAGAACCATTGCCACCAGAACCGCTGCCATCAGAACCACTGCCACCAGAACCATTGCCACCCGAGCCATTGCCGCCAGAACCGCTGCCGCCAGAGCCGTTGCCGCCAGAGCCGTTGTCGCCAGAACCATTGCCACCAGAGCCGTTACCACCAGAACCACTGTCACCAGAACCACTGCCATCAGAACCGTTGCCACCAGAACCGTTGCCATCAGAGCCACTATCGTCCTGAGAACCACCGTTTCCTGGTGGTTTATTATTATCTTTTAAGTTACCTTCTGCGAAATGATCGTTATTTTGTACAATTGCGTTTGTTGCTGGAGAGAAATTTTCTGTTGCTGCATTACCGATATTTAAACCACTAAAAAAAGATAAAGAGAGTGTTGATGCTAAAATGAAGATTTTCGTCATTGTTTTCCTCCTAAGAAATTAATATTCCATCTAAAATACATCCCTTTGTAATATTTCATAGGAAAAAGGGTTTTATGCAAAAAAAACTATATATAGAAAAAGGTGGTGTATTTCTAAAGAGAGAAAAGAGTTAGTGTAAACTCTTTACCCCGCTATTCGCCGGGCAGTAAGATCCCCACCTGAAAATTTAGCGAAAGCAAAGAAGTTAGGTGGGGGGGCTGTCCGTAAAAGCCCGATTGGTGAGGGCTAATAATCAGTGGGGGATGAACAAAACCCCCACTGATTAAAGTTTCACTTTATAAATAGTAGAGCAGTGAGAATTTTACATGTATTACAGTAGAGGAAGTGACAGCAGATGAAAGAATATATTGCATTTGATATTGGTGGTACACAAATTAAATATGGAATTGTTTCAGAAACAGGAACAGTACTAAAGCATAAAACAGTTCCAACAGAAATTCATTTGGGTGGGGAACAAATCATTCAAAAACTCATTCTTTTATCAAAAAAATTAATGAGTGAACATACGATTTCGGGAATTGGTATTAGTACTGCGGGAATTGTTGACGTTAATAAAGGGATTGTGACGGGAGGTGCGGATCATATTCCAGGCTATAGTACAATTCCTATTATTGATAGATTGCAAGCGATATTAAAAGTTTCTGTATCCATTGACAATGATGTGAATTGTGCAGCGTTTGGAGAAAAGTGGAACGGTATTGGAAGAGATAAAAGAAACTTTATTATGCTTACCCTTGGAACTGGGATTGGGGGAGCGATTTTTATAGATGGAGAATTGTACCGAGGACATTCATTTAGTGCTGGTGAATGGGGAAATATGTTAATAGAAGGGAAAACGTTTGAAGAGGTTGCTTCCATTTCAGGGTTAATTCATATTGTACAAAAATATAAAGGTGAAAGTGAGTGGAATGGAAAAACGATTTTCGAATTGTATGATAAAGGGGATAGGGAAATTACGCAAGCGGTTGAAGTTTTCTTTAAACATTTAGCTATTGGGATTAGTAATCTTGCTTATATTTTTAATCCAGAAATGATTGTTATAGGTGGCGGAATTACTGATAGAGGAAATAAGTTCTTAAAAGAAGTAAAAGAAGAGGTAGAAAAATATTTACACAAAGAGATTTATAGTAATTGTGAAATTGAGCTTGCACAAAACGGTAATTGCGCAGGAATGATTGGTTCTATTTACCACTTCTTACATCATCATAAGTAAATTATATGAATGTTTTCATATAACTGAGAATTTATCCTTTTTATCACTAGGTAAATAATGCTACAATATAAGGGAAGAATACAATATTTTCCGCCTTGGAAAATGCTTTGTAGAAAGGAAGAAACTTCATGCCTATTATTTTAGAAAAAGGTCAAAAGATCGATTTAACGAAAGGACAACCAAAAGTAGCAAAACTACAGGTTGGCTTAGGCTGGGATCCAATTGGGCAATCAGGTGGGTTTCTGTCTTCATTATTTGGAAGTAAACCAAATGTAGATTGTGATGCATCTGTTGTTATGTTAGAAGGGGATCGTTTTGTAAACAAAAACGATTTAGTTTACTTCGGAAACAAGCTTTCTACTTGTGGTAGTATTATTCATTCAGGAGATAATTTAACAGGTGAAGGCGCTGGTGATGACGAAACAATTTTCGTAGAATTACATAAAGTTCCGAGCCGTATTAATCGTTTAGTATTCGTTGTAAATATTTATGACTGTGTAAATCGTCGTCAAGATTTCGGGATGATTCGTAATGCATATATTCGTATTCAAAACCCGCAAACTGGCGAAGAATTAGCGCGCTATAATTTATCGGATAATTATGCTGGAAAAACGACTCTAATCGCAGGTGAAATGTATCGCCACGGAAGTGAATGGAAGTTTTCAGCTGTTGGAGAAGGCACACAAGATAAAAACTTAAGTGAGATTGTATCACGTTATTAATAAAATAAACCGAGGAGGAATTGAATATGGCATCAATTTCATTGAAAAAAGGACAAAAGGTAGACTTAACAAAAACGAATCCAGGTCTTTCAAAAGTTCTTGTAGGACTTGGTTGGGATACGAATCGTTATGACGGACAAAACGATTTCGATTTAGATGTTAGTATTTTCTTAGTAGGTGCTAACGGTAAAGTTTCAGGTGCAGAAGATTTCGTTTTCTATAATAACCCTAAAGGTGCGAATGGTGCTGTAGAGCATTTAGGAGATAACCGAACTGGTGACGGTGAAGGTGATGACGAAGCGATTAAAGTAGATTTGAAAAATGTACCTGCACATATCGAACGTATTTGCTTCACAATTACAATTTATGACGGAGAAGGCCGTAGCCAAAACTTCGGACAAGTTTCTAACTCTTTCGTACGTATTTTAGATGAAGAAAAGAATGCAGAATTAATTCGTTACGATTTAGGAGAAGATTTCTCTATTGAAACAGCTGTTGTAGTAGGTGAATTATACCGTCATGCAGGTGACTGGAAGTTCAATGCAATCGGAAGTGGATTCCAAGGTGGATTAGCGTCTCTATGTAATAATTTCGGTTTAGATGTAGAGTAATAGATTGATATATCCATCGGTGAAACAGATGTTTACTGTTGGATATATTTTTTAAGATTAAAATATAGAGGTGAATATAAATGGTAATTCAATTGCAAAAAGGACAGAAGATTGATTTAGGTAAGACAAGCCCTGGTTTAACAAAAGCAGTAATTGGTCTTGGTTGGGATATTAAATCTTATGATGGTGGATCAGATTTCGATTTAGATGCATCTGCTTTTTTATTAGATGCGAACGGAAAATGTACGAAGGAAACTGATTTTATCTTCTATAACAATTTACAGTCTCCTTGTGGATCTGTTTTACATACAGGAGATAACCGTACAGGTGAAGGCGACGGGGATGATGAGCAACTTGTTGTAGATTTGAAAAAGGTTCCAGCAGATGTTCATAAAATTGCTATTACAGTTACAATTTATGATGGAGAAGGCCGTAATCAAAACTTTGGACAAGTCGGAAACGCATTTGTTCGTTTAGCAAATGAAGAAACAAACGAAGAAGTTCTTCGTTTTGATTTAGGGGAAGATTTCTCCATCGAAACAGCAGTTGTCTTTTGTGAATTATACCGTCATAATGGACAGTGGAAGTTTAATGCAGTAGGAAGTGGATTCCAAGGTGGTTTAGGTGCGCTTGTAAGAGCGTATGGCTTGGATGCATAAGAAGGGAAACGATATTCGTTTCCTTTTTTTGACCTTTCTATAAATCTAGCAAAGAATAGGGGATAAAGGTAAGATGAGTATTTTGCAAGGAATCCTTGATACGTATGCTCAATTTTTCGACTTGGACATGTGGATTAAAGTGTTGCAGGATCCAGTATCTTGGGGATTAATTGGTACACTTGTTGTACTTGAAGGATTATTATCTGCTGATAACGCACTTGTATTAGCAGTAATGGTAAAACACCTTCCGGAAGAAAAACGTAAAAAAGCATTATTCTATGGACTTATTGGAGCTTATGTATTCCGATTTATTGCAATTGGAATCGGAATGTTCTTAATTAAATTATGGTGGGTAAAACTTCTTGGTGCACTTTACCTTGCTTGGTTATCAGTGAAATACTTTATTGATAAGCGTAAAGGTGCAAGTGAAGAAGAAGAAGCTCATGGTATGAATCAAAATAGTATTCTCTTTAGAATGTTCGGTGTCTTCTGGGGAACGGTTGCGATGGTCGAATTAATGGATATCGCGTTCTCTGTAGATAGCGTACTTGCTGCGTTTGGTGTATCAAATGAAGTTTGGATTCTATTATTAGGTGGAATGCTTGGTATTTTAATGATGCGTGGTATCGCTGGTGTATTCTTAAAATTGTTAGAGCGTATTCCAGAGCTTGAAACGACAGCATATATTTTAATCTTAATTATCGCATCGAAAATGCTATTGTCTCTAATTAATATTCATATTAGTCATACACTGTTCTTTATTATTTTAGTTGTAGCATTTGGAGCAACATTTATACTTCACTACATGAAGAATTCTGGACAAGCTAAAGAAGAAGTTGCGGCTACTAAAAATAATCATAAATAATTGAAATGGGTTTGCTCGTTTTGCGAGCGCCCATTTTTTATAACCAAAAATAGTTTATAATAGAAGAAGGACTTAGAAAAAACGTAAATGTTTTTGGAGGTGAACTGTTGTGTTTTCACGTTTTACACTTCAACCATATGCATTAAAAGATGAATCAGATTTAAAGCAATTTGAAACACTTTTAGAAAAACGTCCACAATATGAGCTGACAGAGAATGAGATGAAATTTAGTTATATAGCATGTCGAATCCTCGGCGTTCCTAATGATGTAGATGAATATTTCAATGAGCTATTTGATTATAGCGAAGTGAAAGGGATCGTGGTTTTGCATGAACAAAATTTAAATAAGGTGATTGATCCCGAAAAACTGCGCCATATTCAAGAGGTTTTTACATTACATCAAGAAGCACCGAATGGCCTTACAGTAAATAGGCTTGTCGCCCATCTCTCTGGAAAACAACTATTACCACAAGTAGACAATCCTGACTTACAACACTATATACATACGACGTTTATTTCTGTATTGAAATTGTATGAAAAACAACATAACCAATCATTAAAAACAGAAGGATTCCGACGTTTCTTAATCGATATGATTAAGTTAAGTGACAATTACGTAGCGAAGTGGTTCTCTACGATTAATTATAAGAAACAAATGCCGCGCATTATTTGGTACGGTGATGCACAGGAAAGCCGTATATATTTCTTATACTTTCTTATTATGCTCGGTTGCGATGTACTTTATTATCACCCAGAAGGAAAAGATGGATTTGAGAATGTTGATGAGGAAGGAAGAAGTTTTGTTGTGTCTCATCCAGGTCGGATTTCTCTTGAGCCATTTCCAGATCGCCGCCGTGAGCGAGTTGCGACAGTAGCGTATCAGGCTTCAAAAGAAATTGAACAAGTACTTCACCATGATAACTCACTGCTGTACAAGCCATGGCAATTTCGTTCCTATACGCCTGTAGCCCGTACATTAAAAACGACATACGATGAACTCTTTTTAATTACGAAAGAAAAGGCATTTGTGCGCCCGACATTCTTTGTTGAGAATAAACACATTTATATCCCTTCTTTATTTGCGAAAATATCAGGTGTTTCAAAGAATGATAAAGAATATTTTCAGCGATTAAAGTCTGTTACATCATTTGATAACAGTTTATTAATTAATACATTCCCATTTACAAAAGAACAAAAAGCCAATTTCCAATATCATTATCGAGATGCATTAGACCGCGGGGGGAAATTACATCCAGATTTAATTATGAATAGCCATTGGTGGCCGCATAAGCGTTTACCGGAAGGTTTACAACATGGGATTGCAGAGGCGATCATCCATACGTGCGAAAGTGAAATATGTAAACCAATTGCAAAAGAAACGAAACAAGATGTAGCGCTATATGTTTTCGCACAACTCTCTCAAATACCACCGAATATTTTAGAACAGCTTGAGAAATTTGATTATTCACAAGATGTACCGAAAATTGTTATATTTAATAATGAGAAGAGTGGAGAATTAACTCGTTCTGATGCTGTTTTATTACTATTTTTAAATCAAATTGGAGTAGATGTATTCCATTTCAATCCAACGGGAAGAAACGATATTGAACCGTATATTGAAGCAGGAGCATTTGATTCCCATTGGCTTGAAGAAGTTAATTTCGATCTTGAGTTTCATGGTTCATCAGCCTATAAAAATTTATCACAAACAATAAAAGGACTATTTCGTCCATTTCTATAAGGAAAGGGAGAATACCATATGAATAACCCAGTCGTACTAGATTCGAAAACAGAATTAAATGAGCAAACAGCACAAGATGTGCGCTTACAACTTAGACAAGATGCGGATGTACAACGTATTTATAATGCGGTAGATATTAAAGATCAGTTAGAATTAATTGAACTTGGAAAAGAACCTTCTATGGAAATTTCACGTTTCGCTGATCAAATTTTACATACAATGTCTTTATCAAAAATAGAAGACTCTGGAGAATTATTAAAACAGCTTGGTAAAATTATGGACAGATTCGATAGCAAAGACTTTGCGGAAGAGAAAAGCGGTTTCTTCTCACGTATGTTCAAAAAAGCGGATAAAATGATTGAACAAATCTTTAGTAAGTACCAAACAATGGGTCGCGAAATGGATAAAGTATACGTAGAAATTACAAAGTATCAAGATGAAATGAAAAAATCAATCGGTACGTTAGATGGTTTATATGAGCAAAATTTAAAATATTATTTAGACTTAGAAAAGTATGTAGTAGCAGGGGAAATGTTATTAGAGCGTTTAAATACAGAGTTGGTTCCAATGTACGAAGAGCGTGTGCGTAACAATGACCAATTAGCAGGTATTGAATTAGAATCACTGAAAAACTCTGTTGAAATTTTAGAGCAGCGCATTGATGATTTAGAAAAAGCACGTATGGTTGCGCTACTTACAGCACCACAAATTCGTATGGTTCAACGTGGTAATAATAAATTAATTGGTAAAATCAATACAGCATTTATTACAACGATTCCTATCTTTAAAAATGGTATTATTCAAGCGGTAAATGCAAAACGTCAAAAGCTTGTTGCAGATTCTATGGCTGAACTGGATCGTCGTACAAATGAATTACTTAAGAAAAATGCACAAAATATCGCAACGCAAAGTGTGGAAGTAGCGAGATTATCAGGTTCTTCTAGTATTAAGATGGAAACACTTGAGGAAACTTGGAACATTATTTCAAGAGGTATGCAAGAAACACAACAAATTGAAGAACAAAATAAACGTGAGCGTGAAGAAAGCCGCAAACGTATGGCTACATTAACTGAGAACATTAAAAAAGAATTACAAGGGTAAATGAAAAGGCAATGAGGAATAGTCCTCATTGCCTTTTAGTTTCTCTTTACTAATTTAATGATATCATTCACAACAAGTGGAATGATACTTAATAAGAGAACAAATCCCCAATCTCGCATCGTTAATGCATGTACACCGAATATATTTGCAAGAGGTGGGATGGAGATAATACACACTTGCATAAGAACACCGATAAGAAGGGAGAAGACTAAATATTTATTTGTAAAGATCCCAATTGAAAAAATAGATTTCGTTCTTGAACGCAAGTTAAATGAATGAACGAGCTGAGAAAAACTAAGAACGACAAATGCCATTGTTTGAGCGTGTAATAGAGCATCTTCATCAATTTTCTCTGGGAAAAGAGGAAATAAATTTGTATCTCCGGTATAGAATTTTGCCCCGATGATAAAGGCTGTTAGCGTTAAAAGTCCAATGACAACTCCATTGAAAATAAGAAAAGGAACGCTACCACTAAATAAGCTTTCTTTCGCATGTCGTGGTTTTTCCTTCATCACATCTGGATCTTCAGGGTCAACCCCAAGTGATAATGCAGGCAGTGTATCTGTAATCAAATTGACCCACAAAATGTGAATAGGTCGTAGTGGTGTTGCCCAACCGAGTAAAATAGCTAAAAATAAAGCAATAATTTCTCCAAAGTTACAAGAGAGTAGGAAGAGAATTGATTTTTTTATGTTACGATAAATATTTCTACCTTCCTCAACAGCTTTCACGATAGATGAGAAATTATCATCTGTTAATACTACATCCGCTGCCCCTTTTGCAACGTCTGTTCCTGTAATGCCCATCGCTACGCCAACATCAGCCTGCTTTAAAGATGGAGCATCATTGACACCATCACCAGTCATAGATACGATATTTCCTTTTGCACGTAATGCTTTTACAATCTTTACTTTATGCTCTGGAGAGACTCTGGCGAATACATTTAAGTGATTAATTTTATTTGCTAGTTCTGTATCTGGGATGTTATCTAATTCAGTTCCAATCATAATTTCAGATATTTCTTTGGCAATACCAAGTTCTTTGGCAATTGCAAAGGCGGTATCTTTATGGTCACCAGTAATCATAACTGTGCGAATACCAGCTTTTTTACATTCTGTAATGGAATCTTTTACTTCAGTTCGCGGTGGATCAATCATACCGACAAGACCAATAAAGATGAGATTTTCTTCAAGATGATCTATAACCACATCGTTTGAATTGTATTGTCTAAATGCGAATGAAAGTACTCTTAAAGCCTCTTGAGACATTGCCCCGGCAGCTTCTAATATTTGATTTTTATCAGCATCTGTTAGAACCTCGATTTTACCGTTTTTAAATATGTGGGTACATCGAGGTAAGAGTTTATCAATAGCACCTTTTGTCATGCTATAGTAGCTTTCATCGTATGTATGAACGGTTGACATCATTTTACGATCTGAATCGAAAGGCATCTCGTTAACGCGTTCATGTATCTTTTCTAAATGATCTTTTTGCATGTTAAAAGTGTTTCCGGCAACAAGAAGGGCGATTTCTGTAGGGTCCCCTGTTTGTGAATCGGAACCGTAAGACGCATCGTTGCATAGCACCATATTTTCTAACAATAGACGTTGTACATCATTATTTACATTTAAGTTTTCTAAGTGGTCGTATGTGTTATCACTATAAAAGTGAGTAACGGTCATTTTATTTTGCGTTAACGTACCTGTTTTATCTGAACAAATAATTGTGACAGAACCGAGAGCTTCGACAGCTGGTAGTTTACGAATGATAACATTTTGTTTAATCATTCGCTGCACACCAATTGCAAGAACGATGGAAACGATAGCCGGCAAGCCTTCTGGAATAGCTGCAACGGCTAAACTAATAGCAGTCATAAACATTTCTAACGTATCTCGTCCTTGTAAAAAACCGATGATAAACATAATGACGCAAATAGATACAGCGACAAAGCCTAAATACTTTCCGACTTGTGCTAAGCTCTTTTGAAGTGGTGTCATATCATCGTCGGCTTCATGTAAAAGGGTAGCAATCTTACCAATTTGTGAGTTCATTCCAGTTTCAACAGCGACACCGACTCCGCGCCCATATGTTACTAGTGTCGACATAAAGGCCATATTTTTTTGATCGCCCAGTGGTACTTGCTCATCGCTTTGCATAGAAGGGTGGTAAATTGCATCTTTATCAACAGGGACGGATTCACCAGTTAGAGCAGATTCTTCAACTTTCAAATTTGCGGTTTCGATAAGCCGTAAATCACATGGGATATAACGTCCTGCATCCAGCATGACAATATCACCTGGAACGACTTGTTCAGATGGAATTTCTTTTAGTTCACCATCTCGCTTGACGATAGCTTTAGGTGTCGCCATCTTTTTCAATGCCTCTAAAGCTTGTTCTGCTTTCGATTCTTGGATGACACCGATAACAGCGTTTAAAACTACAACGAGCGCGATAATACTTGCATCAGCCCATTCACCTACAAAGGCAGAAATAAGGGCAGCAATAATAAGGACATATACGAGGACGTCATTAATTTGGGCGAAAATACGCTGCCATAACGTGCGTTTTTGTTTTGTAGCTAATTCATTAGAACCGTATTGCTTTAAACGTTCATTTACGATTTCATCTGTTAAACCGTGTTGTTCGTTTGTTTCTAAGTCGATTAATGTTTGATCTTTCGTCTTACTGTACCAATTGCTCATAAGTAAGCACCTCCAGTAAAAACAGTTAGCAATGGTAGTGTTGCTATTATTTGTGAGTAGTATGTATGGAGAAAAAATCTAAGGTGAGGTTCTACTTCCATTGTACAGTATTTTACAGTTGGTTGAGGGAAAGAGAAGAGTTGTCATGAATTTGTTGGAAATAAAAAAGAGCCTCATAAGCGAGGCTTTTTACTTTTTAATTAATGTACCTAATTCTTCTGTAATAGCTTGCATTTCACTAATGCTGAATGTTTCACGTTTCATAACATGCTCATAAATGTCACGTAAGTCTTCGTACATTTCTTCATTAAAGCTAGCAGCTCTCATCGCTCCAGCATTAACCATACGTAATTTTTCTTTAATAGCTTCGACCATATATTCAACGTTTTCTTCTGACTTTACGGATAAATCCACCGAAGTGTCCCCCTTTAAAATAACATAAGGATATCTTAACATTTTTTATCATTTTCGTTAATGAATCTTTTCAATCCTATTAAATTAGTAGGGATTTCCTTTATAATTAATAATTGGTTGTTTATACTATAAGTATATATAAAGAAATGCACCAAGAAGGGAAGAACAAAAATATGGTTCAAGTATTGTTTGTTTGTCTTGGGAACATTTGCCGTTCACCGATGGCAGAAGCAATTTTTCGAGATCTTGTCGTAAAAGAGGGACTCGAGGAGAAAATTGTCATTGATTCTGCAGGAACTGGAGATTGGCATGTTGGCCATCCGCCACATAAAGGAACACAAAAAATTTTAAAAGAAAATGCAGTCACTTTTGAAGGAATTAAAGCAAGGCAAGTAGAAAAAGAAGACTTAACAAAGTTTGATTATATTATTGCCATGGACAACAAGAATATAGCAGATTTAAAAAGTTTAGGTAAAACTGGAGGCTATATTGGTAGGCTGTCCGATTTTGTTCCAGACGGTGGCTGGACAGACGTTCCCGACCCTTACTATACAGGGAATTTCCAAGAAGTATATGACCTTGTAACAGAAGGGTGTGCAAAGCTATTAGCTTTCATTCGAAATGAACAAGGAATATGAGGAAGCTTAGAAAGAAATACTTTCTAACATAAGAAATGAAAGGGTGAAGGAATATGGCAAAGAAAAATAATATTGCTCGAAACATTGCGATTGGTGTAGCTGCAGGTGTAGCTGTATCTATGTTGAAGAAAGAAAACCGTGAAAAAGTAAAAAATACTGCGGAAAAAGCAAAAACAAAGATGATTGAAATCGGTGAAAATGCAAAAATCAAAGAAAAAGTGCAAACTGTTACAGATAAAGGACGCGAACTTGCTGATTTAAATGTAGTGAAAGCGAAAGTTGCAGAAATTAAAAAATTGACGCCATCTGTTGTAGAGACGTTAAAAGAAACGAAAGAAATTTTTAGTAAGAAAAAGGTTGAGCCAGCAGAGAAGCCAGAAACGATTGAAATTCAAGCTGTATCTTCAAAGGTAGATGAGCTGAAAGCAGAAGAAGAGCCAATAGTTGCTGAAGAGGGCGGTATGAAAGAAGCGCGTGAACTATTTATGAAAGACTCAAATGTAGAGGAAAAAAAAACTGAAGCGTACATTGAGTTGAAGCAAGATAAAGAAGAGAAGAAAAGCGTTTAAACATATATGAGAAAAATTTTAGAAAAGGTGAGGAGACATCGTACTTATTCGTTTGGTAAAGACTTGTATGACCGAACGATGCGCGATGATGTAGCGGGCTTGGCAGCACAGCTCGCTTATTTCTTCTTGCTTGCGATTTTTCCTGGGCTTGTTTTCTTAATTACGCTTCTTGGATTCATTGACCTTCAAACAGAAAGTGTGCTCAACTTATTAGAACCGTACGTACCCGAAGATGCAATGTCCTTAATTGAAGTAAACGTTGATAAAGTTGTAAATGAGCAAAATGGTGGTTTATTATCATTTGGTTTATTATCAATGCTATGGTTTGCTTCAAACGGGGTAAATGCGGTTATGAATGCTTTTAACCGTGCGTATGATGTAACAGAAACACGTTCCTTTATTAAAACGAGAGCTTTATCAATTGTGTTTACATTAGCAATCATTTTTATGATTGTGTTTGCGCTAATTGTTCCAGTGTTTGGACAAGTCATTGGGGCAGCGGTATTTAAAGCAATTGGTTTATCGGATAGTTTTTCTTACGTGTGGAGTATTACGCGGTTAGTAGCGAGTTTCTTCGTGTTATTTGCATTGTTTAGTTTTTTATATACATTTGCACCAGATCGAAAGTTAAAAAGAAGAGAAGTCATTTCAGGAGCAACATTTGCTACTGTAGGATGGATTGTGGTATCGTACTCATTTGCTTATTATGTAGATAAGTTTGCGAATTACGCCAATACATATGGTGGTCTCGGTGGTATTATTATTTTAATGTTATGGTTTTACTTAACTGGATGGGTAATTTTACTTGGCGGTGAAATTAATGGTTTACTCCATCATTATAGGACGGATGACAATAATTCCCGTAATGAAAAGTGAGCTCTTGTTCCATAATAATAGGGAACAGGGGGGATATTTCATGAGTAATAATAAAAAGAATCACAACAATAAAAATAACAATAAACAAAAGAGTAGTTCGCATCCGAAGCATAAAACGAGTGGTAGTGCGAACGGGCATAATAGCTACCATTAAAAAAAACGGGTCCTCTATGAGGGACCCGTTTTATTTGTATCCTTTTAATAATCGTAAGCCATTTAAAATGACAAGAATCGTACTTCCTTCATGCCCAATAACACCGAATGGAAGAGCTAAAAATTGCAAGAAGTTTGAACAAATCAGCATTGCAATTACAGCTAGTGAAAAGATTACGTTTTGCTTTACAATAAGGTTCATTCGTTTTGATAAACGGATTGCTTGGGAAAGGCGAGATAATTCGTTCTTCATAAGTACAACGTCAGCAGTTTCTAAAGCTACGTCTGTTCCTTCACCCATTGCTACACCAATGCTAGCAGTAGCGAGTGCTGGGGCGTCATTTATACCATCTCCGACCATTGCTACTGTCCCGTATTTTTCCTTTAGCTTTTTAATCGTTTCAACTTTTGTTTCTGGTAAGCATGATGCGTAATATTCTTTTATATTACTTTCAGAGGCAATAGCTTTTGCCGTTTCTTCATTATCTCCAGTAATCATAATTGCCTCGACACCGATGCTTTGTAATTCACGAATAGCAGCTATTGTTTCTTGGCGAAGTGTATCTTTTAAAGCGATAAGGCCAAGAATGCCTCTCTCATCACTAATATAAACGACAGTTTTACCTTCTTTTTCAAGTGAGGCAGAAATACCATTATGAAATGTCTTTGTTTCTTCACCGATAAAATCAGCTTTACCTATTTTATAAGCTTTGTTTTCAAATATTCCTTTGAGTCCAAAACCAGTTACATCTTCAACGTTTTCTGGTTTTTTTAATGTAATGTCATACGCATGTTGTGCATATTTAACAATAGATTCAGCTAAAGGGTGTGTAGAGTGACTTTCAATTGATGCTGTAATAGAAAGTACTTCTTTTTCTGTCATACTTTCTCGAACATATACATCTGTTACGGTAGGTTTTCCTTGTGTTAATGTTCCTGTTTTATCAAAGGCGATCGCTTTTACTGAAGCGAGGCGTTCTAAATGTATGCCACCTTTAAAGAGAATTCCATTTCTTGCTCCGTTAGAAATTGCAGATAATGTTGCTGGTGTAATGGCAGCAACGAGTGCACAAGGAGATGCGACTACAAGTAAGATCATAGCGCGATAAAACGTTTCATTCCAGCTCCAGTCAAGTAAGAAATGAGGGACGAACATCATAAGCGCAACAACGAGTAGTACACCTTTTACGTATGTTCCTTCAAACTTTTCGATGAATAGTTGTGATGGTGATTTTTCACTTTGTGCACTTTGGACGAGACGGATAATCTTTTGGAATAATGTTTGATCACTCGGCTTCGTAATTTTAACTTCGATAGCACCGCGTAAATTTACAGTACCGGCAAATACTTCATCGTCATGTTTTTTTTCATTTGGAATAGGTTCTCCAGTAATTGCTGCTTCATCGATATTTGTTTCACCGTTATGAATCGTACCGTCAGCAGGAACGCGCTCACCTGGCTTAATTAAAATAATGTCGTTAATTTGTAATCGTCCAACAGGAACACGTTCTTCGGTTCCATTTGAAATACGTAATGCTTCTTCAGGTTGTAAATCAAGAAGCGCTGAAATTTCTTTTTGACTTTTACTTAATGTATAAGATTCCATCGCACCGCTTAGTGCGAAGATAAAGATTAAAATTGCACCTTCTGCCCAGTAGCCAATGATTGCAGCACCGATAGCAGCAAAGAGCATGAGCATTTCGACATTTAGCTCTTTCTCTTCAATGGTATCTTCAATACCTTCTTTCGCTTTTGCATATCCACCAACTATATAAGCAAGGATATAGCAAGTAATGCCTACATTCATTGCATCGTTCTTTGTGAATAACCAACCAGCTAAAATGAAAATACCAGATGCGATTGCAAATATAAGTTCATGATGTTTCTTTAATGTATCCCATAAAGAGGGATGAGAAATAGACTTTTGTACTTGTAATGTTTTTACTTCTGAGTTCATTACTACTCGCTCCTTCCAAATTCTTATTGAGAAAAAGAATCAAAATCGAAACCCCTATAAAACGACGAAAGCTGCCATCCATAATGGATAGCAGCATTTCTGTTGAATCTGATTTTAATAGTTATTATATTGTAATTATTCTATAGTATAGCATATGTTTTCGTTAGATGATATGTTTTGTTTGCGTATAAACTGAAAACTTGTGTTTTCACACTTCCTTTGGTATATATGAATATTGTTCATATAAAGATCGGAAAGGAAGACAACAAGTGAAGACAGAGAAATTTTTTACCCATCCGATTGGCGTACTAATTGCTGCAATAGTAGCGACTTTTTTATGGGGGAGCGCATTCCCATTTATTAAATTAAGTTATGCTGAACTTGGAATTCAGCCACAAGAAGTTGGGGAGCAAATATTATTTGCTGGTTATCGTTTCTTTTTATCTGGAGTCATGCTCTTATTATTCTTTAAAGTGTTAGGAAAAGATATGAGCTTCAAAAAAGGAACGGGGAAGCAGTTAGTACAAATTGGTTTATTTCAAACATTTCTTCAATATATATGTTTTTATATTGGAATGAGTTATAGTTCTGGTATTGAAGGAGCTATCATTTCAGGAACATCATCATTCTTTCAAATTTTACTCGCTCACTTTTTATATAAAGATGACGCTCTCAATATGAGAAAAATAATTGGGGTCTCTATTGGCTTTTGTGGTGTCATTTTAGTAAATGTACCGAGTGATGGTAGTTTGTCATTCCATTTCGGAATCGGTAGCTTACTACTTCTTAGTGCAGCAATGTTGTATTCATATGGAAACATATTGGCGAAAGAAGGTAGCAAAACATTAGATGTTGGCTATATGACAGCATACCAAATGATTTTTGGTTCTATCGGGCTATTATGTATAGGGGCTTTGCAAGTTGGAGCCATGCCATTTACATTTAGTGTACATGCAATACTTATGCTTCTCTACTTATCTTTCTTATCCGCAGCAGGCTTTTGCATTTGGAATACAATTATGAAGTATAACAAGGTTGGAAAAGTATCAATGTACATGTTCTTTATACCCGTATTTGGTGTGTTATTATCGAGCATGATTTTAGGAGAAGCAATTCATTCATTTGTATTATTCGGTTTGGCATGTGTAGCCGCGGGAATTATCGTGGTGAATCGGACGACAGCTAAGCAGAAAAGGGCGAACGAAAAACACGTAGCATAGATAACAGGAAAACGATTACAATGGAAGAACAGTACGGTTCTTCTTTTTTTATATAGAAAAAGGATAATAGACTAGGTGTAACGAAAAAAGATACAAAAAGCATTTATTGAGGAGAACATGTTATGAATCTACTTTACATGGTGTTAATTGGACAAATCATTCTTTTTTTAATTGGTGCAATGTACGCAATAGGACAGACAAAAAAAACAAGAAATAATATGCCGTTACCTTTAGCGGTGCGTCTTATTCTTAGTTTTTCTTTAACAGGGAGTGCAATTTGGATATGGTTACAAGATCCATCAGTAGCGTATAGTACGTGGGTTGCACTAGGTATGACATTATCAACTGTAGGAGATTTATTTATGGCAGGTTTGATTCCAATTGGTCATCGATTAATTGGAGGGATGATTACTTTCGCACTTGCGCATTGTTTTTATGTAAAAGCATTTTTGCAAACAGGCATCTCATGGAATGGTTTTTGGATTGGTTTACTCGTATACGGACTCTTTCTAATTATAGGATGGTTCTTTTTTATACGAAATGATAAACAAGATAAATTGTTTACGATAGGAGCTCTAATTTACGGATTGTGGGTTGGAGGAATGGCTTGCTTTGCATTCGCCCTATACTATGAGAATATAGGAATATGGTGGATACCGGCTTTTGGTGGTTTACTATTTGTGATTTCTGATTTTATTATAGGCGTGACAGATATTGGAGGACGCAAATTAAAGTATGAACCACTTTGGATTTGGTTCACATATGTAGCGGCTCAAATGTGTATTGTATATGTGGGAATATAAAAAGATACTCTCAAAATAGTGGATAGACTATTTTGAGGGTATCTTTTTTACTGCTCGCAAATAGTGAGATAAATATAGGTTATGGTATATAAAAATAATAAATTTATGAGGATGTTATTTTTAAGTTTGTAATATTACAATTTTATAATTCAGAATTTTGTGGAAATTTTACTGTTGAATTCCTTATAATAAAAGTAAAAAGATGATGAGATGGTGGAATGATGCAAAAGAAAAAACGTTTGCGTGAATTCTTTGGAACAATTGCAATTGCATGTTTGTTAGTGTTTTTAGCGAAAATTTTTGTGTTTTTTCCTACGACTGTAAAAGGAGCGTCCATGAAGCCGACGTTACAAGATGGGGATAAGCTGATTGTTAATAAGTTAGCAAAGCAGTTTGAAAGTTATGGGAGAGAAGATATTATTGTTGTGAAGACGGATAATTTTTATGTGAAAAGGGTTATTGGTTTGCCTGGCGATGTAATCGAGGTGAGAAATGATCAATTATATGTGAACCATGAAGTGACACAGGAAGCGTATTTGTATAGTAATAAAAAACAAGCTGAAAAAAAACTTATGAATTTAACAGAGGACTTTGGACCGATTACAATTCCTAAAAATAAGATTTTTGTTATGGGAGATAATCGCTTAATAAGCAGAGATAGTAGAAATGGTTTAGGACTTATTGATAGAGAAGATGTATTAGGAGAATTAGCGGCAATTTATTATCCATTTGAACATATGAAAATAATGAATTAAAGTAAAAAACCAAGCAAACTGAAATTTGCTTGGTTTTTTATGTTAAATCGTAGGAGACTCATTAAATTCATAGACGTCTTCATTGTTTTTGTTTGTACTTAAAACGAATTTGTGCTGCAATAGTTGCAGTTTAAAGAATGCTAACGGATCGTGATAAGTTTCTGGGTTGCTTCTTAATGTTGCTAATGTTTGCTCGTCTTCCTGTATTTCAAGTTGAGCTGCTTCTACATTTTGTTTCAATATGCTAAGTGGATCTTTAAAGAACATCATGATATCTCGTTCTAATGCGCCTTCAAATACTTCAAATTGAAGGAAGAATTGTTTTGAGATTGTTTGAGCAATTTCCGTATAGTCTTCCGTTTCAATGTATTGTTTATATTTGTTTGCGAGCATAGACTGATTTTTTTGCATGTTACCAAATAGTTTTCCCGCACTTTTTAAGAAAAATTGTGTCGGTGTAAAGCGTAATAAAATATTGATGTTCGTTACTGTAATTCTATTTGTCATGCGTACAACATCTCGATGCCAGTCATCTAGTAATTTGAAATCACAAGGAAGTTTCATGCGTTCTTCTTTATATAATTTATTAAACGTTTCACTCATTTCATCTAAATAAGATTGAGCTTGAATAAATTCATTATGAGCTGTTTCAATCCACTCCTGAATAGAACCAGTAAATTTAGGAAGAAGCACTTGTTGTACATGTTTTTGAACTCGTTCGTTCATCGCAGTATTTAATTCTTCATGAACTAATTTGAAGTCGCTATCTTCTTGAACAAGGTCAGAACAACTCTGTAATAATTCAGGAATTTGAGAATGGATATCTCGTGTGATTTCTTCTTTCGTTAAAAGATAAGATTCTGTAATAGAACGAATTTTATCTTTTTCAAGAGCAGTAAGGTTGTTAATAAATCCATTTAATTTAACTGAGATATGTTTATTCCAGCGTACTGATTTCACTAATGTATTTTCTAACTCCACACGTTCATTTACAAGGTATGCGATTGTCTTTTGAGTAAACCATATTAGTTTTTCTATACGTTCTTGTTCCATGTTACGTTCTGCTAGATTAGAAAGAATAGACTCTGTCACGTCTCCAAGTTGCTGGCTACTCTCTTGTGAAGGAGAGTATGGGAAGAACTGTGCATTTGGGAAATGGACTTTAATCTTACTCATTAGTTTTTCATTATTGGTCGTATTATTTGTGTGTAATACGAAATGAATTTGTAAATTTGGCACTTGTTCACGTAAATAAAGTAATGTATCAAGTTCTTCACCATGTAATGGTGAAGCAGAATTTAATACGTAAATAAGGCTATCTGCTGCTTGTAAGTATTCAAAATATGAGCTGTTTTTATCCACTTGCCCTTGAACAGGTGGCGTAACAAGAAATGCAAATTTATTTTTTCTTAAAAATCTACTTGGTAACTTAATTTCTATACATTTTTTCTCAAGTTCTGATTCGGAAGGTGTAGCCATTCTTTGATGGAATTCATCAAAGCTAGGTATATTGTGTACATCTAACGCAGTGAATTCTGTTATTTCAGTTTGGCTATCATCTTTAAATAGAATAGGAGTTGTTACAGTCTCAATTAAGATGTTCTCTCCTAGTATTGAATTGATGAATGATGATTTATCCTGGTCACTAGTTCCCGCTATTAGTAATTGTGTAACATTTAAATCACACAGTTCGTGAACGAGTAACGTAAATTGATGACTTAAATCCACATCGTTTTTTTCAGCCCATACAGCAATTGTTTCGAATAAATGAGAAACTGTTTCCATATTTACATTTGTTTCAGCTGTTGAATTAGAAAGTAGGGCTCCAGCACTTTTTACGAGTAATGACTCTAAAGTTGTAGGTGAAACTTCATTCCATGCTAACACTGCAGCAGAGACAAATAGGGCATCTTTTGCTTTCGTTAAACTAAACCAATTTGTTAATAAATCTGGTACAAGTCCCTGCATTTCATGCATGAAATGCTCACCAGTAATTAACTCAAAGTACGTATCTTGATAGCGTTCAACAATTTCATGCCAATCGTCATTGTTGTCTGTTTCAATATGTAAGAATAAATGATTTATTGTTTGAATCCAAGGTAGATGCAAGTTTTCATTTTGATAGCTGTTCCAAAGCGCAATAACAAGTTCTTTAAATTGGACTTGATCAATTGCATATAAAGCTTTTAAAGATTCATAGAAATATTCTGGTTTGATTTGTTTCGTGAATCCTTGATTCACATAATTGATTAAAGTATCGAACCAGTGTAATGATTTTGTTCGAATTCCTTCTTGAACGGCAAGTTCGATGGCGTTATTCCAATCTTCTTGTTTTTCATAGAATGAGCGAGCAATTGCAGTGATATTAGGATAGTCAGGTTGAAATGCAACAGCCTCACTAATCGTCTTAAATGCTAGACCTAAACGTTCTTGTTCGATGTAAAGAGAAAGAAGTTGTAAGGAAACTTCCATTGTAAGAGTTGTATCTTCCGTTTGAATAGATTGATAAATCTCTTCTGCTTTTGGCAAGAATCCTAGTTCAAAATAAGAATCCGCAATATTTTTGGTTGCCCAAAGTGCAAGTTCGTTATTTACTTTCTCCCATTTAAATATCGCTGCTTCAAAGTCTTTATTTTGGTAATAAAATTCACCTTGAGCAAAGCGGATATTAGAAATGTTGGAGAATTCATTTGTAGATTCATTTATATATGCTTCACCGAGTACTTCTGATACTGGAGTAGAAGTTTCTTCTGTTAAAAATGTTTTATAGTAAACCTTTTGGATAAATTGATTTTCAATGGTCATGTTCGTTCCCCCTGTATAATTTAGAAAAATGATGTTGTATGTAAAGGGTGTATGTTCTTTTAATAGGTAGAAGTTGCATTATATCGACCAAACTATGTTTTTGCTAGATATATCATTTTTCCTGAGAGTTAAACCGTTGCGAAAAGTAACTTTCCTTTATTGTAACAAAAAAACAAGCATATGAATTTTTATTTTTTTTAATCCCACTATTTACAGATAATAAGACTAGCACTTCAAAAAGCGATGAATACAAGGGAATTAGGAGGGAGTCGGGTGAACAATTGGTGTGTGCTAAAAATTAGTGAGGATGAACAAATCACCACTGATTAATGGTTCACTTTCTTCCTGCTAAAGGAATGGATAGAAGTAGAGTTCATTATAAAAACAATGTATAGTGAATATGTATACCATGTTTGTCTGAAAGATAGAAAGGGCACAATGTGGAATAACGATCGTGCATAGGATGTGTTTTCCGAATGGAACAACATATTGGCGAGTTAATCTCGCATTATGGGTATTTTGGAATTATTATAGCGTTGGCCGGTGGAATTGTTGGATTACCGATACCAGACGAGTTTTTATTGACCTTCGTTGGTTATAATGTTTCTAAAGGAGTTATGTCAGGAACTGCTGCTTTTTTAAGCGGGATGGCTGGTGCGATGTTAGGTATTACATTAAGCTACATATTAGGTTTAAAACTTGGACTCCCTGTTTTAAAAAAATATGGGCCGAAGATTAGAATTAAAGAACATCACATTGAAAAAACACATATTTTATTTGAAAAATATGGACCATTTCTTTTAATGATTGGTTACTTTATCCCGGGAGTACGTCATTTAACAGCATATTTTGCTGGGATGTCGAATTTAACACTTTGGCGTTTTTGTTTGTACGCTTATGGTGGTGCGCTTATTTGGATAAGTGTTTTTATTGGACTTGGCTGGAAGTTAGGAGAGAAGTGGCGTTTCGTTGAGTATAGCCTACATCATTACGGAGTATGGATTTTATCCATTTCAGTAGTTGTTACATGTGTTGTATGGTTTTACATAAAGAAAAAGAAAAACCGCTAATAGCGGTTTTTTTAGCTGAAAGCAATAAATAGTACACCAGCTGTAATAAAGACTACACCAATACCAGTCATAAAGTTTAACTTTTCGCCGAGTATAATCATCGCGAGAATGATAGAAAATACGACGCTTAATTTATCGACAGGAGCCACTTGTGAAACCTTCCCTGTTTTGAGGGCAAGAAAATAAAATAGCCATGACGAAGCACCTGCAACCCCACTTAATGTGATAAAGAGCAGTGCTTTTTTATTTAGCAGTACGTCGCCGATATTTTGAAATTTACCTTGTATAATAATAACGCCTACCATAAATAATGCCATAATAATAGAACGAACCGTCGTCGCGACATTGGCATCGATTCCATCTAAACCAATCTTTCCGAAAATAGATACAAGGGCAGCAGCAATTGCCGATAATAGTGCGAATAAGAGCCATGAACTCATAGTAAAATTCCTCCAATCTTACATTATTATACATGAAAACCATTCTCACGTATAACACGAAACTTTAATCAGTGGGATTTTACCGCCCCGCAAATAGCGGAATAAATAACGAAATAATCCCCACCTTATATTTTTAATAAGGTGGGGATTATTATACTACTCTGCAATTTCTTCATACAAAAAGTACGTTACATTATAAATATGTTCTACTTCATCGTCTGTCATAAACAATAATTCGTCACGCTCAATCCCTTTTTTCTTTTCAATAAACTCAATCATGTTTTTGCGTTCTTCTCTTTTCATCAATTTTATTTCTCCTCTCAATCTGTTTTAATACAGTTTATTTAAGTTACTGCTATTATATAACAGAATCTTTAGAAAGTTCCACCTATTTTATTGTTTTTTTCAGAAGAACTTTTCGACAAAACAAGCCCACCTAAAGGGGGCTTGTTTTATTTTATAGTCGTAAAAACTCGGGCTCCGTCGTACCAGCACCATCGATGTAATAAATTGTGTCGGGATTGATTTTTATTAATACGTAATTAGGGTCTTCAGGACCAAGTAACCAACGTTTTAAGCTATTATTCCAAAACTTGTTTTTTAATGTGGAATCTTCCTCGATTGAAGCTAAGCCTTCAACTTCAATATAATCTTCATCTAATTTTTTTCCTTCTCGTCCAAGTAGTACATGGACATTTGGATTGTTTTCAATATCTGTTATCTTTTTTGATTTTCGATCTGTTGCAACATATAACACAAAATCTTCGTGGAAAAACATCATAAAGGTACTATGAGGTTTATTTTCACGTACAGTAGATAATACACCAGTTCGTTGACCGCAAATAATAGTTTCAATTTTTTCTTTTAAATGCATGCTTTTAGCCCCTGTTCATAATTTATTGTTTTCTCTGTTTAAACAAGATAATTTAAATATCTTTCATACTGTTTTCTTCAATCCGATTTTTTAAACGTAATTGTGATGAAATCGGACAAGTTAGGAGAAGAATAATAATAATATCGAGGAGAAATACATACGATGGAAGGATGAAAAGCATGTTTAATAAAATATTTCTTATAGTAGCGCTGATCGGGGTACCACTTTCTGTACTTGGAAAAATGCTTCATTGGCCTCAAACAATTATGTTCGCTGTGTATTGTATTACTATTATCGCATTAGCGGGTTTTATGGGGAGAGCGACAGAAAGTTTGGCGATTGTCTCTGGACCTAGAATAGGCGGATTATTAAATGCTACTTTCGGTAATGCTGTTGAACTGATTATTTCGATTTTTGCACTTCAGGCGGGATTAATTGAGGTTGTATTAGCTTCTTTAACGGGTTCTGTACTTGGGAATTTATTATTAGTAGGAGGGCTATCCTTCTTTGTAGGAGGGCTTAAATACAAAAGACAAAGTTTTAATGTGTATGATGCAAGGCATAATTCAGCTTTATTAATCTTTGCTGTAGTAGTAGCTTTTGTTATTCCAGAGATTTTTTCAATGAAGATGGACGCTGGAAAGACATATCAATTAAGTATCGGTATTTCTATCATTATGATTATTATGTACCTTGCTGCATTGCTATTTAAGTTAGTTACGCATCGTGGCGTATATCAACATAAAAGTGATGAAGTCGCTCATGAGGAAGAACCAGAGTGGTCGAAAGGGAAAGCACTACTCATTTTAGCAATAGCAACAATTGCGGTCGCTTATGTATCAGAGGCGCTCGTGCATACATTTGAGACAGTTGCAAAGTCGTTTGGCTGGTCAGAATTATTTATAGGGGTTATTATCGTTGCAATTGTTGGGAATGCAGCAGAGCATGCATCTGCAATTATTATGGCGTATAAAAATAAAGTAAATATTGCAGTTGAAATTGCAGTCGGTTCTACGTTACAAATAGCCATGTTTGTTGCTCCTGTATTAGTACTGCTTTCTATGTTCTTTGCACAAAGGATGCCTTTAGTATTTACAATACCAGAACTTGTTTCTATGATTACAGCTGTTTTCTTAACGATTGCGATTTCAAATGATGGAGATACAAATTGGTTTGAAGGCGGTACGTTATTAGCAGCGTATGTCATTATGGGAATTGGTTTTTATTTATTATGAAAAATAGGCATAACAATTGTGCTCAGAGAAAACAATAAACAAAGTAGTATATACCTTTACGTAGGAAGGAGCCAGACAGGTGAAACGAGTATACAGCATATGTCTTTCAACTATGGTCTCGTTTATTCTATTATTTCCTAACATGAGTTTTGCAAAGACAACGGTAGAAACAAAAATGCCTTCATCTGTTTTAAATATTTCTAAAGACAATACGTTTCCAAATGATGCGCAAGATTTGCCGCGCTTACAACCGAGTAAGTTTGCTCAAGAACTATTGAAAACAGCAAATATTAAAATTGAAAATCCGGACTTAATTCGAATGTTTAATGAAACGACAATTTCGAATGCGCCGCTTGCGGTAGGGTACCGAGCGAAGATTTATTTAGGTCAATGGGCTTTAAATTATGAATCGGTTGATACATCGATTAATTGGGAATATAAACAAGTAAATCGCAATGTGTACGATAATCGCGGAGGAGATCGCTTATATCCGCTACGCTATAAGCAAGAAACGCAAAAGACGGTTGAAGGTGATTTAACAGCAGATATGAAAAATACTGCGGATGTGAAAAAAATGATGCTTCTCAAAGCACTTGAAAAAGTACAATTGCCACTTTCATTTAAAACGACCATTGGTTATGGTACTGGACATGAGCGTGTGTATAATATTAGTCCGAGTCAACTTGGATATTTATACGCTTATACACCAGCAGTAAATGAAAAAGGAAAAGTAACATTTGGAGAAGTGTACCTTGTGTTAAAAGGAAATCAAAAGAGGCTTGTAGTAAAAAATATTACCTCACAAGGAATCGGAGCTGCTATTCCAATTCACGATCATTTGTATTTTAAATTCATTTCTTCTTCTCACTCGCAATAATATGAAAAAACGTCAGCTTATAAGCTGACGTTTTTATTTATCCCGCTATTTGTGGGCAATTGGTTCAACTAATAATCAGTGGGGAATGAACAAAACCCCTACTGATTAAAATTGAACTTTAAAATGTTATGTTTGCTGTTTTTGATAAGAAGTCTTCTGTCGGATAGTAGCTATTTTTTACAAGAACATTTGGCCCAAGGCATTTTACTGCAGGACAGTGACAGCTTAATGATTGTGCTGTTTTTGAAGCACTCCATTTGTCATACGCTTCTTGTAGTGTGTTTGTTTGTACGTTACCTAGAAGAGGAACGTCACCGAAATCAGTTACAATAATATTTCCATCGAAAATGTTGACGTTTAAACGAGAACGACCATCTGGATCGTTACGAACTGTTACATTTTTGCTTTCTTGTAATTTCTTAAATGTGGCGATGTCTCGCTCGTCATCGCTACAAGCGTAGAAAGGTAAAGTTCCAAATAACATCCATACATTTTCATCGCGAATTTCTAGTAAATGCTCAATTGCATCGCGAATTTCAGCTTTTGTTAAGATCTCTAGATTACTCGCGAAGTCACTTGGATACATTGGATGAACTTCATGACGTTTACAGCCCATCTCTTCGACAATTTGACGATGAATATGTTCAATATGCGGTAGAGTCCTTTTGTTTAACATCGTTTCGGCTGATACGAGTACACCTGCATCTGATAGAGCTTTACTATTTGTAATCATTCGTTCAAATAATTTTGCACGTTGTTCATAAGTAGGTTTACGTTCCATCATTGCAAATCCACCTTCAACGAAGTCATCAATTGTTCCCCAGTTATGAGATATATGCAATACGTCTAAATAAGGAATAATTTGTTCATAACGTGCTAAATCTATAGTTAAGTTTGAGTTGATTTGAGTGCGAACGCCTCGTTCATGAGCGTATTTTAAGAGTGGTGTTACATAGTTGTCGACGGATTTCTTTGAAAGCATTGGTTCTCCGCCAGTAATACTTAAAGAACGTAAATGAGGAATCTCATCTAATCGTTTTAATAAAAGTTCCATAGGAAGCGGATTTGGATCTTTCGGCTGTAATGTGTAACCAACAGCACAATGCTCGCAACGCATATTGCATAACGTTGTCGTTGTAAACTCAACGTTTGTTAATAGTAGTTTGCCGTACTCTTCAAGGTCCATATACGCTTCCCATGGATCGTAAGAAGGAGTAATCGGCTTCATTTTTTGTGATATCGTCATATGAAATACTCCTTTGACTATTGAAATAACAATTTGTCCATTCTCTATAATAGAAGAATATGTACTTTTTATAAAGTGAAACTTTTTTGTGAAAAAAGAGAGAGGGCTTACATTTGAATGAATGGCTGTGACAAAATTGATGAAATTTCATGCCCATAGCAATCATTTTTGCGGTATAATAAAAGCATCTCGAATTAAAAGGAGAGTGCCTTCATGGGAAAAGCAATTGAAGATAAAGATTCACAACTAGTATATTTAAAAGAACGTTTAAATATGTTCATTGAAGTAATTGATACAATTGAACCTGAAGAAGTAGAGTTAGAAGATGTAGATCGTCTTCTTGCGATGTTAGATGAATTAGAATTAAAATGTGAGCAATTTAAAAAAGACGAATAATATATTAAAAAGGCTGCCAATGCAAAATTGGCAGCCTTTTTCTGTATGGATAATAGAAGGACGGTAGAAAAAAAGGTATAATCAAGTTGTGAAAAATTTCATTTATGCTTTAATAGCGTGAAACAAATAAAAAGCTGAAGAGCATAACGATGGAATTTTCAGCTCATAACGTTTTGGTAGCGTTCACAATTGAGGGGGAAGTAACAATGGAAAAGCTTCAAGAAAGCATGTATCAACTAATTGTTGAAACGTCAACGAACTTACCGAAAGATGTTCGTCGTGCGATTCAACAAGCGAAAGAACGAGAAAATGCAGGGACTCGTTCTGCGATGGCACTTGGCACAATTACGAATAATATTAAAATGGCTGATGATAACATCTCGCCAATTTGCCAAGATACAGGGATGCCAACGTTTAAAATTTATACACCAGTTGGTGTGAATCAATTACATTTGAAGGAAGCTATCTATAATGCGCTTGAGCGGGCGACAAAAGATGGTAAACTTCGTCCCAATTCTGTTGATTCTCTTTTTGGAGACAATAGTGGAAATAATTTAGGACCAGGTACACCGGTTATTAAGTTTGAACAATGGGGAAAAGATTATATTGATGCACGTTTAATTCTAAAGGGTGGTGGCTGTGAGAATAAAAATATTCAGTATAGCTTACCGTGTGAATTAGAAGGACTTGGACGCGCTGGCCGTGATTTAGAAGGGATTCGTAAATGCCTTCTTCATGCTGTATATCAAGCGCAAGGTCAAGGCTGTAGTGCAGGTGTAATTGGTGTTGGTATCGGGGGAGACCGCACATCAGGTTACGAATTAGCAAAAAATCAATTATTCCGTACATTAGATGATGTCAATCCATTACCAGAGTTACAAAAACTTGAAGAGTACGTATTAGAAAATGCGAATAAGCTTGGCATTGGTACGATGGGATTTGGCGGAGAAACAACTTTACTTGGTTGTAAAATTGGCGTGTATAATCGTCTGCCAGCTAGTTTCTACGTATCTGTTGCGTATAATTGCTGGGCATATCGCCGCCTTGGCGTAACAATCCATCCTGAAACAGGTGAAATTATGGATTGGCTATATCAAGAAGGTGAGGATACACTTCAGCAAGAAGCGCAAGAAAAAACAGATCAACGTGAGATTGTATTACAAGCACCAATTACAGAAGAGCAAATTCGTGAACTTCGCGTTGGTGATGTTGTAACAATTAATGGCATGATGTATACAGGTCGTGACGCAATCCATAAGCATTTAATGGATAACGATTGTCCAGTAGATTTAAAAGGACAAGTTATTTATCACTGTGGTCCAGTTGTCGTGAAAGATGAAAATGAAAACTGGCAAATTAAAGCGGCAGGTCCAACGACAAGTATTCGTGAAGAACCGTACCAAGGCGATATTATGAAGAAATTCGGTATTCGCGCTGTCATTGGAAAAGGTGGTATGGGTGCAAAAACATTAGCGGCTTTAGAAGAGCACGGTGGTGTATATTTAAATGCAATTGGCGGTGCAGCGCAATATTATGCCGAATGTATTAAAGAAGTAAAAGATGTTGATTTCTTACAATTTGGTATTCCAGAGGCAATGTGGCATTTACGTATCGAAGGATTTAAAGCAGTTGTAACGATGGATTCTCATGGTAATAGCTTACATGCAGATGTTGATAAAACATCACTTGAAAAATTAGCTAGCTTTAAAGAGCCAGTATTTAAGTAAACAAAAATGCATCTCGAATGATTCGAGATGCATTTTTTTGGTATATATAGAAAAACATGTTCAGCATGAAAGAATGCACGGCAACAGAAACTACAAGTACGATTATATATGGAAAGGAGACTATTTATGAAATATAAATGGTTATATATCGGTCTCATTTTTTCAATTATGATGGCACTTGTTCCAGTTTCAGCATTAGCTTATACAAATACTCCACATAACTGGGGAATCCCGCGTCCTAAAAATGAAACAGTACCAGATGCAGGAAAGTTATACACAGATTTACTACAAAAAAATGGTGGGTTTTATTTAGGGGATACAAAGAGAAAAGATATTTATTTAACATTCGATAATGGGTACGAGAATGGATACACAGGGAAAATCTTAGATGTATTAAAAGAGAAAAAAGTACCGGCAACTTTCTTTGTAACGGGTCATTATATTAAAACACAAAAAGATTTGTTATTAAGAATGAAGAATGAAGGACATATTATTGGAAATCATTCGTGGAGTCATCCTGATTTTACAACGGTAAATGATGCGAAACTTCGTGAAGAATTAACGAGTGTAACGGAAGAGATTAAAAAAGTAACTGGGCAAAAAGAAGTAAAATATGTACGTCCGCCGCGCGGCGTATTTAGTGAAAGAACGTTGGCTCTTACGAAAGAAATGGGCTATTATAATGTATTTTGGTCACTTGCATTTTTGGATTGGAAAGTGGACGAGCAAAGAGGATGGCAATATGCACATAATAATGTAATGACGATGATTCATCCAGGATCTGTTTTATTACTTCATGCAATATCAAAAGATAATGCAGAAGCACTTGCGAAAATCATTGATGATTTGCGCGAGAAAGGGTATCATTTTAAAAGTCTAGATGACTTAGTAAAAAGCAATCAACCGTAAGCATGTATGCTTGCGGTTTTCTCATGCTATAATGATGTGTAAAAAGGATGGGGAAACGTATGTGGAGCGAACATGTTACGTTAGAGTATCCGTATCATTTTGAAGAGGTATTAAAACGTTTATCTTTTGATCCTCTTAACGTCATTCAATTAGATGAGAAAGTCATTTATGTCCCGCTTTGTATAGACGAGGAACAGATTGTTGTTCGCTTGCAAGGGATTGGTACTGTTCAAAATCCACAGTTTTGGATCTCTAGTCAGGCAGGAGATCAAGAGAAAGTCATGAAACGAATGAGGGCCATTTTTCATTGGAATGAACCGTTTCAAGATATACAAAAACATTTTTTAAACACATCATTACGTCCACTATTTGAAACATATGCTTATACTCCAATTATTTTAGAGTTTGATTATTTTGCTGGTCTTCTTCGCTGTATCATTCATCAACAAATAAATTTGAAATTTGCTACTGTGTTAACAGAACAGTTTGTGAAACGATATGGAACAGAGAAGAACGGTGTATTCTTTTTCCCCACTCCAGAAATAGTAGCAAATATTTCAATAGAGGAATTGAGAGAGCAGAAGTTTAGTCAGCGAAAGGCGGAATATATAGTAGGGTTAGGTCGAAGTATTGTCAGCGGTACATTAAATTTAGCGAGTATAGAAACCAGGGCGGATGAAGAGGTTTCCGCACAATTGTTACCAATTAGGGGGATTGGTACATGGACAGTGCAAAATTTTTTAATGTTTGGGCTTGGACGGAAAAATATGTTTCCGAAATCGGACATTGGGATTCAGCGTGCAGTGCAAGGTGTATTTCAATTAGATGATAAACCTGATGATGCATTTTTAGAAAAAGTGAAACAAGAGTGTGAACCATACTGCAGTTATGCAGCGTTATATTTATGGAAAAGTATAGAGTAGAGGTGTAATAATGATACAAAAGCAACATGAGAGTAAGTTGGAAGTTGGTCAAACGTTTCCTGTGACAATTAAACGTCTTGGGATTAACGGAGAAGGCGTTGGTTATTTTAAGAGACAAGTTGTTTTCATTCCAGGGGCATTACCAGGAGAAGAAGTTGTTGCTGAAACAACGAAAATTCAGCGTGGCTTCGCTGAAGCGAAAGTGAAAAAAGTTCGTAAAGCTTCATCACATCGTGTGAAAGCACCATGTCCAGTATATGAAGAGTGTGGCGGTTGTCAGCTGCAACATTTAGATTATAAAGAACAATTAAATCAAAAGCGTGATATCGTTGTACAAGCATTTGAGAAGTATATGAACAACAGTTTGGAAGAAAAAATTCGTCCAACGCTTGGTATGGAAAACCCATGGCATTATCGTAATAAGAGTCAATTACAAGTGGGACGTAAAGACGAAAAGGTTATTACAGGGCTGTATAAGCAAAACTCACATCAGTTAATTGATATTGCTCACTGTATGATTCAACATAAAGCAACGAATGAAGCGACAAAAGTTGTAAGACGTATATTAGAAAAATTAAATGTTTCTATTTACAATGAGAAAAAACAAAAAGGTTTAGTACGCACAATTGTTACACGTACTGCAGTTCAAACAGGGGAAGTACAAGTTACACTTATTACAACAAAAGAAGAATTACCAAATAAAGATCAATTTATCGCAGAAGTACAAAAACAGATGCCAGCTGTTAAATCAATTATGCAAAACGTAAACTGGCGTAAAACATCTGTTATTTTCGGTGATAAAACATTTAAATTAGCTGGAAAAGAAGTAATTCAAGAAACACTAGGTGATTTATCATTTGAATTATCAGCACGTGCATTCTTCCAGTTAAATCCAGAACAAACAGTTGTTTTATACGATGAAGCGAAAAAAGCAGCTGCTTTAACAGGCGATGAGAAAATTGTAGATGCGTATTGTGGTGTTGGTACAATCGGTCTTTGGCTTGCAAATGATGCAGCGGAAGTACGTGGTATGGATGTAATTCCAGAAGCGATTGAAGATGCAAGAAAAAATGCGAAGCGTCACGGATTTACAAATACAAAATATGAAGCAGGTAAAGCTGAACAATGGTTACCGAAATGGGTAAAAGAAGGATGGCGTCCAGATGTAATTGTTGTCGATCCACCTCGTACAGGTTGCGATGATAAATTACTGGAAACAATTTTAAAAGTGAAACCAAAACAAGTTGTTTACGTATCTTGTAATCCTTCTTCATTAGCACGTGATGTACAAGCATTAATGAAGAGTTATGAAGTGGAATATGTACAACCAGTTGATATGTTCCCACATACAGCCCATGTAGAAAATGTAGTGAAGCTTGTTAGAAAGTAAAGTTTATTCATATTCCCTCACGATATGAGGGAATATTTTCTATGAAGGAGAGTAAAATGAATAATTATAAATTAACGATTCAGTACGATGGTGCACGTTTTAAAGGATGGCAACGTCTCGGTAATAACGATAATACAATTCAAGGAAAAATCGAGAGTGTCATATCTGAAATGATCGGAAAAGAAATTGAAATTATCGGTTGTAGTAGAACAGATGCGGGTGTACATGCTTTGAATCAAGTTGCTAATTTTCAAAGTGATGAGAAGTTAGTGGAACATAAAGTGAAAAAATATTTAAATCAACATTTACCCAACGATATTAGCATTACGAATGTAGAAGAAGTACAAGATCGCTTCCATGCTCGTTACAATTCTAAAGCAAAAACATATCTTTATAAAATTTGGAATGAAGAGCATACAAATCCATTTATGCGTAAATACAGCATGCATGTGAATAAAAAATTAAATGTGAAGAGCATGAAAGAAGCTGCGAAACATTTAGTTGGTTCACATGACTTTACTGCTTTTTCAAATGCGAAATCCAAGAAAAAGTCTATGGTTCGAGAAGTATATACACTTGAAGTGATGGAAGAAGCAGGATTTGTACAAATTAGAGTAAGTGGTAACGGATTCCTTCATAACATGGTACGAAAAATTGTTGGAGCATTAATTGAAGTTGGATTAGGACAATTAGATGCGGACGCAATCCCAAATATTTTAGAGGAAAAACAACGTAATCAAATTAATTGTCTTGCTGAGGCGAGTGGTTTGTATTTGGAGAATGTTGAATTTTAATAAACAATAAAAAAATCGAGCTGTGTAAGCTCGATTTTTTTATTGTTTTGGCATTAAGAAGATTTTTCTTTCTTCATACGTATCTTCAAATTCCAAAAAGCAGCAAGCATAATAGCTGCAAAGGAGCCGCTAATTGTTGCTAATAGTTTTGCATAAGGATAAGCATTCATATCAACTAGTAACATCATACATACAAGGATAGGGAAGAAGGCTAAGTATTGTAATAACTTTAATTTGTTATCATTACTCATATATATCGTTCCTTTCTAGTATGTTATATGTTTATTGTAGCATATTTTCCCAATTTTTATTTGCACTTGGAAGCGGATTCATCCTACATTTGATTAAAGTTTCATTTCATATGTGTAAATGCAATTTTTTAATTCGATATTGTAAGTTTTGCCTACTTAATCCTAAAAACTTTGCAGCCTGTGAGATATTACCGTGATACTCTGTCAGAATTTGATTGATGTAGTTCTTCTCCATTGTCTCTATTGTGTGCTTTAACGTTTTAGGTGCATCATCCTCGTTATTAGTTAGGGAAGGTTGCATATTGAATTCTTTTTTTATTTGTTCACGAAAGCGAGTGGGAAGATGAAACGCTGTAATGATATTTTCATCTTCAACTAAATTCATCGAACCTTCAATGATATGTTCCAATTCTCGTACGTTTCCAGGCCAATCATATGCATACAAGAATTCTCTTACATGTACATCTAGATCCGTTACGCCAAGTCCAAATTGAATGTTGTACTTTTCGATAAAGTGCTGCACAAGCTCAGGAATATCTTCTTTTCGTTCACGTAAAGGCGGGAGACATAAAGTAACGACGCTTAATCGGTAATATAAGTCTTCCCGTAATCGATTATGTGTAATAGCTTCAAGAGGATCTTCATTAATAGTTGCTATAATACGAACATCAATTTCTTTTTCTTGTGTGCCTCCGATTCTTCGTATTGTTTTTTCTTGTATAGCTCGTAGTAACTTCGCTTGAAGTGCTGGACTTAATGAGTTGATCTCATCTAATAACAAAGTTCCTCCATTTGCTTCTTCAAATAAACCAGCTTTATCGATAGCTCCTGTAAATGCACCTCGGTTCGTACCAAATAATAAGCTTTCCATGAGTGTATCAGGTATAGCGGCACAGTTTTGTGAAATAAATGGTTTTGTTGAACGTTGACTTTCATTATGGATACTTTGTGCAAATAGTTCTTTACCGGTCCCTGTTTCTCCTACGAGAAGTATGGATGAGGATGTACGAATTACTCTCTTTGCTTCTGTAATGACAGATTGAATAGCATTAGAATCACCGATTATGTGATCAAAGGTAAACTTATTATTTTGTTTTCGAGAAAGGTTCGTTTTCATTGTTTGTTTGAAATGGCTAATCTCTGTTGAAATTTCAATAGCGCCTTTAATTTTTCCGTTTTCTATTATAGGGAAAGTATTGTTAATTGTTGTAATTTCTTGCCCTTTATTGTTAAAATACGTTTGTTTTATATTTTTGTTTGTTTTTCCTAATTTTAATGCCTCTATTAGAGTACTATTTTTATTTTCTTCAAATGCGAATACTTCTAAAGGACTTTTATATAGCACATCTGAGCGTTCCATTGATTCAATTTCCATCATTTTGCGGTTATAGATAATCGTTTTACTTTCCTCATTAATAATATGAATCCCGATATCGAGCTCATTGAGTAAAGTTTCATATAGCATATTCATTTCAATGATCTGTTTAAAATTAATTTCTTCTGTACGCATAGATTATCTTCTCCTCATTTCACCCTATGAAGACTGACTTTTTATAATTTTATTAAAATTCTTATAAAATCGCAAAATTTTTTTGCTATTTTCCCTTTAAAACTTCTCAAATGATAGAAAAATTTTGCGGTTATGAAGATTTTTTTTTTGAGAAACCTTCATTTTAAATAGGAATTGGAGATTGGTACGCATTTTGCATAAATAATAGTTGAAATCTCTAAAGGAGGGATATGCAACGTTTCAGTACCGATTAATAAGAAGGAGGAGTTTATAAAGTGAAGATGGTTATAGAAGGCGTGTATAGTCCTTGTTACGGGAAAGTAGAGAAGTTATTTGTTACGGAAAGTTCTTACGTATACGAGTGGGAGAAATTAGCGTTAATTGAAACAATAGATAAACAGAAAGTAGAAATTAAAGTAGGAATCAGTGGATATATCGAATCATTAGAAGTAGTAGAAGGACAAGCTATCGCTGATAAAAAGTTATTAATAACAGTGAGGGATGATCTTTTAATAACAGGTAGTGATTGATACTATGTATTTTGCTCTTTTCAATAATTATTCTTATTATGAACATTTTTAAGAACGCTTACATGAAATGGGTTTCCAAAGTGAAAAGGGGGGATTTATATGATGGATCAAAACCAAGGGTTAAAAAGGGAATTGAAAAGCAGGCACATCTTTATGATTGCACTTGGAGGAGTTATTGGTACCGGTCTTTTTTTAGGATCTGGGTATACAATTCATGAAGCTGGGCCTGGAGGAGCGATTGTAGCGTATCTTGTTGGAGGATTTGTTATGTATTTAACGATGCTCTGTCTTGGAGAGTTAGCTGTTGCGATGCCTGACGCAGGATCTTATCAAACGTATGCTACAAAGCACATTTCCCCTGCAGCGGGTTATGTAGTCGGCTGGATGTCATGGCTAAACTGGTCTGCTACGATAGGTATTGAACTGATTGCAGTTAGTATTTTAATGAAACGATGGTTTCCTGATGTACCGTCATGGATTTGGTGTGTAGCGTTTGCGGTGCTTCTCTTTGCTATCAATGCGTTATCTTCAAGAAGTTTTGCAGAAGTTGAATTTTGGTTTGCAAGTATTAAAGTAATTACAATCATTGCATTTATTATTTTAGGTGGGGCAGCAATGTTTGGTTTTCTAGATATGAAAGGAAATGAACCAGCACCGATGTTCTCTAGCTTTACTGATTATGGTGGGTTGTTTCCAAATGGATTATCAGCCATTTTAATTACGATGATTGCAGTTAATTTTTCCTTCCAAGGAACGGAACTAGTTGGTATTGCAGCTGGAGAGAGTGAAAATCCAGAGAAAACGATTCCGAAGGCAATTAATAATACAGTTTGGCGTATACTTGTGTTCTTTGTATTATCTATTTTCATTCTTGCAGGCTTATTCCCTTGGCAGCAAGCGGGAGTGATAGAAAGTCCATTCGTAGTTGTATTTGATAAAATTGGTATTCCTTATGCAGCCGATATTATAAATTTCGTTATTATTACAGCGGTTCTATCCGTTGCGAATTCAGGGTTATATGCAACTTCTCGTATGCTATGGTCTATGTCTAATCAAGGAATGATTAGTCCAATTTTCGGTAAGTTATCTAAAAATGGTGTTCCTATTTATGCATTGATTGTAAGTACAATTGTAGGTTGCCTTTCATTACTATCAGGTATTTATGCGGAAGATACAGTTTATTTATGGCTACTTTCTATTGCCGGGTTCGGGGCGATATTAGTTTGGGCATCTATTGCTCTATCTAACTTGTTGGCTAGAAGGTCATACATTAAGCAGGGCGGGGATGTGAAGGACTTGAAATTTAAAACACCGCTGTATCCATTCGTACCACTGCTTGCGTTAGTATTAAATGTAACAGTAATTGTTGGTATGGCTTTTATTCCAGAACAAAGAATGGCATTATATTGTGGTATTCCATTTATGATTGTTTGTTTACTGTTTTACCGTGCGACAAGAAATAAGGCACGTAAGGTAGAACAGATTGAAAAAACGAATACAACAGAGGCAGAAAGTTTGTAAATATATTAGAAACTTATGCTAAAAAAAGAGACTGTAAAATTGTAAACAGTCTCTTTTTTTGTGACAATAAAGCTGGAAACATACTATGTATGCAAAGGGGAACTAGCGATGAATCAAGAAGTTTCACAGCTATTAGAACAGATTGATTTACGAAAAGATGAGTTACTGGAGCTTACAAAGACTTTAATTCGTTTTGAAACACCAGCACCGCCGGCGAGAAACACAAATGAGGCGCAAGAATTTGTTGCAGATTTTCTAAGAAAACGAAATTTTAGTGTTGATAAATGGGATGTATATCCGAATGACCCGAACGTTGTTGGGGTGAGAAAAGGGCTAGAAAGTGACACACATAAAAGTCTTATTATTAATGGACATGTGGATGTAGCAGAAGTATCGGTAGATGAAGCGTGGGAAACCAATCCGTTTGAGCCATTTATAAAAGATGGTTGGTTAGTTGGACGTGGTGCGGCGGATATGAAAGGAGGACTGGCTGGAGCACTATTTGCTATTCAACTGTTACAAGAAGCTGGCATTGAATTACCTGGAGATTTAATCTTTCAATCAGTAATTGGGGAAGAAGTTGGAGAAGCAGGTACACTTCAATGCTGCAAAAGAGGTTATGATGCTGATTTTGCAGTCGTAGTGGATACAAGTGATTTACATATGCAAGGACAGGGCGGCGTAATTACTGGATGGATTACTGTGAAAAGCCCCCAGACGTTTCATGATGCAACACGCAGGCAAATGATTCATGCTGGAGGACGTTTATTCGGAGCGAGTGCGATTGAAAAAATGATGAAAATTGTGCAAAGTTTACAAGAATTAGAGCGTCATTGGGCAGTTATGAAAACATATGAAGGTTATCCATCTGGAACAACAACAATTAACCCAGCTGTTATTGAAGGCGGACGGCATGCAGCATTTATTGCGGATGAGTGCCGGTTATGGATAACGGTGCACTTCTATCCGAATGAAACACATGAACAAATAATAAAAGAAATTGAAGAGTATATTGAGAAAGTAGCGGCTGCCGATCCATGGTTAAGTGAAAATCCACCACAATTTAAGTGGGGCGGAGAATCAATGATTGTGGATCGTGGCGAAATTTTCCCTTCTTTAGAAGTAGATAGTGAACATGAAGCAGTAAAAACTCTTAGCTCAGTACACGAATCAATTCTATCTAAAAATGCAATTTTAGATATGTCTGCAACGGTAACGGATGGTGGTTGGTTTAGTGAATTTCATATTCCAGCTGTTATTTACGGACCAGGTACATTAGAAGAAGCTCATTCAATAAATGAGAAAGTTGAAGTAGAACAGTTAATTGAATTTACAAAAGTAATAACAGCATTTATATATGAATGGTGTCACACGAAAAAATAGATTAGTGTGTTGAAACCGTACAGGTATGTATACTTGTACGATTTTTTAGTGAACTATTTCAGAGTTGAACAGAAACAACTGAAATAGTTCTTTATTTTTCTATGTTTTTCGTTTTAGTTCGATTAATTTTTCTTTCGCTAATTCAACAGCAATTGCATCATCTAAATAGCCAATTGGAAAGAGATAGTCGGGAATAATATCTGTCGATAAAATGAAATACAGTAATGCGCCTCCAAGAACTGCACGCTCTTCTTTTGAGATAGTTTCATTGCAAAATTGTTGATACATATCGGTTAATTGTTCAATAAAAGGACCAGCGCTATCAATTTGTTCTAATTTACTCGCGAAACTTTCATGAATACGTTTTTCACCTTCTGTTGTCTGAGCATAGCGTTCATAGTTTTCAAGTTCTTGTTTTACGCGAGTTGTTGTATAGTCAAAATCGAATAAGTTAGAGGATTGCAGCGTTTGCTGAATTGTATCAAGAGATGTGTACATATCCATCTTTTCTTTATTAATGTGAGGAGAATCAGGATACATTTCATCAAATAACAATTGGGGTGGAACTTGCAAACATTCTGCAAATTTTTGTAGATGTTTTTGTTTTGGCGGTTGTTTACCATTCATAATTCTTGAGATTGTTGCGGGATCAATATTTGTATGCATTCCTAATTGACGCATGGATAAGGCACGTTCTTTTAAAAGTTTTTTTATTAATGTACTAAGCCGCTCATTTGGGTTTTCTTTAGGCATAGTGAAGGCACTCCTTTTTTATTGTTGAAAAAATGTTGAGCATTTCTTACATGTATATGAAACAGACAGGCACAGTTGCTCAACATTTTCATAATATACATTGAAAAGTGAGAAAAAGGGGTGGCTGTTTATGAGTACGGCAGGTCTATTTTCAATTTTTTTAATCGGTATTGCTTCTAATTTAGATAATGCAGGTGTTGGGATTGCATATGGCATTCGTAAAATTCGAATTTCGTGGCTTAACAATTTTATCATCGCATTTTTTGGTTTTTTATTTACTTTATTAGCTGGCTTTTTTGGGAACTGGATAGCGTTATTTATTTCAGAGTTTACTGCAAACCTAATTGGAGCAATCGTTTTAGGTATAATCGGTGTGTTTATTTTGTGCCAGCCTTTCTTGGGGCAAAGAAATACTGTAGGTTCTAAAGATGGTAATGTACTTATGGGCATTTTACGTGATCCAGAAAAAGCAGATTTTGATGGTTCTAAAACAATTAGTTTTTCAGAAGCAATTGTTTTAGGGGTTGCGTTGTCTATTAATAATATTGCAGGTGGATTTGACGCTGGGGTAACAAACTTGAATCTGTGGCTTACAGCAACTATTTCTGGGGTGTTTAGTTTTATTTGTATTAGTGGTTTTGCTTATGTAGGAAAACGATTTTTAGCAGAATACTTAGGGAAATGGGCTACTGTTATTGCGGGCGTGCTATTAATTCTTATTGGGATAGATCAGTTATTGTGAGGAGAACAGAAAACAATGTTCGAGTATTTCCTTGGAAATATGGCAAAGGATTGCATATATCGACGTACTTTTCTCCATACTAATACGGATTTCTTTTAAAGAAAGGGTGATCCGTATGGGACGCGGAAAAGCATTTGATCATAAGAAAAAAGGGCATGACCATCAACCGCCTAAAGGTGCGTTTATTCATAAAGATGTAAATGAACATACTTTAGAAGAGGAAGAGCTACCAGTAAATATTGAGGCGTATAAAAATAGTTTAAAAAAACATTAAAAGCACCTACATTGGTGCTTTTTCAACGTATATCTTCAATTAGTTGTTCCGATTCTTCATGCATACTGTACTCACTTAAAACTTGAATACAGAGCCACTTTAATTCTTCGATAGTATGTTCAAGTTCTTCAGGAAGCACATGATGAATGTCTTCAAGTCCCATTCCGAAATGAATAAGTTCAAGTACTTGATCATCGATGTTCCGATCCATTAGTAGTTCAAGTACTTCTAAATTGAATATGTATCGGTGAGCTTCATCGAGTGAAACCACTTTTAACTTCAAGCTTTCTACAATACTCAATATAAAAAGAAGAATCGTTTTTTCAAGAACAGGCTGTTTTTCCATTTGAAATATTAGTTTCATCTTTCACACCTCCACATATAGCGCTAGGTTGTACTATATTATTCAGGAGGGGGGAGCAAATATGCATGATATAGAGAAACTTTTAGTACTGTTTTGTAAGGGGATGGATAGCGGATAAAGTTGAGGTTTTTATGAAATGAAAAAAATCCTGCTAGTATAGCAGGATAACTCTGAATTAAAAAATGCTCCAACCTTCTTGAGCAGAAAGAAGTTCAAGAATTTTAAAACCAGCGATACTATTTCCGTTTGCATCTAAAGCCGGTCCGAAAATGCCAATTCCCATTTCTCCTTTTACGCAGCCGAAAATGCCACCAGCTACGCCGCTTTTTGCGGGGATACCAACGCGGATCGCAAATTCACCAGACTCGTTATACATACCACATGTAACCATAAATGTTTTACAGATTTTTGTAATATGTTTAGGGATAATTTGTTTTTTCTTATATGGATCATATCCATCCATCGCAAAAATTAAGCCGATACGTGCTAAATCGATACAGTTTACTTCAACTGCACATTGTCGAGTGTATAAATCCATAAGTTCTTCGATGTCACAATCGATAATTCCGTTTTGTTTCATATAGTAACAAAGTGAACGGTTTAAGTAAGCTGTCTCTAATTCTGAATTGGCAACTTTAGAAGAATAATTAATGGTAGGATTATCTGTTATTTCACGTACAAAATGAAGGATGCGCTCCATTTTTTTTTCATTATCTTTTCCTGTTAACATGCTTGTAATAGCTAGTGCTCCCGCATTAATCATTGGATTAAGTGGTTTGGATGGACTTGTTGTTTCTAATTTAATAATAGAGTTGAATGGATCACCAGTTGGTTCCATTCCAACTTTAGAAAATACATATTCTTCACCACGATCTAAAAGGGCAAGTGCAAGTGTAATTACTTTTGAAATACTTTGAAGAGTAAATAGTGTTTGTGAGTTGCCAGCATGGATATATTCTGTTTCTTTATGGAAAATGGCAATCCCTAAATCGTCTGGATTTGCATTTCCTAGTTCGGGGATATAAGTAGCAAGCTTTCCTTTTTTCGTATATGGTTTTACTTGTTCTAACAACTGTTGTAAGTTGTTTGTTTCAATGCACTGCATAGTACCAACGCTCCTATTTCGAATTAACTACGTTTACTTTTCCCGATATGCTCGGAAATAAATAATAACATGAAAAGGTGGAATGATAAAACGAAAGTTACATGTTCTATAGTAGGTATTTCGTTTCGAGTATTCTATATTAAAAAAGGAGAATTTTCCTTTTATATAACAGTTTGGAAATAGGAGATTTATCCATAAAAAATTCAAAAATAAAAACTACACATCTATACAACTATATGTTATTATGGTTATGTAAATAGAAAGCGTTTTCTAAGGCGTACTTATAATGATAACGATTTCATAAATTGAATTAGGGGGAATTAAAATGTTGCAGTTTCTACAACGTATTGGTAAAGCGTTAATGCTTCCAATCGCAGTGCTACCAGCAGCAGGATTATTGCTTCGTCTAGGACAACCAGATGTATTTGATATTCCTGTTATGGCACAGGCCGGTGCAGCAGTTTTTGATAATTTAGCACTTATTTTTGCAATTGGTATTGCAATCGGTTTGTCTGTTGATGGTAGTGGTGCAGCAGGTCTTGCAGGTGCAATTGGTTATCTAGTTATGAAAAACAGTATTGATGCACTTAGTAAGGGATATTCTACTGTAGAATTACAAGATAAATTAGGCAAAGTTCAAGATTTAATAGGTAATAGCGCTAATGTAGATCCATCTAAGCTTGCAGATACAATGACACAGGTATCTAAGGCAGCCGAATTATCGACTAAAGTGGATATGAAAGTTTTAGGTGGTATTATTGTCGGTGTTATAGCAGGACTTCTTTATAATAAATTCCATAAGATTAAACTTCCAGAATGGTTAGGGTTCTTTGCTGGAAAACGTTTCGTTCCGATTGTTACATCGGTTGTGATGTTACTATTAGGAATTCTATTCGCACAAATTTGGCCAGCAATTCAAAATGCTATCGATGCATTAGCTCATGGAATTGTTAATTTAGGGGCAGTTGGTTCAGGTCTATTTGGTTTATTAAACCGTCTATTAATTCCAATCGGTTTACACCACGTAATGAACACATACTTCTGGTTCGTACTTGGTGACTTTACAAATGCAGCAGGTAATGTTGTAAATGGTGATATTGCTCGCTTCCTTGCAGGAGATAAAACAGCGGGTATGTTTATGACTGGTTTCTTCCCAGTTATGATGTTCGGTTTACCAGCAGCATGTTTCGCAATGATTGCGGCTGCTAAACCAGAAAAACGTAAAATGGTTACAGGTATGTTAGGTGGTCTAGCATTAACTTCATTCTTAACTGGTATTACAGAACCAATTGAATTCTCATTCATGTTCTTATCACCAGTATTATATGGTATTCATGCTGTATTAACAGGTCTGTCTCTATTTATTACAACAACTCTTGGCATTCACGATGGTTTCACATTTAGTGCCGGTGCAATCGATTACTTCTTAAACTTCGGTATTGCAACAAAACCAGTATTACTCGCGGGAGTCGGTTTAATTTACGCAGTAATTTATTTCGTTGTATTTTACTTCTTAATTAAGAAGTTCGATCTAAAAACTCCTGGTCGCGAAGATGACGACGAGCTAGCTGAAGAGGGTGACGCACCTGTTGCAGGTTCAATTGGTGAAACTTACGTAGCAGCTTTAGGTGGAAAAGAAAACTTAACAGTTATTGATAACTGTGCAACACGTCTACGCTTACAAGTGAAAGATGCTGGTCAAGTAAACGAAGCAGCATTAAAACGTGCTGGTGCAAAAGGTGTTATGAAATTAAGTAACACGAGTGTCCAAGTTATCGTAGGTACAAATGTTGAATCTGTTGCCGATGATATGAAAAAACACGTATAAATAATGAGATAAGAGGATATCCCAAAAGATTGATAACATCAATTTTTTTAGAGGATATCCTCTTTTTTATGTTAACGATTTAACGGGAATCTTACTTTTGTAAATTTTCTTTTTCTTTTTTATACATATAGGTTGGTAATATGTGTAGTGCGTGATAAAGTAGGGATGATATAGAATAGAGTATCCATAATCTGCTAAAATAAATCTTTAGTAGAGGAAGTAAATTATTGGTGAGTAAGGGGAAAAAAGCAATCATGGATCAGGAAAAAAATAATGCGAATGGGAAAGCACGTCGGCCGATTGTATACATAAAAAGAACAATCATTCTCGTCTTACTATTTTCACTTGTATATTTCATGTATACAAAAATTGTTGCGCATAATAAGAAAGAAGAAACTTTAAAAGCAGCGGCAGAAATGAAGAAACAAGAAGAGCTGAAAAAGAAAGAAGAAAAAAAGAAACAAGAAGCACAAAAACAAAAAGAGCAGGAAGAACAAGAAGAACAAGTGAAGCAAGCACAAGCTGTGGAAAAGCCTGCTGAGGGACCACCTCAAGAAATTAATGAAAACGCTCAATTAGATCAATATTTACAAAACGCAGGATTTAGCGGGACAGCTGTTATTGTGAAGAACGGAAAAGTTCTTTTGAATAAAGGATACGGTATGGCGAACAAAGAGAAACAAGTACCGAATAATTCAGAGACAACTTTTTATATTGGTTCTATTTCAAAGGCATTTGTAGCGACTGCTATTATGCAATTAAAGGATCAAAATAAATTAAATGTAGAGGATACGGTTGCAAAGTATATTCCAGATTTCCCTCAAGGTAATGGGATTCAGTTAAAGCATTTACTAACACATACATCAGGAATTCCAGAGTATGAGCAAGGAACAGAGGATATTTCTCATGAAGAACTGATAAAACGAATAGGAAAGCAAAAGCGTGTTGGGAGCCCAGGAGAGAAATGGAAATATTCCGATTCGAACTATTCGATACTCGCCTATATCGCTGAGAAGGTAAGTGGACAACCGTTAGAAGACTATATTAAACAACATATTTTTGCTACTGCGGGTATGAAACATTCTGGTTTCGGTAAAGCGTTAGAGCAAACAAGGTTCCCATCAACAGGTTATAAAATAGTAAATAACAATATGACAACACCTAATATTCCAAGTATGTCACAACTATATGGTTGTGGTGATATATATACAAGTGCACATGATTTATATTTATTTAATGAAGCACTCTTCTCTGGAAAGCTGATTTCAAAAGAGAGCTATGATCAAATGTTTACAGGCGGAAAAAAAGATTACGGATTTGGTTGGTATGTAGACCCGGGCAGTTATTCAAATCACGGTGTAATGCCAGGATGGAATTGCTTAAATGGATTTAGTAAAAACGGAAGTGTGTATGTCGTTTTATTATCTAACATTCAAAACAACATTAAATCGTTTGGTAAAGTGAATAACGACATTTATACGATGTTGCGAAATATTGAAGTGTAAGAGGCTATCCTTTTGGATAGTCTTTTTTTATTGAGGAAGTGTAGGGGGCAATGGGATAATGAAATAAAGTGAAACTTTAATCAGTGGGGGATTCTTCATCCCCCACTGATTATTAGCCCTCACCAATCGGGCTTTTACGGGCAGTCGATCCCCCACCTAACTTCTTTGCTTTTGCTGAATTTTGAAGTGGGGGTTTTACTGCCCGGCGAATAGCGGGATAAATGGAAAAGGGGAAGGAGTATGAGTATAGATAGGCATCACGCACGTAATGCAAAACGCATTTTTTTTGTATCTATTATTGTATGGGTTATTGTCACAATTGTATTAGTGATGGAATATAAAAAAGGGACGCTATTCACTTCGGAGAAAGAAATTTTGAAATTAATAAGTGTTGTAATACCGGCATTTGGATTATTCATATATAGCTTTATGGAAAAACGAAGATCAAAAATACTTAAAAAGGAAATTTATAATATAGAGAATTCCGAATTATTCGAACAACAAAAATTTGTTGTTCGTAAAGAGGTAGGGATATTTCAAGTAATAACGTACTTTGGATTAGATGGCAGTGCATTAGGGTTTTTAAAAGAAGAGTATGATTTTGTTATTCAACGTGTATGGCAAGTTGTACTTTCTTTTCTTTTAAAGGGACTACATAAGCAACAATTTTATTTATATAATCACTCGGGAGAAAGATTGTTGCGTGTTCAAAAGGAGATGGGAGTACGAAACTTCTATACTTTTTCTAATATAGATGGAAAGAAAATTGGAGAGTTGAAACAAGTACTAAGTTTAACAAAGTGGGAATGGACCTTTTTAGGGATGGATGGTGAAGAAATTGGTAAAGTGGCTGGCGATTTTTCAGCAACAATGCAGAAAATAGATTGGCGAGATGGAACGCATATTGATGTAAAAGAAGATGGTATTCCTATAGAAGCTGTTAAGTATTTCTCGGCAAGTGGTGGTTCACTTGTTACAGCTTCTATAAGTGAACAGGCAGAATTACCACGAGCGGTTTATTATAGTGCAGCTGCCATTGTTACAATTAAAAATTAAAATATACATAAAGATAGATGGGATACCATCTATCTTTTTTGTGTGACTAGAAAAGATGGTTTCTTTGAAAAATGTATGCCTTACCTATCACAAAAAAAGCCTGCTCTGTATACATTAAGATGTATGGATGTGTTTTTATACTTTAAAAATAATAGGAGGAGAAGTGTATGTGTTTGTTCGGTAAGTATTGGAAAAAGCTATCGAGATTGTTTAATAGACAATTAGATTATTTTTTAGATAATAAGTTATTGCCTGCTGTGGAGAGACTTTTATTTTCACAAAACTTCGCGAGATTTATTCAAAGAAACTCTAAGCAAGCTACGGAAGAAGTTATTGAATCAAGTAGATTTCAATCTATTATTTGTAACATTTTAAAAGAATGTAATACATCACCTTTTAAAGAAATTGCAGAGCAGTATTTGGGTAAAAACGTAGAGATTACTGTGACAATTGGACAGTTAACGGGTGTGATTGTAGCAGTTGGTGATGATTTCTTAACACTGCAAGAAGGAATAGGAACAGAAGTTTTATTACCATTTACAAGTATTATATCAATTAAAGAAGCGTAAGAAAGGAGAGTTATATATGTTATTTACTGATGAATTACGTAACCATGTTGGTGAACTAGTGCAAGTTGTGACAGCTGTAGAAATCATTGCAGGCGTTCTTTTATCTGTGACGGATGGGGCAGTAATTGTTCGTACTTCTCCTTCTTATGGACCACCAGAAGATGTAGTTGTACGTATTCCGATTATTGCTTATGTTCGCTTGGAAGGGTAAGCGTGATACAAGTATGAGAGTGTCAGTTGTTATTCCAGTGCATAATGAAGCAAGTACTTTATCAAAAGTTTTAGTAGAAGTAAGGAAGTTGGAACCATATGAAATTATCATAGTAGATAATGGATCGACAGATGGTACGAAAGAAATAGCGTTACAGCATAATTGCCGTGTGATTTATTATAGATATTCTCTTGGTAATGATGTGGGACGGGCAATTGGTGCTAGAGAAGCAAAAGGTGAAATTGTTTTATTTTTAGATGGCGATATCGTCATGAAAAGTGAAGAATTATACAATTTTATTAAAGGAATACAGCAAGGACATGAGATTGTTTTAAATAATTTAACATGGTCCGTTTATTTGAAGATGAGACCGCATTATACGACGGTTGGAAAATATATGTTAAACCGTTATTTGAACAAAAAAGAGTTTGTTGTAGGATCTTTAATTGCGATACCACATGCGATAAGTCGTGAAGTAATTGAAAAACTAGGGTGGTGGAATTTAGCGGATCCAGCACTATTTCAAGCGATGGCGATGTCTAGAGGAGTAGATATTTCTGATATGGCTTCAGTTGATGTCATTTACACAAATAAAGTTCGTCCTGTCCATACGGGCACATCACCTGGCTCTCCTTATCCGAAAGCGACTAGTCGTATTATGGGTGATCATTTGCGAGCTTTACAATACGTAATCGAAACATACGGTAATCGCGGTGGTTTTTCAGAGGGCAATAAAGATAGGGAGTTTGTAGAAAAGTATAAACCAGTTTTATTACAAAGAAAAAAAGCGAAATATAGTGCCATTATCCCGGTATCAGAAGAGAAAACAACTATAAGGTCTGTTATACAAGAAGTGAAAAAAGCAGATGTAGATGAAATTATAGTTGTTGCGAATGGAGCTGCTGTAAAGACCATTAAACAAGTAAAGCTAGAGAATGTTATTGTTGTTGAGTTGGAGGAAGCGCTTGGGCATAATGTAGCACGGGCGATAGGGGCCATGTATGCTACGGCAGATATTTGCTTATTTGTTGATAGTGATTTTGTTATTCCAGCAACAAATTTAATTCTATTTTTGCGTGCTATTGAAGATGGAAGTGATGTGGCATTAAATGATTTACAGTGTTTATTAGATATGTTTCATCCAGCAGATCCAATTAGCATGGGAAAATATTTTGTGAATTTGATAGCGAAGCGACCAGATTTATGGAATAACTCATTAACAGCAGTACCACACGCTATGCATAAAAAAGTAATAGAGAAAATTGGTTATGATTCTCTTGTGATCCCTCCATTAGCTCAGATGAAAGCTATTTTAGAAGGATTCTCTGTTACAGCAGTAGAGTTAGTAGATGTTATAAAAACAAATCGAGTACGTCCAGAGCAACACGAATTTGTAAATGGGCGTATTTCAGCATTTGATCGTATTTTCGGTGATCAAATTGAGGCGATTGCGTATTTATTACAATGTACGGACGAACGCGGTGGTTTTACGGATGGAGATAGAGATAGAGATATAATTCAACAATTGAGAAGGGAAGAAGAGAATACAAATGAATAGTAGTAAAGTAGCTATTATTGGGTTAGGGTATGTTGGCCTTCCTTTAGCAGTCCATTTTGCGGAAAGAGGGCATACAGTACTTGGGTTAGATAAAGATATTAGAAAAATAGAATCAATTATAAAAGGGGAAAGTTATATTCCGGATGTTTCTTCTAAAGAGTTACAAAGTTTATTGACGAAAAAAAAATTAATAGTAAATACACCGGATCAAGGCATTGCTGATTTTCAAAATAGTGATTATGTTATTGTCACTGTCCCGACTCCAATTAATGAACAAAGAGAACCAGACTTAAGTGCCCTCATTTCAGCCTCACATTATATACAACAAAATCTTCAAAAAGGACAAACCTTCATTTTTGAAAGCTCCACATATCCAGGTACACTCGAGGAAGTTATTATTCCGATTGTTTCTCAAGGCGGCCAAAAGGTAGGAGAAGATTTCTATATCGGATATTCTCCTGAGAGAATTGATCCAGCAAATAGTCAATATTCAGTTCAAGCTATTCCAAAGGTTATTAGTGGACAAACAGAGCAGTGCAAACAAAAAGTACAGGATTTATATAGCACGATCTTCGATGTAATCGTTCCTGTTAGCTCTCCGAAAGTAGCGGAAATGTGTAAGTTATTTGAAAATATTCAGCGCCTAGTCAATATTTCCTTAGTAAATGAGTTAAACACACTATGTGAAAGTTTAGGAATTGATTTTTATGAGGCGCTTGAAGCCGCATCTACAAAACCGTTTGGATTTACCCCATATTGGCCAGGACCAGGAATAGGAGGACATTGTATTCCAGTAGATCCTTTATATTTCCAATGGAGAATAAAAAGGAATGGGGAAATTAGTCAATTAATTGAAGCTGCACATGTAATTAATGAAGAAATGCCAGAGAGAATAGTCCGGAAAGTAAAAGGCATGGTGCAATCACCTGCATCAGTTTTAATTGTAGGGATTGCGTATAAGAAAGATGTAAATGATTTGAGAGAATCACCGGCTTTACCAATTATTGAATTGTTAATAAAAGAAGGATATGAAATCGAATATCACGACCCATATATTTCTTCTGCAAAATTTGGAGATAAGGTGTACCAATCTGTTTCTTTGGATGAACAAGTCATGAAACAAGCGGGTTGTATTTTAATTTTAACTGATCACTCTAATATCGATTGGAAGTTTTTTAAAGGAATGAAGCGAGTAATAGATACACGTGGAATTATAAAGAAGGTGAGTGTATGAGTAAGAAATGTTTAATTACAGGTGGAGCAGGATTTATTGGATCACATTTAGCTGAAGAGCTGGTGAAAAGAGGTTATGTGGTCACGATCGTTGATAACTTCTATAAAGGAAAAAATAAATATCATGATGAGTTAATGAAAGAAATTCGGGTTATTCCAATAAGTGTTTTAGATAAAAATTCTATTTATGAATTAGTAAATCAACATGATGTAGTGTTTCATTTAGCAGCAATTTTAGGTGTGAAAACGACAATGGAAAAGAGTATAGAACTTATTGAAACGAATTTTGATGGAACGAGAAACATTTTACAAGCAGCGCTAAAAGAAAAGAAAAAAGTAGTCTTTGCTTCTACTTCAGAAGTATATGGTAAGGCAAAACCACCCTTCTCTGAAGAGGGGGATCGATTATACGGGGCCACTTCAAAAATACGTTGGAGTTATGCAATTTGTAAGACGTTAGAAGAAACATTATGTTTAGGGTACGCATTAGAAGGTTTACCTGTCACGATTGTTCGTTATTTTAATATTTATGGTCCAAGAGCGAAAGATGGTCCGTATGCAGGGGTAATCCCACGGTTTATTAGTGCAGCTTTACAAGGAGAAGACATTCTCGTATATGGAGATGGAGAGCAGACACGTTGCTTTACGTATGTAAGTGATGCGGTAGAAGCAACGATTCGAGCAATGGATGAGAAGGTAAATGGTGAAATTATTAACATAGGTTCTGACAATGAAAAGAGTATAAAAGAAGTGGCAGAAGTAATTAAAAAGCTAACGAAATCCTCTTCAAAGATTGTTCAAGTTCCTTTTGAAGAGGTGTACCCACATGGCTTTGAAGAAATTCCAAATAGAAGACCAGATGTTGCGAAATTAAGAGAACTTGTTCAGTTTCAAGCAGAAGTAACATGGGAAGAAGGATTGAAAGAAACTATTAAGTGGTTCCGTGAAGAAAATAATGGCTAAGTCACTATCGGTCATTATACCTGTATGTAATGAAGCTGAAACGATTTCAGATGTTATCCAATCGGCAAAAGGATTAAATCCAATAGAGATTATTGTAGTAGCAAACGGTTGTAACGATGGTACAGAAGAGGTTGCTGATCGTTTAGGGTGTAAAGTAATCAAGCATACAGAGCTACTAGGGAACGATGTTGGCCGCGCGATTGGCGCAAAACACGCGATAGGTGATGTATTACTATTTATAGATGGAGATTTTGCTATTCAAACTTCAAAATTACAATTATTCCTTAATCCGATTTTACATGATCAGGCCGACATCGTTTTAAATAATTTGGACGCATTATTTTTAAAGAAACAAAAACCGCACGCCGTGACAGTATGGCGCCAAATATTAAATGCAATGTTAGAGCGCGAAGAATTAAAAATTGATTCCTTATTAGATGCACCTCATGCGCTGACGAAAGAAGTCGTTCAAAGCATCGGGTATGAATGTTTTATTAATCCTATTGTCGCTCATTTACGCCTAGTTCAAAGCGAATGGAGAATTAGTCGGCATTGTGCAATTGACGTTATTACGCCAAATAAATTTCGACCGACCGAGCATGCTGCGTATGGCACGGGTCTATCTCAATCTGAAAAACGGATGATAGGTGATCATATAGAAGCTGTAGCGGAGCGGATAGTAGAGAGTGATGGGCGCGGAGGGTATTGTGATGGAAATAGGAAAAGAGATAGTGTCTATCATACTTTAGATTTCGAAGATTTTTATCAAGGATGGGGCGTTACATCTAAATTGTATAAAGGAAAGCAATTATCGGTCGTCATTCCTGTACAAAATGAAGAGAAGACGATTGGAAACGTTATAGAAGAGCTCCGCAAAATTGAACCTTTTGAAATTATCGTTGTTGTAAATGGTTCGTCTGATCAAACGGCAACGATTGCAAAAGAAAAGGGAGCAACAACAATTGTATATAAACAAGCACTTGGAAACGATGTAGGGCGTTCACTTGGAACTTACTTTGCAAAAGGGGATATTGTACTGTTTATAGACGGTGATTTTGTTATTCCGGCTAGGGAGTTATATCCTTTCGCAAAAGCTATTGCAGATGGAATGGATGTCGCATTGAATGATTTAAATCATTATTTAGATTTCAGAGTACCGCTTCATCTTGTAACTGCATTTAAATATGCATTAAATTTAGCTTGTGATAGAAAGGATCTAGGAGCAGGCTCTCTTATCGCTGTACCGAATGCGTTTAGCCGTAAGTGCTTGAAAGAAATCGGTTATAGATCTTTACTGTCACCTTGTGTAGCGCAAGTGAAAGCGATTCTGTCGGGATTCGAGATTGCATGTGTAAGTCGTGTAGAGGTCGATAAGATGAACCGTATTCGTCCCAGTGAACATTTTGCAAAAATAGGTCATCCTCCAGCTGTTTTGCGAATTATAGGTGATCATATAGAAGGATTAGAGCAATTAATTGTATTAGAAGGCAATCGTGGTGGATTCTATGATGGGAATAGAAAAAGAGATGTTTTAGAGTAGTAACAAAAAAGTGTACAACATATGTACACTTTTTTGTTCTGTTATAAAAACTATAACAGATTAGGAGATAAGAGTATTACAGCTCTACAATAGGTATTGTTCTTATATTACAAAATAGGACTCGTATATAAGGATACCAAAAAAATACAATTAAGGGAAGGGCTAATTATAAAGACTTTTAAGTGAAGTTAACACTATGGATATAGTAGTTTGCTCAACATTTCACAAACATGTCACAACTATTTCGTTCACTTTCGCCAAAAAGTAGTATTCTAAGTGTGTAAGCTGTTATATAAAAAATCTTAGTCCTGTACTAATCAAAAATGGAGGAGATTAGGATGACTCAAGTATTAGAAAATGTTAAAAACGCATGGGAAAACTTTAAAGGTGAAAAATGGAAAGCAGAGATTGATGTTCGCGATTTCATTTTAAATAATGTAAACGTTTTCGAAGGGGATGAATCTTTCTTAGCGGGAGCAACTGAATCAACGAAACAACTTTGGGATCAAGTAATGGATTTAACAACGAAAGAACGTGAAAACGGTGGCGTTCTTGATATGGATACAAAAATTGTTTCTTCTATTACATCACATGAACCAGGATATTTAAATAAAGATATTGAAAAAGTAGTCGGTTTCCAAACTGAAAAACCATTTAAACGTTCTTTACAACCATATGGTGGTATTCGTATGGCAGAACAAGCTTGTGAATCTTATGGATACGAAATGGATAAAGAACTTAGTCGTATTTTTAGAGATTGGAGAAAAACTCATAACCAAGGTGTATTCGACGCTTATACACCAGAAATGAGAGATGCACGTAAATCAGGTGTAATTACTGGTCTTCCGGATGCATACGGACGTGGACGTATTATCGGTGACTACCGACGCGTAGCATTATATGGTATTGATCATTTAATTGAAGCGAAAAAGGCTGATTTAAATTTAACTGGCGGTGTAATGAGCGAAGATACAATGCGTTTACGCGAAGAGTTATCTGAGCAAATGCGTGCACTTCAAGAGTTAAAACAAATGGCCGCTTCTCATGGCTTTGATATTTCTAAGCCAGCAACAAACACGCAAGAAGCATTCCAATGGTTATACTTCGCATATCTTGCAGCAATTAAAGAGCAAAACGGAGCTGCGATGAGTCTTGGACGTACTTCTACATTCTTAGATATTTATATTGAAAGAGATTTAGCAAATGGTACTTTAACAGAAGAAGAAGTACAAGAAATTGTGGATCACTTCATTATGAAATTACGTCTTGTGAAATTTGCAAGAACACCTGATTATAATGAATTATTCTCTGGTGACCCAACTTGGGTAACTGAGTCTATCGGTGGTATGGCATTAGATGGTCGTCCATTAGTAACAAAGAACTCATTCCGCTTCTTGCATACACTAGATAATTTAGGACCAGCTCCAGAACCAAACTTAACAGTTCTTTGGTCTAAACAATTACCGCAGAACTTTAAAAACTACTGTGCGAAAATGTCTATTAAAACATCAGCAATTCAATATGAAAATGATGACATTATGCGTGCTGACTACGGCGATGACTACGGAATTGCTTGTTGTGTATCTGCAATGAGAATTGGTAAACAAATGCAGTTCTTCGGCGCACGTGCAAACTTAGCAAAAGCATTACTATATGCGATTAACGGTGGTAAAGATGAAAAATCTAAAGCACAAGTTGGTCCTGAGTACGCACCGATTACTTCTGAAGTATTAGATTATGAAGAAGTTATGCGTAAGTTTGATATGACAATGGAATGGTTAGCAGGTCTATATTTAAACACATTAAATGTTATTCATTACATGCATGATAAATATAGCTACGAACGTATTGAAATGGCACTTCATGATACAAATGTTCTTCGTACAATGGCAACAGGTATCGCGGGTCTATCTGTAGTAGCAGACTCTTTAAGTGCAATTAAACACGCAAAAGTAAAACCAATTCGTGATGAAAACGGTATTGCAGTTGACTTTGAAATCGAAGGAGATTTCCCTAAATACGGTAACAATGATGACCGTGTAGATGAAATCGCTGTAAATCTTGTAAAAACATTTATGAATAAACTTCGTAAACATAAAACATACAGAAATTCTGTTCATACAATGTCGATCTTAACAATCACATCTAACGTTGTATACGGTAAGAAAACTGGTAACACTCCAGATGGTCGCCGTACTGGAGAACCATTTGCACCAGGTGCGAACCCAATGCATGGTCGTGATACAAAAGGTGCATTAGCTTCATTATTATCTGTAGCTAAATTACCATATGAAGATGCACAAGATGGTATTTCTAATACATTCTCTATTATTCCAAAAGCACTTGGTAAAGAAGATGATGTACAAGTACGTAACTTAGTATCAATGCTTGATGGTTATGCAGTAAAAGAAGGCCATCACTTAAATATTAACGTATTTAATCGTGAAACATTAATGGATGCGATGGAACATCCTGAGAAATATCCACAATTAACAATTCGCGTATCTGGTTACGCTGTAAACTTTATTAAATTAACTCGTGAACAACAAATCGATGTAATTAATCGTACAATGCATGAAAGTATGTAAGTGAAAAAGTGTCCCTCTGCTTTTTATAAATAGCAGAGGGGGGCTGCTTCAATAAAGGAGGAAGTAACATGATAAAAGGAAGAATTCATTCTGTAGAGTCTTGTGGTACTGTTGATGGCCCAGGAATTCGTTATGTCATATTTACACAAGGGTGTTTATTACGTTGTCAATACTGTCATAATGCTGATACGTGGGAGATCGGTAAAGGAAAAGAAATAACAGTTGAAGAAGTAATGCAGGATGTGACATGTTACCTTCCTTTTATTGAAGCTTCTGGAGGCGGTATAACAGTTAGTGGTGGTGAACCATTATTACAGCTAGATTTCTTAATTGAATTATTTAAGAAATGTAAGGAAGTTGGAATTCATACAACAATTGATTCTTCGGGTGGTTGTTATTCTGAAGAACCAGAATTCCAAAATAAGCTAGATATTTTAATGGATTACACAGATTTAGTTTTATTGGATTTGAAACATATTGATTCAAAGAAACACCGTAAATTAACAGGGAAACCAAATGAACATATTTTACAATTTGCTCGTTATTTATCGGATAAAAATAAACCAATTTGGGTAAGACACGTATTAGTTCCTGGTGTTACGGATAATGAAGAGGATCTACAAAAATTATCTAGCTTTATTCAAAGCCTGTCTAATGTTCAGAAGGTGGAAGTGCTACCATATCATAAGCTTGGTGTATATAAATGGGAGGCACTTGGGCATAAGTATCCACTCGCGAATGTAGAACCACCTACTGAAAAAAATGTAGAGCAAGCAAGACATATTTTACAAGCAGTCTAATCCAAATATTGGATTAGGCTTTTTGCTTTCTTTACAATAAAACCTAGAGTATGTATATAGAAAAGAGTATACTAAAAATAGAATATCCATATTTTTGTAAGGAATAAGTGGAGAAATTTACATAATTGTAAAGGGAAATCAAAATAGTAAAAAGAATTAAGAAGTAAAAGAGTGAGTATCATGGAATAGAGAACATTTGTAAGTTATTGCGAAAGCTCTTATAGGAAAGTATAATGTAAAGATATGAGCACAGATAGGATTAAGGGGTCAATCTTATATGCTTTGCATATCCACGACAGGTACATAGCTGAAAGAGAAGTATTAGAATCTGTTTATGTAATTTTTAAGGAAAATGTTTTTCCTATTGTCGTATATGCAATATGGAGAAACAATAAGCTAGGAGTGGATTTGTTTGATAAAAAACCCCAAGGTTTTAATATTAACTGCACATTACGGTAATGGTCATGTGCAAGTAGCGAAAACATTAGAACAAACATTTCGCCAAAAAGGAATTAAAGATGTAATTGTATGCGATTTGTTCGGAGAATCACATCCAGTTATAACCGATATTACAAAATATTTATATTTAAAAAGTTATACAATAGGAAAAGAATTATACCGCTTGTTTTATTATGGCGTAGAAAAAATTTATGATAAAAAAATAGCATCTTGGTATGCGAATTTTGGAAGAAAACGTTTGAAATTACTTTTACAAGCAGAGAAACCGGATATTGTTATTAATACTTTTCCGATCATAGCTGTACCAGAGTTAAAAAAGCAAACAGGTATTTCAATTCCTGTTTATAACGTATTAACGGATTTTTGTGTGCACAAAATATGGATTCATCGGGAAGTAGATCGTTATTTTGTAGCAACGGATCACGTGAAAAAAATTATGGTTGATATTGGTGTGCCCTCGGAGCAAATTGTTGAAACTGGAATTCCGATTCGTAGTAGTTTTGAGCTCAAGATCAATCCAGACATTATATATAATAAATATCAGTTATGTAAGAATAAAAAGATTTTACTAATTGTAGCAGGTGCTCATGGGGTATTAGGAAGTGTAAAAGAACTATGCCAATCATTTATGTCATTACCTGATTTACAAGTAGTTGTCGTTTGTGGAAAGAATGAAGCGTTAAAACAGGATTTATTAGGAGTACAGGAAAAAAATCCTGATGCATTAAAAGTATTTGGTTATGTTGAAAATATTGATGAATTATTCCGTGTTACTTCTTGTATGATTACGAAGCCAGGCGGTATTACGTTAAGTGAAGCGGCAGCATTGCAAGTACCTGTCATTTTATATAAGCCTGTTCCAGGGCAAGAAAATGAAAATGCGATGTACTTTGAAAGAAAAGGAGCTGCAGTTGTCATTCGTGATGATAGTGAGGTTTTTGCAAAGACAGAGGCGTTATTACAAGATGATATGAAGCTTCTTCAAATGAAAGAAGCGATGAAAAGCATTTATCGTCCGGAGCCAGCTGGTCATATTGTGGATACAATTTTGACAGAAAATCATGTAGAACCGAATCATATACCTATTAAATCACCTGCTCTTGCACAATTATTTACTTAATATGAAACCCTCTTTTATATGTTTAAAGAGGGTTCTTTATTGTTTTATAAGATAAAGTAGTAACTTATCCACATGAAGATTACGCTTTCATTAAACAGTAAAGTCGGAATATTAACAACTATATCCACATTGTCCACAATTTTTAGAAAACTATCCACAATTCTAACATTTACTATGCGTTACAACATATAAACTTGTGAAGGATTTGTTGAATTTATTCACAATTCTATAAATTGTGTGGATAACGTTATCCACACAAAAAAGGTTCCTTATAAATAAGGAACCTTTTTGTCTATTCTATCACGTAGAAAAAATATGTAATGAGAATGAATAATTAGGGGGGAAAACTTCTAATTATTCATTCTCACTTTAAATACTTTTCGAGCGATAACCCGCTGCGCGATCTGCTTTGCGAAATTCTCGTTGGTAAAGAACTTCTTGTGTACTAGATAATGTGTTTTTTGTTTTGTCACGTTTCTTTTTATCCATTACAAATCACCTCGTGTCCTAAAGTCACTATCTATCGTTTCCAAAGACATAGGGTGATATACGTATATGGTAAAATGTTAATGATTAATTATTTTTTCTGGAAATTTAGATTATGCTTCTTTTAATTGGTGAGCATCTTGGAACGTTGTATCTCGCATTGTAGCAAGTGTATATTGATCTTTTGGGATTTCATATAAGTTATATACTTCTTCATTTGCGTTAATTTCATCATAAACGGCTTTTCTTGTTTCGTTTGCTAGATTTACATATTGTAGTTTTTCGGCAGCTTTAATAGAACGAATATTTATTTTACGAATACGCATAAAGATTGTTTCAATATCTAATTCATAGAAAAGTTCACTAAAAAATGAATCTTTCGCCAATTTATTATAGCCTTTTCCATGATAGGGTTTGCCAAGCCATGTTCCGAGAAATCCGGCTTTTTCTTGCACATCAAATAAAGTAATTGTTCCGATAGGGTTACCCCATTCATCTAAAATTGTGCGTGAAATTAATTCCCCACGCTCTTCAGCTTCAATCGTTTGTTTCGTTAAAAATAAATACTCTTCATAAGAATAAGCCTTTTGACGCACAAAAGGGAAGACAGCTGGGTCCACCATTAACTCGTATAGAACGTGGCTGTCGTGTAAGTCGCGTTTTTTCAACATACTAACTCCTCCTCACACGAGGGTAGCATGACGAAAAAACACCCCACCCTCGAAATTTTTATATCAATCTTTAAAAAATTTCGGGGTGGGAATCGAACCCACTAGAACCAGTTTCTAACGCTGGTGGCGCACCATTTGCCTTCCCCATTCATCAATTTGAAAATGATAATCACGACACAAATTGATTATGGTTTCATTCAGTTTATAATCGTATAATACTTTATCTAGTCAAAAAAATAAACTAGTTTTTTTTATTTTTTTTGTAAATTATTTTTCCATCAATCATGGTTAGTACAGGCTTGGCTAAATAATGGAAAGGATGATGAGTCCATAACACAAGATCAGCGTCTTTTCCAACCTCAATGCTTCCAATTCTATCCTCTAAACGTAAATTTCGTGCTGGAAATATGGTGATTCCTTCTAGTGCAGTTTTTTCGTCTAATCCTTCTCTTACTGCGACAGCAGCACAAATATTTAAATATTGAATTGGTGTATAAGGGTGATCTGTTGTTATAGAAACTTCCACACCATTTTTCGATAATATATGGTAAGTATCCCATGTTTTGTTTTTAAGTTCGATTTTAGAACGGCGTGTAAGAGTGGGGCCAACTGAAACCTTCAAATTGTGTTTCGAAAGTTCTTCAACAATAAAGTGTCCTTCTGTACAATGTTCAATACGTAAATCGAGATTGAACTCTGTTGCAAAGCGTAGAGCAGAACTAATATCATCTGCTCGGTGAGCGTGGATACGTACGGGTATTTCGCGGCGTAATGCTTTTAAGATAGGAAGCATTCGAAAATCAGCTTCATGCCCGTAGTGCTGTGCTTCATAGAATGATTCCCGAAGTAATCCCATAATTCCCATACGTGTTATGGATTCTTTTGTTCCATTACTATGGACCTTTTTAGGATTTTCTCCAAAGGCAATCTTTAAGCCGGCAGGTTCTTGAATAATCATATGATCAATACAAGTTCCAGCTGTTTTTATTACACAAGTCGTACCACCGATAATGTTTTGACTTCCTGGCATAACGTGAACAGTTGTGATTCCGTTTTGTACAGCATCTTGAAATGCAATATCAAAAGGGTGGATTCCGTCCAAAGAACGGATATGTGGTGTTGAAACTTCAGATGTTTCATTTGCATCATTGCCAGCCCAACCAGTACCTTCATCATAGAGACCAAGATGAGTATGGACATCAATAAATCCAGGTAAAAGATGAAGAGCACGAGCGTCTATAACTGTCATATCTTGAGTAGGTTGAATGGAAGGCTTGACCTCGGCAATTCTTTCTCCTATAACGAGTACATCCCCTTGAAATTTTTGGGATGTAATAGGATAGACAATGGCTTGTTTGAGCAATGTTTTCATAGGTACCTCATTTCTGTTACTTTACAATGTTAATGGAATTTAAGGGAAAGTAACTGAAAGGTTATTTGTGTAATAATGCTCCGGATTCTAGAAAATGAAAGTTTTGAAAGGGGACCCTGTAAAACTGTGTTTTAGAAGTACTACATTGTATGCGAAAGTATATTTTGTAATGCATGGTCTATTGCCGGAAATGTGTATTGATACCCATGTTCAATTGCTTTACTAGGTAATACATGTTGTCCTTCGAGTACAAGTATACTCATCTCACCTAATAAAGTGTGAAGCATAAATGAAGGGACAGGTAACCAATGAGGTTTTTTCATTATAGTTGCAATGGTTTCTCCAAATTCCTTCATTCTTATAGGTAGGGGAGCTGTAATGTTAAAAGGGCCATCAATTTCTTCTTTGTGTATGATGAAATCAATTAGGCGAACGACATCGTCTATATGAATCCATGATAACCATTGGTTTCCAGATCCAATTGTACCTCCAATATAGAATTGATAGGGGAGTAGCATTTTGGGAAGAGCTCCTCCGTCTGCGCCTAATACAACTCCAAGTCTTGCGTAGATTGTTCGCATTCCAAGAGAACGTGCTTTAGATGCTTCTTGTTCCCATGAATATACTGTATTTGCTAAAAAGTCATTTCCAGGAATCTCATGCTGTTCTGTAAAAGACTCAGTTTCAGACGTTCCATAGTATCCAATAGCACTTGCGTTAATAAATGTATTTGGCTTTGTACCAAGTGTTTGCCATTGTTTAATGAGTCCTTTTGTTATTTGAATTCGACTTTTTAAAATGGATTCCTTTTGTTTCTTTGTCCATCTACTATTAATAGACTCTCCAGCTAGATTAATAACTACATCGATAGAAGAGAGGGGGAAGGTTTGTAAATCTGGTGTCCATTGTACATACTGAAGGTTAGGGTGGGAAGTTTCAGTAGTTTTGTTTCGAGTAAGAATGTAAACATTATATCCTTTTTGAATAAAAAAAGTAGAAAGGTATTTACCGATAAAGCCGGTACCACCAGAAATTGCGATTCTCACAATTATTTCCTCCTCATTATATATATTCTTGAAAAGCAAAAACGTTCCTTGACTATGTTAAAATAATAGAGAGGTGAGAGTATGGCTGTCATTACAAAAATAGAAGTGCAAAAACGATCGAAAGAACGATTTAATATTTATATTGATAAAGGTCAAGGTGAAGAATACGGATTTAGTGTGGATCAAGTAATCTTAATGAAACATGGATTACAAAAAGGGTTAGAAATTGATGAAATAGCGTTAGGGAATATTTTATACAATGAAGAGGTACAAAAAGCATATTTACAAGCAATTTCCTATCTATCCTATCAAATGAGAACAAAAAAAGAAGTAGAAGACTATTTACGAAAAAAAGAAGTGGGACAGGCCGTCATCTCTGAAGTCGTTTCGAAATTATTACATGATCGATATATTAATGATAAAGAGTACGCTGTTTTATATACGCGAACGCAAAGTAATGTGAATCGAAAGGGTCCGACTGTTATTAAAAGAGAGTTATTACATAAAGGTGTTCAGGATCTAATTATTACACATAGTTTACAAGAATATCCGAAGGAAAAGCAAATTGAGAATGCTTTACTTCTTATAGAAAAGAAGAAAAGGTCTTATCAAAAGCATTCCTTTTTACAAATGAAGCTTAAGTTAGACGAAATGCTTGTTCGTAAAGGGTATTCTAGAGATGTGATTCAAATTTGTTTGGAAGAATTGAAAGACGAAAAAGATGACGAACAGCAACAAGAAGCGTTACACTATCATGGGAATAAATATTATGAGAAATATAAGAAGTATGATGGATGGACATTCGAAAATAAGATGAAACAAGCGTTATATCGCAAAGGGTTCTCTATGGATGAGATAGAGATATTTTTGCAGATGAAACGTGAAGAGGGATGAGGGGAATAAGATGAATATGCCAAAGCGCTACAGTGAAATGACACCACATGAGCTAAGGGAAGAAATTGGGGTTTTGAAAGAGCAAGCAATAAAGGCAGAGCAGCTTGGTATTGTAAATGAGTTCGATGTATTAATGCGCAAGATGGCAATGGCTCGTGCTTATATGACTGATATAAACAAATTCCATATTGGTGAGACATATGAATTAGTAGAAGAACCTGGTATATTATTTGAAATTACGTATTTCAACGGGGTATTTGCTTGGGGACATAAGCAAAATGATAATGAAGAGATTGGAATACCAATTTCTTTATTGCAAGAAAAATGAAAACCAGAGAGCGAATATCTCTCTGGTTTTCATCTTTGGTAGGCGTTACAGGAGATAGGAGATTCTAAAATTGGCGTTTTTTACATTCATTCGCCAGTATAATGAGAGACTGGGTTTGTTGCGTCTGTCCGTTAACTTGCGCTTTTGCATGTTTCGGACGAGTCCACGTATGGTTAAATAATTCAGAACGACTATCTAAGCGATCACGGTAGCTCATCTTTATCACCTCGTGTAGGAAGTTAATTTTTTAGGTTGTACCTGAACTATTCTTCCTGCTGATTTGCAGCACGCATACGTTCTTGTGGGTGCGTGTTAATTGTGCCGTTAGGTCGTTTCGAAGCGAAGCGTGATTTCGCTTTCGGCTGACCATCGATTTTGCTGTTGTTTTTTGACTCAGACCAAAATTCGGCTTGTTTACCCATTGCGAACGCCCTCCTCATCATCAGTTGATACCTCTTTAAGAAGTATCACTTATAGAATGTGCAAAATAGAGGAAACTATCCTTTAGAAATTAAGGGAATAAATAGGTAAAAGGAGAATAGAACATGAATGATATTCACGAAACATTAACAAAAGAATTGTTAGACAAAAATGACAAACTTTCTTACGCACAAGCTCGTGCGTGGGTTGAATTATTGTGGGAAGACTTTCAAACAACTTATGCTAAATCAGGTCGTTATCAAGGTGATGAAATGACTGAACAAGTGGTACGAACATGGATTAATAATCATGGAGGTCGCCTTCATGAAATGCGTACAAATAATCCGAAATATAGCCATTTAATCAATCAAGAAGATCATTTGAAACATTAAAAAAAGCGACTTAAGTCGCTTTTTTTAATGTGGAAGTAATTCCAGTTTTTTTCGAAGTTTTTCTTCACTAAAAATCCATCCTGTATAGGAACTAATAATATTTAAATTGTGGTCGAGTTGAACGATTGCAACGAATGGATAATAATCTTTACTGCGATAGCGCAAATCAATGAAGCGAACTTCGTAATAATGATCATAATCGAAAATGTCCCAGCGATACACAGGGGAGAAAGATAGAAATGCTGAGATGTTTTCATCTTGTTTAGCTGCGCGCATAATAGCATTATCTGGGAACGGTACCCGGTCGAACTTATCATATATCATGATGTTACCACGATGCCATCTAGCAACGTAGTAATAATCAGTTGTAACGATTGCTAAATGGTAATGATAAAATCTGTAAGAAGGGGAAATGATTATTTTCTCCACATGATTGAAACGTTTATATACGACGCTACGTATGTTTCTATGCATCATAATCCGTCCGATATAGTAAATAATCATCAATATATACGCTGCTAAGGCAGTATACCCTTTATGGGAACCTACAAGCATACAAGCAATCGCGAGTAGGTGGATAAAGAAAATGACGGTATCAAATGTATTAATGATGCCGAGCGCTACCCATTTTTTTGTGAAGGGCCGTAATGCCTGTGTACCGTAGGCGTTGAAAATATCTACAAAGACATGAAGAAAGACGGCAATAAATGACCAAAGTAGTAGATGCAAATATGGAGCGTCTGAAAAGAAGGCGAAAGAGATGCCACTTATAAGGAGTGACCAAAGAATCACTGCAGGAATGGAATGAGTAATCCCGCGATGATTTCTTATATATTTAGCGTTATTACGCAATTTTAAAACTGTATCGATGTCAGGAATATTGGAACCGGCAATTGTAGCAAGCATAACTGCTTGTGGCCCAATATCACTTTGTGCTATGGCTGGATCTAACGTTGCCAAACTGCCTAGAGTAACGCCCATAACAAGGTGAGTGGCTGTGTCCATAGAAATCCACCTCCGTTTTTTATTAATGTAACTCTTTTTATTCGATACCTCAAGTCCTTTGCCTTCTATTTCCTATGTCATCTTACTTAAATTTTTTCCTAAAATCTTTATAATAGTACTTATATGCAAAAAAATGAGGGGGATCAAGTTTGACACTTGAAATATTAAATAATTTTAACATAGAGCAGTTTCAAAATGATTTAATTGGTTGGTTTGAAAAAGAGCAACGCGACTTACCGTGGCGTAAAAATAAAGATCCATACCGCGTCTGGGTTTCGGAAATTATGTTGCAGCAAACAAGGGTAGAAGCTGTAAAACCATATTACGCGAATTTTATGGAGAAGTTTCCTACTCTAGAAGCTTTGGCAAATGCTGGTGATGAAGAAGTGTTAAAAGCATGGGAAGGTTTAGGATATTATTCTAGAGCACGAAATTTACATGCGGCTGTAAAAGAAGTGAAAGAAGTATACGGCGGGATAGTACCAAGTGATGTAAAGAAAATTGAAAAATTAAAAGGAGTTGGCCCCTATACAAAAGGTGCTATTTTAAGTATCGCATATGGTATACCAGAGCCGGCAGTTGACGGAAATGTTATGCGTGTATTATCTCGCATTTTATCAGTATGGGATGACATTGCAAAACCAAAAACTAGAAAAGTGTTTGAAGAGATTGTACGTGAAATTATTTCGGCTGAAAATCCATCTTATTTTAATCAAGGTTTGATGGAATTAGGTGCACTAATTTGTATTCCAAAAAATCCATCTTGCTTACTTTGTCCTGTACGTGAACATTGTCGAGGATATGCTGAAGGTGTTCAAAAGGAGTTACCAGTAAAAAGTAAAGCGAAGGCTCCTACAATGGTACCGATTGTTGCAGGGGTACTTCAAACAGAAGATGGTCGTTACGTCATTAATAAACGCCCAAGTACCGGGTTATTAGCTAACATGTGGGAGTTTCCAAATGCTGAACTTGGGGAAGGGATTCGGAATCAGAAAGAGCAGCTTACAGATTATATGAAAGAAAAATTTGAGCTCTCGATTTCTATTGAAGAATACGCAATGAATGTACAACATACATTTACACATCGCACTTGGGATATATTCGTATTTTACGGAAAAGTAACTGGTGATATTGTTGAAACAGATACATTGAAATTTGTATCGAAAGAAGCATTTGAGCAGTTACCATTCTCGAAATCGCATCGTACGATTTATGAGAATTGCGTTGAGAAAATTACAATGCAATAAATTAAAAAAGTGTTCCCTAGATTGGGAACACTTTTTTAATCGTAAGAAATTTTTGTCCCATGAGTCCAATTAGCTTCACCTTGTTGTAAGCCACCTCTTGATTCAATTTCTACTACAATTTCTTTATAGATACTTTGACCTTCTGCATTTAAATACGGCAAAATCTGTTGTAATGAGTGATGAAAATAAGCTAATTCATCTTCTTTCCACTCATTTTTTGACACCATCGTTAGTTCAGTCATATCGCGTCCTATATACATATTTCCACCTCCATTTCCTATAGTTTGAATGAGTGATAAGAGATATATACGGAGATTAAAAAAAGAAAATCACGGATAACTTCTAAGTGAATTGGTTACATTATTGGTTGTGGAGGTGAGAAAGATGAGTAAAAAACAACAAGGTTATAACAAGGCAACTTCTGGTGCTAGCATTCAAAGTACAAATGCTAGTTATGGTACAGAGTTCGCGACTGAAACAAATGTACAAGCAGTAAAACAAGCAAATGCACAATCAGAAGCAAAGAAAGCACAAGCTTCTGGTGCACAAAGTGCAAACGCTAGTTATGGTACAGAATTCGCAACTGAAACAGATGTGCATGCTGTGAAAAAACAAAATGCACAATCAGCTGCAAAACAATCACAATCTTCTAGTTCAAATCAGTAATGAAAGAAAAACACTTCTCTAATTCGAGAGAAGTGTTTTCTTTTTGCCTGGGTCATAGTAATGAAAATAAAGTGAACGACATAACTTCTAATAAGTCAACAAATGTAGTCAAAGGAGAAGGAAGTTAAAGATGAGAAATATGTAATGAGGAAGAATAACTGATAAATAAGTCCAAAAGGGGGTAAGTAATGAACGACTTTGATAAGTTGGTAGGAGAGCAATTGGAAACGATGGATGAGTTGTTAAAGTTACAAGCTCATCTAGAGAAGTATCAGCAAATTGAAATGAGCGAAAAGGATACGTGCGATAAAAAGGAATTACATTTTATCCGCCAAGAAATATATAGAACAGAATTAGCGTTAAAACTGTTACATGAGAAATTTGAAGAGCAAACAAATAGTGTGATTCAATCTTTTGAGACTGAAAAAATGATTTCGAATTTAGGGTAAGGCATGTTGTTACCTTCCGGTGAAAGGTCCTTCTTTAGATAGAAATAAGGAAGGGCTTTTTCTATTTCTATTTCCTCGTTTGTAAATCATTCAGCGAAGGCCCCGTCTCCTAAGAAGATTAGGGATATAGTATTCAGTGTGAAAAATAGAGTCTTGTCGCTTTAGTTTTAAAATTTCGACAAAAAAGTTATAATAGAAAAAAAGTGAATGCAGCTCAAAGGGCATTTGCAGTTGAAAGAAGGGAGCATATATGGGATTTCCCAAAGAAGGAGAAAAAGTACAAATACATAGTTATAAACATAATGGCTCCATTCATAGAATGTGGGAAGAGACAACAATTTTAAAAGGGACACAGAGCCTTGTGATCGGAGCAAATGATCGTACAGTAGTGACAGAATCAGATGGCCGAACATGGATTACTCGTGAACCAGCAATTTGTTATTTTCATGCAAACTATTGGTTTAATGTGATTGGGATGCTAAGGGAAGAGGGAGTATATTATTATTGTAATTTAGGCTCACCTTTTGCATATGATTCTGAAGCATTAAAGTACATTGATTATGATTTAGATATTAAAGTATATCCAGATATGACATATACGCTTTTAGATGAAGATGAGTATGAAAAGCATAGTCAAATTATGCAGTATCCACCTGTTATTGATACTATTTTAAAACGAAATGTAGCACAATTAACACAATGGATTCATCAAAGAAAAGGGCCATTCGCGCCAGATTTCGTAGATATGTGGTATGAAAGATATTTAATGTACAGAAATTAAAACAAACCTGCAGGGGATTTCCCGGCAGGTTTGTCCTATTAGAGGGGGGATTATGTGCAAGGTATAAAAAGATATTTGCAATTTGTTAAACCGTATCGATGGCTTATTGCTATTACAATTATGATTGGTCTAGTTAAATTCGGCATCCCGCTTATTATGCCGTGGTTATTAAAATATATTATCGATGATGTAATTCAAGGGGGAGGGTCACTTCAAGATAAAACATCCCAATTAGTAACAGCCGTTGGGATTGCTTTTTTTATTTTTGCAGTAGTAAGACCGCCAATTGAATATTATCGTCAATATTTCGCGCAGCGTATCGCAAATACAATACTATATGATTTACGAAAACATATTTTTGGTCATTTACAAAAGTTGAGTTTACGCTATTATTCGAATACAAAAACAGGAGAGCTTATTTCACGTGTAATCCATGATGTAGAACAAACGAAGGATTTTGTAATTACTGGTTTGATGAATGTTTGGCTAGATACTGCAACAATTGCAATTGCTATTATTGTTATGTTTTCTATGAATATAAAATTAACATTTGTTGCGTTATTAATTTTACCTATTTATGTAGTGGCAGTGAAATATTTTTTCGGGCGTCTTCGAAAATTAACGAAAGAGCGTTCGCAAGCGTTAGCGACGATGCAAGGGTATTTACATGAACGTATTCAAGGGATGCAAGTGACACGTAGCTTTGCATTAGAAGAGTATGAGGGTAAGCAGTTTGAAAAAAGAAATAATGAATTTTTGACGAAAGCATTAACGCATACGAGTTGGACTGCAAGGACATTTTCAGCAGTGAATACGTTAACCGATTTAGGCCCGTTACTGGTGATCGGTTTTGCAGCATATGAAGTAATTCAGGGGCAGTTAACATTAGGGACTATGGTTGCCTTTGTTGGATATATGGATAGTTTGTATAGTCCGCTTCGCCGCCTTGTCAATTCCTCTACAACATTAACACAGTCTTTCGCATCGATGGATCGAGTGTTTGAATTGTTAGATGAAAAATACGATATTGTCAATGTGCCAAGTGCGGTACAAACGACAAAATTAAGTGGTGAAGTGATATTTGATAATGTATCTTTTCGTTACAATTCGGATGAAAAAGAGATATTACATAACCTTTCGTTAACTATGTTGCCAGGAGAGAAGGTAGCACTTGTAGGAGCAAGTGGGGGAGGGAAGTCATCTCTTGCTAGCTTAATCCCACGTTTCTATGATGTTTCTTCAGGTGCAGTTTATGTAGATGGGATAGATGTTAGAAAGTATGATATGAGAAATTTACGTAGTCATATTGGAATTGTACTGCAAGATAATTTGTTATTTAGTGATACAATCGGGGCAAATATTTTATATGGAAACCCGAAAGCTACAGAGGAAGAAGTGATTGCAGCTGCTAAAGCTGCGCAAATCCATGATTTTATTATAGAGTTACCTGATGGCTATGATACTGTCGTTGGGGAACGCGGTGTGAAGTTATCTGGTGGGCAAAGGCAACGTGTAGCGATTGCAAGAGTGTTTCTAAAGAATCCATCGTTACTTATATTAGATGAGGCGACTTCCGCTTTAGATTTAGAAAATGAACGGTATATTCAGCAGGCGCTTCAGACGCTAGCTGCTGATCGGACGACGATCGTAATCGCACATCGATTGGCGACGATTACACATGTGGATACGATTATTTACATTGAAGATGGTGAAATTAAAGAAACAGGTTCTCATGAAGAGTTAATGAAAAAAAGAGGGTTTTATTACAATTTATATCAACTTCAACATATAACAGAAACAGCTCCTTTAGCGTAAAAGGAGCTGTTTTCTTTATTCGTCTTCTTTTTTATCTTCGATTTGGAGTTCTGCTTCTGGTTTATGGTATGTGTAGAAGCTATCCACAAGTAAATCTAAATGCTCTACTTCTTCACTATAGTTAATAATGGCAGAAATAAGAGGGAAGAGGTGTAGCCATGTTTTATACGCTTCCTCATCGTCCTTGTTTTGATAATCCATAAAGATATCAATTAATTCTTGTTTACCTGTTTCAACTTCATCAAGCATTTCAACGGATTGTTGTTTTTTTGCTTTACCAATAAATTTTAATAAAACTTGTTCATGGTAATGGGTTAATGAGTCAAGTTCGTTTTGGATAGATTCCTGAAATTCTTCTGGCATATAGCGCAGTTCATTTTCAGTACGATGTAATGATTTTAACGTACTTAAAGCACGGCTTGTCGTTGCTAACATTTGTCTGAATAAAACGAGCTTACGAATTTTTGCGAACTTTACTTTTTTCGTGTAGCTTCTTTCTTCTTTATACAGCAAATAGTAATGGTTTAGTTTGATCATCTTTTCTTTCATACGATCAATATCAGTTTTTAGCGTTGTAAAATCAGAAGCTTGCCTGCTATTCATTCGAATCCATTTTACAATTTCTTCTGTATTATCAACGATACGATGATATAGTTTTGTTTCGTATTTTGGCGGCATAAACACTAAATTTACAAGTGAAGCCGCAATAATTCCAATCATAATCGTCGCAAAGCGAAGTAAGGCAAAACTAAAGAAATCGTCGCCCTGATACTCCATAATGGCGATAACTGTTACTAAAGCAATTGATATTGTGTTTTCTAATCGTAATTGTAACGTAAGCGCAATTACTAATATACATGTTAATCCAATAATAAAAGGATTATGTCCAAAAGCAGTAGCAAATACGATAGCGAATACGGCACCAATGACGTTTGCTTGAATTTGCTCAAGAGCTGTTAAATACGAGCGGTATACAGACGGTTGAACAGCGAATATAGCTGAGATTCCCGCGAATACTGGACTCGGTAATTGAAGTAAAATACAAGCAAATAAAGCTAATGTGATGGCAATACCCGTTTTTAAAATGCGAGCACCAAGTTTCATACCCTTAATAAGATCCTTTCTCTTGTCATAATGAATGTACAACATGATACTATACATTCATTACAATATGTTAGCAAGTGATATTTTAGTGACGTTAATAAGAAATTAAGATTCATTTTATACTTTTTCCTAATTCTTTTTAAACATCAATTTTTAGTGAAAAAACCTGCTGAATTTCAGCAGGTTTCAAATTGTTACTATAGATTACTATGAGAAGTGTACTTCGTCAATTTTTTCTTGAAAATGAAAAGTTGGTATATCACTCTGTTGAGATAGATGGATCAGCCTGCTCTTTTTTCGGGATAATTTCAAAAAACTGTTGCTGCATATCATCGAGTAACGGTGTTAATAAAGCAACTTCCTCGTATTGCTCATGTTCATTTAATACACGAATGTAATCTAACAATAACTCAGTCACATCTTGCACGCCGTTTTTACTAATTGGTTGTAATGTAACATTTGCCCCTTTTGCGATTCTTCTTTTTAAGGCGTGTTCTGTTAAACCCGAGCTTGAATCATGACGTAAATAAACAACACCACCAGTCATACCAGCACAAATCCATGGACCAGGATCCCCTAAAACAAGCGCTCGCCCATTTGTCATATATTCAAAAGCGAAACCTTTAATATTAGAGTATACACCTATATTCCCTTGCTCTTTTTCACGGAGTGGCTTTGTCATTCGCCCTCCAATTATCATGTCTGCTCCAGAGAGGCGAATGCCAGCGCGAGCATCAGCGTTACCTTGAACGTATAGCGATCCTTTTTGTGCACCGTACCCAAAACCTTTTCCTACAGAACCGTTATAATATATGCCGTCTTTTCCTTTTGCTTTCGTTATATAAATACCACCACCAAAGGAGGTTTTACCAATACCATCTTGTGCACCGCCATTTACGTGTATAAATAAGTTCTCACTATTGTAAGCACCTAATCCATTTCCAGGAATAGAGCCATTCGTATACTTTAATGTAAGTGGTTCAAGCTTCGTGTCTTCATATAATTTACTACGAACGCGATAGCAAGATTCTAGACCACCCATAACGCGTTGCTCTACGCCAACGCCTACTAATTCTTTTGAATGAGGGGAATGAACTGTTTCAAATTGTTTTTCCGGTACGTATTCTGTTTTTGTAACAGATGGGTTTTCTATCGTTTGTAGTAAATTACATAAGTCTAATAAATTTTCCCCTCGAACTTGTTCTAATAAATCGGAATGTCCGACAATTTCTTGTAAATTTGTATAACCAAGATTTCCTGTTAATCGTTTTAGTTCTACGCCAAAAGTGGTGAATAAATGTAATAATCCAGCAACGGCACTTTCTAATTCGCGCGGGACGAAGCGGCGTAATCCGTGTTCTTTCGCCTGAGCTTCAGACTCAATTTGTGTTGCAATTCCAACGTGACAAGTATCTAGATGACATCCGCGGCAAGTTGTACAGCCGATTGCAATCATGGATAATGTACCAAATCCAATACGGTTTGCCCCAAGGAGCATGATTTTCAAGGCATCATTAACACTTCGAATACCACCGTCAGCCCAAATTTCTACCTTTTGCCTCATATTTGCTTCTAATAAAGCATTGTGAGCGGCTTTCACACCAATTTCTACAGGAAGGCCTACATGTTGCAATGCGTGAATACGTGCGGCACCTGTACCACCATCAAATCCGCTAATGTTAATAAAGTCAGCACCAGCCTTTGCGATACCGACAGCAATTGTTCCAATATTAGGGACGACAGGGACCTTTACAGCTACTTTCGCAAGTTGATTAGCCGTTTTAATTTCTGTAATCATTTGAGCTAAGTCTTCAATGGAATAAATATCATGGTTGTTAGAAGGTGAAATTAAATCAGAGCCAATTGTAGCATTACGCGCTTCAGCGATTTTTGCTGTTACTTTTGAACCAGGCAAATGTCCGCCTTCACCAGGCTTTGCGCCTTGCCCAATTTTTATTTCAATTAAGTTTGATGAATTTAGTAGTTCGGCGTTTACACCAAATCGCCCAGATGCAACTTGTTGTCCACGTGTATGTGGATATTTTCCAATCATATCTTTAATTTCGCCGCCTTCACCGTTCAAGCTAATCATATTTAGCTGATCGGCCGCTTCTGCATATGCACGAAAGGCAATTTCATTTTGAGAACCGAATGACATGGAACTAATAATAAATGGTAAATCATGATTTTGAATGCTGATGGATACTTCTTCGGCCGGAACGACATGTTTTGTTTCTTTCGTTTGAACAAGATGTCTAATCGCGATTGGATTATTTTCTTCTAACTCACTTAATTTGTCACGGTAATCATCATAAGAATTTCCTTTTGCGACATCGCCGATTGCTTTCCAAATTCGCGGGAATATATGAAAAGATTTTCGCATTCTAACTTTAGGATTGTTATAATCATCCGCTCGCAATTGTGCATCTTCAGCAAGTGATTCAAGCGAAAAAGCTAAATCGTTTGAACCGAAGAAATTCGTGATTTGTAATATATTTGCGATTTCCTCATGTAATCCGATAGAAGAATAGAGGCGACCGTAACCACGTAATTCATGAATTCCAATTGTTGAAATGACTTTTTCTAGTCCTTTATTAAGAGCATTATACAAATTCGTAATTGGCGTTTTTGTTCCATCATTTACGGTTGCAAATAATAAATATGGATTCATACCATCTGCTCCTAATCCATATAGTGTGACGATATCATGTAAAGAGCGAAGGGCACCAGAACGTATAACGAGAGAGCAGTTTCGGCGTAATTTATTTTCGCTTAATACTTGATGTACTTTAGCGGTAACTAAATGCGGATCAATCCATAACTGTTCATTTAGATGAGCGTTGGCATCGTCTATTAATAGTAGGGAAGCTCCATCGTTCACGGCCTTTATCGCTTCAGAACTAATTCGATTTAAGGCGCATTGTAAAGTTTCTGTCGGACTGAATGTAGCAGAGATTGTAGCGATAGAGCTATGAGTATTGAATAGCTGTATAAGTTGTTCGTACGTAATTGTGTGTAATTCCTCTGTAATAGATTGTGCTACACTTCCTTCTAAAATAATGGGGGAAAGCATCTCAACTACAAATGGCCGTTTAGCTCCGCTTAATAAACTTGGGCGCTCTCCAAGTATTGTTCGTGTGGAGAAGTGCTCGACCTCTCGATCACGATCGATTGCTGGATTTGTAACAACGGCTACACTTTCCTTAATGAAATCAGCGATATTTCGTCTATCAGTATCGAGTGCTGCAAGTGGTGAGTCATGCCCAAGTGAGCGAATTGGCTCAACGCCTTTTGTTGCCATCTGTTCAAGAAGCTGAATATGTTCTCGGTCCCACCCAAAAGCAACGTATTGTTTCGTTTCGACTTGTATAGAATCACATAATCCTGGGATTTCTTTCGTTTCAAGGATAGATAAGTTTAAATGATAATCTTTAGTATCAACTCGCTTTTTAAAACGGTTATATACTTGAGTTTGGTAGTCATCGTATTCGTAGAGTACAAGTTCATCTTGTTCATTCCACTTTAGACCGACTTTTTCTCCAGGAGCGAGTGGTTTTGGTTCTGCTACATATTCAGTTGGTGATACAACTCCAGGTTCAGAAGAGAAAACGTAAGAACTCGCTGTCTCTACTTTCCATACTGGTCGTAGTCCAAGGGAATCCACGCTGAAAACAGCCTCATCTTTATAACGTGAAATAATACCAGCTGGACCTTGCGCAAAATGGCCCCATGCTTCACGTATATACGTATATAAATCTTGTAAATGCGGTTCATATAGTTTCATTTCATTAATAATTGGTGGGAATAGTATATCCATTGCTTCAAATAAACTGTAGTCGTATTGAACAAGTAGAGTTTCTAAGGTGCGGTTTAAATCTTGGGAGTCACTGCCCCCAGCAGTAAGTGGAACATGAATCATGTCAGCTTGATCACGTAATTTTGCAATTGTGTTAATTTCACCATTATGTCCGAGAATGCTAAATGGTTGTACACGAAAAAAATTAGATAATGTATTAGTAGAATAGCGGTTATGTCCTAGTGTCATAGTTGAAGCGATAAGTGGATGTTGTAAATCATTGTAATAGGCAACAAGTGTATCCCCAGCGCCTAGAACTTTATATACAACATGGTCACGACTTAATGAAGCAACATGAATCGCTTCGTTTTCCTCTATTTTTATCGTTACTGAAAATAATGTTTGCTCAACATTTTCAACTTTATTTTCTGCGATAAGAGCAACTTGCCAAAATAAAGGTTCTTCCTGTTTACCAAGTGGACCGAGTGCATCGGAATTTATTACATCATCACTTTCAAAAATAATAGTAAAACTTTCGTTATTTAATTGCGTACGAATATGATTTTTTAAATTAACGATATTTGCGTTTTTGTTTAGAAAAAAATGTCCAACGATAAAGTGGGGATGATCCACAATCGTTGGATTGTATCCGTTATTTTTCAGCTTTTCATTCCAAAGTGCTTTTGGGACATCAATGTGAATTCCGATACCATCTCCTTCACCATTAATGAAACCAGCTCGATGATTCATTTTGACAAGTGATTGTATGCAAAGATCAATGTTTTCTTTCGTGGCAACTTTTCGTTTCTCCATAACGGAAACGATTCCACACGCATCATGTTCTGCATTTTTATAATCTCGAAATAAAGACGGTGTCCATGTATTTGTTTTATTGAGCATCCGTCAATCCCCCCTCTTATTGAAGTTTGAATAATCTTACTATTTAAGGCGTGAGCAGCCTTATATACAAGGATAGTAAGGATATAAAATAAAAATAAAATAGATAATTATGAATAATTATACTATTAATAAGGGATTTATGAAATAGAAAAAAGGAAAAAAGAAAGATGTGCTTTCGTTTTTCCTTTTAATGGCGGGATTATTTATTATCCGCTAAAGCAGCGAATGCTCTGCCTACAGCTTCAATTGTATATTCAATATCTTCTTTTGTATGTTCTGTCGTTAAGAACCATGCCTCGTATTTAGAAGGTGCTAAGTTAACTCCTTCTTGAAGCATAAGCTTGAAGAATTTACCGAACATTTCACCGTCTGTATCTTGTGCTGCATCGTAATCTTCAATTGTATTTGTTGTGAAGTATACAGTTAAAGCACCTTTTAGTCGGTTTAATGTAATATCGATATTATGTTTTGCAGCTTGCTCTAAAATTCCCTTTTCAAGCATCGCACCAAGTTCATCTAATTTCTCATAAAGACCTTCTTGTTGAAGAACTTCTAGACAAGCGATACCGGATGCCATAGAAGCAGGATTTCCTGCCATTGTACCAGCTTGATATGCAGGTCCGAGCGGGGCAACTTGTTCCATAATTTCTTTCTTACCACCATAAGCACCGATCGGAAGTCCGCCGCCAATAACTTTACCAAGCGCTGTTAAGTCTGGTGTTACGCCAAGTAAGTCTTGAGCACCACCGTACATGAAGCGGAAAGCAGTAATAACTTCATCATAAATTACTAGTGCACCAGCTTCGTGAACAAGTTCATTCACTTTCTCAAGGAAGCCAGGTTTTGGCTCTACAATACCGAAGTTTCCAACAATCGGTTCTACAAGGATAGCTGCTACTTCGTGTCCCCATTTATCTAAAGCTTCTTTTAAGGTTTCTACATTATTAAATGGAACGGTAATAACTTCTTGAGCGATACTTTGTGGTACACCGGCTGAGTCAGGAGTTCCTAGCGTAGAAGGGCCAGATCCAGCTGCTACAAGTACTAAATCAGAATGACCGTGGTAACAACCAGCAAATTTCATAATTTTTGTGCGCCCTGTGTAAGCACGAGCGACACGAATTGTTGTCATTACTGATTCAGTACCAGAGTTTACGAAGCGGACTTTATCTAATGCAGGCATTGCTTCTTTTAACATTTTTGCAAATTTTACTTCTAGTGCTGTTGGTGTTCCGTAAAGTACACCATTTTCAGCAGCTGTTGTAATTGCTTTTGTAATGTGCGGGTGAGCATGTCCAGTAATAATAGGACCGTATGCTGCTAAATAATCGATATATTTATTTCCGTCTACATCCCAGAAATAAGCACCTTTTCCACGTTCCATAGCAACAGGAGCGCCGCCGCCAACTGCTTTAAAAGAACGAGAAGGACTATTAACGCCGCCAACGATATGTTCTAAAGCTTCTTTATGTAATGCTTCTGATTTTGTGAATTTCACTACAATTCATCTCCTTACAAAAATCTATGTATTATTCTAACATGTTTTTCGAAAAGACGTATTGTTTGTGATAGAGAAGGCAGTTGGGTAAACTATTCGTTGTGACATTTAGGAAGGGGGTCCGATTATGAAATCGGTAATTGAGGTACAAGGGTTACGTAAAGAGTTTACAGCCTATTCAAGTCGTCCGGGATTAAAGGGTGCTTTTCGCGATTTATTAAATCGTAATTATAAAATAGTACCAGCAGTAAATGATGTATCTTTTAATGTGAAACAAGGTGAAATGGTTGGATATATCGGTGAGAACGGTGCTGGTAAATCAACAACTATTAAAATGCTTACGGGGATTTTGACTCCGACATCAGGAGAAATTTTAGTAAATGGGATGAACCCGCATAAGCAGAGAGAAGAATTCGTAAGAACAATTGGTGTTGTTTTCGGTCAACGCTCACAACTTTGGTGGGATATTGCTGTACAAGAATCTTTTCGTTTATTAAAAAAAGTGTACGGTGTATCAGATGCTCAGTATAAAGAGCATATGGAACACGTGATTGAAACGTTAGATATTGGTCCTTTATTAGATAAGCCAGTTCGAAAGTTATCTCTAGGTCAAAGGATGCGTTGTGAATTAGCGGCAGCATTAATTCATAATCCGCCGTTATTATTTTTAGATGAACCAACAATTGGATTGGATGTTCTTGTGAAATTAAAAATACGTGAATTTTTAAAAGAAATGAATGAACGTTACAAAACAACAATTTTATTAACAACCCATGATATTACTGATATTGAAGCTTTATGTGAGCGCGTTATCATGCTGGATGAAGGAAATATTATGTATGACGGTTCTTTAAATAATCTTCGTACGCAGTGGGGAGCAGAGAAGGAAATACATTTTCAATTTATTGCACCAGTTTCCTATCAGGCTTTATCAATGGTTATGCCAGATAGTCATGTCGTTTGGTCGAAAGCGAAAGAGGAAAACGCGTGGGTTGCAAAAATACCGAATGAAGAAGTTATCATTTCAATGCTTATTTCTAAAGTAGTACAAGCCTTTCAAATTAAAGATTTAAAAATTAACGAAGTGTCTACAGAGGAAATTATTCGTAACATTTATGAAGAAGGTATTAAACATGGGTAAGTACATTGAAATGATTCGGATTCGCTTTTTAATGATGCTTGCGTATCGTACAAACTATTATAGCGGGATTTTAATTTATACAATTAATATCGGTGCGTATTATTTTTTATGGCAAGCAATTTATAGTGGAAAAGAGAATATTGAAAGTTTATCTATTTCGCAAATGACTACTTATATCGCAATTGCGTGGATGGCACGTGCCTTTTATTTTAATAATATAGACAGGGAAATTGCGATGGAGATTCAAGAAGGACGTGTAGCAGTAGAACTCATTCGTCCATATAACTATTTAGGCATGAAAGTGATGCAAGGTCTTGGTGAAGGAATATTTCGTTTTGCTTTCTTTTCAATTCCAGGTATGGTTATCGTTACCTTATTATTTTCATTGCAAATTACAACGAATTTTCAAACGTGGTTATATTTCTTCTTATCTTTAATATTTAGTTTTATTATTAATACACAAATTAATTTAATGACTGGAATGCTCACGTTCTTCCTATTTAATAATAGTGGAATTATGTATGCAAAACGTGTTGTTATTGATTTATTTTCAGGTCTATTATTACCAATTAGTTTTTATCCGTTATGGGCCCAAAAAGCAATGGTATTTTTACCGTTTCAGGCTATTAGTTATATTCCGAGTATGATTTTTTCAGAAGGTATACAAGGAAGTAAATTGTATGAGGCATTATTATTCCAAGTAATTTGGGCAATTGTACTTATTATTCCAATTGTACTCATGTGGAGAACGGCGAGAAAACGTCTAATTGTACAAGGGGGATGATGAGATGATATATATAAACCTATTTTTGCAATATGCAAGCCAATATATAAAAACAAAATTGGAGTATCGGGGCGATTTTATCGTTGGATTACTTTCTGATTTAGCACTACAGGCTGTTAATTTAATCTTTATTCTCGTTGTGTTTGGGCATACACAAGCATTAAAGGGCTGGAGTAGAGAAGAAGTAATCTTTATTTATGGTTTCTTTTTAGTACCGTTTGCCATATTCTCAGCTTTCTTTAACATATGGGACTTTAATGATCGTTACATTATTAAAGGAGAAATGGATCGTATATTAACGAGACCGATTCATAGTTTATTTCAAATTATATTAGAAAGAATGGAACTTGAATCTTTAATTGGAGCGATTACAGGAATAATTGTAATGGGATATGCAGCAGTGGAGCTGCAATTATCTTTTTACTGGTACGATTTCTTCTTATTCTTACTGATGGTAGGAGGAGGAGCACTTGTATACGGAGGGATATTTGTTACGCTTGCGAGCCTTGGTTTTTGGTCGGATGCGAAAAGTTCAATTATGCCGCTAATGTATAACATAGGTAACTATGGTCGCTATCCTGTTAACATTTATAACCGTGTGATTCGCTTCATTTTAACGTTTGTTTTACCATTTGCGTTTGTCGGAGTGTATCCAGCAGCATACTTTTTAAGAAAAACAGAGTGGAATAGCTATGCATTTGCAACACCACTCGTTGGTGTTATCTGTTTTACGATTGCAATTACTCTTTGGAATCAAGGAGTAAAAAGGTACCGTGGTGCTGGGAATTAATTATAGAAGCTTGTTTGTTTCTAAGGGATAAATCCAATGGCTGTCTCATACATATAAAATGAGGTGGAGGACATGTTATGGGGATTTATTCTATTAATTGCAGCAATTGCTATTTTGAGAAGTGTCCAATTGTTATGGAGTTCATATTCAGATTCTAGGCGTTTCTTTTCGCTTTATAATTTAGCCTCCTTATTTTTAATTTATACAACGGTATTGATTGCGTTTGGGTTAAGTTATGTTGTATTAGAAGAAATGGGTTTTGCAGTTTTGAAGGAAGATGGAGAAAGCTTGCATGCCCAATCTTTTCAACTTGTAGAAATTTGCTTATATTTTAGCGCGGTTACTTTATTGTCCGTTGGGTACGGTGATATAGCTCCGGTTGGAATAGGGAGATGGATTGCGATTGCAGAAGCGCTAATTGGATATACATTACCGTTTGCTTTTGTAATGAGGTCTGTAATAGACAATGAAAAATAAGATAGCATTTGATATAGTAAAAGAAAAGAGTAGGAGTGATAACAATGATCACAGTAGGAGAAATGGCTCCAGAATTTACATTAGAGGGAAGTAACGGGGAACAAGTTCGCTTAACTGATTTTCGTGGTAAAAACGTAGTGCTATATTTTTATCCGAAAGATATGACTCCAGGGTGTACAACTGAAGCATGTGATTTTCGCGATGCGTATGGATTATTTCAAGAGAAAGATACAGTTATTCTAGGTGTAAGTCCTGATTCAGCGAACAGACATCTGAAATTCATTGAGAAGCATGAGCTTCCATTTGTACTTTTAGTAGATGAAGATCATAAGGTAGCGGAATTATACGATGTTTGGAAATTGAAAAAGAACTTTGGAAAAGAGTATATGGGAATCGAGCGTTCTACATTCCTTATTAATAAAGACGGTGAGCTTGTAAAAGAGTGGCGTAAAGTGAAAGTGAAGGGACATACTGAAGAGGTTCTTTCTTATATAAAGTAAATTCATTGTGGAGATAAAATATATAGAAGTAAGGCGAGTGTCTATACATATTTTATCGTCTTACATAAAGTGAAGTGTAGGGCATACCTCCTCAGATGATAGTATTCCAAGTGCGATTATGTCGCACTTTTTTTCTATGTAAATGTATAGAGAATGGGGAAGGATATATAAGAATAAGGCTATATACAAAAATAAACCACATACTTATAGTAGAAATATTGACGATTTATAAGAAAAGGAGTACACTCTTTATAAGAATTATAAAATAATAATCCGTATAGAATCGGGGTGCATGACGGTGGTCAAAGAAGAATTAAAAGAAGCGCTAGAAATGCTGAAAAATACGGGTGTACGCATTACTCCACAGCGTCATGCTATTTTAGAGTACCTTGTGGAATCTATGACGCACCCAACAGCGGATGACATTTATAAAGCATTAGAAGGTAAGTTTCCAAATATGAGTGTTGCAACTGTCTATAATAACTTACGTGTATTTAAAGAGGTTGGACTTGTAAAGGAATTAACTTATGGAGACGCTTCAAGTAGATTTGATTATGTTACAAGTCAACATTATCATGTGATTTGCGAAAAATGTGGTAAGATTGTTGATTTTCCTTATGGAGGTTTGGAACAACTTGAAGAGGAAGCTGCGAAAACGACAGGCTTCGTTATTAATAGTCATCGCTTAGAAATTTATGGCGTTTGTCCAGAGTGTCATAAGGCGTAATATATAATAAAGAAAGAGGGAGACGTTTACGTCTCCCTCTTTCTTTATTATATATGGGAATTACGTTAGGTTCAGGAGGATTTAAAACGTTCAGTGAAGAACCTAATT
>NZ_JARVHO010000001.1:4597500-4810000 GCF_040459735.1 Bacillus cereus group sp. RP32 | reverse complement strand
AAAAGCTACCCCGGGGATAACAGGCTTATCTCCCCCAAGAGTCCACATCGACGGGGAGGTTTGGCACCTCGATGTCGGCTCATCGCATCCTGGGGCTGTAGTCGGTCCCAAGGGTTGGGCTGTTCGCCCATTAAAGCGGTACGCGAGCTGGGTTCAGAACGTCGTGAGACAGTTCGGTCCCTATCCGTCGTGGGCGTAGGAAATTTGAGAGGAGCTGTCCTTAGTACGAGAGGACCGGGATGGACGCACCGCTGGTGTACCAGTTGTTCTGCCAAGGGCATAGCTGGGTAGCTATGTGCGGAAGGGATAAGTGCTGAAAGCATCTAAGCATGAAGCCCCCCTCAAGATGAGATTTCCCATAGCGTAAGCTAGTAAGATCCCTGAAAGATGATCAGGTTGATAGGTTCGAGGTGGAAGCATGGTGACATGTGGAGCTGACGAATACTAATAGATCGAGGACTTAACCATATAATATGTAGCAATGTTATCTAGTTTTGAGAGAACATAAAAAACTTGTTGACTTTTAAAGAAAATAAGTTATAATAATGATTGTCTCAAAAGAATAATGTCTGGTAATGATGGCAGAGAGGTCACACCCGTTCCCATACCGAACACGGAAGTTAAGCTCTCTAGCGCCGATGGTAGTTGGGACCTTGTCCCTGTGAGAGTAGGACGTTGCCAGGCAATATTATTCCGCAGTAGCTCAGCGGTAGAGCTATCGGCTGTTAACCGATCGGTCGTAGGTTCGATTCCTACCTGCGGAGCCATTGGAGAGCTGTCCGAGTTGGCCGAAGGAGCACGATTGGAAATCGTGTATACGTCACAAGCGTATCAAGGGTTCGAATCCCTTGCTCTCCGCCATAGGATTTATAATATTTGGCCCGTTGGTCAAGTGGTTAAGACACCGCCCTTTCACGGCGGTAACACGGGTTCGAATCCCGTACGGGTCACCACTTTTGGAGGATTAGCTCAGCTGGGAGAGCACCTGCCTTACAAGCAGGGGGTCGGCGGTTCGATCCCGTCATCCTCCACCATATAAATTATATGAATAGTATTATCGCGGGGTGGAGCAGCACGGTAGCTCGTCGGGCTCATAACCCGAAGGTCGCAGGTTCAAATCCTGTCCCCGCAACCAAATGGTCCCGTGGTGTAGTGGTTAACATGCCTGCCTGTCACGCAGGAGATCGCCGGTTCGACCCCGGTCGGGACCGCCATTTTAATAAGGCTCGGTAGCTCAGTCGGTAGAGCAGAGGACTGAAAATCCTCGTGTCGGCGGTTCGATTCCGTCCCGAGCCACCATTTATCTTAATAATATACGCCGGCTTAGCTCAATTGGTAGAGCAACTGACTTGTAATCAGTAGGTTGGGGGTTCAAGTCCTCTAGCCGGCACCATGTAAGTTTCGGAGGGGTAGCGAAGTGGCTAAACGCGGCGGACTGTAAATCCGCTCCTTCGGGTTCGGCAGTTCGAATCTGCCCCCCTCCACCATTTACATAGGGGCATAGTTTAAAGGTAGAACTGAGGTCTCCAAAACCTCCAGTGTGGGTTCGATTCCTACTGCCCCTGCCAAATATATTTACACAACATGGCGGTTGTGGCGAAGTGGTTAACGCACCGGATTGTGGCTCCGGCATTCGTGGGTTCGATTCCCATCAGTCGCCCCATTTTTATTTTTAAAATTACAAATAATCTAATTGATACTTACATATAATTAAGTAAGAATTCGATGGGCTATAGCCAAGCGGTAAGGCAACGGACTTTGACTCCGTCATGCGCTGGTTCGAATCCAGCTAGCCCAGCCATTTTTGCGGAAGTAGTTCAGTGGTAGAATACAACCTTGCCAAGGTTGGGGTCGCGGGTTCGAATCCCGTCTTCCGCTCCAATAAAATTTAACATGGCGGCATAGCCAAGTGGTAAGGCAGAGGTCTGCAAAACCTTTACCACCGGTTCAAATCCGGTTGCCGCCTTTCTTTTGTGCCGATGTGGCGGAATTGGCAGACGCGCACGACTCAAAATCGTGTTCCTTCGGGAGTGTCGGTTCGACCCCGACCATCGGTATCATGAACGGCGTAAAAAACTCTATACAATTAGTATAGAGTTTTTTTGTATTTTCTTTTCATTACATGACAAAATAAGCACAAAAAGTGTACGGTGAGTAAACTGCGAAACATTAAAAGGATAAAAACAAACATTCATTTTTATCCTTTTAATTGCGGTATTCTATAAAATTCCAGCAAAATATTGTATATACAATATTCCCTTCGAGCACTCTAGAGAGAATTTCTCCACCCCGGTGACATGAAGTTAAATCCGACACCACCAGTAGATATTAGTACATTATCAACGGTTAAGTTTGTAATTTCTAAAAATTTCTTTTCAAACTCTTCTCTGTTGTACTTATACATTGTTGAGTGGCACGACCACATTGGCGTTGAAGTACTCAACCAGTCCCCTAATTCCTTCAATTCAGGAAACGCCTCAAATTGGATTGGTTCATCTAATTTCATGAATCTTACTTGATAGATAGTTGGGTTTAACTTCTCTCCAATTCCTTTAAGACCATGTGCTTTTTTCTCATTTGAATGTGTCATAATTACTCTCCCTCATCTTTTCTTCAAAATTTTTCCTATTTTAATTATACAGCAATAGAAAGTAATTAAGGAAATATTATGGGAATCGGTATCGGCGATGTAAAAAGACTCTAACAGAAATGTTAGGTTCTTTTTTGTTAAATTATACTATGTGCCTCCAAAATTCGTAATAAACGTAGGAATTCATGTATAATATAATTTGTCGAAAGAACAAAATGATTGTGATTTATATTATGTCTGTAATATGAATCATAAATGAACTTTTTATATTTCTTTTAAAAATGTGTTGAATACACATTATATTTCATATTAATATTTTTATGTAGATTTAAAATGGGAAAGAGAGTGGAAAGTATGGGTCGTAAATGGAATAATATTAAAGAAAAAAAAGCATCAAAAGATGCAAATACAAGCCGTATATACGCGAAATTTGGACGTGAGATTTATGTGGCAGCAAAACAAGGCGAGCCAGATCCAGAATCAAACCAAGCGCTTAGAGTTGTATTAGAACGTGCGAAAACATACAACGTGCCAAGAACAATTATTGATCGTGCAGTTGAAAAGGCAAAAGGCGGTTCAGAAGAAAATTATGACGAGCTTCGTTATGAAGGATTCGGACCAAACGGATCTATGGTAATTGTAGATACACTTACAAATAACGTAAACCGTACTGCAGCAGATGTACGAGCTGCATTTAGCAAAAACAGTGGTAACATGGGTGTAAACGGTTCTGTAGCTTACATGTTTGATGCGACAGCTGTTATTGGCCTTGAAGGTAAAACATCAGATGAAGTTCTTGAAATTTTAATGGAAGCAGATGTTGATGCACGTGACATTCTAGAAGAAGAAGATTCTGTTATCGTGTATGCTGAACCTGATCAATTCCATTCCGTACAATCTGCACTTAAAGATGCTGGTGTTGAAGAATTCACAGTTGCAGAATTAACAATGCTTGCACAAAGTGATGTAGAACTTCCTGAAGATGCTCAAGTACAATTTGAAAAAATGGTTGATGCATTAGAAGATCTAGAAGATGTGCAACAAGTTTACCACAACGTAGACTTAGGAGAATAATACGATAGAAGCCCCTGTTCATTTAACGGATAGGGGCTTTTTTTCATGAAGTTAATTAAGAGGATGAATTAGTGAAGGTATTTTGTTTTAGACAGGGAATATGCTTATAGGGATATGTGAAATATTCATTATTGCTAGGAGGCTTAATATGGAACATGAAACACCAAAGCATATCGTTGCTGTAGCAGGTTATTTAACAAATGAAAAAGACGAAGTGTTATTAGCTAAAGTACATTGGCGATCGGATACGTGGGAGTTGCCAGGAGGACAGGTGGAAGAAGGAGAAGCGCTCGATCAAGCTGTTTGTAGGGAAATAAAAGAGGAAACAGGATTAACGGTGAAGCCTATCGGTATTACAGGAGTTTATTATAATGCTTCCATGCACATTCTAGGTGTTGTTTTTAAAGTGGCATACGTGAGCGGTGAAATACAAATTCAGCCTGAAGAAATACAAGAGGCTAAATTTGTTGCTTTAAATGAAGAGAATATAGATGAGTATATAACGCGTCCTCATATGAAATCCAGAACGCTTGATGCGATGAGAGCAACACATTGTATTCCGTACGAAACGTGGGAAGTGCAGCCATATAATTTAATAGGTAGATTGTAAAGAAAAGAGTAGCCGGTTTGAGATACAATCAAATCACTACTCTTTTTTGTATACTGTTTAAGAAAAAGGTCAAAATAATAATAGTGCTAGTATTGATTTTAGGAACGTTTGTTCTGTATAATGTATGATATATTGTATACATTTAGATTACTAGATACTTACAAATATATATTTTTGTAGATGATATAATGAAAATAGGATGTTTTAATAGGGAAGTATAGGCTTAAGGTATACTCTGTTATTGGTTTAGCATAATCTATATTCAATATTTCAGATGAATAGTAGATAAAAAAAGACTGTGATACAATACTTTTTTATACCTTACAATGATGTAAGGTACGTGTAAGAGAAATCGATGGGATATTTTTTTACAACAAGTTATTCTTAAAGTAAGAGTTATACGCTGTGTGGAAAAGAGGTGTTTAAGATGAAAGAACGAGTATTATCTAGGGTGAACTATCATCAAAAAGTTGCATTAAATCCAATGACTAAATTCTTTTATAAAGCCATTATTTTATTATTATTGTTAAGTTGTACGTTATTATTCATTGGAAATGTAATGATCGAGCAAAGTGATATTAGTAAATTACATGTACCTGCTAAGTTAGAGGTGCCAGAATCATTAACACATGCATTTATTGCGACAGAAGATAAAAGGTTTTATCATCATAACGGTTTAGATTATATAGCGATTGTCAGAGCGTCTGTTGAGAATATAAAAGCTGGTGGTGTTGTGCAAGGCGGAAGCACAATTACACAACAGTTATCCAAAAATGCTTTTTTAACGAATGAACGTACATTTTCTCGTAAGTGGAAAGAAATTTTTTATACGAAAAAAATTGAACGCACATTTACGAAGGATGAAATTTTAAAATTGTATGTAAGTAATATTTATTACGGAGAAGGAGCATGGGGAATTGAAAAAGCAGCAAACCTTTACTTCGGTAAAAAGGTGAGCCAATTAACGTTGGCTGAAAGTGCAATGATGGCTGCTGTAGTAAAGGCACCCGCTTATTACTCACCTGCACAAAATTATGATAAGGCCGTAGAGAGACGAAATGTCGTTTTGAGATTAATGGAGAAAGAAGGCTATATCAATCATAATGAGTATGTGCAAGCAGTTAGTGAGAAGTTAGTAATTCGTCATGATATAAAAACAGAGCAGTCGATGTTAAAGAGTGCTCGTGAAAAAGCAGTAAGCTAAAGGAAGTTCCTACATAGGAGCTTCCTTTTTTTGAATAAATTGTGACAAATTGTGACACAATATCGTCACAATTATTGTGTTTTTGTAATTTATGTGAGCGTGTTCATTGCGTGACGTATATAAGTGTTGATATTATGTGTATTGTGTACAATGCTGTATACAGAATATGAATTTAAAGAGGAATGTATATGAAATCAAATAAACTCATGGTTCTTGGTGTAGTTTTTTCTATCGCAGTATTGATTGTAATCGGAACAATTGCGTATAGCATCATAAATGACAAAAAAGATAAAGGGAATGAGATGTTTGCTTATTCCACACAACAATCTTTAGGGAAAGATGATGCCCCAGTTAAGGTAGTTGAATTTGGAGACTTCAAATGTCCTGCTTGTCGTACTTGGGATGTAACAGTATTACCACGATTAAAAGAAGAGTATATCGATAAAGGTAAAGTGCAGTTATACTTTATTAACTTCCCATTTATCGGAAAAGACTCTGATTTAGGTGCAGCAGCTGGTGAAGCAATTTATAAACAAGATCAAGATTCATTCTGGATTTTCTATGATGAGATTTATCAAAGTCAAAAGAAAGACACGGAAGAATGGATTACAGAAGAATTACTTCTTAACATTGTGAAAGAGAAGCTTCCGAAAGTTGATGTAGAACAATTTAAGAAAGATTTACACAGTAAAGAAATAAAAGAAAAAGTACGTAAAGATTCAGATCGTGCTCAAAAATTAAAAGTTCAAGGTGCTCCTTCAGTATATATAAACGGAAATCTTGCCAACCCTGATTTCGATAGTATGAAGAAGGCGATTGATAAAGAATTGAAAAAGTGATGAGATACTCATCACTTTTTCGACTTTTTTCGATAAAATTCTTGCTTCCGTTTTTTTTACATGCTATACTACTTTACATAAGTTATTCTAATATCTTATATTTATTTCATATTTGCGGGTGTAGTTTAGTGGTAAAACAAGAGCCTTCCAAGCTCTGGTCGAGAGTTCGATTCTCTTCACCCGCTCCAAATTTTATTAAATATTTTTCTATAAATTGTGATCAACGCAGTGTTTCGTTTCTAAGATAAACGAGGCATTGCGTTTTTTAATGTTTGAAAAACATAATTGTATGCGAAAATAGAAGTAAAGAATAGTATTCCAAAAGTGAATTGCTAACCGAGGGATTGTTACATAAGGGTAACTAACTGTTACGATTTATTTAACCAATTATAAATAAAGTTAATTAAATATATCAGTAAGCCCTGCTAGTCAAGTGATTGGCTAGTAGTGAGGGTTAACTGCGGGATCACTAAAGCTGATTGAACTACAACGTGACTAGAAATGGTGAGCGTGAATGTCACGAAAGCAGAAAAAATCAATCAGATGGTGGTGGGGAAATTCTCTATCTCTAAGTAGATAAACATATAGTCTGCGCTCATGTGAAAACATGAGAAGTTCGTAAGAGAACTGGCTAAGGAATTGCGCCCTTAGTTGAACGAGATAAATTTAATTAAATCTATCAAACCTCATTGAATCTACCGAACGTATGTGCTACGGTAGATTCAATGAGGTAAGAATAATAATGAAATTTTTACGAGTTAGTCAAGTGTCAGAATTAACAGGTTTGCATCCGAGTAGTCTAAGGAGAATGCTGGTGGAACACGCTACTATTCAGAAGAACAAATCTTTCATTAAAGGAGTTAAATTCTGATGATATTGGCGAAGAAAGTTAGATTGATTCCAACGCCTGAACAAGAAAAAGTGCTTAGAAACCATGCTGGCGCTGCAAGATTCGCTTATAACTATTGTAAAAGAATGAGTGATAGATACTATAAGCTATTTGGAAAATCTGTTTCACAGTTAGCTTTACAGAAACGATTTACAAAGATCAAGAAGCGAAAAAGATATGAGTGGTTAAAAGACATTAATGCACAAGTTCCTAAACAGGCTTCAAAGGATTTTAACAAGGCGAGAAAAAATTCGTTCAAAAAGTACAAAAATGGTTATCACACTTCTTATAAATCCAAAAAAGATTTAATTCAAGGATTTTATACCAATTATGAAAGACTGATTATAGGAAAGAAAGTAGTTCATATTCAGTCTATTGGAGAAGTGAAAACAAGCCAACAACTACCAAGAAACAAAAAACCATCAAATCCAAGAGTTACATTTGACGGTCGTCACTGGTGGATTAGTGTAGGATTCCAAGAAGACTTTGAATTACAAGAACTAACCAATGAGTCGATTGGTGTGGATGTTGGTTTAAAAGAGCTTTTTGTAGCTTCTAATGGTATGACAGAACGAAATATAAACAAAGATGCCAAGGTTAAAAAACTTTTGAAAAGGAAAAAGTTAGCACAAAGAGATATGTCTAGGAGATTTAAAAAAGGTGTAAAAATTCAATCTGCCGGATATGAAAAAGCTAAAGCGGAGCACCTGCGGTTATCTAGGAAAATTACGAATATCCGAAATAACCATATCCATCAAGCAACAGCAAAATTGGTGAAAACCAAACCAATGAGAATTGTTGTGGAAGACTTATCTATCTCAAACCTGTTAAAAAACAAAAAAATATCGAAAGCGTTTTTATTTCAAAAATTAAACTTCTTCTTTCAATGTTTGTCATACAAGTGCGAGAAATATGGCATTGAGTATGTAAAAGCTGATAAATGGTTCGCCTCAAGCAAGATTTGTTCATGTTGCGGAGTAAAATACGACCATTCAGTTCAACCAGAAGGGCAGTGGAGTTTAAAGATTCGTGAATGGTGTTGTGCTTCATGCAATAGCCATCACGATAGGGATGCAAATGCGTCGATAAATTTATCAAGATGGGTAAAATTAAATGCTTGATAATAGGAGGTAACGATACTGCCTCGTGTGGAGTGTTATACCCCTCGTCCCTTTGGGGTTGCGAGAACACGATGAAGCACTAACTTGTGTAAATTTGATTGAATTGTATAGATTTAGTTAAGTTTATCGTATCGGATGGATTCATCTGAGGAGGCGATTAAGAATGGATTTTGAACAATTAAAGCAAGATGTCATTGCGTATAGTAAAACAATTGGTATAGATAAAATAGGCTTTGCTAGTGCCTCACCATTTGAGGAATTAAAGCAGAAGTTAATCCAGCAACAACAATTAAATTATCAATCGGGATTTGAAGAGTCTGATATAGAAAAGAGAACGAACCCACAGCTTCTACTACCTGGTGCAAAATCAATTATTGCGATTGCATTAGCGTATCCTTCAAAATTAAAAAATGCACCATTAAGTAAGCGCGGAGAACGCCGCGGTATTTTTTGTCGTGCCTCTTGGGGACAAGATTATCATCTTGTTTTACGAGATCGTTTGCAAAAATTAGAAGCATATTTAATTGAAAAACTTCCCGATATAGAAGTTAAGTCAATGGTTGATACGGGTGAATTAAGTGATCGAGCTGTTTCGGAGCGTGCCGGTATTGGATGGAGTGGTAAGAATTGCGCTATTATTACACCTGAATTTGGTTCGTATGTATATTTAGGAGAAATAATTACAAACGTTCCCTTCCCACCAGATCAGCCGATAGAAGATCAATGTGGAAGTTGTACAAAATGTATTGATGTTTGTCCTACAGGCGCTTTAATACAAGGAGGACAGTTAGATTCGAAGAAATGTATTGCATTTTTAACACAAACGAAAGGATTCCTACCGGAAGAATACCGCGACAAAATAGGAAATCGTATTTATGGATGTGATACATGTCAGACTGTTTGTCCGAAAAATAAAGGAATGGATTTTCATAATCATCCTGAGATGGAACCAGATCCTGAGTTAGTTAAGCCGTTATTAACACCACTTTTAACAATTAGCAATCGTGATTTTAAAGAGAAATATGGAATTATGTCTGGTTCATGGAGAGGTAAAAAGCCGTTGCAACGAAATGCAATTTTGGCACTTGCGCATTTTAAAGAGGCATCAGCAATTCCAGATTTAATTGGTGTTATGAAAGACGATCCAAGACCAGTACTTCGCGGAACAGCAGCATGGGCACTTGGGAAAATTGGTGGAGATGGCGTGGGCGAAGCTATTGAAAAAGCGATGCAACGTGAGAAAGATGAAGAGGTTCTTCATGAAATGAATCGCGGACTTGAATTGTTAGCGCAGAAAAAAGAGTAGATAATATCTCCCTTCTTCATATTGTAATATGGGAGGGAGACGAAATGGTCGTAAAAATAAATATTGAAAAGCAAGTACAACAATTTTTAGCATATGTAACAGAGAAACGAACAAATGTAGATGGTATTGCTGAAGATTTATTACAAATAGCACAGAGAAAGAAAGAATTGTTTCAAAAGCGTAATGCAGAGATAGTGAAAGCAACTGCGGATGTTTCTTTCATGAGACAATTAAATAATAGCAATCATCAAGAAATTGATTATCAAATACATTTTAAATATTTAATTAAGCATAAAGAATTATTTTATATCGAAGAGGAACAACTAAAGCGAAGAGTTTGTTTAAATAATAGCCGGGTAATAGGTGATTATGCTATTGAAGTACCAGAAGCAGTTGGAATGAGTGAGACGTTAGAAAGAGAAGTTACAAAAGAGAAGTATGGTTCTTATCAGTATAACCGTTTAGAGGCAGTTAAATATGCAGAGCGTTGGTGGGATGATAGAAACCCTGTATATCGTAATTTCCCTGATAATTGTACGAATTTTATTTCTCAATGTCTTCATACTGGAGAAGTACCAATGAATGGATACCCTAATATTCGCAAAGGATGGTGGCAAAGGGAGAATCAGTGGAGTTGGAGCTGGGCTGTCGCACACTCTTTTTATTGGTATTTGTCAGGTGCTACAACTGGGCTTCGAGCAGAAGCAGTAGAAAGACCAGAGGACCTTATTCTTGGTGATGTCATCGCTTATGATTTCGAGGATGATGGTAGGTGGAATCATACGACGATTGTAGTAGCCAAAGACGCAGATGGTATGCCACTTGTGAATGCACATTCAGCGAATAGCCGTCGGCGTTATTGGAACTATGAAGATTCTAGTAAATATACACCACAAATGAAATATAAATTCTTTCATATTATTAATGGGTAGAGATTTTTCGCTCAAGTGGTATAATACGTAGTAGACAAAAAACAGAGGTGAATATCGCGTGGGAGTACATGTTGTTTTATATCAACCAGAAATTCCAGCAAATACAGGGAATATTGCTCGTACTTGTGCAGCAACTGGAACAGAATTACATTTGATTAGACCGCTTGGATTTTCAACGGATGATAAAATGTTAAAGCGTGCAGGATTAGATTATTGGCAGCACGTGAAAGTTACGTATTATGATTCAATTGAAGAATTTTATGAGAAAAATAAAGACGGTGAATTCTTCTATTTAACAAAGTATGGCGAGAAAGCTCATACAGCATTTGATTATAGCAAACGTGAGAAGGATTACTATTTTGTATTTGGAAGAGAAACAAACGGCTTACCAGCTAATGTAATCGAAGAAAATTTCGATCATTGTTTACGTATTCCAATGACTGATAAAGTGCGCTCATTAAATTTATCTAATACAGCAGCTATTTTAATTTATGAAGCATTCCGTCAACAAAATTATCCGGGATTAGATTTAGAAATTGTTTATTAAAAGTCGCCATATGGCGACTTTTTTTCTAAAAATAAAAATAATATGTAATCATACATTTAAAAAAGGGTACATATTCATATAGAATGGGATATATGAATAAAAATAGATTAGACGGGTTGAGATAAATATGAAGGAACAATATAATAATCAAAATACCTTTTTAAGTATGATAGATATGGATTTAATAAGAAGAGGGCTACTACATGCCATTCAAGATTTAGTATTTATTGTGAAAGTTATGGATGAGGAAACCTTTAAATATATTTATGTAAATAAGATAGGTATGGATTATGCGAAGCTAGGCGAAGAATGTTATGGAAAAACGTTTGCTGAAGTATTATCAGAAGATACGGCGGAAATATTGCAAGTGCAATATGCAAAAGTAGCGAGCGAAGCGAAAGCACATACCTTTTGTGATGTAGTTAGTTTACCAAAGGGTGAGTTACATTATGAATCTTCACTTAATCCTGTATTCGACGAAGAAGGAGTATGTCAGTTTATTATTTGTATTACGAGGGATATCACAGCTCAGATTGAGGAAAAGGCAGAGATAGAGGAAAAACAAATGTTGTTTAAGTCGTTATTAGAATATAATAATGACTCCATTATATCTATAGATTCTATAGGTAGAATTACATATGCAAATCCAGCAACGTATGAAATATTTGGATATCGATATGAAGAATTACATAATAAATTTATTTTTGAATTTATTAATAAAGAATATGAAAAAGATTTTCAAATTATATTTAAAGGAGCCCTGCAAGGAAGGGCAAAACAAATTGTTTCAAAGAAATATGTTCATAAAGAAGGGTACGAGCTCTATATTTCTTTGAGAACTATTCCGATTATTGTGAATGCCGAAATTGTTGGGGTATATATTGTTACGAGGGATGTTACAAGGCAAGTATTGAATGAAATGCGAACAGAATATTTAGCTTATTATGACCAATTAACAGGATTAATGAATAGAATTTCATGTGCAAATAAGTTAAATGTTTTTTTAAATGATAATACAGAGTTTGCGTTTGTTTTTATAGATTTAGATGAATTTCACCTTATTAATGATACTTTTGGTCATAAAGAAGGAGATAAAGTATTACAAAAAGTTACAGAATGTTTAAGCAGTCTTCAAATAGACGGTATGCACTTATTTAGAGAACACGATGATCAATTTGTTATGTTAATAGAAAATATAACGAAAGAACGTGTAGAGATAGTTGCAAAAAGCATACTAAAAAAGATTAGTGAACATTTTGTAATCGAAGAAGAGGACGTCTATTTAAGTGCGTCAATCGGAATTGTAATGGCTCCAACAGATGGAGAGGATGAAAAAATATTATTCCAAAGAGTTGATGCTGCTTTGGAAAAAGCAAAAGAAAAAGGAAAAGGGCATTATCAGTTTTATTGCAGTGGATTAGATTGTGAGCGTGAACAAAGGTTTATAATAGAAAACCAATTGCATCGTGCTATAGAAAAAAATGAATTCTGCTTGTATTATCAGCCACAAATGAATATTGAAACGAAAAAAATAGCGAGTATGGAAGCTTTAATAAGGTGGGAGAATAAAGAATTGGGATTTGTCTCTCCCAATCAATTTATTCCGCTAGCAGAAAGAACAGGATTTATTATTAAGCTTGATGAATGGGTAGTAAATGAAGTGTGTCGGCAAATACGTGAATGGTTAAATAAAGGATATGAAGTTGTCCCGATTGCAGTTAATATTTCAGCCAGGCACTTTCGCTCGATTACATTAATAGAGATGATTACACGGGCGTTACATAAGTACAATGTACCAGCTCATCTATTAGCGATAGAGGTTACAGAAGGAGCCCTTATGCATAAAGACATATCGAAAAGGGTATTGCTACAATTAAAAGAACAAAATTTAAAGATTCATTTAGATGATTTTGGGACGGGATATTCATCTTTAAGTTATTTAAAAACATATCCAATTGATACGTTGAAAATCGATCGTTCTTTTATGGAAGGTATACATGTGGATGAACGTGATACGAATATTACAGCTGCAATTATTCATTTAGCTCATACTTTGGAATTGAATGTAATTGCAGAAGGAGTAGAAAAAGCGGAACAAATACAATTTTTGAAGGAAAAGAATGTGAAGTTTGTGCAAGGTTATTATTATAGCCGACCTTTATCAAAATATGATGTGGAAAATGTGTATTATAAATGATTGATAAAAAAAGTGATGTGCTAAGAAGCACATCACTTTTTTTGTGTACTGGGTTTATCATTGTAACCAGATGTGAAAATAGCTGTAAGAAATGTGAGTGATACACCTAAAATTAATAATAATTTCATACTAATATCCCTCCTATTTTTCAGTTTACGAATCTTAAATATGAATCGAAATGTATGTAAGGTTCTTGGAAGAAAAGAATTTATTTAAAATGAATAGCGGTGTAAAATCTTTAATACCTATATTATACAGAATTTTCTTTGAATTTTGGAGAGAATTTTATAGCACTACTGTATATTTCATTTTGATTTAAAGAATGTTTAAGGACATCCTAGCATACCTTTTATAATAATCCGATTGAACAAGGAGATGGGGGAGGAGCTATAATGGATATTCTAAAAAAGATTGAACAGCATCGAGCAGCAGAAGAACGGTTACAATGGGAAGGTACGTTTGCGGAGTATTTAGAGCTTGTGAAGGAAAGACCATGGGTGGCTCAAACAGCACACTCTCGCATTTACAATATGATAAAAGATGCTGGAATCGAAGAAGTAGATGGTAGAAGAAAGTATAACTTCTTTAGTAATCAGCTATTTGGATTAGAGGATGCTTTAGAACGTCTTGTGGAGGAATATTTTCATCCATCTGCAAAACGATTAGATGTTAGAAAACGTATTTTATTATTAATGGGTCCTGTTAGTGGAGGGAAATCAACATTAGTTACGATGTTGAAACGGGGATTAGAAACATATTCACGAACAGATCGAGGAGCAATTTTTGCAATTAAAGGCTGCCCAATGCATGAAGATCCACTTCATTTAATTCCGCATCATTTACGGGATGATTTCTTTGGTGAGTATGGAGTTAGAATTGAAGGGAATTTATCGCCACTAAACGTAATGCGTCTAGAGCAAGAATATGGTTCAAGAATTGAGGATGTAGTTGTAGAGCGTATTTTCTTCTCGGAAGATCGCCGTACAGGGATTGGTACATTTAGCCCGTCTGATCCTAAATCACAAGATATCGCCGATTTAACAGGTAGTCTGGACTTTTCAACAATCGCAGAATATGGTTCAGAATCAGATCCACGAGCGTATCGCTTCGATGGAGAATTGAATAAGGCAAACCGTGGGATGATGGAATTCCAAGAGATGCTAAAATGCGACGAGAAGTTTTTATGGCATTTATTATCGCTTACGCAAGAAGGGAATTTCAAAGCGGGAAGATTTGCGCTTATTTCAGCAGATGAATTAATTGTAGCGCATACGAATGAAACGGAGTATCGCTCATTTATAGCAAACAAGAAAAATGAAGCATTGCACTCAAGAATTATTGTAATGCCAGTTCCATACAATTTACGAGTGAGTGAAGAAGAACATATTTATGAAAAAATGATTCGTGAAAGTGATGTATCCAATGTGCATATTGCACCGCACACACTTCGCGTTGCAGCAATGTTTACGATTTTAACTCGTTTAAAAGATCCGAAGCGTCCAGATATTGATTTAATTAAAAAGATGCGTTTATATGATGGAGAAACGGTAGAAGGTTATAATGCGATTGATGTAGAGGAGCTGCAACGTGAATATCAAGATGAAGGTATGAGAGGTATTGATCCTCGTTATGTTATTAACCGAATTTCCTCTACAATTATTCGAAAAGAGGTACCATCTATTAACGCATTAGATGTACTTAGATCGCTCAAAGACGGGTTGGATCAGCATCCGTCAATTAGTAATGAAGATCGAGAGCGTTATATGAATTTCATCTCATTAGCGAGAAAAGAATATGATGAAATTGCGAAGAAAGAAGTACAAAAAGCATTCGTGTATTCATATGAAGAATCAGCGAAGACACTTATGGATAATTACTTAGATAACGTTGAAGCATATTGCAATAAGTCGAAATTACGTGATCCATTAACAGGTGAAGAAATGAGTCCAGATGAAAAGCTAATGCGCTCAATTGAAGAGCAAATTGGAATTTCAGAAAATGCTAAGAAAGCATTCCGTGAAGAAATTTTAATTCGCATTTCTGCTTATGCGCGTAAAGGAAAACGCTTTGATTATAATTCACATGAGCGTCTTCGCGAAGCGATTCAGAAAAAACTATTTGCTGATTTAAAAGATATAGTGAAAATTACAACATCCACGAAAACGCCAGACGAAAATCAGCTTAAGAAAATCAATGATGTTGTTGCACGCTTAATTGATGAGCACGGCTATAATTCTTCATCTGCGAATGAATTATTACGCTATGTAGGTAGTCTGCTAAACCGATAGTTTGATAACAAAACGCTGTCTCTTGTATTTTGCGGGACAGCGTTTTATTATCCATTTATATGTGTAAAGTGTCATACCTTGTCCAAATGTAATAAATTAAGATGCAATTTCATGAATTTATTGTCAATTATTTTTACAATATGCATATGATAGAGTAACCAACCATTCATACGAAAAAAGCCAACACAATACAATATGTTGCAAAGTGTAAATGTGTGCAACTATGCATTGTGTTTCTTTCTTATCAACGGCTGAATAATTCTTTCTAGTATGTGAGTGGCAAAATTTTGTTTAGGATGCTCGGAGTATTATATGAAAAACGTTATATATGTTTATGGGATGAATTTCGATGGGCAGTTATCTTTCATTCTAGCTTGCACAGTATAAAACAAAATTTCTAGCTTACTGTTCATAGGGGAAGACAATTACAGTAAGGAGGGAAAGAAATGGGTGAAGAAAACCAACCAAATTATACGATTTCACAGGAAAACTGGTCCCTCCATCGCAAAGGATATGACGACCAACAACGCCATCAAGAAAAAGTACAAGAGGCAATTAAGAATAATTTACCCGATCTTGTAACAGAAGAAAGCATAGTTATGTCTAATGGTAAGGATGTTGTAAAAATACCGATTCGTTCTTTAGATGAATATAAGATTAGGTACAATTATGATAAAAACAAACACGTTGGGCAAGGAAATGGTGACAGCAAAGTTGGTGATGTCGTTGCGAGAGATGGATCAGGTGGTCAAAAGCAAAAAGGACCAGGAAAAGGGCAAGGAGCAGGGGACGCGGCTGGAGAAGATTATTATGAAGCTGAAGTCTCTATTTTAGAATTAGAGCAAGCATTTTTCAAAGAGTTAGAGCTGCCTAATTTAAAGAGAAAAGAAATAGATGAAAACCGGATTGAACATGTTGAATTTAATGACATTAGAAAGACTGGATTATGGGGAAATATCGATAAGAAACGAACGATGATATCCGCATATAAACGAAATGCGATGCGTGGTAAAGCCTCTTTTCATCCGATTCACCAAGAAGATTTAAAGTTCCGTACTTGGAATGAAGTATTAAAGCCAGATTCAAAAGCTGTTGTATTAGCGATGATGGATACGAGTGGATCGATGGGAATATGGGAGAAATATATGGCACGTAGCTTCTTTTTCTGGATGACGCGATTTCTACGAACGAAGTATGAAACGGTAGATATTGAGTTTATTGCTCATCATACGGAGGCGAAAGTCGTTCCAGAGGAAGAGTTTTTCTCAAAAGGAGAAAGTGGCGGAACGATCTGTTCTTCTGTATACAAAAAAGCACTCGAGCTAATTGATAATAAATACTCACCAGACCGCTATAATATTTATCCATTCCATTTTTCAGACGGTGATAATTTAACATCAGATAATGCTAGATGTGTAAAGCTTGTCGAAGAGTTAATGAAGAAGTGTAATATGTTTGGATATGGGGAAGTGAACCAGTACAACCGCCATAGTACCCTCATGTCAGCCTATAAAAATATTAAAGATGAGAATTTTAGATATTATATTTTAAAGCAAAAAGCAGACGTATTCCATGCGATGAAGAGCTTTTTTAAAGAAGAAACCGGAGAAAAAATGGCATAACCCCCTTAAAAAGGGGTTATTTTTTTGTTAACTTTTTATTTTTTCAGTTGACAATGATAATGAAAATCATTATCATTTATTCGAGGTATGATTACATTTAGATTTATATATTTTGGAGGAGATGTAAAGTTGAAAAAAAATAAAAGAAAACATATAAATGCGATGATTATTGCTGCGGCGTTATCACTTCCATTTGCTACGTATTCAACGCCTGCTTTAGCGGCAGTAGCAATTGAGGCTAATAAAAAGGGATATGCTTTAGAAGATGGTACATATGATGCTGTTATGAAAGCATATAAAGATAAAACGAATGAGGAGTCTATGGCAGCTGTTTATATAAAGGATCCTAAGTTAACGATTGAGAATGAAAAGAAAAATGTAACGGCAACGTTAAGTGATAGTGATTTCTTCAAATACTTGAAAACAGAAGATATTCATACTCCTGGTGTGTTTCATGATGTAAAAGTAATATCAGAAGATAAAAAGAAAAACGGAACGAAAGTGATTCAGTTTGAAGTAGGAGAATTAGGAAAAAGATATAATATGCAAATGCATATTTATATTCCAACAATGGCCTATGATAATAAATATCAAGTGCAGTTTGAAGTGAATACTTTAAATTTAGAAAATAATGTTCCAGAAGAGAAGAAGGAAAATAATGAAGAGCAAAAGGAAGATACGAAAAATATAATAGCCGATAACCAATTGAAGCAATACATTAATAAAAATATTTTAGGGCGTAAAGATATTAATGCGTCAATAACGAAAGTTGATGCACTACAAATTAAAGAACTAGCGGTATATGCTGGGAAAGGTATTAATAATTTAGCTGGTTTAGAGCATATGGTAAATTTGGAAACCTTTAGATTGCATGAATCTGAAGTGAGTGATTTATCGCCAATTGCTAATTTGAATAATTTGAAGTCTTTAGATCTTTTCTCTAATCGAATTGGAAATATTGAGCCAATTGCTGGGCTGAATAAAATTCAATCTCTTTCTTTAAGAGATAATAAAATTATTGATTTAAATCCATTAAGTAACTTGAAAAAAGTTAGAACATTAGATTTAGTCGGTAATAAGATTGAAGATATTAAACCATTATTTACAATGGGTCTCTAGGTAAGTTGTATTTAGCTAATAATAATATTAGCGATTTAACAGGAATTGAACAGTTAAATAAAGTAAAAGAATTATGGATTGGAAATAATAACATTACTAATCTTGAATCTATTAGTAAAATGGAGAGCCTTACTCAGCTTGCAGTGAGAGATGCAGAAATTAAAGATATTACACCGCTAGCTAAAATGAAAAACTTACAATCACTTGATTTAGAAGAGAATTATATTTCTGATGTGTCACCACTTAGTGAACTAACTAATTTATATGAACTTAATTTAAGTGCAAATGAAATTTCTGATGTAAGACCTATTCAAGAGTTTGGAAAGCGTTTTGTAGTTAAAGTTCATAGACAAAAAGTATTTTTAAATGAAGGAGTAATAAATGAAAACATTAAGATTCCTGTATATGATTTAAACGGCGAACCACTCCAAAATATTAGATGGATAAGTGAGGGGGGAACACATAATAATGGTTTTGTAAAATGGGAAAATTCTGGAGAGAAAGTATACGAGTTCAATTTAGAAACAGGTTCTTCTAAGAATAAAGTACATTTTAATGGAACAGTTATTCAAAAAATAAGTGCTAAGCAAGCAGATGTAAGTGTTATTCCAGATAAAAAACTAAGAGAGTATATTAATAAACATAGTTTAGGTAGAACAGACTTGAATACTCCTATCACGAAAGAAGATTTATTAAAGGTTAAAACATTAAAGATAATGGATGGACAGAACAATGGAATAACAGATTTATCTGGATTAGAGTATATGGAAAATTTAGAAGATCTGACATTGGAAAAGTTTGAGTTGAAAAACATAGAATTTATCTCGAATTTGAAAAACTTGAAGTCAGTGGATTTATCGAATAATAAAATAGAAAATTTAGAGCCGTTAGCTAAGTTGGAAAAGCTTGTAGTATTAAATATAAGCAACAATAACAACCCAAATATAAAACCATTATTTACATTAAATTCATTGAAGAAGTTAAATGTTTCAGCCAATAAAATTAATAATGAATCTCTTCAAGGTATACAGGAATTCAAAAATTTAGGGATACTAATAATAAACAATAATGACATTAGTAGCTTGGAAGAAATTAGTGGGATAACTAAAATGGACGAATTGGAAATTAAAGGTAATAAAATAGTGGATGTAACTCCATTAACTAAAGCTAAAGAATTAAGATTTTTAGATTTGTCAGATAATAAAATTAAAGATATAACAGTTTTTAGTTCTGTGTTAGATCTTTTTAAATTAAAACTGGCTGGAAATGAAATTCGTGATATAAAACCAATTATTCAATTATCTCAGTGGATTACAATTGATCTTAGAAGACAAAAAATTATGCTAGAAGATGCTCAAGTGAATCAAGAAGTGAAAATTCCTGTTTCTGATGTGGAAGATAATCCTCTTGAGGATATTACACTGAAAAGTGAAGGCGGAACATTCAATGAAGAAGAAGGGACAATTGTGTGGAGTACTCCAGGAGAGAAAAAATATGAGTTTGTTTTTGATGGAACGAGTTATTATGGGCTTGGCATATGGTTCAGCGGTGAAGTAACTCAAAATATTGTAGAAAAAATTGAGTCGCCGGAAACAGAAGTAGAAAAGCCGAAAGAAGAAACAAGTAAACCAGAAACAGAAGTAGAAAAGCCGAAAGAAGAAACAAGTAAACCAGAAACAGAAGTAGAAAAGCCGAAAGAAGAAACAAGTAAACCAGAGGCAGAAGTAGAAAAGCCGAAAGAAGAAACAAGTAAGCCAGAGGCAGAAGTAGAGAAGCCGAAAGAAGAGACAAGTAAGCCAGAAACGGAAGTAGAAAAGCCGAAAGAAGAGACAAGTAAGCCAGAAACGGAAGTAGAGAAGCAGAAAGAAGAGACAAGTAAGCCAGAAACGGAAGTAGAAAAGCAGAAAGAAGAGACAAGTAAGCCAGAAGCGGAAGTAGAAAAGCCGAAAGAAGAGGTAAGTAAGCCAGAAACGGAAGTAGAGAAGCAGAAAGAAGAGACAAGTAAGCCAGAAGCGGAAGTAGAAAAACCGAAAGAAGAAAGTAAGCCAGAAGCAGAAATAGAAAAGCCGAAAGAAGAGGTAAGTAAGCCAGAAGCGGAAGTAGAAAAGCCGAAAGAAGAAGTAAGCGAGCCTATAACAGAAGGTGAAAATGTAAACGAACCAGAAGCCAATCTTGAGAAACAAACAGAAGGCTCAAATGAACTAGAAACAGCTACTGTTCAGAAAAATAAAGCGGTACAAGAACCTGCACAAGCACAAGAAGTAGTGAATCAACTAGCGAAAGAAAATGTGTCAAATAAACAAGTTCATAGTAAAAAAGAAAAAAGTAAGAAATCTTTAGCAGCAACAGGTGGCCAAGAAAGTAATGTATCTCTATTTGGTGGCTTAGCATTAGTTTTATCTGCACTGAGTATGTTTGTGTTTAGAAAAAATATATTTAAAAAATAAATAACGTTTTATTTTATTATATGATTTTTTAGAAGGTGTTATCATAGCGATTTCATTTTGAAATGTGCTTATGATAACGCCTTTTTATGGTAGAAGGATATGAATGGAAAAAGTGTAAATATATTAGAGAAGGAGGAGAGGGTATGCATATTAGTTCTATGTTAAAAATTGAAGAGATTGCATTATTTATTGCAAGTATGAATAAGGATGCTATTCATCATGTTGGTTATTGTGGAGATGAGAAAAAGGAGGTGTTACATACGATTCTTCATGATTTTTCTGATATAGGATGGGAAAGATCTTTTGTTGTTACTTATGAGGACAATAAAATAATTGGTGTATTGGGATTTGATGTGGATGAAGTAAAGAAATGTGCAGAAATATGGGGACCCTTTATTAAAGCAGAGAATTGGGAAGAAGTTGCTTTACATATGATGAAAGAGATAGAACTATGTTTGAATACGAATAATGATCGTGCGATGAAGTTGTACAAGAAAGTAGGTTTTGAGGAGAAGGCATGTTTACAACACTATATAATAGAGTAAAAAACCGATTCATATGAAAATGATATTTCATATGAATCGGTTTTATTAATCTACTTTTTCCTCATTCATCACGGATTTAGAAAAAATTTGAGGTGCTAATCGTTACATAACCTTCTTTATTTTTTGCGGAACTTCTTTTGCTTGTAAATTAACATCTTCTTTTCGAAGCTCCTTAAAGAGCGAAATGACCATAAGAACGACTACGATAGAAAATGGTAGCGCAGCAATTATAGCTGCTATTTGCAGCGCATTTAATCCTCCAGCTTGTAATAAAATAGCAGCAATTATCGCGATTGTTAATCCCCATATAAGTTTTAAACTATTTTTCGGTGATAAGCTTCCGTTACTCGTTTGCATTGAAACAACAAATGTTGCCGAGTCAGCAGAAGTAACGAAAAATGTGGCTACTAAAATTAACCCGATAATTGTTAAAAATGTAGAGAACGGTAGGTGTGAAATAACAGCAAATAATCCAATCTCTGTACCATTTTTTGCGATCTCATCAGCTATCCCAAGTGATTGGAACATTTCCATATGGATAGCGGTACCGCCAAATACTGCAAACCAAAATGTACAGATAAGAGTTGGGACTAATACAACTCCAATAATAAATTCTTTTATTGTGCGCCCTTTAGAAATACGAGCGATGAATGTACCGACGAATGGAGACCAAGAGATCCACCATCCCCAATAGAAAATAGTCCAGTTTTCAATCCAAGAAGAAGATTTTTCATTAAATGCTCCTAAATTTAATCCCATACTAGGTAAAGCTCCGATATAAGAACCGAGTGTAGATGTGAAATATTTCATAATAAATACAGTTGGTCCTAAAAGTAAAAAGGAGACGAGTAATATACCTGCAAGAGAGAAATTTAAGTTACTCAAATATTTAATCCCACGATCTAAGCCTGTTTGTGCGCTTGTTAAATATAAAACAGCGAAGATGGCGATAAGTACGAGCTGTGTAAGTACAGTGTTATGAATAGAAGGGAATAAATAGCTTAATCCTCCGGCGATTTGTTGAGCGCCAATCCCAACAGATGGCACAATACCGAATACTGTGGCTAAAACAGCCAAAATATCGACTGTTTTTCCGATAGGAGAATTTTTCGATCGATTAAATAATGGAGTAACTGTAGCTCCAATTGTGCTACCTTTTTGTTTGCGGAATGTGAAATATGCAATTGTTAAAGCAACCATCGCGTATAGTGACCACGGAAAGAGTCCCCAGTGGAAAAATGAATATTGCATAGCGAGTTTGGCGCTTTCCTCTGTACCTGCTTTTCCTGTTAATGGATCTGTAAAATGTGAAATCGGTTCAGTGATTCCATAAAAGAGCAGTCCAATTCCCATTCCTGCTCCAAACAACATGGATAGCCAAGATGGATAACTATACTGTGGTTTTTCTCCATCTTTACCAAGACGAATAGAACCGTACTTAGAAAATGCTAAATAAGTGGCTAAAATAATCATTGCGGTCATAAGTAGAGAGTAAAACCATCCAAATTTATTGAGGATAAATGAGTTTAACGAAGATGTAACACTTTGTAAATCATAGCCTTGTATCCAACTTGCCGGGGTAATTCCCCATATGATGAATAATGTTGTTAGCAAGATGGAGATATAAAATACACTGTTTTCTTTTTTTATCATAGAATCCCACCTTTGTTTAATAAAGTTAACAATTATATTAACTATAACAATTAAAAGATTAATTGTCAAAAAATTCTATTTTTATCTTATGTAAAAGGACAGTTTAATCGCTATGGATTCATAATTATTGGAGGTTAGATAAAGGTAAGTCTGTTCACGATATGTACAAAATATAGGAAGAAATAATATGAAATATTGCATTTTATATTGTTGTATCTAGATTTTATGTTAAATTCTTCAAGGGAATATATAAATAGGGGGCAATGATATGAACAAGAAATCAAAGATTAATAAAGTGATGCTTAGTATTAGTACAATGGCGCTATCGTTAGGAGCAATTCAAACGAATGTATCAGCAGAAGAAAAGGTGCCATACAATGTATTGCATTCGAAACCAGTTGGAATTGAAAAACCAGTAGATGAGATTGGACATGTTTCTAAAGTAGAGGAAACATTATCGTTTCAAGAACGGTTAAAAGTAGGAGACTTTTCGCAGCGACCAGCATCTATTATGAAGAGCTCAGAAGTAAAGCAAATTAAAGAAAGCTATTCAATGGCTGATTTAAACAAAATGAATAATCAAGAATTAGTTGAAACGCTAGGAAGTATTAAATGGAATCAAATTACAGACTTATTCCAGTTCAATGAAGATGCAAAGGCTTTTTATAAAGACAAAGGGAAAATGCAAGCAGTTATAGACGAATTAGCTCATCGAGGTAGTACGTTTACGAAAGATGATTCAAAAGGAATTCAAACGTTTACGGAAGTGTTACGTTCAGCTTTTTATCTTGCATTTTACAATAATGAATTAAGCGATTTAAATGAGAGAAGCTTCCAGGATAAATGTTTACCTGCTTTAAAAGCAATTGCAACCAATCCAAACTTTAAGCTTGGTACATATGAGCAAGATGCAGTCGTATCTGCATACGGTAAATTAATTAGTAATGCTTCAAGTGATGTGGAAACAGTTCAATACGCATCGAATATTTTAAAACAATACAATGATAATCTTCATACGTATGTAGACGATCGTATGAAAGGGCAAGCTGTATACGATATGATGCAAGGTATTGATTATGATATGCAATCTTATTTATTTGAAACTCGTAAAGAGGCAAAAGATACAATGTGGTACGGGAAAGTAGATGGATTTATTAATGAAATAAATCGTATTGCTCTTTTAAATGAAGTAACACCAGAAAATAAGTGGCTCGTTAATAATGGAATTTATTTTGCTAGTCGTTTAGGGAAGTTTCATAGTAATCCAAATAAAGGTTTAGAGGTTGTTACACAAGCAATGCATATGTATCCGCGTTTAAGTGAGCCGTATTTTGTTGCAGTAGAACAAATTACGACAAATTATAACGGAAAAGATTATAGCGGTAATACGGTAGATTTAGAGACGATACGTAAAGAAGGAAAAGAACAGTACTTACCAAAAACGTATACATTCGACGATGGATCTATCGTATTTAAAACAGGAGATAAAGTATCAGAAGAAAAAATTAAGAGACTATACTGGGCTGCAAAGGAAGTAAAAGCACAGTATCATCGTGTAATTGGGAATGACAAAGCATTAGAGCCAGGTAATGCAGACGACGTATTAACGATAGTAATCTATAATACTCCAGACGAATATCAGTTAAACAGACAACTGTATGGATATGAAACAAACAACGGTGGCATTTATATAGAAGAAACAGGTACATTCTTTACATATGAGCGTACGCCAGAACAAAGTATTTATAGTTTAGAAGAGTTATTCCGTCATGAGTTTACTCATTATCTTCAAGGGAGATTTGAAGTACCAGGTTTATTTGGAAGAGGAGATATGTATCAAAATGAGAGATTAACTTGGTTCCAAGAAGGAAATGCAGAATTTTTCGCAGGATCTACTCGTACAAATAATGTAGTACCGAGAAAGAGCATCATTAGTGGATTATCATCTGATCCTGCAAGTCGTTATACAGCAGAGCGCACATTATTTGCTAAATATGGTTCTTGGGATTTCTATAATTACTCGTTCGCATTGCAATCTTATTTATATACACATCAATTTGAAACATTTGATAAAATTCAAGATTTAATTCGTGCAAATGACGTGAAAAATTATGATGCCTATCGTGAGAATTTAAGTAAAGATTCTAAACTAAATAAAGAGTATCAAGAGTATATGCAACAGCTAATTGATAATCAAGATAAATATAATGTACCGGAAGTAGCAGATGATTATTTAGCTGAACATGCACCAAAATCGTTAACAGCAGTAGAGAAAGAAATTAGTGATACGTTGCCAATGAAAGAGGCAAAAATGACAAAACATAGCTCCCAATTCTTTAATACATTTACATTAGAAGGCACATTTACAGGTAGTGTAACAAAAGGTGAATCCGAAGATTGGAACGAAATGAGTAAAAGAGTAAATGAAGCACTAGAACAACTGGCGCAAAAAGAATGGAGTGGCTACAAAACTGTTACAGCATACTTCGTCAATTATCGTGTGAATAGTTCAAATGAATTTGAATATGATGTAGTCTTCCACGGGATCGCAAAAGATGATGGAGAAAATAAAGCTCCAACGGTTAATATAAATGGACCTTATAATGGGCTTGTAAAAGAAGGAATTCAATTTAAAAGTGATGGCTCAAATGATGAAGATGGAAAAATTGTTTCTTATTTATGGGAATTTGGAGATGGCAGCACAAGTGCAGAAGTTAATCCAATACATGCATATGAAAGAGAAGGAATTTATAAAGTAGCGTTAAGAGTAAAAGATGATAAAGGTAAAGAGAGCAGAAACGAAACCACTGTTACAATTAAAGATGGAAGTTTAACAGAATTAGAACCAAATAATCGTCCAGAGGAAGCAAATCGTATCGGGCTAAACACTACTATAAAAGGTAGCCTTATCGGCGGAGATTACACCGATGTTTATACATTTAATGTAGCATCAACGAAAAATATCGATATTTCCGTTTTAAATGAGTATGGAATCGGGATGACATGGGTGCTTCACCATGAATCAGATATGCAAAATTATGCCGCTTACGGTCAAGCTAATGGAAATCATATAGAGGCAAAATTTAATGCAAAACCAGGTAAGTATTATTTGTATGTATATAAATATGATAATGGCGATGGAACGTACGAATTATCAGTAAAATAAGTGCTTTTCCAATGTATGTTTAACTTTACTTTTTGTGGAAAATAGTATATTATATAGATATATAATATATCGGTTATTTACTAGGAGGAGCCTGTCACAATAGGTTTCTCCTGTTCTTTTTTAGGGGCCTGTCTTACAGGCTTTTCTTTAAAGGGTAAATAACTGAAAATTAAGAACTATAATCTTTGAAAGAGGTGGGGCATACACATAACAAAAAAGGGATTGTTTAAGAGAGGGGGATAAGAAATGGCTTTGTTTGGTTATCCACTTGAAACAATTTATTTATACGGATTTATTATTGCTACTATACTCACTGTTATTTATATCTTTTTTGGAGATATATTTGAATCCATATTTAGTTTTGGAGGCGGATCTGTATCCGTTGTTACTTTATTACTTAGTTTTTTTGCCATGTTATGTGGACTTAGTTATATAGGAGAATATTTATTTTCCTTTAATAGCATTCTTATTTTCGGGTCTGCATTTGCTATATCCTTTATTGGTGTTTTCATAATGAAAATATTAATTTTAAAGCAGATTGCAGAAGCAGAACAAAACACTGTGCAGCGTATGGATGAATTTATTGGTTGTAAGGGAGAGGTCATTACGACTATTCCTACAGAAGGATTTGGAGAAGTATTAATTTCCTCCCAATTTGGAAACAATGCAATCCTAGCTAAAACAGTTGGAAAGAAAGATATTTCACAAGGAACTGAAGTTATTATCGAGGGAGTCCAAGATGGTGTTCTGCTTGTACAGAACATCGCTTATTCTTTAAAGAAACCAAAATTATAAGGGGGAATTTACATGACGATTCCATTAATTATCGGTGGAGTATTACTCGCAATTTTAATTCTACTCATTTTAGTATTCATTACAAAGTATCGAACAGTTGGACCAGATGAAGCATTAATTGTTACTGGAAACTGGCTTGGTGGCGGGAAAAATGTAGTTACCACTGATGATGGAAAGAAGATTAAGATTATTCGTGGTGGCGGTACTTTCGTAGTTCCGATTATGCAAAGAGCAGAGCCTTTAAGTCTATTAAACTACAAATTAGAAGTGGGAACACGTGATACGTATACGAAACAAGGTGTACCGATTACAGTAAACGGTGTTTCTATTATTAAAGTAGGGTCTACCATTGAAGAAGTTTCTACAGCAGCTGAACAATATTTAGGAAAAGAAACAGAAGAATTGAAAATAGAAGCAAAAGAAGTTTTAGAAGGGCATCTACGTGCTATTTTATCTTCTATGACAGTAGAAGATGCCTATAGTAATAGAGAGCAATTTGCTCAAAAGGTACATGAAGTAGCTTCTACAGATTTAAAGAAGATGGGACTTCGCATCGTTTCCTTTACAATTAAAGAAATCATGGATAAGAACGGTTACTTAGATGCACTTGGTCAGCCACAAATTGCGATGGTTAAGCGTGATGCAACAGTTGCAAATGCAGAGCGTGAAAAAGAGGCGCGAATTGAAAAAGCTCGTGCTGAGAAAGAAGCGAAAGAAGCTGAGTATCAACGTGATGCACAAATCGCTGAAGCTGAAAAACATAAAGAGTTAAAAGTACAATCTTATAAGAGAGACCAAGAACAAGCTCGCGCAGATGCAGATCTTTCCTATGAATTACAACAAGCAAAAGCGCAACAAGGTGTTACAGAAGAGCAAATGCGAGTTAAAATCATTGAGCGTGAAAAGCAAATTGAATTAGAAGAAAAAGAGATTGCGCGTCGTGAAAAGCAATATGATGCAGAAGTAAAGAAAAAGGCAGATGCAGATCGCTATGCTGTTGAACAATCAGCAGAAGCGGAAAAAGTAAAACAAATGAAAAAAGCAGATGCAGATCAATATAAAATTGAAGCGGAAGCAAGAGCACGTGCAGAAGAAGTTCGTGTAGAAGGTTTAGCGAAGGCAGAAATCGAAAAAGCGCAAGGGCAAGCAAAAGCAGAAGTACAAAAAGCACAAGGTACAGCGGAAGCAGATGTTATCAGATTAAAAGGGTTAGCAGAAGCGGAAGCGAAACAAAAAATTGCAGAGGCATTTGAGTTATATGGCCAAGCGGCGATTATGGATATGGTTCTTAACATGCTTCCAAGTTATGCGAAGGAAGTTGCAAGCCCACTTAGCAACATTGATAAAATTACAGTTGTCGATACAGGTGGCGGTGGTAAAAATAGCGGTGCCGGAAAAGTTGCAGGTTATGCGACTGATTTAATGGCAACGATGCAAGAAACATTAAAAGCTTCTTCTGGCATTGATTTAAAAGAGTTATTAGAAGGATTTGCTGGAAAAGGAGCAGTACAACAATTATCAAACGATAAACCTGTTGTATCTGTAGTAGAAGATGCGAAAAAAGAAGTAGAAAAAGATAAAGAATAGTAAAGCGGGAGGAACCTCTAGTAAGTGAGATACTAGAGGTTCTTCTGTGAATTATAATATTTCGAATAATATACATTTTTATATATTGTTTTAATTATTTAATTTATATAGAATGAAAAAGGTATGTATCAACTCTTCAATAGAGAAAGAGATAGAGAGTCGCATTGATACATTTGAATCGTATGATTTATATAAAGAAATTAAATGTAAAACAATTACATTTAAAACGGTATGGAGGGGTAGAAATATGTTTCAAGGGAAATTAAGGAGTAGTAGTTTAAAAGCAAAGTTACTTGTGTCATTTGTTATCATTTTGATTCTTCCAAGTATTGTAATTGGTTGGACGTCTTATCAGCAAGCGAAGACAAACTTTAATGAGACGATTTCACAATCGGCGAAAGACAATATAAAAATTTTGGATAATGTAATTAATAAAGAATTGGATAGTAAAAAAGTAGATGCAGTTTATTTTACGAAACTATTTACACAATCAAGTTACCAAACGGATCAAATACAAAATATCCAAACTAAACTAGAAGAATATAATAAGTTACATCCAGAACTGGAAGCCATCTATACTGGATCCAGCAATGGGCAGTTTATTCAATCACCGTCTATTCAAATGCCAGAAGGATATAATCCTACAGAAAGAGATTGGTATAAAGAGGCAGTGAAAAAAAGTGGAGAAGTAATTATTACAGCTCCATATAAATCAAAAACGACAGGAAATATTGTTATTACAATAGCAAAACAAAATGAGGATAAGAGCGGTGTTCTTGGTATTGATTTAATTATTAATGATATCGTAAACACTTCAAAGATGGTTAATATCGGTAAAAGTGGATATGTAGCAATTTTTGATCAAGATAAAAATGTGGTAGCACATCCAACGATGAAGCCAGGTGATAAGGTAGAAGAGAAACTTGAAAAAGAGTTGTACAAACAAGAAACAGGTGATTTTAATTTCAGATTAGATGGTGAAGATCGTCATATCACTTTTAAAACAAATAAGATAACTGGATGGAAAATAGCAGGAATTATGCCTGCAAAAGAAATTATTGAAGCTGCTGAACCTATTTTCTATAAAACGATAACTGTTATTGGTATTTCATTAATAATTGGCGGGATTTTAATTTACTTCATAATTGCTTCTATTATTAGTCCGTTAAAACAACTTGTTATATCGTCGAAAAAGATTAGTGAAGGCGATTTAACAGAATCCATTACAGTTCATTCTAAAGATGAAATTGGACAGCTAGGAGAAAGCTTTAACGAGATGGCAGCATCATTACAGAATGTCATTTCCAATATAAATACTTCAGCAGGTCATGTAGCGGCATCTTCAGAAGAATTAACAGCTAGTATGAAGCAGACGAGTGAAGCGACGGAACAAATTACACAAGCGATAGAGCAAGTGTCGAGTGGAGCGGAAATACAAACGAAAGAAGTCGAAGAAGGCGCAACATTATTAGAAGAAGTTACAGAAGGAATTCAACGTGTGGCAGACAGTTCTTCATTAGTATCCACAGCATCTATGTATACGAAGAAAAAGGCTGAAGATGGTGGGAAGTTAGTTGAACAAACGGTGAATCAAATGCAATTAATCCATGAGTCTGTTTCACAATCAGATAAAGTTATTGTTTTGCTAGATGATAAGTCGAAACAAATTGGAGCAATCCTTGAGGTAATTCAACATATTGCAGAGCAGACAAATTTATTAGCATTAAATGCTGCAATTGAGGCTGCGAGAGCTGGAGAACAAGGAAGAGGATTTGCAATTGTAGCAGATGAAGTGCGAAAGTTAGCAGAACAATCAGGACAGTCTTCTACGGAAATTGGAAAACTAGTAAAAGAGATACAATTTGACATAAAAGAAACAGTAAGCTCTATGAAGCAAGTTGGAACAGAAGTACAATCAGGACTTGTAGTTGCAAATGAAACGAAGCAAAGCTTCGCTGAAATATTGAAGTCTACAGATGATACAGTTGTACAAATTGATAGTATGGTAGAAGTAGCGGAACAAATGACAGTAGATGCAAAACAAGTTAGTGCATCTATTAATGAAATTGCAGCTACAATTGAAGAAAATGCAGCAAGCGTTCAAAATATTGCTGGTTCTTCAGAAGAACAATTAGCTTCGGTAGATGAAATCAATGCAGCAGCAGTTCATTTATCGCAAATGGCAGAAGAATTACAAGAGATGATTGGGAAATTTAAAGTGTAATAAAAAAATGTTAAGAAACGAGGTAGTAATTGTACTTCGTTTCTTTTTTTGTGAAGATAAAAATAAAGAAATATAGAGTAACCGTGTTATGATTAGTTGTAATCGCAAAAGACTGTAAATTCATTAAATTCTATCTTTAATTATGTTAGGGGAATGGTTTTGAAATTTAAAAAGTTAAAACTACAACCGAGAATTACAATAACAATTAGTACACTTATTCTAGTCGTACTTCTATTAACAAGTTATTTATTTTATTACATATTGTCTGAAACGGTAGAAGAGCAAATTGGGAAACGGGCTTTGCATGTTGCGAAAACAGTTGCTGCTATACCTGAAATAACGGAAGCTTTTCAAAAAGAAAACCCAGCTTCTATCATTCAGCCAATTGCAGAAAAAATTCGAATTGATACAGATGCTGATTTTATTGTAGTTGGAAACAAAGAGGGGATTCGATATGCACATCCTAAGCGAGATAAAATAGGAGAAGCAATGGTTGGTGGAGATAATAAAGGAGTTCTATTAGAAGGAAAATCTTATATTTCGAAAGCAACTGGATCATTAGGTCCTTCATTACGCGGCAAAGTTCCAATCCGTAATCAGGAAAATGAAATTATAGGCGTGGTGTCTGTTGGATTTTCAATGGATGATATTCATGGAGCGGTAGAAGTATATGGAAAGCGTGTATTTTGGATTACAGTAATAGGTCTTTTAATCGGGATAATTGGTTCTATATATTTAGCCGGAAGTATAAAAAGAATGATGTTTGGGATGGAGCCAGAAGAAATTTCATCTTTATATGAAGAGCATAGTACAGTGATTCAATCTGTACGTGAAGGGATTATTGTAATTGATCACAATGGCATGATTAGTTTAGTCAATCAAGCGGCTTATGATATTCTTTCGTTAGATGAACAGCGTAATATTATTGGAGAATTTATTTTAAATGTAATTCCTAATTCAACGATACTAGATGTACTTCAAACTGGTGAAGAACAGTTTGATCGTCAATTAAATATAAAAGGGCAGGCTGTTATTGCGAACCGTCTACCTATTAAAGTGAAAAATAAAGTAACTGGCGTCGTATCGAGCTTACGTTTGAAATCTGAAATGGATCAGTTAACAGCAGAGTTATCTCAGACGAAGCAATATACAGAGGCATTACGAGCGCAAACGCATGAATATAACAATTTGTTGTATACGCTTTCAGGTCTTATCCAGTTAGAATCATATGAAGATGCTTTAGAGCTTATTCATAAGGAAACAGCGGTATATCAAGATTTTGTTCAATTTATTATGAAGCGAATTCAAAATCCATGGTTAGGTGGAATTTTAATTGGATTCTATAATAGAGCGCGAGAGTTAAAGATTGATTTTATGCTAGATCGAGAAAGTAGCTTAGATAAATTAAGCCCGCATATTGAGAGTAATTACGTCGTTTCTATTTTAGGAAATTTAATTACGAATGCATTTGAAGCAATTGAAAGAAATGAAGAGAATGATAAGAAGGTAAGGATGTTTGTAACTGATATTGGAGAAGAGATAGTAATTGAAGTGGAAGATTCAGGACAAGGGATTCATGATGAAGTCATTACTAGCATATTTTATAAAGGCTTCTCTACGAAAGAAGGCGGGAAACGAGGATATGGATTAGCAAAAGTGAAAGAGTTAGTAGAAGATTTAAATGGAAGTATTGCAATCGAAAAAGGGGATTTAGGTGGTGCATTATTTATTATTGCATTACCAAAAGAGAGAGGCGAATTGTAATGGGTGAGGAGATTGAAGTATTGATTGTAGAAGATGATATTCGAATTGCGGACATTCATCGTCGTTTTACTGAAAAGATTGAGGGATTTAAAGTAATTGGAACAGCAACGACTGGAGAACAAGCGAAAGAATGGCTAGAGCTTGTGAAGCCACAGCTCGTTTTATTAGACGTGTACTTACCTGATATGCAAGGAACCGAACTTGTCACATATATTAGGCATAATTTGCATGATACAGATATTATTATGATTACAGCTGCATCGGAAACAGATGTAGTGAGGCACGCTCTACGAGGCGGAGTAACAGATTATATCGTAAAGCCACTTATGTTTGATCGATTTAAAGCGAGTTTGGAAAGTTACCAAAAAAAGATTGTGCAGTTAAAAAAAACTAATCAATTATCTATAGAACAAATTGAACATTTATGGTCTCAAAGAGGCGTAAAGGGAAATGAAATAGAATATGCCCCGAAAGGGATAGATCCTTTAACTTTAGCAAAAATAAAAAAGCATATGTTAGCAGTTGATGAAGAAGGTATTACGGCAGAAGTGTTAAGCTCAATGGTTGGGGTAAGCCGATCAACAGCGAGGCGTTATTTAGAGTATTTAATATCTGGAAAGAAAGTTCATGCGGAGCTTATATATGGGAGTGTAGGGAGACCAGAAAGAAGGTATTTTCTTGTTTCTTCATAACAAAAAAACAGTAGAGAATTACATTTCTTCTACTGTTTTTTTACGTCTTATATTGGAATAATTCCGATTACAATTCCCGTAATTAACATCACCATTGTCGTTCCAACAGCCCAAAGTAACGTAAAGCGTTGATGTTCACCAAAATCAACTTTGGCCATTCCGACTAATAAATAAGTGGAAGCGACAAGAGGACTTAATAAGTGAACAGGTTGCCCGAGTAATGAAGCACGTCCCATTTCAGCTGCACTAATTCCGTAAGCAGCGGCAGCTTTCGTTAAAATAGGTAATACTCCGAAGTAAAATGCATCATTGGACATGAAAAATGTGAACGGCATACTAAGAAGAGCTGTAATAATCGGTAGTTGTGGTCCAAGAGCGTCTGGTATAAGAGTGACTACACTTTGAGCCATTGCATCTACCATTTTTGTTCCTGATAAAATACCAGTGAAAATTCCAGCGGCAAATACGAGAGAAACAACGGCTAATACGTTTCCTGCGTGAGAAGCAATACGTTCTTTCTGTTGTTCTAAGTTCGGATAGTTAAGCATAACAGCAATGGCGAAAGCGATTGTAAATAAAACAGGTAACGGCATAACTTCTAGTATGAGACAGACAAGTAAGGTAACAGTTAATAAAAAGTTAATCCATAGAAGTTTAGGGCGTTTATGAACGGCAGCTTCTACTGTGGCAGCTTGCTCATCCATCGTTTGCATTTGTTTTAAGTATTGTACATCCATAATTCCTAATCGTTTTCTTTCTTTTTTGCCAAGATAGTAAGCAACGAAAACGACCCAAATTGCACCAGCGATCATTCCTGGTATAAGTGGTGTAAAGAGCTCGGATGCGTCTAGTCCAAGAGCACTCATAACCCGAGCTGTCGGTCCGCCCCACGGTGTAAGATTTGTCACTCCTGCTCCTAACATAACAACCCCAGCTAATATAAGTGGATTCATTCCAAGGCGTTTATATAATGGGTACATTGCGGAAACCGTAATCATATACGTTGTTGTTCCATCCCCATCTAATGAAACGATAATAGTAAGAATCGCTGTACCAACAACAATTTTTAAAGGATCTCCTTTTACAAATTTCAAAATCCTACTAATGACAGGATCAAATAAACCGCTATCAATCATAATTCCAAAATACAAAATAGCAAACATAAGCATAATACCAGTAGGTGCTAGTTTTTGAATTCCTTCTAACATCATGGGTCCCATATTTGCATAAAAACCGCCAATTAATGCGAAAGTAATTGGAATTAATATTAATGCTACTAGTGCTGACATACGTTTCGTCATAATTAAAAACATAAAGACAAATACCATCGCAAATCCAAGTAGTGCTAACATGTAATCTCCCCCTCAAAAAAATGATTGCGCTTTCAAAAAAAGTAATGAAAATTCAGAAAAAGTGTTTTTTATTTATCATAAAAGCATTCATTCAAATGGTAAATAATTTGAAAAATAACATCATTAGAAGCATAATTTTTATTTTGGTCATTTTGTTCACGGTAGTTAATTTGAATTTTTAAAAAGTAAGCTGCTCCCCGTAAGAATGGTAGAATAAGATGAAAATATTGAAGTGTGAAATAGGGAGTAGATTTTATATGAAAACGAGAATTGAAGAGATTTATAGTTCTTATGAAGGAAAAGTAGAAGAGATTTTTGTTAATGAATCTTCTTACGTATATGAGTGGGAAAATTTAATGATGATCCGAAAAAATAACGGTGAGCTTGAAAAAGTTGCGGTTGGTATTAGTGGAAATATAAGGCTAGTAAATGTAGTTGCTGGTCAGCAAATTAATACAGATACATTATTAGTTAAGTTAGAAGACGATTTATTAATTACAGGTTGTGAATGATGAGAGATGTGTAGAAATGGCTACACATCTTTTTTGGTTTTTATATTACAAAAAGTACATTATTTTTTCACAAATCTCACACAACTTTTTGATATGCTCCTTGTGGAAGATACGGTTAGGGAGGAAGTAAAATGAGAACAAAGTATGTGACACTTGCTATATGCTTATTCTTTGTCTTTACAATAGTAGGATGTGGTAAGAAACAAGCAGAGGCTGTAGCAATTGATGAGAAACATGATAAGTGTGATATTTGCCAAATTGGGGTAATGGATAATCAATTTGCAACAGAAGTCATTTTAGAAAATGGAAAAGCGTTAAAGTTTGATGATATCGGTTGTATGTATAAATGGATGGAGATTAATCCAGGTGAAAAGACGAAAGAAAAATTTGTTCGAGATTATGATTCGAAAGAGTGGATTTCGTTAGAAGATGCGACTTACGTATATGATAAAACAATAACGACACCGATGGCTTATAATGTCATTTCATTTGAAAATAAAAAGGATGCAGAAAACTTTGTGTCTAACTATAAAGGGAAAGTTCTTTCATATAAAGAGCTAGCAGAGCATAAATGGGAAATGAATAAAGAGATGATGGGGAACCCGAAAAAGGGAAATCACGGTGGTCATCATTAATACTAAAAAAAGACAACTACATAAGTTGTCTTTTTTAGTATTACTCAGGTGCAAATATAGAAAAGGTGTAAAAATTTTAGAAGAACGGTTACAATGGAATATAGTAACCTAAAGCAATCATTTATGTACTTTTTAGAAATGTATACAAATGCGGTAAAATCGTGCTAAACTAATTGCTTCATAATGTTAATGATGAGGCCATCAGGCACATCATTCCAATAGGTTGAGAAACATAGTATAGGTTTTAAGATAATCCGATTAAAGAAGGAATATAAAGGGCTTATGGATAAATGTACTCAAGAAGAGTTATTGTATGTGATGGAGGAATGGTTAAGAAAACATTATCTTTCATAGGAGCTGTAGTTGTGAGAAAACAAAAAATTTTATTATGTATGTTATTAGGACTTTTAATGACGGTAGTGGCTTGCGATAAGCAAGAGGAGCCAGAATCGAAACCGGTTCATGTGAAAAACGAAAAGAAAAAAGAAAAGCATAAAGAACAGGAAGAACCTAAAGAAGAAAAAAGTATAAATTTAATGGACAAACAGTTGCTACTTTCTGCAACTCTGGGCGACACGGAAACAGCTATGAAGTTGATTCAAGATGGAGCCAATATAAACGTAGAAGGTGACAACGGAGAAACTCCTATCCTTGCAGCAACGTATCAAAATCATGTAGAGACGGTTAAAGCGTTAATTGGTGCAGGTGCTAATATTGAAAGGAAAGATGAGAAACAAAGTAATCCATTTCTTTATGCAAGTAGAGAAGGATATACAGACATTGTAAAGCTACTAATTAATGCAGGGGTTAATACGAAAGAAACTACTAAATCAGGTGGAACAGCACTCATTTCTGCATCTGAACGTGGCCATGTAGAGGTCGTAAAAGAGTTATTAGAGCATACAGATATTGATGTGAACTATAGAAATGATCGTGGTGGAACAGCTGTAGTAGAAGCAATCGTATTAGGAAATGGTAGTGAAAATCATAAGAAAGTAATTCAAATGCTTATTGACCACGGGGCAGATGTAAATATGGCCAATAAGGAAAATATTACGCCACTGCAATATGCTGAAAAAAGAGGTTTTAAAGATATTGCAAATATGTTGAGGTTAGCTGGAGCGAATGAAGTCGTACAGCCACAACCACAACCGGTGGAATAACAAGATAAAGAAATAAAAAGTACGAAATAATCTCATTTAGATAGACAGAATGAAGAAGTCATTTAGTATGATGGATTCAGTAATGTGTATTTGAATGGGATTTTTGTTTTGAGAAAATTGTTTGAGGGAAGGGATAGATACATAGTAAAAGGAATAATAAAGTATGTAAATGAAAAATGACAATAAGAAAAAGCCGTATCCCGAAAAAGGATACGGCTTTTTTTACAAGGAGATAAGGGATCAAAAAAATGAAGAAGTCTTATCTCTTTTATATGAGTAAAGGGTCTAGAATGAATCTTGTCCTTTTCATTATTTATTTAACTCCATTGCAACTTGTTTGCCATTTACGAAAACCGCTGCCACCGCTACTACAACTTCCATCACTTTTTTCATGTCTCATCTCTCCTTGTTTTTTGTTTCATTTCTTACTTTTAGTATAAGGAAATCTAGCACTTGCAACTATCGAATTGGATGACAAGAGACTTACATTGTTGTAAGGACAATAGTTTAGTTTGTAATAAAGTGACACTTTAATCAGCGGGGGTTTTGTCCATCCCCACTGATTATTAGTTGAACCAATCGGGCTTTTACGGGCAGTTATCTCCCACCTAACTTCCTCGCATTCGCCGAAATTTGAGGTGGGAGTCTTACTGCCCGTTAATGCGGGATAAATGTGATTTTGAACATGTATTCAGAAATTTCTGTTGTTTTGAACTATAATTAGAAAGAGAGTGGTTTAGAAAGAAGGGGATAATATGAAAAGAATTCTTGTTATTAGTGATATTCATGGAGAAATAGAAAAGTTCGAACGGTTATTGGAAGAAGCTCAATATGATATAAGACAGGATCAATTAATTTTACTGGGAGATTATGTAGATCGTGGTCCAAATGCGCGTGCTGTAATTGAAAAGGTAAAGGAGTTAAAAGAAGAGGGAGCCCTCATTCTAAAGGGCAATCATGAAGATATGATGATTAAGGCATTAACGACTGATGAGGAACGTTCATGGAATCATTGGGTAAAAAGGAATGGTGGAGATAAGACTTTATACAGCTATGGATTTGTAGAAAAAGATATTGTGGTTAATGAGGAAGCCTTCCAAAAACCGATTTTACAATCGCATGTTTTAGAGGAACATGTAAAGTTTATTCAAGAATTAGATCATTACATTGAAACAGAAGAGTATATATTTGTACATGCCGGTGTTGAGCCATTGAAGCAGGTTTCGGAATGTGAATCCTATACGTTAATGTGGATTCGTAATGAATTTCATAATGGGTATAGTGGTGAAAAGGTTGTTGTATTTGGTCATACGGAAACAAAAACGCTTCATGGTAGTGAGAATTGCGGCGTGTATTTTGGGAGTAATCGTATTATAGGGATTGATGGCGGTGCTGTATATGGTGGCCAGTTAAATTGTTTAGAATTGCCGAGTAAAAAGGTATACGTAGTAAAAAGTTGAAAGAGATAAGGGGAATCTTATTTCTTTCAATTTTTTATTAAGAAAAATTTAAGGAAGAATTTTTATAATAAATCTTTCAAATTTCATATCAAAAAAACGTTAAAATATAATTATAAATAGAATTGAACAATATGGTGGAAGGTGAGAATATGCGCTTACTCGTAGTAGAAGATAATGCTTCTTTATTAGAGTCTATTGTCCAAATATTACGCGATGAATTTGAAGTAGATACAGCATTGAATGGGGAAGATGGATTATTTCTAGCGTTACAAAATATATATGATGCCATTTTGCTGGATGTGATGATGCCAGAAATGGACGGTTTTGAAGTAATTCAAAAAATACGTGATGAAAAGATTGAAACACCAGTCCTGTTTTTAACAGCGAGAGATTCTTTAGAAGATCGGGTGAAGGGATTGGACTTTGGTGGAGATGACTATATCGTTAAGCCATTTCAGGCCCCTGAATTAAAAGCGAGAATTCGTGCTTTACTACGACGAAGTGGTAGTTTAACAACGCAGCAAACAATTCGCTATAAAGGCATTGAATTGTTCGGAAAAGATAAAGACGTTCAAGTAGATGGACAAAGTATGAAGTTAACATTGAAACAATATGAGCTACTAGAGTATCTCATTCAAAATAGCGGAAAGATTTTAATGCGTGAACAAATTTTTGATCGTGTTTGGGGATTTGATTCAGATACGACAGTAGCAATTGTAGAAGTGTATGTACATCATTTACGTAAAAAATTAGAGCCATTCGGTTATCAGAAAGATATTCAAACCGTTCGTGGTATTGGATATATATTAAAAGAACAATGAAAAAGGGAAGCATGTTTCAGAAGACGCGTATTCGATTGACTATAATAAATTCGTTAGTATTTATTATATTAATTGGGGTGTTAGGAAGTTTAGTGTATTCATATACATCTAATGAAATTTATAAGGGAGTAGATAGCTCAATAAAGGACCTTATTATAAAGATAACGAGAGAAAAGCCAGCAGGTCCACCACGATTTGATTTGAATAAAGAGTTACGTATAGGGGATTCAAGAGCTTTTTACTTAATATGGGATGAAAGTAATCAATTGCGAGTAATTGATCCTAGAGCACGCAATCGTAGTTTTTTGGAAGAAAATAAAATAAAGTTAATTCCAAAAAAAGTTGAGGATTTTTATGATATAGAGATAAAAGGGAAAAGTTATAGAGTCAGTGCAGTTCAGGGAGCTACTAGGCTAGGAGAGAGCATTACACTTCAAATATTATGTGAAACTACGACTGAGAAAGAAGTACTGCGTACGTTGCTTTTAATTCTTGTAATTGGATGTAGCATAGGAAGTCTATGTGCAATAGGAATCGGCTTTTTCTTAGCTGGTAGGGCACTCGTACCTATTCAAAATTCATGGGAGAAACAGCAGCAGTTCGTTTCGGATGCATCGCATGAATTAAGGACACCACTTGCGGTTATTCAATCAAAAACGGATGTGTTATTCCAGTCACCATCTGCGACAATAGAAGAAAAAGCGATGGATATTTCTACGATTTCAAAGGAGTGTAGACGGTTATCTAAGCTTGTAACTAATTTATTATTGTTAGCACGTTCGGATTCTAATCAAATTGAGATGGATAAGAAAACATTTGAAATGGATAAATTGTTAGAAGAAATAGTAGATCCATATAAGGAAATTGCTTCATATCAAGAAAAAGAGATGATATTGAAAGTAGAACATGACATATCTTTTATGGGTGATAGAGAGAGAATTCATCAAATGATGGTCATATTGTTAGATAATGCGATGAAGTATACAAATGGGGGCGGGCATATTCAAATCGATTGTACGCAAACGAGCAGCTCAATTCGTATACGGGTGAAAGATGACGGGATAGGGGTTAAAGATGAGGACATCCCAAAATTATTTGATCGTTTTTATCAAGGTGATAAAGCGAGAAGTGCGTCAGAAGGAGCGGGATTAGGCCTTTCAATCGCAAATTGGATTGTAGAAAAGCATTATGGGAAAATATTAGTAGATAGTAAATGGGGAGAGGGTACTTGTTTTGAAGTGAATTTCCCTAAAAACCAAAGAATATAAGTGAGAAGACGATCTTGTTTTTACAAGGTCGTCTTTTTTTTTAAGGGAAAGTTAAGAAACTATTTATAACATGTATGATATACAGAAAGTTCGCCCTATGAAGAAGCGATTATAAAAAGGTATTTGAGCAGATTATATCGATCATAATGTTATTTCGATTATGTATAGGGAATGATGGAAAAGAAAGTGTAAGAGGGAGGAATTAATTTTGAAAAAGAAAATGATGACGGTATTCACTATTGGAGTAATGAGCTTAAGCATATTAGGGGGTGCCTCTCCTTCTGAAACATCACAAGGAAAGACAAATTACACGCAGCGCAGTAAAGAACAATTAAATAATGGGAAGATACATGCGGTGCATACAGAAGAAAAGGCGGAGAATCTAGGTATTGAAACGGAAGGGAAAGAACAAATTACGCTAGAAAAAGAAATTCATGAGACGGAAGTAGGAAGAGAAGCTGAACAGTTAGGAATTTCGATTGAAAGAAAAGACGTTGGAACTCTTTCAGAAGAAATCTATGAAACAAAAGTGAAGCAAGAAGCGTTAAAGCTAGGCATATCTATAGAAAATACAACGATTGTAAATTTAATTAATCAAATTAATACGATTAAAATTAATGATGAAGCGGATAAATTAGGCATTTCGACAAATGGAAAAGAAATAGAAGACATTGCGGAAGAAATCTATGGAACGAAAGTAAGAGAGGAAGCAGGGAAGTTAGGTATTTCACAAAAAGGAAAAGAGATAGAAACGTTAGCGCAAGAAGTGTACGAACAAAAAGTGCAGGAAGAAGCAAAAAAATATCATATTGATTTGTATGGTAAAGATATATATCAAGTATTAAGCGAAATTAATGAACAAAAAGTGTTACAAATGGCAGATGAGCTTAATATGGATAAAACGAATATGAACGTTCAAGAATTAGCAGAAAAAATTAAAAAAGATCAGCCTGAAAAAGGAAAAGAACTAAATTTTGTACCGGTGATTCGCACGGATGCTGACGCGTTTTATTCTTATTTAACGAACTAAAAAGGGCGTGAGAGTGATACGGAGATGGAAGTGGTATATATGTATGGCTTTACTAGCTATAGCAGTATGGAATGTATATAAAAATGGCATTACAAAGTATGTGGAGAAGTTAACATTCTTCAATATACAAAGCGGAAAAGAAGCAGATTTTAGTAATAATGATGAAAAGGTCATCTTATCGAATGTACCTTTAATTCAGCAATTACCAGAGCTAGATAGAGGCTGTGAAGTGACTAGCTTAGCGATGATGTTACAATATGCAGGCATTACAGTGGATAAGATGCAATTAGCAAATGAAATAAAGAAAGTTGATTTTATGAACGATGGTGTACGTGGGAATCCGAATGAAGGATTTGTAGGGAATATTTATACCTTTTCTGAATCTGGATATGGTGTATATCACGGACCACTTTTTCAATTAGCGAAAAAGTATTTACCTAATAAAGCTGTGGACTTAACAGGGAAGAGTATAGAAGAACTTTATAAGAGTGTAAAATCAGGACAACCGGTAGTTATGATTACGAATGCAACATTTGCGCCATTAGATGAAGATGAATTTACTACATGGGAAACAAATAGCGGAGATGTTTCTATTACGTATAATGAACATTGTGTAGTACTGATTGGATACGATGAAGAATTTGTATATATTCGGGATCCTCTCGAGGATAGCCTAGATGTAAAAGTGCCGAGAGGAAAATTTGAAAAGGCATGGATGCAAATGGGGAGTCAGGCGATTAGTTATGTGAAAAGCTCTAAATGAATTAGTAAGGAAATAGATGTAAGGAACTATAAGAGGAGTTTTTTTGGGTGTTTTTTGTTAAGAAATAAGAGAACCTCAGCTTATTATATAAGCTGAGGTTCTCTTATTTTTTATGATTAAATATTTAGAAGTAGTGAATATGTAAAAATGCATAATTGACAAAAAAATTACATGTTATCATTATATATTGTTTTATATATGTTACTTGTATAAAATTACACAAGTATCCACATTACATAAAGGAGGATTATTATGCAAAAAATATTTAACTGGGTTAAATGTATGAGTATTAAGAAAAAATTAATCATTTCATTTTTTCTTATTTTAACTATACCAGGACTTATTATCGGTGGTGTTTCATATCAAACTGCCAAAACAAATTTTGAACAACAAATTACAGGTAAAGCAAAGGAGAATATTTCAGTTTTAAATACTGTTATTTCTCAAAATATAGAAGAGAAATTTGTTGATGCGGCGTACTTTGCAGACATTTTAACAGAGGATACATATCCAAACGGACAAGAAGAAATAGTAAGAACGAAGTTAACGCAATATATAAAACTTCATCCAGAAGTAGAAGGTATTTATATTGGAACACAGGCAGGAAAGTTTATAAGAGAACCATTTATTCAAATGGCTGATGGGTATAATCCAACAGATAGATCTTGGTATAAAGAAGCACATGAAAATAAAGGGAAAGTAATTGTTACTGCACCATATCAATCAGCATCTACTAAAAATATGGTAGTGACAATTGCTAAAGAAGTAAAAGATGGTAAAGGTGTTATAGGAATTAACTTAAATTTAGATAACATCTTAAAAATTTCCAAAATGATTAACATTGGTGAAAAAGGTTATGCAGTTATTCTAGATCAAAATAAGCAAATTGTTAGTCATCCATCTAGAAAACCAGGTGCAAAAGTTACTGATCCGTGGATTAAACCAATTTATGAAGAAAAACAAGGAAATGTGTCTTATACAGAACAAGGTGATAAAAAGAATTTAATCTTTGCAACAAATGAGAAAACAGGATGGAAAGTAGTCGGGGTTATGTTCGACGAAGAAATTACCCAAGCTGCGAATCCAGTGTTTTATAAGACTTTGATTGTCATTGCTATAGCTATTGTATTTGGTAGTGTATTAATTTATTTCATTACAAAGTCTATTACAAGACCATTAAGAAAAATAGCTGACTCGGCATATAAAATTAGTAAGGGAGATTTGACAGAGAAAATTACAATCCATTCCAAGGATGATATAGGGAAATTAGGGAATTCATTTAATGAAATGTCTGCCTCTTTACAAGATGTGATTACTCAAATTAGTTTTTCAGCAGAACATGTCGCTGCATCGGCTGAAGAGTTAACAGCGAGCGTACAGCAAGCAAATGATGCGACAGATCAAATTACAATTGCAATGGAACAAGTATCAGGTGGGGCTGAATCACAAAGTCAAGGTGTTGAAGAAGGTGCGGCTACATTACAACAAGTAAATACAGCAATTCAAGATGTAACTGGAAGCGCGGAATCAATTTCTATCTCCTCATTACATGCGAGAGAAAGAGCTGAAGAAGGGGAAGAATTGGTTGAACAAACAGCAAAACAAATGCAGTCTATTTCTAAATCGGTATCCGAGTCAGATGCTATTATTAAACTTCTTGATGAGAAATCAAAGCAGGTAGGAGCTATTTCTGAAGCGATTCAAAACATCGCTACTCAAACGAACTTATTAGCTTTAAATGCGGCTATTGAAGCGGCAAGAGCAGGTGAACAGGGCCGAGGGTTTGCTATTGTAGCTGATGAGGTTAGAAAATTAGCGGAGCAATCAGGAGAATCATCTGGAGAGATTGCAAATTTAATTGCAGAAATTAAGGCGGATATTGAACATACTGTTAAGGCGATGGATAATGTGAATGGAGAAGTTCAACAAGGCCTTGATGTTGTAACAAAAACGAAAGCAAGTTTTACGGAAATTTTAAGTTCTACTACACATATTGTTTCTCAAGTTAATCAAATGGTAGAAACAACGAAGAGAATTGCTGGAGATGCAAATGAAGTGACAAATGCTATTGATGAAATTGCAGCGGCTGCAGAAGAAAATACAGCTAGTATGCAAAGTGTTGCTGCTTCAGCAGAAGAACAAGTGAATTCAATGGAAGAAATTAGTTCAGCTTCGCAAAACTTAGCTGGGATGGCCGAAGAACTACAAGCGATGACTAGTAAATTTAAAGTATAATAACAGCAGATAAGTAAGGTGATATTATTTTCACCTTACTTATTTTTCTATTCAGCAATTAGGGGAGTCATTAACGGGATGAAAAAAAGAAAAAGACTATGGAATTTATGGAAAACGATTACATTGTTAGTTTGTACAGTTGTAATTTTTTCTTTACTTGTGACAGATATATTAATTAGTCATAATGTAGAACGGACGACGGAGGATAGCCAAGCAGAGAAAGCAAAAACAATTGCACACATTGTGGCGAATGATTCAATTGTAATCGATGGTTTGATTGGGAAGGCAGATACTTCTGCAATCCAAACGTATACAAATAGAATATTAAAAAACACAGGTGTTCAATTCATTGTAGTTATGGACATGAATGGAATAAGAAAATCACATCCAAATCCTCAAAAAATAGGCTATCATTTTATTGGGGGAGATGAAGGGCCTGCATTGAAAGGAAAGGAACATGTATCGCTGGCAGAAGGAACTTTAGGTATTTCAATGCGAGTGTTTGTACCTGTATTTTCTGAAACAGGTGAACAACTTGGAGCGGTGGCCGTTGGTATTTCAGCAGATAATGTAAAAGAGAGAGTTAGGGAAAGTAGACATATCATTTACATTGGTGTCGGAGTTGGAGTACTAGTTGGAATTATAGGAGCAATATTGCTAGCTAGACATATAAAGAAAAGTTTATTCGGTCTTGAACCTCACAGGATAGCGAAAATTCTTGAAGAAAGAAATACGATGCTACAATCTGTAAAGGAAGGTATTATTGCTGTAGATAAAGAAGCCAATGTAACTTTAATAAATAATGAGGCAAAACGATTGTTTAAGAAAAGTGGACTTGAGGAAGATTTTATCGGTAAAGATGTTGAGTTGTATATGCCTAATTCACGTATAAAAGAAGTATTACAAACGGGAGAGGTACAATTAAACGAAGAACAAAATATTTATGGAATTACGATTGTGACGAATCGTGTTCCTTTATATGTAAAAGGAGAAATAGTTGGTGCAATTGCAACATTTCGTGATAAAACAGAGGTTAGAAAATTAGCAGAAGAATTAATTGGTATTAGACTATATGCGGAAGCATTACGGGCACAATCGCATGAATTTATGAATAAAATGCATGTCGTATTAGGACTTACACACATGAAGCAGTATGAAGAATTACAGAAGTATATAAGCGGTATGGTATCAGAGCATCAATATGAAATTGGTGGGGTTATGGAGAGAATAAAAAGTCCAGTATTTGCTGGTTTTTTACTTGGGAAACTTAGCTATGCTAGAGAGAAAAATATAAAATTAATCATAAGTGAAGATTCTTACATGCCGGAAATAGATGATGAAAGTATTATTCATGAACTAATTACGGTTGTCGGAAATTTAATTGATAATGCATTAGAGGCAGTGATGAATTGTGAAAAGAAGCAAGTTGAACTTGAGATACAATATGGGGATACGTTAATCATTACAGTACAAGATACGGGGAAAGGTATACCAGAAGAAGAAATAGGGGCATTATTTACGAAAGGTTATTCCACAAAGGGAGATAACCGTGGTTATGGTTTGTATCTTGTAAAAGAAAGTATACAGCGAATAAATGGGGAAATTCATATGCATTCATTAGTAGGAAAGGGAACAACGATAACAATTGAAATACCTAAAGGTAGGGATGAGAGGCAAATATGATTAAAGTTTTAATTGTAGAAGATGACCCGATGGTAGCAATGTTAAATACGCATTATTTAGAGCAAGTAGGAGGGTTTGAACTTGTTCAAGCAGTTAACTCCGTTAAAGAAGCGATAGAAGTATTAGAGGAATTACGAGTAGATTTAGTATTACTTGATATTTTTATGCCTGAAGAAACTGGATTTGAGCTTTTAATGTATATTCGGAACCAAGAAAAAGAAATCGATATTATGATGATTTCAGCTGTACATGATATGGGGAGTATTAAAAAAGCATTACAATATGGTGTAGTAGATTATTTAATTAAACCATTTACATTTGAACGATTTAAAAAGGCGTTAACTATATATCGAGAAAAGCTTACTTTCATGAAAGAACAACAAAAAATTAGTCAATCGGAATTAGATTCGTTAATTTTGCAAAAAGAAAAAAGAGAGCCTACTGTCACTAAAGAGCTTCCCAAAGGATTAACGAAGCAAACGATGCAATTAATTTGGCAAAAGATCGAGTCGCTGAATGGACGAGCGTTTACAACAGATGAAATGGCGCAATTAGTTGGAGTTTCAAGAGTTTCTATTCGAAAGTATGTAATGTTTTTGACTGAAATTGGAGTATTAGAAAACGAAATGGTGTATCAACATGTAGGAAGACCAGTGAGTAAATTAAGATGTATTGACCAAAATAAAATAGAGTTTTACGTATAAGCGACTTATTATAAGTCGCTTATACTTTTTTTAATTACAAAATCAATTACAAAACTTACAAAAACTATTTTTACTATTGAAAGCGTTTTAATATTGTTATTAAGAAAACAAGGAGGTGCCATATGGGAATTCAAAAGAATGTGGAAGCGGTATCATTTTCTGGAGGAAATGAAGTACAAAGAGAATCTTTCGCTTCTAAAATTATGAATGTAAAAATCGGTGTTATACCTTTACCGTTATATGTAGTATTGGCTGCTATTATTTATGGGGCATCTGTATATAATAAATTGCCAGCAGATATGATTGGTGGATTTGCAGTTATTATGATCATGGGTATTTTCTTAGGCGACATTGGAATGAGAATTCCAATTTTAAAAAATATCGGCGGCCCGGCAATACTTTCATTATTTATTCCATCATTACTTGTATTTTTTAACTGGATGAATCCAGCTTCAATGGAAGCTGCGACTATGTTAATGAAAAAATCGAACTTTTTATATTTATATATTTCTTGTTTAGTAGTCGGAAGTATTTTAGGAATGAATCGTAAAGTATTAGTACAAGGTTTCGTTCGTATGTTTATACCTTTAGTAGTAGGGACGTTAGCTTCTGTAGCGGTAGGATTATTGGTCGGTTCACTATTTGGATTTGAAATGAAGCAAACATTCTTCTTTATCATCGTACCAATTGTGAGTGGTGGTATTGGAGAAGGGATTTTACCATTGTCGCTAGCTTATAGTGATATTTTAAATGAATCATCAGCAACGTTTGTATCACAACTTATTCCAGCGGCTATTATTGGAAATATGTTCGCAATCGTGAGTGCAGGGTATATGAAGCGTTTAGGTGAGAAGAAACCGGAGCTTAGTGGTAACGGTGTATTAGTGAAAACAGACAATCAAGCAGAGCTATTAAAAGAACAAAATACAGAGAAGCCAATTGACTTCTCATTAATGGGAGCAGGTTTATTAATTGCGTGTACGTTCTTCATCTTCGGAGGATTTGCTTCTAAGTTCATCGGTATTCCTGGGGCAATCATTATGATTTTCTCAGCAGCACTTGTGAAATACTTTAAATTAATGCCGGCAAAAATGGAGCAAGGAGCATTCCATTTATATAAATTCATTTCGAAGAATTTAACTTGGCCGTTAATGGTTGGACTAGGATTGCTATATATTCCGTTAAAAGACGTAGCAGCAGTTCTTTCAGTAGGATATGTTGTTGTGTGCGCATCAGTTGTTCTTACAATGGTAGCATCAGGTTTTCTTGTAGGGAAAGTGATGAAAATGTATCCAGTTGAATCAGCAATTGTAACGGGATGTCATAGTGGTTTAGGTGGAACTGGAGATGTTGCTATTTTATCAGCTTCAAATCGTATGGAATTAATGCCGTTTGCGCAAATTTCAACACGTTTAGGCGGGGCAGCAATGGTTGTAACAGCGACAATTTTATTGAAAATGTTTTCATGATCAAACAAGCTAGCTATATTTATATAGCTAGCTTGTCAATTTAAGGGGAGATTATAAGTATGTTAGATAATCAAATTAATGAAAGATCATTGTTACTGCATAAAGAATTAGTAGGGAAAATTGAAATTACAAGTAAAGTAGAAGTAAATTCAGCGGATGATTTAAGCCTGACATATACACCAGGTGTAGCGGAGTCTTGCAAAGCAATTGCGGCGGATGAAGAAACAGTGTATGACTATACGGCACGCGGTAATATGGTGGCAGTTATCTCAGATGGAACAGCGGTACTTGGTTTAGGGAATATTGGACCGAAAGCAGCTATGCCTGTTATGGAAGGGAAGAGTATTTTATTTAAGAAATTTGCGAATGTAGATGCTTTCCCGTTATGTTTAGGTACGACTGATGTGGATGAAATCGTTACTCTTGTGAAAAATTTAGAGCCTACGTTTGCAGGAATTAACTTAGAAGATATTGCGGCACCACGTTGTTTTGAAATTGAAAAGCGATTAAAAGCAGAAACAAATATTCCTGTATTCCATGATGATCAACATGGGACCGCTATTGTCGTCTTAGCAGCTGTTATTAATGCATTAAAAGTTGTTAGCAAACAAATGGATAATGTGAAAATTGTTATTAACGGTGCGGGTTCGGCAGGAATTGCAATTGGAAAATTATTATTAAAAGTTGGTGCAAAGCGCATTACGTTAGTTAGCTTAGAAGGTATTGTTTGTGAAGGTGAATCATGGATGAACGAAGCACAAATTGAAGTTTCCAAAAAGACAAATCGAGAATATGTGCGTGGAACGTTAAAAGAAGCGATTCATCAAGCTGATATTTTTATTGGCGTATCTGCTCCTAACGTATTAACGAAAGAACTTGTACAAACGATGAATGAGAAAGCAATTGTGTTTGCTATGGCGAATCCAATTCCAGAAATCTTCCCAGAGGATGCATTAGAGGCTGGGGCAGCTGTAGTAGGAACCGGACGCTCGGATTATGCGAATCAAGTAAATAATGTATTGGCGTTCCCAGGGATATTCCGTGGTGCGTTAGATGTGCGCGCGACTGATATTACAGAAGAGATGAAATTAGCGGCAGCATATGGGATCGCTAACATCATTACGGACGAAGAACGTAATGCGAATTATGTAATCCCGAATCCGTTAGATAAAAGAGTTGTTCCAAGTGTTGCGGAAGCTGTAGCGAAAGCGGCCATTGATTCAGGTGTGGCGCAAATTATGAAAATACCAAGTTATTAATAGCTAAAAGCAGTGCCTAAAAAGGCACTGCTTTTTTGAGATAAGAAATCAAAATAATGAAGAAGTGTAAAATTATTTATTTGTGTGTCTTCACTATTTATTTAATTCCATTGCAACTTGTTTACCATTTACTAAAACCTCAGTTACTGCTACGATTACTTCTATCATTTTTTTCATCTCTCATCTCTCCTCGTGTCATTTCTTACTTTAAGTATAAGAGAAGAGAGATACTTCAACTATCGAAGTACATGACGTAGAAATTACATTGTTGTAAGAAAGTGTTTTAGTTTTGTCACTTTACTCAGCGGTAATTAAAAACTGATCATAATATTTTTCATTCACATATATATTTAATATCCATAATCCAGATGAAGGTAGTGACATAGTGAGAGGGAGTTCGTTTGTAGTAGAATCAATTGTATTTGAAGTAGTCCAAGTTGGTTTGGGAGTTTCTTGTTGAAAGAGTACGGGTGTTGGAGTTATTGATCCTTGTTTTAGTGCAATAATAGATAGTTTTCCAGTTGGCATTTCAGGATCTAAAAAGTACCACATTATTTCATTTTTTTCATTTGCGATAATAGGACTATCAGCCATTGCGATTTTTTCTTCGATACCTTTTAAAGGTATTTTTTCTTGTATGAAGGAGGGTGTTTCTTCCCAATTTACATCTTTTAAAACGCTAAGATGAAAGAAGGAAGGTGCATTAACTTGAGTGGATGACGTTGCGATGGCTTCTTTTTTAGGTGCTTCTGAATCAGGTTGCGCTTGTGTGCATCCAGCGATGAGAAAAGAGAAAAGTAGCATAGTTCCGATTTTTTTCATGGTGTCACACTCCTAAATTTTATTGTTAGTGTAATTGTATTTGCTAGAAAGCGGGACAATTCCTTTAAAGTATAAAAAGAGGTCGTAAGTTTTGTACGACCTCTTTTGACATTTTCTATATTTGTTCAGTTGAAAAGGTAGGTTCATTCTCTTTTTGTGGCATCGTTAAGAAAATAACAGAAAGAACGATACATACGCCGCCTAATAATTGATATGCTCCAAAGGATTCATTTAGCCAAGCGATTGAAACGATGGCAGCTACAAGTGGTTCAATGCTAGATAAAATGCTCGTTTCTGTTGCTGCTAAATATTTCAGACTACCGATATAAAGGAGGAAAGAAAGAGTGCCACTTATGATGATAAGAATAAGCATAGAAAAAGTTCTTGATGTAAAAGTTTGTGAAAGCTGATTCCATTCAAACGAGCGATTACAAATAAGCAGGGCAATACCGCCAATTAACATTCCCCAGCCAATTACTACAGTTGTTCCGCATTCTTTAATAAGAGAGGCTGGATGAAGGGTATAAAATGCAAATCCAATTGCAGTTAATAGACCAAAAATAATGGCTTCTTTTGATAAAACAATATTTTCAATTGAACCATTTGTAATAATAAAGTATGTCCCCGTTAGTGCTGTTATAATTGCGAGCAGTTGCATAGAAGCTGGGAATTTTTTTTGTCCAAATGCGACATAAATGGTAATAAGAACAGGGCCAAGAAATTGAAATAATGTCGCTGTAACGGCGTTACTAATATGAACTGTTTCAATAAAGGCGTATTGCGCACCGAGCATGCCGAGAATAGAGAAAATAATAAGTTGTATAGAATGTCTAGGATGTTTCCAAATTTGAAATATGTTTTGTTTCTTTATAAGTAAGAAAGACAAAATAAATATTCCTGCAAGCAACAAGCGAATTGTTAAAAAATCAATTGAGGATACATTAGTATGCTGAAATAGCCACTGAATCATTGGACCAGATAATCCCCATAATGTAGCCCCTATAATAATCATAATGAGTCCGATACGTCTACCATTGTTCATTATCATGTTTCTCCTCTCCGGTATTTGATTTTTTATGTGTGACATGATACAAGGAATTATATATAACTTCTGGTACTGTAAAAAGTATCAGATTTTAGTTTTATTAAGGGGTCAGATATTATGTTAGAATTAACGCCTAATTTAAATGTGAATAGTAAAAGAGCATTGTACGTGCAATTGTATGAGTATATAAAAAAAGAGATTAAAGATGGAACGATTCCGGCTTTAACAAAATTACCTGCAAAAAGAAAGCTGGCAAGCTATTTACAAGTGAGTAAGAATACAGTAGAAGCGGCTTACGAGCAATTACTTGCAGAAGGTTATATTGAGTCAGCATCGAGAAAAGGTTATTTTGTATGTAAAGTTGAACAAATGATTTATGTAGAAGGAAGTGAAGAGAAAGTAGAAGAAGTACCGTTTCGGGAGGAGAACTATACATTTGATTTCACCCAAACAGGGGTTGATACGAATACGTTTCCGTTCACTACGTACCGCAAGCTTATAAATGATGTATGGCAACCACATAATAATGAGTTGCTTTTTCTTGGACACCCTCAAGGGGAATTGAGCCTGAGGGAGGAAATTGCGAACTATTTGTATGAATCTAGAGGTGTACGTTGCTCAGCTAGTCAAATTGTATTAGGGGCGGGAACACAAATATTAGTGAAGTTACTTTTTCAATTGTTGAAGGGAAGTAATTATGCTGTTGAAAATCCAGGTTATCATAGGAAAATGGTCGTTTTTGAACAGGGAGAGAAGAAGGTTCAAATGTTGTCTTTAGATAGAGACGGAATTTGTATGGCAGATTTAGAAAATAGCGATGCGAATGTTGTATTTGTAACTCCATCTCATCAATTCCCATATGGAATGATTATGCCTATTACGAGAAGGACGCAGCTTTTACAATGGGCGAAGAAAGAGGAAGACAGGTATATTATTGAAGATGATTACGATAGTGAATTTCGTTATTCAGGAAAGCCAATTCCGGCACTACAAGGTTTAGATACAGATGGGAAAGTTATTTATATGGGGACGCTCTCAAAAGCTTTGTTGCCCTCATTACGGATGAGCTATATAGTATTACCGAAGAATGTAATTGAAAAATATCAAAAGGAATATTTGTTTTATACACAAAGTGTTTCAAGAATGGACCAAGAAGTGATTAGAAAGTTTTTAAATGAAGGCTATTGGGAAAAACATATTCATAAAATGCGCGTCGTCTACCGAAAAAAGAGGGATCGACTCGTCTTTGAAATAGAAAAGTATTTCTCTAATCGTGTTGAAGTGATAGGAGAAGATTCTGGATTACACATTTTATTAAAAGTGCATAATGGAATGCGAGAAGAAGAACTCATTCAAGAAGCAGCAAAATATAGTATTAAAATATATCCTGTTTCTACGTACTATAAAGACGGTACTGCGCCTGAAAATGTAGTTTTACTTGGGTTTGCAATTTTATCAGAAGACGAAATTGCGAAAGCGGTTCAATTATTACATAAGGCATGGTATACAAGAAAGTAAAAAACATCCTCCAAGAATGAGGATGTTTTTTATTATTTATTTTCATCTAAGAATAAGACCATATGCTCTTCGTCCCAATACTGTCCGTTATATTTCAGTGAACGTTCTTGTACACCGAATGTTTTAAAACCTAATGATTCATAAAGTTTCTTCGCACCATCGTTGCCAACAACAACATCAAGCATAACTTGTTCTACTTCTAAAGATTTAGCAAGTTCAAGACATTCTTTAATAAGTGCTTTTCCTGCTCCAAGTCCGCGTGCTTTTGGAGACACATATACAGAACCAATTTTAGCTTTATGTTCTTGTTTTACATATGGTTTCGTTTCCAGCGTTGCAACTCCGATTAATTGTCCATCTTTAAATGCACCTAGCGTATAGTTTTCATCCTGTGCTAATTTTTGTGCTTTATATTCAATCGCACACTCTTTATTAATAATATCTTCATAAGAAGAGCTGAAAGCTTCAGGGTTTTGCTTTAATCCTTCTACACGAAGTTCTAAGTAAATTTCTGCTTCATCTTTTGTTAATACATGGATATCCAATTATATCACCCTCCAAATCTTTGCAAATGTACCTTTACCCCGCTATTTGCGGGCAGTAAGAATCCAACTTTAAAATCCGGCGAATGCGCGGAATTTAGGTGGGAGATAACTGCCCGTAAATGCCCGATTGGTTAAAGTTTTACTTTATTTTATATTGAAATAAGAATAATTTCAAAAGGTTAGCTTATATGAGCTGATTTTATGAACAAAATAACACCAGTAGTGTTTACTACTACTGGTGTTTTCACACGCATCTTATTCAAAAGGTAGCTCGATTCTAAAGTTTGTTCCTACTCCTAATTGGCTTGTTACTAGAATGGAACCGTTATGCAATTCTACAATTTCTTTTGCAACAGCTAGCCCGATACCTTTTCCTCCAGTAGCTCTCGTTCTCGATTTATCAACACGATAAAAACGATCAAAAATATGCGGGATATCTTCTTCAGGAATACCTTCTCCCTCATCGTCTACATTTATTGTAAAATAATCTGTTTCCATGAGTACACGTATCGTAATAGATGTGTTTTCTGGCGAATGTTGATAAGCATTGTGTAATAAATTTAACATAACTTGTTCCATACGTCTTTCGTCTATGCAAACTTCTAAATCATCTTTGCAATATACATGGAGTTGCATTTGTTTGTTAGTTAATGTTGTTTTTGTTTTTTCAACCATTCGTTCTAAAAATGGTTGAAGAATCACTTTTTGTTTTTTTATAACAAACTGGTGTTGTTCTAATTGCACCAGCATAAATAAATCTTGGACGAGATCGGTTACACTATCTGTTTCATCCTCAATGATTTGTAAGTATTCTTCACGCTCTTCTTTCGTTAAAGAGTCTCTCTTTGCTACCTTCGCATAACCTTTCATATAGGTTAATGGAGTTAATAGTTCATGGGCAACACTAGCGAGAAATTCATTGCGTTCTTTTTTCATATAAGTCAGTTCACTAGATAAATCTTCAATCGTTTTTGCTAAACTTCCAAGTTCATCATTCCGTTTAATACCTAATTGAATTGGTGTATTTAATTTTGACATTTTTTCTGTTGCCCTTTTCATTTTTATAAGCGGTTCTGTAATAACACGAGAAAAAACAAAGACAGAAATAGTCGTTAAAATAATTGTCAAAACACTAATGATAAGAAATTGATTCATGAGTTTAAGTAACATATTTTCTAAGAAAGATGTCTTTAATAACATATACAACTTACCTTGAAATCCTTGAAGTTCCAGCGGGCTTACCGTAGTGATGAATTTTGATTTTTTCCAGTTCTTTTCGACGATTAATCCGCCTTTTGGAATAGGTTCTGTTTTACAAGTAAGTTGTTTCTGCATTGCCTTTGTTACGGGTTCTGAAGTGGAAATGACTTTGCCATTATTGTCTGTAATTATGATGGCTATATCAGAGTTAGCAATTAATTCTGATTCTACTAAGTGTTCAGCTTCATCCGCGATATCGAACTCTGGATACATAGGACGGTTAGGCTTTTTATTGTATCCAGCGCGTTCGAGGTATTTCTTTTCTTTAGCAATGGCACTCCACTTTGTGCGGTTTGTAATTTTATTACTATAGCGATTACCTTTTTCTAAAAGAGCAAGTGTTTCTTCCTCAATGCGCATTGTTGAAATGCTTTTGTAAAAAGATACGAAAGCAATTGTTTCAATACATAAAGCTAATATTAAAAAGTATGTCCCAATTTTAAGTGAAAGTTTACTCATTTCCTCACCATACCTTATTTCATATAAAGGGTCAGTGGTATACTAATGTCCACTGACCGAAGTAATTATTCACTTTTCCATTTATATCCGACTTTATAAACAGTTTCTAAGTAATTTTCAACTGGAAATCCTTTTTTACGTAATTTATCGCGGATATTGCGAATATGTGAATCGATTGTTCTATATTCAATGTCTGTTTCATAACCCCAAATTTTTTCGATTAAATCATCTCGGCTATAAGCACGGTTTGTATTTAGTAAAAATAGTCCAAGTAATGAAAACTCGATAGGCGTTAGTGAGATTTTTTCATCATATACTGTGACAGTATGTTTCGTTTTATCCCACTCGATACCATTGAAGCTAACAAATCCATCTTTCTTTGTACGGCGTAATATAGCCTCAATTCGTGCAACTAATACATGCTCATCAAAGGGTTTTGTAATATAGTCATCCGCGCCCATAGTGAGGCCTTTCACCATATCGTAATTTTGATTACGAGCTGTTAGCATAATAATTGGAACGTTGGAAATTTGACGGATTTGATAGCAAGTATCCCATCCATCCATATTCGGCATCATAACATCTAACAAAATAATATCGAAGTCTTTTTGTTCTATTAACTTTAGTGCTTCAAGGCCAGAGGTAGCTTTCATACAAAAATAGCCACGAGGACTTAAGAACAGATCTAATAATCGTAACATGCGTTCTTCATCGTCTACTAATAAAATTTTAACCATAATATTGTGCACCCCAAACTGTTCATTCTACTTGTATAGTTTACATGAAAATAATAAAAAACTCTTTTTATGTGATTGAGTCGAAGAGTTATTTTTCGCTCAGAGTAATTGACATAAAAAATGCACTAGTTTTGCACAACTATTTTTTATAATAGAAAACGTAGCGACACAAAATACCCTATGTTGCGACATAACGTCATGTCATTTTATTTATAAAATGACAATTCCATTCTATTGTGTATGTGAGATAGAGAGGGTTTTCGTATTCACCTCGCATCGGATAAGAAAAATTTCCTATCTCACACTTTTTTTTTTAGGAGATCATACATATGAATCCAAAAGAAGAAATTTCAAAAAAAGAAAAGCAAGACCGTAATACGGTTGTCATGTGCATTGCCGTATCTATGGTTATTATTATAAGTTGTGTAAATAAAATTTTGGGGATTTTATAATATAGAAAAAGCTTATTGCTTCTTAAGAAGCAATAAGCTTTTTTTCGTTATTAGGGGAATAGTTTTATATAATAAACCAAGGTAAAATTGCTAACCCAGAAGTTACAATCGCTGTAGTAAATATTAAAAGCATAGCTCGTTTGTTTTGTTTCATGTCACATTCTCCTTTATATATCAATTGAATGCTATACGTTCATTTCATGATTGGTACCTCACTAATTAAAGTGTCACTTTATACTTTTAGTATAATGAATGGAAAGGTTTGGTACGATCGATAAAGGTGACATGAAGATTACATTGTTGTAATGAAAAAAGCACCTTCCTTAATAAGAAGATGCTTTTAAAAAACTATATTGAAGTATTAATCATTTAAGAACAGAACCATATGTTCCTCGTCCCAATATTGCCCGTTATGTTTTAATGAACGCTCTTGTACGCCGTAAGTTTGGAAGCCTAATGATTCATATAATTTTTTTGCAGCATCGTTACCAACTACAACATCGAGCATAAGTTGTTCTACATGTAGTTTATCGGCATTTTCAATAATTGCTTTAATTAGAGCTCGTCCTGCTCCAAGGCCACGCGCTTTTGGGGAAACAAAAACGGAACCGATTTTTGCTTTATGTTCTTGTTTAATGAAAGGCTTTGTTTCTAAAGTAGAAATGCCGATTAAATCGTTATCTTTGAAGACCCCTAGAGTATACTTATCCGGATTGCTTAATCGTTTTGCCATAGCAGCTACAGGATCCTCATGTTTAAGAACATCTTCATAAGAAGAGCTAAAAGCTTCCGGGTTCTTCGTTAAACCTTCCATACAAACTTTTAAATATATTTCTGCGTCCTCTGTCGTTAATAAGCGAATTTCCATAGTTATAACCTCCTTGGTCGATTTCAAATAAAATAAATCCATTACTTCTATAAGATTGCGTATGCGTTTTGTTAGCAGTCTCTTTTAATTTGTAAAAGAATGAAAAGATATATGCTACAATGTTTTGTTTTTAATATGTAATGAAATTATATATTAACTTCATTAACTATTCAAGAATTTAATATATTACATTTTTATAACTAAAATAACTCCTCAACCGAGGAGTTATTTTAGTTATTCGATTGATAACCATCAATTCGATGTGGATGTGTGTAAATATTGCAAGATTCATTTCTAATAAATCCTACGACTGTAATGCCTAAATCATGAGCGAGTTGTAATGCTAATTTTGTTGGAGCGGATTTAGATAGAACCATTTCACATCCGATTTTTGAAACTTTGAGTAAAATTTCGGATGAAATACGCCCACTAAATGCAATGATTTTTCCTTTAACAGATATATCGTTGCGCAAACAATGGCCATATATTTTATCTAATGCATTATGTCTTCCGATATCCATTCTTGATAGGAGGATATTGTTTCGATCACATAGCGCGGTATTGTGAACCCCGCCGGTTTGGCGAAAGGTAGTGGAAGATTGTTGTAAAGTATTCATTAAGTAAAAGCATTCTTCAGGAGTAATTTTTACATGTATATCATGTAAATCTTTTGCTTTTGCTGCATCGTTAACGAAAATAAAACCTTGTCTACCTTTTCCGCAGCAAGAAGTGATGTATCGTTTATTATATAAAGTTTGATAGAGTGGATTTACTTTTGATGATGTTACATGGACAATTCCGTTATCTTTTTGCACCCATAGTTCTTCAACATCTTTATAGGAAGCAATAATTCCTTCAGAAATTAAAAAACCAATTACCATATCTTCAATATAATTGGGTGTGCATACAACTGTTACATATTCTTCACCATTTAATTTAATAGTAATAGGAGATTCTGTAACAATCTCATCCAGTTGTTTTGAAAATGTACCAGATTGATAGCGTACAATTGTATAAGTCTCTTGCGTAGGCCCCATATTTAATTCCCCTTTTATATGTATTTATCTCCCATATTTATCATAAAACAATGGGGAAATAAAAACACCTATTAACAAGGAAATCACAGATTATTTTGGTTATTATTGTATATGTACGATATAATAGAACCGTAGAATAGTGATATTTTCAAGCTTTCGTAGTTATACCTTATAACATCTAGAATCGACTTCATAAGAAAAGTATTCGGGCAGAGCGTTTCAAAAATATGTACAGTAATGCGATTTTGAAAACGGATTCATAATTGTGTTGTACAGTTGGTTGTAAGGAGAGGGGAAACTATGGCAGAACAGACAGTCCGTGTAACCGTGGATGGTAAAGAATTTTCCACATCGGGTGAAAAGACGATACTACAATTATTTAACGAGAGTAATTTGGAACATCCTCAAATTTGTCATGTACCAGAAGTAGATCCAATTCAAACTTGTGATACGTGTATTGTAGAAGTAAATGGGAAGTTATTACGTGCTTGTTCAACGAAATTAGAGAACGGTATGCATATCGAAAGACAGTCCCAGCGTGCAAAAGAGGCACAGACTGAGGCAATGGATCGAATATTAGAGAATCATTTATTGTATTGTACCGTTTGTGATAACAATAATGGTAACTGTAAAGTCCATAACACGGTACATATGATGGGAATTGAAGAACAGAAATATCCGTATGAGCCGAAAGTAAGTGCTTGTGAAGTGGATATGTCACATCCGTTTTATCGGTATGATCCAAATCAATGTATTGCTTGTGGACAGTGTGTAGAAGTATGTCAAAACTTACAGGTTAATGAAACTATATCGATAGACTGGAACTTAGATCGTCCGCGTGTTATATGGGATCATGGTGTAAGCATAAATGACTCATCTTGTGTAAGTTGTGGGCAGTGTGTAACAGTATGTCCATGTAATGCGTTAATGGAAAAAACAATGCTAGGTGAAGCTGGGTTCATGACTGGATTAAAACCAGATGTGTTAGATCCAATGATTGATTTTGTAAAGGATGTAGAGCCTGGATATAGTAGTATTTTAGCGGTTTCAGAAGTAGAGGCTGCGATGCGTAAGACGAAAGTTAATAAAACAAAAACAGTTTGTACATTTTGTGGTGTCGGTTGTTCCTTTGAAGTATGGACAAAAGATCGTCATATATTAAAAGTACAACCTGTTTCAGATGCACCTGTTAATGGTATTTCCACATGTGTAAAAGGTAAATTTGGATGGGACTTTGTAAATAGTGAAGATCGAATTACGAAGCCATTAATTCGCCAAGGAGATATGTTTGTTGAAGCTTCATGGGAAGAAGCATTAGAAGTTGTTGCTTCTAATATGCAGCATATTAAATCTGAATATGGCAGCGATGCATTTGGATTCATTTCTTCATCGAAAGTAACGAATGAAGAAAATTACCTTATGCAAAAACTAGCCCGACAAATATATGGAACGAATAATGTGGACAACTGTTCTCGTTATTGTCAATCTCCAGCGACAGACGGTTTATTTAAAACTGTCGGTATGGGCGGGGATGCTGGAACAGTGAAAGATATAGCTGAAGCAGGCCTTGTTATTATCGTTGGTGCGAATCCAACAGAAGGACATCCTGTACTTGCGACGAGAGTAAAACGTGCTCATAAATTACACGAGCAAAAACTGATTGTAGCAGACCTTCGTAAACATGAAATGGCAGAGCGTGCGGATTTATTTATTCATCCGCGCCAAGGTACGGATTACGTATGGCTTGCAGGTATTACGAAATATATTATCGATCAAGATTGGCACGATAAAAAGTTTTTAGCTGAAAATGTGAAGAACTTTGATGAATATAGCAAAATGTTAGAAAAGTATACGCTCGATTATACAGAAGAAATTACGGGGATTTCTAAAGCTCATTTAAAAGAAATGGCCCGTATGGTATATGAAGCAGATGGTACTTGTATACTTTGGGGAATGGGTGTAACTCAAAATACAGGAGGAAGTACGACATCAGCAGCAATTTCAAATTTACTACTTGTTACGGGTAACTATCGTCGTCCTGGTGCAGGTGCATACCCATTAAGAGGGCATAATAACGTACAAGGTGCTTGTGATATGGCAACATTACCAAACTGGCTTCCTGGTTATCAAGCAGTATCAGATGATACGCTTCGTGCGAAATTTGAAAAAGCATACGGTACAACTATTCCGAAAGCACCAGGATTAAATAATATTGCAATGTTACTTGCAGCGGAAGAAGGAAAACTACGCGGTATGTATGTCATGGGTGAAGAAATGGCTTTAGTCGATTCAAATGCGAACCATGTGCAACATATTTTATCAAATTTAGACTTCCTCGTTGTTCAAGATATGTTCTTATCAAAAACAGCTCGTTTTGCTGATGTTATTTTACCGGCAGCACCAAGCTTAGAAAAAGAAGGAACGTTTACGAATACAGAGCGCCGTATTCAAAGATTATATGAAGTATTGAAACCGCTTGGTGATTCTAAACCAGACTGGTGGATTTTGCAAAAAGTTGCTCGTGCACTGGGCGGGGATTGGAATTACGAAAGTCCAAGTGAAATTATGGACGAAATCGCATCACTTGCACCGTTATACTCTCAAGCGACGTATGACCGTCTAGAAGGATGGAATAGTTTATGTTGGGGTAGTCATGATGGTAGCGATACACCGCTATTGTATGTAGACGGATTTAACTTCCCAGATAAACTTGCTCGTTTATCATTAGATGAATGGGTACCACCGGTTGTAGCGCCAGATGAGTATGATTTACTTTTAAATAATGGTCGTATGCTAGAACATTTCCATGAAGGGAATATGACGAATAAGTCGGCTGGTATTTTATCTAAAGTATCTGAAGTATTCGTTGAAATTTCACCTGAACTCGCTATAGAGCGCAATGTGAAAGATGGTGGTCTTGTAGAATTAGCATCACCATTTGGGAAAATTAAAGTACAAGCGCTTATTACTGATCGTGTAACGGGGAAAGAGCTATATTTACCAATGCATGCAACAGTAAATGAAGAGGCAATCAATATTTTAACTGGGACGGCAACAGACCTTTATACGTGTACACCAGCATATAAACAAACGATGGTGAAAATGCGTGTATTACGTGAAAAAGGAAATCGTCCGTTACCATCTTCAAACCCGCGAGATAAAAAGCGTAATCCGCAAAATGGTGTTGAAATCGAGCAAAAGTGGCAAAGAAAACAATACGTATCACTTGTGGACTAGGGGGCGGAGATAGTGGCGAAAGAAATTACGTTAATTAAAAAGAAAGTTGTAACAGAGGAAGAACAGAAACAGCAATTAGCAGATGAACTTCTACATGAGCTATCTAATAATCGTGAAGCAGTAGAAGAAACGATGCAGCTTTTAGCACAGTTGCAGAAGGCTGGGATATTAGATGCAGCGATTAGTTTACTTGCTGCGAAGGAAGATGTTTCAAAAATCGCTGTGGAGCAATTAAATCGTGAACCCGTTAAAAATGCACTCAACAATATGATGGGGGCGGGGGAAGCGCTATCCGCAGTTGACCCAGAAGTAACGAAGCAAATCACATCGAGTTTAGTTACTGGATTGCAATTTGCAACAGATGAATTAAATAGTGGTAAAAAAACGAAGGTAATGGATTTCTTTAAAGTATTAAAAGATCCAGATATCAATAGAGCCATTACATTCGGTTTTAGCTTCTTGAAAGCATTTGGACAAGGGTTAGAGAAAAAATAGAGTAAATGAAAAAGTGATGGGAAGTAGCCATCACTTTTTTCATTGTATGTATAAGAGTGTTCATGTTAAGCGGAATATATTATTATTAAAAAGATGGATTAGAAATGGAAATATGGAATCCATCTCAAATATCGTTTTAGAATATGGAGGAATATATGCAACACCGTAAAAGACTATCTATACCAGGAGTAATGAGACATTCCTTTCAAACTGTTAGATTTGCTTTTTGGAATGTGTTAACATTCCAACTTGCTTATAAATTGTTAGCAGCGATTGTGTTTATCCCACTTTTCGGTATTATTTTCAATAAGTTGTTGTACTTTGGTGGGTATGCAAACGCAACAAATGATGAGTTATTAGCATTTTTGAAAACACCATACGGGATTTTGGCGATTTTAATTTTATCTATATTGGCATTGTTTCTTATATTTACAGAGTTTGCAGTACTTATTATCATTTCGTACTTCGCTCATAAAAGGCAAAAGGTGAGACTACGTCCAATTTTGTATAAAACAGTAACGTATTTACCTTCCCTGTTTACATATTGCTTACCCGGATTTGTTTTGTATGCAGTTGTACTATTACCACTATTAAGTATGGGATATAAATCTGCATTGATTCCTGAAATCCAAATTCCTAATTTTATTACAGGTGAACTATTTAAGACAACAATGGGGCAAGTTGGATATTATACTTTCTTTGCTGTAGTTGCCTATTTAAATCTTCGTTGGATTTTTGTTTTACCTATTATCGTTTTAGAGAAGAAGCCGTTCCGTACGGCAGCACGAAAAAGCGCGAACTTAGTAAAAGAAAGCTTCTTTAAAGTATTGTTCTTTTTAGTAGGTTTTTTCATATCTGTAGGAATCGTCTTTCTTTTATGTGTAGGAATTTATTTACTTTGTCTGTGGGGAGTGTATGAATTTACGAACCCAGAAGGGACATTTGCACTACTAGCAGAGTCAACTATTTCAGTCTTCTTAACAAGTACATTGTACCTATTTAGCTTTATTATGACGCCGTTTTATATTATGGCGTTAACAAGATTGTATTTACAAAAGGTTGCGGTCGAAGATGTTTTATTAGAAGAAGGATTAGATTATTCGAAAACGAAAGCAGATAAATGTTTCTTCCAAAAACATCGTTGGAAATTTATTGGCGTATATATTGTAGGGATTATTACTGCTGGAATGGTTGTTGCCTTCATTGTTACCTTTATTACAAACACATATAAAGAACCAATTATTATGGCTCATCGTGGTTATATTTCAAAAGGTGTAGAGAATACGAAAGAAGCTGTGCAGGGGGCTATTGATGCGAAAGCAGACTATGCTGAAATTGATGTACTGCAAACGAAAGACGGTGAACTAGCAGTTATACATGATTTGAAGCTAAAACGTCTTGCTAATGCTAATGTTCATGTGTCAGATTTAACGATGGACGAGTTAAGACAGCTTACTCTTAGTCAAGATGGGTTTTCAGGACAAATAAGTACACTTGATGAGATCATTAAGCTGTCAAAGGATAAAATCAAACTTAATATTGAAGTGAAGCTTCATGGTGGCGAAAAAGATTTCGTAAACAAAGTATTAAAAGTGATTAAAGATAATGAATTTGAGAAGCAATGTGTCATTCAAACGTTACACTACCCGCTTATTAAAGAGTTTAAACGTGCAAATCCCAATATAAAAGTAGGATATATACTGTATGCGAGTAGAGCTAACTTAAAGAATGTAAAAGCAGATTTTTATGTAGCAGAAGAATACATGTTAAATAAGAAATTAGTAAAAGAAGCAAGAAAGTTAAACAAGTCGATTTACGTATGGACGGTAAATGATATGGAAAGTTTAAAGGGATATTATAAATTAAACGTAGATGGTATCATTACCGATTATCCTGAAGATGCACGTGAAACAATTAAGATGTTAAAAGAGCAAGAAGCGGAAGAAAGTGATTTGTTTGATAAAATTACTGAAACAACAGATGATTTATTTTCCAAGTTATTTATAAGTTACCCAGCTGCTGGCTAAATGCCTGCAGCTGTTTTTTTAGGAAAAGAATATATCTCTAAAGTATTGTGTACAGTAATAAGTGTATATGTATACGTCGATACTTAGGTTTCTTACATTGTTACATTATTGTCGAATAATAAATGATTTCTTCTTATTTTTAGGGCGTATAATAAAAATAGAGTGATAGATAATGAAATGGCACGAAGATGCTAATAGAATCAATGTTCCGTATATTTACACTATTCTAAATATATAAACTTTTAAAAAATAGTATGTTAGCGTTTTCATAACTTTTAAGTTATGCTAGAATAAGGACATAAGTTATTAATTATTACAAAAAGAAAAAAGAATCTCTTTTTTCTGTTAATTATAAGGGGGCATTTCATTATGCGTATTGGGGTACCAGCAGAAATTAAAAACAACGAAAACCGTGTGGCAATGACACCAGCAGGTGTTGTACATTTAATTCGTAACAATCACGAAGTATTCATTCAAAAGGGTGCAGGTTTAGGATCTGGTTTCACAGATGCTCAGTATGTTGAAGCGGGAGCAAAAATTGTTGATACAGCTGAAGAAGCTTGGAACATGGAAATGGTTATGAAAGTTAAGGAACCAGTTGAAAGCGAATACAAACACTTCAGCGAAGGTTTAATCTTATTCACATACTTACATTTAGCTCCAGAACCAGAATTAACGAAAGCATTAATCGAAAAGAAAGTTGTTTCTATTGCATATGAAACAGTACAATTAGAAAACCGTTCTCTACCATTACTTGCACCTATGAGTGAAGTAGCTGGTCGTATGGCTGCACAAATTGGTGCACAATTCCTTGAGAAAAACAAAGGCGGTAAAGGTATCTTACTTGCAGGTGTTCCAGGGGTTAAACGTGGTAAAGTAACAATCATCGGTGGTGGACAAGCTGGTACAAATGCTGCTAAAATTGCAGTTGGACTAGGTGCGGATGTAACAATCATCGACTTAAGTGCAGAACGTCTTCGTCAATTAGATGACATTTTCGGAAACCAAGTAAAAACTTTAATGTCTAATCCTTACAATATTGCAGAAGCTGTAAAAGAGTCTGATCTTGTAATCGGTGCAGTATTAATCCCAGGTGCAAAAGCGCCAAAACTTGTAACAGAAGAAATGATTAAATCAATGGAACCAGGTTCTGTTGTTGTAGATATCGCGATTGACCAAGGTGGTATTTTCGAAACAACTGACCGTATTACAACTCATGATAACCCAACTTACGAAAAACACGGCGTTGTTCATTATGCAGTTGCAAACATGCCAGGTGCGGTTCCACGTACATCAACTCTTGCATTAACAAACGTAACAGTACCATATGCAGTACAAATTGCTAACAAAGGCTATAAAGAAGCTTGCCTAGGCAACTCTGCATTACTAAAAGGTATTAACACATTAGACGGCTATGTAACATTCGAAGCAGTTGCAGAAGCTCACGGTGTAGAGTACAAAGGTGCTAAAGAATTATTAGAAGCAGAAACAGTATCTTGCTAATAGAAGCATTATACAAAACAAAATCGAACAATATATAAACCAACATGATAAGAGCTAAGAGTGAAGATCTCTTAGCTCTTCTTGGCAAAAGGGGGCATACATCGTGGCCAACCTATTTAAAAAGAAATCCGTTACGCAATTGTTAGGGGAAAGTAAAAGTAAAACTTTAACGAAAACGCTAGGGGCATTCGACCTAACAATGCTAGGGATTGGTGCGATAATCGGTACAGGAGTTCTAGTATTAACAGGATTAGTAGCAGCAAGAGATGCTGGTCCAGCAGTTATTTTTTCATTCATGATTGCAGCAATTGTTTGTGGATTTGCAGCATTATGTTATGCAGAAGTTGCATCTACACTTCCTGTTTCAGGTAGTGTGTACACATATTCATATGCAACAATTGGTGAGTTTGTTGCCCATTTAATGGGATGGACATTGTTATCCGTATATGTCGTAACAACTGCCGCAGTAGCTGGCGGATGGACGGGTTATTTCAATAACTTAGTTAGTGGATTAGGACTTGAAATTCCTAAAGCCTTGTTAACGATTCCATCGCAAGGTGGTATGGTGAACTTACCCGCAATTATCGTTACGTTGGTGATAACTTGGTTATTATCACGAGGTACGAAAGAAAGTAAGCGTGTGAATAACATAATGGTATTAATTAAAATTGGTATTGTTGTTTTATTCATTGCAGTTGGTGTATTCTACGTGAAACCAGAAAACTGGATACCATTTGCACCGTACGGCATAAGTGGAGTTTTCGCCGGAGGAGCAGCAGTATTCTTTGCTTTCCTAGGATTTGATGCATTAGCAACTTCTGCTGAAGAAGTAAAAAATCCGCAACGTGATCTACCGATTGGTATTATTGCTTCGTTAGTTATTTGTACAATCATTTATGTTGTAGTTTGTCTCGTTATGACAGGTATGGTTTCTTATAAGGAATTAGATGTACCAGAAGCTATGGCATATGTGTTAGAAGTTGTAGGACAAGACAAAGTAGCAGGTATAATCGCAATTGGAGCTGTAATTGGTATTATGGCTGTAATTTTTGCTTACATTTATGCAACAACACGTGTATTCTTCGCGATGAGCCGTGACGGTTTATTACCAAAATCATTTGCAAAAATTAATAAAAAGACAGAAGCACCAACATTTTCAGTTTGGTTAACAGGAATTGGTAGTGCATTAATTGCTGGATTTATCGATTTAAAAGAATTGTCAAATTTAGCGAATATTGGAGCGTTATTAACATTTGCGATGGTGGGTGTAACTGTCATCATTCTTCGTAAAACACATCCGAAATTACAACGCGGATTTATGGTACCACTTGTACCAATCTTACCGATTATTTCAGTTGCATGTTGTCTATTCTTAATGGTAAATTTACCGTTAAAAACATGGGTATACTTCGGTGTTTGGTTAGCAATCGGAGTAGTTGTATACTTTGTTTATTCGAAAAAACATAGTCATTTAAAAGACGATGGAAGTTCGCAGGATAATTTAGAACAAGCTAATTAACAGCTGATTAAAAGGGATATAAGTATAGTAAGCCTTGTGCGTCTAGGGAGCGCGCAAGGCTTTTTTCTTTTGTGCAAAATGTACATCCTTTTTTCGTATGAGAATGTAATGGATGCGGAAAATATGTGTACGCCTTATTAAAATGTGAACAAAATGTTCGAAAAAATGTATGGGATTTCATTGACACATATGAACAGACGCTCATATAATAAGAGTATAAGATATATGAATGATTGTTCATATGTTCAAATAAAGAGGTGAGCTATAATGGCTGGAAATAAAGTAGAAACACCACAAGAGACATGTTCTCAAACGATAATTCATGAAGAAGTTGTTGATCAAGTAAAACAAACAATTCCAACTGATGAAAGTTTAAGTAAAGTAGCAGAATTATTTAAAGTATTAGGCGATCGTACACGGACGAGAATATTACATGCATTATTTGAAGCTGAAATGTGTGTTTGTGATTTAGCTTATTTATTAGGAATGACACAATCATCTATTTCGCATCAGCTTCGTGTGTTAAAGCAAGCGAAACTTGTAAAGAATCGTAAAGAAGGAAAGGTCGTTTATTATTCATTAGCTGACCAGCACGTAATTCATATCTTCGAGCAAGCGTTTGAACACGTAAACGAGGAAGAATAAAAAGAACGCGAGGAGGGAGAACGATGGCTGAAGCATTAGTGAAAAAGAAACTGGTGTTAGAAGGTTTAGATTGTGCGAACTGTGCAATGAAAATTGAAAAAGGCGTTGGGAATATAGAAGGAGTAAATTCTTGCTCTGTAAATTTCGCGACAAAAACAATGGTTTTAGAAACAGCACAAAATACAGAAAGCGAAGTTGTTACAGAAGCAAAACAACTCGTTACAAAATTAGAACCGCATATTAAAGTACAAGAAGAACAAAAAAATAAAGTTGCAAAAGAAGTATTTATATTAGAAGGTTTAGATTGCGCGAACTGTGCGATGAAGATTGAAAATAAAGTGAAAGAAATGCCGGCTATTTCAGCAGCAACTGTTGATTTCGTATCAAAGAAATTAAGAGTTGAAGTAGCGAATAAAAGAGAGCTAGAAGCGACTATAGCAAATATAACAAATGTCGTTCAAAAGTTAGAACCAGATGTAAAAGTTGTTCGTGAAGAAAAAGGTGGTCATGACCACGGACATAGTCACGACCATGGTGAAGCAAATGTGAAAAAGATGGTAGGACGATTAGTGGTCGGCGGAATTTTGACAGCAATTGCTGCATTAGCTGGCTTACCACAAATGATAACAATTCCGTTATTCGTCCTTGCGTATTTATTAATAGGCGGAGATATCGTTTGGAGAGCGGTAAGAAACATAACTCGCGGTCAAGTGTTCGATGAGAACTTCTTAATGGCGATTGCAACACTAGGAGCTTTTGCGATTCAACAATATTCAGAAGCTGTTGCGGTAATGCTATTCTATCAAGTAGGGGAACTATTCCAAAGTATTGCGGTCAATCGCTCCCGAAAGTCAATTACTTCATTAATGGATATTCGTCCTGATTATGCGAATGTGAAGGTTGGAAATGAAACGAAACAAGTATCACCAGAAGATGTACAAATCGGCGATTATATTATCGTGAAGCCTGGTGAGAAAGTACCATTAGACGGAAAAGTAGTTGAAGGAACATCAATGGTAGATACTTCAGCATTGACTGGTGAATCTGTACCACGTGAAGTCGAAGTTGGAAATGATGTATTAAGTGGTTTTGTGAACCAAAATGGTGTATTAACAATTGAAGTGACAAAAGAATTTGGTGAATCAACTGTATCAAAAATTTTAGATTTAGTTCAAAATGCAAGCAGTAAAAAAGCGCCAACAGAAAACTTTATTACGAAGTTCGCGCGTTACTACACTCCAGTTGTAGTTATTACAGCAGCGATCATGGCGTTTATTCCACCACTTATTTTAGAAGGAGCTACATTCTCAGAATGGATTTATAGAGCTTTAGTGTTCTTAGTAATCTCTTGTCCATGTGCGTTAGTTGTATCTATTCCTCTTGGATTTTTTGGAGGAATTGGTGGTGCATCTAAAAGTGGTGTGTTAATAAAAGGAAGTAACTATTTAGAAGCTTTAAATGATGTGAAATATATTGTTTTTGATAAAACAGGAACATTAACAAAAGGTGTCTTCAAAGTTACAAAAATGGAACCAAGTGAAGGTATTGCAAATGAAGAATTATTAGAGTATGCAGCATTTGCTGAAGTGTATTCTAATCATCCAATTGCACAATCTATTCGAAAGGCATATGGAAAATCAATTGATGAAAAAATAATCGATGAGTATAACGAAATTTCTGGTCACGGTACAGTCGTAAAAGTACAAGGAAAAGAAATTTTTGCAGGTAATGCTAAATTAATGAGAAAAGAAAACATTACATTTAAGCAACCAGAAACGGTAGGTACATTAGTTCACGTTGCTGTAGATGGGAAATATGCAGGTTATGTCGTTATCTCTGATGAGGTAAAAGAAGATTCAAAACAAGCAATTCAAAAATTAAAAGAACTAGGTATTAAGAAGACAGTCATGTTAACGGGTGATGCAAAATCAGTTGGTGAGGCTGTTGGTAAAGAATTAGGTTTAGATGAAGTTCACGCAGAACTATTACCGCAACAAAAAGTCGAAGAGATTGAAAAAATTGATACGGCGAAGAACGGAAAAGAAAAAGTTGCTTTCGTTGGTGATGGTATTAATGACACACCGGTATTAGCAAGAGCAGATGTTGGTATTGCGATGGGTGGTTTAGGATCAGATGCAGCGATTGAGGCGGCAGACATTGTTATTATGACTGATGAGCCTTCAAAAATTGCAACAGCCTTAAATATTGCAAAACGCACACGACGCATTGTATGGCAGAATATCATCTTTGCATTAGGGGTAAAAGGATTAGTTTTATTACTTGGTGCTTTTGGTATTGCAACAATGTGGGAAGCTGTCTTCTCAGATGTTGGTGTGACACTACTTGCAGTGTTAAATGCAATGCGTGTACTACGAGTGAAAGATTTATAAAAAAGAGGACGCAACCTGCGTCCTCTTTTTTAGGTTATTTTGTTGAAATTGACTCAATAAAATAATAACAAATATTATTTTATAAATAAATAACGTAATATTTAAATTTGCAAATGAAAAATATTCGTCGTACTATTTTAATATATTTGCCACAAAGATACATATCGTATTGAAAAAACAGAGAAGGAAAAGCTTCTCTGTTTTATTTTTGTATATTTTTTTCAACTTGTTCTCGAACAGTTTGAATGTAATTCATTTTATGATCCCAACATTCTTGACTTAAATCGACAGGGTACTCTTCGGGATTTAAAGTTCGCATATATTCTTCCCAAAATAGTGCGAGACTTTGTTCATTATATTTTTGAATATCTAATATACCTGGTAGTTCATATGTTCTTTCGCCGTTAACGAAAATGTCTTTATGCAGTTCGCGTGCTTCAAAGTTTGTTACAAATTTACTTATATACGTGTGAACAGGATGAAACATTTTTAAACGTTCTTCTTTTCCTGGTTCTTCAGAATCTAATGCAATATAATCGCCTTCTGCATGATCGTTAACTCGATTGATAATGCGATAAATTCGTTTCAGCCCTGGAGTGGTAATTTTTTCAGGGTTAGATGAAATTTTAATTGTATCATTTAACTTTCCGTCATTATCTTCAATCGCAACTAGTTTATAGACAGCCCCTAACGCGGGTTGTTCAAAGGACGTAATTAATTTTGTTCCAACGCCCCATACATCAATTTTTGCGCCTTGAGATTTCAAGTGCATAATTGTGTATTCATCTAAATCGCTAGAAGCAATAATTTTTGTATTTGTAAACCCAGCTTCATCTAGTAGTTTTCTTGCCTTTTTAGATAAATAAGCCATATCACCACTATCAAGGCGAATGCCGTAAAAATCGATACGATCTCCAAACTCCTTCGCGACGCGAATTGCATTTGGAACACCTGATTTTAAAGTGTCGTATGTATCAACGAGAAAGACACATTTTTTATGAGTTTCAGCGTATTTCTGAAACGCGACATATTCATCGCGATACGCTTGAACGAAAGAGTGAGCGTGTGTGCCGGCTACAGGTATTCCGAAGCGTTTCCCAGCCCGTACGTTACTCGTAGATGAGAAACCACCAATAAAGGCAGCGCGTGTGCCCCAAAGAGCAGCATCAAACTCGTGGGCACGTCTTGTGCCGAATTCTAAAAGTGCATCGTTATTTGCAGCGTGCTTCATACGAGCTGCTTTTGTTGCAATTAATGTTTGGTAATTCACAATGTTTAACAGGGCAGTTTCAATAATTTGTGCTTCACCGAGCGGTGCATCAACACGTAATAAAGGCTCGTTATTAAATACAACTTCACCTTCTTGCATACTTCGAACGGTCCCAGTGAATTTCATATTTTGTAAATACTGAAGGAATTCTTCTTCAAATTGTAATTCTGCTAAATAAGCGATATCGCTTTCGGTAAAGCTGAAGTTTTCTATGTACTCTACAATCTTTTCAAGGCCAGCAAAAACAGCATAACCGTTCTCGAATGGAAGCTTTCGAAAGTATAAATCAAACACCGAGCGGCGATTATGAATACCATCTTTCCAATATGTATAAGCCATATTAATTTGATATAAATCTGTATGTAAGGCATAGCTATCGTCTTTATAATAAGTCATCGCGAAAACACCTCCATAATTTGGTTATAGTATACCAATTTTTCACCGCTCGTAGCAAAGAATGGATATGAAAGTATAGTCAAGAGGGAAAAAAATGAAATAATGCATATTTTTTAGAAAATTAACATTTATCAATTTATATTTCTCAAGATTTTATGTATTATTAGAGTAATGGGGGTAATGAGAATGGAGGAGGACAATGCAACAAACATTAGAAAAAATAGGCAAACAAGTCTTTTATAAACGGCTACAGCAAAAAATGACACAAGAAGAATTATGTCAGGGCATTTGTTCTGTCTCATACTTAAGTAAAATCGAAAATGGAAAGATCGAGGCATCAGAAGAAATTCTACAATTGCTCTGCGCAAGATTAGAAATTGCCGTGACGGATTTGAGAGATGTAGAAGAAGATGTGAAGGGGAAGCTAGATGAATGGTTGAATGCACTAGTTCATTTGGACAAGCCACAAGTAGAGCGCATATATGAAGAGTTGCAAGGTGAAATGAAGCATGTTTTGGATTTTGAAATTATAAATTATTATAAACTGCTTTATACGCGTTATTTAATTATGAAACGAGATTTTCTTGCTGTTGAAGAAGAGTTGGAAAGATTGAAAAAAGTTTACAAGAAATATTCACCTTTTCAGAAGATGTTGTATACGTACAGTAAGGCATTGTTACTTAGTCTGCAATATAAGCATAAGGAAAGTTTGAAGTATTTAATTGAAACGGAAGAAATGGCTAAAGAGCAAGGGTATTATGAAACTGGTATATATTATAACTTGAGCCTTGCGTATAGTCACCTAAATATACCACATTTAGCCATGCACTTTGCTAACATTGCCATGGAAGGGTTCCGTAACGAATACAAATTCCGTTATGTAATAAATTGTCAAACGATTATTGCTTTAAGTTATGTGGAAAAAGCACAGTATGAAGAAGCTCTAAAGATTTATGAAAGTATATTAAGAGAAGTGGATTCTTTTGCGGAAAAAGACATGATTAAAGCTATGACTTTAAATAATATGGGAGAATTATACCATTATAAGAATGAGCATGATAAATCAAAAAACTATTTTCTTCAAAGTTTCCAATTACAGCAGACTGTCAATATGAATTATATTGAAACAATTTATGGTTTGGCTAAACAATCTATTCATCTTAAATGTTATGAAGAAGCACAGAAATGGATAGAAAAAGGGATTGAGTGTTCACGTAGTGATGAAAAATATAATAAAATGATTTATTCATTCTGTATATTTAAGTATAAATATTTTGGGGAATCCCAAGAGTTTAAGAGATTTTTAGAGAATGAGGCTATTCCATTCTTTAAGAGTGTGGGTAGTATGAAAGAATTAAAAAATGCCTATTTAGAATTAGCAATGTACTTAGAGAATGAATTTAAGTACGAGGAAAGCAATAAATATTATAAAGAAGTTATTAAAGTTTTGGAAGAAAGGGAGGAATTGAATTGAAAAAACGTATATATGGTGTAGTAGGATTGGGAATAGTAGCGATTCTTTCTTTAGGGGTTAATTATTCTAATCCAGACATATATGGAGTAAAATCCTTAAAAGAAGGATCAGTAAATTACTCTAATCCAGATATTTATGGATTGAAGTCTGTAAAAGAGGAGAATATACAATATTCTAATCCGGATATTTATGGCTTTAATTTTTCAGAAAAAAGTTTCATAAATTATTCTAATCCAGATATTTATGGTTAAGAAAATATTGAAAAACCCCTTTCCAATCGGAAAGGGGTTTTTCAATATTTGTTCCTCAAAATTCTACAAAACTTGAGAAAAAAATTATTTGAATTTTTAGTATATTAATAGTGGAAACATAGTGCTACGATAAAACTACTCTTTTTCAAAAAATAATTTATTAGGGGGAAGGTTCATGAAAAAGAAAAGTTTAGCGTTAGTGTTAGCGACAGGAATGGCAGTTACAACGTTTGGAGGGACAGGCTCTGCGTTTGCAGATTCTAAAAATGTGCTCTCTACGAAGAAGTACAATGAGACAGTACAGTCACCGGAGTTTATTTCTGGTGATCTAACTGGAGCGACTGGTAAGAAAGCGGAATCTGTTGTGTTTGATTACTTAAACGCAGCAAAAGGCGATTATAAGTTAGGGGAAAAGAGTGCGCAAGATTCTTTCAAAGTGAAACAAGTAAAAAAAGACTCTGTAACTGATTCAACAGTAGTACGTATGCAACAAGTATACGAAGGAGTACCTGTATGGGGTTCTACTCAAGTAGCTCATGTAAGTAAAGATGGTTCTTTAAAAGTATTGTCTGGAACAGTTGCACCTGATCTAGACAAAAAAGAAAAGTTGAAAAATAAAAATAAGATTGAAGGCGCAAAAGCAATTGAAATTGCGCAACAAGATTTAGGTGTTACACCTAAATATGAGGTAGAACCAAAAGCGGACTTATATGTATATCAAAATGGTGAGGAAACAACATATGCATACGTTGTAAATCTAAACTTCTTAGATCCAAGTCCAGGAAACTACTATTATTTCATTGAAGCAGACAGCGGTAAAGTATTAAATAAATATAATAAACTTGATCATGTAGCAAATGAAGATAAATCGCCAGTTAAGCAAGATGCTCCTAAACAGGAAGCGAAACCGGCTGTAAAACCTGTAACAGGAACAAATGCAGTGGGAACTGGTAAAGGTGTACTAGGAGATACAAAATCACTTAATACAACGTTATCTAGCTCATCTTACTACTTACAAGATAATACGCGCGGAGCAACGATTTTCACATATGATGCGAAAAATCGCTCAACATTACCAGGAACATTATGGGTAGATGCAGATAATATTTTCAATGCAGCGTATGATGCAGCGGCAGTAGATGCTCATTATTATGCAGGTAAAACATATGATTACTATAAAGCTACATTTAACAGAAACTCTATTAATGATGCAGGAGCACCATTAAAATCAACAGTTCATTACGGAAGTAAGTATAATAATGCATTCTGGAACGGCTCACAAATGGTATACGGAGATGGTGATGGTGTAACATTCACTTCATTGTCTGGTGGAATTGATGTAATTGGACACGAATTAACGCATGCTGTTACAGAGTATAGCTCAGATTTAATTTATCAAAATGAATCAGGAGCATTAAATGAAGCTATTTCAGATGTTTTTGGTACATTAGTAGAGTATTATGATAATCGTAACCCAGATTGGGAAATTGGTGAAGATATTTATACGCCTGGTAAAGCAGGAGATGCGCTTCGCTCTATGAGTGATCCAACGAAATATGGTGATCCAGACCATTACTCTAAGCGTTACACTGGTACTAGTGACAATGGTGGCGTTCATACGAATAGCGGTATTATTAACAAAGCGGCTTATTTATTAGCGAATGGTGGCACGCATTACGGTGTTACTGTGAGTGGTATTGGTAAAGATAAAGTAGGAGCGATTTATTATCGTGCAAACACGCAATATTTCACTCAATCTACTACGTTTAGTCAAGCTCGTGCTGGTTTAGTACAAGCTGCAGCTGATTTATATGGTGCTAACTCTGCAGAAGTAGCAGCAGTGAAGCAATCATATAGTGCTGTTGGTGTAAACTAAGGGTTTAAGAGAGTATTATTAATAAAATACTTCAAAAATAAAGAAGGAGCCTATGCTCCTTCTTTATTTTTTTCTCCATTTTTTCCACAAATAAAACAATCCAACACACCCCGCCATTGTTACAATCCACTTCGCTTCATTCGTTCCATTCATGACATGATAGACAGAATATACTTCGATTAACAAAGCCGGTATTTTACCTATTGTGCTAGCAATACTGAAAGAGAGTAATGACATTCTTCCTAGAGCGGCAAATAAAGTAACGATACTTGATGGGATGAAAGGTATGAATCGAAACGATAGAACGAGTAGAAAGGCCTCTCTACCTTCTACATAAAGTAGGCGTTCTACCTTTGGATACTTATTTACTTTGTTGTGAGTGAATTTCTGAAGGCCTATACGATAAATATAAAACGAGATAATAGCCCCTAATGCCTCACCTGCGATCGAAATAATGGTTCCGTTTGTTACACCAAAGAGCTGTATGTTAATAGCGGTTAAAAAAATACTAGGGATAAAACCTAAAAGACTGATGATGACGTTAATTAAGATACTAAGTGGAATTGCGATTGAATAATAGTCTGTTAAGAAGTTTTGAATTGTTTCAGCCATTGTTTAAAATCCTTTATCTTTTTTTGCATTACACCATATTTCCATTGTGTAGGCAAGCACAAATTTACATAATGTAGAAAACGTTGATAAAACACTATCAATATACCTTATAGGGGTATTATGTATATGAAATCAGGGGTATATTTTATTTTTTAGAAAATAACCAAAAAACTCTGTTTTTAAAAGGATTATTTAGCTATTTTAGGAGTGATTTAATCCGGGAAATAATTATAAAAACATAGGGGTATATTTCGGAGAGGGTCCAAAATAGTAGTTTGATGAAACTAGGGTGGTAATATGGCAAAATTGATGAGGAATTTTAAAAATGTATATGTTTTTTCGTTGTGAAATTGACTTTTAGTGAAGTTACGATAATAATCATGGGAGAGGTGATATGATGAAACGAATAAGTAGTCTTCTCTTGAGTAGTTTATTGGCATTAATGCTGATCTTAAGTGGATGTGCAGGAAAAGAACAAAAAACAGAGAAACAAACAGGGAATCAATCGACATCAGTAGAAAAAATTAGTGATAATATTTTAGATGAAATGGAAGGGCCACCTAAAAATGGTCATACGATTGAAAGACATGTAGGAAAATCAGAAGAGGATTTGAAGAATCGCTTGAAGACAGATAAAGTATCAGCGGCAAGTACATACTATGATAAGGAAACAGCGACGAAAGCTGTAAAAGATAGTTTGAAGCAGCATGATAAGGAAATTCAAGATTGGTTAAAAAATTCTAAAGAGGCTCGTCTCGTAGTAAATACAACTCATTCATTCCCAGTTGGAAAAACGGTAATAAAGAAAAATATGAATGTAAAAGACAAGTTAGTAAAAACTGTTACTGTTTTGGCGAGAGATAAGTCAGGAGATTTAGGATATAAGATCATTACTTCTTATCCATCTGATAAATAAGAAGGGGGAGTAAATATGTATACGACATTACAATATTTTCTCAAATCGTATTGTACGTTAAGTATCCATGAGGATGAAATAGTAGGCGTGATGGAAGAGTTTATAGAGCAAGAAGATGAAGAATTTGTTTTGAAATTACGCGATGAATTATTATATATGAAGAAAAAAAACGCTTGGGAAGAGGCGTGCGTATTAGCTGCGAAGCAAGGAAATCGCATGTGGTCTTTAGAAGAAACGAAAGACCATCTTGAAGCTTTTTTACTATTATTGCAAAAGAAAAAGGCGTGAATAGATCACGCCTTTTTTGTTTGCCAATTTGATGGTGTCTCATTGTGTTGGGGTACTTTTATATACGCTTTTTGAAATTTGTCCATTTGATACTACTTCACCGTTTTGTGTTACTTTTTTATACGTAACCGCTGTTATTTTATCACCAGTTCTACTAACTACTTGAGAAGAAACTTCAACATTTTTACCAGTATTTGTACCAAAAATGCGAGTAGTAATACTACCGCCATTTGAAAATGCTTGAATATAAATATGATTGCCTGTATTGTTTTTAAATTTTAAATCCGGACCATAATCTGCCACTGCTGCATCTTGCCCAAGTGGTAAATAATTTACGGGCATAGAATGATTGCTTCGAGAAACAATTCCTAAATCTGCTCTTAAAGCTGCGCTATATAAAGTGCTACTAACTTGGCAAACGCCTCCGCCTGCACTTTGTATAACTTTACCTTGTGAAAATACTGCTGCGGATTTATAACCATGTGCAGCATCAGTTACGCCAACGCGGCCATTAAAACTAAATGTTTCATCAGGTGCGACAATAACTCCACTTAAAGTATTAGCTGACTTATTTACGTTAAAGGATTGATTCCCGTTACGACCAGCCATTGGAGTCGAATATTCAGCGATTACTTCTTTAATCCCCATTTTCTGTATATCTTCTGTAGAACGTTCAGGTTTTAATAGTGTAACGGGTAACGTAACGTCCGATGTGCCAGAAGTAATGGCCTGCTTTGTTAAATGAGTTAATTTTCCTTTATCAATTTTTTCTCCATTTTGACTTTGGCTAATATTTACTGTAGAGCCTTCAATACTTAATTCTGCATTAACAGGATTTTTTAATGTTTCATTATATTTATCTTTCATAAAGCTTTCATAAGCAGTTGTATTTAATTGAGCTGTTAATTTATAATCACGTTTTAATTCACCGTTTTCAGCCTGCTTCCGCATTTTGTAACGATTCACTGCGTTTCCTTCTTGTTCTTTAAAAATTTTGTCGATAATATCTTTTTCCTTATAATTTATCCCTAAATCTTTCCATGTGTACGTTTGTTTATCATTTTGGAATATGTAGGTAAGAGATTTTTGATCTAATTCAGTTATCCTTTGATTTATAATGGTTTGAATATCTTTTTTATTTTTTCCATCGAGAGAAATACCTTCAAATGTAGTATTCGGTAATGCAGTAGTATCTAATTGATTATTTAGTTTGGATACATATTGATATCCACCAACACTGCCTGCACAAAGTAATATGCCTCCAGTAATTGCAGAACCGATCAGTATTTTACTTAGCTTCATTTATTTCCCCCCAGAAATTTTTGTATAAATATATGTATTACATTTTTTGTATAAATATGATGAAAATAACATTATGTACGTACTAGTATACTATTATTTTCACTGTGTGTGTAATGTTTTCATAAAAAATGTTACACTGTTGTAATAATTGTCTCTTTTTGTCACAATATGAACGAGAAATATGTTGAAAATTATAATAAAAAGGCTGTCTAGAAAGATCTAGCAGCCTTTTTATTATAATTTTTTATGTTCATTTTTATTCGTAACACCGAGATGTTCTTGTAGTGTTGTCGAAATATTATTGACGCTTTTTTCATTTGGAACGTAATAATAAATACCACCTATATATTTATCAGTACCTTCTACTTGCATTTTGTCCATTTTTAAATTGGAATCCATTGAATTTTTGGCAATTGTCATCATATCATCAAAAGTTAAATTTGTTTTTAAGTCTTTATCGACAGCGTCTAATAGGCCACCGATTTTATTAATGGAATTAAGAGATAGTGCTTTTGCAGCAATAGCTTCTAAAACAAGCTGTTGTCGTTGACCGCGCATATAATCACTGTCGATATGACGAGTTCTAGCTAGTGCTAATGCCTCTTCTCCATTTAAATGTTGACGTCCTTTTTTGAGGTGAATTGCATCTGCTTCGTCTTTACTATTTTGTTCTGTAAACTCAACTGGAACATCGACAGTAATACCACCAAGAGAATCGACAATTTTGATAAATGATTTAAAGTTGAATTTTACATAGTAATCAACTGGAACATCTAAAAAGTTCTCTACTGTATCAATTGTGCTGTCCACACCACCGAATACGTGTGCATGTGTAATTTTATCGTATTTATCACGTGATTTAATGTAGACACGTGAGTCACGTGGAATACTCACAAGTTTAACAGAGTTATCGTTTTTATTAATTGTTGCAAGTAATAGCGCATCCGTACGAGTTGCTTTTCCGTAATTCTTGTCCCTAATATCACTTTCATCAACACCCATAATAAGTACGGAAATGTTGTCAGTCATAGGTTTCACGGCTTTTTCACGTTTGCTGGATTTATCCCCGCGGCCCAGTTCAGAATAGGCATTACTTAATACAGACTTTGCTTTACTGTATATATGGAAGGAATAGCCTCCTGCTCCAAGTGCTATAATCAGTAATGGAATAAGAAGGAACCAAAGTAGGCGTTTTTTCTTTGAGCGTCCTTTTTTGGCTCGAGTATCTTTGTTCATATCGGATTTCATCATTTTTTCTCCTTTAAAACTATCAAAGTGTATACATCTAGAAGCACATTCAAACACATAAAAAATATTGTACGCTAAATAAAAGCGATTGTACATGTATAAAAAATAGATGTCTTGATTATTTATAAAGACATCTATTCGTTATTGTATACAAAAGATAAGGATAAGAAAATGATAAAATTTTACCTAATTACAACATAATGCTTACGATAATTGCAGATAAAATGCTAACGAGAGTAGCTCCATATAGTAATTTAAGGCCAAATCTGGCAACGACGTTTCCTTGTTCTTCGTTTAACCCTTTTACTGCACCTGAAATAATGCCGATAGAAGAAAAGTTGGCAAAAGAAACGAGGAAAACAGAAATGATACCCACTGTACGGAGAGAAAGGCTATTAGAAAGTTTACTAAGGTCCATCATTGCTACAAATTCATTCGTTACAAGCTTCGTTGCCATAATGCTACCAGCTGTGACAATTTCAGAACTTGGTACACCGATAAGGAATGCAACAGGCGCAAATACGTAGCCGATTAATTGCTGGAAAGTAATGCCGAATATAATAAGGAATAGGTCATTAATGCAGCTAATTAATGCGACGAATCCGATGAGCATAGCGCCGACAACGATGGCTACGCGGAAGCCATCTAGAATGTATTCTCCAAGCATTTCAAAAAAGCTTTGCTTTTCGCCTTTAATTTCTAAAATATCTTCGTCATCTTTCACGTCGTAAGGATTGATGATGAGTACGATAATAAAACCACTAAATAAATTGAGAACGAGTGCGGTTACTACATATTTAGGCTCGATCATTGTCATATAGGCACCTACGATAGACATAGATACGGTTGACATGGCAGAAGCACAAAGTGTATAAAGACGGTGTTTTGGAATTTGAGCTAATTGCTTTTTAACTGTAATAAAAACTTCTGATTGGCCGACAATGGCAGAGGCGATAGCGTTGTAAGATTCTAATTTCCCAAGACCATTTATTTTGCTAAGGAAGTAACCGATCCAATGAATAAAAAATGGTAGTATTTTGAAATGTTGTAGTATACCAATTAAGACGGAAATGAAGACAATCGGTAATAATACAGTAAGGAAAAATGACATTTCACCTTTATTAGCAAGACCGCCAAATACAAAGTTTATACCATCAGCAGCGTACTCGAGTAGCTTTGTAAACAGACTGGAAATGACCCGAATAAGTATGAGGCCGATTTCTGTATTCAATAATAAATAGGTTAAAATCAACTGTATAATAAGCATGATGAAAATTGGTTTAAATTTAATATGTTTCTTATTGTTGCTAGCAATATAAGCAAGGAAGAAAACAACGATAAGTCCCATGAAAAAAGTAATAAATTTCATAGTAAGCCTCCTAAAAGAGATATTCTGCTATATATGTTTTTCATTTCAAGGGAGAATATGCATCTTTGGTAAAGAAAGGAATAGAGAGAGCATGAATATATGTAGAGTGCACCACGTTGCAATTATTTGTTCGAATTATGAACTGTCAAAGGATTTTTATACTCGGATATTAGGTTTTAAAGCGATAAATGAAGTATATAGAAAAGAACGAGATTCTTATAAGTTAGATTTATGTGTAGGGGAAGAGTATCAAATTGAATTATTTTCATTTCCTAGTCCACCTGAGCGCCCAAGTTTTCCAGAAGCAGCTGGACTTAGACATTTAGCATTTGCTGTTACAAATATAGAAGAAGCTGTAAACCATTTAAAACAATGCGGTGTGGAGACTGAAGCGATACGTATGGATGAAATTACGGATAAAAAATTTGTCTTTTTCCAAGATCCTGATGGCTTGCCTTTAGAATTGTATGAGGCTTGAAATTGGTGAATTTTATATAGGGTTGCTTTCAAATAAATGAAGAAACTAAAGTGAAACTTCTTTTTTAAAGGAGGTGTAACTTTAGCTAAGAAAGCTAAAGGACATATGTGGATATTTTAAAATTACTGATGGTAGTCATCCTTATTGCGTTAACAGCATTTTTTGTAGCTGTTGAGTTTGCAATTATTAAGGTACGTAGCAGTCGTATTGATCAACTCGTTAGTGAGAAACGACGAGGAGCATTGGCAGCTAAAAAAGTAACTTCGAATTTAGATGAGTATTTATCAGCATGTCAGTTAGGTATTACAATTACTGCTTTAGGACTTGGGTGGTTAGGAGAGCCCACTATAAAACATATACTCGAGCCGTTGTTTTTAAAACTACACCTATCTCCTGCAATTGCAAGTACAGTTTCATTTATTATTGCCTTTGCAGTTATTACGTTTTTACATGTTGTCATTGGTGAACTTGCTCCGAAGACGCTCGCTATACAAAGGGCAGAGCAAGTTAGCTTATTATTATCGAAGCCAATTATTTACTTTTACCGAGTAATGTATCCGTTTATTTGGGCTTTAAATGGTTCTGCAAGGATTGTGACAGGGTTATTCGGATTACATCCGGCTTCTGAACATGAAGTTGCTCATTCGGAGGAAGAATTACGATTAATCTTATCCGAGAGTTATGAGAGCGGAGAGATTAATCAAAGGGAATTTAAATATGTAAATAATATTTTTGAATTCGATAATAGAGTCGCAAAGGAAATTATGGTACCTCGTACGGAAGTTGTAGGTTTATATGAGGACGAACCATTTGAAACACATATTAAAATAATCGCACAAGAAAAGTACACGAGATATCCCGTATTTGGTGAAGATAAAGATGAAATTATTGGGATGGTTAATGTAAAGGATTTATTTATTCGTTATATGGATGGTAATCGAGACGAGGGGTGCTCGATTAAGCCATATACAAGACCAGTTATTGAAGTGTTAGAAAATATTCCTATTCATGATTTGCTATTACAAATGCAAAGAAAACGAATTCCATTAGCTGTATTATATGATGAATATGGTGGTACAGCGGGGATCGTTACACTAGAAGATATTTTAGAAGAAATTGTTGGAGAAATCCGAGATGAATACGATGAAGATGAACACCCGCCTATAGAGCATATAAGTGAAGGGTGTAAAATCGTAGAGGGAAAAGTGCTTATTAGTGAAGTAAATGATTTATTTGGCCTACACTTAATCGCTGATGATGTAGATACAATTGGTGGCTGGATTATGGTACAAAAGCAAATCGTTGCTGAAGGAGATATTATTGAAAAACACGGCTTTTCTTTTAAAGTTCTTGAAAAGGATATGCATCAAATTAAACGAGTGGAAATAAAGAAGGTAGAAGAATGATTTTCTATAAATTTTTATCCCGCTATTTGTGGGCAGTAAGACCCCTACTTCAAAATTCAGCGAAAGCGAAGAAGTTAGGTGGGGGATCAACAAAACCCCCACTGATTAAAGTTTCACTTTATAAAAGGTATATATAGAAAAATAAATGTTTGCGCTTTCAAAAAAGGTGCTATATAGTGAAGGTGGATACTGAAAAATTCTTCTGAATGATACTCGTTTTTTTAGAGGCGAATTTTTTAGATAAGGATTTAGAATGAAAAGTATAGGTGATGAAAATGATAGCAACGAAGGATATACGTATAGAGAAAGATTTTTTAGGTGAAAAGGAAGTACCGAGTGTAGCTTATTATGGGGTACAAACATTACGTGCTGTAGAAAACTTCCCGATTACAGGATATCGCATTCATCCGTCACTCATTACGGCAATGGCAATTGTGAAAAAAGCGGCGGCACTTGCAAATATGGATACTGGTTACTTAGCTAAAGACATTGGATATGAAATTGCAGAGGCAGCGCAAGAAATTGTTGATGGGAAATTCCATGATCAATTTATCGTGGATCCAATCCAAGGCGGTGCTGGAACTTCTATTAATATGAATACAAATGAAGTAATCGCTAATCGAGCTTTAGAACGTATGGGATATGAAAAAGGCGAGTATGCAAAGATTAGTCCAAACACGCATGTGAATATGGCTCAATCAACGAATGATGCGTTTCCAACGGGAATTCATATTGCAACTCTTATGATGTTAGAAGAACTTCTTATTACAATGGAAGAACTTCATTCAGCTTTCCGTGCAAAAGCAAAAGAGTTCGATCACGTTATTAAAATGGGGCGTACACATTTACAAGATGCTGTTCCGATTCGTCTTGGACAAGAATTTGAAGCGTATAGCCGAGTGCTTGAACGTGATATAAAAAGAATTAAACAGTCTCGCCAACATTTATATGAAGTGAACATGGGGGCGACAGCTGTTGGTACGGGATTAAATGCAAACCCTACGTACATTGAACAAGTGGTTAAACACTTGAGAACATTTAGCGGATTCCCACTTGTTGGTGCAGAGCATTTAGTTGATGCAACGCAAAACACAGATGCATACACAGAAGTATCTGCGGCATTAAAAGTATGTATGATGAATATGTCTAAAATTGCAAATGATCTTCGTATTATGGCATCTGGTCCACGTGTTGGATTGGCGGAAATTCAATTACCAGCTCGCCAACCAGGTTCATCTATTATGCCAGGTAAAGTAAATCCTGTTATGGCAGAAGTAATTAATCAAGTTGCTTTCCAAGTAATTGGTAATGATCATACAATTTGCTTAGCATCAGAAGCAGGACAATTAGAGTTAAACGTAATGGAGCCTGTACTCGTATTTAATTTAATTCAATCTATTAGTATTATGAATAACGGATTCCGTGTATTCCGTGAATATTGTATTAAAGGAATTACAGCAAATGAAGAATTGCTGAAGCAATATGTTGAGAAAAGTGTTGGAATTATTACAGCGGTGAACCCTCATATTGGTTACGAAGCAGCATCTCGTATTGCACGTGAAGCAATTGAAACAGGAAAATCTGTTAGGGAGCTATGTTTAGAACATGGTGTACTGACAGAAGAAGAATTGGATATTATTTTAGATCCATTCGAAATGACGCATCCTGAAATTGCTGGAGCTTCTTTATTAAAGAATAAGAAGATGTAATATGAAAAAAACACCGATCCATTTGGATCGGTGTTTTATTTTTAAAAGATATTAAATACAGCGTTTAATTGAAGTAAGCTAATAATAGCTAAGAAGATTAAACTGTATTTCATCGCTGTTTTAAATAGGGCAGATTCTTTACCAACTAGTCCAACTGCTGCACAAGCAACGGCTACAGACTGTGGTGAAACCATTTTTGCCATTGTACCACCTACTACGTTTAATGCAACAAGTGTAGAAGGAACGATGTTTAATTGATCTGCAGTTACTGCTTGAAGCGGTGCGAATAATGAACCACTTGATACTACTGAACCTGTAATGAATACGCCAATCCATCCTAAGATTGGAGAAAGAACTGGGAATGCATTACCAGTAGAAGAGAATGCCAGTCCAAGTGTAGATGACATACCAGAGTAGTTCTCTACGTAAGCTAAAGCGATAACGCTACAGATTGTATATACTGGAGCTTTTAGTTCTTTCATTGTTTCTACTATTAATTCTTTAACCATTTTACCTTTTACGCGGTAAACGATAAGTGAAACAATAATTGCTAATACGATTGCAGTAGTTGTAGATGAGAATACATCAAACTTGAAAACAGCTGCGAAAGGTGTATCAGCTTTTGTAATTGGTGTAGTTTTCATAACAGCATTATGAAGACCAGGGAACTGAATGTTAAATACTAAGTTTGCTAGTGCGCCATCCGGAGCAAATAAAGCTTTAATTGGTTTTAAATTAAAGATTGTTACGAATGCAGTTAAGAATACGAATGGAGACCAAGCATATAAAATTTGATTGAATGTATGAGATTCTTGTTTTTCTTGTTTTTCTTCTGTAGAAGAAGATTTTGGTTGCCAAACACGTAAGAATAATGCTAGAGAAACCATACTTACAACGGCTGCGAAAATATTAGTAAGTTCTGCACCTAAGAAGTAAGTCACAAGGAACTGAGTTATAGCGAAAGAAAAACCACTTACAAGAATACCTTGCCAAGTTTCTTTAATACCTTTAATTCCATCAACCATTGAAACAAGTAAGAAAGGTAAAACAATACTAATAAATGGTAAAATAAGAACAGTTTGACGACCGATAGTTAATGCGTCTAGCTCAGTTAATTGTGCTGGTACTGTAACTGGGATACCCATAGCACCCATAGCACCACCAGCGATGTTAGCTACTAAACAAATACCTGCTGCTTTTAATGGGTTAAAGCCCATACCCACAAGTAATGCAGCTGTAATAGCAACTGGAACCCCTAAACCAGCTGCGCCTTCTAAGAAAGCACCGAAAGAATAAGCGATTAATAATACTTGTAAACGTTGATCATTTGTAATGCTTGAAATACTATCACGAATGATGTTGAATTGCTCTGTTTTAACAGTTAATTTGTAAAGGAAAATTGCTGCGATAACGATAGTACAAATTGGATAAAATCCAGATAAAACACCGAATCCGGCAGATGCTACAGCTACGGTTGCTGGCATTTTATAAACGAATATAGCAAGAATAATAGCGACAATCACACTGTAAAGACCAGCCATGTAACTTTTCATTTTCAGTCCCATTAAACAAATGATGAAGCAGAAAATTGGAAGTGCTGCGATTAGTGCAGATAACCAAATATTGTTTAATGGGTCATAAATTTGTGTCCAAGTACTCATAATAATGACAACTCCTATCTATTTTATGTGAAGAAATTCACATTATTTGTGAAACAATTCACAATCAACTTACATGCTTAGTATATTCTCCTTCAACACTATTGTCAACGTAAAAAAGTATAATTATTCCATAATAGTATTAAAAGAAATGCTTTGTTCATAAAGTAGACAAAAAGCAAACTCAAATAGATTTGAGTTTGCTTTTTGAAGTTATTTCTATATTGTTTTCTTTGTTAGTATATCATTAATCTTATATGTTAGATGACGTCTTTGCATTAAGTATATAGGATGTTGAAATTTGATAGGTGTCACATGCTGGTCTGAGTTGATCTAGTAAGAAAGAGAAAGCAAATGCATTTAATAGGAAGTTTTGAATAACAGTCTGAGCAAGTAAAATACGAATTAAAACAGCAATAAGTCAATTTTTAATATTACATTATCTTTTTTTACTGAAAATTCCTTTTAGCATAACAAAGAGGTTAAATATAACCCAAATACGTTACGATAGGTTATCAATTATAGACGGTATTTTACAATATCGTTACCGTACGTTGCAGTGAGGTGAAAATATAACAAAAAGCTTGATAAAACAACGTTTGTAAGCAAAGTATTCATAGCCCTTACTTTTGCTTTTTCATTATATCATATAGTATAATATTCAAAATCAGCAAGGAATTTTTCCTGAATTCTTTCCTGATAAAGGTGGAAAAAATTTTCAGCATTATAGGTTGATAAAGTTATGTCGTAACAGGAAATATAAGAACAGATATATAAATAAATAAAAAGAAAATAAAAACGAAAATGAGGGGAACTTTATGAGCCAAAATCAATTCGAATGTCGTATTTCAGAAGAAGATGTACAAATGTTAAGAGCGTTAGCGCATCCGTTACGTTTACGCCTAGTAATGGAACTAATGCAACGTGGAACTTGTAATGTAACGCAATTACAGGAAGTGTTAGAAATTCCACAATCAACGGTTTCGCAACATTTAACGAAATTAAAACAAAATAAAGTAGTGCGCTTTGAAAGACGAGGACTAGAAGTGTATTATCAAATTCATAATGATAAAGTAAGTGAAGTTGTAAAAACATTATTTTCTTAAAATTTGAATATTATGGAAAAAGACGTGTGGAATATACGTCTTTTTTTATTTGTCAGAAAGGTGATATGAGAGTAAATATTAGCATGTAAGGAAGAAAAGGCTACGAATTAACATGCTACTGTATGGAATATATTCTAAAGGGAAAAGAAAAGATAGAAAGGAGTGTAGTAAGGAAAAGGAGGAATAGTAGTATGGATGTAAAACGTGTGAAACAAATCTTATCTTCTTCAAGTAGCATTGACGTTACATATGAGGGCGTACCTGTATGGATTGAGAGCTGTGATGAGCAGAAGGGGAGCGCTCAAGTGTATGACGTATCCAACCCAGGAGAGAGCGTTCACGTGGACGTGACGGCTTTAGAAGAGAGGTAATAGAAAAGACGCTTCTAATTTTAGAAGCGTCTTTTTTGTGTTATTCCATCATACTTGCAACTTTTTTAGAGCAGAGAAGAAGTACAACTCCTAGGACGATAACGATAATACCGATACTTGCAAATACTTCAAGATAACCTAATGATTGTGTAAAAGAAGCAAGTTTACCAGCTAACCAGTTAGCCATACCTGAACCAGCTAACCATACACCCATTAGTAATGATGCTAATTTAACAGGTGCAATTGCACTTACCATTGATAGACCGATTGGTGATAAGAATAGTTCGCCAATTGTATGGAACATATAAGTGATAACGATGAATAATAAGTTTGCTTTAACAGTTATATCAGCTTCACTACTTCCAGTTTTTAGAACCGCTAATGTTAAAACAAGATAACCTATACCTAGTAAAATCATACCAAATGCCATTTTTGTTGGTACTTTTAAATCGCCACGCTTTGATTTAGAAAGTTTTAACCATAGCATAGATACGAATGGTGCAAGTAGTACGATGAATGCTGGATTAACGGATTGGAACCAAGATGTTGGAACTTCCCATCCGAAAATTGTACGATCAACAAATTTATCTGTATAAAGTGTTAAAGAACTACCAGCTTGTTCAAAGCCTGCCCAGAAGAATACTACGAAACAAGTTAAAATTACAATTGCCCAAGTGCGATTTTTTTCTTGTTTTGTTAAAGGTTTTTTTTCGGTTGCAGGTTGATTTTTTGTTTTTTTACCAACAACTGTTGTTCCTGCTGTACCAAGGTAGCGAGGAGCTAATAAGTTGAAAACAATTTGTCCAATAATCATACCGATACAAGCTGCTAAGAATCCGTATTTATATCCCATAACCATAACGCCATCAACGCTTGTTTTAAAGAAATCTTCTGCTAAAAATCCACAAATAAGTGGAGCGAAGAAAGCACCTACGTTAATACCCATATAGAAGATAGTAAATGCACTGTCACGACGTGAATCATTTTCGTCATACAATTCACCTAACAGTGTAGAAATATTTGGTTTGAAGAATCCATTACCAATAACTAATAGTACTAATCCAAGGAATAGTCCTGTTTTTGTATTCATGGAGAATAGTACAAAGTTACCAATCGCCATAATAATTCCGCCGAGAGTAATGGCATGACGTCTCGTAATATAATGATCAGTTAGCCATCCGCCTATAATTGGCATGAAATATACTGCTGCTGTAAAAGTACCATATAATTGCACTGCGACTGCTTTATCAAATCCTAATCCGCCACTAACGGCAGCAGTTGTTAAATAAAGAACTAAAAGGCCACGCATTCCATAATAACTAAATCTTTCCCACATTTCTGTTAAGAACAACAAATATAATCCTGGTGGATGTTTTTTTGGTGATTGTTGTTCTCCAGCTTTTTCTAATTTTAAAGCTGCATCCATTTTTGTTTCCCCCTAATCCTGTATAACGGATATTTATGTAATTATTTTAATTCACAAAATATTTAGAAGTCAATAGAATTATATGGAAATAGAAAGAAAATTTCTGAAAAAATCTATTTTTCTTCAACTGTTACTGTATTTTTCCCTGAAAACTAGATAATAAGCGTTTTCAAATGTAATAATTGAATTCTAAAAGAAAATAAAATAGTGATTAATCAGAAGATTTAGAATAAATTTTTTATTCTGATATAGAGAAAATATATTCTATTTACTTTTATAATATAACATATTGAGAATAAAAATACAAAATGAAATAATGTGACATTTAAGTGAATTGAAAAATAACCAGCTCCATAGAAGGGGAGCTGGTTAAGGAAATATTATTTAACAAAGCGTTTTTCGATATCATCTAATAGTAGGTTAGCAGCCATTACACCACCAGCTGTATTCCAAATAACGTCGTCAACTTTGTATGCTTTACCATTTTTTACTGCATTTAAATTTTTAAATAGAGGATCATTGATATATTCTTTTTCTAATTCAGAGCCTTTTTTCTCGTTTCCTTTATCAAATGTGAAGTAGAATAATACATCGCCATCCATTGCTGAAATACGTTCTTTAGATACGTTACGTTCTGCAAAGTCATCTTTATTTTGATCACCAGGACGTTTAAATCCAAGTTCTTTTAAAATAACACCAGAGAATGTATCACCGTGATAAATACGAACATCACCAGGCATGAAGCGAACCATAGAGATTTCTTGATTTACTTTATCGCCTAGTTTGGCTTTTAAATCTTTCATACGTTTATCGTAATCAGTTAAAACCTTTTGCCCCTCTTTTTCTTTATTTAATGCTTTTGCATAAAATTTGAAGTTATCTTTCCATTCACCGCGTAGCGTTTCAGAGAACACAGTAGGTGCAATTGCTTTTAGTTGCTCGTACACTTTTTCGTGACGCATTTTGTTACCGATAATTAAGTCTGGTTTTAAAGAAGCGATTGTTTCCACATTCACTTGTCCTTCATCACCAACAACTTTTACATCTTTCATTTTATCTTTAATATGTGGATACCATGGATCACCAGTCCAAGATTTTACAGCCCCAACTGGTTTCACACCTAGCTCAAGTACAGCTTCAGTTCCTTCATTTGTTAAAATAACTACACGTTTTGGATTAGCAGGAACTTCTGTTTTACCCATTGCATGTTCCACAGTAATCATTTCTTTTTTCGTATCTTCTTTTGATTCTTCTTTCGTATTTGATTTTCCACAAGCACTTAAAAGTAATGAAAAGGCTAGTAAAAATACAAATACTGTAAACGATTTCTTTCGCATGAAATTCATTATGTACCCCCTACATATTGAGAATTTTTTTCAATAGCAAGCATGATATTAAGCCTTTATCTTTGGATTGTCAATACATACGGTTGAAAATAATTCTCATTTCCGTTGACAATGAGAATTAAGTTGAAATACACTTACAACGTATCATTATACATTGAAGGGGAAACGCTGCATGTTATTAAAAACAAATCGAGCAAAATGGATTGGATTATTTGTTGGGATCATTGCAGTCATTACTTGTATTTGGGGAAGTATTATTTTCGGATATACAAATACGAGCTGGAAATTAGCGTTAGATGCTTTTTTTCATTTTAATGGTTCCAATGAGCATATTATTATTCAAAATGTGCGTCTACCAAGGGCATTAATTGCAACTAGTGTTGGTGCTAGTTTAGCCATTGCAGGTTGTCTTATGCAAACTTTAACGAAGAATCCACTTGCTTCTCCGGATTTTATTGGATTAAATTCAGGTGCTGCTTTCTTCATTGTTGTAGCAATTGTTCTTTTTTCCGTGACATCATTATCAGCTTTCACGTGGATTGCCTTCTTAGGGGCAGCAGTTGCAGCTGTATTTGTATTTGCTTCTAGTTCTTTAGGAAAAGAGGGGACAACGCCTCTTAAATTAACGTTAGCAGGGGTCGCAATTAGTGCGTTATTTTCATCATTAACACAAGGATTACTTGTGTTAAATGAAAAAGCACTTGAAGAGGTATTATTTTGGCTTGCCGGATCGGTGCAAGGAAGAAAGTTAGAAATTTTACAATCTGTATTCCCGTATTTATTAGTAGGCTGGGTTGCATCAATTATGATGGCAGGGAAAGTAAATACATTAATGATGGGGGAAGATGTTGCAAAAGGACTTGGGCAACGAACAATTTTAATGAAATCATTCGTGTTACTTATAATTGTTTTGTTATCTGGTGGTTCAGTTGCGGTCGCTGGTCCGATTGGGTTTATTGGAATTATTACCCCGCATTTTGCCAGATTTCTTGTTGGGGTCGATCACAGATGGAGAGTACCGTATAGCGGCTTGTTAGGCGCAATACTATTAATCTTAGCTGATATAGCAGCAAGATATGTCATTATGCCACAAGAAGTACCTGTAGGCGTTATGACAGCATTTATTGGTGCACCGTTCTTTATTTATATTGCACGTAAGAGAGGGCTTAGCAAATGAAGAAGTATATTCCGTTTCGTATAGGAAAAGGCGGGCTCTCGTTTTTAATGTATAAACGAGCTTGTCTCGTCTTATTCAGTTTATTAGTTGTTTTAATAGGATTATTTTTTGCGAGTGCAGGTATGGGAGACATGAAAATTGCTCCTTATGATGTATGGCAAGCGATCACTGGAAATGGCGATGCGATGTCAAATATGGTTGTAAATAAGTTTCGTATGCCGCGTATTTTAATTGCCATCCTTGTAGGAATTGCACTTGCTGTAGCAGGATGTATTTTACAAGGTCTCGTTCGAAATCCACTAGCTTCTCCTGATATTATCGGGATTACAGGTGGTGCAAGTGTTGCTGTTGTATTATTTTTAGCTATATTTAGTGATAAAAATAATGCGCTAACTGTAAGCATTCATTATATGCCGTTAGCAGCTTTTGTTGGGGCAACGATTGTAGCACTTTTTGTATATTTATTTGCATGGAGAAATGACGGATTATCACCGATTAGTCTTGTTTTAATTGGTGTTGGCTTTTGGGCATTAACGAAAGCGGCAACGACTTTGTTTATGTTGTTAGCGCCAATTTACCAAGCGAGTCAAGCGAATGTATGGATTACAGGCACCGTTTACGGGTCTTCATGGCAAAACGTTATGGTGCTTGCGCCGTGGGTTCTCATTTTAACGGTAATATCATTTATAGCTGCTAGACATTTAAATGCGCAAGAGCTAGGGGATGATATTGCGGTAGGACTTGGTGTCCCTTTAACGAAGTCACGCATATTCATGTTATTACTTAGTACAGCTTTAATTGGTGGAGCAGTTGCCTTTGCCGGAGGAATTGGATTTGTCGGTTTAATGGCCCCTCATATTTCACGAAGACTAGTTGGTTCTTTATACGGTGCATTACTCCCAGTTGCGGCAATCGTTGGTGCAATTTTAGTACTTGCTGCAGATTTAATTGGGCGTACGGTTTTCACGCCACTTGAAATTCCAGCAGGGGTATTTACATCAGCAATTGGTGCACCTTATTTTATTTATTTACTTTATAAAAGTCGGAATTCATAAAGGGAGATGAATATGCAAAAAGCATTGGAGACGAAACGTTTGACATTGTCTTATGGTGAAACAATTATTATTGATGAGTTGAATTTAGAAATTCCAAAAGGCGAAATTACAATCTTTATCGGTTCTAACGGTTGCGGGAAATCAACATTATTGCGCTCACTAGCTAGATTACTAAAACCAACAACTGGTGACATTTTATTAGATAATCAAGCCATTCAAAGTATGCAAACGAAGCAAATCGCTCGTCAAATGGCAATTTTACCGCAAGGACCGCAAGCACCAGAAGGGCTTACAGTATTGCAACTTGTAAAGCAAGGACGCTATCCATATCAAACATGGCTGAAGCAATGGTCAGAAAAAGATGAGGAAATGGTACAAAAAGCCCTTGCAGCAACAGGTATGACAGAATTTGCTGAGCGTGATGTGCATGCTCTTTCAGGTGGACAACGACAACGTGCTTGGATTGCAATGACGCTTGCACAAGATACAGATATTATTTTATTGGATGAGCCTACTACCTATTTAGATATGACCCACCAAATTGAAGTGCTAGATTTATTATTCGAATTAAATGAAACAGAACAAAGAACAATTGTTATGGTATTACACGATTTAAATTTAGCATGCCGTTATGCAGATAATATTGTAGCCATTCAAGATAAACAAATATATGCACAAGGTAAGCCAGAAGAAGTAGTAGATGAGAAACTAGTACGTGATGTATTCCGAATGGAGTGTCAAATCAGTACGGATCCGTTATTTGGGACGCCACTTTGTATCCCGCATGGAAAAGGAAGACGTGTACGTAAAGAGGTTGCTCAGGCAATGAGTTAATGAAAAAAGACGATGAGGATTCATCGTCTTTTTTATTTTTCGCAAGAGAATAAGAGGAAGAGGGGAATTCGTAAACGTCGTTCATATTCTTCTTCGCTCTGAAAATAAGTTTGACTTGGTGTAGCTTCTTTTATATTTGTAATCGTAAATCCAGCTTGTTGTAATAATGTGAAATATTCTTCCGTTGTACGATGATATTTAATAACTTCTTGATCAATCCAAGGCTCAACGCGTTTTCCCATTTTAAAATAATCATCGACGAGCCAGCTCGTTCTCTTTCCGCTCGTTTGCAAGCTTTCAAATGAAGAAGTAATAACAGGGTGTTGAACACTAAAAGTAAAGGTTCCATTTGTTTTTAACGTTTCGTACACATTTTGAAAAATGATAGGAAGATGTTCAATATAATGTAAGGCGAGTCTAGATGTTACTAAATCAAAAGTAGCAGGAGGGTATGTGTAGTCTTTGAGGTTTAAAAAATGGGCAATCCCATTTTTATTTTCTAGTTGTTTTTTAGCTTTTTCATACATAAGTTCGGAGCCTTCAATACCAGTGTAAGAGTAGCAGTCTTTTTCTAATAATTCCTTGCCAAATTTAGCGTCCCCACAGCCTAAATCGAGGATTTTCTTTCCTTTCACATCACCAATGAGTTGAAAGAAGGCTGGTTTTTCAAGTGATTCATTTGGGCTATTTTCTCGGTATCTTCGTTTCATATATTGTTCAAAAAACGCTTCGTTATTATATACATCAGATTCAGTAAATGCCATGATTGAAGCCCCCTTAAATATTTTTTTTATTCTACCAAATATGAAAAGTAAATGATAGATTTCTTGTAATGAATCATATATAATCTAGAATTGTAAGCGGTTACTTTAAACTATTTTTCTATAATAAATTCTGAAAACGTGTTAAGCTAGTAGAGGGATTATTAGAACTATTAAGACAATAATTCGCTTACATGAACGATGGGAGGCTTCACGATGTCTAGTAAAACACTTGCAAAATTTTTAGAAGAAAATTTAGAGGATTTAAAATCAAAGGGGCTTTATAACGTAATTGATCCGCTTGAGAGTTCAAATGGACCGATCATTACAATTGGCGGAAAAGAATATATTAACTTATCTTCAAACAACTATCTTGGGTTAGCAACAGATAGCCGTTTGCAAGAAGCAGCAATTGGTGCAATTCATAAGTACGGTGTTGGGGCAGGAGCTGTTCGTACAATTAACGGTACTTTAGATTTGCATATTAAATTAGAAGAGACAATTGCAAAGTTTAAACATACAGAAGCAGCAATTGCTTACCAATCAGGATTTAACTGTAATATGGCAGCGATTTCAGCCGTTATGGATAAAAATGATGCGATTCTTTCAGACGAATTAAATCATGCTTCTATTATTGATGGTAGTCGTCTATCAAAAGCAAAAATTATTGTTTATAAACATTCTGATATGGAAGATTTACGCCAAAAAGCAATCGCGGCGAAAGAATCAGGTCTTTACAATAAATTAATGGTAATTACAGACGGTGTCTTCTCAATGGACGGAGATGTTGCAAAACTACCAGAAATTGTTGAGATTGCAGAAGAATTAGATTTAATGACATATGTAGACGATGCACACGGTTCAGGCGTACTTGGAAAAGGTGCAGGAACTGTAAAGCATTTCGGTCTATCTGATAAAGTTGATTTCCAAATTGGTACATTATCAAAAGCAATTGGGGTAATTGGTGGATATGTAGCAGGGAAACAAAACTTAATTGACTGGTTAAAAGTTCGTTCACGTCCATTCTTATTCTCCACAGCATTAACACCAGCTGATGCAGCTGCATGTATGCGATCAATTGAAATTTTAATGGAAAGCACAGAGTTACATGATCGTTTATGGGAAAATGGCCGCTATTTAAAACAAGGGTTAAAAGAACTTGGCTTTAACATTGGAGAAAGTGAAACGCCAATTACACCTTGTATTATTGGTGACGAAGTATTAACACAAGAATTTAGTAAACGTCTAAATGAAGAAGGCGTATATGCAAAATCTATCGTGTTCCCAACTGTAGCTAAAGGAACAGGGCGCGTTCGTAATATGCCAACAGCAGCTCATACGAAAGAAATGTTAGATGAAGCAATTCGTAAGTATGAAAAAGTAGGGAAAGAAATGGGCATCATTTAAGTAACGACATCTTTTGAATAGCTTGCAAATGAGGAGTGGGGAAAATGAAAAAAATTCTAGTAACCGGTTCTTTAGGGCAAATTGGTTCAGAACTAGTAATGAAACTTCGTGATGTATACGGCGCATCAAATGTTATTGCAACAGATATTCGTGAAACAGATAGTGAAGTAGTAACATCTGGTCCATTTGAAACGTTAGATGTAACAGATGGACAAAAACTACATGATATCGCAAAGCGTAATGAAGTAGATACAATTATTCATTTAGCAGCTTTACTTTCAGCAACAGCAGAAAAAAATCCGTTATTTGCTTGGAATTTAAATATGGGCGGACTTGTAAATGCATTAGAAGCAGCTCGTGAATTAAACTGTAAATTCTTCACGCCAAGTTCTATCGGTGCATTCGGTCCATCTACGCCGAAAGATAATACACCACAAGATACAATTCAGCGTCCTACTACGATGTATGGGGTAAACAAAGTAGCAGGAGAATTACTATGTGATTATTATCATCAAAAATTTGGCGTTGATACGCGCGGTGTACGTTTCCCAGGTTTAATTTCTTACGTAGCTCCTCCAGGAGGGGGAACAACTGATTATGCAGTTGAAATTTATTATGAGGCGATTAAAAAAGGCACATACACCTCATACATTGCAGAAGGAACATACATGGATATGATGTACATGCCAGATGCTTTACAAGCGATTATTTCATTAATGGAAGCTGATCCAAGTAAACTTGTGCATAGAAACGCGTTCAATATTACAGCAATGAGCTTTGAGCCAGAGCAAATCGCAGCATCAATTCGTAAACACATTCCGACGTTTACAATGGACTACGCTGTAGATTCTGCTCGTCAAACAATCGCTGATAGTTGGCCAAACTCTATTGATGCAACAGCGGCAATGAAAGAGTGGGGCTTTAAAGCAGAATATGATTTAGACAAAATGACAACGGACATGTTGGCTAAGTTAAAAAAAAAGCTCACAGCTGAGTTAGTGACGAATTAATAGGAAGGGTCGATTCTTAGGAATCGACCCTTTTAATTGAAGGAGAAAAGGAACATGCAAAGAGTTGACGTCGTATATGCACTAATACATGATGAGGAAACGGATAAAGTATTAATGGTACATAATGTAGAACGAAACGTTTGGTCATTGCCAGGTGGGGCTGTTGAAAAGGGTGAAACGTTAGAGAAAGCTCTAGTAAGGGAAGTAAAAGAAGAGACAGGTTTAACGGCTGTGGCAAGTGGACTTGTTGCGATCAATGAAAAATTCTTTGAAGAGTCAGGGAATCATGCGCTACTTTTTACATTCCGAGCAAATGTAGTAAAAGGTGAACTTATTGCAGAAGATGAAGGAGAAATTTCTGCAATAGAGTGGGTGGACCGAGCAATTGCAAATGAACGATTCCCATTCTACGATGGTGGATTCGAGGCATTATTAGAAGTAGCCATTCCATACAAGTTTCAACCAGAAACAAAGTGATTGAATAGAAAAACAGGAGCGACAACGCTCCTGTTTTTCTATTCAATCGTCTTCAGTAATAACTTTTTCAATAGCGGTTTAATTTTCAGACGTAAATCTTCAGCATGATTTGCAACCAAGAAGTGATGGTTGTAAATGTTCTTCATTAATTGATAAGTTGCTTCTTTCGCTTCGCCTTCTTCGATGAAGATTCCGATTACTTCCATACCACTTTTACGAGCAAGTTTGACAGCTTCATGCGTGTCTAAAATACCGTCTTGTTGATAGTCTAGCGCAGAAGGCTCACCATCTGTAAAAACAAGTAAGAATTTATGCTTTTCTGGTCTTTTCGCAAGCTTTTCAGAAACGATACGAATAATATATCCGTCGCGGTTATCTTCTTCTTCGCGAAGCTGCATAATTTCAGGCCCAACGTTTGGTAACGTTGAGTTTTTATACGTTACAACTTCATGGATAACGTTCGGCTTATCTTCAGGTTTAGCACTAGAGGCATCTTCCCAAAATCCGCTAATAGCGTGCGGGATTTTTAAAGATTTCAACGCTTCATGGAATAGGACTACACTCTTTTTCGTTTCTTCCATTTTGTTATACATAGAACCAGAGCAGTCCACTAGTAGTTGGAATGCAACATCGAGTTCTTGTGATTCTTGTCCTTTTTTATAAAACATGCGCGGCTGCTTTTCAGTATAAATACGAAGGAATTTCTTACGAAGTCTTCCGTAATATTTATCACTATTTGCATTCGTTTTATTTTCAATCGTTTTTTCAATAATTTTCTTTAATTCTTTTACATCTTTATTAACGACTGATTTGATAACTTGGTAATCTTTTTTCTCATCGCTATTTGCTTTGCGAGCTTCTTTAAATGTATGAGAGGCACCAACGTTATACTTACCGTATGCACCGTCGTTTTGGCTAGAAGCATGTGAAGCTCTTGCTTCTTCTGTATCAGCACCATCAAAGTTGGATTGTGTACTTTTTTGAGAAGTACCTGGTACAGAACCAAGTGCTTGGTCGCCATCTTCTGATTCGCGAGCAGTATCGCCCATCATATTTGTTTTTGTTCCGCTTTCTAATTCAAAGCGTAAAAAGTTCTCGTTTTCGTTATTTTTATTTTCACGATGCCATGTAGAGAAACTTTCATCCATTTTGTTTTTATTTTCATCGTCATCTATGAGTTGTGTATCATCATTTGCTAAATCTTCGACGCGACAGTTCTTTTCGTTTGCGATGACAGATAAATAAAGCGGAGCATGTCCGAAATAATTATTAAGCATATCACTTTCAAGAAGGCCTTCTAAACGATAGCGAATTTTCTCAACGATATACATAATATCTTCCGTATTACGAGCTTGGAATGTTTCATGCAAAATTGCTTCAATTTGCTCGAAGTATTCATTATTAAACATTTCATATTTATCGCTCGTTAATGACAGATAGCAGAGACAAAATAGACGATCACCGTGATAGTTACGAACACGATTGATTTCATTTTGTGAACCAAAGTAATTGCGATACATTTCTTTTCTTCTTTTAAAAACATGCTTTGTGCCAGGGCGTAAGTTTTTTACGATTTCCTCAACACGTAAATCTTCTAATAGAACAAATAATTGTGTTAAAAACTTTTTTAAGGGTGATTCTTGTAATTCAATCGCATAAGAACGAATTAAAATCATGTCCGAGTAATGTTTATTACCAAGTGCTTTTAAAAACACTTCGCTTTTTAATCCGATTACTGTATCCTCTTCTTTTCGATCATCCCAAAAGTGACTAATGACAACCTTTTTTTCAATTTCGTCGTAGTATGCTTTATAGCCATACTCAAGGTAGGCATCGTCTTCTTTTAGAAGAGCATACATTAAGTTTTCCATTTGTAGAAACAGCGACGCATCAATTTTTTTGTCACTAAAAATTTGTCTCATGAATTATCCCTCAAAGAAATAACTTTCTGCTAATTCACGGACAGTCATTTGTTCTGTTTCATCGTTTAATTTTGCGATAATACTACGTTCAATTGCACGCATAACAGGAATATATACACCTAAATCACATGCGTCGATAATGCCACGAATACTTGCTGCTTCTTCACTTACACGTCCATCACGAGCTAAAGGCATAAGATCGCTTGCAAATGCAACGAACTTTTCAATTGTTGCAACATCATTTAATTTCGATTCAGATAGTAATAGTTCTTTTAATGTGTCACCTTGGATGTAAGGAACTTCAATAATAACGAAACGGTTTTTTAATGCTTCGTTTAGTTCACTAGTACCAACGTAACCTTCATTAATTGCTGCGATTACACGATATTCTTCATCACCGTATACAACTTCTTGTGTAAACGGGTTAGTAATCATTTTACGGTAATCTAATGCACCGTGAAGAAGTGGTAACGTTTCAGGTTTTGCCATATTGATTTCATCAATATATAGGAAATGACCGTTCTTCATTGCTTTCATAAGAGGACCGTTAACGAATGTAACTTCAGATGCGCCATCTTTCGTTTGTAGTGTGTTGTATCCTAAAATACCTTCTACATCTAGGTCAACGGAACAGTTAATGCTATGCATTGGTTTTTGGAATAAAGAAGAAAGAGTTTCAGCTAGTACTGTTTTACCACTACCAGTCGGCCCTTTTAATAGAATGTTTTTGCCAAGAAGAAGTGCTGTAATGGCATCTTCGATAATGCTGTTATCAGATGCTTTATATATTTTGGTACCGATTAAATGTGCATTTTCACCAGCTTCTTGTTTATTCTTTTCGTGAATGTTTGAGAGCTGTTGTTTTAAATCAGCATGTATATGAAATTGTTTTAACATGTATTTCCCACCTAACATTATTTTCATAAAGTAATACATCTTATGATAACTTGTTTTAATATGGTATGCAAAGAAAAGGAAAGGGGAGAAATGCAAAAGAAAAAGCAATCAATATTACATTGATTGCTTACAGTAAAGGGGAAATGAGTCGCATAAAAGATTCTAATATTCGTTTTTTGATACTTCTTTTTTGGAAAGCGTTCCATTTAATTTCCGTGGAATGCTTAAAGTCGTCTTCAAAATCACGTTTAATATCATGCACCGTTTTTGATTCATAAAGTACGCTAATAAGTTCGTAATTTAATTCAAAACTGCGTACGTCCATATTTGCTGTTCCAATTGTCGCGATTTTATCATCAACGAGTACAATTTTCGCATGCATAAAACCATCTTTATAACTGTAAATAGAGGCACCAGCTTTTAAAAGTGGAGTGAAGTAGGACTGAGATGCTTGATCACTAATAATACTATCACTTTTACCAGGATATAAAATACGTACATCTATGCCAGATATTGCGCTTAAACGTAATAATGTTAAAGTTTCTTGATCTGGAATAAAGTATGGTGTAGCAATCCAAATCGATTTTTTTGCAGATCCCATAACAGCTAATAATGTATTGCGAATGCTTTTATCATCTGAGCTTGGTCCGCTTGCTACAATTTGCACAGCACCTTCCGCACTTGAAATTTCTTTACCTGGGAAGTATTGTCTATTCATAAATTGATCCCAGGAATAAGTATTCAATCCACTAGATGCATAGAGCCAGTCCTCTAGAAAGATTGCTTGTAATTTATATAACGCTTTTCCTTCTATTTTTAAATGACTATCACGCCAAACAGGAAATTTTTTCGAACGGCCAAGATACTCATCACCGACGTTGAGTCCACCAGTAAAACCGATTTCTCCATCTACAATAACGATTTTACGATGGTTACGATAATTGACAGTTTCAAGTAACCAAGCTGAAAAAATAGGGTCAAATTCTACAATTTCAATGCCAGTTTTTTTCATAGGTTGTAAAAATCTTCTTCTTAAAGTGTTACTTCCGAGTCCATCATAAAGGAAGCGTACAATAACACCGTCTTTTGCCTTTTTGATTAAAGCATCTCGAACTTTTGTACCAATTTCATCAGATTTATAAATATAGTATTGAATATGTATGTGATGTTTTGCTTGTTCGATAGCTTGCAAAATTTCTGAGAATGTTTGATCGCCATTTGTTAAAAGTTTTGTAGTTGTTTTATCTGCGGCAGGTCCGCCTCCAAATTTTTGTACGACTTCTGTTAAATGTACAGAACGTTCATGTAAGGGGACTGTGAGTAATAATTCTACTCGTCTTCCTTCTAATATCTCACGGAATAATTTTCTTTGCTCTTCTGAACGATGGAGATGTTTTTTTCTTCTCCAACGGCTACGACCGAAAATAGAGTATAAAAGCACCCCTATAACGGGAAGAAGTGCTAATACTAAAAACCACGCTAAGGTGCTTTGAGGAGACCTATTTTCGATAAAAATAACGAATGAAATTCCTACGATTGTAATAGACCATAGGGCACCGACAAATGTATATAAAGAAATAAACGATGTATTTAATAGGAAAAGAACGATAGATATAATTGTAAATATTAATAGTAATTGAACGATAGGCTTCTTCATTTCTATAAAATTCCTCTAATCTTTCTTAAATATAGACTTCTTATATAAAAGGGATAATCCGACATTCTTATTATAAAGTGTTTTGTTTTTTTTACAAAATATAGACATTTTCCCCATGCTTTCCGCATTTGTCCTACATACAGTATATTGTTACGTTATTATCCTGCTATTTGCTGGTTAATAAACAGTGTAGGGGTAGGAACGGGGATAACCATATCATGGATTTGTAACAGGTGCATGATGAAGCCAAGGATATGGTTATTCGTATTATACGGATCCTTCTTAATTATATAGGTTACTAACAAGGTCCGTACTATTCATACAATACCTATTAAGATAAGAAAATGGAAAAGGAGAGGGGAATAATGAATTATATAGAAAATAACGGATTGTATTATCGTCATAATCATGGAGGTCACCATCATAATGGCGGACATAACCATCATGGAGGGCACAATCACTATGATCATCACCACCATCACGGAGGTGGATGGGGCTGGGGTGGCGGCTCATGGGGCGGTGGATTTTTCCCAGGAAGTTTTGCTGGAGGCGTGTTAGGTGGACTTACAGCTGGCGCATTAACGGGTGCAGCAAGTGGAGGCTACTATCCAGCACCGTACCCAGTAACTTATCCAGCGCCATACCCAGCACCATATCCAACTCCATATCCGGGGTATCAGCAAATACCATATCCGTATTAAACTAAAAAAGAGGCTTACCTCTTTTTTAGTTTAATAAAGTATTTATAAAATATTTCCAAAATAAAGGTGAAAATATGTTAATATTTTGTTATTGTAATTCAAAAACATATATACTAATTTTAACTTTTATATTATTATCCGTGAATAGTTGTATAGTGTGCTCGAAATTCTATTTCGCTAGTTAAAGTAAAGAGGTTAGATATGAGCGGGGTTAATAGGGAATAGGCGTTGTATAGAGCTAGCTATAAAGGAATGTAAGAGTATAATAAAGTAAGCTAATTATAGCGATAAGAAACTACTATTTATAATTGAAACGGTATTATATTGCTTTTTATTACAAATAATATTATGTTATTTTAATCGGCATATTTCAAAATGTGATGAATGCAAATAGCTATTATTAAGAAATGAAATATCTCTATTTCTATGAAGAGAAACAAGTTGTGTTTTAGTCAGATAGGAAGCAAGGAGAGATGCGCATGCTAGAACAAAGAGGTCATGCATTATATGACTCTTCATTGCGAGATTTAAAGTTAGCATTAGATGAGTCTTCAATTGTTGCGATTACAGACCGAAATGGTCTTATTACATATGTAAATGATAAGTTTTGTGAAATCTCCAAATATACACGGGAAGAGTTAATAGGGAAAGATCATCGTATTTTAAATTCAGGGTATCACCCGAAAACATTTTTTCAAATTCTATGGAAGCGCATTTTGAACGGAAAAGTATGGAGAGGTGAGATTCGAAATCAAGCAAAAGATGGGACGTATTATTGGGTTAAAACAACAATTGTTCCGTTTTTAAATGAAAAAGGAGAGCCGTATCAATTTATCGCGATCCGAAATGATATTAGTAGTAGGAAAGAAGCGGAACAGAGGTTGCGGTTAAGTGAAAGTCGTTATAGGGAGCTTGCGTATCATGATGCTTTAACGAGTTTACCGAACCGATTGCAGCTAATAACGACTGTAAACGAGATGATTGCAGGAAAAAAAGAATTTGGTATGATTTACTTTGATTTGGATCGTTTTAAATTAGTAAACGATACGCTAGGTCATATGATAGGGGATTTACTTTTAAGCGAAGTTGCTTCACGGTTGCATTATGTGCTAGGAGAGAAAGACGTTCTGGCTAGACTGGGTGGCGACGAATTTGTGCTGTTAACAAAAAATCATAAACAAGATGAAATGAGGCAGTTAGCGACATCTGTGTTGTCGTGTTTTCAGGCACCATTTATGCTTGAAGGTCATGAAGTATACATTTCAGCTAGTCTAGGACTGTGCTCATATCCGCAAGACGGACAAGATGTAGAAACTCTATTGAAAAATTCGGATTTAGCCATGTATAGCGCGAAAGAACAAGGCAGAAATGCCGCGTGTTTCTTTACAGATGAGTTACGTGCGAAAATAAATCGTAGAATGAAAATTGAATTCGCTTTGCAAAAGGCAATTCGTGATGAAGAATTAGATGTGGTACTGCAGCCTATTATTGATTTGAAAACGAAGAAATATACTGGTATTGAGGCTTTAGCACGTTGTTCGACAGAAGAAGGGTCTATTTCGCCAGGCGAATTTATTCCAGTAGCTGAAGAATCTGGACTTATTATAAAATTAGGAGACTGGGTATTAGAAAAGTCATGTCGCTTGTTTAAAACATTGCCAGATTATCAAGAAGGACTAAAGTTATCTGTGAATTTATCCATACAACAATTAATGCAAAAGCGTTTTATTTTATCTGTACGTAGTATTTTGAGGAGAACTGGCTTTCCTCCGAATCGTTTAATTTTGGAAGTAACGGAAAGTATCGCTGTTCGCCATTTTGATTATATTATTGCTACATTACAAGAATTAAGAAATATGGGTATTTTAATTGCTTTAGATGACTTCGGAACGGGCTATTCTTCCTTATATTATTTAAAACAACTACCACTGGATATAGTAAAAATTGATCGTAACTTTATTCGTGAATTTCATTATGATCACGCACAGCCAGAGCGAACGATTGTAAAATCTGTTATTGAAATTGCCCATAGCTTAAATTTAGCAGTAGTTGCTGAAGGGGTAGAAACAGTAGAGCAAGAAAGCTTATTACAATCTATGGGTTGTGATTACGTACAAGGATTTTATTATGCGAAACCTTTATCTGTAGGAGAGTTAAAAGAAAAGTTAATTACAGATTTTGAATAAAAAAGAGAAGCTGGTAGCTTCTCTTTTTTTAATTCGTTTTTTGTGAGTTTTTCATGAGTACTGGATAAAGAATAAGACCTAATACGAACAATCCGATTCCTAAGAAGAACGTTTTTAAATCAGCAGTTCCGGTTTTGATAACCCAAATAGAGTATACAAATGCTAATGTAGTAATGATCCCATCCTTTATTCGAGAGCCAGGCATTATATCATACGTTTCTCCTGTAATAACCAATTTGAATTGGTACAGCGTAGAAACAAGGTATGGAATTAAATAAGCTAATGTTGCTACAACGATAGCGAAATTATACGCTTCTGACACGGTACCAGAAATCGTTGAGAATAAGAAAATTTGCGTCATCACATTTGTAATAAATAATGATTTTGAAGGACTACCTTTTTTATTTGTTTTCGCGAAAAACTTAGGGAAAAGTCCATTCTTTGCTGCTTGGTAAGGTACTTCTGAACTAACAACGATCCAGCCAACTGTAGATCCAAATAAAGATACAAGTGCAAGTAAAGCCATGATATAGGCACCTTTATTGCCAATTGCTAAATTTAATGCGTCTACTAATGGTTTTTGAGATTCTTTTAAAGCATCTTGCGAGAGAGCTCCCATTGTAAGTAAAGTAATTGACATGTAAATAAGAAGAGCGATAATCAATCCGAAAATGGTAGCTTTTTTTACATCGCGCTGAGATTTTGCACGGTTAGAAAGCATTACAGCAGATTCGATACCGATAAATGCCCAAAGTGTTGCGATAGCAGCTGAATTGATTTGTCCACCTAACGAAATTGATTGTCCTGCTTCATTCATAAATGTTTGACCGTCTCCGAAATTAGAGGCATTGAAAATGAATAATGTGATTACAATAAACATTGTAAATCCGATAATTTTTGCAATAGTAGCAAGAAGATTCATATTTCCAGCTCGGTCAATATTTTGAGAAAGAATATATTGAATTCCCCATAACATAAGGCTACATACGAGGAAAGTTAGTCCTTTTCCGAGTTCTAGTGAAAATCCATTCGTTGAAAAGAGAATTTGCTTACTTTGTAACACTGGAAAGAATGTTGATAAATATCCAGCAAAGGAAATAATAACAGATGCGGTTGCAGCCCAGTTCGCAGCCCAATAGCCCCATGCCATACTATATCCTGCAACTTTACCCGCTTTTTTTGAAGGGAACATCGCTTGAGCATAACTTTGTGGTCCAGCTTTTAATTCTGGTTTTCGGATTGCTAAATTTCCAAATACGAGTGCAATCATAAATACGCCAAGGCCTGTAATACTCCATGCGAGTGTAGAACCCATTGGACCTGATACGTGTGCTAAATTTGCTGGGAGCATAAATACGCCACCGCCAACCATATTTCCGATTACAAAAGCTGTTAAAATCCATAATCCCCATTTTTTCGTTTCCATTTTTGTTAACTCCTTTGTAGTAAGTTTTGCTTAAACATCATTTTTTACTAGCTTTTTGGCAATAAAAAAAGAGCCATGTAGATAAAAAATACCTACATGGCTCTTCGCCTAACGTAGGTACAACGGGAATAACCCTTGTACCTACGCGTAATTTTTCCGCTAGGTTTCAAGGGTTACGTATGATGATGATGTTTTTGTGCAAATGTAACTACAATTGTTGTATAAGTAAGCATAGTTCTTTGCTCCCTTTCTCCTCTGATTTTGAAGTTAGTATACTACATGTTTTTTTGAATGAAAAGAAAAATATAAAAATTTTTATAAAAATACGTTTTAGAGATTAAATATTTACCTGTATTTTTCCTATACTGGAAAATAAGTGAGAGATTGGCAGAAGAGTGTAGCATGGTATAATACATATAGAATTAGAAGGTGACAAGGGGCTATTGTAGATGATGAGTAAGTATGAACAAATTTATACAGAAATCAGTAAGTCTATTGATAATAAGCAATTAAAAGAGGGATGCAAAATCCCATCCGAAACTGAATTAATGAAGCAGTATGAAGCAAGCCGCGGTACGGTAAGAAAAGCTGTAGATTTATTACAAGAGCGTGGATATGTTCAAAAAATACATGGAAAAGGTGTTTTTGTTTTAAAGCGAAAAAACATTGAATTCAACTTTGGTGGTATTGTAAGTTTCCAAGAAGAAAATGAACGTTTAGGACGCCATTGTATTACAGAAGTCGTGGAAATGGAGAAAGTAAAAGCGACAAAAGAAGTTGCAAAGCTATTAAATGTGAAAGAGAAAACAGAAATAGATCATATTAAACGAGTACGAAATATTGATGGAGAAAAAGTAATTTTGGATATTAATCATTTTGTATCGGAATATATTCCTGGATTAACGAGTGAAATTGCAGCGGAATCCATTTATAAATACATTGAGAAAGAATTAGGTCTTCATATTAGTTACTCACAGAGGGTAATTGAAGTGCAGCCATGTACAGAGGACGATAGAGAGTATTTAGATTTAAATGGAACAGACTATGTTGTCGTTGTAAAAAACTTTACGCATTTTTATGATGGAAGTCAGTTCGAATATACAGAATCACGCCATCGTTTAGATATTTTTCATTTTTCGGATGTGGCGCGGAGAAAATAAGGAGATGGAACGAAATAACGTTTCATCTCTTTTTTTATAAAAAAATCACAAACTCGTATATACGAGTGTTGACTAACTTATATATACGAGTTAATATGTAATTGTAAACGGTATCAAAAAAAGAAAAGAGGGACGGGAATATGGGGAAAGACTATCGTAAAACAGCAGAGGAAGTGTTGCAGTATATTGGTGGGAGAGACAATATTGAACAAGCTGCGCACTGTGTAACGAGGCTCCGTATCGCTTTAAAAGATGAAAGTAAAATAGATAACGATAAATTGCAGTCTGTTTCATTAGTGAAGGGAGCGTTTCATAACGCTGGGGTATTTCAAATTGTAATCGGACCAGGAGATGTTGATCGAGTTTATGCCGAATTGATAACGCTTGCAGGTATGAAGGAAGCGACAGTAGCTGATGTAAAAGATTCTGGAAACCAAAAGTTAAATCCAGCTCAAAAGTTTGTAAAGGTATTTTCAGATGTATTTATGCCGATATTACCAGCCATCGTAACAGCTGGTTTACTAATGGGAATTAACAATCTATTAGGGGCAAAGGACTTATTTTTTGAAGGTAAAAATTTATTAGATGTGTATCCAAACTTAAGTGGGCTTTGGGATTTAATTAATATGATGGCGAATACAGCATTCGTATTCTTACCAGCACTTGTCGGTTGGTCAGCAACGAAGCGTTTTGGTGGTAGTCCGATATTAGGGATTGTTATGGGATTAATGCTTGTGCATCCAGCCTTATTAAACGCGTGGGATTATGGAAAAGCAGCGACTGGTTTAGATGGACAAAAGATTGAGTACTTCGATATTTTAGGATTATTTCAAATTGAAAAGGTAGGGTATCAAGGTCAAATCTTACCGGTTTTAGTAGCAGCATTTGTATTAAGTAAAGTGGAAATCTTCTTAAAGAAACATGTACCAAATGCAATTCAATTATTAGTTGTACCAATTACAACGATTGTCGTAACAGGTGTGTTAGCATTAGGAATTATTGGTCCAGTTACACGTCATATTGGAGATTTATTAACAGCTGGATTGGTAGGTGTATATGAAACAGTACCAGTAGTTGGAGCAATATTGTTTGGAGCATTATATGCACCGCTTGTAATTACAGGTATGCATCATATGTTTATTGCTATCGACTTACAATTAATTGCACAGCACGGTGGTACATTCATTTGGCCAATGATTGCTCTTTCTAACATTGCGCAAGGTAGTGCGGCACTTGCGATGTTCTGGATTTCTAAAAATCAAAATGATAAAAGCATGGCATCTACATCAGCAATCTCAGCATATTTCGGTATTACAGAGCCAGCTATGTTTGGTGTAAACTTACGAAATAAATTCCCGTTCTATGCAGCGATTATAGGATCGGCTATTGCAGCTATATTTATTACGTTAAATGGTGTATTAGCACCTGCTATCGGAATTGGTGGATTACCAGCATTTATTTCTATCATTCCGAAATCGATTCCAATGTTTATTGTAGGAATGATTATCGCGGTTGTAATCCCATTTACGTTAACATGGTTATTTGCAAAACGAGTAAAACAGAAGTAGGAGGAAGTTAAACATGAAGGATTGGCATAAAAGTGTAGTTTATCAAATTTATCCGAAGAGCTTTAATAGCTATTACAATAAAGAAACCGGTGATATAAAAGGAGTTACAGAGAAATTAGATTATTTAAAAGAACTCGGAATAGATTATATTTGGTTAACACCGATATACCAATCACCACAAAATGATAATGGATACGATGTAAGTGATTACTACAGTATTGATCCATCTTACGGAACGATGGAAGAGTTTGAAGAGCTTTTAGAAGAAGCAAAGGCACGTAACATTGAAATTATGCTTGATATCGTTGTAAATCATAGTTCTACGGAGCATAAGTGGTTTAAGGAAGCGAAGGAAGATAAAAATAGTCCATATCGTAATTACTATATTTGGCGTGATGAAAAAAATAATTGGCAATCTAAGTTTGGTGGGTCTGCTTGGAAATATGATGAGAAGACAGAGCAATATTTTTTACATCTATTTGATGAGACGCAAGCTGATTTAAATTGGGAAAATGAAAAACTTCGTGAAGAAGTATATGATATGATGCGCTTTTGGCTTGATAAAGGGGTAACAGGATTCCGATTAGATGTTATTAATTTAATTTCAAAAGATCAGCAGTTCTTAAATGATGACGGAAGTATGGCGACAAGCGATGGCCGTAAATATTATACAGATGGCCCGCGCGTTCATGAATATTTACAAGAGATGAACCGAAATGTTTTTGAAGGGAAAGATGTAATTACAGTTGGAGAAATGTCATCTACGACAATTGATAATTGTATTAAATATTCAAACCCTGAGCGTAATGAATTAAGTATGACGTTTAGTTTTCATCATTTAAAAGTAGATTATCCGAATGGAGATAAGTGGACGAAAGCGGATTTTGATTTTATTAAATTAAAAGAGATTATGTCTAATTGGCAAATTGAAATGCAAAAGGGCGGAGGATGGAATGCATTATTCTGGTGTAATCATGACCAGCCCCGTATTGTGTCACGTTTCGGTGATGATAGAAAGTACCGAAATGAATCTGCGAAAATGCTAGCGACAGCTATGCATATGTTGCAGGGCACACCTTACATTTATCAAGGCGAAGAAATCGGTATGACGAATCCTAAATTCGAGTCCATTGAGCAATATCGCGATGTAGAATCGTTAAATATATATGACATAAAGCTGGAAGAAGGATTATCAAAAGAAGATATTATCGGGATTTTAAAACAAAAATCTCGTGATAATTCCCGTACTCCGATGCAGTGGAATGAAGAGATGAACAGTGGTTTTACAACAAGTACACCTTGGATTGCAGTGGCTGAAAACTTTACAGAAATAAACGTAGAAAAAGCATTAGAAGATAAAGAGTCTGTATTTTATCATTATAAAAAGTTAATAGAACTTAGAAAAACGTATGATGTAATTACAGAAGGAGAATATGCTATTTTAGATGAAAATCATGCTAAGATTTGGGCATATACTCGTACTACAGAGAGTGAAGTGCTACTTGTTATTAATAACTTCTATGGAGAAGAAATAACGTACTCTGTACCAGCGCATGTTCAATTAGATGGGATGAAGCAAGAAGTACTACTGTCGAATTATAAAGATTCCAGCAAGGATATTACAAAACTTAACTTAAGACCATATGAGTCAATTGTCTATCGATATACGAAATAAAAGGTTGTATGCCCGCGCGGCATACAACCTTTTATTTTAAGACACCGCTATACAAAATGCTTACCTCTACCTCAGGCTTAAATTTTACTTTTGCATAATCTTTATTCCAATTTTTTTTCTTCCATAAGTCAGGATGATAAGCGATAAGATGTCTTCCAATACCGAAAGCATCACAATTTGCTTTTTGTAACTTTTTCGTTATCTTTTTAGCTTCTTTCGTAAGCTGTTTAGACAATTCTTTGTTTAGTTTGGCTCTTTCATCCATTTTGTAAAGATTATCTCTCGGAGCTTCAAGCGCTATAACTTTTAATTGAAGCTTAATGTGAGCATAAACATTTCCTTTTTTATCCGTTGTTATTTTTAAGTCTCGTTTTAACTTTCGATTGCTAATTTCCATTGTTAAATAATCAGATGTCTTCTCTGATTCATCGCTAGTAAGTTTTTGGGTTATACGGGCACTTGTTCCCATTTTTCCGGTTAATAACACGAATAAAACAGAGTGTTTCAAAGGTAAATGCCCAGTTAATTTATCATTATTAAATAAAGCTAACCCGTTTGTAATTACTTCTTTTCCTTTTATTTTTATAGACGGGAGGGTGAAATCTTTACCGGGATCTAACATTTTTGTAGCAGCTGTTTCTAAAGTTTCTTTTGGAAATACACTCATATCTTCTAAGCTTTTCACTTTTTTCTTTAGAAAATCTCCAATTAGTAAATTTCCTACTTTCTTTTTTTCGAGTATCTCGGACGTTTCACCATCTACTGCAATAAGTTTTACTAAAGCGGTTGGGTTTGTTGGGTCACGAAAGCTGACATCTAAATAGGGTAGTATACCTTTTTTTAGAATTTTGGTTCCTAGTAATTGAACACCATATTTGAAATAGCGAATATTCCCAGTCACATTTTTTTTTAGGGCATCGCTTGTATCCCTTATGTTATGCCCGGTTGCTGAATGTATTTCATTTTCGAATGAAGATTGCTCTCCGCTCGAACTTTTTACGAGCTCGATTGTTTGCTGGAGTTTATTCTCTTCCGTAATATCAGATCCAATACTATAAGCTAACCTTGCTTCCCTTAATGGTTCTTGATCCCAACAGCCAGAAAGGAGGGAACTAGTACATAATATAAAAAGTAATTTAAATCTTTTTTTGAACATACTGTTCTCCTTTCTTCTTTCTTATTACTGAATAGAGTAGAAATAAAAGAGGGAGGACAACGATGAAAATATAGGTGAACTTATCAGTGAAAGTTGCAATTACTTTTAATTCTTCAGGTGTATCTATAAATAAGGCTACACTAAAAGCAATAATACCAACGATTGGAACAGCCTTTTTATGATTAGCAAGATTGAGGATATGTCTAATTCCGATTGAAGCAGCGCAATAATAACTCGCAATAGAAGCTACAACAGTTATCATCCATATTGGAATGAATAATAAATCAGTCCGGTCTATAATCCCGATATGCAAGGAGCGTAATAAGTAAGCAACTGGCTCTGGGATAAGTTCAATTTGTTTTGGACTAAATACGATAAAGCAAATCCAAACAGTAAAAGTATAAAAAAGAGTTACAAATCCATTAGCGATAGAAATGGCCTTCAGTTTTGCCACAGAATTCCCATTTACTTTTGGGAAAGCGATAAGAATAATTTCAAAACCATACATGGCTGTAATTGTTTCTTTCGATGCTTGAATAATATTCCACCATCCAGCCTCTGTAATGGGAAAAATATAAGAAAAATCAGCTCGGGAAAGCCCTAGGGCAATTAAAAGCGCCATAGGTAAAATGAGAATAGAGGCCATGACATAGAATCGTACGATAACTTTAAACGTATTATAAGCTACATAACAACAAGCTATTGTAAATAACATAAGAATGGCATACCACGGAGTTGCTTGTAATATCCAAACTTTAACGACATTACAAACATTCAACATAACCGTCATACCGATAAGGGTAAAATAAAAAACATAAGCAAAACCTAATAGTTTTCCAAACTTATTACCAAATAGCATACAAACACTTTCATACATATCTGCATCAGGAAATCGTTTTAAGAAAAGCCACATAAGTAAAATGATAAGTTGAATTGCAAGTCCAGCTATGAGTGCAGAAATCCATCCACCACCTTTAGCAATTGGGTGAAGACGGTTAGGGAGAGAAAGTATACCAACTCCGATTTGGCATTGAATAACGAAAAAGGTAAATTGAACTAGCGAGATTTTACTTTGCGTGTTTGTCACCGTCCTCATCCTCTCTCGTTACATGTTGTCGTTGCATTTTTTTCGGTTTTGGATCATGTGGTCGTTCCCAAAATGACCAAATTGGTAGTCTTACGAAAGAATCTTTCATATCTTTAATCCGCATCGGGGCAACGGGAGAAAGATATGGTGTATGAAATGAATGTAGTTGACATAAATGAACGAAAGTTATAATTAGACCGAATGAGATGCCTACATATCCAAATATGGCAGCAAGGAGCATTAATGGAAAACGAAGAATTCGAACTGCGGAACTCATATCGTTTGATGGAACGAGAAAAGATGAAATTGCAGTTAAAGCTACAACGATAATCATTGTGTAAGAAACGAGTCCAGCTTTTACAATTGCATCACCAATTACTAACCCACCTACAATACCGATTGTTTGTCCCACTCGGCTTGGTAGACGAATACCAGCTTCTCGTAATAACTCGAAAATCAATTCCATTAAGAGAGCTTCAAAAATAGGAGGAAGCGGTACTTTCTCTAATGAAGCTTTAATTGTATACACAAGTTCGAGCGGCAACACATCAGGATGAAAAGCGACAGTTGCAATATAAAAAGCTGGCAAGAGAAAGGCAATTAAAAAACTTACTAAGCGAATCATTCGGATGAAAGAACCGACAATCCAGCGGTTATTATAATCATCTGGTGATTGATAGAAAGCGAATAACGTAACAGGTACGATGAGCACTGTTGGATCTCCGTCAGATAAAATGGCAACCCGTCCTTCCATTAAATTAGCAGCAGTTCTATCTGGACGCTCTGTATTTAATTGCTGCGGAAATGGTGAGAAAGACGTATCCTCTATAAATTCTTGTATGTATCCTGGAGGCATAAGTGCATCTGTCTTAATTTTTTCTAACCTTCTTTTCACTTCTGCAACTAGATCGTCATTGGCTATGTTTTGCATATAAGCAATTGCCACTTTCGTGTGCATTTCTTCACCAAGTGTGAAATATTTAACGACGAAATTTGGGCTTTTTATGAGTTTGCGAATAGAAGCTAAATTGGTTGCTAAATCTTCTACAAAACCGGTATGGGGTCCACGGACAACGCCTTCATTATCAGGTTCGGTTATATCTCTTTTCAAAGATAAAGCTGTTTCGAAAATACAAAAACTGTCGACATGTTCATGGAAATATAATGATTTACCTTGTAATAGAAGCTGCACACCATAATTTAAATTTGTTTCTTTCTTCATATTTAACGTGGAAAAAGCTTTATCTAAAGACAAATCTGATCGCGTTAACAATGGCTCAATAGCTAATTGATGAATTAAATTTGGATCTGCTAAAGATTCGATATATAAGATTGTTCCTTTTCCATTTTGAAAAGGGATATCTAATTTTTTTATATCATCTGAGTGACAAAGCTTATTTTCAATGTAATTAATGTTCTCCGGAAGTGATGGAAACATATGCTTTTTGTTATTATCTTGTTGTGAACTTTCCTGTTCGGTCATAATTTCCACCTCTTTTAAAGTGCAATTGTTTCTGTTAATTTTTGCTTTTTGTGAGAAATTTATGCTTGGGTTATTTAGAAAAAGTAGGGGGATGGAAAGAAAGTATATATTTGAGATATTAATATATATCTTTTGTACTATAAGGTGGTAAACCTAGCGGTATGTATAATTACATCATTCGATGAATAGGAAATTTAAGAAAAGCGATTTATAATACTAGTATTGTGTCTTGCCTTTTTAGGTACAGTACACAGCCGGTGATTGGCTAGTGGAGGTTCTTCCATTTTGCCAGTGCCGGTTTTTTATTGGATAATAGAGAAAATGAAGTTTTATAAAGAAAGAAGGGGTTGTTTTGAAGGATGTAAATTCTATCTTTATGAGAGAAAAGATTGCTAGTTCTTATCTTTATTTCATTTCTTTTCTTGGTTTGATTACTATAACTATATCTTTACTTGAAATTAAAATCCCTTCTTATCCAACGATATTAATATTGTTATTAATATTTATGGGGATTGCAGAGTATTTTCCTGTACGATTTTGGAGAGGAACTAGCTCGCTTACCTTTCCGATAATTTACGCTATGAGTTGGCAGTTTGGAATCCATATAACTATTATTGCTATTGTACTCGTAACACTAATTATTCACCTGCATCGTCGTTCGCCGATACAAAGAATGTTATTTAATAGTACTCAGCATGCGCTTAGTTTAATCTTGGCCCAATGGTTTGCAAATAAATGTATGTCCTTATTAATTAACAAGATAGATATGTCAGTTCTATATGAAAATTTAATATCTTTGTTATTATTTTGCATGTTTTTTTGTTTTTTCAACAACCGCTTTTACGATTTGTTAATGATACTCCTTCCGCAACCATATTCAATCTATCAGTGGTATAAAAAAACTGTAACTGTATTTCTTTGCGAAACTTTTGGTTTCTCTTATGCAGCACTGATGCATGTATTAATTAGTACATATAGTGTGGAAGTAAACGAGGTTACAGTACTATTTTTCTTTTTTCCACTTGTAGCAGCTTCAATTATTAGTTCTTTTTCTGTACGGATAAGGATGGAGAAGGAACGATTATATGAGTTATTTCTTATTACGACTGAAATTAGTCGAGGATTAACCGGAGGAAACTTGAAGCATATTAAACAAGCACTTAAAGGTTTTTTCGGCATACAAGCATATGTAATATGGACAAAAGATGATGGGAAGTGGAATATTCTATTAAAAGATGGGAAAGTTCGTCCTGATTTTTCTGATCATTCAGAAAAAGATAAGGCGTTCGAGGAACTCTCTAAAAATCTAGTATTTAATGATTGGAAAATTGGTATGGCTCCTGGAGATGAAATATTTGATAGTGTCATACGCTCACTTGTGTATTTTCCTCTTATTGTAAATGATGAACTAGTCGGAATGTTTGTTGCAGGGAAAAGTAGAACTGCAGGTTTTTTTCCGGAAGATGTACAGTCGTTAGCTACATTTTCTAACCAATTAGCTAACGTAGTTAAAACAAGGATATTGATTTCTGAGCAGGAAAAAAGAATGATTTTAGAAGAAAGAAATAGAATCGCACGAGAAATTCACGATGGTATTGCGCAAACATTAGCTGGGGTGATATTTCAACTAGAATCCGCGCAGAAAAAATACCGTGATAAACCAATAGATATGCAGCAAGTAGTAGAGAAAAGTATAAAAGATTTAAGAGGAAGCTTAGGAGAAGTTCGCTATTCTATTTATGCTTTAAAACCATATCCGACACAACAATTAGGGCTAAAGCAGGCGATAGCAAGTAAAATAAAGTCTTTAAAACAAGAATATGAACTAGATATTACATATCATGAAAGAGGTCATGCACGTGCGCTTAGCTTTTCAAAAGAAAGAGCTATTTTTGATACATTACAAGAGAGTTTGCAAAACATTGTAAAACATGCACAAGCAGACAAGACTGATGTTTTACTTAGCTATCAAAGTGAGCACGTGCTTTTAAGGGTTAAGGATAATGGGGTTGGTTTTTCACTATTTGAGTCTATGGTTAAAACGAAGAATGAGCCACATTATGGTATATTACATATGAATGAACAAGCTGAACAATTAGGGGCTACTTTACAGATTGATAGTTCTGTAGGGAAAGGGACAGAAATTACACTATTAATTCCAGATTCACAAACAAGGGGTGCGTAAAATGATTAAAATATTAGTCGTGGATGATCATGCTTTTTTACGAGACGCAATTCGGAGCATACTAGAGGATGAATCTGATATGAACGTGGTTGGAGAAGCTAGCTCTGGGGACGGAGTATTGGAAAAAGTAGAAGAATGCAGACCAGATTGTATTTTGATGGATATTAATCTTCCTGGGAAAAATGGTATTGAAGCTACAGAGTTGGTGAAAAAAAATTATCCGAATTGCCGAGTACTTGTGTTTACAATGTATGAGCATGATGAGTATTTAATGGATGCACTCCAAGCTGGTGCTGATGGGTATTTATTGAAAGATTCATCATCGGAGCAGGTAGTAGCAGCAATTCGGATGTTATATCGAGGCGATTCAGTTATTCATCCGCGTATGACTAAAAAATTAATTACATATCATCAGCAAAAAATGAAAGTAGAATCAAATGAAAATGAACTGACGGAACGTGAAAAGGAAATTCTCTTTGAATTAGTAAAAGGACTTAGTAATAAAGAAATTGCTGAAGCTCTGTATATTAGTGATAAAACAGTTAAAATTCACATCAATAAAATTTTTAAAAAACTAAATGTGAAAAGTCGGTCGCAAGCGGTGATTTATGCTGTTCGAAATCAATTGGTTCCGTTGGATTAAATAAGAGATGTTTAAAAGAACTATCGTGTTTCTTTATTCTATATTACAAAGAATAAAGAGCAAGATAGTTCTTTTGTACTATGTAGACATAGAATCATTAGAAAAAAGATACGCCTTTTGACTAATTTTCAGAAAAATCAGAACGTGCAATAATAAATATAGAATTACATTTTAATCCTATTAATAATTCATTTTGTGAAAATCTTTTAGTGAAAATAAATTATGGGGGGCTTCTATAGAAAGGTTAAAGTGAATGATTAGCTATATGGGGATGGTAGTAGTGTTGGAAATTCTTAATGATACAAAATAAAAGTTTAAGATTAATAGAATTTTCAATACTAAATGGGAATTTAAGAATCAATTTGTTTAGAAAAATAATTTTAGTAATGGGGAGATGCAATATGAAACGAGGGAAATTTGGGAAAATTCTTATTGGAACGCTAACAGTTGGAATGTTAATGTCTCAAGGAATTCCATATAACGTATTGGCAGAAGAAGTAAATACATCTACTTTAACTGGAATTGATGATGCAAGTTCTATATTGAAAGGACTTACAAAGGAACAACGTAATGCTTTAAAAACATTAGATACAAAACCTGGTTTTGTTATTTCACCAGGCATTAATACAGCAAGTCCTGATAATGTGAATGTTATTGTAGAATTTAAGCAAGCACCTAGCAAAATTGAGATGTTAAAACAAGCAGCTAAAGGGAAAAAAATAGCTCTTTCAACTGCAGAACAAAAGGTGGAAGCATCGCATAAAGGATTTAAAACTGAGCTTGAACAGCTTCAAAAAAAGAAAGATAAGGGGCCGGATTTTAAAACTGCCAAAATAACAAGAGAATATAAGAATGCTTTTAATGGTGTGGCAATGTCGTTACCTGCGAATATGATCGAAGATTTAGTTCGCACTGGTATTGTTAAGCGTGTATGGGAAGATCGTGAGGTCAAAATTGATTTACCGAAAGAAACAGCTAAGACGGCTGCCGAACCCAAAATGGCAGATAGTGTACCACAAATTGGTGTGGACAAGCTGCATGATGAAAAAATAACAGGAAAAGGAATTAAGGTAGGTGTACTGGACACAGGTATTGATTATAACCACCCTGATTTAAAAGATGCTTATAAAGGGTATCGTGCAAAGCAAGGTGAAGATCCAAGCAAAATAGATTCGAACTCAATAAAAGGATGGGATTTTGTTAATAATGATGCTGATCCAATGGAGACAACGTATAAGGATTGGCAAAATTCTGGAGGATATCCTGAAATTTATGATGGAAGTGCATACTATACATCCCATGGTACTCATGTAGCTGGGACAATTGCTGCAGACAAAAAGAATAGTGTGGATTATGCAGTTACGGGAGTCGCTCCGGATGTAGATTTATATTCATATCGTGTATTAGGTCCATATGGAAGTGGACAAACAAGCGGTATTCTTGCTGCGATTGATAAAGCAGTGAAAGACGATATGGACGTTATCAATTTATCATTAGGTGCGTCTATTAATGATCCTTTATATCCTACTTCTATTGCAGTAAACAATGCGATGTTAGCTGGTGTTGTTACAGTAGTAGCGGCAGGTAATAGTGGTCCAGAAGAAGGTACCCTTGGATCACCTAGTGCAGCAGCACTTCCAATTACAGTTGGAGCAAGTGACGCTGCGATGACTATCCCGACATTTTCCGCCGATGCAGCTGATTTACATGTGGATAAAATGATGCTACTTGGAAAAAGCTTTACTGATAAGATTGAAGATTTGAAAGGTCAATCCTTATCGGTTGTATATGCAGGGCTTGGGAAATCAGGTGATTTTACAGGGAAAGATGTAAAAGGGAAGTTAGCTCTTATCCAACGCGGTGAGATTACATTTGATGAAAAAATTAAAAATGCTAAGGAAGCAGGCGCAAAGGCGGTAATTGTATACAACAATGTAGATGGGGAAATTACAAGTTATCTTGGGGAAAGTACTTCATCTATTCCATCGTTCCGCTTAACAAAAGTAGATGGTGAGAACTTGCAAGCAAAAGCTGTACAAGGAGATGTGTCGTTAGCGTTTGGGGAACTTAGTAATATAAAAACAGAGGGAGATCACTTAGCTGATTTCAGCTCCCGTGGTCCTGCAACGAAAACAGATGATATTAAGCCAGATATTGTAGCACCAGGTGTGTCTATTTTTTCTACTGTTCCTGAATATATCAATGATCTAAAGGATGGAGAAAATTATCCGGTAGCGTATGGACGTATGTCAGGTACATCTATGGCAACTCCTCATACAGCGGGGGTGGCAGCACTCATTTTGCAAGAACATCCAAACTATAGCCCGTTTGAAGTAAAAGAAGCGCTTATGAATACTGCAGTTGACTTAAAAGAAGCACGCTCTGTATTTGAGGTGGGATCGGGCCGAATTGATGCGTATCGTGCAGTTCATGCAGATACAGCTATCGAGGTTATCGATAAAACATCAAACATTGTAAATGATGAAGAAGTAGATATTGAAGAAAAAACAGGTTCTATTGCATTCGGATATAAAAATCAATTGGGAAATGGACCAATTAAAGATAGTCGAAAAGTCTTAATTAAGAACAGCAATAAAACAGACGAGAAAGAGTTTAAATTAGAAGTAGAGTTTTCACCAACAAGTGTAGGTGTGCAAGATGCAGCGAAGAATGGTGTGAAGCTAAACGTACAAGATTCTATTAAAGTGGCTCCTGGTACAGCAGGGGAAATTAGCCCTGAAATTATCATTCCAGAAAACGCTGAATTTGGTAGATATGAGGGATATATTCATATTTCAAATAAAAACAATGAAAAAGAAGTATATCAAGTGCCGTTTGCAGTGAAGTTCACAGAAAAAGGGATTGAATCTGTAGATCTGCTGAGAGATGCAATGGCAACAGATACATCTAACTTCCATCCATTTATGGAAAGGCCGAGTTCACCGCTGACATTTAAATTGAACAGTCCACTTGAAACTATCGATGCAGTGGTGAAGGATCGAAAAACAGGAAAGGCATTAGGAATTGTGGGGACAATTAATGCTAGCAGTCTAACACCAAATATTGAATATATCATGTTCGATGGTATGGGTGGCTATGTATTCCCGTTTACAGGAGATCCAAATCATCCAATTGGAGACAAGCGAGTTACGTTGCCTGATGGAGATTACCAACTGGATTTCATTGGATATGACAAAGAAGGGAAACCTTATACAAAAGGAGATAGCGTAATTATTGATAATATCAAACCTGAAATGAAATTTACCGATGTAAAACCTGGCGTTCATGAGGTAAATGAATCTATGTTCAAAGAAGAAGATGGTCAGCGTGCATTATGGGTACATGGTAACATTTATGATTCTACGATAGATGTATTAAAGGCAAAAGGCCTTCAGTATGACCAAAAAACTAATGAAATTGTATATTACCAAAACTCCGCTTTTCCGTCAGGTTGGTTGAATACAATTCAAGCCAATGGTGATTTTAAATTTGGTGTACTTCCAGAGGAAATCAATGAACCGCTTAATTTAAGGTTATTTGGATATGATCTTGCAACTGCATCAAATATGGCAAATGGATTTAAAGATTATGTCTTTGTTAAAGAGGGAACGGAATACGCTGTCCCAAGCTATGACAAGGATAAAGTTAAACTAGGAGAAAAAATTACATTAACTTTAAATCTTAATAATGTGAAACAACTTATGTCAGGTACATTTGAGATTCCTTATAGTAAACAGTTGTTTAAATTTGTAGATGTTAAACCAAATCCAGCACTTGCAGAATATGCAAAACAACATGGATTAAATATTAAATTAGAAGATCCAGTGATAAATGAAGAAGGAAACTGGGAAAACAAGGTGAAAGTTGGTGCATCTTTAGAAGGAACAGAATTTAAAGGTCTAGATGGAGACACACCATTTGTAGATGTTACATTCGAGATGACGAGTGACGAGTATTTTAATAATTTAACAGCATTTGGAGTAGATAAATTCTCTTATACAAAAACAGGTGCATCAGAAGGCGTTGAGATTCCTGTGTTTAAAGATACATCCTTTTCTATTATTTCGAAACATGCAATGGTTACAGGATATATTGGACCAGAAGCTTTCTTAACTGAAGAGGGGTATTTAGGTAAGGATGACTACACAAAACTAGGAGCAAAAGTGTATGCAGTTGGTAAGGATGGAAAGAAATATACAGGAACGATTGATGATAATGGACAATTTGAAATTCATAATGTTCCAGTAAGTGATACAGAATATAATATTTTCGTAGAAATGCCAGGTCATTTAAATAGTAAATTAACTACAAAAATAGGAAAAATGCAGGATGGAGAATTAGTGGGACAAAACTTTAGAGCAGATATGGATGACAGCCTTGCAGGTGATGTAAACGGCGATAAAATGGTAGATATTCAAGATGCTAGAATAGCAGCTCTTTCATATGAAAAAGGAAAAGTGGCTGTAAAAGATGGAGATGTCAATCAAGATGGTGTTGTAAATGAAACAGATATTCGTTTTATTGAGAAGAATTTCTTGAAAAAGGGTCCAGATGCTAAAGGAAATCAGAAACCGAAAGAAAATGTAGGGCCAGTGACGTTAGATAAAATCTTACGCTCTATTGGTTTAGAACCAAAAAGATAAAGGGACACACTTCTAGGGAAAACTAAGCGACAAAGCAATGAACACATAAGTAAATGGGTATTGCTAACAACGAACCGGTAATGATTCACTGTAACATTACCGGTTCTTCTTAAAATGATAGCTATTTGGAGGCATGAAGTAACTAGTTTAAAGTTAGTTCGCTTTCGTTATGGGATAATAAGATATTTGCTTAATTAGTATTGTTTGTGGGATGGAAATAAGGGTTGGAGTTTGAACTTTAAAAATAGGGGGACTTGTGAAATGAGTATTAAGAAAAAACTTGGTATGGGTGTTGTAACTGCAGGGCTCGGTTTATCTTTAATTGGCGGGGGGACATATGCGTATTTTAGTGATAAGGAAGTATCACAAAACACGTTTGCAGCGGGTACTTTAGATTTGAGTGTTAATCCTGAAGTTGTTATTAATGTCGACAATATTAAACCAGGTGATGAAATGGAACGCGGTTTTCAATTAGTTAACAAAGGAACTTTAGCGATAGGAGACGTGAAACTTCTTACAGATTATAGTGTAATCGATGCTAAAGGAGATAATGGAAGTGCTGATTTTGGTGATCATATCCGTGTCGATTTCTTATGGAATTTGGATAAAAATGAGGTTCCAATTTGGTCTACTACATTATCTGAATTAAAGGTAGCTACGCAAAACGGAAGTATTCCTGATCTTGTACAAAAAGGTGTTGTAGATCGAGAAGGAAATGGACTTGCTCCTGGTGATGATGATACTTTCTATGTAATGTTCACATTTGTAGATAGCAATGAAGAGCAAAATGTATTTCAAGGAGATTCATTAAAATTAAATTGGACTTTCAATTCAATGCAGACAAAAGGTGAAGAGAGATAAAGATAAATGTTATATATAAGAATAAATTGATGAAGAATTGAGAAATAAAATTTTTAATAGTGTAAGGGTTGATTTAGTGAATCAACCTTTTTTGTGTTTTGAGAGAAAATTATGCTTGGATTATTTGAAAAAAAATAAGCTTGAAAGTTACGTTATGTCATCTTTTATACTTAAGGAAACAAGGAGTAGAGGGATGGTGTATATAATTTTGAAAAGTATGTGGGGATGGAAAGAAATTTTATATTTATTTATGTTTGTATTTATTATTGTTCCAGTAACTGTTGAATCTCTTTTTTATGACTATGCTTTAAAAATAATAGGGAACTCATTATATGCTGGAGTATTAATGGGATTTATAATGGCAGTGATATTTACTACTGTAGTTTATCTTTTTTGTATAAAAAGATATAAGCTCTCGTGGAGAGATATTGGAATTCGGAAGCTTTCATGGAAAGATTTCTTATGGACATTTGGAGCGGTTATTTTCTTAATTGTAGTTAGTATTGCTGTATTAATGATAATGGAGAAAATGGGTATTTCTTTTGAAAATAGTAAAACGGAAACGGTCCAAAATGATAAATCAATATATTCATTCTGTATCGCGGTAATTGGAGCAGCAGTTATATCACCAATCTATGAAGAAATTTTATATCGAGGTGTTTTTTATACGTTTTTTCGTGATAGATATGGCATATGGGGCGGGGTGCTTATAAGTTCCATAATATTTACCGTTGTTCATATTCCAACATATAACACATTACCAGTGAATTTTTTAAGTGGAGTAGTATTTGCGTGGTTATATGAGAAAACAAATTCTATTTTATCAGCTATGATTGCCCACGCACTATTCAATTTCATAGCAGTACTTCTCACATTTGTGTCGAATTAAGAAGATATATAGGAGGGATACATATGGAAATAGCAGTAGAACGAGTTTTTACGAAAGAAATTTTAGCAAGAGCAGCAAAGACATTTCATGTAACAGTGGAAGAGAAGCCACTTGGAGATTTTGAAAATTATATTTTTAAGGCGAAAGGTGATAGTGGTGAAGATTACGTATTACGTTTAACCCACTCTTCTCACCGTTTTAAAAAAGAAGTTGAAGCTGAACTAGATTTTTTACGATATGTTGCGGAGAATGGGGCAAAGGTAGCAGGGCCTCTTTATTCAAAGTCTCAAAATCTTGTAGAAGAGATCAGAGCAGAGGATGAAACTTTCTTTTTTGCTTCTTTATTTACATATGCAAAAGGTGAGCAAGTAAAAGGGGAAGGATCGCCTTATTGGGGAGATGATTATTTTGAAGCATGGGGAAAAGCGATTGGACAACTGCATCGCCTAACAATGAGCTATCCTAAAACAGACTATCGTGATACGTGGGAAGAAGACGAAAGTGGGATTGTTAATGAATTAGAAGATGATCAAGTGAAAAAGATTGCAGCGGTATTAATGGATGAAATAAAGGTTCTTCCAATTGAAAGAGAAACGTTCGGCCTTATGCACGGTGATATTCATCCCGGTAATTTTCATTATGATGGTAAAGAGCTAACAATCTTTGATTTTGATGATGCGGCTTATAATTACTTTATACATGATTTAGCGATGGTTCTCTATTACTCTGTTCTATTTACACCATGGACAGCGGAAGAGAAGACAGACTTTGCTCGTAAACAGCTACAAGTGTTACGAAAAGGCTATGAGCATGAGCACAGACTGGCGGATAGTTGGTATGAATCGTTACCGTTGTTTTTACGGCTACGTGATGTTGGTTTATACGGTACACTTCAAAAGAAGTTTAAGGGGAAAGATATGCCAGATAACTTCCGAGAATTATCAGAAGAGCTATATGAAAGAATTATAAAAAGAGAAGCAATTGTGAATATATAATACATTTTTGTGAAAACAAAGTATACAGAATAAATGTATGCTTTGTTTTTTTATACAAAAATATGTTTGTTTTATTAAAATAATATTGTTATAGATTCGGTATACACTTATAATTTTATATATATTCTGAATATTCTTTATAAAGAAGGAGGGGGAATGTTGGAAGCTTTCGTAAATTGGTTAAATAATATTGTTTGGAGTCCAGCACTTGTTTATTTATGTTTAGGAGTAGGTTTATATTTTTCTATTCGAACGAGGTTTTTACAAGTAAGGCATGTAGGCGAAATGGTGAAGCTGACATTTCAAGGTGAAAAATCAGAGGCTGGTGTTTCTTCATTCCAAGCGTTAGCACTTTCGTTATCAGGACGCGTTGGGACAGGGAATATAGCTGGGGTAGCAACAGCGGTTGCATTCGGTGGACCAGGAGCTGTATTTTGGATGTGGGCAGTGGCTTTTTTAGGAGCAGGATCAGCTTATGTAGAATCTACATTAGCGCAAATATATAAGACGAAACATCAAGGGCAGTTTCGTGGTGGACCTGCTTATTACATTGAAAAAGGTTTAGGTGTGAAATGGTATGCATTAGTATTCGTTGCAGCGACAATTCTTGCAACGGGGCTTTTATTGCCAGGTGTGCAAGCAAATAGTATTGCCGTAAGTTTAGAAACAGCTTTTGGAATTAACACTACCGTATCAGGGGCTTTATTAGTTGTTGTATTAGCTATTATCATTTTCGGTGGCGTAAAGCGAATCGTTAACGTTGCACAAGTTGTCGTACCGTTTATGGCAGTTGGTTATATTTTAGTAGCTTGCGTTATTGTTGCTATGAATATTGAAAAATTACCAGAAGCATTTATGCTAATTATAAGAAGTGCTTTTGCATTAGAAGCGGCTTTCGGTGGTATTATCGGTTTAGCAATTTCTTGGGGAGTAAAACGTGGTATTTATTCCAATGAAGCAGGGCAAGGAACTGGACCACATGCAGCAGCAGCAGCTGAAGTATCACATCCAGCTAAACAAGGTTTAGTGCAAGCATTTTCCGTTTACATTGATACATTATTTGTTTGTTCAGCAACAGCATTTATGATGATTATTACAGGCATGTATAACGTATTTGATGCAAGCGGAAAAAACTTTATTGTAAATAAATTAAATGGTGCTCAGCCAGGACCAGGATATACACAGGCAGCGGTAGAATCTGTTTTCCCTGGATTTGGAAACGGTTTCGTTGCAATCTCGTTACTATTCTTTGCATTTACAACAATTATGGCGTATTACTACATTGCAGAAACGAATATCGCGTACTTAAATCGTGATAAAGACCGTCCTTGGCTGTCTATGATACTAAAGTTTGTATTTTTAGGAGCTGTATTCTATGGCTGTATAAAAACAGCAGCAACGGCGTGGGCTTTAGGTGACATCGGTGTAGGAATTATGGCATGGGTAAATATCATTGCGATTTTACTATTACAAAAACCTGCATTAGTTGCATTAAAGGATTATGAAAAGCAGAAAAAAGAAGGAAAAGATCCGGTATTCGATCCAGGGCCATTAGGAATTAAAAATGCTGATTTCTGGGAGCATGAATACGGGAAAGATAAGAAAGAAGAAGTATCTTAATAGAATAGAAATGAAGAAGCAAAGGGAAATCCCTTTGCTTTTTTTATGGAACAAAATGAGGCTGGAAGTTATTTTTTTGCCTATTTTTGAATATAAAAAGAATGTACATGCTTTGTTAGGGGAAGGAGGGGGAGAGTATGTTGATAGAGTTTCGTAATGTAAATAAATATTATGGCAACTTTCAAGTTTTAAAAGATATTAATGTGCAAGTGAAAAAAGGTGAAGTGGTAGTAGTTGTTGGTCCTTCAGGATCAGGAAAAAGCACGTTGCTTAGGTGTATAAATCAGCTAGAGACAATTACAGATGGAGAGTTACTTGTACAAAATACGGAGGTACACAATACAAAAACAGATATGAATGAATTACGCCGGAATATTGGGATGGTCTTTCAACATTTTTATTTATATCCACATAAAACGGTTCTTCAAAATATTACACTAGCACCGATTAAAGTAAATAAGGTTTCAAAAGAGGAAGCTGAGCAAACAGCGATGTTTTATTTAGAGAAAGTAGGAATTCCGGAGAAGGCTAGTGTATACCCGCATCAATTATCCGGAGGACAACAGCAAAGGGTAGCGATTGCTAGGGGGCTCGCAATGCAGCCGGAAATTATGCTATTTGATGAGCCTACGTCTGCTCTTGATCCAGAGATGATCGGGGAAGTACTTGATGTTATGAAGACGCTAGCTAAAGAAGGGATGACGATGGTCGTTGTAACGCATGAAATGGGATTCGCGCGAGAAGTAGCAGATCGGATTTTGTTTATGGATGATGGTCAAATTATTGAAGATACAACACCGGCGCAATTTTTTGCAAGTCCTGAACAAGAAAGAGCTCGTCTATTTTTAAGAAGAGTGTTAGATCATTAAAGGGGGAGTTTTATGCTTAAAATGAAAAAGTTGTTTACGTTAATCGTATTTTCATGTTTATTCGTACTTGTCGTTGCTGGATGCGGAAGTAAAAAAGATGAGACGAAAGAAACGAATACGAAGCAAGGCGGAGCTGTGGAGCAAATTAAGAAGCGTGGGAAATTAGTAGTTGGAGTGAAGAATGATACGAACTTATTCGGATTAAAAAATCCTTCCACTGGGCAGGTAGAAGGATTTGATGTTGATGTCGCGAAAGCACTTGCGAAAAAAATTCTCGGAGATGAAAAGAAACTAGAATTAAAAGAAGTAACATCTAAAACGCGTATTCCACTACTGAAAAACGGTGATATTGATGCAATTATCGCGACAATGACAATTACGGAAGAACGTAAAAAAGAAGTAGATTTTTCAGATGTATATTTTAAAGCAGGGCAATCGTTACTTGTGAAAAAAGGAAGCGATATTAAAAGTATTGATGATGTGAAAAAGGGTGTGAAAGTGTTAGCGGTAAAAGGTTCAACGTCTACAAATAATATTCGTCAAAAATCACCAGAATCGACTGTATTAGAATTTGAAAATTACAGTGAGGCATTTACAGCGTTAAAAGCAGGGAAAGGCGATGTATTAACGACAGATAATGCAATTCTTTACGGCATGGCAAAACAAGATTCGAATTATGAAGTTGTAGGGAAAATTTTCACGGATGAGCCGTACGGAATTGCAGTGCAAAAAGGTGCAGCTGATTTAACGAAAGAGATTAATAGCTTGCTAAAAGATATGAAGGCGAACGGGGAGTACGACAAATTGTATGAGAAATGGATTGGGCAAAAACAAGAGAAGTAAAGTGATAGTTTCATTAATGGAGCTTTATTCTCATTGATAAATAGTAAGAGGATGAGGAATGCTCATCCTCTTCTTGTAAAGAAAGAGGGGAGAATATGTGCCTGATTTTTCTATATTGACGAATAACATTGATATGTATTTAGAGGGCTTTAAGTATACAGTTATGTCTAGTGTAATTGCGTTAATAGGCAGCTTTATTTTGGGAGTAATTTTGGCTGTAATGCGCATTGCACCTATTCGTATTTTAAATTGGTTGGGAACGGCTTTTGTAGAGTTTGTAAGAAATATTCCACTCGTATTAATTGCATTTATATTTTATTTCGCTTTACCTGTAATAGGGATTACTTTAAATGGTTTTGTAGCAGGAACAGTTACGCTTACCGTATATACTGCAGCGTTTATTGCGGAAGTCATTCGCGCTGGTATTTTATCAGTTGCAAAAGGTCAAATGGAAGCAGCGCGTTCCTCAGGATTAACGTATGTACAGGGGATGTATTATGTTGTTTTACCCCAGGCGATGAAAATCGTAATCCCTCCTCTAGGAAATCAATTTCTCAATTTAGTAAAAAACTCTTCCATACTCGGAATTATCGCTGGTACCGATTTGATGTATCAAGGAGATTTAATTTCAACGAAGACATTTGTTACGTTCGACGTTTATATATTTGTCGGGATGTTTTATTTAATATTAACAATTCCGCTCAGTATGCTAGTGCGTTATTTAGAAAAACGCTTAGCAAAGGAGGCGGTGTAAATGGATTTTAAGGGAGCAATTACAGGAGATCATATTCTGTTTTTATTAAAAGGATTACTTATAACGTTAGAGGTAGCGTTCGTAGCAATTGTACTCAGCTTTATTATTGGTAGTATAATAGGGATATTGCGCTACATAAAAATCCCTGTCGTCTCACAAGTATTAGGAATTATCGTTGAAGTGATTCGAAACTTACCACTACTTTTAATTATATTTTTCACATATTTTGCGCTTCCAGAAGTAGGCTTGAAATTAGAGATTATAACAGCTGTAATTGTTGCTTTAACAATATTTGAAGCAGCAATGATATCTGAAATTGTTCGAAGTGGTCTATTATCGATTGAAAAAGGACAGATTGAGGCCGCAAGATCTTCAGGATTAACGTATGTTCAAGCACTGTGGCATATCATTTTACCACAAGCATTAAGAAGAATGGTCCCGCCGCTTGTCAGTCAGTTTATTTCATTGCTGAAAGATACATCATTAGCAGTTGGTATATCACTGCCAGAGCTTATGCATAATGCTCAAATTATTAGCGGGCAGAATGTAAATTATATGATTCCAACGTTTATAGTAGTAGCTTGTATGTACTTTATCGTAAATTATAGTTTATCAATTTTATCGAGAAGATTAGAACTTCGTTAACCTTTACAATATATGTAAAGGTTTTCCCTTGTTTCTCCTTATTTTCCTCTAATTAGAATCTAAATCTCACAATAATTCGGTTTTTTATATTATTTTATCAGAAAAGTTTTAATTTTATATAGAAATTGTAATCGCTTTCGTGTATATTTTTATTATCAGAAAATTTTAACAAGATATAGGGGTATCGGTAGGGGGAGGATTTAGATGCAGCAACCAACGAATGAGAAATTACATCGTACGATGAAGAGTAGACATTTATTTATGATCGCACTAGGTGGTGTAATCGGGACTGGTTTTTTCTTAGGTTCAGGTTACACCATTAATCAGGCTGGACCAGGGGGAGCCATCCTTTCCTATTTAGTGGGCGGATTTATTATGTATTTAACAATGCTTTGTCTCGGAGAGTTAACGGTAGCAATGCCGGTTTCAGGTTCTTTCCAAAAGTATGCGACGAAGTTTATTGGGCCAGGAACGGGCTTTATGATTGGCTGGCTATATTGGCTTGGCTGGGCAGTGACAGTAGGACTAGAATTAACGTCAATCGGTTTAATGATGAAAAGATGGTTTCCGAATGTTGATGTTTGGGTATGGTGTCTCGTATTCGGCGTTATTCTATATGCGTCAAACGCAATTTCGGCGAAAAGTTATGCTGAATTAGAATTTTGGTTCTCTAGTATTAAAGTAGTGACAATTCTTGCGTTTGTTGTTCTTGGTGGTGGTGCATTATTAGGGTTTATATCATATGACGGAAAAGAAGCAGCACCTCTTTTCTCTAACTTTGTAAGCGATGGTGGATTATTCCCGAATGGACTAGCTGCCGTATTACTTACAATGATTACGGTTAACTTCTCATTCCAAGGAACAGAGTTAATCGGGATTGCAGCGGGAGAAAGTGAAAATCCAGAAAAAACAATTCCACGTGCAATTCGTAATACAGTATGGCGCATTATGTTATTCTTCATTTTAACAATGACGATTTTAGTAGGATTAATTTCTTGGAAAGAAGCAGGGGTAATTGAAAGTCCATTCGTAGTCGTATTTGATAAAATCGGTATTCCATACGCAGCTGATATTATGAACTTCGTTATTATTACAGCGTTACTATCTGTAGCGAATTCAGGATTATATGCGGCAACTCGTATATTATGGTCACTTGCAAATGAAGGAATGGCACCAACATCTTTCAAGAAAGTAAATAAACGAGGTATTCCAATTACAGCACTGGTTGTAACGATTGCAGTAGCTGGCCTTTCTTTATTCACAAGTTTCCTTGCAGAAGATACAGTGTACATGTACTTATTATCTATAGCTGGTTTATCAGCTGTTTCAAGTTGGATCATTATTGCTCTATCTCAACTTCGCTTTAGAAGTCAGTATATAAAAGGCGGAGGAAAGTTAGAGGACTTAAAGTATAGAACGCCGTTATATCCAATTGTTCCTATTTTAGCTTTAATTACAAATAGCATCGTTGTTATTAGTTTAGCGTTTATTCCAGAACAAAGAATGGCGTTATACTGTGGTATTCCATTTATCATTTTCTGCTATATATATTATTATATGAGTAAGAAACGGAAGAAACCGATGAAAGTGGAGATGGAAGCGAAGTATGAAAATAAAAATTAAGCATGATGGTATAGAGGCAGATTTATCGTATGGTCCATTAGCGATTGGAAAAGAAAATGGGTATTCACCGTTACAATTACTCGTTTCTTCTATCGCAGGATGTAGTGCAATTGTCTTTCAAACAATTTTAGAAAAGAAACGTATTACATACGATACGTTTACAATTGAAACGGAAATTGGTAGAAGTGAAGCTTTATCGAAACCAGTTGAAAGTGTTCATTTGCACTATAAAATTAAAGCACAAAACATTACAGAAGAGCAATTGGACAAGGCGCTGCAACTTGCAGTGAAAAATTGCACGATTGTTCAATCGGTAAAAGATAGTATAAAAGTTACGGAAACAATTGAACTAATAAAGTGAAACATAAAAACGTGAGAATACGGCTCTCACGTTTTTATGTTTTAGAGAGAGGAGAAAGTGTAATGGAATGTTTAGGATGTAAATTAGCCAACGAACAAGAAATTATATATAAAATATATGAAGATGACTATGTAACATGTTTTTTAGATCATGAACCTTTTTATCCAGGTCATACTTTAATTGTGCCAAAGCAGCATGTTGTAGAAGTGGACGAATTAGATGATGTTGTAGCAAAATCCGTTATGGATGCTTCTAAGCTTATTGCAAAAGCGATTAAGATAGTATATAAACCTGACGGAGTTACGATTTGCCAAAATGGTGGGATTTTTAATGAGTTATCGCATTATCATATGCATGTCGTACCAAGATATAAAGAGCGTTCGTTTGCTGAGTTTTATATGGTACAACCGGGAGAAAAGCAGAATTATAACTTGGAAGAGACACAGAATTTGTTAAAAGAAGCGATAGAGCAAATACTGCTTACTGAAAAGGCGTAAGAGGGATGATCTTAAAGGAGCAGTCAGGAAAACTCTAATAAACAAAAGCCCAATTTCTCAGTTAAAATAGAGAAATTGGGCTTTTGTTTATTTTATTATTAAATTTTATTTATAAATAGATTTTATAGTGTCACAAAGTATATGGCTCATTCGTTATATAGAGTGAGAGGAGGAATTATATGAAAGTTACAAACAACGATTATGAAAAGATGGAAGAGCTATACGAGTTGTACGAACAAAAAATTTATTACGTAGCTTATTCTATTTTAAATAATATTCAGCAGGTAGAAGATGCAGTTCAAGAGACGTTTATTACTCTTTATAAGAACTTGGAAAAGCTCCATAACTTGGCTACTCAAGAGCTTAAACGTTACATTTTGAGGGTCGCGAAAAACAAGGCAATTGATAGTTACCGGAAAAATAAACGACATGAAACATTTTTAGAAGAATATGAAAGAGAATCAGTAGAGGCAGTAGATGAAAATATTGAAGAGTGGGAAAAACGTAAAATGTCTGAGCTTCAAATTGATGCATTGCTAAAAGAGTTAAATGAATCTAACAGACAGGTGTTTAAGTACAAAGTCTTTTATAACTTAACGTATCAAGAAATTTCAAGTGTTATGGGGATAACGGAGGTCAATGTCCGCAAGCAGTTTGAACGCGCTCGAAAACGAGTCCAAAATATGATAGGAGGTATACAACATGACGAATTCAAAGAACTCCAAAGAAATATATGAACTTGCTGAAAAAATTGCTTTAGATGATTTTGATAAACTTGAAGAACAACATGAATTTTCACATACATATACGCGCAAAAAGAAATTGTTTATGGAGGAAATGAAGCTGAAAGATGGACAACCGCAGAAAAAGCGTAAAAAACATCGTATGTTAATTGCAGTTGCTTGCTTATTGATTGGTATGCCGACAACCGTTTTTGGAGCAGTAAAAGTCTATAATATGATCGTTCAAAAACAAAATTATGAAGTAAATGTTTCAGTAACAAACAAGGACTCGAACAAGGCTGACAAGTGGTATAAATTGAAAGTCGATAAATTACCAGAAAATATGGAAGCAATCGATGACACTGCTATGAAATATTCATTTAAAGATAACTACGCAAAGGGTGGATTTTCATTCGCTCTTCGGAGAGTAGGGGAGAATACAGATTTTCAAACTCTGTACTCGAAAAGTTACGAAGAAAAAGAGATAAATGGTAGGAAAGCAGTAATTGTCCATAAAGAAACAGGAAACAACAATGTAATGTTTGACAGAAAGGTCTTTCTCTTTTTTGAGAAAGAAGGGATTATGTTAGAAAGTTATATTGGATCCGATGTAAATGAAGAACAAATGATGGAGGTGTTAAGGAACATTTCGCTTGAGCCTACGTCAAAAGAAAAGGCATCAGATACAATAGATTATGATGAAAATCGTTTTAGCGAAGGAGATGAACCGAAAAAAACTAAGGTGATTCCTTTGAAAAAAGATAGCAAACGACTATTTCGTATAGGGCAAAAGGTTCCAGTAACTATAATCATGGATAACAGCCAAATTGAATATGTGATAGAAAAAGTTGAAGTCTTTGATTCAATTAAAGATTTTAAACAAGAAAACTTTAATGAACTTGGCTTAGAAATACTAAGCGAGAATAAGGCTTTAAATCAGATGGGAGAACTGCTACCATACAGACGGGATGAATATAAACTTGGAAATGGTAAAGATTCAATCGATAAATTAGTAGAATCAAAATTAGTTAATCCTAAATTTGTTTACTTAACAACAACAGTGAAAAATATTGGTAAAAAGTCGACAAAAGAAATCTATATGCATCCATCCATAAAGTTGCTTAAATCTGAAGGGAATGCATGGAACTACGCTGAAAGAGATGGAATTGAGGAAAAAAATATTATGACAGGCGAAGTTGATTATTTAGAGCCTCACGGAGATGGAAAAAGCTTTTATAATATTGGCAGTATCCGACCAGGACAAACGGTAAATGTTAAGTTAGGTTATTTTGTAGATGAGGATAAATTAGGTTCACTTTTCCTTGAAGCTTTCCGTTACAGTGGTTCTAGTGGAACTGAGAATATGAATGAGAAAAATCGTTGGTGGTTTGATATTCGTCAATCGTAAACATAATAGGAACAACTAGATTAAAAAGCTGCTTATATTTAGCAGCTTTTTTCGTCTTCATACATATGTAAAATTTCTTTCGCGCGCATACGTAAACCGTCTATCAATTCTTTCGGTTCTAAAACTTGTGCATCTTTTCCAAGTCTATAAAACAAAGGGGTAATAAAATTGATTTCTCCTTTATCAATTGTTGAATGTATATATCCTGTCCGGTCTTCGTTTACTACTACGAATTCTTCAAGGTAAGGAACGCTTTTACATTGGCGCACACCTTCTGCTGTTAATGAGACATGTAACTGGGTAGGAGTGTGTACTACGTTAGAGCTAGAGTCGAACCATTTTTCTAAATTCATGAACGTATTTTTATTTTCTTCTGTTGATAATATAGAAAGAATACGATCAACGCGATACAGTAATACTTTTTTTCTGCTGAAGTCATAGGATGGTAGGTACCATAGCCCATCATGAGCGTATACACCGATAGGATGAACATGTTTTATTTTTATCCCCGATTTAGATTCGTATTGAAAGTGTAAATTTTTATTTTCAATAGCCGCAGTTAGTACTTCGTTTAAAAGAGGTGTATCAATTGTTCTCTTCGGATTCCAAAACGCGATATAAGAACGTATTTTATCAACTTTCGCTTTCGCATCATGCTGTAGAGAGCTATACAGTTTATGTGTAACGGAATTGATTTCTGTGTTAAAAGGTAAGTCTCGATAGTAACTTAAAGATTGAAATGCAAAAAAGATGGAGACTGCTTCTTCTTCCGTAAATAAAATAGGGGGAATGACTCTATTTGTTAATACTTTATACCCTCCGTTGCGACCTTGTTCAGCATAAATAGGTAAACCCATATCACTTAAATCTACAATGTATCTATGGACAGTACGCACGGAAATATTAAATTCATCAGCTATTTCTTGAGCTGTAAATGTTTTTTTCGCCGAAGCGAATATAAGAATATCTAATAAGCGTTTAGCTTTTGACAAATGTATCACCTTTTTTCTTTTTAAACATGACATAAATTGTCGTGTTTTATTGTTAGTATATTGTTTACATCATAATGTTATCAAGATGAAACACAAGGAGGAAAAGAGATGTCACGTGAAATTGTTTTATTTATTGCGGCGAGCTTAGATGGATATATTGCGAAAGAAAATGATGATTTACAGTGGTTAATGGAAACGGAAGGAGAGGGAGATAACGGTTATACAGAAATGTATGAAACAATTGATACAATAATTATGGGAAAAAGAACGTACGATTATGTAGTAGAGCATATAGAACCATTCCCGTATTTAGATAAAAAATGTTATGTTTTTTCTAACTCACAAAAAGGTTCGAATGAACACGTGGAGTTTGTAAATGAAGATGTAGTGGAGTTTACGAAAAGGTTGAAAGAGCAGGAGGGATCTAAAATATGGATGGTCGGTGGAGGGAGTCTACTAAGAGAGTTCTTTAAGAATAATCTAATTGATGAATATATCGTTACGATTACACCGCATATATTAGGTTCTGGAGTTCCGTTATTTCAAGACAAGAATCCAGAAATTAATTTAACTTTAACGGATACGAAACGTTTTGGACAATTTGTAAATTTATATTATAAAGTCAAATGATAAAGAAACACGACTACCATCAGTAGTCGTGTTTTTGTATAGATGGTAATGAAATGATAAAACAAGACCCGTGATCAACTTCGCTCGTTACAGTAATATTCCCGCCGTGTAGTTCTACAATTTCTTTTACGATAGATAGTCCTAAACCAGTTCCGCCTGTAGCTCGTGATCTTGCTTTATCAACTCGATAAAAGCGGTCGAAAATGTGAGGGAGGTCTTCAGGCGGAATACCTTCGCCTTCATCTTCAATTGTAATGGAAATACGTTTATGTTCTTCTGTAACAGAAATATTTATATGAGAATGTTCTTTTGAATGTCTATAAGCGTTATTTAAAATGTTTATTATCACTTGTTCAAATCGCTGTTCATCTAAATTTACTAGCAGAGTAGGAGGACAAGAGAAAGAAACTTTAATGTATCTTTCTTTATACATAGCGTTAACTTTTTCGGCTATGCGAGTAAGGAAGTTGTGTAAATGTACTTCCTTTACTTGAATAGAAAAGTTATGTTGTTCCATTTGTGCAAGTGAAAATAAATCTTGAACTAAGTTTGTAATGTAATCAGATTCGTCTTTTATAATACATAAATATCGCAAACGTTGCTCAGGAGATGTGCTTTCTTTTAAAGCAATGTCAGCATAACCTCTTACGTATGTTAACGGTGTTCGTAATTCGTGAGCAACACTTGCTAGAAATTCACTTCGCTCTGTTTTCATATAATGTAAGTCATTAGCAAGCGTTTGAATAGACGATGCTAGTTCACCAATTTCGTCATTTTGAGTAGTCGTTAATGAAACAGATAAATCGCCTTTACTCATTTTTTCAGTGGCATGTTTCATGTGTAACAATGGTTTTGTTAACAACCGTGATAAGAGAAAAATGGTGATGGCTGTTAGTAGAAACGTGATAGCGCCAGCAATAATGAAATGTTTTGTTAGCCCATTAACCATCTTTTCAATGGATTCTGTCCCAAGAAACATGTACACATAGCCTTCATGTTTTCCATCTACTACAATGGGACTAACTGTACATATATAATTAGATGTTTTCCAATGATTCTCTATAATTGCTCCGTCATGATCTGTTCGTGTTTGCATCTTTTCAATATGCTTTTTTATAGTAGTATTTATTTCATTAGATTTAGCTAGTACATCCTTATTTGCATTTGTAATAACAACGGTGGTTTCGGCTTCGGATTCCATTAGTGCAACATGGGAGATTGTTTGCTTATCAAAATACTTTTCAAGGACATCTCGGTGACTATTTCCGCGCTTTAATAAAGCTGTCATTTCTTCATTTACTCTATTGTTGACAAGGCTATAATAAAGCAAGACGAATAGAACACTTTCGATTAAAAGTGTAACAATTAAAAAATAAAATCCGAGCTGAATAGAAATTCGCTTCATCGTCTAGCTCCTTAATCTAAAGTATCGATCCATCGATATCCGACTCCATAAACTGTTTTTAAATGGTGATCAATAGGGAAATTTACTTTTCGTAATTTATCACGCAAATTGCGAATATGTGAATCGACTGTTCGATCTTCTGTATTTGTATTTAATCCCCAAATTCGTTCAATGAGCTGATCCCGGCTTAACACGTAGTTCACATGACGTAAAAATAACCCGAGTAAAGAAAATTCGATTGGAGTGAGAAGAAGTTCTTCATTATAGACAGAAACGAAATGCTTTGCCTCATCCCATAAAATGCCGTGATATTGGATTTGCGCGTGTTGATTCGTTCGCCTTAAAACAGCTTCAATTCTTGCGAAAAGCTCTTCTTCATGGAAAGGTTTCGTTACATAATCATCCGCTCCAAGTTTTAACCCTTGGATGACATCTATCGTTTGATCACGAGCCGTTACCATAATGATAGGAACGTTACTAAAGGATCGGATTCTTTTGCACGTTTCCCATCCATCCATCTTTGGCATCATAATATCGAGTAAAACAAATTTAAAATTTCGATTTTCTATATGTGAAATAGCTTCTTCCCCGGACACTGCACATACGCAGTTATATCCGATTGGAGTAAGATAAAGCGTTAATAATTCAAGCATTCTTGGCTCATCATCTACGAGTAGTATATCGACCATAGAGTACCTCCGCATTTGTAGTTATTACTTAAATTGTAAGTCAAAATCATGAAGAAATGGTGCAGATTATCATGCATCTGCATAATTTCTTCAGAATTGCTTGTTATTGTAAAGTTGAAATTCCATTTTAGGTAATGATATTGGCTCGAAAACGATTCATATGGAGGCGGTATAGTGAAAAAGATGACCCGAATCTTTGGGATAACAATAATTACAGCAGTTGGTCTTGCTGCATGTGGACAAACGAACACGGATCATAAAAATCATGAATCGAAAGAAGAGAAAAAAACAGAGCAAAAGGAAATGAAAATGAATCAGGAGGTAACTGCGCCGAAAGAAATGAACGACGGAGCATCGAATGATTTATTAACGACAAGCTTAAAAAATGTAACGAGATTAAACACAAACGATCCTTTGCAAATGGCAGTATTAACTTCGCAAACGATATGGCCAGCAACGCATAAAGAGAATCGGCCAGGCGCTATTATTTTAGTACCAGTAAACGAGTGGCAATTAGGTATCGCGAGTGCCGATCTTATCCATCATCCAAACAACGGGCCTATCTTATTTATAGAAAAAGAAAAGGTACCCGAAATGACGTTAAAAGAAATAAAACGATTAAATCCGCTCGGGACGAAAGATGGAACACAAATTATGGTGATGGGGGATGTAGATGCATCTATCCTTGGACAATTAAAAGCATATAAAGTAAAGCAAATAAAAGAAACGGATTCAGCTATATTTGCTAAAGATGTGGATAAAGAATATGCCGATATAACAGGAAGTTATCCAAATAGCGTTATTATAGGTTCGTCTGAAGAAGAAGGGCTTTTATACACAACACCAGCTGTAAACTGGATTTCTCATATGCCAGAACCGCTTTTATATACAGAAAAAGATAAGGTGCCAGAAGCGACGATAGAGGCATTAAAAATGAGAAAAGATAAAGCGAATATATATGTATTAGGACCAGAAAAAATTATTTCAAAAGCAGTAGAAAAAGAGTTAAGTAAATACGGGAAAGTAACGCGTATTAGTGGGGAGACTCCAACAGAAAATTCGGTTGCATTTGCGAAGTTTAAAGATGAAAAAACGAAATTTGGCTGGGGGTTCACAAAACCAGGTCACGGTTTATCATTTGTTTCAAGCAAAACACCAGATTTAGCAGTTGCAGGAGCACCATTTTCACATATGGGTAAACACGCACCTATTGTATTGTTAGAAGAAGGGAAAGCTTCACAACCAGTCTATGACTTCCTTGCTACTATTCAGCCGAAGTTTAAAGATGATCCAACGCTTGGACCATATAACCACGGCTTCTTATTAGGAAGTATGAGTGATATTTCATTTGAAACACAAGGTATATTGGATGAGAGGCTAGAGATTGTTCAAGAAAGTGGTCAAGGGCACGGTGGACATTAATAAAGTGAGTAAAGGCGCTGCTAAGGTAGCGTCTTTTTCTTTAGGAAACTTTTACATAGCAAAAATCTCTCTACTCGTTATATAATAGCCTTCGTGCAGTCGGCCTAGATTTTCTTATGGAGAAAATCAAATGATAAAAGAGTAGAGGAGTGGTATTTTGTTTCAAACGATAAAAAATGACTGGTTCTCCAATGTGAGAGGAGACGCGCTATCGGGAATTGTCGTTGCTTTAGCGTTAATTCCTGAAGCGATTGCTTTCTCAGTTATTGCAGGCGTGGACCCGACCGTTGGGTTATACGCAGCCTTTTGTATTGCAGTTACCATTTCATTTGTTGGCGGACGAACTGGGATGATTTCAGCTGCAACAGGTGCAATGGCATTATTAATGGTTACTCTCGTTAAGGATCATGGTTTGCAATACTTATTTGCTACAACAATATTAACCGGTATTGTCCAAATTATTTTTGGCGTGTTCAAACTGAGCTCATTTATGAAATTTGTACCTAAATCTGTTATGAGTGGGTTTTTAAATTCACTTGGAATTTTAGTTTTTACAGCGCAATTGCCACATTTTAAAAATGTAACTTGGCAAATGTATGCACTTGTCGCATTAGGACTTGCAATTATATATGTATTTCCACGTATTACGACGGCTGTACCGTCTACACTTATTTCCATTATTATTGTGACAAGTATTGCACTTATGAGCGGATTGCAGTTAAAAACAGTAGGAGATATGGGAAGCTTGCCGAAAGAATTACCGTTCTTTAGCATGCCTGACGTGCCTTTTACACTTGAGACATTAGGGATTATTTTACCGTACGCAGTTATGCTTGCAATTATCGGTTTACTAGAGTCTTTATTAACAGCTTCAGTTTTAGATGATATGACGCATACGGAAAGTAATAAACATAAAGAGGCACGTGGTCAAGGTATCGCAAACATTGTCGCTGGTTTCTTCGGAGGAATGGCAGGATGTGCAATGATTGGACAATCTGTTATTAATATTAAATCAGGTGGACGAGGTCGTTTATCAACATTTGTAGCGGGTGGATTTCTAATCGTATTACTGTTCGTTTTAGGTGACTATGTCGTTCATATTCCAATGGCAGCTTTAGTTGCAGTTATGATTATGGTTTCAATTGGAACATTTGATTGGAACTCTGTAACAACGATTCATAAAGTACCAAAAGGAAACGCATTTGTTATGATCGTAACAGTTGTGATTGTCATAATTACACATAATTTAGCATTAGGTGTAATTATCGGAACAGTAATTAGTGCGGTTTTATTTGCATTCAATATGGCAAAGATTCACGTGAAACATTTATATATTGAAAATAAGAAAATATACGAAATTCATGGTCAACTTTTCTTTGCATCTACAGCAGACTTTATAAATAATTTTTTATTCAATGAAGATGTAAAAGAAATTGAGTTGAACTTTACTTATGCGCATATATGGGATGATTCAGCAGTAGCCGCAATTGATAAAGTTATCATGAAGTATGAACAAAGTGGTGTGAAAGTAAGTATAACGGGATTAAATGAACGAAGCTCGAAGATTATTTCAAATTTAGCTACTTATAGTAAAAGAATTGCTAGTTAGAAGCCTCCTTTTTAGGGGGCTTTATTATATAATACGGGTAGGATAACGAAAAGGGGATTCAGCATATGTACAAACAAATTATATTAGCATGTGACGGTTCTGAACATGCACTTCGAGCAGCGGAACATGCAACATATATTGCGAAATGTAGCGAAGAAACAAATGTTGAAGTTGTGTACGTAGTAGATAATAGAACGGCAAAATCAGATATTATACAAGGTCAAACAGATTTAGAAACAATATCGGCTAGTCGAAAAGATAAATTAAAAGAGATTGAAAGTTTATTAAAGAAAGAGAACATTTCCTACAAAATTACGATATTACATGGCGATCCTGGAGATACGATTGTTCAATATGTAAATACAGGGGATATAGATCTTGTTATCGCAGGCAGTAGAGGGTTAAATACATTACAAGAAATGGTGCTTGGTAGTGTAAGCCATAAAATAGCAAAACGAGTGAAATGCCCGGTGATGATTATAAAATAATATGAGTGAGAAATTTTGTAGTGTAAGCAAGACCTTGATATAATTTGAGGTCTTTTTTGACGTATAAAGGGAGAGAGCTTGGACATACTAGATATATAAGTTTAAAGGGAAATTATTAACTTACAAATTTGTAAGTTAGTTGTTAGTAAAATCGATGTTATGAAAATTTCCCCATTGGTAAAATAAGAGTATCAATGGGGAGATAGGGAGGATGGAAGCAATGAAATCATTTCAAAATTTATCATATAGTCAAGGGGTAAGCTTAATTTGTTTAGGAGGATTTGCTGCATCTGTTACGTTAGCTGTTGTAATAAAGATGATTCATCAAATCTTTTAATCTTAGAGTAGGAAAGGAATTGGTTGTTATTAATAGCAAGAGAAGGGTTATAAATAAAAAATAGCTCCTAGCATGTACCTCAGTGCTAGGAGCTATTTTCTTATTTCTCTGTTTCTGCTTTATCGCTTGTTACGCTAACTTTACCCCACTTGTATTGATCTTCTGGTGTATATTTATAATCTTTTACGCGATTATTTACACCTTTTAAATCAAATTTATAATGAAGTGGAATTAATGGTACTTCATCATGAACTAATTTTTGCCATTTATCGTATACATCTTTACGGTACTTTTCATCAGCTGCTTCTTTAGAAATACCCTGTTTTAATAATTCTGTGTTTTTGTCAGTAGCCCAACGTGGGTAATTGAACGCTGCATTTTTAGCCCAAATACCAGAAGGGTCTGGATCAGATGCAGTTCCCCAAGCGGCAGCGAAAAGATCAACTTTTGGATCATCTTTTTTAATCATATCGTAGAAGGAGTTGAATTCGTGTAAGCGACCATCAAGAAGTTCTACTTTTAGGCCGATGTCTTTCCAAGATTGAATAAAGAATTTTGCAAGTGGTTCACTTACATCGCTACCACTCATTGATAAGAAATTAGCTTTAAATTCTTTACCATTCGGATCTTCACGGAATCCATCTCCGTTCGTATCTTTATAGCCAGCTTCATCTAATAACTTTTTAGCTTTTTCTACATCTTTATCATAGGCACCAACTTTATTGTTATGATATTTTGGTAGAGATGGTGGGATTGGTGAGTTAGCCGGATAACGTAGGCCATGATATAATTTTTCACCAATTTCTTTTCGATCAATAGCATACGCCATCGCTTGACGTACACGAACATCTTTAAATTTCTCCTTATCCATCACTACTTCTTCTTTTTCTTTATCCATATGGCCTAACTTAAAGCCGATATAGCTATAGTATAAATCGGTTTTGCCGACTAATTGTGCATTTTTTAATTTACTTACATTTGGATATTGATCTGCACTTACTTCAGCAATGTCAATATCACCATTTTTTAAGGACGCGTTAACAACGGAAGGGTTAACAACTTTTAAAACCATGCTTTTCAGCTTTGGTTTTCCGCCATAATAGTCATCAAAACGTTCAAATTCAACGGATTCTCCAGGAGTAATTTTCTTCACTTTAAAAGGTCCAAAACCAATTGGGTTTTTACGGATTTTATCAGACTCTGCTAATTTATCGATTGGTACATCTCCTAAATATTTCTTATGAAGAGGATATGCCCAAAGTCCAGTTTTCACTGAAGGATTCGGTTCTTTAAACGTAATCGAAATTGTTTTTGGATCCGTTACCTTGATACCTGAAATTTTTTCGGCTTTTCCATTGTGGTAATCTTCCATACCTTCAATCATTTGCATTTGAGTGTCATAGCGAGAACCAGCATATTGTTTGCTACCAATTACTAGATAAGAGTATTCTAAATCCTCAGCAGTAACAGGGTTTCCATCATGCCATTTTACATTATCTTTGATTTTTAGTGTAATTGTCTTTTTATCTTTAGAAATTTCATATGTAGCAGCACCATCATTCGTGTATTCCCAGTTTTCGTCATTTGATAATAAAGATTCATCGAAAATTGTAATGACCTGGTTATCAGGATCTCCTTCATATACAGCGAAGTTCAAAAGTCCTTCAAATGGTGTGTTAGAAACAAGACCATATGTTAATGAACCATCTTTAATTTCCTTTTTATCATTTTTAACAGATGCACTAAATTTATTTGTATCTACTTTTTTTGTGCTGCTCGTTTTTTCACTACCACCACTGCCACCACATGCTGAAAGTAGTAATGTTGAAACTGCAAGTGTACTTAATACTTTGAAAAACTTTGGCTTATTTGTCATTTCTTCCACCCCTTATCCTTTTCTTTGTCTTGCGTCGGCCGAACGGCGTAGTGCTTGACCAATAAAATTTATACACAGCATCAATGTTAAAATCATGATTGATGCGGGTAACCAAATCCACCATTTCTCTTGTAATACATCTGGATTTCTAGCATAACTAACAAGTGTACCAAGGCTTGGTGTACTTTCTGGTAGACCAAATCCTAAGAAGGTTAGACCAGATTCAATACCGATGTTTCCAGCAAGGTTTAATGTAACACTAACAATGATAATTGAACTTAAGTTAGGTAGTACTTGGAAAAGAATGATCTTCCAGTTTGGTGTTCCTAAAGTTTTTGATGCAGAGACATAATCGAGTTCTTTTTCAGTTAATACTTTTGAGCGAATTAATCTTGCCTTTCCTGTCCATAAGAACACGCTCATAATTAAAATGAAAGTGAAGATATTGAATGTAGGAACAAGTGTAATAAATACAATTACAAGCATTAAAAATGGTAAAACCATAACAAAGTCGATAATGCGCATAATGATATTATCAATTGCTCCTCCAAAATAACCGGCAATTAATCCAATTGAAAGGCCAATTACACAAGAAAGAATAGTAATTGCTAATCCAATTGTAAAAGAGTTACGTGTACCAATAATAAGTTGGCCGAAAATATCGCGTCCTCCGTAATCTGTTCCTAACCAATGTTCAGCAGAGGGAGGAGCATAAATAGCGAATAAATCAACTCGTACAATATCTTCTTGTTTCATAATAAAAGATGTTGCGTAGACTGCTAGTAATAAGATTGCTAGGAAAACAAGTGAAAACATTGCTAATTTATCTTTACGAAGTTCTCGCCACATAATAGAGAAACCAGAAGGGCTTTTTTCGTAATGAATAACTTCAGTTTGTTTTTCAGGGTTTGCCAACATAACGTCTGCTCCTTTCTTTAATCAATACGAATACGTGGATCAACGATGCTTAGAATAATATCTGAAAGGAGAGTTCCAAGTAACGTTGCAAATCCAGTAAACATAACGAGTGCAGTTATTACACTAAAATCGCGTTGAGAGATAGATTGTATAAATAGTTGCCCAATTCCCGGATAGCTAAAAATGCTTTCTAAGAAGATAGCACCGCCAACTAATCCTGTAATTTCATAACCTAAGAACGCTGCAATTGGTAAGAATGAATTTCGTAAAATATGTCTAGAATAGATTTTTGATTCTGGAACACCCTTTGCTCTTACTGTACGCACAAAATCTTTATGTTTCGTATCAATAATTTCGCTTCGTAAATATTGAACCGTACCAACTGTCGCAATTAATGCACCAGATAAAGCTGGTAATAGCATGTGATTCAATTTGCTTAAATAGTAAGCAAATGTACCTGTTGCAACTTGAGGATCAACGCTACCGCCGGTTGGGAATATTGCAAACTTAAATCCGAATAGGAAGAGCATAATTAATGCAAATATAAATAGTGGTGTAGCAAAACCTAGATAGTTGTAAAGGGTAATGAGTCGATCAGCCCATGTATCATTCCACCGCCCACTTATAACTCCTAGTGGTATGGCAATTAAATAAGTAAGAATAAGAATAACAAGTGCTAAAGATACTGTATTTCCAAGTCGTTCTCCAATTAAATCGGTTACTTTCATTTTATGTGCATAGGAAATACCAAAGTCACCTTGGGCTGCATTTTTAATCCAGCGAACATATTGTGTTGCAACTGGGTCATTTAATCCAAGCTTTTCACGTTGTTCTTCAATCACTTTTGGATCCGCTTTTGGATTCATTGCTCTGCCGGTTAAGGCATCGCCTGGCATTGCCTTAGCTAATAGAAAGACAAGTACACTTAACACGAATAATTGCGGAATCATCACTAAAAATCTCCGTAATATAAACTTCCACATGTTTTATCACTCCCTTATGGTAATGCCACCCGGTGCGTTGGCGAGATTGCTTTTAAGTCATAAGCACGACCGTTTTCATTGAAATAATTTTCGTATGATTTCTCGTATTCAGAGCTTACTTGTTGACGGAGCTTACGCTGTCTCTCTCTGTTTTCAGGACGAATATCAGGAATTGCTGATATTAGGCGCTTCGTATAAATATGTTGCGGATTACTATAAATTTCTGCACTAGTTGCTTCTTCGACAATGCGTCCGCGATACATAACACCGATACGATCACACATATGACGAATTACACCTAAATCATGACTAATGAATAAGTATGTTAGTCCGAGCTCAGCTTGTAAATCTTGCAAGAAGTTTAATACTTGTGCTTGTACAGAGACGTCAAGCGCAGATACTGGCTCATCAGCAATAATAAGCTTCGGTTTTAATGTAAGAGCGCGTGCAATACCAATCCGCTGCCTTTGCCCGCCGGAAAATTCATGTGGATATTTATAAATTGACTCTGGATTTAGACCAACTTTATCAAGATATTCTTGAACCGCTCTACGTTCTTCATCAGGTGAGAGCTTCTCAAAATTTCGAAGAGGCTCAGCAATAATGTCGAGAACACGTTTCTTCGGATTTAATGATGAATAAGGATCTTGGAAAATCATTTGAATATCTTTTCGTTGTTCACGTAGCTCAGAGCGACTTAATTTTGTTAAATCTCTATTATTAAAATGAATGCTACCCTCTGTTGCTTTCGTTAAATGCATAATTGCTTTACCCGTTGTTGATTTGCCACTTCCTGATTCACCAACGATCCCGTATGTTTCACCCGGTTGTAATTCAAAACTTACACCATCGACAGCACGCACGTAATCTAATGTGCGGCCGAAGAAACCACCTTTAATTGGAAAATGTACTTTTAAATCTTCTACTTTAAGCAGTGCCATGAGCTACATCATCTCCTTTCTTATCTTGGAAGTTGAAATGCTTGTAGCAAGTACAACGTACCCAATGGTCTGGTTTTACTTCATGTAAAATTGGATTTTCCTCGTGTTGATCAGGTCTAATCCATGGAATTCGAGCTTGGAAGCGACAACCTGTGCGAGGAAGCTTCGCTAACGAAGGAACGACCCCTTGAATTACATGCAATTTTTCTTTTTCACCATACGCAGATGGAATGGAGTTTAATAGAGAACGAGTATATGGGTGAAGAGGGTTGTTAAAAATCTCTTCAACTTTTCCTGTCTCTACAACTTGTCCGGCGTACATAACGACGATACGATCGGCTGTTTCTGCGACAACACTTAAATCATGAGTAATTAAAATGATGCCCATTTTCGTTTGTTCTTGAATAGATTTTAGTAAGTCTAAAATTTGTGCTTGGATGGTTACGTCAAGAGCCGTTGTTGGCTCATCCGCAATAATGAGTGCTGGGTTACAAGCAATTGCAATTGCGATAACAATTCTTTGTCTCATTCCGCCAGATAATTCGTGTGGGTATTGTTTATATGTAAGTTCTGGTTTTGGAATACCAACTTGATGAAGTAGTTCTAAGGTGCGTTCTTTTTTTTCAACTTTTGAAAGGCTTGTGTGGTAGTCTAAGTTTTCTTCGATTTGTTTTCCAACTGTCATAAGAGGATCGAGTGCTGTAAGAGGTTCTTGGAAAATCATACCGATGTTTGATCCGCGTACTTTATTCATCTCTGCGGCTGACATAGTTAGTAGATCCTTATCTCTATAGTTAAGCTGCCCTTGTAATTTTGTATTTGCTTCATTATGCAATCGCATAATAGAAAGGGCAAGTGCACTTTTTCCGCAACCTGATTCACCAACTATCGCGACAATTTCATTTTCATGGACAGTTAACGAAACATCATCAACTGCGGCATGATAGTGATCTTGTATGCGAAAGGAAGTCTGTAAGTTTTCAATGCGAAGAAGTGGATTCTTCATGGCTATCCCTCCATCTTTTCTGAAAAGACTAAATATTTTGTATGTTGTTGTTATTTTAATATAAATTGACAATGTTTGACAAGCATAAGTTGATAAAATATTCAAAAATCTTTTTATGCAGAGATTGAATGCTGTTATATAAGGGATTGAAGTTAGTTGAAAACGCTAACATATAAAAAGAGGAGAATAAATCTTTTGTAGGAAAAAAGTATTATATGTAGAAAAAAGAGAGGTGTTCGGGAAAGAACAGTCTCTCTTTTTTTGATAAGAATAATATTAGTACTTAAGCTTGTTTTGGTTTTGCAGATCCTGTCTTTAAAGTAAGAGCAAGGAAGAACATTGCAAGTACACAAGATACAAGTAATAAGATGAATCCGCCATCCCATCCGAATGCATCGACGATAAAGCCCATAGCTGCGCTAGCAAAAGTAGCTCCACCTAGGTAACCGAAGAACCCAGTTAAACCAGCGGCAGTTCCAGCAGCTTTTTTTGGTGCTAAGTCTAGTGCGTGTAGGCCGATTAACATAACAGGTCCGTAAATTAAAAAACCAATCGCGACAAGTGCGATACTATCAACCATTGGATTACCAGGAGGGTTTAGCCAGTAAACAAGAACGGCGATAAATACACCAACCATAAATAAAATACCAGCAGGTGCGCGGCGCCCTTTAAATAGTTTATCACTCATCCATCCGCAAAGAAGTGTACCTGGAATACCAGCCCATTCATATAGAGCATAAGCTGTACGGGAGCTACTATGAGTGAAACTTTTTTCCTCTACTAAATAGGTAGGAGCCCAGTCTACAACGCCGTAACGTACGAAATAAACGAAAACGTTCGCGATAGCGATGTACCATAAAAATTTATTGTTTAGTACGTATTTAAATAAAATTTCTTTTACTGAAAGTTCGCGTTCTCGATCTTTTACTTTTTCATCTGATGGATATTCTCCAGTATGTTCTTCGATAGAAGGTAATCCACAAGATTGAGGTGTATCTCTCATCGTAATTAATACATAAATACCAACTAAAATTGAAAGAATACCTGGGAAGTAAAAAATACTCTTCCAGTCATTTGCGAAGAAGTATAAGCCTAATGTCACAAGAGAAGGCATTAGCGCGCCACCGACATTATGAGCAACGTTCCAAATAGACATTTTTGTACCACGTTCACTAATAGAGAACCAGTGAACCATCGTACGACCACAAGGAGGCCATCCCATACCTTGTACCCATCCATTTAAAAACTGAAGGACAAACATAAGTATAATGCTCGTTGTAATGAAAGAAAATGAGCCGAAAATAATATTAATGATACCTGATAAAAATAGCCCAGCTGCTAAAAAGTAGCGAGGATTACAACGGTCGGATACGATACCCATAAGAAATTTACTTAATCCGTAAGCGATAGATACTGCTGAAAGGATAACCCCAAGTTCCCCTTTACTAAAGCCTTGTTCAATTAAGTATGGCATCGCTAGTGAAAAGTTTTTTCGAACAAAGTAGTAACCTGCGTAGCCGATGAAGATACCTAAGAATACTTGTAAACGTAATTTACGGTATTCGCTATCAACGCGATCAGCTGGTAAGCGTTCCGCGTGGGGCGCAGGCTTAAATAATTGTGTGAAAAACATAAAATGAAAATCCTCCCCTAATGAATTCGAAATGTTGTAAGTCAGAGAGAATATAAAAAGGCCATGAAATATAAAAAAGTTTCCTTTTTTATGATTCATAGCCGTATACTCCGATTCTCCGTGACTGTCAATATTAACTTCGTCGAAAATTATAAAACTTTGTGACAGAAATGTAAACGTTTTTATAAATAAAAAGTGTTGACGGATTTTGTTTGTGGGATTAATATTTAAATACGTTAAATATTTTATTGCTTAAATAAGAGGTGGATAACATGCCAAATGATATGACGCATATCGATAAAATTCAAGCTCTTGCCTTTTCGATTGGAAAGAAAATGCAGACGGAGTTATTAGAACAAATGCAAGCAACAGGACTTACACCACCGCAGTTTTATATTTTAAAGATTTTAGATCATTACGGTGCTTCAAGAGCGACAAAATTAGCAAAAAAGATGTATGTAAAGCCTAGTGCAATTACAGTGATGATTGATCGCCTAATTGACCAAGAGCTTGTAGAGCGCTATCACGACAAAGATGACCGTCGTGTTGTCATCATTGAGTTAACAAAAAAGGGTAAAGCTAGAGTAGAAGAGGCGATGACAGCTCGTAATGAGCATATTGCAAAATATTTCTCACATTTAGAATTACAAGAAAGAGAAGATTTGTTACGCCTCTTTGAGAAGTTAGAAACAATTATTTGCGGGACACAAGAGAAAAAAGAGAATAACTAAGAGGAATTGAGGAGATTACATGGAGCAACAAGAAAACATAAATAGAAAGTTGCTGTTAATCGGTTTAATAATCGCGATGCTATTTGCTGCATTAGATGGAACAATCGTTGGTACAGCAATGCCGCGTATCGTCGGTGAACTAGGCGGATTAAGTTTAATGACGTGGTTAACAACAGCTTATATGTTAACATCAACGACAGTTGTACCAATTGCAGGTAAATTAGCGGATTTACTTGGCCGTCGTAACGTATATATTACAGGACTAGTTATCTTTATGGTTGGTTCGGCGTTATGTGGTATGGCAAATGGTATGACAGAATTAATTATTTTCCGTGGTATTCAAGGTCTTGGTGGCGGTATTATGATGCCAATGGCTATGATTATTATCGGAGATATGTTTACGGGAAAAGAACGTGCGAAATGGCAAGGTATTTTTGGTGCGTTATACGGTCTTGCTTCTGTAATTGGACCACAAGTAGGTGGTTGGATTGTAGACGCAGTGAACTGGAGATGGGTATTCTACATTAACTTACCAGTTGGTATTTTAGCAACAATCTTTATTGCAATGGGATTAAAGTCACATAAGCAAACAGGACCGATCAAAATTGATATTGCTGGAATCTTTACGATGATTCTCGGTGTTGTAAGTTTATTACTTGCATTAACGTTTGGCGGAAAAGATTATCCATGGGATTCTTGGCAAATTATCGGTTTATTTGCATTAGCTCTAATTGGTATTGTTAGCTTTGTTATCGTTGAAACGAAAGCAGAAGAACCGATTTTACCGATGCATTTCTTTAAAAATCGCACGTTTACAATACTGAATGCGATTGGTTTCTTTATGAGTATCGGAATGTTCGGTGCGATTATGTTCGTACCATTCTTCATGCAAGGAATTGTAGGAGTAAGTGCTGCTGAATCAGGAACAATTATGACACCGATGATGATTACAATGATAGTGATGAGTATTATCGGTGGTCAACTTGTATTAAAAGTTGGTGTGAAACCACAAATTATTACAGGGATGCTTATTATGGCTGGTGGTTTCTGGTTATTAACAACGATGGATATGCACACGACTAAACTTACTGCTACTTTCTATATGAGTATTATCGGTTTAGGAATGGGTCTTGTTATGCCGACATTAACATTAGCGTTACAAGAAAGTTTCCCGAAAAAAGATCTTGGAGTCGTAACATCATCAAGTCAGTTCTTCCGTCAAATCGGTGGAACATTTGGTATTACAATTTTAGGGTCAATCATGAATAACACTTCAGGTACAACATTAACAAATAAATTAGTACCTGTATTAGATACGTTCCCGAAAGAAGCGGGCCAAATGGTAACGAAATTTAAAGATATGATTCACACAGATCCACAAGGTTTATATTCGATGCTATTTAGTCCAGAAGCATTAAAACAAATGCCAGAAGCATTCGCTAACAGCATTGTACCAATCTTGAAAAACTCTTTAGTAGACTCACTTCATACTGTATTCTTAACAGGATTGGTATTTATCGTAGTAGGCGCTATCTTTACGATTTTCTTACAGAAGATTAAACTGTCAGATCGTAAAAAAGATGCTGAAGAGCCAGCTACAGAGGAAAAAGAACAAACTGTATCCTATTCGTAATGAAAAAGCATCGCCTTATGGCGGTGCTTTTTTTGAGTATAACCTTAAAAGCTTTTTCATGAGAAATGATTGACGTATTTCTAGAAATACGTTATATTGTTTTCTGTAAACGGTTACATAGGATGGAGAGGAAAGAGAATGAGTACGATTAAAGACGTTGCGAAATTAGCGGGAGTATCTGTGGCGACCGTTTCCAGAGTGTTAAATAAAAATGGATATGTTCATGAAGATACATTAAAGAAAGTAGAACGAGCGATTGAGATGCTAGATTATAAACCTAGTACAGTAGCGCGTTCATTGTATAATAAAAAATCACGTTTAATTGGCTTAGTTGTTCCAAATATCGTGAATCCATTCTTTCCAGAAGTTGCACGTGCCGTAGAAGATGTAGCGCATAAGCAAGGATACACAGTTGTCCTTTGTAACTCTGATGAGAGTTTAGAGAAAGAAAAGCAATATATTGATGTACTTAGGCAAAATAATGTGGATGGATTTATTGTAGCAACGAATCCACAAAATAGTGTTAATTACATGAAGTTGTCTGTTCCAGTTGTTGCAATTGACCGTATGTTTAATGAGCGTATCCCTACTGTATATGCAGATAACTATGCAGGGAGTCAGGCAGCGACAAAGCTATTAATAGATAAAGGCTGTAAACATATTGCGCATATTCGCGGACCGCGTGATGTAAGCACTGCTAATGAACGTTTTGAAGGTTTTGTAGACGTTATTACACAAAAAAATCTTTCTTATATGATTGCAGAGAGTACATTTGATCCAGCTAATAGTGAGCGTGTAACAGTGGAATTATTAGAAGAATACCCACATATTGATGGAATTGTTGCTGGAAATGATTTAATTGCAATAGGTATTGTAAAGGCTGCACTCCAAAAGGGGATTTCTATTCCAGATGATTTACAAATTATCGGATTCGATGGAATTTCTTTAACAGAAATGATGTATCCATCTATTACAACTGTTGCACAGCCAATTTATGAAATGGGGAAAATTGCAACAGAGCTGTTGTTAGAGCAGATGGAAGGAAACGTATTAGAAGAGAAACACTATCGTTTACCGATTGAAATTATAGAACGAAATACAACGAAGTAAGGAGATGAAACAGATGCCAAATATTGCAGTGGTAGGTAGTATTTCAATGGACTTAGTGGCTGTTTCAAAAAAACGTCCGAAAGCAGGAGAAACAGTAATTGGTGAAGCATTTCATACAATCCCAGGAGGGAAAGGAGCCAACCAAGCAGTTGCTGCAGCTAGATTAGGCGCAAATGTAGCGATGGTTGGAGCGGTTGGAAACGATAATTATGGAACTGTAGTTAGGAACAATTTAGAGAACGGACGCGTTTTTATCGACTATGTGGTACCGGTTACAGATACGGCGACAGGAATTGCTCATATCGTTTTAGCAGAAGAGGATAACAGTATTGTTGTCGTGCAAGGGGCAAATGCTCTTGTAAATGAGTCGGTTGTAGATCGTTCAAAAGATCTTCTTATAAAAGCAGATATGGTTGTTCTTCAACTAGAGATTCCACTTGAAACAGTAAAATATGTATTGGCTATTTGTGAGGAGCATAATATTCCAGTTATGTTAAATCCAGCGCCAGCACAAGTGTTATCAGAAGATATTTTAGAAAAGGCAACTTATATTACACCAAATGAACATGAGTGTCGCATCGTATTAGATGATTTCACGTCACCAATTGAAGATTTACTGGCTAAATATCCAAATAAACTATTGATGACAGAAGGTTCTAAAGGTGTTCGTTTCCATAATGGTACGGAGATTGTACATGTTCCTAGCATCGCTGTTGATGTAGTAGATACGACTGGAGCTGGTGATACATTCAATGGTGCATTAGCAGTCGCGCTTTCTGAAGGAGAAACACTTCAAAAAGCAATTCGTTTTGCGAATATTGCTGGTGGTCTTTCTGTAACGAGACTTGGAGCACAGGGCGGTATGCCAACGAGAGATAGAGTACGTGAAGTGCAGGTGATTGTCGGATGAAAAAGCACGGTGTATTAAACAGTGAGATTGCATCAGTCCTTGCTTCACTTGGACATACAGATACGATTGTAATCGCAGACTGCGGGTTACCAATTCCTGACGGAGTAAAACGAATTGATTTAGCTGTTGAGATTGGAAAACCTAGCTTTTTAGACGTATTGCAAGTGGTAGCTGATGATATGGCAATTGAAAAAGTAACGTTAGCAGAAGAAGTCATTAATAATAATGCGGAAGTAAATAAAGAAATCGAGCTGAAATTAATAGAGCCAGCATTTGAATATGTATCGCATGAACAATTTAAAGAGCACACGAAAAAAGCGAAAGCAATTATTCGTACAGGAGAGGCTACTCCTTATGCCAATGTAATTTTACATGCAGGCGTGATTTTTTAATAAAAGGAAGTGATGGGAATGCGTATTGAAATGAAAAATATTTCAAAGGCGTTCAATGGCAATCCTGTTTTGAAGAATGCACAGTTTATGATTGAAACAGGGGAAGTCCATGCATTGATGGGGGAAAATGGAGCGGGCAAATCAACGCTCATGAAAATTTTAACAGGTGTATACAAAAAAGATGGTGGAACAATCACGATTGATGGACAAGAACGAACTTTTAAAAATGCGAAAGAAGCAGAAGAGTACGGTATTGCATTTATACATCAAGAATTGAACATATTATCGAATTTAACAGTAGCTGAAAATATGTTTCTCGGTAAAGAGTTAATGTATGGGAAGACAGGTATTTTGCGTACGCGTCAAATGAACGCGATTGCGCAGCAGCAACTAGCGGAGTTAGGGTTACATGTAAAAGGCGCTATGTTGGCAGGAGAGTTATCGGTTGGACAACAGCAAATTATCGAAATTGCGAAAGCGTTAATGACAAACGCGAGCGTTATTATTATGGATGAACCTACAGCTGCATTAACAGATCGTGAAATTGAAACGTTGTTTACTGTCATTAATAAATTACGTAAAGAAGGCGTTTCGTTCGTTTATATCTCACACCGAATGGAAGAAATTTTTTCAATATGTGATGCCATTACGATTTTACGTGATGGGGAATACGTAGGAAAGAGACTCATTCCGGAAACATCATTTGATGAAGTAGTGAGTATGATGGTGGGGCGCAGCATTGGTGAACGTTACCCAGAGCGAAATAGTCAAATTGGCGATGTCATTTTTGAGATGCGTAACGGAACGAAAAAAGGGAAGTTTGAAAATGTTTCGTTTCAAGTAAGAAAAGGTGAAATCCTTGGTGTTGCTGGCTTGATGGGAGCTGGCCGTACAGATATTATGAAAGCGATATTTGGATACGAACCTTTAGATTCTGGGCAAATTTTTATAAATGGACAAGAAGTAAAGATTGATAGTCCGATAGATGCGATTAGACAAAGAATAGCTTTTATTACAGAGGATAGAAAATCTGAAGGGTTAGTTTTAGATTTCTCAATTCGAGAAAATTTAGCTTTACCGAATTTAGAAAGTCTTTCAAAGGGAAGTGTCTTAAGTAACGAACTAGAACAACAGTTTACAGCGGATATGATGAAACTTCTTAATGTGAAAGCAGCTAGTGGAGAGCAAGCGGTGAAATCTCTTTCTGGTGGAAATCAGCAAAAGGTTGTTATTGCAAAATGGCTAGGTATCCACCCGCAGTTACTCATTTTAGATGAGCCAACAAGAGGTGTAGATGTTGGAGCGAAAAAAGAAATTTACTCTATTATGAATAAGCTTACTGAGCAAGGCGATGCCGTTATTATGGTATCATCTGAGCTTCCAGAAGTTTTAGGAATGAGTGATCGTGTTCTTGTTATTCATGAAGGAAAGGTCGGCGGCATTTTAGAGAAAGATGAGGCATCACAAGAGTCTATTATGGCACTAGCTACAGGGGGAGAGTAAGGATGGCTAAGAAGGGGAATGTATTACAACAACTCGGTTCTTTAATCGGTTTAGTATTAATTATCGTCGTAATTACAGCTTTAAATCCGGCATTTATTGAGATTCCAAATTTATTTAATATACTGCGTCAAGTATCGATTAATGCGCTTATTGCATTCGGAATGACCTTTGTAATTTTAACAGGGGGTATTGACTTATCGGTAGGTTCTATTTTAGCATTATCAAGTGCACTTGTTGCTGGAATGATGGCAAGTGGCATGGACCCGTTCCTTGCGATGGCAGTTGGATTATTAGCTGGTCTTGTAATGGGAATTGTAAACGGTATCATCATAGCGAAGGGAAAAGTAGCTCCATTTATTGCAACTTTAGCAACAATGACTATTTTTCGTGGGTTGACGCTTGTTTATATGGACGGACGTCCGATCACTGGTCTGGGTGATCATTTAATGTTCCAAATGTTTGGCCGCGGTTATTTTCTCGGTATTCCGGTACCAGCTGTTACAATGATGATCGCTTTCGCAGTACTGTACTTCATTTTGAAGAAAACGACATTTGGTCGCCGTACATTTGCAATTGGTGGAAATGAAGAAGCAGCAGCACTATCAGGTATTAATGTTACGAGAATTAAAGTAATGATTTACGGTCTTTCCGGAATTTTGGCAGCGCTTGCAGGTATTGTCTTAACATCACGACTAGATTCTGCACAGCCAACTGCAGGTACTTCTTACGAATTAGATGCAATTGCAGCAGTTGTATTAGGTGGAACAAGTCTTTCTGGGGGAAGAGGATGGATTGTTGGTACATTCATCGGTGTACTAATTATCGGTGTACTAAATAATGGTTTAAATTTATTAGGTGTATCTTCTTTCTTCCAACAAGTTGTAAAAGGGCTTGTAATCTTACTAGCTGTATTAATTGATCGTCGAAAAGAAGCGTAATGGAGGGAAATTTCATGAAGAAATGGTTACTTATACTCGTTGCATGTATTATGGTCATTACTGCTGGTTGTTCAATGGAACCACCAGAATGGGCAAAGGATTCTAGCGATAAAGGTCGAAATAAAACTATTAAAGTTGGATTCTCTGTTTCAACTTTAAATAATCCATTTTTTGTAACTTTGAAAAAGGGTGCAGAAAAGCAAGCGAAAGCAAGCGGTATTGAATTGATTGCTGTTGATGCACAAAATGATGCAGCAAAGCAAACAAATGATGTTGAAGATTTAATTCAAAAAGGTGTCGATGTAGTTGTTATTAATCCAACCGATTCAGATGCTGTTGCTTCAGCAGTAAGTGCGGCAAATGCAGCGAATGTCCCTGTTATTACTGTAGACCGCGTTGCAAATTCAGGTAAAGTTGTTTCTCACATTGCCTCTAATAATATTGAAGGTGGTCAAATGGCTAGTGATTACATTCGTGAATTAGTTGGCGGGGGAGCAAACGTTGCTGAGTTAGAAGGAATCCCTGGATCTTCTGCTGCTCGTGAGCGCGGGAAAGGATTCCATAACGTAGCTGATAAATCTTTAAAAGTAGTTGCAAAACAAGCGGCTGATTTTGATAGAGCTAAAGGATTATCTGTTATGGAAAACATTTTACAAGCGAATGGTGATATTAAAGCCGTGTTTGCGCATAACGATGAAATGGCATTAGGGGCACTTGAAGCATTGAAGTCTTCTGGAAAAACAGATGTAGTCGTTGTTGGTTTTGATGCAACAGAAGATGCTGTAAAAGCGGTTAAAGATGGGCGTATGGCTGCAACAGTTGCTCAAAAACCGGAATTAATCGGGGAGAAGGCGATGCAAACAGCAAAAGAGATAACACAAGGTAAAAAAGTGGACAAATCTATTCCGATTGAATTAGAGCTTATTAAGAAAAACAAATAAATATAAAATGAAAATCAGGAAGGAAGAATAACAAATGAAATTTTTTATTGATACAGCAAACATTAACGAAATTAAAGAGGCAAATGCATTAGGAGTATTAGCTGGAGTAACGACAAATCCATCACTTGTAGCAAAAGAAGGCGTAGATTTCCACGAGCGTATTCGTGAAATTTGTAACGTTGTAGAAGGACCTGTAAGCGCAGAAGTAATTAGCTTAGAAGCTGATAAAATGATTGAAGAAGGAAAAGAGTTAGCGAAAATTGCTCCAAACGTTGTTGTAAAAGTACCAATGACAACGGAAGGTTTAAAAGCAGTAAAAGCATTCTCTGATTTAGGAATTCGTACAAACGTTACATTAGTATTCTCAGCAGTTCAAGCATTACTTGCAGCTCGTGCTGGTGCAACATACGTTTCACCATTCTTAGGTCGCTTAGACGATATCGGCCATAACGGTATGGACCTAATCCGCCAAATCGCAGAAATCTTTGCAATTCACGGCATTGAAACAGAAATCATTGCAGCATCTGTACGTCACAGTGTTCACGTAACAGAAGCAGCATTAAACGGTTCACATATTGCAACAATCCCAGCAAACGTAATTGCTTCATTAGTGAAGCACCCATTAACAGATCAAGGAATTGAGAAGTTCTTAGCTGATTGGGAAAAAACACAAGAGAAATAATAGAAAAAAGAGAATCCTAGTTTAATTGACTAGGGTTCTTTTTTTATTTAAAAGAATTTTCATGCAATTTTGCATATTGTCTTTTAAATTTGTTATATAAGCTATTTAATATATACAAATCACTCTTTATTTTTCATATTTTGATATAAGAAGATAGAGAGTCTGACCAGAAAACTGGAGGGCATGATTCTATAACAGAAAGCTTAACGTTTATAGAATTATGCCTTTTTGTCCCGCATTAACGGTCAGTAAGATTCCCACCTCAAAATTCAGCTAGAGCAAAGAAGTTAGGTGGGAAATCAACTGCCCGTAAATGCCCGATTGGTGTGGGCTAATAATCAGTGGGGATGGACAAACTCCCCACTGATTAAAGTTTCACTGTATATAGGGAGGGCAGAAAGTAGAGATTTTGATTTAAATGCACTTATTTATCTGAATTTTAAGTTTTATAAAAGGAGAGAAATAGAATGAGAAGAAAAGCGCCATTTAAAGTGTTATCATCTTTAGCAATTGCGGCAATTATCGGATGCACATCTGTAATGAGTACTCCGCTAGCATACGCAGAAACGCCAGCAAAAGAGAAAGATAATGTATCTACAACACCAATTGATTACAATTTAATTCAAGAAGATCGTTTAGCGGAAGCGTTGAAAGAAAGAGGAACAATTAATCCAGCATCTTCTAAAGAAGAGACGAAAAAAGCTGTAGAAAAGTATATTGAAAAGAAACAAGGCGATCAGGCAAATAAAGAAATCCTACCAGCGGATACTGCTAAAGAGGCATCTGATTTTGTGAAAAAAGTAAAAGAGAAAAAAATGGAAGAAAAGGAGAAAGTAAAGAAACCTGAAAAAAACGTTAGTCCTGAGCAAAAACCAGAACCAAATAAAAAACAATTGAATGGACAAGTCCCAACTTCTAAAGCAAAGCAAGCGCCATATAAAGGGTCTGTTCGAACTGATAAAGTATTAGTATTACTCGTTGAATTTAGTGATTATAAACATAATAATATTGATCAAACACCAGGGTATATGTATTCGAATGACTTTGGTAGAGAGCATTATCAAAAAATGTTATTTGGTAATGAACCGTACACGTTATTTGATGGTTCGAAAGTAAAAACGTTTAAACAATATTATGAAGAGCAGTCTGGTGGAAGTTATACGACAGATGGATATGTAACGGAATGGCTAACTGTTCCAGGAAAAGCGTCTGACTACGGTGCTGATGGTAGTAGTGGTCACGATAATAAAGGACCAAAAGGCGCACGTGATTTAGTGAAAGAAGCTTTACATGCAGCTGCTGAGAAAGGGTTAGATTTATCTCAATTTGATCAATTCGATAGATATGATACAAATGGTGATGGAAATCAAAATGAACCTGATGGTGTAATTGATCATTTAATGGTAATCCATGCTGGCGCTGGTCAAGAAGCTGGTGGCGGTAATTTAGGTGATGATGCAATTTGGTCACATCGTTCAAAATTAGCAATAGATCCAGTAGCGGTTGAAGGTACAAAATCAAAGGTAGATTACTTTGGTGGAAAAGTAGCGGCGCATGATTATACAATTGAACCAGAAGATGGAGCAGTAGGTGTATTTGCGCATGAATTTGGACATGATCTTGGCTTACCAGATGAATATGACACGAAATATACTGGAACTGGTTCACCTGTCGAAGCGTGGTCATTAATGAGTGGAGGTAGTTGGACAGGGAAAATTGCAGGAACAGAGCCAACTAGTTTCTCACCACAAAATAAAGACTTCTTACAAAAGAATATGGGCGGCAACTGGGCAAAAATTTTAGAAGTAGATTACGATAAAATTAAGCGTGGAGTAGGAATTCCTACATATATTGATCAAAGTGTTACGAAATCCAATCGTCCAGGCGTTGTACGTGTTAACTTACCGGGTAAGAGTGTTGAAACGATTAAACCGGAGTTTGGAAAGCATGCATATTATAGTACAAGAGGAGATGATATGCATACAACACTAGAGACACCATTCTTTGATTTAACAAAAGGAACAAATGCAAAATTTGATTATAAAGCAAATTATGAGTTAGAAGCAGAGTGCGATTTTGTCGAAGTGCATGCAGTAACAGAAGATGGAACGAAAACGTTAATTGATAGACTTGGAGAAAAAGTAGTCCAAGAAGATAAAGATACAACAGATGGAAAATGGATGGATAAATCATATGATTTAAGTCAATTTAAAGGGAAAAAAGTGAAACTGCAATTCGATTATATTACAGATCCGGCTGTAACATATAAAGGTTTCGCGATGGATAATGTAAATGTAACTGTTGATGGACAAGTTGTATTTTCTGATGATACAGAAGGACAGGATAAAATGAATTTAAATGGTTTTGTTGTTTCTGATGGGACAGAAAAGAAAGCTCATTATTACTACTTAGAGTGGAGAAACTATGCGGGATCAGATAATGGATTAAAAGCAGGAAAAGGTCCAGTGTATAATACAGGTCTTGTCGTTTGGTATGCAGATGATAGCTTCAAAGATAACTGGGTGGGGGTGCATCCAGGTGAAGGATTCCTTGGTGTTGTGGATTCGCATCCAGAGGCATTTGTTGGGAATTTAAACGGAAGACCAACTTACGGTAATACAGGTATGCAAATTGCAGATGCTGCATTTTCATTTGATCAAACACCAGCATGGAGTGCAAATTCATTAACACGTGGACAGTTTAACTATTCTGGATTACAAGGTGTTACAACATTTGATGATTCAAAAGTATATAGTAACAAACAAATTGCAGATGCAGGAAGAAAAGTTCCAAACCTTGGACTTAAATTCCAAGTTGTTGGACAGGCAGAGGATAAATCGGCAGGCGCTGTTTGGATTAAACGTTAATAAAATAAAGCACATTCTTCATATGAAGAGTGTGCTTTTCAATTTGTACAGTAAGTTATTATTTTAGCTTATGTAATACAAGTGTCTGTTCATATGTAGTGTATCAAATTATGTGGGGAAAGGAAATATTTCCGAGGGAATTGTCGAAGTATCGTTGGTATTTATACACTTTTTTTGTGAAAAAAGAACTGCAGTATTGCCTTTACAGTTTAATTTATTTACATTGTTACTTGGCTATACACAAAAGTAATATATTCGGCAATAAAAGAGCACTATTGGATAGTGCTCTTTTTTACTTTGCTTTTTGCTTTACTTTTTACTTTGCTTTTTGCTTTACTTTTTATTTTGCTTCTTACATAAATCATTCCAGCGAATGTTAATAAGAATGCAGTTCCGATAACGAAGCTGAAGCTAGGGGATGCCCCGATTGCACCAACTGTAAAGGATCCAGCAACAACTCCTAATGAGAAGAAAGCATAAAACAATCCGAATGCTTTTCCGCGCTTATTATCTGTCGTATTTTCAACAAGTAATGCATTTATCGATGGGAAAAGGATAGCGAATCCAATGCCATAAATCATCATAACGATAAAGAGCATACCCTTTGTTGCGAATAATCCAAGTAATGATAACGCAAATGCCATTACTGCAATACCAATTAGCATGAGTTTTGAACGATTAAATCGATCATAAATACGGTTTGTTGGCAGCAAAAAGAAGAGGATAGCGGTAATGCCGAATACACTTAACATCATGCCTGTTGTAGATGCTTTAAGTGCTAATGCCTCAACTTTCACTGGTAGCATATAAGTGACAATTCCTTGTGAAAACATTAGCGTAAAAGCACCAATATATGCTTGCAATAACGGTTCTGATTTCAATAGTTCAATCATATCTTCTTTGTTCATCATTTGTGTTCTTGAAGTATCTTTTCTTGATACGTTATTTGGTAAGAAGAATAGAGATACGATTGTACCAAGGACCATTAAAATAGAAATGGTAATGAACACCCACTCTATACCAGCAGTTGCTTTCATAATTCCACTGAAAGCCGGTCCTACAATTGCCGCTGTTCCAACAGCAGCACCAGATAGAGCCATTGCCTTACCTTGTCTTGCTGAATTTGTTTGTTTTGATAAAAACGTAAAGGCAGCAGGAATTAAAAATCCGTCACTAAAGCCGTGCATAAAGCGCACAACTAATAGTTGTTCACCACTTTGAACAACGGTGTATAACAAGACTATGAAACTCGTAAGTCCCATGCTTATATAAAGTATTTTTTTTGCACCAAATTTATCGACAGCAGCGCCAGCAATAATATTACCGATCATATTAGCGAATGAGTACATACCGACAACTAGCCCAATAATAAGAGGAGATCCTCCAAGACTTTGAGCGAACGTACTCATAATAGGTAATTGTGAAAATGTATCTAGAAACGCTACGATAACAATAAAGTAAATAAAATATTTCAAGCGATATTCACCTCTCCTATGCTATTATGGCATAATGCTAATTTCAACCGCAATGAAATTAGCATTAACAGATGTGGAAAAAAGTACAAAGTGACAAAACATTGAACGTTATTTGTTAAAATTTAGTGGAAATGAGATTGTTTTTTTGAAATATATGGATAGAAGTATTATAATAGATTTGTAAACTTCACCAGGTTAAGTATATACGTAGAGAGGGATGTATAAAATGAAAGCATTACTTTGGCATAATCAACGCGATGTACGAGTAGAAGAAGTACCAGAACCAACTGTAAGACCAGGAGCAGTTAAGATTAAAGTGAAATGGTGTGGTATCTGCGGCACAGACTTGCATGAATATTTAGCAGGACCTATTTTTATTCCAACAGAAGAGCACCCATTAACACACGTAAAAGCACCGGTTATTTTAGGTCATGAGTTTAGTGGTGAGGTAGTTGAAATCGGTGAAGGCGTTACTTCTCATAAAGTGGGAGATCGCGTCGTTGTAGAACCAATTTATTCTTGTGGTAAATGTGAAGCTTGTAAACATGGACATTACAATGTTTGTGAACAACTTGTTTTCCACGGTCTTGGCGGAGACGGCGGCGGTTTCTCTGAATATACAGTAGTACCAGAAGATATGGTCCACCGTATTCCTGATGAAATGACGTATGAACAAGGTGCACTTGTAGAACCAGCAGCGGTAGCAGTTCATGCAGTACGTCAAAGTAAATTAAAAGAAGGGGAAGCTGTAGCAGTATTTGGTTGTGGTCCAATTGGACTTCTTGTCATTCAAGCAGCTAAAGCAGCAGGAGCAACTCCTGTTATTGCAGTAGAACTTTCTAAAGAACGTCAAGAGTTAGCAAAATTAGCAGGTGCGGATTATGTATTAAATCCAGCTACTCAAGATGTACTAGCAGAAATTCGTAACTTAACAAATGGTTTAGGTGTAAATGTGAGCTTTGAAGTAACAGGTGTCGAAGTAGTACTTCGTCAAGCGATTGAAAGTACAAGCTTTGAAGGACAAACTGTAATTGTTAGTGTGTGGGAAAAAGATGCGACAATTACGCCAAACAACCTTGTACTAAAAGAAAAAGAAGTTATCGGTATTCTTGGATACCGTCATATCTTCCCAGCTGTTATTAAATTAATTAGCTCTGGCCAAATTCAAGCAGAGAAATTAATTACGAAAAAAATCACAGTGGATCAAGTTGTTGAAGAAGGATTTGAAGCACTTGTAAAAGATAAAACACAAGTGAAAATTCTTGTTTCACCTAAATAATAGAGAATAGTAAAAAGTAGCCCTTTTCTAGAAATAGAAGAGGGCTACTTTTTTTCTATACAGAAAGGTGATAGACTTTCCTTTAACTACAGGTATTTTGTTTGGAAGGAGAAGTCTAATGCTTTCATTTATGTTGACATTGAAACGGATGCTAAAAGCTTGTTTACGAGCGTGGAAAGATAAAGAATTTCAAGTGTTATTCGTATTAACAATTTTGACCTTAACATCTGGGACAATCTTTTATAGTACGGTGGAGGGATTACGTCCTCTTAACGCTTTATATTTTAGTGTGGTCACGTTGACGACTGTCGGTGATGGGAATTTTAGTCCGCAAACTGATTTCGGAAAGATATTTACAATCTTATACATATTTATTGGGATTGGATTAGTGTTTGGATTTATTCATAAGTTGGCAGTTAATGTACAACTGCCAAGTATATTATCGAATAGAAAAAAAGAGTAAAGCATGTGGATGCTTTACTCTTTTTTTACATTAGTTTAGACAATCATTCGTAGTAGCTTAACAATACTTTATTACAATATAAGTGCATTCATTCATTATATTCACTATGTATAAAGTTATAATGATATGAACATTTGCATATTTTAATTTATTGATAGAAATTTCATGAAAGGTGGGATATTCTAGTCATAGGTTAACCGGACGATATCATAGGATCCTAACAAAAAGTTTACAATAATTCAATTATAAAATGGAGGATTTCAGATGAAAAAGAAAGTACTTGCTTTAGCAGCAGCTATTACATTAGTAGCGCCGTTACAAAGTGTTGCATTTGCTCATGAAAACGATGGGGGAAGTAAAATAAAAATAGTTCATCGCTGGTCTGCTGAAGATAAGCATAAAGAAGGCGTAAACTCTCATTTATGGATTGTAAACCGTGCCATTGATATTATGTCTCGCAATACAACACTTGTAAAACAAGATCGAGTTGCACAATTAAATGAATGGCGTACGGAATTAGAAAATGGTATTTATGCTGCTGACTATGAAAATCCTTATTATGATAATAGCACATTTGCTTCACATTTCTATGATCCAGACAATGGAAAAACATATATTCCATTTGCAAAGCAGGCAAAAGAAACTGGCGCTAAATATTTTAAATTAGCTGGTGAATCATATAAAAATAAAGATATGAAACAAGCATTCTTCTATTTAGGATTATCTCTTCATTATTTAGGAGATGTAAACCAACCGATGCATGCAGCAAACTTTACAAATCTTTCGTACCCACAAGGATTCCATTCTAAATACGAAAACTTTGTAGATACGATAAAAGATAATTATAAAGTAACGGATGGAAATGGATATTGGAACTGGAAAGGTACAAATCCAGAAGATTGGATTCACGGAGCGGCAGTAGCAGCGAAACAAGATTACGCTGGCATTGTAAATGATAATACGAAAGATTGGTTCGTAAAAGCAGCTGTATCACAAGAATATGCAGATAAATGGCGCGCTGAAGTTACGCCAATGACAGGTAAGCGATTAATGGATGCACAACGTGTTACTGCCGGATACATTCAGCTTTGGTTTGATACGTACGGAGATCGTTAAGTATTAAAAAAAAGGTCAAATCTCACAATAGAGTATTTGGCCTTTTTATAACTAATACATGGAGGTATGAAGCGTGAAAGGAAAATTGCTAAAAGGTGTACTTAGCTTTGGGATTGGTTTAGGAGTTTTATACGGAGGATATTCAGCTCAAGCAGAAACGTCTACAAATCAAAATAATACTTTGAAAGTGATGACACATAATGTGTACATGCTATCAACAAATTTATATCCGAACTGGGGACAAAGTGAGCGTGCTGATTTAATTGGGGCCGCAGATTATATAAAGAATCAAGACGTTGTTATATTAAATGAAGTGTTTGATAATAGCGCATCAGATCGTTTGTTAGGGAATTTGAAGAAAGAATATCCAAATCAAACAGCGGTATTAGGTCGTAGTAACGGAAATGAATGGGATAAAACGTTAGGTAGCTATTCATCTTCAACTCCTGAAGATGGGGGCGTTGCAATCGTGAGTAAATGGCCAATCGTTGAAAAGATTCAATATGTATTTGCAAAAGGATGCGGGCCAGATAATTTATCAAATAAAGGATTTGTATACACGAAAATTAAGAAAAATGATCGTTTCGTTCATGTAATCGGGACGCATTTGCAGGCTGAAGATAGTATGTGCGGAAAAACTTCACCTGCATCTGTACGTACAAATCAGTTAAAAGAAATTCAAGACTTTATTAAAAATAAGAATATACCAAATGACGAGTACGTCCTATTTGGTGGTGATATGAACGTGAATAAAATAAATGCAGAGAACAATAGTGACTCAGAGTACGCATCCATGTTCAAAACATTGCACGCTTCTATTCCATCTTATACGGGACATACAGCAACTTGGGATGCGACGACAAACAGTATAGCAAAATATAATTTCCCTGATAGCCCTGCCGAGTATTTAGATTATATTATCACAAGTAAGGACCATGCGAATTCGTCATTTATAGAGAATAAAGTATTACAACCGAAATCTCCACAGTGGACTGTTACATCATGGCTTAAAAAATATACATATAATGATTACTCTGATCATTATCCAGTAGAGGCAACTATTTCTATGAAATAGTTCTAAAAAAGTTTCTTCTTAATAGGAAGAAACTTTTTTATTTTGTAGAGGAAATTTCAACTTTCTTTCCAATATGTATAAGACATATTGAAAAGAGGAGAGAAAAATGTGGATCGAGGAATTTTTAAAGAGGTTCCATTACCGTGTGCATTTTTGGATGAAGTGGCTTTAGATGGAAATATTCAATCGATTATAGAATTAAGTGGGAATAAGAAGATTCGTATAGCGAGTAAATCGTTACGTTCTGTTCCGGTTATGCAAAAGATTTTAGCTACAAATGATCGATTTCAAGGTATTATGTGTTTTTCACCTAGAGAGGCTTTGTTTTTAATTGAACAAGGATTCAATGATTTATTGCTCGGATATCCTGCTTATGATAAAAGGGCTTTACATGAAATAAGTTTGCTAACAAAGCAAGGCCTCATTATAACTTGTATGGTGGATTGTGAAGACCATATTGTTTATCTAGAAAAAATTGCTGAGGAGTCTAAAGGGTGTTTTCGTGTTTGTTTGGATATTGATATGAGTAGTCATTTTTTTCGATTTCATTTTGGGGTCAAAAGATCACCAGTAAAAGATGTGCAAAGTACTTTGAAAATAGTGAGAAGGGTAAAAGAATCATCATGTTTAATACTAGATGGTGTAATGGGATATGAAGCCCAAATTGCTGGGGTAGGAGACAACATACCAAATCAACGAGTGAAAAGTAAAGTGATTTCGTATTTAAAAAAGAAATCGGTGTTAGAAGTTAAAAAACGAAGAGGACATGTCGTAAAAGAAATACAAAACCTAGGTATTGAACTAAGGTTTGTAAATGGGGGAGGCACAGGAAGTATAAAAACAACTGAGAAAGATAATTCGATTTCGGAGATTACAATAGGCTCTGCTTTTTATGCCCCGAAGTTGTTCGATTATTATAAAGAGGTGCAATTTCATCCAGCCGTCGGATTTGCTTTACCAGTTGTGCGTAAACCAGCCCCATCTATTTACACTTGTCTAGGTGGTGGATATATTGCCTCAGGTGCAACCGGGAAAGATAAAGAACCTGAGATTTGGAGACCAAATGGTGCAAAATTATTAACTTTAGAAGGCGCCGGCGAAGTGCAAACACCGATTTTTTATAACGGTGAGGAACGAGTAGAGATAGGAGATTCTATCTTGTTTCGCCATAGTAAAGCTGGAGAGTTATGTGAGCGTTTTCCGTTTTTATATCGTGTGAAAGAGGGAGAAATTGTTGGGGAGTATGCAACATATCGGGGGGATGGCCAATGCTTTCTATAAAGGGACAGAAATGGAGAAATTGGACAGGGAATGTAGAAGGAACGCCGCACTATACGATGTATCCAGAAAGTATACAAGATGTAGTAGAAGTTGTAGAACTTGCAGGGAAAGAAGGGAAGAAAATTCGTGTTGTCGGTTCAGGACACTCGTTTACACCTCTTGTGCAAACGGAAGAAATTTTAGTTTCTTTAGATGAATTGAAAGGTATTTTGGATATTGATGCAGAGAAGATGGTTGCCGAAGTATGGGCAGGAACAAAGTTACATGATTTAGGGAAGTTACTTGAAGAAAAAGGTTATGCACAAGCAAATTTAGGGGATATTGATTCGCAATCGATTGCAGGAGCGATTAGTACAGGGACTCATGGAACGGGTATTACCTTTGGAAGTTTATCAACACAAGTTATAGAGATTACCGCAGTTTTATCTACAGGTGAGAGTATAGTTTGTTCGGAAACTGAGAATGTGGAATATTGGAGAGCCTTTCAGTTGTCGCTTGGAATGTTAGGTATCATTGTAAAAATAAAATTGAAGGTTATTCCAGCCTATTCACTCGTTTATAAAAGTGAAAAACAGTCATTATCTACTGTAATGAACAAGCTAGAAGAATATAAGAAGAATCGCCATTTTGAATTTTTCGTTTTTCCTTATTCAGATGAAGTACAAGTGAAATTTACAAATGAAACAAAGGGTAAAAAAAGTGACTTGAAATGGCATAAACTAAAGATAGAGTTGCTTGAAAATAAGATGTTTTCTTTGCTATCTAAAGGATGTAAATGGTTTCCTTCTATAAGTAAAGGAGTAAGTCGATTATCGGCTAAAGCTGTACCGAATACAAAAATAATTGGTCCGAGTTATGAAGTATTTGCTACATCGCGTGCGGTTCCATTTTATGAAATGGAGTATAGTGTTCCTTCAAAGTATATGCGGGCTGTTGTAGAAGATATTTCAAACCTTATTGAAAAGAAAAAGTATAAAGTGCACTTTCCAATTGAATGCCGTTATGTGAAAAGGGATGATATATGGCTCAGTCCAGCGTACGGAAGGGATTCAGCGTATATTGCCGTTCATATGTATAAAGGTATGAAGTATGCTGCTTATTTTGGTGAGGTGGAGAAAATTTTTCTAAAGTATGAAGGGCGCCCGCATTGGGGGAAAATGCATACGTTAACGTACGAAAAATTACAAAATATATATCCAGAAATGCATTCGTTTCTAAAGGCGAGGAAGTTACTAGATGAAGCAGAAATGTTTTCAAACCCTTACACAGAAAAATTATTTACGATTATGAAAAAAAGCTGACAAAGTATTACTTGTCAGCTTTTTTTAGTATGATCGCATTTCTTGTTTGACTAATACGCTCGTAAAATAGTAATTTATCACGACTAAATACATGCAATAAAACATGAATAATAAATAGACCGTTAATTACAAATTGGAATAATAGTATAACTACTAATACTAAAGGCTCTGTATGATTTAAGATAGAGCTACTCGAAAGAATATAATTGATTCCACCTAAAATGAAATAGAATATCCCGTAACGAATGAATAATTCTTTTAGTGTAATACGCTCAGCTTGTCCTTTAATGTAAATCCGAAGCAACGCTTTTCCAATTGTTCTTCCATTCGTAAAGTATGGAATGATAATAAAGTAAATTAAGATTGAACATGTAATGAAAAGGAGTTCGTATACATTTGTATAAGATTGGATGTTAGCAATAAATAGTGAATTTCCTTTATTTTTAATGAAAGGTACAACGATAGATAAGAAAATCCAATCAATTTGCATAGCGATGAGACGACGAATAAATCCAACTGGTTTCGTTTCTAAATCAATATGAATATCTAATTCACTTGTTTTCGGAAGGAAGTACGTAAATATTGGTGCAATGATAAAACCAATTACGCCGCCTAGCGTGTTTAAAAACAAATCGTCAATATCAAATAAGCGATAGGCACAATTATAAATACCATATAATCCAGTTACTTGTGTTAATTCAAAGAATAGTGAAAGACAAAAAGAAATGCACACTGTTTGTAAGAAGCTACGTCGGAAATAATAACGTAAGTACATACCAAATGGAACGGTTAGTAAAACGTTAAAAGCGACTTGTAAAAACGCAGATTCCTTTAATAAATAGAAGTACGTAGCTGGCTTCGCTAAAATCGCCGAGGTATGATTACTAATCTCTTGTATGAAATAAAATGGCGAGAGTTGCAAATGTTGCGTATTAGCCGGTTGTAGGCTACAAGTATCATACGTTTGTGGTAATGGCAAAATCACAAGAAAATAGGCATTTAATAAGTAAAGTAATAATGAATATAAAATAAATGAACGCCATTTATTTAAATAACCGTATTTACGATAATTAAATATTAAAAAAGGGATTAATAGAAACATTGCTAAAATAGGAAATAAAATAAATGCTGTTTTTATTGGAAATAAATATGCAGTCAAAATGAAACTCCTTTCAATGAAAATTCGTTTATCATTATAACGTTAAAAGAACCTGAAAACAAAATTAAAATATTTCGAAATAGAAAAAATTTCAAATTTAAACGGGATTAAGTTATACTAAATTTAATATAAGGATATTGTGATTATTATAAGTTGAGAGAGGGTACAAGATATGCGATATGAGCTTTTTTCTGTAAGTGGGGCTTTATCATTATAAAGATATAAAAAAGCGAGTCATCCTAGTTTAATAGAATGACTCGCTTTTCGCTTTGTAAGTTTCACTTTATAAAAAAATAAGAGTAAGTACACCTACGATAATACAATAGAAAGAGAAATATTTTAAATTTCCTTTTGCCATAATGTTCATAAACCATTTTAATGAAATATACGTCATGATAAATGTTGCGATAAACGCAACGATATATGGCACGAATAATGTGTCTAGGTTTGGATCTTTTGCAATGTCTGTAATACTTAGTAATAAACCACCTAAGCTAACAGGGATATATAGTAAGAATGAGAAACGAAGAGCTGTTTCTTGCTTCATACCAAGTAACATCGCTGCGACGATTGTTGCACCTGATCGGCTTATTCCAGGAATTAGTGCGCAAGCTTGTGCTAATCCGATGATAATTGCATCTTTCATAGAAAGATCGCCATCATTTTTACGTCCACGTAAGTTTCTAATAATCCAAAGGCCGACAGCAGTAATAAGAAGGGAAATCCCAACCATCTTCACACCTTTTAAGTACTGATCGATGTAATCTTTAAATAAAACACCAATAACACCTGCTGGAATGGTCGCAATAACAAGATAAATAATAAAGAAGAAATCTGATTTTGCGTCTTCTGCTCTTGTAAATATATAAGATAGACCATTCTTCGTTAGACGTATTAAATCATTTCTATAAATAAGTAATACAGCTAATAATGAAGCTGAATTAACAAGTAGTTCGAAGCTAAACCCTTCTATTTTTAGTCCTAGCAAATGCTGTGCTAAAACGAGATGCCCGCTTGAAGAAATCGGAATGGGTTCTGTTAGTCCTTGGAACAGACCAAGAATTAAATATTTTAAAATGTAGTGAAATTGTTCCATAATAACCTCCTTGTATATTAGTCGAAAGAAACAACTTGTCCATTATAACAAAGATACGGATGAATATTGAGAAGAAATAAATATTCGAAATATAATAAAAATCCCTTATAAAAGTATAAGGGATTTTTATTATTAATGAGAAACTACTGTTTCTTCAAGACTTTTCGTTAATTGAACATCGACTTTCTCAGCATCATGAATGTGATTCATAATAGTAGTATTTAACTTTTGGAACATTTGTTGTGTATTAGTAAATTCGCGTAATATATCATCATTACAAGATTTTTGGTTTTCGATAGCTTTAATAACATTTGTAGCACCGCTTTGTAACGTTTGAATCATAATTAAAATATTTTCAATTCTAGCGTTTGTATCAGCACTCATTTCTACACCTTCATCAACTAAATGCAAATTATCTTTTGTGTTATCGTATGCTTTTTCAATTTCTTCTTGAATTTTTTTCGTTAAGTTACCGATGTTTTTTGTACTTTCGGCTGTACTTTCCGCTAGTTTTCTTACTTCATTGGCAACGACAGCGAACCCTTTACCGTGCTCTCCAGCACGCGCAGCTTCAATACTCGCATTTAAAGCAAGTAAATTTGTTTGTGCTGCAATGTTTTGGATGACTTCTACAATTTGCTCGATTTCTTTTGAGCGCTCACTTAAATGATTCATACTATTAGACGTGCGCTGAGATTGTTCACCTAATTTATTAATTACAATAAGTAAACGATGAACAGATTCTTTTCCTTCATTAGAACAGTCAATAATTTCTTCAATAGATTGAATTAAGCTTTGTTCTTTTTGTAACATTTCGTTATTCAATTCATTGGAATGTGTCGTGCGCGTTGAAACATTTTCGAAACATAAGTTTAATTGTTGAACTAAATTTTGAAGTGTATGGTGCTGGCTATTTACAAGTTTATGTTCTTGAACAACGCTTTGTACACGATCGTGGATAGAAGAAATAGTCTCTTGTTGTTCGATATCCTTTTGTTTTAATTCTGCTTCTAGTTCTTGTATACGACTTTCTAATTGATCAATTTTATGTTGGAGTGATTTCTTTTGAGTAAACATATATTTATTTCAACCGCCTTTAGAAGTTATATTTTCTCTATATTTGGATTTTAGCATCTTTTATAATTTTTAAATATAGGAATTGTTAAATATTTAAGAATCTATTACATTTTATGCATAATTCCCTTTTTTTCGTCATGAAAAATAAACTGTATTTAATGGTATTGTAAACAAACTGTAAAATAAATCATGTATAACTGTATAAGAAGGGAGTCGGATTATGAACTATTTTAAGCGAATCAGTAGTCTAGTATTAGCAGGAATTATAGGTCTTTCTAGTACAGTCGCTGTTAAAGCAGAGTCAAACGACGAGAAACTTAACAACATGCAACAGCAATTGCAGCAAAACGATGCAGATATGCAAAAGAAAGAGCAAGAGAAGCAAGCTGTTAATAAAGAAATTAAAGGTATCGAAAACGAACTACATAATTTAAATAATACAATTGCAAAAAATAAAGAGGATCAAGCTGCTATTCAACGTAAAATCGATGAAACGCATAAGCAGATTGAGCAAAAAAAGAATGAAATTGTCGTTTTAGAGGATAAAGTCCTTGCTCGTAAGGATATTATGAGAAAACGTATGGTTTCTGTTCAAAACAGTTCAAATACGAGTTTAGTAGTAGAAGTTGTAGTAGAGTCAAAAAACTTTGCAGATTTCTTACAACGTATGAACGCAGTTTCTACTATTCTAGAAGCTGATAAAGAAATTTTACGTCTACAAGAACAAGATCTTCGTCAAATTGAAGAAGATAAGAAAACAATTGATGAAAAAGAAGCATCTTTAGTAGTAGACAAACAAAAATTAGCAAAAGCACAAGCAGAGTTGCAAGATAACTTGAAAAAACGTCAAGCTAACTTACAAACAGTTCAAGATAAATATAATCAGGTTGCAAGCCAACTTAATTTAGCAGCAGAAGAAAAAGCTAAAATCGAATCAAATATGAAAGCAGTTCAAGAAACAATTGCTCGTGAGCAAGAAGCAGCAAGAATTGCTGCAGAAGAGCGTGCAAAAGCAGAGGCAGCTGCAAAGGCTGAGCAAGAAGCTTTAGCTAAGGCACAGGCTGAAATTGCTGAAAAACAAAAGCAAGAAAAAGCTAGTAAACCAGCTGAACCTGTAGCGAAAAATACAGTAACAGAGTCTAAGCCTGATACGAAACCAGCTCAAGGTGGAAAAGAATTTTACGTAACAGCAACTGCTTATACAGCTGATCCATCTGAAAACGGCTATAAACCGGGTGAAACTGTAAAATCTAGGTTAGGACATAATTTAACTGCAAATCCAAACATGAAATTAATTGCTGTAGATCCATCTGTTATCCCACTAGGTTCTACTGTATATGTAGAAGGATATGGAACAGCAATTGCTGGAGATACTGGTAGTGCAATAAAAGGGCATATCATTGATCTATTAATGCCAAACTCAGCTCAAGCTAATGAGTGGGGTAGAAGAACAGTTAAAGTTAAAATTTTAAATTAATATGTAATCCAACTTTACAATACGTAAAGTTGGATTTTTTTATGAAAATAATGTTAAGTTAAGTTTACATTTTGTTAAGGAAAGCATACAATGAAATTGAGGGGTGGTAAATTTGACCATTTTAAATAGAGTGAAGGAATTAAGAGCTCGGTTTAATTTTTCGCAAAGTGTATTAGCAGAAAAGGTTGGAGTGACGAGACAAACGATTGCTGCAATTGAAAAAGGGGATTATGTTCCTTCATTATTATTAGCGCTTATGATTTGCGATGTATTTCAGTTAAAGATGGAAGATGTGTTTGTTTTAAATAAGGAGGGGAAAGAGGATGAATAGACTTGTATTTTCCTATATGTTGAATGTACTTTTAATGGTATTATCAGGTTGGGCATTTATTGAGTTATATTATTTTACTATCGAAGTTGCTAATTTTATTCAAACGAAGAGGGTACCATTTGAAGTTACGGTGAGTTTAATGCCACTAGGATTGCTTTTAATATTTGGTATTGTATCGACTATTCTTTATAAAATTCAAAAGAAAAAATATAAAGAGCTATCATATTGGATGTTTCCACTATTATTCCCTCAAGAAGATGAGCGAGAAAAGGCAATTACAGAAAAGGCTTGTCGTACTACATTTATGTCACTATGGTACGTGTTGCCTTGTGCGGTTGGTTTTTTAACGCTTTCTCCAATTGCTAATCTATATATTCCTGCATATCCAATATATATTGCATTTAGTATTTTCTTTATTCAAATGACAATTTTCCACGTATCCTTATATCGAAATAAAATCGCTTGAAAAAAACCTTCTTGCATCGGCAAGAAGGTTTCTTTTTAGCTTATACTTGTACATATAGCAATATTATCTTATCATTTTAAATAGAGTAAGATTTTGTATGGGAAAGGAATTGTATATGAATAAGCAAAGAATTTATAGTATAGTAGCAATCCTTCTATTTGTTGTAGGTGGTGTGTTAATCGGAAAGCCATTTTATGATGGATATCAGGCTGAAAAGAAACAGACTGAAAATGTGCAGGCTGTTCAAAAGATGGATTATGAAAAACATGAGACGAAATTTGTAGATGCTTCGAAAATTAATCAGCCAGACTTAGCAGAAGTAGCGAATGCATCATTAGATAAGAAACAAGTAATTGGGCGTATTTCGATCCCGAGTGTTTCATTAGAACTTCCTGTTTTAAAATCTTCTACTGAGAAAAATCTATTATCTGGTGCAGCGACAGTAAAAGAAAATCAAGTAATGGGAAAAGGGAACTATGCATTAGCAGGGCATAATATGTCTAAAAAAGGTGTTTTATTTAGTGATGTAGCCTCTTTAAAAAAAGGTGACAAAATTTATTTGTATGATAATGAAAACGAATATGAATATGTGGTTACTGGTGTATCTGAAGTAACTCCTGATAAGTGGGAAGTTGTTGAGGATCATGGGAAAGATGAAATAACGCTTATTACATGTGTATCTGTGAAGGATAATTCTAAACGTTACGTTGTTGCTGGTGATTTAGTAGGAACGAAGGCGAAGAAGTAAAAAAGAAGGTCAACTCTTTAAAGAGTTGACCTTCTTTTTTACTAATGTTGAGAAATAATAGAATATTTTAGTTAGTATTTAAGTATTTTTCTATTTATGTATAATAAAGTTAGAATTCAAGATTTTGGGAGGAACAAGAGTGAAACAACAGGTGAAGAAACTTCTTTTAACAACAAGTGTAGCGTTATTGGTAGCTCCAATTTCAGCCTATGCGCATCCAGGGCGTACAGATGCTAATGGGGGACATACGTGTCGGACAAATTGTGAAAAATGGGGATTACAGTACGGGGAATATCATTATCACAATAAGCCAGCTTCTAGTAGTGGTGCAACGAGTCCAGCTCCTAGCCCAAATAATAATGGTGCTGTAGAAGCTGAAAAACAAGTAGAAGCGCAGCGCAATGCTGAGGCTGAAAAACAACGTACCGCAGAGGCGCAGCGTAAAGCTGAAGAAGAGAGACAACGTGTAGCGGAGGAACAAAGAAAAGCTGAGGAAGAGAGACAACGTGTAGCTGAAGAGCAAAGAAAAGCAGAAGAGGTACGTAAGCGAGAGGAAGCACAGCGTCAAGCTGATATGGAAAAAGGGCAGCTTGAGGGACAAAAAAGTGGAGAGACTGATTTTAAAGCAGGGAAAAATGATGCGGAATCACATTTAGCTGGAAAATCAGATACATATAAAGAAGCATTCAAAACTGCATATGCTGCATCTTGGTCTTTAGAAGAGCAGAAGAAAACGCATTTTGAAAAAGGAAAAGAGCAAGGTTTAGCACAAGAGACGATGGAAGATAGTCAAATTGCTTCGGAGTTTAAGCCGAACTTTGCAGAAGGTTTCCAAGTAGGGAATAAAGAAAGAACAGAAAAAATTGAAAAAGAGCAAGCTGAACTAGGGGAAAAGGCAGGTAAGGAACTAGCCGGAAAGAACCCTGGAAATAGAGAGAAAGATGTGTACGTGAAGGCGTATGAAACAGCTTATGAAAAGGGCTATAAGTCTACAAAAAAAGCAGTAGAAAAGGCTGGCTATAAGTATGCATTTGAAAACTATGATTTGAAAGTTCCTGCTAAGTATGAAAAAAATGAATCGTTAAAGAAATGGTTTATTGAAGGATTTAAATCAAATAAAAAAGCAGCAGAAATTAGAGAAGAAGGATATAAAAAAGGAGACAGTTGGCTTGCATTCTTCTATAAGAATTTTGTGCCAAGTGAATATAAAGAACATAAAGAGCTGTACGAACAAGCGATAGAAAAAGGTAAGAATGCATAAAAAAGATGAGGGGAATCCCTCATCTTTTTTTAATCCATCCATTTCACTAATCTCTTAGAAATTAATAATAAAACAAAACCTAACACAATTGCTACAGCTCCGATTACTGTAAATACTTCAGCATATCCAAGTGAAGTTGTGAAGCTTGCAAGTTGTCCGCCTAAAATGTTAGCAATTCCTGAGCTTGCTAACCATACTCCCATTAATAAAGAAGCAAGTTTTACTGGGGCAAGTGCACTAACCATTGATAGTCCAACAGGTGATAAGAATAGCTCACCTAACGTATGGAAAAGATACGTAAAGACGATAAATAGTAAGTTTGCTTTTTCTGTAATGTTATGTTCATCACTACCTGTTTTTAATGTAGCGATAACGAGAATGATATAACCGATACCAAGCAAGATCATACCAAGTCCCATTTTAGTTGGGATTTTTAAATCCCCGCGCTTGCGAGTTGCAAGTTTTGCCCATAATGCTGAAATGACTGGAGCAAGTAAAATAATAAATAATGGATTGACCGATTGGAACCAAGATGTTGGAACTTCCCATCCGAACACAGAGCGGTCTACAAATTTGTTTGTATATAATGTTAATGAGCTACCAGCTTGTTCAAAGCCAGCCCAGAAGAAGACAACGAAGCATGTTAAAATGACGATAACTGCGGTACGTTGTTTTTCTTTTTTTGTTAACGGTGTATCTCCTACTGATTGTTGTCCATCTGTTGTTTGCAAATCACGAGTTGGTTTTTTACCGATATCACCAAGGAAGCGATTTGATAATGTTGTAAATAAAATTTGTCCAATGATCATTCCAATTGAAGCGGCTAAGAAACCGTAACGGAATCCAAAGTGAACAACGCCATCAACTGTTGTTTTGAATAAATTTTCTGATAAAAATCCGCAAACGAGTGGAGCTAAAAATGATCCGACGTTAATACCCATATAGAAAATAGTAAATGCACTATCACGTTTTGGATCGTTCTCTTCGTATAATTCCCCAACCAGTGTAGAGATGTTCGGTTTGAAGAATCCGTTACCGATAATAATAAGCGCTAATCCGAGGTATAGGCCGACTTGGTTTTGCATGGCAAATAGTGTAAGGTTACCAATTGCCATTGTTATACCACCAATTGTGATCGCTTTTCGTCTACCTAGGAACCGGTCTGTTAAGTATCCACCAATCATTGGTGTGAAATAACAGGCTCCAGTGTAAAATCCGTAAATGGATAGTGCCCACGCAGGACTAAACCCAAGACCACCGCTTACTAAAGCTGTCGTTAAATATAATGTTAATAATCCTCGTAATCCATAGTAACTAAATCTTTCCCACATTTCTGTAAAGAAGAGTAAGTATAAACCTGGAGGATGTTTCTTTTTTCTTTGTTGTTCTCTTTCTAGTTGTATCGCTGATTCCATGTTATTTTCCTCCTGACACAAACAAAAACAAAGTTAATAATTTTGTACATTTAATATTTTACCTTATTAACTATTATAAGTCAATAAAGGTTGATTTTTCAGAAGAAATTGGAAAAGAGGGATAGCTATAGAATGGGTGTTTCTTTTATGTTAGACTATGGACTATGTTTTCTTTGTTAGGAAGCGGATTATTGCACTTTTTTATATGTGAAATTGATTTCATAAAAGATGAAATTAAAGAAGGAGAAACAAATGAAATTGTTACAGAAAAAAGAAATTTTACTGATTAGCCTTATGTTATTCTCGATGTTCTTTGGAGCGGGGAATCTTATATTCCCACCTTTCCTTGGGTATGAAGCAGGAGAACATGTGTGGATTTCATTAATAGGATTTATTATATCAGCAACAGGTCTTCCTATATTGGGTGTTATCGCTATTGCGAAAGCGGGAAGCTTTCAAACGTTAGCGGGGAGGGTTCATTCTTCATTCGCCATTATTTTCCCATGTATCGTGTATTTATTTATTGGACCAGGCCTTGGTATACCACGTGCAGGAAGTTTAGCTTTTGAAATGGGACCAGGTCAGTTCTTCACAGAATCGGGAAGTGTAGTTTTATTATGTTACACGGTTATTTTCTTTAGTATTGTGTACTGGTTAAGTTTATCACCGTCTAAATTAATGGGGTTGTTCGGAAAAGTTTTAACACCGTTATTATTAGGGATGATTGCCCTTATTTTTATAAAGAGTATGTTTACATCAGTAGGCAGTGTGAAAGAGGCTGCTGGAAACTATGGACAAGCTCCTATGTTCCAAGGCTTTTTAGATGGATATTTAACAATGGATGCGCTAGCCGCTTTAATTTTTGGGATTGTTATTGCAAATGCTCTTCGTGCAAAAGGTGTTGAAGATGATAAAGGTTTAGCGAAATATATGAGTATTGCTGGAATTGGTGCAGGACTTTTATTATCTATTATTTACATCATACTTGGATATGTTGGTTCAATTAGCGGTTCGTTAGGTACATTTGATAATGGGGCGAATGTGTTAGCACAAGTGATGACTACATTATTTGGACAAGGCGGAGTCGTTTTATTAGGTCTTATTTTTACGATTGCGTGTTTATGTGTTTCAATCGGACTCGTTACGTCTTGTAGTCAATTTTTCGCAAGTGCATTTCCGAAAGTAGCGTATAAAGTTTGGGCGTTTATATTGAGTTTTGTTAGTATGATTTTAGCTAATTTAGGATTAACACAAATTTTAAAAGTATCAGTACCGATTCTTGGGTTTATTTATCCAGTTGCATTAACGCTTATTATTTTAGGGTTATTCCATAAGTATATTGGAAAGTATGCATACGTATATGCAGTAACTGTTGGGATTGTAGCGGTATTTAGTGCAATCGATATTTTCAATAAAAATGTAATGATGAATCAGTGGACGTCAATATTGAAATACATTCCGTTTTATACAGAAGGTGTTGGATGGATTGTTCCAGCTATTATAGGTGTTTGTATTGGTGTCATCGTTAGTGTTGTTCTAAATAAGAATAAATGAGTAAAAAGGTGTTTTCCTATTTCGGAAGACACCTTTCTTTTTTTAGGAAAAATAGTATTGAAAATGAATAGACTAAGAGTATGATAAAGATAATTGGTAATATATAGATTTTGAATGAATGATGAGGGGGGAGCGTATGAAGGAGGATTTAAATAAGAAAATAGAAGCGCTTGAAACGGCAATTGAAACAATTCAAGAAGCGCTTTTTGAATTGAAAGCAAAACAAAAAGAAATAGAAGTAGAAAATACTCAGCGACATGTTAGTAAAGAAAAGAAAGAATATATTGAAACGGTGATGGAGGAAAAACAAAAAGAAGAAGTAGTTACAATAAAAGAGCCTGTGCAAGAAAGTGAGGTAAAACAAGTGGATATATCTGCTTTTAAACCAGAACCATTTAATATTATTAAGTTTTGCCAAACTTGGTTACCACGCATATTTGTTGGCATTATGTTACTTGGGGTAATCTGGTTATTTAAAGCAGGGGTAGATGCTGGATTATTAACACCTGCAATACGAATTGCGTTTGGTATTGTCCTATCTATCGGTTTTTATTATATAGGTGATATTCAAATTAAACGAGAGCGGCAAGCGTTGGGTTTAGTATTAGCAGGAGGAAGTATTACGGGTATAGTTTTAACGACATTTGCGGCGCATTATTTATATGGATTTATTCCAGCAAGTGTTGCGTTTGTATGTAATATTGCATGGGTCATTTTAGGTATTTATGTAGCGAAGAGGTATCAATCGGAATATCTTACTATATTCGTAGCCGTAGGAGCGTTCTTCGTGCCATTCTTATTAAATAGTACGACTCCTAATCCTTATATTTTCTTTGGATATGAGACGATACTAACACTTAGCTTATTATGGTATGCGTTGAAAAATCGTTATCAGTATTTATATATGATTTCTTATGCTGTTGCTGCTATTGTCCTTTTTGTTTTCTTTGCTATTATGTCAATGTTAGTAGAGGATTTGCATATACAGTTAACGGTTGTTTATGGTTTGATTCACTTACTATTATTTTGGCATATGTTTACGGAGAGAAGTTTTATATTAGAGCCACGCTTGGCGATATTTAGTGCGAATGCAGTTCTCTTTATATTAGCCATTTCAAAAATACCTGAATTTACAACATGGGGATTAATGATTAGTGCACTCGTGCACGCTACTATGTTTGTGTTTGAATATAGGAAGAATAGACATTCTATATTTACAAATCTTTTATTTGGTTTCGCAATGGGTGCATTTAGTTTAGCGATTTTATATGAGTATAGTTTAGTAAATGCAGCGATTGTATTATTATTGCAAGGTTTCCTCGGTATGGTGACGGCTATTAAAGTAAAACAACAGGTGAAATTGTATGTTAGTGCGACGATTTACGCGATTGGAATGATACAAACTATTTTTAGTCCGTTTGATCATTTAATTTCAGCTGGGTTTGTTGCCCATATTATTTTAATAGGTACATTTTATTACTGCATGAAACAAGCGAAAGATGTGTTAAGGAGCTTCGGAAAATATGTTTATTCTATAACGCTCTATTGGTTTATGGTTATCGTATTTATTGCAATTACTAGAGTCGGTGAAGTGCTGTCTACAGATGGAAGTATAATAAGCGTATCTGTATCGTTATTATGGATGGTATATGCATTATTTGCCGTTTGGCTTGGACGGAATAAAAATATGAATGAAATATTGTATGCCGGCTTAGTCGTGTTAGTCGTAACGATAGGGAAGCTATTCCTTCTGGACTTACCAGAAGTATCGATGATGATCAGGGCTGTGTTATTCTTAATTGTAGGAAGTATAGGTATCGTTATTTCAAGAATGTTTTTCTCGAAAGAAGAGAAGTGAGAAGAAGGCAATCCGCATGCGGATTGCCTTCTTCATTATTTCTTATCAATTATTACAGTTTCATTGTATTTCGCTGTCGTATTTTGGCGTAGACGAAGAGTTGCTTGTCCAGCAGTATTTGGATTGATTTGTACATTTACAATCTTCTCAGCAGAACCTAAGCTGTTTGTTGTGAAAGAGAATGCACTACTATATCCAAAAGCAGATGGCCAAGAACCATTTGTATTTTGAACTTTTGCTACTTGTGTACCGCCAGTAGTGAATATACCTAAAGAGTAATTAGTGTATGTTGTGTTTGGTAATAAGTTATTTACTTGGATTTTTATTTGGAACACTTCATTGTTTGGTAGAGTGCTAGGGTGTGTAACTACGTAGTCGTTTGCTGTTACAGCCCCGTTATAACCGTATGAACCTGGTTTAAAAGTATTTGTATTAAACCATTGATAACCTACATTTGGCGCACTCCAAGGTTCAGGTTGTGGCTCAGTTGATAAGCTTGGTTGTTCAAATGTTTGTAAAGTGGTAGGTAAATCAAGTTGTAAACCATTTACTTGATCTAAACTTGTAAATGTTTCTTTATTCGATAGCCAATTTACGATATTTTCTAGTAAGATAGCATCGTTTTCTTCTTTATATCCATCGTAAGTTTTCTTTGTTTGGCCAGAATCTTCACGAACGTATTTTGGCGATGCATCTTCAACTGGAGAAGAATCACCGATAAAGGCAGCTTTTCCAAGTCCTACTTTTGCGATAGCGGCATAAGGCCCCTCTGCAACGCCACCGCCGTTATAAACACCGCTATCAACAGCATTATTCCATTTTGACGGGTTTTCTGGAAGATAAACAAGCCCTTTTGCTAGTTTTGGGTTTGTAATTGCTAGGGTAGAACCTGCATGCATTGCTACAGATGAAACACCTTTTGTAATTCCGAATGATTGTTCAGGTGACACAATATTTTTAGCTGCAACATCACCGATTGCATTGTAGCGGAAGCGAATACCGAAGTTGTCAGATAGCCAATCAGAGCTTTCTACTCCTTGCATAGCTTGTGAATTTACTTCCTCACTAGACATTCCTTTTGCAGGGTTATCCCATGCACCGCGTCTATATCCATTAAATACTTCAGAAGAGTCCCAGCGATTTTTATTACGATCTGCATTATAATGGTCAGCGATAAAGAAAATACTTCCGCCATTTTTCACATATTGTAACATTGCATCTTGTTCAGATTTCTTGTAAGGAATATTAGCTTCTGGAACGATAAATACATTGTAGTCTTTTAAATCTTCGTACGTAATCGGTGTTGATTTACGAAGTTCTTTTACATGATATCCGTTTTGGGCAATACCGTTTCCGAAGTCAGAAAAGCCACCATCAATAACCCAGTCAGCGGTCCCGGCCGTTTGACCGTGTGTATTATCGAATAATACTTTCTTCCCGCTATTTTGATTTACAACTTTTGCAGCAATTTCAGGAGCTGGGTCTACTGAGCTTTCGGCATAAGTAGACGGAAGGAATGAAGCTCCTATACTTAGTGTAATTGCTGTTGCTAAAGAAAATGTGATCCATTTTTTATTCTTCATAGAAGAATCCCCCTAATAAAAATATTTGCTTTAATAATGTAATCTATTTTTTTCAGGAAAGAAAGATAGAAAATATTAAATAGTGTAAAGATAGCGTTAATTTGATTGAGAAATATTTGTGTGAATAATGAAAAAATCCCTTCCTAATAAATAGGAAGAGATTTTGGGCTTAACTAATTTTTGAATTAGGTGTTTCATCAATTTTATGGAACCCTTTCATGTAATACACGATAGCTAAACCAATAAGCCAAATAGGACCAACAATCAATGCAATTCTTGTATCTTCTGAATACGCCATTATACCTAATACTAGTGCAAGGAAAGCGAGTGAGAAATATGAACTTAATGGATGTAAAGGCATTTTATATGTTAGCTTGTCCTTTTTATCAGTTTGCAAACCTTTACGGAATTTAATTTGAGCGATTAAAATGATGCCCCAAGTCCAAATTGCCCCGAAAGTTGAAATACTAGTCAGCCATGTAAACACTTTTGCGGGCACAAGATAGTTTAATATAACACCAACGAGTAAAACGATAGCTGTTGCTACAATTCCTTGACTCGGAATACCGTTTTTATTTAAACGACCAAATCTTTCAGGTGCTTTCTTTTGCTGAGCTAATGTAAATAGCATACGGCCTGTACTAAATAAACCACCATTACAAGAAGAAAGAGCTGCTGTTAATACGACAAAGTTAATAATCCCTGCTGCTTTTGCGATACCGATTTGCTGGAATGTTAATACGAATGGACTTCCTTTTTCACCAAGTTCATTCCATGGATAAATTGCCATCATAACGAATAGAGCCCCAACGTAGAACAGTAATATTCTCCAAAATACGTTATCGATTGCTTTTGCGAGTGTTTTTTTCGGATTTTGAGCTTCACCCGCTGTAACACCGATTAATTCAACGCCTAAATAAGCGAATAACACCATTTGCATGGAGAGTAGTAACCCAGAAAAACCATTTGGGAACCAGCCACCATGTGACCAAAGGTTTGAAATACCAGTAGCGATACCACCGTTTCCAAATCCGAATAAAATAATACCAGCTCCAATAATTATCATACAGATAATTGTGACAATTTTAATGAGAGCAAACCAAAATTCAAGTTCTCCAAATACCTTTACGGATAAGAAGTTGAAAGCACTCATTAATAATAGAGCGAGTAAAGCCCAAGTCCAGCGCGGGATATCTGGGAACCAGTATTGCATGTAAATGCCAGCTGCTGTAATTTCAGCCATGCAAGTAACAACCCATAAAAACCAGTAGTTCCAGCCAGTAATATAGCCAGCTAGTGGTCCAAGATAATCAGAGGCATATTTACTAAAAGAACCGGCAACAGGTTGTTCAATTGCCATTTCTCCGAGTGCTCGCATAATGAAAAAAATAACGAGTCCGGCGATCATATAACCTAGTAGAATAGAAGGGCCAGCTAGCTTAATAGCAGAAGCGGATCCTAAAAATAGTCCAACGCCAATAGCGGAGCCGAGCGACATTAAAGTAATATGTCGTTCTTTTAAACCGCGGTTTAAAGTTTCAGATTTGTTTGTGTGCTGCATAAGAAGAATCCCCCTTGTAGAGTGAACGATATTTGAATGCGTTTGCTAAATATTTAACTATTTCAAATTATAAAACATTTCTATCTGTTATGCTACAAAAATAATCATGATGAACTGTACTACATCTAAACTTGTCAGACTTAAACTTAAAATTCGAACTATTAGCGAATATATTGACTCTTCTTTTTATTGATTGTTAAGATTAAGTATTATATTTTCTCACATACTAGTAAGAAAAGAATATGTGATAATAATTCAGATGTAGGAAGGGTACATAACCATGTTTCAATTACAAAAATATAACACTTCTGTGAAGCAAGAGCTTTTAGCTGGCATCACAACTTTTTTTACATTTGCGTATATTCTTGTCATCAATCCGAAAATATTATCTGATGCTGGTGTACCATTTGATCAAGCTTTTACAGCAACTATTATTGCGACGGTTGTAGGAACGCTATGTATGTCGTTTTTAGCTAACTATCCAATTGTTATTGCTCCAGCTATGGGAATGAATGCGTATTTTGCTTATTCTGTTGTTCAACAGGCAGAGGGGATTACATATGTCATTGCGTTTTCAGCAGTATTTGTAACAGGTATCATTTTTCTTTTATTATCTTTCACTTCATTTAGGCAAAAGCTAATTGTCGCAATTCCTGATAGTTTAAAACATGCAATTGCAGGTGGAATTGGACTATTTATTGCTTTTATTGGATTACGCCTTTCTGGAATTATCGTTGATCATCCATCTAATTTAGTTACGATTGGTGATTTTCATTCTCCAGCCGTTATTTTAACTTTAATTGGTTTAATATTAGCGGCGGTATTAATGGCATTACGTGTGAGCGGTGCATTATTTATTAGTATGATTGTGACAGGAGTTATCGCCTTCTTTACAGGGCAACTGAAGTTTACGGATAAAATTGTTGCGATGCCTCATTTACCAGAGGGAATTATCGTTTCAAACCCAATCAATGCCTTTTCAGATGTAATTGAATACGGATTATATGGTGTTGTATTTTCATTTTTACTTGTACTGTTATTTGATACAACAGGTGCATTACTTGGTTTAATTAAACAAGCGGGTTTAATTACAGATAATACAGAGAAACGTTTTGGTAAAGCGTTTATTGCAGATGCAATTGGTGGGACTACAGGTTCTATCTTTGGAACAAGCCCAACAGCAGCGACGATTGAATCATCAGCTGGTATTGCTGCAGGTGGTAAAACAGGATTAACGGGTATTGTAGTTGTCGGTCTAACGATTATAACGGCGTTCTTCAGCCCTGTGATTGCTTCTTTATCAAGTGTAGCCGCTATTACAGCTCCTTCATTAATTATTGTAGGTAGTCTAATGGCGCAAAGTCTTCGTGATATTAATTGGAATGAATTTGAAGATGCATTACCAGCATTTTTAATTTTTATTGGTATTCCGTTAACGTCTAGCATTGCGAATGGAATTGCAATTGGATTTTTAGTGTATCCAGTCTTAAAAATTGTGAAAGGGAAAGGGATGGAAGTACATCCGTTACTATACTTATTTACAATTTTATTTGGATGTCATTTATTCTTATAATATATATATAGAAGAGGGAGCTTCTTATGGGAGGCTCTTTTTTTGTGTATAATAAAGTAAAAATCAGACGATTTTAGTAAAATATAAATTACCTAATGGAATATATATTTTACAATGAAGGCAGAGGAGGAACATGAATGGCTGTAAGTAAAATAAAAGTCGCGCGTGTTCAGTTAGATTTAACACAGCAACAATTAGCAGAAAAAGTAGGCGTTACAAGGCAAACGATTAGTTTAATTGAGAAGGGGAAATACAACCCGTCTTTAGATTTATGTTTGAAAATTTGTTATGCGGTAGACAAAACATTGAATGATTTATTTTGGGAGGAAGAGGAGTGAGGATTGTGAAAGATGAACGTTTAATGATTGAGGGGCTAAAACATATTAGACTCGTTTTCATCTTACAAAATATCGTCATACTAGGTATTGTTTTTTATCGCTACGTTTTGCAAGATGCAGGATATGAAAGTGTTTCAGATTTATTAATGGTATTTATGGTCGGGATAATAGTTATTAACTTTTTAAATTTAAAAAATTCGGTGGAAGTGTATGAGCATACAGAGGGAGTATCTCGTAGTTATTTTAGGAAGCTATTATTCATTTCGGTAGGTATTGTTATTGGGATTTTAGCTATTTGTATCGTTGTAACACCGGATATTTCGATGAAAGAAATTAGTATAACAGGGCTTATTATGTTTGCTTGTTTTTTAGTTCCTAGTTTGTTTATATACATATATATGAAAAAGATAAAAAGTGAAGATTGAAATATAAGAAAAGCTTTCCCCTATTGAGGAAAGCTTTTCTTATATTCTTTTATACAGTACTTTATGAAGGCCAATCGGTTCAATTTCAAAGATTTCACCATGTTCCTGAAAGCCTAAGCGCTTGTAATAGTCAGCTACAGTAATTCGGCCATTACACCATAAAATATTTGCTTTACGTTCTTGCAAGACTTGCTCCGCCTTCTGAATTAAGGAACTTCCAGCACGTTTGTTTCGAAATTCAGGTAATGTGGCCATTCCTCGTAGACGATAATGAACACCTGCTAGTAAGTCAGGGTATATCTCTTTTGAGAAGGAAGCGATACTAATTAGTTCATCGTTTATAAATGCGCCTAAGTGAAAGGTGTCTGTTTCATAGTCGGAAGAGTATTTACAATCTGCTAATGTTTGATTCGGGCGTAAAATTTTTTGACGTAATACGTAAGTTTCAGATCCCTCAATATTTTTCACGGTAATCATATTAACATCCTTTCTTATAAGGCGTTTTCTGTTAGTTGTATAAAGAAATAGGCAGGTGCGGCGAAAAGTCCGAGTATGCTAGCAGTTCCGAGAAGGAGTGAAAGTAAGAGGCAAGAGTATTTTATTCCATTCGATTTTTTCCATCCGTAACTACAAATTTCAATGCTAACACCGATGAGAATAATGGCAACGAGTATTTCCGCCAATAATAAAAGAGCTAAAGTTACAATAGACATAATGTGATCCATCCTCATAATATGTGATAGTAACATTTTACCATATGGAATGGAAAAAAATGCCCCTCAATTATGTGAGGGGCATTTTTTATTCTAATATGTTTTTCAACGTATCAATATGTTCTTTTGAACCTGTGACAAGCAATGTATCACCATGTTGTAGTCTCGTATCACCATGCGGGATTAATGCTTTATTACCGCGGTAAATTTGAATGACGAGTACATCCCCTAAAAACGGAAGGCGACGTAGTGCAACACCGTTATATGTATTGCTACGTAGTTCAACTTCACGAACTGTTTCATTTGCTGTTGTAATTAAGCGAACGAGACTCGGTTTATCAATTAGTGCACGTAACAGAATACGTGTAGAGTTAATTGTTGAGAATACGGCGATATGTTCTTGCGTTGCTTTTTCTTGTAGAAGTGGATCTTCTACACTTGCAATAACATGTTCAACACCTAGATCTTTTGCGTGTTCCGCCAATAATAAGTTTTGTTCATCATCACTTGTTGCAACAACAACGCGGTCTGCGTTAAATGCTGTTTGTTCAGTTAATGAAGCGATTGTGATGTCATCTAATTTTACGATAGGGAAGTCATGTGATTTTGCTTCCTCATCATTTATTTTATTTTGACGCATCATATAAAGGGTTACGTCATAATCTTCGCGTTTTAAATCAAGTGATAACGGAAGGGTAATTCTGCTCGCACCAATAATAGAAACTTTTGGTTTTGGTGTTTCTACTTTTGGGAACATCTTTTTAAATAATATAGGTGCAAAAATACAAGTAATAACTGCGCTTAAAATAAGGGAAGCAGATAAACTAGGACTGATGATTCCTAGTTTTTCACCAATTTGTGCAGCTGCAATAACTAAAGAAAGTGTCGATGTTAATAAGATGGCACTTCCTAGTACGATATTACGTGGATACCATTTTCGTAAGACGAGTGATGGTAACAGCTTTGAAATAAAGAGTCCCACAATTAAAATTGGGATCATTAGCATGCTAGAAGGTTCTTTAAAAATAGACCAAACTTCTAGATTCACACCAACCATTACGAAGAAAATAGGGATGAAGAAACCGTAGCCGATGGAATCCAGTTTTTCAACCATATCTTCATTTGGTGATAATAACGATACAAGTACACCCGCTAAGAAGGCACCTAAAATATTTTCAGCTCCAACAGATTCAGATAACCCAACTAATATTAAGATGAGTGCAAAAACAGCTCGTGTATCAATTTGTACACTACCAGCTTTTAAGCTATCTAAGTATGGAATGTTTTTAAAGCGTTTTGCAACGAAGTAAATAACAATACCAGCGCCGAATAGAAGAAGAAGGAGCCACATGCTTTGGCCGCTTTCGGAATTTAATCCGACGAATACAGCGAGTAAAATCATTGTAACTAAATCTGCAATAACAGCGACTAATAAAATGATTTGTCCGATTGCCGTTTTTCCTAAGTTATTCTCTTTTAATGTTGGTACGACAACACCTAAAGAAATAGTTGAAATAATTAAAGTCATAAACATTGCATTATCCACGAATCCTAGCCATACGAACAGTAATGATAGGGCATAAGATAAGATGAAAATAAATAAGAAGATAATGCTTGCTGCTTGGAATGTGTTTGGTTCGTTTGTCGTATTCTTCTTCCCTTTTTGTTTAAAGATAGAAAAATCAATTTCTAAACCGCTTAAGAACATTAAGAAGATAAATCCTAGTGTCGATAAGACTTGAAGCCACATATCTGGCTCAATAATATTAAACCCACTTTTACCTACAAAGATTCCTGCGATGATTTCTGCAACAACGACAGGAAGTGCTTTTAATTTAAAGCGTTGTAACAAAAGGGGAACGAAAAACGCGATTGCAACGACAACCATAAGTGATAGAACAGAAGTATGATGTTCCATTGCGTTCTCTCCCTTCAAATAAATATAGTACCTATTTAGCCATATAATAGGTAGAAAAGCAACGCATATGGATTCGATTTCATAAAGAAAGAGTTTTCTTAAGATTTGTCATAATAAGTATATTTTTCATGATTATGTTGTTAATTTCGTAATGTGGATGTAATAGGGGAGGGGATAAGTGAAACTTTAATCAGTGGGGTCTTACTGCTCGTTAATGCGGGATAAAAAAAGACCGCTGAGGAATCTCAGCAGTCTTTTTCATGTACATTACATTGAGAAGAAGATCCATACAGTTAAACCAACTGTTGCAGTTGCAACGAAGAAACTGTATATCATTGTAAGGATTTGAACTCTTCCTTCTCCTTCTTTTAAGTGCATGAACATAATTAATTGTAACAACGCTTGCGCAACAGCCATTGCGATAATGGACGTTAATATCGTTGAAAGTGGCAAGTTTGTATAAAGTGCCACGTATAAAGCTAGGAACGTTAGTGCAAGCGATAAAATAAATCCGAAAACGTGTGACCATGGGAATCCGCTATGCGCATGCCCATTTGCTTGATTGTTATTTTGACCCATTTACGCCACCATCCCGTTCAAGTAAACTAGTGTGTAAATAAAGACCCAAACAAGATCGAGGAAATGCCAGTATAAGCTGATAATAAATACTTTACGAGCTGTAACTGGTGTTAAACCTCGTTTTAAAATTTGGATAATAACACAAATTGCCCAAATGATACCACCTGTTACGTGGGCACCATGTGTTCCAAGAAGAACGAAAAATGCAGATAGGAAAGCACTTGTTTGAAGCGTTGCACCTTCACCAATGTACATAATGAATTCTTCAATTTCAAAGAATAGGAAACCTGCACCTAAAAGTAATGTAAGGATGAACCATCCAAGCATTGCTTTTTGGTTGTTCTTACGCATTTCGTGAATTACGATACCACATGTGAAACTACTTGTTAAAAGTAGTAATGTTTGAATTAAAAGCGTTTTAAGTTCAAACAGTTGCGCTGGAGTTGGGCCATCTGCCGTACGACCAGCAAGTACTAGATAAGAGGCGAAAAGTGTTGCGAACAGCATAATTTCAGCCCCAAGAAAAATCCAAAATCCTAGGATATTCAATCTGCTTTGCTCGGATTGATATTCCAAAGGTAAGCTTTTATCTAAAGCCGCCATATCATTTCACCTCTCATGCTATATGTTCTGTTTCTTTAATTTCATCAACGCTTACGTAGTAGCCATCATCATAATCGAATGAACGATAGATTAAGCAAGCTAAAATACCAACGCCGCCGATTGCTGCAAGCCAGAACCAGCTAAATACTAATGCGAAACCTGCAAGACCGAAGAATAAAGACGCAATAATAGGCACACCAGAGTTACTTGGCATGTGAATTGGTTTGATATCTTCTGCTGCTGGTGTAACTGTTTCTCCGCGTTTTTTCATGTACCAGAAAGCATCAGCTTCTTTGATTTCAGGAAGTTTCGCGAAGTTGTAATGTTGTACAGGAGATTGAGTTGCCCATTCAAGTGTACGGCCATCCCATGGATCTCCAGTTGTGTCACGTTCACCGTGACGAGCACTCCAAATTACGTTGTAGCAAAGAATTAGGAAGCCGATACCCATCATTACCGCACCAACAGATGCGATTTGGTTTAGCCATCCCCATCCAAGACTTTCAGAGTAAGTGTACATACGACGAGTCATACCGTCTAAACCTAAGAAGTACATTGGGAAGAAACAGATGTTGAATCCGCTCATAAAGATCCAGAATGTCCATTTACCTAGGCGTTCGTTTAGCATATGACCAGTCATTTTTGGATACCAGAATGTGAATCCAGCAAGCATAGCGAATACTGTACCTGCAATTAATACGTAGTGGAAGTGAGCAATTAGGAAGTAGCTGTTATGGTACTGATAATCAGCTGCTGCCATACCAAGCATAACCCCTGTAACCCCACCGACTACGAAGTTTGGAATAAATGCCAATGACCAAAGCATTGGAACTGTAAAACGAATACGTCCTTTATACAGTGTAAACAACCAGTTAAAGATCTTAACCCCGGTTGGAATCGAAATCGCCATTGTCGAAATCGAGAAGAATGAGTTAACCGCTGGACCTGCACCCATCGTGAAGAAGTGATGAAGCCATACGACGAAACTTAGTAAAGAAATTGCAACCATTGAGTATACCATCGCACTGTAACCGAATAGACGTTTACGTGAGAATGTACTAATGATTTCAGAGAAAATACCGAATGCCGGTAAAATAACGATATATACTTCAGGGTGACCCCATACCCAGAATAGGTTGGCCCATAACATTGGCATACCGCCGCTCGCCATCGTAAAGAAGTGAGCATCGAATAGACGGTCAAATGTCATTAATGCAAGAGCAACTGTTAATACTGGGAAAGCGAAAATAATGATAACTGTTGTAATTAAGATTGACCAAGTAAACATTGGCATTCTCATTAAAGTCATACCAGGTGTACGCATTTTTAAGATAGTAACAAGGAAGTTAATACCGGTCATTAGCGTACCGAGACCTGAAATCTGTAATGCAATTGCGTAGTAGTTATTTCCTACACCAGAAGTAAACTCTGTACCTGCCATTGGGAAGTAAGAAGTCCACCCAGCGTCTGGAGAACCACCGATTACGAAAGCGATGTTGAATAACATTGCTCCGACAAAGAATAACCAGAAACTTAAAGCATTTAAGAACGGATATGCAACGTCACGAGCACCAATTTGTAATGGTACTACAAGGTTCATTAATCCCATAACGAATGGCATCGCCATGAAAAGAATCATAACTGTACCGTGTGTTGTGAAGATTCCGTTATAGTGTTCAGCATTTAAATAAGTTGTTTCTGGGAATGTTAACTGTGCACGGATCATTAAACCGTCCATACCACCACGGAATAACATGATAACCGCAGAGATAATATACATGGCCCCAATTTTTTTATGGTCAACAGTTGTTAACCATTCGTCCCAAAGCCATTTCCATTTTTTATACTTTGTTAGTACGAAAATGATTGCTAATGTCACAAGAACGATAGAAGCGTCTGCACCGTAAATAATCGGGTCACCTGTGACAAAGAATTCATCAAGCTTCACTGTGTTCACTCCAATCTGTTGGAATAATAGCTATTATTTTTTGTTTTTGTAGTAGTTGTAATCACAATATTCAAGTGATTTTGGATCTACATAACTTAAGTGGTGACTAGAGAATGTCATACGACCAACTACACCAGGTTTAACAATTTCGTTGTACTTATCTTCTGTTAGTTTAGGAGCAGTTTGTTGTACTTCTTTAACCCACTTGTCATATTTCTCTTTAGTTTTTGCTTCAACTTCGAACTCCATATGTGTGAATCCTTCACCAGAGAAGTTCGCACTACGGCCTAGGTAAGAACCAGGCTTATCAGCTTGTAAATAAAGATCCATAATCATGCCATCCATAGTGTACTTCATACCACCAAGTTCTGGTACCCAGAAAGCATTCATTGGACCGACAGAAGTCAGTTTGAATTGAATTGGTACACCAGCTGGGATGTTTAAATAGTTAACGGTTTCAATTTTTTCCTCTGGGTAACTGAATAACCATTTCCAGTTTGCAGATGTAACATAAATCTCAACTGGTTTAATATGTTTGGACTCTGCTGGAACCTCTTCCGAAGCATACGTTGCTTTTACTGTTGGAATCGATAATGCGATAACGATAATAACAGGAACAAGCGTCCAAATAATTTCTAATAATGTGTTACCGTGTTGTTCAGGTGGCTCGTAGTCCATATTCTCTGGTTTTTCACGATAACGAATCAAGATGACTGTAAACAAGATGAATACAATTGCGATAATTAATGACATAAGCAAGAATGACCAAACAATTAAATCATACTGTGCTTTTGCAACAGGTCCTTGCGGATTTAATACTGCGAGTTTCTTATCACAGCCGCCGAGGAACAGAAGTAATGATAACGGAAGAAGCGAAGCCAGCTTCCAAAACGTTTTCTTTAGTTGCACGATTGAAAATCTCCTTTCTCCTTGGATTGAAACTATGCCAATAAAACAATATAAACCTATTAATTTATAGATGGCAATAGTTTTTGTGATATTGTTAAAAAATAGACACAAATGCACACTTTTTAAGGTGAATATCATTTGTAACTTGATAACATTGTAAACTATTTTCCAGTGAAAAACGTGATTGTGGAAATTTTAAGATAAATAAAGTTATACCAAGATATCCAAGAAATAGAAAAAAGCTATCTTATGATAAAAAAGATAGCTGAATATTTTTTATATTTTTTATATTTAGTTTACTTCTTTTTTTAGATTTATTTGTTGTTCAAATGTGACAACTTTTTTATATTTTAATTGGTATAAAATGTAACAAAAAATCATAAATGGAATACCACAATAAAGAGCAATTCTCTGATCTGGAATGAAAGCTAAACTAACAAATGTAATGAAATTGAGTGAGAATGCTACGATTGGATAAAGCGGTGTGCGATATTTTAAATCATTAATGTCTCCGCCGTTATGGACGATTTGACCAGATCCCATAAATAGGCCAGTTCCGATAACACCACCAAGTGCAATCATAAATAGGTGTCTACTTTTCATTGTTCGTTTTAAATCTGTTTGTTCTACTTGTTGATTCATATGCCCCTCACCTCGTTATTTTCTTGTATGTATGAATTGATTTTCATTCCGAGTTTTTAATCATTAGTGGGGGATGTGACACATACTCGGCTTATTTATTATGAAATGAATGGAGTATGTAAAAATGCGAACTATGACTAAATACTCTAAGAATGTTTTTATTAACAAGGTGATATCTTCACTATGTTAATTATTTTGATTTCAGCAAAAAATATTCAGAAAAGTATATTGTTTTTTTCTTTTTATTAAAAATAATTAGAATTTTATAACGATGGAAGTGTGAACAATAATTCATAGAATCTTTCTAGCAAACTAGTAAGAAGAAAGGTACAATGATAAGAGGTATGTCTGTAAAATAATAATTAATGGAGTTTTGTTTAAAATGAAAAAGTTAAAATATCTTTTTGTTTTTGGAATTATATTTGCTGCCGCGTTTTTTATAGGGAAAGATAAAATTATACAAAAGGCGCAAGTTTTCCGTTTAGAGTTTTTATCTGAAATGAAAGAAGCGACTATGATTGAAAATGTTCCGTTTATAAAGCAGTTACCAGAATTACCTCGTGGATGTGAAGTTACAAGTTTGGCTATGTTGCTACAATACAAAGGTATACAAGTAGATAAGATGCAACTTGCTAGCGAAATTCATCGTGTTCCATTTGAACAAAATGGTTTACGTGGAAATCCTTATGAGGGGTTCGTTGGAAATATTTATACGAAGGCAGAGCCAGGATATGGTGTATATAATCAACCCATTTTTAATTTAGCAGAAAAATATGCTCCTGAAAAAGTAGTTAATTTAACAGGTAGAGATGTGCAAGATGTGTATAAAGTAGTTAGTTCCGGTTCGCCAGTATGGGTCATTATTAATACAACGTTTAAGCCACTAGCCGAGAGTAGTTTTGAAACATGGAATACAAGCTCTGGCGAAGTGAAAATTACATATTATGAACATAGTGTAGTAATAGTTGGGTATGATCAAAACTTTGTATATGTAAATGATCCACTTAAAAATAATCCGCGTTTTGCTGTTCCGCGAGCAGAGTTTGAGAAAGCTTGGGAGCAAATGGGGAAACAAGCGATTACTATTTTATAATACTGGAAAAGTCATCTTCTTGATGGCTTTTTATTTTTAAGTTATTATAACGGAAAATTCAGAATATTCTTTTAAAAGTTAACAATTCACGTTATAATAACATTTAACTTGGTGAAGAAGGGGCGAAGAGAAATGGATGTTGCAAAGGAACTGGTTTTATCGAAAAATCAATTAATTGAGTGGAGAAGGCATTTTCATAAGTATCCAGAGTTATCTTTTCAAGAAGAAAAAACATCACAGTTTGTATTCGATATACTTCAAAAAATCCCACATTTAGAAGTGTCAAGACCTACTAAATATAGTGTAATGGCAAGGCTAATTGGTAAGCAACCTGGTAAAATCATCGCAGTTCGTGCTGACATGGACGCGCTTCCTATTCATGAAGAAAATGAGTTTGATTTTATTTCTACATATCCAGGTGTGATGCATGCATGTGGCCATGATGGACATATAGCGATATTACTTGGGGTCGTACATAAGTTAGTAGAAGAAAGAGAGAAGATTAAAGGAGAGATTCGTTTTCTCTTCCAACATGCAGAAGAAAACTTTCCTGGTGGTGCAGAGGAAATGGTTGCAGCGGGTGTAATGGAATGTGTGGATTATATTATTGGTGCTCACCTTTGGGCATCGTTAGAGGTTGGTAAAATAGGTGTAATTTATGGTCCTGCAATGGCTGCCCCAGATGTTTTTAAAATTACGATAGAAGGAAAAGGTGGACATGCTGGAATTCCTCATGAAACGGTTGATAGTATTGCAATCGGTACACAAGTCGTTTCGCAACTTCAGCACATTGTATCTCGCCTCACGAATCCGTTAGATTCTCTTGTAGTATCTGTTACACAATTTCATGCTGGGACAACCCATAATGTGATTCCAGAACAAGCAGAGATTGAAGGGACAGTGCGGAGTTTAAGACATGAGTTGCGAGAAGAAACAGAGAAAAGGATTGAACGGATTGTGAAGCATGTGACGAAATCTTACGGGGCGAAATATACATTTTCTTATGAATATGGATATCGACCAGTAGTAAATGATTATGAGGTTACAGAGATTATTGAGCAAACAGCATTACAGCTTTATGGAAGAGAGCAAGTTACTCGTTTACAGCCGACGATGGCTGGAGAAGATTTTTCAGCGTTTTTACAAAAGGCGCCAGGTACATTCTTTTTTATCGGAGCGGGAAATAACGAGAAAGGAATTATATATCCTCACCATCATCCTCGTTTTACGATTGATGAAGATGCATTACCGATTGGCGTGGAAGTCTTTGTATCATCCATTATGAATTTTATAAGTAAAGGAGAATGAGATGAAGAAAATACACGTATTAGCGCTTATTCCAGTTTTTTGTTTAGTTATTGGACCTGTATTTGCTAATTCAGTTACTCCTTACGTATTAGGGATGCCATTTTTATTGTTTTGGGTATTATTATCGGTGCTCATTACGTCTCTTTGTATGGGACTTGTGTACGTATTTGATCCTGCTAATAAGGGGGATGTAAAATGATCGCATTACTTATCATTATATTATTTTTGTTTCTTGCACTATTTTTAGGAATTCGGGCACAACATGGAAAAGATATGAATTTAGAGCAATGGTCAGTTGGAGGAAGAGGTTTTGGCACTATTTTTGTTTTTCTTCTTATGGCAGGTGAAATTTATACGACTTTCACATTTTTAGGCGGAAGTGGATGGGCATATAGTAAAGGAGCGCCTACTTTCTATATTTTAGGTTATGGTGCGTTAGCTTATATTTTATCTTACTTTTTATTGCCGCCAGTTTGGAAGTATGCGAAAGAGCACAATCTTGTTTCGCAGCCAGATTTTTTTGTAAAGAAATATAAGAGTCAGACACTTGGCATTATCGTTTCTGTCATTGGGGTTATTTCGATTATCCCATACCTTGTTTTACAGTTAAAAGGATTAGGTATTATCGTTTCGGAAGCATCTTATGGAAGGGTATCACCAGTTATTGCAGTGTGGATTGGTGCGATTGTCATAACTATATATGTAATGGTTTCAGGCATACACGGTTCTGCTTGGACAGCCGCTTTGAAGGATATTATGATCCTGTTTATCGTTATGTTTTTAGGTATATATTTACCGTACCATTATTACGGAGGATTTCAGCCGATGTTCGAAGCGGTAGAAGCGGCGAAACCAGGATTTTTATCTTTACCCGATGAAGGAATGAGTATTTCTTGGTTTGTTTCTACTATTGTATTAACAGCTCTCGGTTTCTATATGTGGCCCCATACATTTGCTTCTGCTTTCTCTGCAAAAAATGAAAAAGTATTTAGGAAAAACGCGGCAATCATGCCTCTTTATTCTTTAGTATTGCTTTTCGTATTCTTTGCAGGTTTTGCTGCTATACTGCAAGTTCCAGGGTTAAAGGGAGGGGATGTAGACCTTTCGTTATTCCGTCTCGCTCTTCAAACATTTGATCCATGGTTTATTGGGATTATTGGTAGTGCAGGAGTATTAACAGCATTAGTTCCGGGTTCCATGCTTGTTATGGCCGCGTCTACTTTATTAGCAAAAAACATTTACCGAACAATGGTCCCATCTGCTTCAGATAGACAAGTTGCTAAAGTGGCAAAATTATTTGTGCCTGTAGTAACACTTGTTGCAGTATTGTTTACATTTAAAGGAGGAGAAACGATAGGGGCTCTTCTTTTAATGGGATACAGTATAGTGACACAACTTTTCCCTGCACTTGTATGTAGTTTGTTTCCACGTCAAGTTATTACGAAGCAAGGGGCAATTGCAGGAATGGGGATTGGGTTGTTAGTGGTCGCATATATTACTTTATCTGGTTCAACTATAGCTACGATGTTTCCAGCTTTCCCTCAATATATAAAAGATTTAAATGTAGGTATAGTCGCATTGTTAATGAATATGATTGTGATGTTTATCGTTAGCGGGTTCACGAGAAATGTGTCTATAAAGACAGACAATATAATAGTAGAAAAGTAATCCGTGTGCTAGAGCTATCTTTGAAAAGAGATAGCTCTTTTTTGTATATATTTTCTTCTATTAGCGGAATCTAACTAAAAACTTGTTGAAAAGGAAGTTAGGTGGGGGAATTGTTAGAGTTAAAAGGTAACTTATTTGAAGTTATGAAAGAAATTAGGGATGAGTTAGGTTCGCCTAATGATTTAACAATTAGGGAAGTTGCCCTTGCTGGTAGTTTTACACGCTGTGCTGTTATTTTTTTATGTGGGTTAACAGATAAGGATAATGTTTATAAATATGTAGTTCGTACACTTCAATATGAAGAAGTGCAAAAGGAAGTAGATGTTGTTCAAACGTTATTGGATCGCTTTATTTCTATTGCGGAAGTCGGTAAAAAGACAACGTTTCCAGATATTATAAATGCGATTTTAGCGGGAGATACCGTTATATTAATTGATAATGTTCAAACTGCGATTGTGATTAATAGTAGAGCTTGGGAAAAAAGAAGTTTAGAACCGCCGGTAACAGAAGATTTAATACGTGGACCGAGGATCGGATTAAATGAAGATGTTAACGTGAATAAAATGTTAATTCGCCGTAGTTTACGTGACCCAAAGCTGAGATTTCAATCTTATATTATGGGGAAGAGATCCCAAAAAGAAGTGACTTTAGTATATATAGAAGACATTATTAATCCTTACATTGTAAAAGAGCTAGATCGGCGTCTTCAATCCATAGTGACAGACGTCGTTTTTGAGACGGGTACGATTGAGCAATTAATTCAAGATAATAATTTGTCGCCGTTTCCGCAGTTTTTGAATACGGAAAGGCCTGATAATATTGTGGCCTCATTAGCGAAAGGAAAGGCAGCTATTTTGGTGGATGGATCACCGTTTGCCCTTATAGCTCCGCTAGTATTTGTTGATATTTTTCAATCTGTGGAAGATCATTATGAGCGGTGGGTAATTGGGACTTTATTAAGAATTTTGCGGATGGGTTCTGGCATAGTTGCAGTTTTAATGCCAGCGATGTATGTAGCTCTCGTATCATATCACCAAGGACTTATCCCTTCTAAACTGGCTTATTCAATTGCTGGGGCAAGGGAAGGTGTTCCGTTTCCCGCCTATATAGAAACGTTAATGATGGCATTAACGATGGAGTTAATACGAGAAGCGGGAATTAGGTTGCCAAAACCGATGGGGCAAACAATTGGGATTGTAGGTGGTCTTGTAATTGGAGAAGCTGCGGTGAACGCAGGGATTGTAAATCCATTTTTAGTAATTATTATTGCAGTTACTGCAATTGCCACATTTTCACTGCCTGTATATAGTATTACGATTACGTTTCGGATTTTACTTTTTGTCTTTGTTTTAGCGGCGACTACTTTTGGATTGTATGGAATCATTCTAGCTCTTATTGCGCTTGCTGTTCATATTACAAATTTAACAAGTGTTGGTGTACCGTATACAACTCCAATTGCTCCTGCATTTTATAAAGATTGGAAAGAAGAGTCTATTCGCATGCCAAAATCGATGTTGAAAGATAGACCAGAGTATTTACAAACGAAAGATTCTACAATACGTCCAAAGGAGGAGGAATAATTGAAACCATTTGAGTATGGTGATGAAGAAATTGGATCTCGGGAAATTGGGTTTGCGGTATCATCGACCATTATTGGTATAGGCGCATTATCTATGCCGAGGGATATTGCCAACCAAACTTTATTTTCAGATGGTTGGATTATTTTGCTTTTGGGTGGATTGATATGTGCAGTTTTAGGCTGGTTTGTAACGAGGGTGGCTATTTTATTTCCGAAACAAAACTTTGTTCAATATACAAGTACGCATTTGACGAAGCCTGTTGCATACACAATTAGTAGCATTTTAGTATTGACGTTTGCTGCTTTGACCGCATATGAATCGCGAATGATTGCAATTATTTCGCAAACGTATTTATTTAGTGATACGCCGGTCCAGCTGCTATCTTTCTTCTTCTTATTAGTTGTTATTTATGGAATAGCAGGATCGAGAGCAGCTTTATTACGATTAAATGTTATGTTCTTACCTATTGTTTTAATTGCGATAATGCTTCTTTCTTTATTAAATATAAATTTAATGGAAATAAACAATTTATTTCCAGCTTTTCAAACGGAAGTAAGTCAATACGCTGTTGGGGTTAAAAATTCTATATTCACATTTATTGGATTTGAGGTAGCTCTGTTTTATGCTGTGTTGTTGAATGATAAGACAGCGAAAAAGGCACCAATGGCAGTTGCAAAAGCCGTGATAGTAAATGTGCTCTCATACATTTTAATTTATGTAACTTGTATTAGTGTTTTTACGTATATGACAACTCGTGGATTGACATATCCAACGATTGAATTAGGGAAAGAAATTGAAATTGGTGGGGGATTTTTAGAAAGATTTGATGCGATTTTTTTTACGACTTGGATTATTACTATTTATAACACGACAGCAATGTATTATGACGTCGCATCTTTATTGTTTTGTGCTATGTTTCCGAAAGTGAAGAAATATATTTTTATTTTCGTAAGTGCTCCTATTATTTTTATGGTGAATATGCTCCCTGGTAATTTAGATACGTTATCAAGTTACGGAACGTATTTAGCGTGGATAGATATGGGGTTTGTCGTATTAGCTCCTTTGTTAGTTTTGATTGTATATAAAATAAAAAGAAGGAATGGTAGAAATGAAACACCTTCTTAAAATTATAATGGTTATGGTTTTAGCTGGATCTATAAGTGGGTGCTCTGAACTAGAAGAAATAGAAGAAAGAGGATTTGTAGTAGGCGCAGCTTACGATATTGTGAAAAAAAAGAAATCAAATCCGATTATGAAAGGGACGTATCAGATGGTACTTCCCAGTAAGTTAGCACAACAAGGTGGACAGGGCGATGAAGGTAGTGAAAATTATATTAATGTGAGTGCAAAAGCAGATAGTGTCTTTGAGCAAATCCGAATTATTGCTAAAAAAATTAGTCGAACATTATTTTTTCCACATATACAAGTGATTATTTTTTCGGAAGAATTACTGGCGAATCCGTATGTTTTGCAAAATACGTTAGATGTATATATTCGTGATCATGAAATGAGAAGAAATATTCGTTTGTTTGTTTCAAAGAAAAATGCAGAATCTATTTTAAAACAGAGTGCAAAACCTGAAAATTTACCGGCGCAGTATATTGATATGTTAGCTGAACATCCTCCGAAAAACGCTCAAATGATTGAGGCGGCGAGAATTGGTGAAGTGCAGGGGAAAATGATTGCAAATCGAAGTTTTGCATTACCTCTTTTAGGGCTAACAAAACAAGGGGTACAAATGGAAGGGGCGGCATTGGTTCGTGGAAAGGATAATAAGTGCGTTGGAATTTTGAGTGGAGAACAAACATTAGGAATGAACTATATAATAGGTAAAAAAATTGGAGGTTTCTTTACTGTTCGTAAAAAGAATCAGCTTATTACATATGAAATTCATAAGTTGCGCCGAAAGATCCAGGTGTCTACTGAAAATGCTACAAAACCGAAGTTTGATATTCATTTGTCCACAGAAGGCATATTAGCTGAGTTGCATTTTAATGAACCGAAACAAGTGATGAGTGAAAAGCTTTTAAAGAAAGAGATTTCAAAGGAAATGACGAAGCGTATTGAAAAGTCTATACAACTTGTTCAAAAAAAATATAAGGTAGATGTATTGGAATTAGGAGAGGTATATAAGAGGCATAATTATAAAGAGTGGAAAAAAGTTAGTAAGAATTGGGATCAAGGTCAGAATTATTTTAGTAATGCTGAAATTAATGTTCATGTTGATCCGACAATTGAACATTCAGGTTCAGCTTTACCGAAGAAAGTGAAATAAGGTGATATGAGTTGTTTACTGGATTAGGGATTAGTTGCACGATATTAATGGCAGTTCTTCCGGGAGCCATATACTTTATTCATAAGAAACTCACAACGTATGGAGCACAGCCTTGGAATACTGATGCACAAAAAAAGAAACCTGAATGATTTTCAGGTTTCTTTCGCGCAAAGCAAATGTGAAGGGGGATACCTTCTATGTATGCTTTGCTTATAAAAGCCCTAACCAATGTACCAATTGTGTAGAGAGGAATGTCACAACAATGGCGATAACGGTAGGGATTGCAAACGATAAGAATGTCCATTTTGCACTTTTTGTTTCTTTATATATGTTAACCAGTGTTGTTCCACATGGGAAATGAAGAAGTGAGAACAACATTGTGTTTAACGCTGTTAACCAAGTCCAACCATTTTCTAAGAATAGATTTTTAATTTGATTAAAATCGTCTATTTCAGTTAAAGCTCCAGTTGATAAATAAGACATTAATAAAATAGGGATAACAATTTCATTCGCTGGTAGTCCAAGAATGAATGCAGCTAGAATAAATCCATCAAGTCCTAACATTTTAGCGAACGGATCTAGGAAGTTTACAAAATACATAAGTAAGCTTGTGTCACCGATGAAAATATTAGCTAGTAACCAAGTTAATGCAGCCGCAGGGGCAGCTACAACGATAGCTCGTTTTAAAACATAAATTGATTTATCGAGTGTTGCACGTACAATTGTATTCCAAACTTTTGGCTTACGGTACGGTGGTAACTCAAGAGTGTAGTGAGTTGGCACACCTTTTAAAGCTGTTTTTGATAGTACCCAAGAAACAGTTAATGTCATAATAACACCAATTACAACCATTCCAACTACAACGCCAGCAGTAACTAATGTTTGCATACTACCTGTATAACCAGCAGCCATAAATAATGAAGCCATTAAAATTAACATAGGCCAGCGACCGTTACAAGGAACGAAGTTGTTTGTTAAGATTGCAAGCATACGTTCACGTGGTGATTCAATAATACGCGTTGACATAATAGCGGCTGCATTACAACCAAAGCCCATTGCCATTGTTAAAGATTGTTTGCCATGTGCACCAGAGCGTTTGAATAAGCGATCCATATTAAAAGCGACACGTGGTAAATATCCGTAGTTTTCTAATAGTGCGAACATAGGGAAAAAGATTGCCATAGGTGGTAACATAACGCTAATAACAGCACCGATACCACGGAATAAACCAAGTATTAAAATGCCATGTAACCATTCAGGTGCATGTGCTGCCTGGAACCAAGATGTTAAATATCCTTCGGCCCATCCGAAAAACTCAGCAATCATATCAGATGGTACGTTAGCACCTGCAATTGTAAGATAAAAAATAATAGATAAAATACCGAGCATAATTGGAAATCCCCAGATTGGAGATGTGAAAATTTTATCTAGTTTTTCAGAACGATACAGTTTATCAGTATTTGTATATTGAACAGACTCTTTACATATGCTTGCAGATGTTCGATAAATATCTCCGACAATATCATCTCGTATATCTTCTTTTGAGAGTGCTTGTGCATGTTGAATAATATAGTCTAATGGAAGAGCCTTACTGGCTGAGTGAGATTCCATTCATTACGACCTCCCTTACAAGTGGTTCATTATGGTGTTTTTGAAGTGTAGTTAAGAAGTTTTTATCTCCATCTAATATACGTAACGCAATCCAACGTGCTGGATACGTATCACCGAACACTTTATAAATTTGTGGTTCTAATTCCTGAATCATATTTTCGATTTTTTCACTGTAAGAAATTTTAATTGGTGTTGGAATTAATTTTTTATTTGCTACTTTAGCGATAACACTTAGCAAATGCCCAATACCTACTCGGTTACGAGCAGAAATCTTAACTACAGGTACACCGAGTGATTTTGCTAATTTCTTTTCATCAATAACGATGCCTTTTTTCTCCGCTTCATCAATTAAATTAATACAAATGACTACATTGCTTGTCATTTCCATCACTTGGAGGGCTAAATTTAAATTTCTTTCCATTGCAGTTGCATCTATAACAACTACAGTTACTTCTGGTTTTTCAAATATAATATAATCTCTTGCTACTTCTTCATCCGCAGAATTTGAATATAGTGAGTAAGTTCCAGGTAAATCTATTAATGTATATTTACTTCCGTTATGTTCATATTCCCCTTCAGCTTTTAAAACAGTTTTTCCCGTCCAGTTTCCAGTGTGTTGCTTTAAGCCTGTTAAAGTGTTAAATAATGTACTTTTCCCGGTGTTCGGGTTGCCAGCTAAAGCAATACGATGTTTGCTCATCTGAAATCATCTCCTATTAATACCCCGAAAATAAGGGAACTTTCTTCCTTACGTAGTGCGATAGTTGTATTGCTTACTTGATAAGCGACCGGATCTCCAAGCGGACTGCGCTGTAATACTTTAATTGTTGCCCCAGGGATAAATCCTAAGTCTAATAAACGTCGTTTCATAGTTCCTTCTAATTGTATCTTCTCAATTTGTACAAACTCTCCTGTCTTAAACTTGGAAAGTGGTTTTGTATTAGCCGATACCATAAAAGTTACCTCATCTCTATATTGTTTGTTTAAGTTTAAAAAGTTTCCTTAGGTAAACTTTTTGTTAATAATATAGTAGACTACATTGGATGATGCTGTCAATTGGTACTTTAAAAATATTCATTTATTTTTAGAATTGTTCCAATTTATTTAGTTGTACTAAAAAATATTACTGAAATTCTGTTGAATGTAAATAAAGTAAGAGTGTAAAAGTTAAAAGATACAATGTATTTGTAAATGTATTTTTAATTAAAAGGGGAAAAGAGCGAAAAACATTTACATTGAATTTACATTTTTAAGAATAAATTTACATTACTGCTTAATTAGTGTGGATTTTGTTGGGTTCTTTAACTATAAATGTTGGGATTCCTAGCTTTTAAGGGTTATTATCGTCATTTACTTAAAATTAAAAATTGCTTAACACTCACATAATATTGTTGTCCTACAATGAATTTGTGTTCGAAAGAAAATGAATTCGAAAAGTGATAATCCAAATGGGGGTACAAGACATGGTTATGAAAAAAGGTATTAAATTTTCTTTAGCGGCTTTAGTGATGGCAGGAGCGTTAGTTGGATGTGGGAAAGCAGATGATACAGCTAGTAAAGAACCTGCTAAAGGAAGCGATAATACAAAACAAGAATTATCAGGTACGATTGCAGCAGCTGGTTCTACAGCTCTTCTACCTCTTGCGGAGGAAGCTGGAAAGAAATTCATGGAGAAAAATTCAAAAGTTTCTATTCAAGTGCAAGGTGGCGGTAGTGGAACTGGAATTAACCAAGTAGCATCGGGTGCAGTACAAATTGGTAATTCAGATGTTCCGTCGGGAGATAAAATAAAAGATGCTGAAAAAGCGAAAGAATTAGTAGATAACAAGGTTGCGGGTATTGCATTCGCGCTTGTCGTAAATAAAGATGTAAAAGTTGATAACTTAACAGTGCAACAAGTACAAGATATCTTCACTGGGAAAGTAACAAACTGGAAAGAGGTAGGCGGGAAAGATGAAAAAATCAACGTAATTAACCGTCCAGCTTCATCTGGTACACGTGCTACATTTGAAAAGACAGTTATGAAAGAAGCGAAAATTAATGATGGAACTGGTACAACACAAGATTCTAACGGTGCAGTAGAGCAAGCGATCAATTCTACTCCAGGTTCAGTAAGTTATTTAGCAATGTCTTACATGGTTGGCGATAAAAAAGGTGCGCTACAAACAGTGAAAATTGATGGTTCTGAACCAAAAGTTGAAAACATTTCGTCTGGTAAATATCCATTCTGGTCTTACGAGTACATGGTAACAAAAGGTGAAGCGAAAGAAGCAACGAAAGCTTACATTGATTATGTAAAAGGCAAAGACTTTGAAAAGCAAGTAGAAGATATGGGTTACATCCCAATGTCTAAATTAAATAAGTAATAAATTTTTATGGGGCTGGCTGCAAGGCCAGTCCTGTTCATTTCAATCTATGAAGTGGGGTCTGACCTGTGATGAAGGGGAAAAAACAAATTAATTACGTAAAAAGTGAATATATAGGAAGATCGCTTGTTACGTTTTGTGGTATTTTTATTGTTTTAATTACATTAGCTATTATTGCGTTTATTTGCGGTAAAGGTATTCAATCTTTTACACAAAGTGGTATCTCATTTACTGAGATGTTAACATCGACAAAATGGAATCCAAATGCTGACGAAGGAACCTTCGGGGCTTTGATTTTTATTGTAGGTTCAACGGTGGTTTCGTTAGGTGCGGTTATTATTAGTGCGCCAATTGCTATAGCTCTTGCTATATTCATGAATTTAATTTCGCCAAAGTTTGGAAATAAAGTATTGAAGCCCGTTTTAGAATTATTAGTTGGTATTCCTTCGGTTGTATACGGATTATTAGGGGTTACGATTTTAGTGCCACTATTACGTGATTCGTTCGGGGGAGTGGGATTTAGTCTAATTGCGGGTATTGTTGTATTAAGTATTATGATTTTACCTACTATTGCTAGTATCGCTTCTGATGCAATACGCTCTGTTCCATTTGATTATTTAGAAGCTTCTTATGGTCTAGGATCAACGAAATGGCAAGCGGTTAGCCGAGTGATTGTTCCTGCTGCGAAAAAAGGGATTTTAACAGGTGTTGTTTTAGGTTTAGCGCGTGCTTTTGGTGAAGCATTAGCGGTTCAAATGGTAATCGGGAACACAATTAAATTACCAGAAGGAATATATAGCCCGACAGCGACGTTAACTGGTATTTTGACAATGGACATGACAAATACATTAAACGGAACTGCTTGGAATAATGCGCTATGGACTTTAGCGATGATTTTACTTGTTATTTCATTCCTGTTTATTTTAGTAATTCGAGCGATTGGGCAAAGAGGTGAGCGATAATAATGAATGCAAGAACGGTAAATAAAATTTGGACAGGTATCTTTTATGCAGTTGCAGCTTTAGTTGTAGCTCTGCTAGTATTCTTAGTGTTTGAAATTCTGCAAAAGGGATGGGGATTTTGGGATCCTGATTTCTTGTTTGGAGAACCAAGTAATACAAGAGCTGGTGGTGGGATTGGTCCACAGTTATTCAATTCCTTCTACATGCTTGTTATAACGCTTGTTATATCTATTCCTCTTGGGTTAGGTGCTGGAATATATTTAGCAGAGTACGCAAAACAAGGGCGCTTTTTAAATTTTGTTCGTTTATGTATTGAGACGATGGCGTCGTTACCTTCGATTGTTGTTGGTTTATTCGGTTTGTTAGTGTTCGTTACCATGACAGGTTGGGGATACACAGTAATGGGCGGTGCTCTTGCTTTAACTATTTTAAACTTACCAGGTTTAACACGTGTTTGTGAAAATGCGATTTCAGAAGTGCCTCATAATGTAAAAGAGGCAAGTCTTGGATTAGGTGCAACGAAATGGCAAACAATTGCTCGTATCATTATTCCGTCGTCATTACCGCAAATTATTACAGGTATTATTTTAGCGGCAGGTCGTATATTTGGTGAAGCGGCAGCGTTAATTTACACAGCGGGTTTAACATCCCCGATTTTAAATTCAGCAGCGGACTTCTCAAGTCCTGCCCATCCTTTAAATCCATTTAGACCAGCTGAAACGTTAGCGGTTCACATTTGGAAGTTAAATTCTGAAGGAGTTATTCCGGATGCAAAGTTGATTGCGACAAAATCTGCAGCTGTATTAATTATTATGGTATTACTATTCAATGTTATTTCGCGCTTGGTAGCATCTATATTGCATAAGCGTTTTACAGGAACGAAAAGAAAAAGTAAAACGACGAAGAAGGTAAAAGCAGCATAAAATACAAAAAGAACTCTCTACTTATAAGTAGAGAGTTCTTTTTGTATTTTAATATAGAAGGAATGGATGTAATGATTGTTGAATTTGTAATTGATTATATAGATGAATAGGTACAGATGAGAGGAGAAGTTAATTTGTTTTTTCTACAAATGTCAGGTTTTCCTGGATCGGGAAAATCGACAGTTTCTAAGTATATAGCGAAGTTAACAGGTGCTGTAATTGTAGATCATGACGTTTTGAAATCGGCATTGTTACAATCATTAGAAATGAAAGGGGTTGAATCGACAATTGTTGGAGGAGTATCATACGATATTGAATGGGCATTGATTGATTCTTATTTAGGACAAGGGCATAGTGTTATATTGGATAGTCCGTGTCTATATGAAGGGATGGTTGAAAAAGGAATAAAATTGTCTAATAAACATGGTGTAAAATATAAATATATCGAATGTTACCTTAATGATATGGAAGAGATTAATCATAGGCTGCAAACACGTAAACGTATGGCCAGTCAGATTGGAAAAGTGGATTCGGAAGTAGCTTTTAAAAAGTGGTTACATGGTAGTAAGAGACCTTCGAATACTGAATATCTTATTGTAGATTCTGATAAACCTCTAGAGCCATATGCTCAAAAAATGATGGATTATATGAGTAGGTAGAGAAAAGCGTTATCTTCATTCATGAAGATAACGCTTTTCTTTTAAATATCAGGTGTTTCTGTGGAAGTGCTTATTTTTCTACGAGAGCGTCTTTTTCTCCCGATTTTATCTAATAGTTCATACATAACTGGAACGACTACTAATGTAAGAACGGTTGAGACTGCTAAACCACCGATGACAACGACGGCAAGACTTTTTGATACCATGCTTCCTGCTTGCGATTGACCAAATAGGAGAGGGAGCATAGCGACGATTGTTGTTATAGCTGTCATAATGATTGGACGTAATCTAGTGGATCCCGCTTCTAGTAAGGCATCTCTTGTTTCCATTCCGTGTTCCCGATTTTGTTGCACTCTTTCTATTAATACAATAGCGTTTGTAACGACAATCCCGATTAACATTAATGCGCCGATCAAGGAATTTACATCAACGGGTGTTCCTGAAATGATTAATCCTAAAATACCGCCAACAGCAGCTAATGGCAAGGAGAACAAAATTGCAAAAGGAGCGCGCGCCTGTCCGAAGGTGATAACCATAATTAAATATACAATCCCGATTGCAATCCCCATAATTTTGAATAAATCTGTGAAGTTCTCTTGCATAGATTCAGTTGCACCTGCAATAGTTACTTTTGCGCCGCTAGGTAAGTCTAAGTTAGCTATCGTTTCGTTTACTTCTGCGCTTACTTTACTTAAATCTTCATTTGAGGCCTCGGCAGTAATTTGAATCGTTTCTTTTCCGTCTTTATGGAAGACTTCTGTTTGAAGTTTCTTTTCTGAAATAGTTGCAATGTCTTTTAAAGGAATTGGTCCATTGATAGGTGATAGTATGTTTGTGTTTAAAATGTCTTCTTGTTTAGTGATGTTTTCTTTTTTGTGTTCTATTATAATAGTTGTTTTTTCATTATTGATTGAAATTTCACCAATAGGTGATTTCTTCATAAGGAATGCTACTTGTTGTGCTGCTAATTCTGGTGTTAAGCCTAGTTGTTCGGCCTTTGTTTGATCAACATGGATTTGCCATTCTTTCTTAGAGTCTTCTAAATTTGTTTTTACTTTAGAGAGAGCAGCCATATCTTTTAGTTTTGTTTCGACGATAGTAGCAGCCTCTTTTAAATTCGTTTCGTTAGTTGTTGTTACGTTAAATTGCAAATTGTTGCCACCACCAGAGCTTGAATAACTCGTTTTTATATAATCTAGTTCAGCAGGCTCAAAAGCTTTATGTTCTTTCTTTAACTCTTTAATATATTGATCAATATTAGAGCCTTTCTTGAAGACTACAAATATACTGGCAAGATTATTTTTTGTCGTTTGCCCCCATTGTGCATCTTCTGCGCTAGATCCCATTCGTAAAATAACATCTGTTACATCCGAATTAGAAAGTAATTTCTTTTCGAAATCGAAGGCTTTTTGTTTTTGTGTTTCAGGAGCGTAATCAGCTGGGAAAGTCATATTAATAGATAACATTGTGTCGTCTTCAGATTTTATGTTCGCTTTCGGTAGTAATACATAGGCTGCAATCGATCCTGCGAATAATAAAAAAGCAGTAAGTAGAATAATGAATTTATGCGAAAGAGCCCACTTTAATGTAGCGACATATCGTGGTGAAGAACTTGGCTTTTTGTGCTTTGTTTTTTTGAGTAGTAAAAAAGCCATAAGTGGAACAACTGTTAGTGCAACGATTAAGGATGATAGTATAGAATATACAACTGCTAATACCATAGGTAACATTAATTTTCCGATTACTCCTGATACGAGGCCGATAGGTAAGAAAACAGCGACTGTTGTTAAAGTAGAAGAAGTAATTGCGACGGCGACCTCTTTCGTTGCATCGAGAATAATATCTTTAGAGAAAGATTCTTTTTGTAAACGACGGAAAATATTCTCTATGACAACGATACTATCATCAACGAGACGTCCAACTGCAACTGCTAAACCACCGAGCGTTAAGGTGTTAAGTGTGATGTTAGATTGGTGTAGTAAAAAGAGTGTTAATAAAATAGATAATGGAATACTGACAACGGCGATGAGTGTCGTTCGGAAGTTACGCAAAAAGATTAAGATAATTAGAGTTGCAGCAATTGCTCCGAGAATTACTTCTTTGCCCATACTAGTAACAGCATTTTCAACTTGCTCATGAGTTGAGGCTAAAAGTTTAATAGAAAACTGATCTTTATATTGTTTACTTATATCTTTAATTTTCTTATCGATTTCCTTTCCGATTGCAACTGCATTTTTACTTGGCTCTTTCATGATGATTAATCCGGTTCCTTCTTCTCCGTTTATATGCGAGATTGTATCGTAGTGTTGTTTAAGTTCGATTTGAGCAACATCTTGCAATTTTACTTGAGGTGCAACGGTTATGTTTTTAATATCATCTACATTTTTTATATCCCCAATGACACGAAGGTTATATTCTTCTTTATTAACGGTAATTGCTCCAGCTGGAGTAGAAGTTTCTTTTCCTTGTAAAACTTTTAATATTTGTTCTGTTGTTACGTTTTTATCTTTTAATTGGTTTGGGTCTAGTATGATAGATAATTCAGAGGCTGATTTTCCGAAAAACATAACGTTGGCAACACCATCAATGCTTTCGAGTTGTGGTACGATTTCTTTTTCGATTTGTTTTTCATCTGCTTTTGAAAATCCGTTTTGCTTCTGGATAGCAATTTGAGCGAGTGGAATCATAGAAGTATTTAATTGGCTAACTATGGGTTTAGTTGCATCTTTAGGTAATTTAATTGTGTTAATGGCCTTTTCAACTTCGCGTGCTGCGTCTTTCATGTTTGCTTTGGATGTATACGCGATATCGATACGTGATAACCCCTCGTGCGTAGAAGAGGTGATGCTGTCGATGTGTTCTAAATTGCGAAATTGTTTTTCGAGGGGATCAGTTACTTCTTTTGTCATCGCTTCAGCGTCGAGTCCTTGAGATAAGGTTGTGACAGTGACTGCTGGATTATCGATGCTTGGTAAAAATTCCATAGGTAATTTAGATCCGGAATAAACGCCAAGTACGGAAATGAGAAAAACCATGATGATAACAGCGGCGCGGTTTTTTAATGAAAACTTTGTTAACCTATCCATAAAGTAATTCCTCCATTGGTTTATTTATAGTTGAGTACGTCCTTTCTTACTATATAACAAAAAATGGATATTTTTCATTAATTAAATGTAAAAAAATCTAACAATAATCTTAAGTTAATGTTTTTGTTGGAATTTCGTTATTTATTCCGCTATTCGCCGAGCGATAAGACTATTACCTAATCGAGCTGTCTGTAAACAACCGATTCGTTCAATTAATAGTTTGTGTGGAGGAACAAAACTAAAAATCGGCATGTTTGCTTTATGTAGGAAGTGGTGAATCTATTTTTTTAGTTTGGATTGATTTGTTTTTTATATTGTTAGTCTATAGAGGAGTAAATGATCAGGGCTTTAATATAGAAGAGAATGAAAATCTAGGAAGGGGTTATGAAATACAGTTTGGTTAACTAGAGTGTATTGGTATACAATTTAAATAGCTGTTTTCCATAGATGGGAGGAGGTGTCTCTATATAGAAGAAAGTAGGATGGATATTTTTTTGTGTTTTTTTTAAAAAACACTTGTTATTTAAAAAACATGATGGTATATTAATAAACGTCGCTGACGCGGAAACGCAGAAAACGACAAAAAAGAAATTTTAAAACGTAGTTGACATCGAAAAATGAAGATGTTAATATGATGAAGTCGCTTCTGAAGCGGCAGACAAGTTCTTTGAAAACTGAACGAAACAAACAACGTGAAACGTCAATTTTTATTTTTAGATGCTAGACAAACTAACTTTATTGGAGAGTTTGATCCTGGCTCAGGATGAACGCTGGCGGCGTGCCTAATACATGCAAGTCGAGCGAATGGATTGAGAGCTTGCTCTCAAGAAGTTAGCGGCGGACGGGTGAGTAACACGTGGGTAACCTGCCCATAAGACTGGGATAACTCCGGGAAACCGGGGCTAATACCGGATAATATTTTGAACTGCATGGTTCGAAATTGAAAGGCGGCTTCGGCTGTCACTTATGGATGGACCCGCGTCGCATTAGCTAGTTGGTGAGGTAACGGCTCACCAAGGCAACGATGCGTAGCCGACCTGAGAGGGTGATCGGCCACACTGGGACTGAGACACGGCCCAGACTCCTACGGGAGGCAGCAGTAGGGAATCTTCCGCAATGGACGAAAGTCTGACGGAGCAACGCCGCGTGAGTGATGAAGGCTTTCGGGTCGTAAAACTCTGTTGTTAGGGAAGAACAAGTGCTAGTTGAATAAGCTGGCACCTTGACGGTACCTAACCAGAAAGCCACGGCTAACTACGTGCCAGCAGCCGCGGTAATACGTAGGT